>DASVAT010000033.1:0-70994 GCA_036376215.1 Solirubrobacterales bacterium
CGGCTTCCGGCGGGCGTTCCAGGGTCGGCTGCCAGGGGTGCCAGATGACGCTGGGGTTCGTGCCGCGGGCCCGCTGGGGGTCGCGGCTGAGGCCGACGACGGTGTCGCCCCGGACCAGCAATGTGTCGCAGAGGGCCGATCCGATGAAGCCGCTGGCGCCAGTGACGAGGACCTTCACTGCCTCAGGAGGTCTCCACGGTGGCGAAAGTGCCGGTCTCCTCGTTGAAGCGGGCGATTCCCTCCCGCTTTGCCTCCTCGACGACCGCCTCGGCGACCTTCGGGGCGACTTCTCGGTTGAAGACGCTGGGGATGATGTAGTCCTCGGAGAGGTCCTCCTCGCTGACCGCCATCGCGATGCCTTTGGCGGCGGCGAGCTTCATCTCCTCGGTGATCCGGGGCGCGCCGGCATCCAGCGCGCCGCGGAAGATCCCCGGGAAGGCGAGGACGTTGTTGATCTGGTTCGGGTAGTCGGAGCGGCCGGTGGCCATGATCCGCACGTAGGGGGCGGCCTCCTCGGGCATCACCTCGGGGGTCGGGTTGGCCATCGCGAAGACGATCGCGTCGTCGTTCATCTTGCCCAGCGACTCGGGCTGGATGATCCCGGGGCCGGAGAGGCCGACGAAGATGTCCATGCCCTCGATTACGTCGTCGGGCTGGCCCTGGATCAGCTCCGGGTTGGTCGTCTCCGCGTACCAGCGCTTGGCCGCGTTCATCTCGCCCGACTCGTAGTCGGCGCGCCTGGTCGAGAGCGCGCCCTGGCGGTCGCAGCCGACGATCTGGGTGATACCGGAGGCGAGCATCATCTTCGTCACCGCTACCCCGGCGGCGCCGAGCCCTACCACTAGCACCCGCAGCTGCTCGATCGGTTTGCCGGTGATCTTCAGGGCGTTGAACAGCGCCGCCATCGTCACCACCGCGGTCCCGTGCTGGTCGTCGTGGAAGACGGGGATGTCGATCGACTCCTTGAGCCGGTCCTCGATCTCGAAGCAGCGCGGGGCGGAGATGTCCTCGAGGTTGATGCCGCCGAAGGTCGGGGCCATCAGCTCGACCGCGCGGACGATCTCGTCGGCGTCCTGGGTGTCGAGGCAGATCGGGAAGGCGTCGACCCCGGCGAACTCTTTGAAGAGCATGCACTTGCCCTCCATCACCGGCATCGCCGCCTCGGGGCCGATGTTGCCGAGGCCGAGCACGGCGCTGCCGTCGGAGACGACCGCGACGGTGTTCTTCTTGATCGTGTACTCGAAGGCTTTGCTGCGGTCGTGGTGGATGTCCATGCAGACGCGGGCGACGCCTGGGGTGTAGGCCATCGAGAGGTCGTCGCGCGTCTTCACCGGGTACTTGTTGCGCATGTCGATCTTGCCGCCGCGGTGCATTTGCATCGTGCGGTCGACGTAGTCGAGGACGCGGGCGCCGCGGGTCGAGCCGATCGCCCGCAGGATCCGCTCCCAGTGCTCCCGGTCGGTGGCGTCGATCGTGAACTCACGCACCCGCTTGCCCTCCGGCCCGGCGCCAGGCACCAGGTCGACCCCCTGAAGCTGCCCACCCGCCTCGGCGATCGCCGCGGTCAGCCGCCCCAGGGGCTCTTTGCGCGCGTCGAGCTCGACGCGGATCGTGACGCTGTATTGGGCGCTGACGGCCATGGCGGCTATCGAATCAGATTCGGCGCGCCGGCCCGGTCCGGCCGCCTTCCATAGGATCGCCGAGTAATGCGAGCCCGTTTGATCCTATGCGCGTGCCTGCTGGCGTTCGGGGTCGCGACCCCGACGGCCGCGGCCCGCGAGCTGCCCGAATTCCACTCGGCTGGTTTCGGCCTGCAGGGGACGAACGGCTACGAGATCGGCTTCTCGGCCTTCTCCGAACGGCCGGACGGGCGCGGCGACGCGCACGTGATCGTATTTCGCGGCGGCAGGGGCGGCAGCGGGGCCGGCTACGCCGTGTACGCGACCTCGGCTGTCGTCTCCGACGACTTCGTCAAGGCCGACTTCGGGCCGTTCGGGAAGGTCGATATGGCGATTCGCCCCTCCGGCCGTACGCGCACGGTCCACGTCAAGTGCACGAAGGACAGCTTCGAGTTCGAACCCACCGCCTACGAAGGAACCTTCGAATTCAGAGGCGAGGGTGGCTTCACCCGCGCCGGCACGACCCTGGCGCACCTGCCCTCGGCGACCTCCTTCTGCAGCGCCGGCGGCGGATACGGCGAGTCGCGCGGCGCTGGCGAGCCGGGCGCGCACCTGAGCGGCGTCTCCTTCGACCACGGGCGCAAAGTCGCCTTCGACTTCGTCAAGAACCACCCGACGCGCGGCCGGGTCAAGTACGAAGCCGAGATCCGGGAGCGCCACGCCGGAATCTCGATCTACCGCGCCGTCGCCGGGTGGGCGGGCGCCGGCGCCTTCCGCTTCGCCGACGACCTGAGCACCGCCTCGGTGCGGCCGCCGTTCCCTTTTGCCGGCTCCGCATCGCTCGTTCGCAAGCGCGACTCGTTCCTCCCCGGCTGGAAGGGCGACCTCTCGATCGACTTCATCGGACGCCCAGGCGTGCGTCTCGCAGGCCCTGGAGTCCACGCCAGCATCGTCCACGCCTGCTTCAACGTCAGCGGCGACCCGTCCCACGCGACGTCCTGTTAGCGATGAGCTCCAAAAGGGTCCTCGCGTTGCTCGCCATCGCGGCCTGCGTCGCCGCTCCTGTCGCGCCGGCGCTGGCCGAAGGCGAAGCGGAGACGCGTGCCTTCGGCGCCTTTCGGCTGAAGGGGAGCAACGGCTACTCGATCTTTGCGATCGCCATCTCGAAGCCGAACTTCAAGCACGGGGAGCTGGTCATCTTCGTCGGCGGTAAGGGCGGCTCGGCGATCTACCTGGCGCCGGCGAAGGTGGAACCCACCGCGATCGAAGCCGATCTCGGCGCCGTGGGAAGGGTGGACGTTCACTTCGAACCGAGCGGTCCGCCCGAACGGATCCACGCCCGCCGCGAGGAGAACGGGTCGGCCGTCTTCGAACCGGGATTCTGGGTCGGGACGATCGATCGAGGGCGAGGAAGGCTTCACCGTGCGACGGTGGCTCGCACCAAGGCGACCGTTGATCCGTTCTTCGAGCGCGCCGGCTGCGGGATGACGATGATCGGCGAACAAGGAGGGCACGGCATCGAGGGCGCGCGCTTGGTCGCCCGCTCCGCCTGGTCGCGGGAGTCGCGCTTCCTGCAGGCGAACAAAAACCACGACAAGGCGCGCGTCTACCTCGAAGCCGACGTCGAGGAACGCCACGGCGGACTGATCGTCGATCGTCTTCCCGTCGGGGGCATTCGGCTTCGGTCCTTCCTTGCGGACGGCGACCCTTGCTCCGCCGCCGCCGTTTGCCGGCCGCGCGATCTTCCATCGAAACACCAAACCGGCGAACCGCTGGACCGGCGACCTGACGGTCGACTTCCCAGGCCGCGCCGACGTGCCGCTCGCGGGCAGGAGCTTCAAAGTGACTCTCGGTCACTGGAAACGAACCAAATCGATCAGGCGCCCCATCCGCCTAGGCCGCTCTAGGGGAAAGAAGCCGGGTAAGGGGGTGACACCGAAGCCCCTGGCGACTTAGTGCCCGTATGGGCCACAAAGTCGACACCGTCAATGGTCGGGTTGCCGAAATCGCAGCGCGACAGCATGGCGCAATTGCGCTGGACCAACTCGAAGCGGCGGGTCTAACCCGTTACGCGGTCGCGAAGCGAGCAAGAAGCGGCTCAATCCACCGCATCCACCGCGGCGTCTACGCCGTGGGACACCGAGGCCTCTCCCTCCACGGCCGCTTCATGGCCGCTGTCCTCGCCTGCGGCGACGGCGCCGTCCTCAGCCACGGCTCCGCCGCGGTCCTCTGGGAGCTCCTCAAACCCCTCGACGGCCCGGTCCACGTCTCCACGCCTTCGACCTCGGGCCGCGCCCGCCGTCCCGGCATCCACCTCCACCGCACCCCGTCCCTCGCGGAGCCTTCCCCGTCGCCCTCCTCCTTGCCAATTAGAGGAGGGCGACGGGGAAGGCTCCTGACCACCCACCGCCACAACATCCCCGTTACGAGCGTCCCGCGCACCCTCGAAGATCTCCGCGCCACCTCCTATCTCCCGTCACACCTCGTGCGGAGAGCGATCCGCCAGGCCGAGCTCGCGGGCCACCGCCTCGAGGGCATCGAGAGCGACCGCACCCGCTCTGACCTCGAGGCCCTCTTCCTCGCCATCGTCCGCCGCTACCGCCTCCCGCAGCCCGAGGTCAACGTCAGGCTCGGCCGCTTCGAAGTCGACTTCCTCTGGCGCCCTCAGCGCCTCATCGTCGAAACCGACTCCTGGACCTACCACCGCGGCTCGGCCGCCTTCTACGCCGACGGCGAGCGCGATCTGGAGCTGCGCCAGCGGGGCTACACGGTGCTGCGCTTCACGGACCGGCAGCTCGAAGGCGAGCCCGGGCGCGTGGCCGCGGACGTCCGCAGGGAACTCGACGCCGCGCGGTCCTAGCGGTCCGAGTCGGCCCCGGCCCCGACTGCCGCGAACTCGCCGGTCGGCGAGGGGTCGCCCTCGGCCGGCTCCACGTGCAGCCGCGGGAGGATGCGGTCGAGCCAGCCGGGGAACCACCAGGCGCGGGCGCCGAGCAGCTGCATCACCGCCGGAACCAGGACCGAGCGGATGATGACCGCGTCGATGAAGACCGCCGAGGCGAGCCCGAGGCCGAAGAGTTTGATGATCCGGTCTTCGCCGATCATGAAGGCGGCGAAGACGGTGACCATGATCGCCGCTGCGGCGGTGATCACGCGCCCGGTCAGGGCGAGGCCACGGGTGACCGATTCGGTCGCGTCCTTGCTGTGCTCCCACTCCTCGTGGATCCGCGACATCAGGAAGACCTCGTAATCCATAGAGAGGCCGAAGATGATCGAGAAGAGGAAGATCGGGAAGAACGAGATGATCGGTCCGGTGGCGTCGACGCCGATTAGGCTCGCGCCCCAGCCCCACTGGAAGACGGCGACGATCAGCCCGAAGGCGGCCCCGATCGAGAGCAGGTTCATCAGCACCGCCTTCAGCGGCACCCAGATCGAGCGGAAGACGATCATCAGCAGCAGTGCCGAGAGCAGGACGACGACGCCGATGAAGAGCGGCAGCTTGCCGGCGATCGCATTGCCGAAGTCCTCGAAGATCGCATTGATGCCGCCGACGTGGATCTGCGAGCCGGTGGCTTCCTCCACCGGCGGGATCACGTCGTCGCGGACGCGGTCGAGCAGTTCGGTCGTCGCCTCGCTCTGCGGCGAGGTGGTCGGATACATCTGGAAGACGCCAACAGTTTCGTTCGGGTTGAGGGTGACGTCGGTCACCGCCTCGACGCCTTCTTCGTCCTTCAGCTGGGTGCGCAGCTCCTGCAGCGGCTGGTCGTTGCCCTTTTCGGGCAGTTCCGCGGCGAGGACGAAGGGGCCGTTGAAGCCGGGCCCGAAGCCTTCGGCGAGCAGATCGTAGGCTTCGCGCGTGGTCGTCCCGGCCGGGTCGGTGCCGGCGTCGTTGGTCCCGAGCCGCAGCGAGAGGGTTGGGACGCAGAGCGCGATCAGCAGTCCACCGGAGACCAGCGCCGCGATCCACGGCCGCCGCTGGATGCGGCGGCTCCAGCGGAACCACCAGCCGTTCTCGTCGATGCTGCGGGCGCCGCTGCCGAGGAAGGGGATGCGCAGCCGGTTGACCCAGTCGCCGGCGATCGCGAGCAGCGCCGGCAGCAGGGTCAGCGCAGCGATCATCGTGAACAGCACCGCGATCGCCGCCGCCGTCGCCACCCCGTAGAGGAAGGGCAGCCCGAGCAGCAGCATCCCCATCAGCGAGATCATCACCGTGATCCCGGCGAAGAGCACCGCGCGGCCGGCCGTGTCGACCGCCGCTATCGCCGCCTCGCGCTTGTCCATTCCCTCGTCGAGCCCGTTGCGGAACCGGGTGAGGATGAAGAGGGCGTAGTCGACCCCGACGCCGAGCCCGATCATGAAGGCGAGCTGGGGCGCGAATTCGGCCGTGTCGAAGACGTGGGTGAAGAGGGTGATCACGCTGACACCGACCCCCAACGCGAACAGCGCGGTCAGGATCGGCAGCCCCATCGCCACGACGGAGCCGAAGCTGATCAGCAGGACGACGATCGCGGCGAGGACCCCGATTCCCTCGGAGAAGCTTTCTTCTTCTTCGCCCCGGACTTCCTCGGCGGGGGAACCGCCGACCTCGACCTGCAGCCCGTCACCGCCCGCATCGCGCGCGGTGACCATGATCTCTTTGACTTCGCCGTCGTTCAGCTTGTCGGTGGTGACGTTGAACTGGGCGGTCGCGTAGGCGATCTTGCCGTCGTCGCTGACCGCGGCGGCGCCGCCGCCTTCGTAGGGGCTGGCGACTTCGCTGACGTGCGGCAGCGCTTCGGCCTTGGCGAAGACCGCCTCCATCGTGCGCTTCACCGCCGGCGACTCGACCCCGGATTCGGCCTTGTAGACGATCTGGACCGTGTCGCCCGCCTGCGCCGGGAAGCGGTCTTCGAGCAGATCGAGCGCGTCCTTGGAATCGGAGCTCGGCAGGCTGAATTCTTCGGTGAAGTTCGACCCCGCGGAGGCGGCGATCATGCCGAACCCGAATACGGCGACGATCCAGCCGACGATTACGAGCGCGCGGTGACTGGTGGTCCAACTGGCGAAACGTCTCATTGGGCTGCGCACCGTACCAATGCCCTCAGCGGATCGGTGTGCAAATGCTCACGTCGCAGCCGGGGGCTAGATTCTCGGTAGATGCCCGAACCCCAGATCGCCCGCTTCCGTCGGGTCGTCAGCTCTGCTTATGCCTCGTTGGAGGCGCGCCGCCAGGAGGTCAACGACCTCAACGTCTTCCCGGTTGCCGACGGCGACACCGGCGACAACATGGCGATGACGATGCGGGCGGTGATGGAAGAGCTAGACCGCCTCGACGGCCAGGAAGTCGACGAGGTCGGCCGCACCGAGCTGGTCCAGGCGCTGGCGCGGGCGGCGCTGATGGGCGCGCGCGGCAACTCCGGCGTGATCCTCAGCCAGATCGTCCGCGGCGCCGCCGAGGAGCTGGCCAGTCGCCCCGGCGAGCTGATCGACCCGACCCTGGTCGCCGCCGCCTTCGCCCGCGCCGCCGACGCCGCCTACGACTCGGTCCGCGACCCCGCCGAGGGGACGATGCTGACCGTCTTCCGCGAGATGGCCCACTCGCTCTCCCGCCAGCTCGCCCACCTCGACCAGGAGAAGCAGCGGCTCGGCCGCGACGTCTCCGAAACCGAGCAGGACGCGGTTCTCGCCGAAGTCCTGGAGCGCGCGATCGCCGACGGCGAGCGCGCCGTCGCCCGCACCCCCGAGCAGCTCGAGGTGCTGCGCGAGTCCGGCGTCGTCGACGCCGGCGGCCACGGCCTCGTCCTGATCCTCGCCGGCGTCGTCGCCGGACTCCGCGGCGACGGGGCGGAGGTGCCGCAGGTCCAGCACCACGAGCCGCCGCGGCGCAGCCTGCCCCACCACGAGGACAGCCGCTACCGCTACTGCACCAACTTCATCGTCTCCGGCCACGGTCTCGGCAACCGCGAGTACCTGCCCCGCCTGGAGGGGCTCGGCGACTCGGTCCTCGTCGTCGGCGACGACGCCACCCTCAAGGTCCACGTCCACACCGACGAGCCCGAGTCCGCGGTCGCGGTCTTCGACGGCGTCGGGGAGGTGACCAACCTCGACGTCGCCGACATGCGCGAGCAGATGGCGGAGCGCGACGCGCGCCTCAGCGGCCGCACCGGCGTCGTCGCGGTCGCCGCCGGCGACGGCCTGCAGCGCCTCTTCGGCGAGCTCGGCGCCCACGTCGTCCCCGGCGGCGAGACGCTCAACCCCTCCACCTACGAGCTGCTCGCCGGGATCCACAGCGTCGCCTCCGAGGAGATCCTCGTCCTGCCCAGCTCCTCGAACGTGATCATGGCCGCCGAGCGCGCCTGCGAGCTCTCCGAGAAGCCGGCGCGGGTGGTGCCGGCGACCTCGCAGCAGGCGAGCCTGCTGGCGCTGGTCGAGCTCGATTCCGAGGCGCCGATGGACGAGAACGCCGAGCGGCTGGAGGAGGCCCTCGACGGGCTCGCCACCGGCGGCGTTGCCCCGGCGGCTCGCGACGACGCCCAGGGCCGCTTCAAGAAGGGAGACGCGGTCGGCTTCGCCGAGGGCGGGATCGTCGCCTGGGGCGGGGCGGGCTCGACCCTCACCAAGACCCTGGAGCACCTCGCTGCCGGCGCCGAGATCGTCACCCTGATCGCCGGCGAGGGGGCGCCGATCCCGCTCGCCGAGCTCGACACCCACATGCCCGACGGGGTCGAGGTCGAGACCCACGAAGGGGGACAGCCGAGCTGGTGGTGGCTGCTGGCCGCCCAGTAGTGCGGTCCTTCGCCGGCGAGCGGGAGCTGGGGCGCGGCGAGCTGCTGAATGCCCCCGTCCACTGGCCCCGCCCCTCCGTCCTCGAGCAGGGCCTCGGCGCCCTCGCCGGGGTCGGCCCGAAAACCGCCGAAGCGGCCGCCGAGGCCGGCCTCCGCACCGTCGGCGACCTCCTCTTCCACATCCCCAGGCGCCACCGCGACATGAGGATCAGGGAGCTGGGATCGCTGGAGCCCGGCGAGACCGCGACCGTCCTGGTCGAGGTCCAGGGCTCCCAACCCCGTCCGTTTCGCCGCGGTCGCCTCCGCATGGTCAGCGTCAAAGTCGGCGACGACACCGGCCACGTGAGAGCCACCTGGTTCAACCAGCCCTGGGTTGCATCGAAGCTGATTCCCGGCACCTCGCTCCTGATGACGGGCAAGTTCTCCGGCAAAGGCTTCGCCGTCCGTGAATGGGAGATGGCCGACGCCGATCCGGAGGCCCCGGCGAGCGGGGCGGAGATGGCGCCCGTTCACCGGGCCACCGAGAACCTGCGGGCCCAGCAGATCCGCGCCTGGATCGAGCAGGCCGTGGGGTGGGCGCCGAACGCGATCGAGGGTCTGCCGGCGGAGATGCGGGCGCGGCGGCGGCTGGCGGGCGTGGGCGATGCGCTGCGAGCGGTGCAGCTGCCGGCCTCGGTCGAGGACGTCGAGGAAGCCCGCGAGCGCCTGGGCTTCGAAGAGCTGTTCCTCCACCAGGCGCTGCTGGCGACCCGCAAGCGCACCCATCGCACCGCCCGTCCCGCTCCCCGGTTCGGAAAGCCGGGAGACCTCGTCGCCCGCTGGCTCGACTCGCTGCCCTTCGAGCCGACCGGCGACCAGCTCGCGGCCTTCGACGAGATCGAGGGGGACCTCGACTCCGGCGAGCCGATGCAGCGGCTGCTGATGGGCGAGGTCGGGTCCGGCAAGACGGTCGTCGCCGTCTACTCGATGCTGCGGGCGCTGGAAGCCGGCTACCAGGCGGCATTGATGGCGCCCACGGAGACGCTGGCCGAGCAGCACGCGATCACCCTCGGCCGCCTGCTCGCCGAAGAGGCGACCCCGTTCGCGCTGCTGACCGGGTCGACGCCGGCGCCGCGCCGGCGAGAGGCGCTCGATCGTCTCGCGAGCGGCGAGCTCGGCCTCCTGGTCGGGACCCACGCGCTGATCGAGCCCACCGTCCGCTTCGCCCGGCTCGGCCTCGTCGTCGTCGACGAGCAGCACCGCTTCGGCGTCTCCCAGCGGCGGGCGCTGGACGAGAAGGGGGTGGAGGGGATGGCGCCGCACGTCCTCCACATGACCGCGACGCCGATCCCGCGCACGCTCTCGCTGACCGCCTACGGCGACCTCGACACCACCGCCCTGCACGAGCTGCCCGCCGGCCGCCAGCCGGTCGACACGCGCCTCGTCGCCGACGGGCAGCGGGGCGAAGCCTTCGAGTTCCTGCGACGGCGTCTGCGCGAGGGGCGCCAGGCGTTCGTCGTCTGCCCGCTGGTGACCGAGTCCGAGAAACAGCCGGGGAAGGCGGCCGAGGTCGAGGCCGAGCGCCTGCGCGCCGGCGAGCTGCGCGAGTTCCGCGTCGGCCTCCTGCACGGGCAGATGCACTCGGCCGAGAAGGCCGAGGCGATGCGCGCCTTCGCCGCCCACGAGACCGACGTGCTGGTCTCGACGACGGTGATCGAGGTCGGGATCGACGTCGGCAACGCGACGGTGATGATCATCGAGGGGGCCGAGCGCTTCGGCGTCTCCCAGCTCCACCAGCTGCGCGGCCGGGTCGGCCGCGGCGAGCACCCGAGCCAGTGCTTGCTCTTCACCGAAGAGGCGGGCGAGCTGGCGCGGAAGCGGTTGCAATCGGTGGTCGAGACCGGCGACGGCTTCCGGCTCGCCGAGGTGGACCTCAGCCTCCGCGGCGAGGGCGAGATCCTCGGCACCCGCCAGAGCGGCCTGCCGCGGTTCGCCGTCGCCAAGCTCCCCGACGACAACGCGACGCTGCTCGCCGCGCGCGAGGAGGTGCTGGTGTTGCTGCGCCGCCACGGCTCCCTCGCCGATCCCGCCCTCGGCTCGCTGCTCGACGCCGCCCACCGCCGCTTCGGCACCGGCGCCGCTGACCCGATCCCGCTCTAGCGGCGTTCGTCCTTTGTTCTGCGTGCGGCGAACAAAGGACGAACGCCGAATAGGTTTGGCGCGTGAGAGTCATCGCCGGCGAGCTCAAGGGGCAGCGTCTGGTCGCGCCGCGCGGCTGGAAGGTGCGGCCGACCTCCGACCGCGTTCGGGAGGCGATCTTCTCCGCCCTCGGGGAGCGGGTCGAGGGCGCTCGGGTCCTCGACCTCTACTGCGGCACCGGGGCGCTGGCGATCGAGGCGCTCTCGCGTGGCGCCGGGGCCGCCGTCTTCGTCGACCGCGACACCCGCCCGGCGCTCGGCAACGTCCAACGCCTCGGGCTCGCCGGTCGCGCCGAGCTGGTCCGCGCCGACGTCGGCCGCTGGCTGGCGCAGGTTTCAGCCGAGCCCGCAACGGGGAAATTCGACCTCGTCTTCGTCGATGCCCCTTATAGACTCGCCGACCGCGTGGCCCAGGACCTCAACATCCACCTTCCCGGCCTCCTCGCCGAGGAGGGACGCGCTGTGATCGAGAGCGCCGCCCGCCGCCCGCTGGCGATCGATTCCCTCGAGCCGCTGCGGCAGCGCCGCTACGGCGCCGCCGACGTCTCCATCTACAGGGAGGCGGGCGAGTGAGCGAGAAGAACGGCACGGTCGTCTGCCCGGGCAGCTATGACCCGGTGACCAACGGCCACATCGACATCATCACCCGTACCTCCAACGTCTTCGACCGGGTCGTCGTCGGCGTCGTCAACAATCCTGTCCGCAAGGCGAAAACGCTCTTCACCGCCGAGGAGCGCAAGGCGTTCATCGAGGAGGCGACCGCCGAGCTGCCGAACGTCGAGGTCCAGATCTTCGCCAACCTGCTGGTCGAGTTCGCCCGCGACAACGACGCCAAGGCGATCGTCAAGGGCCTGCGCGCGATCTCCGACTTCGAGTACGAGTTCGAGATGGCGCAGCTGAACCGCAAGCTCGACCCGGGGATCGAGAGCATCTACGTGATCGCCTCGCCCCACTACAGCTTCCTCTCGTCGACCGGCGTGAAGGAGATGGCGACCTTCGGGGGCGACGTTTCCGACCTCGTTCCCGGCCCTGTTGCCGCGGCGCTGAAAGAACGCCTGGCCGACAGGTAGGCTGTGCGGCACCAGTGCGTCCGCGATGGGCGCCGCCTTGCAAAAAATGGCTCGTTGAACCTCTTACTCACCAAAATCCCCGCATACACGTAGGCTTACGAACCTCTTATGGACGTACTGGTCCTCATAGACAAGCTCGATGACGTAGTTCACAACGCCCGCCCGGTCCCGTTGACGGATCAGGTGCGCGTCGATCGCGAGGAGATATACGACCTCCTCGATCAGATGCGCGCGACGATCCCGGAGGAGATCAAGCAGGCGCGTTGGATCGTCAAGGAGCGCCAGGAGATGCTGGCCGAGGCCAAACGCGAGGCCGAGCGCATCGTCCGCGAGGCGCGCGAGCAGCAGGCCCGCCTGATCTCCGACGAGGAGGTCACCAAGCAGGCCGAGCGCGCCGCCGACGAGATCGTCGAGGACGCTCGCACCCGCGAGCGTGAAATCCGCCTCGGCGCCGAGGACTACGCCGACGAGATCCTCAACACCCTCGAAGTGAACCTGCAGAAGTTCCTCGCCGCCGTCCAGCGCGGCCGCGACCGGCTCGCCGGCCGCGAGGAGGAACAGCCGCAGCCCGAGCTGGACCAGCAGCCCTAGCTAAGAGGGCTGTGGGGGCGGGGATGTGTGCCCCTCTCACGAAGACCGTCGCGCAGCTGGGCGAACTTCTGGGCACAAGCGTGACTTCTCGAGCCTTCGTGAGAGGGGCACACAGCCCCGCCCGCGAGCCGTTGCGGCATGGCTCTGTTGGGGGACGTGTCGACTTTGTCTCCCTATGCGAGACAAAGTCGACATGGCTACTCGAGCTTCAGGTCTTTCAGGCCTGACCACCTGGGGTCCGTGGGGGCGTCGTGTTCGTGGGGGTTCTCGTTGAGGGACTCGCCGCAGACGGGGCAGAGGCCGGCGCAGTCGAGGCGGCAGAGGATGCGGGTGGGGAGGGCGAGGATGGTGGCGTCGTGCGCCCAGCGGCCGATGTCGAGCTCGTCGTCGGCGACGTAGGGGCTGCGCAGTTCGGGATCGTCGGTCCCGGCCTGGTCGATCTCCCGTGCCTCGACCTCGAAGTCGAGGGCAGCCGGCTCGAGGCAGCGCATGCACGGTCCCTCGAGGTGGACCGGGAAGCTCAGCCGGAAGGCGAAGCCGTTGCTGGGGCGCGAGACCTCGAGCCGCACGGTCGGGGACCAGGGCTCGGGCTTGTAGGTCTGGCCGGCCAGCTCGAAGGGCTCCAGGGCGACCGGGACTTCCAGCCGCTTGCCCTCGCCGTGGGCGAGCGAGAGGCGGGAGAGGTCGATGATCGTCTGCGGCGCCTGTGACATGCTCCCGTCGAGGTTACGAGATGAGCCAATTCCACTGGAAACCGGACACCTATCTGGAGCTGATCCGCTCCGAGATCCCGCGCTACGACGAGCTGCAGGAACAGGCGATCGCCGCGATCCCGTCCCCGCCCGAGCGCGTCCTGGAGCTGGGGATGGGGACGGGGGAGACGACCCGGCGGCTGATCGAGGCCTACCCCGACAGCTGGGTGATCGGCCTCGACTCGAGCGCCGACATGGTCTTCCGCGCCCGGGAGAACTACGACGACGTGCAACTGGCGCGGATCGAGGACCCGCTGCCCGACGGCCCCTGGGACCTCGTCATCGGCGTCCTCTCGATCCACCACCTCCGCGCCGAGGCGAAGCGGAACCTCTTCCGCCAGGTTCGCGAGCAGGCTCGCGCCTTCGTGATCGGCGACGTGGTCAAGGCCGGCGTCGAGGTCACCCCGATCGACCCCGAGCACGACTTCCCCGAGACCGCGGCCGACCTGGCCGAGTGGTGCGGGGGAGAGGTGACCTGGGAGGCGGACGACCTCGCGGTGGTGCGAGCCGTCTACTGAAGTACCTGCAACCCGCTACCATCCCGCGACCGATGGCCGTCCCGAAGAAGAGAACCTCCAGCGCTCGCCGCGACAAGCGTCGCGCCCAGCACAAGGCCGGCAAGCCGAATTTGAACAGCTGCCCGCGCTGCCACAGCCCGCGACTGCCGCATCGGGTCTGCCCGACCTGCGGGACCTACGCCGGGCGCGAGGTCGTCGCCCAGCGGATCGCCGACCCCTCGGCGCCCCACACCCACGAGTAGCCCGTGGCGCAGGACCGCGCGGTGACCGTGGCCCTCGACGGCTACGGGGCTGAGCAGGGATTCGATGTGCTCGCGGGCGGCGCCCGTCTCGCCGCCGCCGACGGCATCGGGGTCCGCGTCTTCGGGCCGCGCCGGGCGCTCGGGCTCGACGGCGTCCAGGGGGTCGAGGTCGTCGACACCGCGGAGCAGATCGGCAACGACGAGGAGCCAGTGCCGGCGGTGCGCGCCAAGAAGGAAGCCTCGGTGGTCCGCGCCGCTCGCGAGGTCGCCGAGGGCGGCGCGGACGCCCTGGTCAGCTGCGGCTCGACCGGGGCGACCATGGCCGCCGCCACCTTCGGCCTGCGGCGGCTGAAGGGCGTGCAGCGCCCGGCGCTCGCGGTCCGGCTGCCGGTCCCCGGCAAACTGGTCCTCTTCCTCGACGTCGGCGCCAACGTCGAGGTCCGCGCCCAGCACCTGGTCCAGTTCGCCTTCCTCGGCGCCGCCTTCGCCGACGCGGTGCTCGAGGTCGAAGACCCGACGGTCGGCCTGCTCACCGTCGGCGAGGAGTCGGGCAAGGGACGCGAGGAGGTGGTCGAGGCGCACCGGCTGCTCAGCGGGGCGAGCGGGATCCGCTTCGCCGGCAACGTCGAGGGGCGCGACCTCCCGGCGGCCAAGACCGACGTGGTCGTCACCGACGGCTTCACCGGCAACGTCTCGCTGAAGCTGCTCGAGGGCACCGCGAAGACGGTGGCCGCCGCGGTCGGCGACGCCGCCCGCTCCAACCCGATGGCCGCGGCCGGCGGCCTGCTGCTGAAACCGGCGCTGAGCGGGCTGCGCCGCGAGTTGCACCCCGACACCACCGGCGGCGCCATCCTGCTCGGCCTGCGGGGGATCGCCGTCGTCGGCCACGGCAGCTCCGGCGCCGAGGGGATCGCCAACGCCGTCCGCCTCGCCGCCCGCTGCGCCGAGGTCGACGCGGTCGGCCGCACGGCGGCGCTCCTGGCGGAGGGCGGTGCCGGCCGCGCCGCGCTCGCCGCCGGCGGCGACGCATGAGCCGGCGCGACAGCTCCGTGACAACTCCGTGATAAACAGAGTCCGGCAATGACCCGCGACCAAGTCCTGACCCTGGTCCGCGAGCACCTCGCCGAGGAGCTCGAAGTCGAGATCGACCGGATCGACGAGGGGACCCGCTTCAAGGAGGACCTCGACGCCGACTCGCTCGACCTCTACGAGCTGGTGATGGAGCTCGAGGACAACTACGGCGTCACCGTCTCCGAGGAGCAGGCGACCCACATCAAGACGGTCGGCGACGCGGTCGGCTTCGTGCTCGAGCACGCGCCCGCCTGAACCGGTGGCGCCGGAGCCGGATTCTCCCGTCGCGGCGCTGGCAGCGCTGATCGGCGAGCTGCCGGAGGATCTGCGGCGCCAGGCGCTGACCCACTCCTCCTGGACCGAGCGCCGGGTCGACTCCTTCGAGCGCCTCGCCTTCCTCGGCGACAGCGTCCTCGGCCTCGCCGTCGCCACCCGGACCTTCGAGAGCTACGAGAAGCTCGCCGCCGGCGGGCTGACGAAGGTCCACAACCAGGCGGTCAGCGGCGTCTCCTGCGCAGCGGTCGGGATCGAGCTCGGCGTGCCCGAGATGCTGCGGGCGAACGAGCCCGAGGGCCTGGTGACGGCGATCCCGGCCGCGGTGCTCCTCGACGGCGGCCGCCCGCTGCCGGAGGCGACCGAGGCGTTGATCGGCGCCTGCTACGTCGCCTTCGGCTTCGAGCGCACCGCCGCCGCCGTGGCCGAGGCGTTCGCGCCGCGGATCGAGCTCGCCGCCGAGACGCGGATCGATTTCAAGTCCGCTCTCCAGGAGCTCCTGGCCCAGCGCGGGGCGCGCGTAACCTACGAGGTGACCGCGGCGACGGGACCCCCGCACCGGCGAACCTTCGAGGTGGCCGCGATCGTCGACTCCGAGCGGGTCGGGACGGGGAAAGGGCGGAGCAAGAAGGCGGCCGAGCAGATCGCCGCCGAGGAGGCATTGGCGCATCTTGGGGACTAATCCAGCGGCGGTCGCGTCCGATTCGACCGGGAACCTCGAGGGGATGCGAGGAGCGCGCGCGTGTATCTGAAGTCGATCTCGATGAAGGGCTTCAAGTCCTTCCCCGAGCGGACGACGCTGGAGTTCTCGCCCGGCGTCAGCGTCATCGTCGGCCCCAACGGCTCGGGCAAGAGCAACATCACCGACGCCGTCCTCTGGGCGCTCGGCGAGCAGAGCCCGGGGGCGATCCGCGGCGCCTCGATGCAGGACGTGATCTCCGCCGGTGGCAAGAACGTCGGCCAGCGCCGCGCCGCCGAGGTCGAGGTGACGATCGACAACTCCGAGGGCCGTGCCGCGACCGAGTTCTCCGAGATCGCGATCGAGCGCCGCCTCGACCGCTCCGGCGACAGCGGCTACCGGATGAACGGCGCCCGCTGCCGGCTCGCCGACGTCACCGACGTCCTCTCCGACACCAACCTCGGCCGCGAGATGCACTCGGTGATCAGCCAGGGCCGGGTCGAGACGATCGTCCACTCCAAGCCGCGCGAGCGGCGGCTGCTGGTCGAGGAGGCTGCTGGGCTTGGCAAGCACCGAAAACGCCGGCGGCGGGCCGAGCTGAAGCTGCGCTCGGCGCGCGACAACCTCGACCGGGCGCTGGACGTCGAGCGCGAGGCGCGAGCGCGGCTGCGACCGCTGAAGCGCCAGGCGCAGGCGGCTGAGCTGGGGGCCCGGATCGAGCGCGAGGAGCTGGGGCTGCGGGCTCAGCTCGTCTCCGAGGAGCTGCGCTTCGGCGCCGACCGTGCGGCCGCGGCCGAAAAGGCCGCGGCGAAGGCGCGCGGCGTGCGCGAGAAGCTCGAGCAGAGCCTGGCCGAGGTCTCGAAACGGCGCGCGGCGGCCGAGGAGCGCTTCGCCGCCCGCGATCGCGAGCGGACCCGGGCCTGGGGCCTGCTGACGAAGCTGCGCGCCGAGCAGGAGCGGGTCGCGGTCCGCGTCAACAGTCTCTCCGGCCGCGAGGCCGAGCTGGAGGCGGGCCTGGAGCGGTTGCGGACCGAACTCGGGCCGCTGACGCTCGACGTCGGCGACGGCGCGAAGCCGGGCGAGCGGGCGCAGAAGCTGGAAGAGGAGCTGGGCGAGATCGAGGCCGGGCTGCGGACCGCGAGCGAGGGCCTGGACGTCGCGCGCTCCGCCGAGGCCGCCGAGTCGGCCCGCGAGGCCGCCCTCGGCCACGTCCAGGCCGGGGCCGAGCGCGCCTCGCGCCACGCGCGCCGCGCCGAGGGCCTGCTCGGCGAGCGCCACCGCGAGGCGCTCCGCGCCCGGGTCGCCGCCGGCGAGGACCTGCTCGACGCCGTTCGCGGCGCCCGCGCCGCGGCGGAGGCCGCCGGGGCGGCTATCCGCGAGCGGGTCGAGCGGATCGAGCGCAAGGTCGTCGGTGGCCAGGACGACGGCGACGAGATCGCCGAAGAGCTGCGCGCCTGCTCGCAGCAGGAGTTCGAGCTGCAGACGCAGATGAAGGAGACCTCCGACGAGCTGACCCGGGCCGAGGTCGAGGCTGCCCACCTCGGCGACCGCCGGGCCGAGGCCGAGCGCGAGCTGGCCGCGATCGCCGGGAAGCTGGGGGAGGAGATCCCGCCCGGGACCGAGGCGTTGAGCGACGAGGCGCGGGCCGAGATCGACCGCCGGCTGGAGCGGCTGGAGCGGCGCCGGGCGCAGATCGGGCCGGTCAACCCGCTGGTCGAGCAGGAGTACGACGAAGCCCGCGAGCACGTCGAGGCGCTGCAGACCCAGCGCGAGGACATCGAGCGCTCGATGCGGGAGCTGGAGTCGCTGATCCGCGACATCGACGAGGAGATCGAGCGCGCCTTCGAGCAGACCTTCGAGGCGACGGCGAAGAACTTCGAAGAGATGGTCGAGCACCTCTTCCCGGGGGGGCGCGGCCGGTTGCGCCGGGTCGCCCTGCGGCCGGTCCGCGACGAGGAGCGCCCCGCCGGCGAGCAGGAGGCGCCCACCGACGCCGAGCCCGAGCCCGAGGAGGAGGAAGAGGAGCGCGAAGAGCTCGGGGTCGAGATCGAGGTCACCCCGGCCGGCAAGTCGATGCGCAAGCTGCAGCTGCTCTCGGGCGGCGAGAAGTCGCTGGTCGCGCTGGCCTTCGTCTTCGCCGTCTTCCTCGCGCGGCCGTGCCCCTTCTACATCCTCGACGAGGTCGAGGCCGCCCTCGACGACGCCAACATCGACCGCTTCCTGCAGCTGATCCGGCGCTTCTCCGACCGCGCCCAGTTCGTCATCGTCACCCACCAGAAACGGACGATGGACGCCGCTGACGTCCTCTACGGCGTCAGCATGGGCGGGGACGGCGTCACCAAGGTGGTCTCGCGCCGCCTTCCGCGCGAAGCCGCGGACGCCGACGACGCGGACGAGGGCACCGGCGGCGCGCTCTCAGCAGTGGCTTAACCTTCCCCCCGGCCGCGGCAGGGTACTTTCACCTGCAGGAAGGGAGGGACCCTTGGGGCAGAGCCATATGGATCGCCTGACGTCGTTCGACGCATCGTTTCTCAGCAACGAGAAGGGCGGCGCGCACATGGCAGTGGGTGCGATTCTTACCTTCGCCGGCGAGGCGCCTTCAGAGGAGGAATTCGTCGCCCAGGTCCGTAGCCGGGTTCACCTGTTGCCGCGGCTACGGCAGCGACTGCTCTACCCGCCGCTCAGCCTCGGTACCCCGTACTGGGTCGACCACGAGCGGTTCGCGGTCGAGGACCATGTCGGCCGCCAGATGCTGCCGCCGCCCGGCTCCGACGCCGAGTTCCGCGAGTTGGTCGGCAGACTGCTGGCGCCGCTCTGGACCGCGCCAAGCCGCTCTGGGAGCTGACTGTCGTCGACGGCTTCGGCGACGATCGCTTCGCTGTCGTCTACAAGACCCACCACGCGATGGCCGACGGGCTCAGCGCGGTCGATATCGGCATGCTGCTCTTCGACCGCGAGCCGCACCGCGAGCCGATTGCCGCGGAGGAGCCCTGGTATCCCCGCCGCACTCCCTCGACCCTGGGGCTGGTGGGCCGCGTCGTCGCCGGGATGGGAACTTCGCTGCTGAGGGTGCGGGATTGGCTGCTGCGCGCCTGGCGGGACCCCCGCCGGGCCCGGCGCCGCGCCGGCAACGGCATCGCCGGCCTCTGGGAGGTGACCGCGAACCTGATGCGGCCCGCTCCCAAGGTCCCCTTCAACACGCCGATCGGCCCGCGCCGTTGCTTCGAGTGGGCGACCTTCGACCTGGAGGACTTCAAGCGGGTCAAGAACGAGCTGGGCGGCACTGTCAACGACGTCACCCTTGCCGTTGTTACGGGAGCGATGCGCAGGTGGCTGGGCGAGCACGAGGTCTCCTTGGACGAGCCGGAGCTGAAGGCGCTGGTGCCGGTCTCGGTGCGGATGGAGGACGAGCACGGAGAGCTCGGGAACCGGCTGACGGCGCTGCGCGGTCCGCTGCCGGTGGGCCTCGATGATCCGGTCGCGCGTCTGCGGGCGATCACCGTGGCGATGGACGGGTTGAAGGCCTCCAAGCAGCCTTTCGGCGCGGAAGCGATCTGGGGCCTGAACGACTGGTTCCGGGACTTCGCGCCGCCGTTGCTGCTCGGGCCGACAGCTGCTGTGAATTTCTCCACTCGCCTCTTCAACCTGCTGGTGACCAACCTCCCCGGCCCGCAGACGCCGTTCTACCTGCGCGGCCGCGAGCTGACCGAGATCCACCCGGTGGGCTTCCTCGCCCGCCGCCACGCCCTGGCGATCGCGATCCTGAGCTACAAGGGCACGATCGGCTTCGGCCTGCTCGCCGACCCCGACGCGCTACCGGACCTGGAGCGCTTCCCGGGCCACCTCGCCGACTCGCTCGCGGAACTCCGCGAGCGCGCGCATATAGCCTCCAGCGACGATGGCGACGAGCTGGCAGGAGATGATCGACCTCGGTTCACGCGGGGCCGCGAGCGCCTCCTCTGAGCCCGAGTCCGAGCCCGAGCGACGCGGCGTCTTCCGCCGCCTGCGAGAGAGCCTCTCGAAAAGCCGCCAGGCGCTGACCGAGGAGATCTCGGCCAGTCTCTTCGACCGGATTGATGACGAGACCTGGGAGTTGCTCGAGGAGGCTTTGATCCTCGCCGATGTCGGGGCTCCAACCACCGCGGCGGTGGTGGAGAAGCTGGAGCAGGAGGTCGAGTCCGGAGCGGTGCCGATGGACGGCGTCGCCGTGCGGGACCGGTTGATCGAGATCCTCGCTGAGGTCGCCTCCACCGGGCGGGCGCCGATCGACCTCAGCGCCGAGCCGGCGATCCTGATGATGGTCGGGGTAAACGGGACCGGCAAGACGACGACGATCGGCAAGATCGCCTGGCACCTGAGCAAGGAGATGGGCCTCAGCGTGGTGATGGCCGCCGCCGACACCTACCGCGCCGCCGCCGCCGAGCAGCTCGAAACCTGGGCCGAGCGCGCCGGCGCCGAGCTGGTCCGCGGCGAAGCGAACTCGGACCCCGGCGCCGTTGCCTACGACGCGATCAACGCCGCCCGCGCCCGCGGCGCCGACGTCGTCATCGTCGACACCGCCGGCCGCCTCCACACCCAGGGCAACCTGATGGACGAGCTGACGAAGGTCCGCCGGGTGATCCAGAAGCAGATCCCCGAGGCCCCGCACGAGACGCTGATCTCGATCGACGCCACCACCGGCCAGAACGGCCTGCGCCAGGCCAAGGTCTTTTCCGAGGCGGTCGAGGTCGACGGCGTCGTCCTCACCAAGCTCGACGGCACCGCCCGCGGCGGCATCGCCCTGGCGATCGCCTCCGACCTCGGCATCCCGGTAAAGCTGATCGGCGTGGGGGAGACGCTCGAGGACCTGCGCCCCTTCGACCCGGGCGACTACGCCAAAGCCCTCCTCGCCGAGTAATCATTCGCCTGTTCCTTTTCGTTGCCTGGGACCAATAAGGAACAGACGAGCGTCACGTAAGCTGCTCGGACATGTTCGACCAGCTATCCGAACGCCTGCAGTCGACCCTCTCCGAGGTCCGCTCGCGGGGCAAGTTGAGCGAGTCCGACGTCGATTCGGCGATGCGCGAGATCCGCCTCGCGCTGCTCGAGGCGGACGTCAACTTCAAAGTCGTCAAAGCCTTCACCAAGACGCTGAAGGAACGCTGTCTCGGCTCCGACGTGCTTGAGAGCCTCGACCCCGGCCAGCAGGTGGTGAAGATCGTCAACGAGGAGCTGGCCTCGCTGATGGGCGGGACCGGCTCGGAGCTGGCGATGGCCCCGAGCGGCCCGACCGTGATCCTGATGGCCGGCCTGCAGGGCTCGGGCAAGACGACCGCCTGCGCCAAGCTCGCCCAGTTCTTCAAAAAGGACGGCAAGGACGTGGCGCTCGCCGCCTGCGACGTCTACCGCCCCGCCGCGGTAGAGCAGCTGGTGACGATGGGCGGCCGCGCCGGCGCCCACGTCTACGAGCGCGGCACCGATGCCGACCCGGTCGAGATCGCCACCTGGGCGCTCGGCCAGGCCCAGGCCGAGCGCCGCGACGTGCTGATCGTCGACACCGCCGGCCGCCTCCACATCGACCAAGACCTGATGGCCGAGCTGGCGCAGATCCGCAAGCAGACGCGCCCCCACGACGTCCTCCTCGTCGTCGACGCGATGACCGGCCAGGACGCCGTCGGGGTCGCCGAATCCTTCGCCGAGGTCGCCGAGTTCGACGGCGTCGTGATGACCAAGCTCGACGGCGACGCCCGCGGCGGCGCCGCGCTCTCGGTCAAAGCCGTGACCGGCAAGCCGATCCTCTTCGCCTCGACCGGCGAGAAGATCGAGGACTTCGACAAGTTCCACCCCGACCGCATGGCGCAGCGGATCCTCGGCATGGGCGACGTCCTCAGCCTGATCGAGAAAGCCGAGCAGCAGGTCGACGAGGACGAAGCCGAGGAGCTGCAGGAGAAGATGCGACGCGACCAGTTCACGCTCGACGACTTCCTCAAGCAGATGAAACAGGTCCGCAAAATGGGCCCGCTGAGCGGGATCATCGGGATGCTGCCGGGGATGGGGGCGATGAAGCAGCTGAAGAACGCCGACGTCGACGAGCGCGAGCTCGACCGCGTGCAGGCGATCATCCTCTCGATGACGCCCCAGGAGCGCGCCAACCCGGGGGTGATCAACGGCTCCCGCCGCAAACGGATCGCAGCCGGCTCGGGGACCAGAGTCCAGAACGTCAAGCAGCTGGTCAAGCAGTTCGACCAGATGCGGGTGCTGATGAAATCGATGGCCAACGGGCAGATGCCGACGCCGCAGCAGATGGCCAATTTGGCCGGCGGTGGACAGCGCGCGCCGCGCCCGAAGGCCCGTAGACGCTAATCTGCCCGGCCCTATGGCAGTCCGAATCAGACTCAGACGCGTGGGTTCCAAGAAGAACCCGATCTGGCGCATCGTCGTCGCCGACAAACGCTCGCCGCGTGACGGGCGCACGATCGAGACGATCGGCCAGTACAACCCGCAGACCGAGCCCTCGACGATCAACATCGACGAGGAGCGCGCAAAGCACTGGCTCGAGCACGGCGCCCAGCCGTCGGAGACTGTCGCGACCCTGCTGCGGACCAAGGGCATCAAAGCCACCGGCAGCTAGTCGGCCGCGATGACCGATCTGCTCGAGTTTCTCGTCAAGGCCCTCGTCGAGGACCCGGAGGCGGTCGTGGTCGAGGAGCTGGAAGAGGACGGCGACCTCGTCTACGAGATCACGGTGGCCGAGGACGACCTCGGCCGCGTGATCGGCAAGGGCGGGCGGATCGCCAACGCGATCCGGACCATCGCCAAGGCGGCCGCGGTGCGGATCGACCGCCGCGTGATCGTCGACATCCTCGACTAGGCGCCTTGCGCCTCGACGTCTTCACCCTCTTCCCGGAGGCCTTCGACTGGTTCCAGACCCAGCGCTCGGTCCAGAACGCGCTGCGCGAAGGCAACGAGCTCCGCTTCTTCAACTACCGCGACACGACGCCGCTGACCGCGGGCCAGGTCGACGACTCGCCCTACGGCGGCGGCGCCGGGATGGTGCTCCGGGTCGACGTCGTCGACGCGGCGCTGCGGGCCGCCTACGGCGAGGGGCCGCGACCGCGGATCGTCCTGCTCTCGCCGACCGGACCGACCCTGAGCGACCCGATCGCCGACGAGCTGGTCGCCGAGCCTCACGTCGCCCTGCTCTGCGGTCGCTACGAGGGCTTCGACGACCGCGTCCACCGGCACCTGGCCGACGACGAGCTCTCGATCGGTCGCTACGTCCTCGCCGGCGGCGAGCTGCCGGCGATGGTGGTCGCCGACGTCCTGATGCGAAAGCTCCCCGGTGCTCTCGGCCACGAGGACTCGGCCGTCGAGGAGTCCTTCAGTCACGCCCTCGAGGGGATGCCCGAGTACCCGCACTTCACCCGCCCGCCGAGCTACCGCGGCTGGGAAGTTCCCGAGGTGCTCCTCTCCGGCGACCACGGGAAGGTGCGGAGCTGGCGGCTGGAGCAGAGCCGCCTGCGAGCCGAGCAGTTCGAAAAAGACGCGGAATAGCTACCATTCCGCGACCGCGCGGTTCCCGCACCTGGGTCCCGGCGGTTTTTTCTCGCAGCGAACCTTCCCATGAGCTCCGTAATCGACAGCATCGAGCGTGCCCAGCTTCGGCAGGGGCTGCCCAACTTCGCGCCGGGGGACCGTGTCCGCGTCCACTTCCAGGTGATCGAGGGCAACCGCAAACGGACCCAGGTCTTCGAGGGCGTCGTCCTCAAGCGCCAGGGCTCCGGCGTGCGCGAGACCTTCACCGTGCGCAAGCAGTCGTTCGGCGTTGGCGTCGAGCGGACGTTCCCGCTGCACTCGCCGAAGATCGAGAAACTCGAGGTGGCGGCGCGAGGGGACGTGCGGCGGGCGAAGCTCTACTACCTGCGCGGCCGGATCGGCAAGGCGGCGCGCGTCGCCGAGCGGCGCTGGGGCATCGACGACGACGTCGTCGCGGTCGCCGGCGCGGCCGACGGCGGATCGACCGCGGTCGACGCCGAGGGCGTCAGCCAGGAGGAGGTCGTCCCGGTCGAGAAGCCCGAGGAGACGGCACCCGAGGCGGATGACGCCGAGGCGCCCGCGGCCGAGGCACCAGCCGAGGAGGAGGCCCCGGCGGCGGAGCCGGAGGCGGAAGGCGAGACCGAGACGGCGGCGGAGACGGACGCGGATGCGCCCGAGGCCGGGGAGACCGAGGACACTGCAGCGCCCGAGGATGCCGAGGACGAGGAGCCGGCCAAAGACGGCGACTCCGACGAGGACTCGGCAGCCTGAACCCCAAGATTCCGAAGCCGGAATCCAAAGCGGGCGGCCTGATCGAGCTGGTCGTCATCGTCGCGCTTGCCCTCGGGCTGGCGCTCGCGATCCAGGCCTGGGTCGTGAAGCCCTACCAGATCCCCTCCGGCTCGATGGAACCGACCCTGGACATCGGCCAGCGCGTCCTCGTCAACCGGTTCCTCTACCACCTCGAGGACCCGAAGGTGGGCGACATCGTCGTCTTCCACCCGCCCGAGGGCGCCCAGGGAGGCCCCGGAGAACAGTGCGGCGTCAACCGCGGCCCGATGGAACCCTGCCCCGAATCGACCGCCGAGGAGGCGGGCGACAACTTCATCAAGCGGATCGTCGCCGGCCCCGGCGACACGATCGCGGTCAAAGCGGGTCACCCGGTCGTCAACGGCGAGATCGTCGAGGACGAGCCGTACATCAACCCCTGTCCGACCTGCAATTTGCCGAAACCGATCACGGTTCCACCCGACCACTACTTCATGATGGGCGACAATCGTGGGGCAAGCGATGACAGCCGGGAATGGGGACCCGTTCCCCGAGACTGGATCATCGGTGAGGCATTTGCCACCTACTGGCCCCCCAACCGCATCGGCGGGTTCTAAGAGCCCTCGTGGGAAGACCCACCGGCGCCGGCTCGCGCGCAGCCGCCGCCTGTTCGCCTTCGACCGCGGCCTGCAGAGCCGCTACGTGGCCGGTGCCGACGAGGCCGGCCGCGGCTGCCTCGCCGGGCCGCTGGTCGCCGCCGCGGTGCTGATCGACTACGAGCGGCTCACCGTCTCCGACCGCCGCGCGCTCAGCGGCCTGCACGACTCCAAGCAGATGGCCGAGACCCAGCGGCTGGAGATGTACCCGTGCGTGCTGCGGGCGGCAGAGCGGGTCAGCGTCGTCGTCCGCTGCGCCGCCGGGATCGACCGCCGCGGCCTGCACGTGACGAACATCGAAGCGCTCTCGCTGGCGCTGGAGCGGCTGGCGCCCGGCAAGGATGCGATCGCCCTGGTCGATGGCTTCCGCCTGCCGCGCTGCCAGGTCCCGCACCGACGGGTGGTCAAGGGCGACGCCACCAGCGCCGCGATCGCCGCCGCCTCGGTGATCGCCAAGGTGACTCGCGACCGCTATATGCGCGACGTCGCCGAGCACCACCCTGGCTGGGGCTTCGAGGAGCACGTCGGCTATTCGACCCCAGAGCACCGCGAGGCGATCGAGGAAATCGGGATCTCGCCGCTGCACCGGCGCTCGTTTCAGTCGGTTGCCTACGCGCAGCTCGAGCTGGGCTGAGCTCGCTCAGAACGCGCCCTTGACGTAGTCGACCTCGACCGGGCGGCCGCTGCGGTCGAGGGTGACGCCGACGGCGTCGAAGCGGATCTCGTCGTAGCGCGGCTGGTCGCGCCGTTCCGACATCCAGGCGGTGGCGAGCCGCCGCACCTGCTGCTGCTTGCGGGGGCCGATCGCGAGGATCGGCTTCTCTGGGCCGAACGAGGTGCCGGCCCGGGCGCCCTTGACCTCGACGAAGACGAGCGTGTGGCCATCGCGGGCGACGATGTCGATCTCGCCGTAGCGGGTCCGGGCGTTGCGCTCGACGATCTCCCAGCCGGTGTCGGCCAGACGCTGGGCGACGAAGTCCTCGGCGATCTCGCCGGTGCGGCGGCGGGCGACGGTCATCTCCGTCCAAGTCGCCGGAGCGCGGAATTCGCCCCACTAAATACACCGAGAATTTGCGCTTTGCGCGTAACGCGTGCGCCGACGCCGCCTAGCGTCCTCTCCGTGCTCGCCACCGCCCGCACCTTCACGCTCGACGGCATCTCCGCCCGTCCGGTCCGGGTCGAGGTCGACGTCCACAGGGGTCTGCCGAACTTCACGATCGTCGGCCTGCCCGACGCCGCGGTGCGAGAGGCGCGCGAGCGGGTTCGCGCGGCGCTGGTCAACTGCGGCTTCGAGTTCCCGCTGCGGCGGATCGTCGTCAACCTGGCGCCGGCGAGCCTGCGCAAGGCCGGCCCGGGGATGGACCTGGCGATCGCCGCCGCCCTGCTCAGCGCCTCCGATCAACTGCAGTGGGAGGGGCTGGCGCGGGTTGCCCTTGCCGGCGAGCTGGCGCTCGACGGTTCGACCCGGCCGGTGCAGGGTGCCCTGGCGATGGCGGAGGCGGCGCGCGAGAGCGGGGCGGAAGCGATCGTCCTGCCGGCCGAGAACGGCCCCGAGGCGGCGCTGGTCGAGGGGATCGAGGCGATCCCGGTCGAGGGGCTCGGCTGCCTCGCCGGGCTCGTCGAGGGAACCTGGCAGCCGCACCCGCCCGAACCGCTGGCGCTGCGACGCGAGGCGGCTGCCGGAGAACCGGACCTCGCCGACCTGCGCGGCCAACCCCACCTGCGCCACGCGCTCGAGGTGGCGGCCGCAGGGGGGCACAGCCTGCTGATGGTCGGGCCGCCGGGGGCCGGCAAGTCGCTGGCCGCGAGCCGGCTGCCCTCGATCCTGCCGCCGCTGGCTGGGAACGAGGCACTCGAGGTGGCGCGGATCGCCAGCGCCTGCGGCCAGCTCGATGCGCTCCCCGCCGGGCGTCCGTTCCGGGCGCCGCACCACACGATCAGCGCCGTCGGCCTGGTCGGGGGCGGCGGTGGGGCTTTCAGGGCCGGCGAGGCGACGAGGGCTCATCGGGGGGTTCTCTTTCTCGACGAGCTCTGCGAGTTCAGGCGCGACGCGCTGGAGGCGCTGCGGGCGCCGCTGGAGAGCGGTGAGGTCCTGGTCGCCCGGGCCGGCGGCCAACGGACCCTGCCATGTCGCTTCATGCTCGTCGCCGCCGCCAACCCGTGCCCCTGCGGCAGGGGCGAGGCCGACCCCGATTGCTCCTGTGCCCCCTACGACGTCCAGCGCTACCAGGGCAAGCTGAGCGGGGCGCTGGCCGACCGCATCGACGTGCTCGCCGCGGTGCGCCAGCCGAGCGCCGCCGAGATCGGCGGGCCGCCGGGGGAGTCCTCCGCGGCGGTGCGGGACCGGGTGCATCTCGCGCGCGAGCGGCAGGAACGGCGGCTGGGGGCGGGCCGCTGCAACGCGGAGATGACGCCCGCCGAGGCGCGCGCCTGCCCGCTGGTCGACGGCGCCGCCTCGCTGCTGGCAGACCTCTATACCCGCCAGCGCCTCAGCGGGCGTGCCCACGACCGGGCGCTGCGGCTGGCGCAGACGCTCGCCGACCTCGAGGGCGCGGGGGATATCGGCGAGGAACAGATGGCGCAGGCGCTGCAGATGCGGAGGCGCGACCATGGCTGAGCCGCGCGCCTGCCCCGACTGCCTGCGGCGATCGTGGCTGCTGGCCGACCTCGGGCCCTACGTCGAGCGGGTCGCCACCGGCGAGGTCGGTTCGCGCTCGCCGGAGCTGCTGCGGCTCTCGAACGAGGATCTGGTCGAGGTGGCCGCTCCCAAGGTCGCGGCGCAGATGCTGGCGAGGGTCGCGGCACTGCCGGAGGAGCGGCTCCGGGAGGAGCTGCTGCTGGCGGGCTGCTGGGCCTGTTGCCGGCACGGCGACCTCTACCCCGACTCGCTTCGCGACGCCGCCGACGCACCCTGGGCGCTGATCGGTCGCGGCGATCCGGGACTGTTGGAGGGCCTGGAGCCGTTTGGAGCGGTGACGATCGTCGGCGCCCGGCGCGCCACCTCCTACGGCCGCGAGATCGCCCGTGAGCTTGGCCGCGAGCTGGCTGCCGCCGGAATGGTCGTGGTCAGCGGGCTGGCCTTCGGGATCGACGGTTGCGCCCACCGCGGCGCCATCGACGCCGGCCGCACGATCGCCGTCCTCGGTTGCGGCCCAGACGTCGCCTACCCCGCCAGCCACCGCAGCCTCTGGCGGCGGATCTGCGAGGTCGGCCTGGTCGTCTCCGAGCTGCCGCCAGGGGCGACGCCGTGGCGCTGGACCTTCCCCGCCCGCAACCGGATCATGGCCGCGCTCTCCGGGATGACCGTGGTCGTCGAGGCCGCGACCCGCTCGGGGTCGTTGATCACCACCGACCTCGCGGCGGATCTCGGCCGCGAGGTCGGCGCCGTCCCCGGCCCGGTCACCTCGCGCGTCTCCGCCGGTCCGAACGCCCTCCTCGCCAGTGGCGCCCAGGTCATCCGCGGCGCCCAGGACGTCCTCGACGCGATGCTCGGCCCGGGGCGGAGACCCGCGGCGCCCAGCGGTCCCGAGCTCGACGCCGACCTCCAGGCCGTGCTCGCCGCGGTCGAGGCCGGCGAGGCCACCTGCGACGCGGTGGCCACCGCCACCGGCCTCTCCGGTCCCGCGGCGGCCACGGCCCTCGCGCGCCTCGAGCTGCTCGGCTACCTCAACTGCTCCAATCTGGGTACCTACCTACGCACTTTGTTGTCGCCTCCCGGCTGTCGCGCTCTCTAGGCTGCAATCCATGACTTCGGGACGCGTACCGGCAGTGCTCTCGATCGCCGGCTCCGACTCCGGCGGCGGTGCCGGGATCCAGGCCGATCTGAAGGCGTTCGCGCGGGTCGGGGTCCACGGCATGACCGCGGTCACCGCGATCACGGCCCAGAACACTCTGGGGGTCGACGCGATCGAGGCGGTCTCGCCGCGGATGATCATCGCCCAGGTCCGAGCCGTCGCCGCGGACATCGGCGTCGACGCGGTGAAGATCGGGATGCTCGGGACCGCCGAGACCGTCGAGGCGGTCGCCGCGGCGCTCGTCTACCTCGACGGGGTGCCGGTCGTCCTCGACCCGGTGATGGTCGCCGAGAGCGGCAGCGAGCTGCTCGATTCCGACGCCAGGGGCGCGTTGCTGGACCGGCTGTTGCCGCTGGCGTCGGTCGTCACCCCGAACATACCCGAGGCGCGGGCGCTGACCGGGCTGGGGGAGACGACGAACCAGGCGAAGCTGGCCTGGGCCCTGGTCGAAATGGGGGCCGGGTCGGCTGTCGTGACCGGCGGCCACAGCGAGGAGGTCGTCGACGTCTTCTACGACGGCAGCGACGTCACCGAGATTCCCGGCGAGCGGCACCCGGACGGGGCCGCCCATGGCTCCGGTTGCACCCATTCCTCCGCCCTCGCCGCGTTCCTCGCGCTGGGCTGCGCCCCGCTCGAAGCCGCCCAACGCGCTCGCGAGGTCACCTCGGCGGGGGTCCGCGACGGACTTCGCGGGATCGGGTCAGGGCCTGGGCCGGTCGACGTGTTCGGGCTCGCCCGCCGCCGAGCCGAAGACGCCGGCGCGGTTCGCTGACTAGATTTGATGGCCATGAGCAGCAACGGCGACACCGCGACCAAGCTGCCCCGCCCTCGCTCGGCGACCGTCTTCGACGGCCCCGACCGCGCCCACGCGCGCGCCTACATGAAGGGGATCGGGTTCGACGACGAGGCCCTGAGCCGGCCGACGATCGGGATCGCCAACACCTGGACCGAGGCGATGCCCTGCAACTTCCACCTCCGCGCGCTGGCCGAGCACGTCAAAGCGGGAGTCCGTGCCGCCGGCGGCACGCCGATGGAGTTCAACACCGTCGCCGTCTCCGACGGGGTGACGATGGGGACCCAGGGAATGAAGGCCTCGCTGATCAGCCGCGAGGTGATCGCCGACTCGATCGAGCTGATGGCCCGCGGGTACCAGTTCGACGCGATCGTCGCCCTCTGCGCCTGCGACAAGACGATCCCCGGCTGCGCGATGGCGCTGGCCCGCCTCGACGTCCCCTCGGTGCTGCTCTACGGCGGCTCGATCGCCCCCGGCCACTGGCACGGCCGCGACGTCACGATCCTCGACATCTTCGAGGCGATCGGCGCCCACAACGCCGGCGAGATGACCGACGAGGAACTGCACGAGCTCGAGGGGGTCGCCAGCCCCGGCGCCGGCGCCTGCGGCGGCCAGTTCACCGCCAACACGATGGCCTGCGCCTTCGAGGCGCTGGGAATCAGCGCCGGCGGTTCGGCGATGGTCCCGGCCGAAGACGACGACAAGCCGACCGTGGCTGAGAAAATCGGCGAGCTGGTGATCAACGTCCTCGCCGAGGATCTGCGGCCGAGCAAGATCATCACCCGCGACTCGCTGGAAAACGCGATCGCCTGCGTCTGCGCCTCGGGTGGCTCGACCAACGGGGTCCTGCACCTGATCGCACTTGCCCACGAGGTCGGGATCGAGCTGACGATGGACGACTTCGAGCGGATCTCCCGCAACACGCCGCTCTACGCCGACCTCAAGCCGGGCGGCCGCTTCGTCGCCACCGACCTCTACGCCGCCGGCGGCGTGCCGGTGATCCTCAAGCGGCTGGCCAAAGCCGGGATCCTGCACGGCGAGGCGATCACGGTCACCGGCAGGACGATCGGCGAGGAAGCCGCCGCCGCGACCGAGGCGCCCGGCCAGGAAGTGGTCCGCCAGGTCGAGGACCCGCTGAAGCCCGAAGGCGGCCTCGCGATCCTGCGCGGCAACCTCGCTCCGGAAGGTTCGGTGGTCAAGGTCGCCGGCACCGAGCGGCGCCGGCAGACCGGGCCGGCCCGCGTCTTCGAGTGCGAAGAGGACTGCTTCCGGGCCGTGAAGGAGCAGAGGATCAACGCCGGCGACGTCGTCGTGATCCGCAACGAGGGCCCGGTCGGCGGCCCGGGGATGCGCGAGATGCTCCAGGTCACCGCCGCGATCGTCGGCGAGGGGCTCGGCGAGAGCGTCGCGATGGTCACCGACGGCCGCTTCTCCGGCGCCACCCGCGGCCTGATGATCGGCCACGTCGCCCCTGAGGCGGCCAGGGGCGGCCCTATCGCCGCGATCCGCGAGGGCGACGAGATCACCGTCGACATCGACGAGCGCAGCCTCAGCATCGCCCTCTCCGACGAGGAGATCGCCAAGCGTGTCGCCGAGTACCGCTCGCCCGAGCCGCCCTACGCCCGCGGCGTAATGGCCAAGTACGCGGCGACGGTCTCCTCCGCCGCCAACGGCGCGGTCACGGGCTAGCCGACCGCGGAGTCCTGCGCGGCCCGCAGCGGCTGCGAGGACTCGATGAACTGTTCGACCAGCGGGTTCCACCGGCCCGGGCGCTCGAGCTGGGGCAGGTGGCCGGTGCGCTCGAAGAGCTCGAGCCGCGACCGCGGGATCAGGCGGTGGTATCCCAGCGCCCCCTCGAGCGGGACGATCTGGTCGTTCAGCCCCCAGGTGATCAGGGTCGGGATCTCGATTTCCGGCAGCCGCTCGCGGGTGTCATAGCCGAAGATCGACGCCAGCGCGTCGGAGAATCCCGGCGCCTGCAGGCCGGGGCGCACCTGCTCGTAGAGCACCTCGGGTCGCAGTTTGTTCGGGTTGCGGAAGATCCGGCCGAAGGCGAGCTTGCGGCCGCGCGGCCGGGTCCAGTAGGAGCTGCGTTCGCCGCTCATCATCGGGATCGCCGCTTTGAATATGCGCGTGGCGGCCTCGATCGGCCGCCCCTGCCACTCGGCGAAGTTGACCCCGGCGGCGGAGATCAGGACCAGGCGGTCAAAGCGCTGCGGCTCCTCGATCACCGCCTCGGTGGCGATGAAGCCGCCCATCGAGTTGCCGACCAGGGCCGCCACGTGGTCGATCCCGAGGCGCTCGCAGAAGTCGTGGATCAGGCGGCCATAGGCGGACATCGTGATCTCCCAGGAAGGCATCGGGCTGTCCCCGAAGCCCGGCAGGTCGAGCGCGATCGCCCGGTAGCCGTGCGCGGCGAAGTAGGGGAGGTTCTCGAGGAAGTTGCGCCAGCAGCCGGCGATCCCGTGGACGAAGACGATCGGCTCGCCCTCGCCGATCTCGACGTAGTTGACCCCCTCGGCCCCCGGCAGGTCGACCCGGCGCAGGTGCTCGCGCCAGTCGATCTTCAGCCACTCGGGATCCGGGTCGCCGTAGTCGGCGGCGGGAAAGAGCGGCGCCCTTCCGTTATCTGATGGGGTCATCTCCCGGGGATTATGGCGGCGGGAGGTAGCTGGTGCTGCGCTGGAGGACGGGACATCGATCGGGTGGCACGACCCGCACTCCCTCACCGAGGATGAGCACGTCCAGTCGCCCGGTGGCGCTTTCGGCTTCGGCCGAGCACGAGTTGCCAAAGGCGAACGTCTTGACGACGATGTCCTTCGGCCTCGGAGTGGGCCGGTCACTATTTCCGCGACGGGGTGGGCCGAGCAGCGCTCTCTGCACCTCCTTGGCCTGATCGATCGTCTCTTCGGGGTTGGGTTGGTCGGCAAGGTCCCCGGGCCGCATCGCGACCTCAACCGACGCTGCGGGTGCGGCTTCCAGCGCCTGTTGCAGGTCAACGCTCGCCTTCTCGATGACCTGGTTCTTCCTCGGGCCTGACTCCCCGAGCGGGACGAGACGCCCGGAGAGACGCAGGAGGCGCAGCTCTGCGCTGCCGCTCTGGCCTTCGGCGTCGGTGACCTTCAGCCTGACCAGGTAGCTCCGGGAACGAGCCGGCAGGCTCTCGCTGATGCGCGTGTCCTTGCCCCGGTCCACGCCCTCTATGAACCACCGCCGCGAGACGATCTCGCTGTTGTCGGTCGAGTGACTGCTGTCGAAGACCACCCTTTGAGATTCGGGCTCGATTCGGACGGAGATGTTGGCTCTGGGAGGCCTCGCGATCCGGAGAAGGGGCTGCCCCGCCAGCTGCTCGCACTCCACGGTGACCGCTCCCGTCTGCGCGTGCTTGGGGATGCGGAACTTGATGTACGTTTCGTGCCAGCCCTGTCTCAGGAGAGGGGTATCGAGAGACTGCGCCATGCCGTCCTCGAGCACGACCTCGGGAGCTGCCCCATCGGCCGTCGTGGCGAGCACCGGCAGCCCTTCCTCCGTGAGTTCGATCGGCAGGAAGTTGTCGCCGAACGGTCCATGGTCGTTCACCTCACTCACGAGGTCGTCCGTCAACCTCACGAAGACCTCTTCCTCCTCGAGATCCGGGTTCTCGACTTGGACGTAGCCACCGTCCTCGCGCGCGTAGACCTTTTTCTTGTCGAGGCTGAGATCGCGACCGTCGACCGTCTGGACGAATTCGGCTTGGGCGGGATCCTCGACGCTCTCCTTGAGGATGTCGACCGGGACCCCTCCGAGGCGGAGGGTCCTGCCGCGGCGAGTGGCGCCGAAGCCCTTCACCTCCGTATTCATATTGGGGGCGGCCATCCTCAGGATCACGGGGTCGCCCGGTGAGGCATTTTCCGGGATCAGCCTCAGTCCACGCCCGAAATTGGGCTGCACCGCCGGCCCGACGTCTTCCAAGCGTCGTTGCTGCGGCCCATCCGAGGCCTCCTGTTTCTCATCGCGCTTCTCCGCTGGCGTGAGGCTGACGTGGTCACCTGCCGGCGTCTCAACCGCGGGAGTGAGCGCGTAGGACATCTCCAAAGCCGTCCGAGCCGCGTCCTCGACGCTCTGCGGTGGCCCGATTGAGATCGCGACCACGTCTTCCCTTGGAACCCATAGGAGACGGCCACTGTTGGGGACGAGATCTTCGGTGCATCCTTCGGTGGCGACAGTCGCAAAGTAGACGCGATCCTCGGTTTCGGTCACATAGATTCCCTGAATCGATTCGTCGGGCCCGTCCTCCTCGCGGATGAGCGCCACCGGCTGGACCTGCGGGTCGGCGACGTTGCGGGCAACCGTGGTGATCGTCCCGAAGAGCGGCACCGAGATGAAGACCGCAACCCCGAACCACATGAAGGTCTCGGCCAGCACCGCGACACGCCAGACGGCGGCGATCAGGCCGACGGCGGCGATCAACGAAACCGTCAGCCAGCCGCTTCCCAGCAGGAGAGAAGGGATGACCGCACCGAACGCGAGGAGGAGGCCGATCAAAACCTGCCCCTTGCGCTCGAACGGAATCTCCCCTCTATCCAGCGATCGGGTCTTCGGCGGGGTCCTCACCGCCAGCTTCCCCATCAGCCACAGGGTGGGGGCAACGCAGACAAGGGCGAGTGCTCGGATCGCCACCCACTCGAAAGAAAGCGACACCGGCAGGACCAGGGACACGAGGAGTAAGCCCATGGACACGAGGACGACGACGAAGACGAAGAGGATCGTCCGGCTGACGAAGGCCGAGCGCAGCAGGTAGTCGGGGACGAAATCGGGAACCGTGTCCTCCACCCAGGTGGTTGCTTTTCGATCTTTCTTGGACTCTTCGCCGAGGCTCTCCCGCTCGAAGAGGAAGGTCGCCCAGAGTGCGACGAAGATCGGCAGCATGAACAGCTCGAGAGCCAAGACCTTGTCTTCGTCCCAGGGTCGGTCGAGGAGGAGGAACGCCGCCGCACCCTCGAAGGCAAGCAATCCGAGCAGCGCCCGGCTGACCGCGATGCTTGCTTCTCCCTCCGGGTTGACCAGGAAGAGGATCAGGACCGCGAGGACCGCTGCGAACCCAAAGACCAGTAGGAGGGCGGACGCGACCGCCACCAGCTCGCCCTGTGGATAGGCGGCGACAACCTGGTCGGGCGGAACCTCGGCGGCCTGGTAGCGGGTCCAGACGATGACGCTGCCAGCGAAGGCCAGAAAGCCGACGAAGCCGCCGGCGGTGAGGATCGCTGGAGCAATTGCACTGCCGATGCGCTGCAGCAGCTCCAGCCAGGTTCGACTCGGGGCATCCCCCGTGTCTTTCTTCTGCGACTTGTCGTCGTCAGCTTTTTTCTCTGGGTCTTCCCCAGACCCGAGGTCACTCGCCTCCACGCAAAAGCGAACCCTACTACTGAAGTAAACACTTCACAATCAGTAATAGTGAGGGTAAACATTGAGGTTCGTAAACCTACGCGTAACCCATCCGTTCGAGGACCGGGATCTCGCGGATCTGCGGCGGCTGCAGGTGGTCCCAGAGGATCCCGCGCGGGCGGTCGTATTGGCGGTCGATCTCGATCACCGCGCGGGGGGTAGCGATCAGGTCGGTGGGGAGGTCGTGGTCGGTCACCATCAGGTGCTGGCGCAGGATCTGGATCGGGTGCACCGTGGTGGCAACGGTGGTGTGGGCGTCGATCTTGCCGGCGTCGGTGAGGATCCCGTACTCGAGGTCGTGGTAGCCGCCGCCTTTGCCGATCCGGGCGCCGCTGAGGTTGACCGCGACCGAGCCGCAGAGGACGAAGTCGACCTCCGGCAGGTCGTCGAGGGCGACGACCCGGCCGTGCTTCAGCGCGCCCTTGATCGTCGCCGCCTCCTTCATCGTCGCTTTCGAGAGCCGTTTCGGTTCCAGCACGCGGAACGGGTGCGGGTCGCGCAGCCGCGGCACCGCCATGATCACCGTCTTGCCCTCTTCCAGCGCGATCCGCCGGGCATGGGTCTGCGGCGAGTCGGGGTTGGCCTTGATCACCCGCGCCCGCTTCCAGAGCCGGTGACCGGCGAGCTTCTCGGCGGCGAGCTTGGCCCCGGCGAAGTTGGGGATGCGGCCCTCGGCGCCGGGAAAGCGGGAAACGCCCTCGCGTTCCATCGCCTTCCAGACCTCCGCCCTGACCTCGTCCTTGGTGCGCACGAGGCGAAAGATATCCCGCGGCGCTGCCGATAAGACCGAGGCACATGCGAAATTGCAGGGAAGGGCACCCGTCGAGCCGAACTTGTCGAGTGCCTAGACTTTTTACAGCCGGCAAACCGACGCACAAGGGTTAACTCCAGTTCGATGGGAACGAAGACTTCGATTGCGGTGCTGATCGCCGCTGTATTGCTGGTTCTGGTCGTCGGCGGCGCCTACGCCTACGACAGCACGCAGAAGGACCAGATCGCCGAGGGGGTGACGATCGGCGGCGTCGACGTCGGCGGCCTCGACGAAGACGAGGCCATGGCGAAGGTCCAACGCAAGCTGGTCGCGCCGCTGAAGACCTCGCTCGGGGTCAGCTTCGAAGGCAAGACCTGGAAGCTGACCGGCAAGCAGCTGAAAATCCGCGCCGACCTCGACGCCGCGGTCGAAGAGGCGGTCGAAGACAGCCAGGAGGGGGGCCTGCCCGGGCGCCTCGTCCGCTACGTCAGCGGCGGTGAGGTCGAGGAAAGCATCCGGCCCGAAGTCGCCTACTCCGAGTCGGCGGTGAACCGCTTCGTCCGCCACGTCGCCGAGGAAATCAACCGCGAACCGCAGAACGCCGACGTCGAACCGAGCGGCGACTCGCTCGAAGTCGTCGCCGGCAAGGACGGCCGCAAGCTGCGCGACAACCTGCTGGAGGAGGACCTGAAGGCCGCCGTCCTCAACGCCAACGCGCCGCACACGGTTGAGGCCGAGGTGCACTCGATCCCGCCGGAGGTGACCAAGCAGGAGGTCGCGGCCGAGTACCCGTCCTACCTCACCCTCGACCGCTCGAGCTTCACCCTGCGCCTCTGGAAGAACCTGAAGCTTGCCGAGACCTACACCGTTGCGGTCGGGATGGAAGGCCTGGAAACGCCCGAAGGCCTCTACGCGATCCAGGAAAAGGAAGAAAACCCGGTCTGGAACGTGCCGATGTCCGACTGGGCCGGCTCGCTCGCCGGGCAGACGATCCCGCCGGGGCCGTCGAACCCGATCAAGGCGCGCTGGCTGGGCATCTACGAAGGCGCCGGCATCCACGGCACCGAAGAGATCTACTCGCTCGGCAGCGCGGCCTCTCACGGCTGCGTCCGGATGGCGATTCCCGACGTCGAAGAGCTATACGACCAAGTCGAAGTCGGAACGCCCATATTTATTGGGTAGCGGACGCTGCAAACCTGCGCATCTCGGCGTCCTTCCTCGGTCATGTGCAGAGCACACTCCCTCGGTCGTCCTTGACCTGCTTGGTTTTCGCGCCCGTTCGCAGGACGACCAGAACCAGCGGCGAAATTGATCTTCGATGAATTGGGAGTCGGCATTGGCCGCATATGACCGTGACCTTCGTGCGCGCGGCTCGGCCGAGCGCACGCGCCGTGCCTACGGCGTCGACCTCGGGGGGTTCTCCGAGTGGGCGGGGGAGCAGGGGCTGGGGCCCGCCGACGTCCGCTACCGCGACGTCCGCCGCTTCGGCGCCGGCCTCTCCAACGCCGGCGCCGCGCCGGCGACGGTCGGGCGCAAGCTGGCCGCAATCCGAGGCCTCTACGGCTATCTGGTCCGCACCGAGAAGGTGGGCGCCAACCCAGCCGAGCTCGTCTCCAGCCCGAAGCGCTCCGAAAAGCTCCCCCACGTTCTCACCACCGAGCAGATGCGGGCGCTGCTCGAGCGGATCCCCGCCCACACCCCCCTCGAGCTGCGCGACCGGGCGATGCTGGAGCTCGCCTACTCCTGCGGGCTGCGCTGCGAGGAGATCGTCAACCTCGACGAGGGCTCTCTCGACTTCGAGACCGAGCAGCTGCGGGTGCTGGGGAAGGGATCGAAGGAGCGGCTGCTGCCGGTGGGAGAGCCGGCGCAGCGGGCTCTGCGGCGATACCTCGACAAAGGCCGCCACGCGCTGGCGGTCGACAAGCGCGAGCGGGCGCTCTTCCTCTCGAAGTCCGGCCGCCGCCTGTCCAACTCCGACGTCACCCGTCGCCTCGGCCTCTGGACTCGCGAAGCGGCGCTCGCCGCGGGCGTCTCCCCGCATTCACTCAGGCATTCCTTCGCAACGCATTTGCTCGAGGGTGGCGCCGATCTGCGTACGATTCAGGAGTTGCTGGGTCACGCGTCGATCTCGACCACCCAGGTCTACACCCGAGTCGACGCCGCCAGACTGCGTGACACCTACGCTGCCAGCCACCCCCGCGCATGAACCAAATCCCCGCAAACGGCCGTAATATCGCCTGATGGAAACGGGCGTGAAAGAGGTTGAGCTCCGCGACCTGTGGCGACGCTACAAGGACGACGGGGACGAGGGGGCCCGCGAGCGGCTGGTCGTCGCCTACTCGCCGATGGTCAAATTCGTCGCCGGGCGCCTCGGGGCCGGCTTGCCCTCGCACGTCGAGGACGCCGACCTCATTTCCTACGGCCTGGTCGGCCTGATCGGCGCGATCGAGCGCTTCGAGCCCGAGCGGGGGATCAAGTTCGAGACCTTCGCGATGACCCGCATCCGCGGCGCGATCATCGACGAACTGCGCTCGCTCGACTGGGTGCCGCGCTCGGTCCGCGCCCGCGCCCGCGAAATCGAGACCGCCCAGGCAAAGCTCGAGCACGAGCTGCAGCGGGCGCCGACCGAGGCCGAGCTGGCGGCCAAGCTGAACCTCACCGAGGAGGAACTGCAGTCCGCGCTGCTGGAGATCGCCAACTCCTCCGTCTACGCGCTGGACGAGCTCTGGACCGTCTCCGACTCCTCCGGGGACCAGGTCTCGCTGCTCGACACGATCGCCGACGACCGCGCCGCCGACCCGCAGGAAGCGCTCGCCTCGACCGAGGTCAAGGACCTGCTGACCGAGGCGATCGGTTCGCTCCCCGAGCGCGAGCAACTCGTCGTCGCCCTCTACTACTACGAGAACCTCACCCTGCGCGAGATCGGAGAGGTCCTCGGGGTCACCGAGTCGCGGGTCTCCCAGCTCCATACCAAGGCGGTCATGCGGCTGAAATCCTCCCTGCAGCAGGGCTGATGGGGGGAAGCTGCGCGATCTGCGGCCGGACGATCCTCGCCGGCGAGCGCGTGCACGGGTTCTACGACGGCGACGAGGAGCGGACCGTCTGCGAGCTCTGCCTGGCGCGGGCCGAGCGGCTCGCCTGGCGCTCGGCGAGCGAGCCCGAACCCGAGCGGCAGGGGCGCGGCCACGAAGGACGCGGCCGCCTGCGCAGCCTGCTGCACCGGCGCCACCGCCGGCCCGGCGCGCCCGCCGCCGCCCCTGCTCAACCCCCTTCGCCGGACCCCGGCTCTTCGCGGCGGCCGTGGCCGCCGCCGCTCGACGCCGCCGCTCCGACCCCCTTCGAGAGTGCCGCCGCGCGCTTCAACTCCAGCGAGGCCGGCCGCACCGTCGCGGGCCTGACCCGCACGCTCGGCGTGCCTCGCGCCTCGGTCGGCGCCATGGCCGGCAATCCCGGCGAGATGCGGATCACCGTCGCCTGGGAGCTCTCCTGGTACCAGTGGGGAATCGACCTCGGCGACGAGCTGCGGCCCGTATTCGAGGTCGGCAAGGGCGGCGAGGTCGACCAGCTCGACGCCGCGGCACGGCAGTGGAACGCGGTCGTCGCCGAGGACGGCAGGCTGCGCCTGGCACGGGACCGGGCCGCGAGCCGGTGAGCCGCTTCACGGTCAACGTCGACGGGGGCGCCCGCGGCAACCCCGGCCCCGCCGCGATCGGCGTCGTCCTCCGCGACGGCGGCGAGGTGGTCGAGGAGGTGGGGGAGACGATCGGCGAGGCGACCAACAACGTCGCCGAGTACCGGGCTCTGCTGCGGGGGATCGAGCTGGCCGCCGCGCGCGGCGCCACCGAGCTCGAGCTCGTCGGCGACTCGGAGCTGGTCGTCCGGCAGGTCGAAGGCCGCTACAAGGTCAAGAACGCCGGCATGAAGCAGCTTCACGAAGAGGTGAAGCGGGCCCTGCGCGGGTTCGACTCCTGGTCGATCCGCCACGTCCGCCGCGCCGAGAACGCCGACGCCGACCGCCTGGTCAACCAGGCGCTGGACGGAGCGCTCGATGGCTGAGGCCCGGCGCGAGCCGATCGACCCCGGCGTCGACATCGGCCACGTCCACCTCAAGGTCGCCGACGTCGACCGAGCGCTCGAGTTCTACTGCGGCGTCCTCGGCTTCGAGCTGATGCAGCGCTGGGGCGCCGACGCGGCCTTCGTCTCGGCCGGCGGCTACCACCACCACATCGGCCTCAACTCCTGGTCCTCGAAAGGCGGCTCGCCGCCGCCCCCCGGGACCACCGGCCTCTTCCACACGGCGATCCGCTACCCGGCGCGCCGCGCCCTCGCCGACGCGCTGCGGCGCCTCAGCGAGGCCGGTTGGCCGCTTGAAGGCGCCTCCGACCACGGGGTCAGCGAGGCGCTCTACCTCTCGGACCCCGACAGCAACGGGGTCGAGCTTTACTGGGACCGGCCGCGAGAGCAGTGGCCGCGCCCGGCCGACGGCAGCGAGGGGGTCGAGATGGGCACCGTCCCGCTCGATCTTGACGACCTGATCGCCGAGCTTCGGGAGTAGCCGACGCGAAGGCAGAGGAGCACGGTGGCAGCCGTGGCCAGGGAGATAACGACGGCGCCGATATGTGCCCTTCTCAATGCTCCTCCTGCCTGGCGTCGGTGGGATGGATCGGTAGGGGAACTACCATGGAATGGACTACCCAATAATGAGTAGCACAAACTCCCGTCGGAATGCAGCCGCTCAGGGGATGGGGCGGCGGGCGAGGTGGAAGACGTCTCCCGGGATCGCCCCGAGCCGCCCTCCGCCGCGGGCGACCATATTGTGGCCCGCCCTTGTACGAGTCCTCCCAGCATCCGATCGGCGGCGGCGCGCGTGCCCGGTCGCTCCCCGACTGGCCCGGTTCCCGCCCCCTTCGCTCCTGGCAGAGGGAGGCGACCGAGGCCGTGCGGGCGCATTCCGCCACCAGCTTCCTGGCCTCGGCGACGCCGGCGGCCGGCAAGACCACCTTTGGGCTGCACACGGCCCACCGGATGCTGAGCGCCGGGTTCGTCTCGCGCGTCGTCGTCGTCGGCCCGACCACCCACATCTGCCGTCAGTGGGCCGCCGACGCGGGCCGCTACGGCATCGACCTGGAGCCGAACCGGCCGAACTCGGACGGCCCGGAGTCGGCCGACTTCCACGGCGTCGCCGTCACCTACCAGACGATCGCGGCCGGGCCGGACGTGCACCGGCGTGCGGCCGAGCGCCGGCCGACCCTGCTGATGCCGACGAGCCGCACCACATGGGCGATCAGGCCGCCTGGGGCCTGCAGACCCGCAAGGCCTTCGACGGCGCCCGCTTCCGCCTGCTCCTCTCGGGCACGCCCTTCCGCTCCGACAACTCGGCCATTCCCTGGGTCGACTACGACGAGGACGGAATCAGCCGGGCCGACTACGTCTACGGCTATCCGCAGGCGCTGGTCGACCGGGTGTGCCGCCCGATCACCTTCCTGCCCTACGACGGCGAGATGGAATGGATCTCGGACGGCCGTCTGCGCAGCGCCGACTTCGACCTCGCCCTGCCCGCGGTCGAGTCGGCCCGGCGCCTGCGGACGGCCCTGCTCCCGGAGGGCGAGTGGATGGGCGAGGTGCTGCGCGACGGCGACGCCAGGCTGAGCGAGGTGCGGGCCGACGGGCACCCCGACGCGGGCGGCCTGGTGATCGCCTCCGATCAGGATCACGCCCGGGCGATCGCGGCGCGGCTCGCGTCGATCTCGGGGGAGCGACCCGAGCTGGTGATGAGCGACGAGCCCGGCGCCAGCCGGCGGATCGCCGAGTTCGCCGCCTCCGACCGGCGCTGGCTGGTCTCGGTCCTGATGGTCTCCGAGGGCGTCGACATCCCCCGCCTCCGGGTGGGCGTGTACGCGACGGCGGCCCGGACCGAGCTCTTCTTCCGCCAGGTGGTCGGTCGTTTCATCCGCACCACCCCGCAGCCGCGGCGGCAGATGAGCTACCTGCTGATGCCGGCCGACCCACGGCTGAAGGCGCTCGCCCGCGAGATCGAGCTGGAGCGCCGGCACGCGCTCGACCTGACGCCGCTCGGCGAGGAGGAAGAGGGCGAGGAGGTGGACGAGGGTCCGGAGCAGCGCAAACCCGGCGAAAGCTTCGCCGTCCTCAGCTCGGGCGACGCCAAACTCGACGAGGCGATCATGAGCGAAACCACGCTCCAGCTCTTCCCGACCGACGACCCCGAGCCGCGGCCGAAGAAGCCGACCGCCCTCGCCGAGCCCGAAGTCGCGTCGGAGGAGCCCGAGCGGGCGTCCGCCTACGCCACCCGCGAGCGCCTCCGCGCAGAGCGCAGCCGCTTGGTCGGCGACGTCGCCCGCCGCACCGGCAAGTCGCACCGGGAGGTCCAGGCCCGCATCAACCGCGCCACCCGGACCCGCTCCGTCGCCAGCGCCACCATCGAGCAGCTCGAACGCGGCAACGAGATGCTCCGCCGCGAGCTGTGGAAGTAAGCGGCTGAGGGGGTCTGCGTCAGTCGAGCCGCTCGGCGAGCATCACGATGATCCCCTCCGGGCCGCGGACGTAACAGAGCCGGTAGATCTCCTCGTACTGAACCACGTCGCCGAGGAGCTCCAGCCCCCGGTCCCGCACCCGCGCGACGGCGGCGTCGACGTCGTCGACCGAGAAGGCCAGGCGGCGGATCCCGTAGGTATTCGGCGCGGCGTCCGAATCGCCCTCGCGCGCCGGCGGGCTGTGGAACCGCATCAGCTCCAACCGCCCGTGGCCGTCGGAGGTCTGCAGCATGCAGATCTCGCAGAGGACGTCCTCGAGTCCCACGACGCGGTCCACCCACTCACCGCCCACCTCTGCCTCGCCCACCTGCTCGAGCCCGAGATCGACGAAGAACTCCTTAACCACCGCGAGGTCCTCGACGACGATGCCCACGTTCTCCAGGGATTGGATCGACCCGCTCACTCCGGTATGAGCCTAGTGCGAAGCGGCTGAGGGGAATCGAACCCTCGACCTTCTGCATGGCAACGATCCACCTAGCAGCCGTGTCCGCAGTCTGTAGCCAAAAGGCCGAAAGCGTGCCACGAGAGGATTCGGCTGAATCAGGCACGGTTCTGCTCTGTTTGGGCAGTGAGAGCCGCCCGCTGCCCAAACTAACTAGCCTCTCAGTCTTGCCGACCGTCAGGCTCGGTGCGTCGCCATCCACGAAGATGGCAAGCGATTTGAATCGCTATCGCCACCTCGTTGCCCTACGTCATGGCGCAGGCGGGACATACCGACCCGAAGATGACCCTTGGCCTCTACGCCCAGGTCATTGCTTCAAAGACCGATCATGGAGCGGCCCTAAATGGCACTGTGAAGGCGGCAGCTTGAGCAAGCTGCCGCCTAGAGGGTGTGGCCCCTCAGCCTATTTTTTGGATGCTGCCGGTTTTGCCGGAGCGGGATTGGCCGTAGCGGGACGCACGAGGCTGGTAGGGACCGGCCCTGGATCTTTGGTGGGCTGATAGCCCCCCTCCTTGATGATCCCAGTGCGGCGCGAGCCGTTGGATTTCGCTGAGTTCTCCATTAAGGCCAGTATACGGCGTGGGTCAGACTGCCAATTTCATTTTTCTGGCCCCAGATGCAGAATCTCTAGCCGGTCCACCTTGTCGGCCGTGATCCACATTCCCCTCGCGGGCACCCGTGTCAGAGCCTCTTCATCCACGACCCCTCCCTCGTCCGCAGGCCAGGCTTCCTCTAGATAAATCTCTGGCGGCTGAGTGGGTGCCTGGGTTGCCCAGGAGTCCTTGCCGTACTTGCCCAGGAAGTGTTTGACCCCGTCCTCCTCTGGCACCGTGACCAGCAAGAACGTGCCCTCTTGTCGGCCGAAGACGAAATCCCATGCTTTGCGGTAGTCCCGGCCCCCCGCGGCGTAATGCCAGAACTTAAGTTGCCCACATTGCTCTGCACGGCGCAGCCACTCGGACAGGAGCAGGCCGAGAATCGTTGGGATCAAGATGCCCACCACAAGACTGAAGACCACTAGCTCGGGCAGATGTTCCGTCCAAGGTTCCTGCTCATTCTCCGTATCGGACATGGCCGACTGGCCCGCTGAGGCCTCAGTTGGCTATTCCGTAGCAAGCGCAGCATCGGCTTTCTTCGCCTGCTTCGATGCCGAGGGGGCCGGTTCAACCTTGGCGATTGAACTCTCAGAATTTCCAGATACATCGTCAACGATGGTTTGCGTCCAGCCAGTAGCTGCTACCGCAGCCTGGATGATCAATGCGTAGACGAGTCCGCGTAGGACTAGCTCAAGTTCGCTGCGCGCGGCCCTCGTAGCGCGTCGGCTTTCGGCCAGGTCGGCGGTGATGAAACCTGGCAAAACGAAGGCGATTGCAATTGCGAGACCGAGGAAGGTGTCCGGCATTTCGCGAGCTTAGAAACTCACGACGACGTATCCCAGGCACCCAAATACCCTCGGGATTGGGCAGCAATGGGCAGCGAGGCCAGAAGTCAAGAGGTCGGCGGCGGCGTAGCCGTCCCCGGACACAGAAAAGCCCCGCCGGAGCGGGGCTTTCGACTGGAAGCGGCTGAAGGGATTCGAACCCTCGACCTTCTGCATGGCAAGCAGACGCTCTAGCCAGCTGAGCTACAGCCGCACGGGGGGCATTCTAGCTGTGGCGGCGAGGTTGGCGCGGTAGCCTGCTCGGCAGGTCGAAGATGCTTTTCCGCCAGATCATCCACGAGGATCTCGGTTGTGCCTCCTACTTCGTCGCCGATCGCGAATCCGGCGTCGCCGTTGTGGTCGATCCGCAGTGGGACATCGACCCCTACCGGCGCCTGGCGCGGCTGCACGGGGTGCGGATCGGGCACGTCATCGAGACGCACAACCACGCCGACCACGTCTCCGGCCACGGCCGCCTCTGCCGCAGCACCGGCGCCACGGTCCACGTCCACGAGCTGGCAGAGGCCGAGTACCCGCACGAGCCGCTTTCGCACGGCTGGAAGCTCGAGCTCGGCGACCTGGCGGTCGAGGCGATCCACACCCCCGGCCACCGGCCCGAGCACAGCTGCTTCCTGCTCAGCGACAGGAGCCGCGGCGGCGACCCCTGGGCGCTGCTGACCGGCGACTCGCTCTTCATCGGCGACGTCGCCCGCCCCGACCTCGCGGTCGAACCGCGCGAGGGCGCCGCCGACATGTTCCGCTCCCTGCACGAGCGCCTGCTGTGCCTGCCCGACGAGGTCGAGGTCTGGCCCGGGCACCTCGGCGGCTCGCTCTGTGGCGGCTCCGGCCTCGACCTCAAGTCCTCTTCGACGATCGGCTTCGAGCGCCGCCACAACCGCGCCCTGCAGATCGCCGACGAGGCCGACTTCGTCTCCGACCAGGTCGGCTCGCTCGGCGACAAACCGCCGAACATCGAGCGCATCGTCGGGCTCAACCGCGGCCCGCTGGTCGAGGACTTCGGGACGCCGGCGCCGCTCAGCACGCACGAGGTCGAGGAGCTGGTCGAGGCGGGCGCCGTGGTCATCGACGGCCGCACCAACGAGCAGTTCGACGAGGCCCACATCGAGGGCGCGCTCAGCGCCTCCTCCTACGACACCGGCTTCGCGACCAAGGTCTCGCGCGTCGCCCCGGAGGGAAGCGACATCGTCGTCGTCGCCGCCTCCAGCGGCGACGAGCGCCAGGCTGCCCAGCTGCTGGCCTCGGTCGGGCTCGCGGTCCGCGGCTACCTCGAAGGCGGGATGACCGCCTGGCGCACGGAGGAACGACCCGTTCACCGGATCGAGCTGATCGACCCGGACGAGCTCGCCCGCCGCGTCGACGGCAACGGAGGCCCGGTGATCCTCGACGTCCGCAACGCCTCCGAGTACGCCGGCGAGCACATCCCGGGCTCGCTCCACATCCCCTACGGTGCGCTCGCCGGCCGGCTCGACGAGCTGCCGCGCGACCGCACCATCGCCACGATCTGCCGCGGCGGCAAGCGCAGCGGCCTCGCAGCCTCGATCCTCCAGCGCGCCGAGTTCGACGTCGTCCACGTCGGCAAGGGCGTCGGCGTCTGGCGCGACGGCGGCCACCCGGTCCAGAGCGGCACCCCGTCGGCAGTCTCGGCCTCCTAGTAGTGCTTTTCCGGTTTTGCGGGAAGAGCGGAGCGGCTGTTACCGGTCGGCCCTTTGACTAAGGCCTGACATTTGTAAACCGGGGCCGTTGAGCTTAAGCACGTGCAACGGGCGTCGTGGTCGCTGACTGGTCGTCTGCGGCGCCCGTTGCACGTGCTGTCACCCGGCCGCTCACTCCTGAGAGAATCCCCCCGATGGAGCCTTCGCGTGCTTACGACCTCGCTCTCTTCGGGGCCACCGGGTTCACCGGCGGGCTGACCGCGGAGTATCTCGCCGCCCACGCGCCGGCCGAGATGAAGTGGGCGCTGGTCGGCCGCAACCGCTCGAAGCTGGAAGCCGTCGCCGCCCGTCTCGCTGCGGCCTCGCCCCAGGCGCCGGCGCCGGAGATCGTCGAGGCCGACGCAAACGATCCCGAGGCGATGCGCGAGGTGGCCGAGTCGACCCGGGTCGTCGTCACCACCGTCGGGCCATACATCCTCTACGGCGGGCCGCTGGTCGCTGCCTGCGCGGCGGCCGGGACCGACTACGTCGACCTGACCGGCGAGCCGGAGTTCGTCGACCGCGCCTGGATCGACCACCACGCCGAGGCCGAGCGCAGCGGTGCCCGAATCGTCCACTGCTGCGGCTTCGACTCGATCCCGCACGACCTCGGCGCCTACTTCACGGTCAAGCAGCTTCCCGAGGGCGTGCCGCTGACGGTCAACGGCTACGTCCGCAGCAACGCCGAGTTCTCCGGCGGCACCTTCCACTCCGCGATCAACGCCTTCGGCCGGGCGCGGCAGACGCTGTCCGCGGCGAAGGAGCGGCGACGGGCCGAGCAGCGTCCCGCCGGCCGCTCGATCCACTCGGCGCCGGCCCGCGTCCGCCGCATGCCGCAGCTCGGCGGCTGGGCGGTGCCGCTGCCGACGATCGACGGGCCGGTCATCCTGCGCTCCGCCGCGGCCCTCGAGCGCTACGGGCCCGACTTCACCTACGGCCACAACCTGATCGCCAAGCACCTGGCCACCGTCGGCGCGCTCGGCGCCGGCGTCGGGACCGGGTTCGCGCTGGCGCAGCTGCCGCCGACCCGCAAGCTGCTGCTGAAGATGAAATCGCCCGGCGAGGGGCCGAGCGAGGAGAAACGGGCGAAGAGCTGGTTCAAGGTCGTCTTCGTCGGCGAGGGCGGCGACAAGCGCGTCGTCACCGAGGTCAAGGGCGGCGACCCCGGCTACAGCGAGACCTCGAAGATGCTCGCCGAGTCCGGCCTCTGTCTCGCCTTCGACCAGCTGCCCGATCGCTCCGGGCAGCTGACCACCGCCGTGGCGATGGGGGATGCCCTGCTGGAGCGGCTGCAGAGGGCGGGGATCTCCTTCGAGGTTGTCGAATCCTCTCCAGCCGGGTAGAACTGGCGCCATGGACGATCAGCAGGTTCTCGACCGCATCGACAAACTGGTCCAGGAAGAGGAGGCGCTCCTGCACCGCCACGAGGGCGAGGGGCTCGACGACGACGAGCACGCCCGCCTCGACGAGCTGAAGGTCCAGCTCGACAAGGCCTGGGACTACCTCCGCCAGCGACGCTCGCTGCGCGAGGCCGGCGACGACCCCGACGAGGCCAGCATGCGCGACGGAGGGACCGTCGAGGAGTACGAGCAGTAGCCGCCCCGACCCGTGCCGGCCAGTTACCCTTCACCGGCCCCGGCGCCTTGGCGGAGTGGCTACGCAGCGGCCTGCAAAGCCGTTTACACCGGTTCGATTCCGGTAGGCGCCTTTGGTTCTGGAATGGGCGCTCTTTCCCCGGTACGCATCGGACGTAGTACCTGGGTGCAACAATGTGCCGGCGATGAAGCCTCATGCCCCTACCGCCCCGAAGACCGAGCGAGACAAGCTGCGCTTTGGCCTGCCCGGCAGCAGCACGGAGCGCAAGGGTCGAATCAAGGCTGCGATCCAGGCTAATCGCGAGACCCTGCGCCGCCTCGCCAAGTAGCCCTTGACGATCTACCTGGAGCTTGGCGATTACTGTGAGATCGCCGCTGAATTGCTCGGCACGAATCCCGAGCAGATCGCCCACTTGCCAAGGATTGCCCTTGCGGATTCCGCCCTCGCCGCACCTCAGGCAGGCTTTGGCGATCAGGACGCGTATCCCACGCTCGTAGAGAAAGCGGCGGTTCTGGTCGAGCATCTAGCCCGCAACCACCCATTGCCGGACGGCAATAAGCGAGCCGCTTTCCTCTCGGTGTGGCTGTTCCTCGAAGCCAACGGCCGACCTTTCGCGGGGGAAGATGCGGATACAGACGTCTCGATGGTGGAGAAGATCGCGGCCGGGGAAGCGACGCCCAACGAAATCATCCGATGGCTGGAGAGTCGTACCGCTTCGGCATGATCGGAGCGGCGACCCCCGGGCAAGGCTGACCCCGAGCGTGGTTGGTCCTCGACTGCCTCTTTTCTTGGTCTCCGAAGCATGGCCGCCCACAGATCGACGAGTGGCAGCCTGCAATGCCGTTGACGCTGGTTCGGTTGCGGTAGGCGCCTCTGGGCGTGCGTGTCGCGGGGTTGCCGCCGTGTGACGAGGTGGAGGTCGAAGCCGCCAGTCGATTGCCAAACGGCTTCGACTTCGCCCTCGCCGATTGTCTGAGCCCGGATCGCCGTCCCCGCGGCGATCCTCGAAGGGGGAGCCCCTAGAACACCCGCCGGAACAGGTAGATCGCGAGCAGGACGAGGATGATGATGATCAGGATCGTGACGATGCTCATAGCTCTCCTTCGGGTCGGGAACAGGTGCTCCGCCGTCTGTCCCCAGGAGGGCAGTAGGTCAAACTTCCCGAACCGAGTGCGGCTCGATCACGCGCGTGTTTTGAGCCCACTACCAACCCCGCGGCCCCGGGTTCAGCCCCGGGGTGACAAAGGGTCCAGCCTCGGCGGGATCAGCGGCGGCGTTTCCAGTTCGGCCGCAGGTAGGCCTCCTCGAAGCCCGCCTTGAGGATGTTGCGATAGCTCGCCGCCGGTCGCTCGGGTACCCGCTCGCCGGTCTCCACCAGCAGCGTGCGGCAGCCGGCCTCGGCAGCGTCGACGATCCGGCGGCGCAGGAGTGCGGTCTGGCAACCGCGCCCCCGGGCCGCCTCGAGCGTGGCGCCGATCCCGAGCTCGGCGACTCCGCCGTCGACCACCATCGCCCCACAGCCCCGAGCCTCGCCGTCGACCTTGGCGACGTAGCACCGCCAGCCATCCCGTCCGGGCAGACGGGCGAAGAGCTCCGAGCCCCAGGCCGGCATGCCGAAGCCGAGGGCGGCGATCGTCCCGAACGGCTCCTGGTCCGGCCCCGTCACCTCGACGACCTCGATCCCGTCGGGGGCGGGGAAGCGCGGCGGGTGCGGGTCGCGGACGAACTTCATCCACGCATAGGTCGGTTCGAACCCCTGCCCCCGCAGCCACTCTTCCGTCGCGGCGCTGTCGGGCAGGCCGGGGGTGACCGAGACGTAGGGCGTCGAGCGCTCCTCGGCCCAGGCGATCGCCGCCTCGAGATCCGAGCGCTGCCGGGCCTCGGCGGCGCCGAGGACGAGGTTCAGCATGCCGACCTGGCCGAGATCGCCGACCACCGTCACCTGGATCGAGCCGAACTCGCGCATCTCCACGCCGTGCTCGGCGGCTACCTCGGCTGGGACCGATTCCCAGATCTCGCGCCAGAAGCGGCGGTCCACCCGGTCCAGCGCGACCGAGTCGTAGGCGACGCCGTTCTTCGTCATGCCGGTGCCCATCGAGTGGCAGCATAGGCTGCGGTGATGAGCGAGCGGCAAGCCGACGAGGTGCCCGGGGATCAGGTGATCGTCCTCTTCGGCGCCAGCGGAGACCTGGCCAAGCGGAAGCTGCTGCCGGGGATGTTTCATCTGGCTCAGGTAGGGCTGATGCCGGAGCGGTTCCGGATCATCGGCGCCGCCCGCGGCGAGCTCGGCGACGAGGAGTTCCGGACCCTCGCCCGCGACTCCATCTTCGGCTCCGGCCGCAAGCCCGGCGATCCGGCTGCTTGGGAGCGGTTCGGCGAGTCGCTGCGCTTCGCCGGGGTCGGCGACGGCTTCGAGCGACTGGGCGCCGAGATCGACCGGGCGCGCGAGGAGCTGGGCGAGGGGGCGGAGCTCCTCTTCTACCTCTCCCTGCCCCCGCAGGCGGCCGCGGGGGCGGTCGAGGGACTCGGCGAGCTCGGGCTCGGCGACGGCGCCCGGGTGATCACCGAGAAGCCCTTCGGGACGGACCTCGACTCGGCACGCGCGCTCAACCTGCAGCTGCACGAGGTCTTCGCCGAGCACTGCATCTTCCGCATCGACCACTACCTCGGGCGGGAGGCGGTCCAGAACCTGCTGGCGCTGCGCTTCGCCAACGGCATGTTCGAGCCGGTCTGGAACCGCAACCACATCGACCACGTGCAGATCGACATCCCCGAGACGCTCTCGATCGAGATGCGCGGCTCCTTCTACGAGGAAACGGGCGCCTTTCGGGACATGGTGGTGACCCATCTCTTCCAGGTCCTCGGCTTCGTCGCGATGGAGCCGCCGGTCTCGCTGGACCCCAAACCGCTCGGAATCGAGCGCGAGAAGGTCTTCGAAGCGATGCCGGCGCTGCGGCCGGAGGACGTCGTCCGCGGCCAGTACCGCGGCTACCGCGAAGAGGACGGCGTCGCCGCCGACTCCGGCACCGAGACCTTCGTCGCCGTCAGGGCCCTCATCGACAACTGGCGCTGGGAGGGAGTGCCGTTCTACCTGCGCTCCGGCAAGCGGCTGGCCGAGAGCCGGCACCTGCTGACGATCGCCTTCAAGCAGCCGCCGCGGCGGATGTTCCCGCTCGACTGCGACCAGATCGCCGAGTCCTTCGGCCACGACCACCTCACCTTCGAGCTCGCCGATCCGGGCAGCATCTCCACGTCCTTTCTCGCCAAGGTGCCGGGACCGCGGATCCAGCTCGGCGAGGCCCACATGCGCTTCAGCTACGCCGACACCTTCGGCGGCCCGGAGGAGGCGCTCGACCCCTACGAGCGGCTGATCCACGACGTGATGCTCGGCGACCGCACGTTGTTCACCAGCTCCGAGGCGATCGAGCGGCTCTGGGAGATCTCGGCCCCGGTGCTCGGAGCGCCGCCGCCGCCGATCCCCTACGAGGCGGGCTCCTGGGGGCCGGGGGAGGCCGACGAGCTGATCGCGCCGCGCCGCTGGCACCTGCCGAACGACCATGTCTAGGGCGAGCCCGGAGAACGGAAAAGGGCCCCGTAACGGGGCCCTTTGTTTCCGAAGGACGTACCACCAGAGAGTTCTAAGTCGCTGGCTCGTCGGTCCTCGAGCTTTTGAAGATGCACCCCATAAACACCGGGGATCGAGAAAGTTGCACCAGTTGCATCGGTGCTTGCAACAGAACCTTTAGCCACCCGCCGGCTTTCTCCTGCTCGCTGCTAGATTCAGGCGCCCCGGGCGTATAGCTCAGTTGGGAGAGCGCCGCCTCGACAAGGCGGAGGTCACTGGTTCGAGCCCAGTTACGCCCATCTCCGGGGCTCGCGCCCTACAGCGGGGTTTCTTTTTGCTCGACTAGGGTCGCGCAATCGGACGCTTTCTTGCCACGCTTTCGCTCTGTATCGCGGCAGCGACGACGATCCTGCTCGTCTCGCCCGGCGCGGCTATGGCCGTCGATTACGACTGCGCCGACTTCTCGTCCCAGGAGGAAGCGCAGGAATACCTGCTTCCCGGCGATCCCTACGGGCTCGACGGAGACGACGACGGGGTGGCGTGTGAGGACCTTCCCTCCGGGGGCGGTGGAGGAGGGGGAGGTGGCGGTGGCGGATCCGTCGAACCAGCTCCACCGCCCGAACCACCGAAGCTCGAGAAGGCAGCCGCGAGGCGCGCGGCCTGGGCCAAGGCCCGAAGATTCGACAGTCAGCACCCGTCGGTCAGCGGCATCGACTTCAACGGGTGCGGCCGTCGCTCCAAGTACCGGGTCTCCTGCGGGTTCTATGCGGATGGCCACAGTGCCGCGTCTGAAACGAGGTGCAGGCTGCGGGTCACGGTGCGAGGGGAAGGGAACATCGCCTCAGCCAAGCTTCGCTCCAGTTGTCGCCTCGAGCAGATCCTCTCTTTGGGGAGGGCGCGGGCAGCGATGAACCGCGAGGCGGAACGGATCGCCGGAATGCCGGTGCGCGTCTACAACCTCGAACGCCAGAGCCGCATCAGCGTTTTCAGTCAGGCCTATTGGATCCGCGATCCGGGCACCCACGAAAACTGCACCCTTGGCCTGATAGCCGTCCTGCTGGGTTCGGGCGAAATCGAAGTCCGGAAGCGCTCCCTCACCTGCAACGAGCCCGGCGGCCCGGTTCCGGTCTAGGCGGGACCGGGCCGCCGCTTCGTCAGACGCCCGCCGGCAGCTTCACCTCGGTGAGGCGGATGCTGTTGCCGCTGGGGTCGCGGAAGCCGCAGTCGATGCCGTAGGGGCGCTCCTCGGGGGTTTCGGTGAACTCGACACCCTTGGCCGCCAGCTGCTCGTAGTCGGAGCGGCAGTCGTCGGTGGTGAGGAAGATGGTGCCGGCGAAGCCCTTGGCCATCAGGCCCTCGACCTGTTGGGCGGTTTCCTCGTCCATCACCGGCGGGCCCGGGATCGCCATCAGGACGATCGCCACGTCCTCCTGGCCGGTGGGGCTGACGGTGAGCCAGCGGAAGTCGCCCATCTCGGGCAGGGTGACGTCGGAGCGGACCTCCATCCCCAGCTTCTCGGTGTAGAAGGCGAGGGCCTTGTCCTGGTCGTGGACCCATAGCTGTGCGTTTGCGATCTTCATCGTTCCTCCTCGTTTCGGAATTGCTCGAGGTCGATGCTAGGCCCGGGTCGGAGCGCTGTCTTCTCGAATCGTGCGGTGTTTCGGGCGGCCATAGACCCGGACGACGCAGGCGGGCACGATCGCGTGGGCGGAGGCGGGGGGAGCCGCGGCGCGGTACTCGGTCGGCGTCATCCCGAACATGCGCCTGAAGCTGGTGGTGAAGGAGCCGACGCCCTGGAGTCCGACCTCGAGGCAGATCTCGGCGACCGAGTGGTCGGTGTTGCGCAGCAGCGCCGCGGCCCGCTCCAGGCGCCTGGTCATCAGGTAGACGTAGGGCGACTCGCCGAAGGTTCGGCGGAACTCGCGACTGAAGTGGGCCTTCGAGAGCCCGGCGGCGCGGGCCAGGTCGTCGACCTCGAGCGGCTCCGTGTAGCGAGCGTCGGCGAGGTCTTTAGCGCGGAGGAGATGGCGAGCGGGCGGTACGAAGGCCATCTCCCCAGCGTAGGGGCTGCTAGGCGTCGGGCGGGAACGCGGTGCAGCTCGTTTTTTCGGTGCTGACCTGAATCACCCCATCGTCCGCCAAGGTCGCGCGGAGGTGGGCCCCGCATATCTCGCCCTGCGGATCGTGGATGGAGCCACGAGGGGACCAGAGAGCATCGCCGAACAGCACGGTTCGACCCCCGCGGCCGAAGATATCGGTTAGCACCTCTTTTCCACCCGAGAGTTCCTGGGCTCGCAGTTGCATCGCGGCCAGGGCGTCGGCCGCCCTGAGAAGGGGTAGGCGCTCGTTGCGACATTTGACCTGCCACAGGGTGCCCCTGGCGATCTCGTTGAGCATCGTCACATTCACGCCAATCCGGCAGGTGGTCTTCATGACGCTGGTGCTTCCGCGGTCGAAGACGAGGCAATGCACCCTTGCCCCCGCCTTGCCGAGCCAGAGAGGAGGGCGAATGACAGGAGGGCGGCTGGAAAGAAGGCGAGAATCTTCATTGGTTGGGAAAGCTATCGGTACACACGGATACTTTGGGTGGTGGGTGGAGGCTGGCCGCTAGGCTCGCCGCCTCGTGATCGGGACCTATGCAGCGGTGGCGGCGATCTGCGTCTCGTCGCTGGCGATCGGCCAGGCCGCGGTGCGGCTTTGCGGCGTGCGGAGCTGGTCCTGGCTCTCACCGGCGGTCGGGCTAGCGCTGCTCTGTGCGATCTGTTGGGGCACGGTGCGGATGCCGGGGGATGGTGTTGCCTCGGCGATCGTCGTCACCGTGCTGACGGTCGGCGCGCTGGTGTACCTGCGAGGGCGGGTCGGGGGCGGGGGGGAGGCGCTGCGCGCGGGCTGGCCGGTGGCCGTGGGAGCGCTGTTCGCCGCTTCGTTGCCGTTCGTCGTCGAAGGCCACTTCGGGATCCTCGGCACCAGCTTCAACCCCGACATGTCCCAGCACCTGCTGGCGGCGGACCGACTAGCCGAAGGCCAGTCGTCGCAACTGCTGCACCAGGGCTACCCGCTCGGCCCGCACGCGATCGTCGTCGCCCTGAACAAGGGCCTCGGGATCGGCCTCGTCCAGGGCTTCAGCGGCCTCACCGTGGCCGTGGCGATCCTCGCCTCCCTCACGGTCCTCGCCGCCTTCCGAGAGCTATCCGCGATCCCGCGCACCGCCGGAGCCCTCCTCGTCGGCCTCGCCTACCTTACCGCCTCCTACCTCGCCCAAGGCGCCTTCAAGGAGACGATGCAAGCCCTCTACCTCCTCGCCTTCGTTCTCGCCCTACGAGAGGCGGACCGAACCTGGAGCGACCTCCCGCTCCACTACGTCCCCGCGGCCCTTATCGCCGCCGGCAGCATCTACACCTACAGCTTCCCGAGCCTGATCTGGCTAGCCCCCACCCTCGTCCTCTACCTCCTAGGCAATGCGGTTATTGCCGTGGGTGCCGGGGTGAGGGGACCCCGAGCATCCAGCGCAGGGGTCCCCGGAGGCCCGGCAGGACCCACGGCCAAACCCCTTGGTCTCGGACTTGTTGTTTTTGGAGTTCTGGTCCTCCCCGAGCTGGGCCGCATGCTCGACTTCCACAGCTTCGAGACCTTCGACCCCAACGGCCCAGGTCTCGGCAACCTCTTCGGCCAGATCTCCCCCTTCGAGGCCCTCGGCATCTGGCCCTCGGGCGACTTCCGCCTGGCACCGGGCGATGGCGCCGTGCCAGCCCTCGGCTACTACCTCGGCATCGCCTTCGGCCTCGCTCTGCTCGCCTACGGCGTGGCGCAGCTCTGGCGCCGCCGTGAGGCCGCGATCATCGGCAGCCTCGGTGCCGCCGCCCTCGCCTACGCCGCCGCCTGCGTGGCCGGCACGCCGTACACGGCAGCCAAGGCGATCGAGATCACCGCCCCGCTCGTCGCCCTGACGATTCTCCTGCCACTGCTGTCAACTCGCCTGTTCCTTATTCGTGCGGAGGACCAAAAAGGAACAGGCGAATGGATGCGCTTGGTCGTCGTGGCCACGTTTGTGGGAGCTGCGGGCGTTTGCTCGCTCCTCGCGCTCGCCAATGCGCCCGTCGGGCCGACCTCCTACTCCTCGAAGCTCAGCGAGTACCGCCAGGTCGTCGGCGAAGGGCCGACGGTCGTATTCGCCTCGCCGCAGCTGCTCGAGGAGGAACACGGGGAACCGTTCCTCGCCTGGGAACTGCGCGGCGGGCGGGTCTGCATCCGCTCGACCCGGGATTCCCGGATCCCACCGGGGACCCGTTACGCGATCTGGGACGAAGGCGGCTGGACCCTGACGAAGGTGAGCGATCCGCTCCCCGGCAGGAGCCCGTGCCCGCTGGTCGCCGAACGACAGGCGCGGCAGGGCCCAGCTCGCTGAACCGCGTCCACCGGTGGGCGTGCGTCCACCGCTGAGGGTTCCACGTACCATTGCCCCGCATGGAGGCCGCGACGGAGAAGACCACGTTCACCCTGCCCGACGGCAAGCCGCTGGAGCTGCCGGCGGGGGCGACGGGCGCCGACGCGGCGGCCGCGATCGGCCCCGGCCTCGCCAAGGCCGCGCTGGCGATCAAGGTCGACGGCGAGCTGCGCGACCTCTCCGCGCCGCTGCCTGCGGGGGGCGGAGAGGTGGCGATCCTCACCGACCGCGATCCCGAGGCGCTGGAGCTGATCCGCCACGACGCCGCCCATGTGATGGCCGAGGCGGTGATGGATCTCTATCCCGGCACCAAGGTGACGATCGGTCCGCCGATCGAGTCCGGCTTCTACTACGACTTCGAGTTCCCGCCCGGAACAAAGATCACCGAGGAGGACCTGCCGAAGATCGAGCAGGCGATGCTCGACCATATCGGCGCTGACGAGGAGTTTTCCCGTCGCGAGATCCCCGCCGCCGAGGCGGTCGAGCTCTTCCGCGGCCAGGACCAGGGCTTCAAGGTCGAGCTGATCGAGGACCTCGTCCGCGACGAGGGCGTCGAGACGGTCTCGCTCTACCGCAACGGCCCCTTCGAGGACCTCTGTCGCGGCCCCCACGGACCCTCGACGGGACGCATCAAGGCGATCAAGCTCAGCTCGGTCGCCGGCGCCTACTGGCGCGGCGACGAGACCCGCGAGAGCCTGACCCGGATCTACGGCACCGCCTTCTTCTCGAAGAAGGACCTCGAGCAGCACCTCGAGCGCCTCGAGCAGGCCAAAGAACGCGACCACCGCCGCCTCGGCCCCCAGCTCGGCCTCTTCATGCTGCGCAAGGAGGCGCCGGGGATGCCGTTCTGGCTGCCGAACGGGACGACGCTGCTGCGGACGATCGAGACAGAGGTCCGCGACCAGTTGCGCAAGCGCGGCTACCAGGAGATCGCCACCCCGCAGGTGATGGACGAGGCGCTCTGGCACCGCTCCGGGCACTGGGACAACTACAAGGACGACATGTACTTCATGGAGGACGACGACCGCCGCTACGCGCTGCGGCCGATGAACTGTCCCGGCGCCTGCCTCGTCTACTCCGCCGACCGCCACTCCTACCGCGAGCTGCCGCTGCGGCTGGCCGAGTTCGGCCGCGTCTCCCGCAACGAGCGCGAGGGCGTCCTCCACGGCCTGCTCCGCGTCCGCGCCTTCACCCAGGACGACGCCCACGTCTACTGCACCGAGGAGCAGATCGGCGACGAGGTCGCCTCGATCTGCGAGGCGATCGACGAGCTCTACGGCCGCTTCGGGTTCACCGACGTCCACGTCGAGCTCTCGACCCGGCCGGAGAAGTCGATGGGATCCCAGGAGCAGTGGGCGAAGGCCGAGGCGGCGCTGGCTGAGGCGCTCGACAGCCAGGGGCGCGAGTACACGCTGAACCCCGGCGACGGCGCCTTCTACGGGCCGAAGATCGACTTCCACGTCACCGACGCGCTCGGCCGCTCCTGGCAGTGCGGGACCTGCCAGCTCGACTTCCAGATGCCCGAGCGCTTCGAGCTCTACTACACGGGCGCCGACGACGCCGCCCACCGGCCGGTGATGATCCACCGGGCTCTGCTCGGCTCGATGGAGCGCTTCGCCGGGATCCTGATCGAGCACTACGCCGGCCGCTTCCCGACCTGGCTGGCGCCGGTGCAGGCGATCGTCCTGCCGATCTCCGACCGCCACAACGAGTACGCCCGCCGCGCCTTCGAGCAGCTCCGCGAACTCGGCGTCCGCGTCGCCGTCGACGACCGCTCCGAGTCGGTCGGGAAGAAGATCCGCGACGCCGCGACGATCGGCCGCTACCCCTACATGCTGGTGGTCGGCGACCGCGAGGAGGAGAACGGCGCGGTGTCCGTCCGCTCCCACGCCGACGGCGACCTGGGGGAGATGAAGTTGGCTGATTTCGCCGCCCGCGTCGAGGCCGAGACGGAGCAGCGCTGAGCGGTCGCATTTACGAACCGCCGTTCTGTCTCTATACTGCGGCGAACTTGATCGCTGGCACGCAAAAACACCGCCGCCGCTGAGCACCCCGTGCCTGTCCACCGTTTCGTCCTCTTGCAGTCCAACCTTCGATAGTGCCGGTCCCGCGTAGGTTCGATCGGCGCCCGCCAGAGCGCGACACGACTCGGATCAACGAGCGGATCCGGGTGCCGCAGGTGCGCCTGATCGGCGCCGACGGCGAGCAGCTGGGGATCGTCGAGATCAACGACGCACTGAAACGCGCCCAGGAGGCCGACCTGGACCTGGTCGAGGTGGCCCCCGGCTCGAAACCGCCGGTCACCCGCCTGCTTGACTACTCGAAGTACAAGTACGAGCAGGAGCAGAAGCAGAAGGCCGCGCGCAAGCACCAGCAGCAGGTCAACATCCGCGAAATCAAGCTGCGGCCGAAGATCGCGACGCACGACTACGAGACGAAGAAGGGCCACGTCGAACGCTTCCTCAAGCACCGCGACAAGGTCAAGGTGACGATCATGTTCCGCGGCCGCGAGCAGGCCCACCCCGAGCGCGGCCGCGACCTGCTGAACAAACTCTTCGAGGACCTGAACGGCCTGGCGACGATCGAGTCGGCGCCGCTGCAGGAAGGGCGCAACATGAGCATGCTGCTCGGCCCGAGTAAAGAGGTCGACAAAGTCGTCGAGGGCGATTCGGCCACCGAGGCCGCGCCCGAGAGCGACAGCGCGGCCGAGGCTAGCTGAGGATCGCGTCGGCGATCCGCTCGCCGGCGCGACCGTCCCAGAGGGGCGGTGGGCCCGGGGGCGTCAGTCGTCCCTCGGCGAGCAGGGCCGGGATCCGCGCGATCGCGGCCGGGTCGAGCCCGAGCAGCGTGTTGGTCCCCGAGGTGACGGTCACCGGCCGCTCGGTGTTGTCGCGTAGCGTGAAGCAGGGAATGCCGAGGTAGGTCGTCTCCTCTTGGATGCCGCCGGAGTCGGTGAGGACGGCGCGGGCGTCGGCAATCAGCGAGAGGAAGTCGAGGTACCCGAGCGGGTCGGTGAGGTGGAGGCCGGGGGCATCGGGCTCGAGGCCCTCCATCATCTTCCGGGTCCGCGGGTGGACCGGGAAGACGACCGGCATCTCCCGCGCCAGCGCGGCGAGCCGGGTGACGGTCTCGCCCAGTAGGGGACCGTCGACGAGGGCGGGGCGGTGCAGCGTCACCAGCAGGTAGGAGCCCGGTGCAGCTCCGAGCCGCGCCGCCGACCCGGCCGCGCGGAAGCGCTCTTCCAGGGCGACCAGGGTGTCGATCATCGTGTTGCCGACCATGTGCATGCGCCCGTCGGGGATGCCTTCGGCCCGCAGGTTGGTGACCGCCTCGGGGCTGTGCAGGAAGAGCCACTCGGAGAAGCGGTCGGCGACGATCCGGTTGACCTCCTCGGGCATCGTCATGTCGAAGCTGCGCAGGCCGGACTCGACGTGGGCGACCGGGATCCCCATCTTCACAGCGGTCAGCGCCGCCGCCAGGGTCGAGTTGACGTCGCCAGGGACCACCACCAGGTCCGGCGCCTCGTCGGCGAGGACCGGCTCCAGGCGCTCCATCGTCCGCGCCGTCTGCGCAGCGTGGCTGCGGGAGCCGACCTCGAGCATGTAGTCGGGTGCCGGGACGCCGAGCTCGGTGAGGAAGACCTCGGACATCAGCCGGTCGTAGTGCTGGCCGGTGTGGACGATCGCGTGACGGCCTTCGGGGTGGCGGCGGCGCAGGGCGCCGATCACCGGGGCGGTCTTGACGAAATTCGGTCGCGTGCCGACGACGTAGAGGATGCGCATCGCGGCGCCAGCGTACCCGTGATCCAGGCGTCTGCTTCAATACCGGACCCGTGCCGAAGATGAAAACCCATTCGGGCGCCAAGAAGCGCTTCAAGAAGACCGCTGGCGGCAAGCTGCGCGGCCGTCGCGCCTACTCCAGCCACATCCTGGAGAAAAAGTCGCCGAAGCGGAAGCGCAAGATGGCGAAGCCGGTCGACATTGCGCCGAGCGACCAGAAGAAAGTCCGGACCCTGCTCGGAGGCGGCAAGTGAGCCGCGTAAAGCGCTCCGTCCACGCGCGCAAGAAGCGCCGCAAGGTGCTGAAGGAAGCGAAGGGCTACTTCGGCCGCAAGCACTCCTCCTACCGTTTCGCCAAAGAGCAGGTGCAGCGGTCGGGGATGTACGCCTACCGCGACCGGCGCAACAAGAAGCGGACCTTCCGCCGCCTCTGGATCACCCGCATCAACGCCGCCGCGCGGCTCGAGGGCATGAGCTACTCGGAACTGATCTACGGCCTCAACAAGGCCGAGGTCGAGGTGAACCGCAAGATGCTGGCCGAGATCGCCGTCAGCGACCGCGACGCCTTCCGCCGATTTGTGGAGCTAGCCCGGGAGGGTGCGGCCGTCTAGCGGCAACACCGACATTCCTCTCTCCCGGGCGGGCCGAATTTCGGCCCGCTTTTTCGTTCTCATGATCAAAAGCAACCAAAACGAGAAACTGAAACTGGTCCGCAAGCTGCGGGAGCGCAAGCACCGCGAGCGCGAGGGCCTGTTCGCGACCGAGGGCGAGGACCTGCTCGAGGCGGGTCTGGCGGCGGGAGCGCAGCCGCGCTTCGTCCTCGTCGCCGCCGGATCGGGACTCGAGGGCGAGGAGGTCGAGCCGGGCCTGTTGGCGGACGCTTCGACCCTGGGCTCCGGCACGCGGGTCATCGCGGTCTGGCCGCTTCCAGAAAGCGACACGCAGTTGTCCCCGCATACCGGGGCCAACTGCGGGCCGTGCCTCTACCTGCACGGGGTGGGGGACCCGGGCAACGTCGGGACGATCGTGCGCACCGCCGATGCGCTGATCGAGGGCCCCGTCGTCGTCGGGCCCGACTGCGCCGACGCGTTTTCTCCCAAGGCGGTCCGCGCCAGCATGGGATCGATCTTTTCCCGGCCGCCGCTGCGGGCAGCTTTCGAGGACACCCCGCAGCCCCGTGTCGCTTTGGTTGCCCACGGGGGTCAACAACTCGACACGCTCGCCGGCGCCGCCACGGTCTGCCTCGGCGCCGAGCGGGAGGGGCTCCCCGCCGAGGTGCTCGCTGCCTGCGATCGCAGGATTACGATCCCCCTCCGCGAGGGCGGCCCCGACTCGCTCAACGTCGCCGCCGCCGCTGCGATTGCCGCCCAGCGGATATCTTCGCTCGCCATGAAGGAGGCCCAGCCCTAATGCTCCAGCGGATCGAGGAGATCAGGGCCGAGGCCCGCGCCGTGATCGAGGCTGCCCAGACGAGCGCCGAGCTGGAGGAGTTGCGGGTCCGCTACCTGGGCCGCAAAGCCGAGCTGACCGCGATTCTGCGCGGGATCGCCGAGCTGCCCCAGGAGGAACGGGGGGCGGTCGGCGGCGCCGCCAACAAGGCCCGCAAGGAACTGGAAACGCTGCTGGAGGCGAGCGCCGAGCGCCTCGACGCCTCGGAGTTGGAGGCGCGGCTGGTCGAGGACCGGATCGACGTCACCCTGCCCGGGGCGCCGCCGCGGCCGGTCGGCCACCCGCACCTGATCGCCCGCACCACGCGCCTGATCGAGGACACGATGGTCGGGCTCGGCTACCACGTCGCCGAAGGCCCGGAGATCGAGCACGACTATTACAACTTCACGGCGCTGAACCACCCGCCCGGCCACCCGGCGCGGATGCTCCAGGACACCTTCTACGTGCAGTCGCACCCGGACGTGCTGCTGCGCACCCACACTTCGCCGATGCAGGTGCGCTCGATGGAGGCCAAGCCGCCGCCGATCTTCGTCGTCGTCCCCGGCAAGGTCTACCGGCGCGACTCCGACGCCACCCACAGCCCGATGTTCCACCAGGTCGAGGGCCTGGCGATCGCCGAGGGCCTGACCCTCGCCGACCTCCAGGGGACGCTGCTGGCGATGTGCCGGGCGCTGTTCGGCGCCGAGCGGGAGCTGCGCCTGCGGCCGCACTTCTTCCCCTTCACCGAGCCCAGCGTCGAGGTCGACGTCTCCTGCTTCCAGTGCGGCGGCAGCGGCGAGCTGGCCGGCGGCGAGCGCTGCAGCCTCTGCAAGGGCCAGGGGTGGATCGAGATCCTCGGTGCCGGGATGGTCGACCCGAACGTGCTCGGCTTCGTCGAGGGACACGGATACGACGCCGAGCGGGTCCAGGGCTTCGCCTTCGGGATCGGGGTCGAGCGGGTGGCGATGCTGCGCCACGGCGTGCCCGACCTGCGGCGCTTCTTCGACAACGACGTGCGGATGCTGGAGCAGTTCTCGTGAGGTGCTGGGTATGAGAATCCCGTACTCCTGGCTGCGCGAGTACTGCGACCCGGGGATGGACCCGGCTGCGCTCGCCGACCGCTTGGTGATGACCGGAACCGAGGTCGAGCGCCTCGACGCCGTCGGGCCGCCGTCGGGAGAGGGTTTCGTCGTCGGCAAGGTCGTCAAGTGCGAGAAGCACCCGAAGGCCGACCGGCTCAGCGCCTGCATGGTCGAGACCGGCGACGGCGAGCGGCCGATCGTCTGCGGCGCACCGAACGTCGCCGCCGGGCAGACGGTCGCGGTGGCGCTGCCGGGGGCGCGGATGCCGAACGGCGAGAAGCTGCGAAAGGCGAAGCTGCGAGGGATCCCCTCCGAAGGGATGATCCTCGCCGCCGACGAGCTGGAGATCGGCGACGACCACGAGGGGATCATGGAGCTCGATCCCGAGCTGGCCGCCGGCACCCCGCTGGCCGAGGTGCTGCCGATCGGCGAGCCGGTGCTGGAGATCGAGGTGACCCCCAACCGCAGCGACTGCTTCGGCGTCCACGGCGTCGCCCGCGAGGTCCACGCGATCACCGGCGCGCCCCTCGCCGCAGACCCCTGGGCAGAGGAGGCGCCGGCCGAGGGGGAGGGGAAGGCAGAGGACTACGCCTCGGTCGCGGTCGAGGTCCCCGAGCTCTGCCCGCGCTTCACCGCCCGAGTCTTCACCGACGTCACGCTCGGTCCCTCGCCGCTCTGGCTGCAGGCGCGGCTCGCCGCGGCCGGCCAGCGGCCGATCAACAACGTCGTCGACATCACCAACTACGTGATGCTGCTGACCGCGCAGCCGCTGCACGCCTTCGACCTCGACCAGGTCCCCGGTGGCGAGCTGATCGTCCGCACCGCGACAGAGGGAGAGAAGATGACCACCCTCGACGGGGTGGAGCGCACTTTCGACGCCGAGACCGTGCTCGTCTGCGACCGCGAGGGGCCCTCGGGAATCGCCGGGATCATGGGCGGCCAGCGCTCCGAGGTCTCAGAGGAGACGACCCGGGTCCTGCTCGAGGTCGCCAACTGGAACGGGACCAACATCCTCCGCACCTCGCGCCTGCTCGGGCTGCGCTCGGAGGCCTCCGCCCGGTTCGAGAAGCAGCTCCACCCGGCGCTGTGCGATCGGGCCCAGGCGGTCGCCTCGCGGCTGCTGGTCGAGCTCTGCGGGGCGAAGCTTGTGCCGGGGACGATCGACGTCGCCGCCGAAGCCCCCGAGGCACGGCGGCTGACCCTGCGCGCCTCCCGGGTGCGGGGGCTGCTGGGGATGGAGATCTCCCAGGCCGACCAGGAGACCTACCTCGAGCGGCTCGGGTTCGAGGCCGAGGCCGATGGCGAGGACCTGGCGGTCGTCGTCCCGCCCGAGCGCCACTACGACGTCACCCGCGAAGTCGACCTGATCGAGGAGGTCGCCCGGGTCCACGGCATCGACGAGCACCTGCCGACGACCCTGCCGTCGACCGGCGATGCGGTCGGCGCCCTCAGCCGCGAGCAGCGGCTGCGGCGGCGGGCGGAGGACGTGCTGCGCGACCTCGGCTTCGACCAGGTGGTTGGCTGGAGCTTCACCGACCCCCGCGAGGCCGCCCGCCTGCGGATCCCCGGCGAGGACCCGCGCGCGACCCCCGTGCTGCTCGCCAACCCGCTCTCGGAGGAGCAGTCGGCGATGCGGACGACCCTGCTCGGCTCCCTGCTCGACATCGCCGCCCGCAACGCCGCCCGCGGCGCCACCGACCTCGCACTCTTCGAATCCTCCCGCGTCTACCTCCGGGAGGGGATCCCCGAGTTCGCCGGGGATCAGCCGGCGCCGTTCGCCGAGCCGCACCGGTTCGCGGCGATCGCGATCGGGTCGCTCTCGCAGCGCTCGTGGCGCGGGGGCGGCGAGCCCGCCGACTTCTTCGCGCTGAAGGGCGCGCTCGAAGCACTGGCGCGGCAACTCGGGACCGCGCTCGAATTCGCGCCGGCCGAGGAGCCGTTCCTGCACCCCGGCCGCTCGGCCGCGGTCTCGGTGGCCGGCGCTCCCGCCGGCTGGCTCGGCGAGGTCCATCCGCTGGTCTGCCGGACCTGGGACCTGGAGGCCGCTGTGGCCTTCGAACTCGACGCCGCCCTGCTGATCGCCGCCGCGAACCTCGGCGAGGAGTCCTACGAGGACGTCACCACGTTCCCGGCGGCCTACCAGGACCTGGCCGTGGTGGTGCCCGCCGCCACTCCCGCCAGTGAGGTCCGCGCCGCGATTCTGGCCGGCGGCGGCGAGCTGCTGCGCGCGGCGGAGGTCTTCGACCTCTACGAAGGCGAGCAGGTCGGCGCCGATCGCAAGAGCCTGGCGCTGAACCTCGAGTTCCGGGCGCCGGACCGCACTCTGACCGACGAGGAGGTCGCCGGCCTGCGCGAGGCGATCAAGGCCAGGCTCGACGAGATCGGAGGGGCGCTCCGTGAGTGACCTCGCATCCCAGCCGCTCGACGGTGACCCCGCCGCGCGGGTTCTGGTCGCCGGCGCCTCCGGCTTCACCGGCGCCCTCGCGGCTCAGATCGTCTGGGACCACCCGCGCCTGGAGCTGGTCGCCGCGACCTCGCGCGGCGACGCCGGCAAACGGCTGAACGATCTCTATCCCCGCTACCGGGCGCAGATCGAGCTGACCGAGCTCGACCTCGACGACCTGCCCGAGATCGACGCCGCGATCGTCGCCTACCCGCACGGCGCCGCCGCCCCGACCGACGCCGCGCTGCGCGCTGCCGGCATCCTCGTCGTCGACCTCTCCGCCGACTTCCGCCTCCGCGACAGCGAGACCTACGCCCGCTGGTACGGCGAGCACGGGGCACCGGAGCTGTTCGGGAGCGGTGTCTACGGACTCAGCGAGATCTACCGCGAGGAGCTGCGCGAGGCGAAGCTGGTCGCGACGCCGGGCTGCTACCCGACCGCGAGCGTGCTCGCCCTGGCGCCGCTGGCGGAAAAGGGCCTGCTCGGCGAGGTCTTCGTCGCCGCGATGCAGGGCACCTCCGGCTACGGCCGCTCGAGCGACGACCTCGTCCACTTCTCGGCGATGACCGAGAACGCCTTCCCCTACAAGACCGAGGGCCACCGCCACCGGCCCGAGATCGAGCAGGAGCTGGCGGCGCTCGGCAGCCCGGCTCCGGTCACCTTCGTCCCGCACCTGCTGCCGCTCGATCAGGGCGAGCTGGCGACCTGCTTCGCGACGCTCGGCGAGACCACTTCGAGAGAGGCGGTCCGCGCTCTCTACGAGGAGCGCTACGCCGACGAGCCCTTCGTCCACCTCCTCGACGGCCCGCCGAACCTGCGCGCGGTGCGGGACACCAACGAGTGCCACGTCTACGTCACGGTCGAGGAGCGGGGGAGGGTGATGGCCTTCGCGGCGATCGACAACATCTGGAAGGGGGCATCCAGCCAGGGCGTGCAGAACCTCAACCTGATGCTGGGGCTCGACGAGACGGCGGGGCTTAAATGACCCCCGCCCACTTCGTCTGTTCCTTTTCGTTGCTATTCCTCAATAGGGAACAGGCGAAGTGATGAGCGGCTCGTTTTTCCGTTCGCGCTGGGTCGAGGTTCCCGACGGCGTCGAGGAGCTCGATCACGCGCGGCTCGCGCCCGGTTTCCGCGCCGGCGGTGCCCACTGCGGGCTGAAGGGGGGCGGGCGGACCGACGTCGGGATCGTCGTCTGCGATGCCGACGAGGTCGCCTCGGCGATGGTCCTCACCCGCAACGCCTCGGCGGCGGCGCCGATCCGGGTCTGCCGGGAGGAGGTCGACGGCGCCGGTGTGCGCGCCGCCGTCGTCAACTCCGGCAACGCCAACGCCGAGACCGGCGAGCAGGGGCTCGCCGACGCGAGGGCGATGTGCGAGCGGACGGCGGACGCGCTCGGCCTCGCGCCCAGTCAGGTCGCCGTTGCCGAGACCGGCACGATCGGCGTGCCGCTGCCGGTCGACGCCGTCCTCGGCGGCATCGCCGAGACCGCCTCGGACCTCAGCGCCGACGGCGGGACCGCCTTCTCCGACGCGATCCTCACCACCGACCGCTGGCCCAAGCGCTGCACCCTGCGCGCCGGCGGCGTGACGCTTTCCGCCCAGGCGAAGGGAGCCGGGATGATCGAGCCGAACATGGCGACGATGCTCTGCTTCGTCCAGACCGACGCTGTCGTCCCCGATGCCGACGAGCGCCTGCGCGCCGCCGTCGAGGGCTCCTTCAACCGAATCACCGTCGACGGCCAGATGAGCACCAACGACATGGTCCTGCTCCAGGCCTCCGGCGCCTCAGGGAAGCCGCTGCCCGCGGGCCTGCTCGAGGCGGTGCTGATGCAGCTGGCGATCGAGATCGTCCGCGACGGCGAGGGCGCCGTCCGCACCGCCCGGATCGAGGTCACCGAGGCGGCCACCCAGGCCGAGGCCGAGCGCGTCGCCCGCGCGATCGCCAACTCGCCCCTGGTCAAGACCGCGTTGTTCGGGCGCGACCCCAACTGGGGCCGGATCGCCCAGGCGGCCGGCGCCGCCCTGGCCGGCGAGGAGCTGGACGAGCTCGGCGCCGGGGCGATCGACGCGGCCGAGCTCGGCGCCGACGCCGAGGAGGCCGAGATCGGCCTCCGCCTCGGCCGCGGCGAGCACGCCGCCCACGTCTGGTTCTCGGACCTCGGCTACGAGTACGTGCGGATCAACGCGGAGTACACGACGTGAGCGCCCCCGCCGACAACACCCGCTACGACAGCCGCAGCGTCGCGACCCTGCTCGAGGCGCTTCCCTACATCCGCGAGTTCCACGGCCGCACCGTGGTGATCAAGTACGGCGGCGCGGCGATGCTCGACGAGGACCTGCGCGAGGCCTTCGCCACCGACGTCGTCCTGCTCAAGTACGTCGGCCTCGACCCGGTGATCGTCCACGGCGGCGGCCCGGAGATCACCCGCTACATGGACCGGCTCGGCCTCGAGGTCCGCTTCCACGAGGGCCTGCGGGTCTCCGACTCGGAGACCGTCGAGGTCGCGAAGATGGTCCTGGTCGGCAAGCTCAACTCGGAAATCGTCCAGCGCCTGAACCGCCACGGCCAGGCTGCGGTCGGCCTCTCCGGCGAGGACGGGACCCTGTTCGAGGTCTCGCCGGTCGCCAACGCCGAGCAGGTCGGCTTCGTCGGCTCGATCGACCGGGTCGACGTCGACGTCCTCGCCCATATCGCCGCCGACTACATCCCGGTGATCGCCTCCTCGGCTTCCGACCGCAGCGGCCAGTCCTACAACGTCAATGCCGACGAGGCGGCGGGCAAGGTCGCCGCCGCGCTCGGCGCCCACAAGGCGGTCTTCCTCACCGACGTCGAGGGCTGGCTCGCCGATCCCGGGGACGACGGCTCGTTGATCTCCCGCGCCACCGTCGACGAGGTCGACGAGAAGCTGCCCGGCCTGGAGGGGGGGATGCGGCCCAAGCTGCAGGCCTGCGCCGACGCGATCCGCGGTGGCGCCCAGTCGGCCCACATCATCGACGGGCGGGTCCCGCACAGCCTCCTGCTCGAGCTCTTCACCGACGCCGGCATCGGCACCATGGTCACCCCGTGACCGAGGCCACCCGGGAGATCGGGTTTGAGGAAGCGCGGGAGCTCGAGGAGCGCTACCTGATGCGGACCTACAAACGGGCGCCGGTCGACTTCGTCCGCGGCGAGGGGCCGCTCCTCTGGGACGCCGAGGGCAAGCGGTACCTCGACTTCCTCACCGGGATCTCGGTCTGCTCGGTCGGCCACTGCCACCCCCAGGTGGTGAAGGCGGTCCACGAGCAGTCCCACCGCCTGATCCACGTCTCCAACCTCTTCTACACCGAGCCGATGGCGCGGCTGGCCGAGCGGCTCGCCGAGTCGAGCCTCGGCGGCCGGGTCTTCTTCTCCAACTCGGGCACCGAGGCAAACGAGTGCGCGATCAAGATCGCCCGCAAGCACGCCCACCGGCGCGGCGTCGCCGCGCCGGAGATCGTCAGCTTCGAGAGCGACTTTCACGGCCGCACCTACGGCGCCCTCTCGGCGACGCCGGGGCTGGCGACCAACGAGGCGCTGGGACCGATGCTGCCCGGCTTCCGCTCGGTTCCGCGCGACGACGCCGCCGCCCTGCGCGCGGCGGTGGGGGAGAACACCGCCGCGGTCCTGATCGAGCCGATCCAGGGCGAGGCCGGCGTCTTCCCGATCTCCGAGGAGGCGCTGCTGGCGGCACGCGAGGCCTGCGACGAGGTCGGCGCCCTGCTGATCTTCGACGAGATCCAGACCGGGATCGGCCGCACCGGCTCGCTCTGGGCCTACGAGCAGACGCCGGTGCGCCCGGACGTCGTCACCAGCGCCAAGGCGCTCGGCGGCGGCTTCCCGATCGGCGCCTGCATCGCCGCGCCGGAGGCCGCCGAGGTGCTCGAGCCGGGCGACCACGGTTCGACGTTCGCCGGCGGGCCGGTCGCGACCGCGGCCGCGATGGCGGTGCTGGAAATCGTCGACGACCCGGTTCTCCTCCGGCACGTGCGCGAGCTGGGCGCCTACCTGCGCGAGAAGCTTGAGGCGCTGGAGGGCGTCGCCGAGACCCGCGGCCGCGGCCTGATGGTCGGAGTCGGGCTGGCGGGGGGAATCGACGCCGCCGCCGTCGGCGCGGACCTGCTCGAACGCGGTCTGGTGGTCAACGTGCCGCGCCCCGACACCCTGCGCCTGCTGCCGCCGCTGGTGATCGATTCTGACCATGTCGATCTGGCGGTCGACCTGATCGGCGAATCCGTCTTAGGCTTCACGGCGCGATGAGCCCCGGCCGTCCCAAGGACTTCTCGAAGAAGCAGCGCGAGCTGCGTGCCGACACCGCGAAGCGACTGGAGGCGATCGTCGAGGCCGCCGAGCGGGCCGCGGCGAGCGTGATCGACGACGCCGAAGGGGAGGCGCGGCGCTACCTGACCCAGGCGCGGGAGGATGCTGACCGGCTCGCCGACCGGCGGTCCGCCGAGCTCGCCGAGACGGTCGACTCGCTGGTCGTCCAGGCGATCTCCCTGCGGCACGAGGCGGAGCGGTTGCAGGCCAGCCTGGAAGCGGCGAAGGCGCGGATCGCCGGAGCCGAGGACCTGCCGGCGCCGGCGCCGGCCGAGCGCCCGCTCGAGGAGCTCCGCGAGGCGCCTCGCCTGCGGGCGGTCGACACAGCGGCGCCCGCTCCCGCGCCAGACCCGCCGCCGCAGGTCGAAGCTACCCGCGCCGACCCCGCGGGCGCGCGCCTGCTGGCCGCGCAGATGGCGGTTTCCGGCAGCAGCCGGGAGGAGATCGCGCAGCGGCTTCGAAGCGGTTTCGAGATCGAGGACGCCGACGCGATCCTCGACGCGATCCTCGGACCGGAAGGGCGGTAGCCGATGCACGAGGACCCGACTCGCCTGATGGGGCCCGAAGACCGCGGCCCCGGCGGCCACGGGCCCGGGAGCGGCCGGCCCCACGGCAACATGCGCCTGCTCGTCGCCGGCCTGATCGCGGTGATCGTCGGCCTGCTGATCGCGGTGGTCGTGATCGCCGGCAACGACGACGGCGGGGAAACCACCGCCAGCTCCAGCATCGAAACTCCGACCACCGAACCGTCGTCGACGACGACCGAGAGCTCGACCACGACGACCACCACCGAGCCGACGACGACCGAAGAAGAACCGACGGTCGAAGAAGACGAAGAAGCGCCGGAAGGGGAACCCGAAGAAGTCCCCCCGCCCGAAGAAGGCGGCAGCGGCGGCATCGAAGCGCCCTAGAAGCATCCAGCGCAGGCGGCGTGCGAGACTTGCGCACCCGTGAGCGCCGATCAACCGCACTTCCAGCCGACCGCAAGCTACGAGGCGGATCCCGCCGGCGTTCACCGCGTGCTGCTGCTCTACTCGGGCGGCCTCGACACCAGCGTGATGCTGAAGTGGATCCAGGACCACTACGAGGCCGAAGTCGTCTGCCTGACGGTCAACCTCGGCCAACCGGGCGAGGACTACGGGGTGATCGAGCAAAAGGCGCTGCAGCTGGGCGCCGCCGAGTGCCACGTGGTCGACGCCCGCGAGCGCTTCGCCGCCGAGTTCGTCGCTCCCGCGATCAAGGCCAACGCCGTCTACGGCAACGGCTACCCGCTCTTCACCGCCCTCGGCCGGCCGCTGATCGCCCAGCTCGCGGTCGAGTACGCGCGGCAGGCCAAGTGCGACACGATCGCCCACGGTTGCACCGGCAAGGGCAACGACCAGGTCCGGATCGAGGCCACGGTCGCGACCCTCGCCCCCGAGCTGAAGACGATCGCCCCGGTCCGCTCCTGGGAGATGGGCCGCGAGGAGGAGATCGCCTACGCCCGCGAGAACGGGATCCCGGTCAAGGGTGGCACCGAGGTCGCGCCCTACTCGATCGACGACAACCTCTGGGGCCGCTCCTCGGAGGGTCGCTGGATCGAGGAGCTCGACCACGCGCCCGAGGACGACGTCTTCCAGCTGGTGACGCGGCCCGAGGAGGCCCCCGACGAGGCCGAGACGGTGACGGTCGGGTTCGAGGCCGGCGTGCCGGTCTCGCTGAACGGCGAGCGGCTCGGCCTGGTCGAGCTGCTGGAAAAGGCCGCCGAGATCGGCTGCCGCCACGGGGTCGGGATCGTCGACCACATCGAGGACCGGATCGTCGGCCTCAAGGTCCGCGACATCTACGAGGTCCCGGCGGCGACGATCATCCTCGCCGCCCACAAGGACCTCGAGAAGCTCGTTTCGACGATCCACCAGAACAACTTCAAGAGCGCCCTCGACGACCACTGGGCATACCTCTGCTACGCCGGGCTCTGGTACGAGCCGCTGCGCACCGATCTCGACGCCTACATGGTCGCCGCGAACGAGTTCGTCGCCGGCGAGGTCACCGTCAAGCTCTACAAGGGCTCGGCCACGGTCGTGGGTCGCAGCTCCCCCTACGCCCTCTACGACAAGTCGATGGCGGGCTTCAGCGAGTCCGGCGGTGAGTTCAGCCAGCTCGCCAGCCCGGGCTTCATCGAGCTGTTCTCGCTGCAGACCCGGATGGCGCATCGGGTGCGGCAGCGAGAGCGTTAGATTCAGATCATGACTTTCGTCTACACAACGATCGGTCGCCTCGTCGTCTACGTGATCCGGCGACGCTTCGGCCGCCAGCTCCGGGTCGTCGGCGGCGTGGCTCTCGCCGGCGCCCTGCTCGGCGGCGCCGTCGGCGCCTACCTGCTCGCCTCCCGGGACGTCGAGGAAGGCTGACCCGGGCTCTCGCGGGGTTCCGGATTCAGCGTCCGGCGAACGCCTGCTCGACGATCGGATCGGGGTTCTCGACCCCGGAGTGCCGGAGGACGTCGGTGATCGTCTCCCGGTCGACCCCGGCATCGGCGAGCTGGCGGGCCCGCTCGAGAGCGGGATCGATCGGCTCGGGCTGCTCGCGTCCGGCGCCATCGCCCGGCGGGTGCGGCTCGCCGGTGCCTGCGGAGCCCCCGAAGCCCGATCCCGCCGCCGCGGCCGCCGCGGCCTCGGGCGTCGGCTGCGGCGGACCGGTCACGGTCTCGTGGCGGGCGCCGAGCAGCGGACCCGCCACGGGCGCGGGAGCCCAGGCGG
>DASVAT010000037.1:0-31780 GCA_036376215.1 Solirubrobacterales bacterium
CCTCTCCAGACACTCAACATCGAGCCATTGGCGAGATGTGTCTGGAGAGGGACCCCCGACCCCACCCCACCTCAACCGGTACAAGGCCCGGTATCAACCCCCTCGGCAGTCCGCTCAAGCGCCTGCCGCACCTCCTCAGCCGGAATCGCAAACCCGCCCCGCGGCCCACTGGTAGTAGCCGCGAAGACGGTCCCCACCACCCGGCCCCGCGGATCGACCAGCGGCCCACCGGAGTTGCCGCTGCGAACCGCACCGCTCATCGCGACGATCGTCCGCTCGACCGGTCCGTTGCCGTAGGAGTCCTCGCTGATCGTCGCCCGCGTCTCGCCGATCCGGGCCGGCGCGAGCGCATAGGGGCCGTTCTCGGGGTAGCCGAGGACCGCGCCGTCCTCCCCTTCCCGGCGCTCGTCGCTGATCGGCAGCGCCGGCAGCGCCACCCCCACCCGCAGCAGCGCCAGGTCCTGGCGCGGCGCGTAGTAGATCGGCGTCGCGTCCAGCTCGGCTCCGTCCTGGGTCGTCACCGTGGTGTCGTCGGAGCCGGCGATCACGTGGGCGTTGGTGACGACGACCCCCGGCTCGACCGCCCAGCCGGAGCCCTCGATCCCGAGCCCGCAGGCGGTGCTGAGGACGCGGACGACGGAGTCGCCGGCGCGCAGGACGTCGGGGTCGGAGGCGATCTCGTCGTCCGGCGGCGCGACGGGAGCCGCCGGCCCGAGCACGGTCGGCGCCGGGTCGACGCGGTCGAGCGCGTTCAGGAGCGGACCGGTCGGCGGCAGCACGTCGTTGAGGCTGCGCAGGATCAGCGACTGCTGGATGTCGGCCCGCAGCCGCGCCGTCGAGGGCGCGTGCAGGAGGACGGCGCCGAAGACCCAGGCCAGGCCGAGCGCGACCGAGGCGATCAGCGCGGCTCCCCCCGCACCGTCGGCCGCGCTGAGGAAGGGGCGGCGGACGATCTTTTCCCGCAGCCCGAGGGCGAAGCTCTCGACCGTCACCGCCATCAGCGCCCCGATCAGCAGCGCCCCGAGCGCCGCGCAGAGGGGCGCGTAGGGCGAATGCGAGCCCTGGGTCAGGAGCAGGGGCCCCACCCGGCTGCCGAGGAAGGCGCCGGCGCTGAACCCGAGCAGGGTCAGGGCGCCGACGATCAGGCCCTGCCGGTAGCCCCAGAGGGCGAGGGCGAAGGTGAAGGCCAGGATTGCCCAGTCCAAGACAGTCACCCGCTGAATAGAAGCATGCCGGGAAGGCCTCGTTTACCTTTCGCCGGTGAGTTCTTCCCGGAACGAGGCGGAGCGACGCCGCCGCCTCCTGACCCGCAGCCTGCCGCTGGCGCTGGTCGCCCTCGTCGCCTTCGTCATCGGCATCGCGACCGGCGCCCCCGGGTCGCCCGAGAAGGACGCCGCCAACCGCTTCACCGAAGCCTGGGAGGCGGAGGACTTCAGGGCGATGTACACGGAGCTGAACGAAGCCTCGCGAGCGCGGGTCGACCGGGAGGAATTCGAAGCCGCCTACCGTGACGCGGAGCAGGTCTCGACGGCACGCACCTTGGAAGCCGAGGCGGCCGGCGACCCCCGGCACGGCGACGGGGGGACCACCGTCCCGGTCGAGGTGACGGTCGGCACCGTCGCCTTCGGCAGCCTCGAAGAGGCGCTGGAGCTGCCCTTCGCCGACGGTGGCGTCGAATGGGACCCGACCCTCGCCTTCCCCGGTCTGGAGAAGGGCGAGGAACTGGCGGCCGACGTCGAGCTCGCCGAACGGGCGCCGATCCTCGCCCGCGACGGGACGGCGCTGGCCGAAGGGCCGGCCGAGGAACGCGAACACCCGCTCGGCAGCGCCGCGATCGACGTGACCGGCGAAGTCGGCGAAGCCTCCGAAGAAGAACTTTCCCGGCTCGCCCACCACGGCTTCCCGCCGGAAACCCCGGTCGGGATCAGCGGCCTCGAGCGCGCCTTCAACGACCGGCTCTCGGGCAAGCCCGGCGGCTCGCTGCTGGCGGTCGCCGGCGACGGCTCCTCGGTCCGCACGCTCGCCGAGTCCAAGCCGCAGCCCGGGGCCCCGGTGAAGACGACGATCGACCCCGACCTGCAGGAGACGGCGGTCGCGGCGCTGGCCGGTCGCTCCGGCGGCGTCACCGTCCTCGACACCCGCACCGGCGACGTCCGGGCGCTCGCCGGCCAGGCCTTCTCCGCCCCCCAGCCGCCGGGCTCCACCTTCAAGGTCGTGACCACCACCGCCGCGCTGGAAGCCGGCGCGGTCAGCCTCGACGACGAATTCGAAATCAGCGACGGCGTCAACGTCGGCGGCCGCTTCATCAACAACGCCAACGGCGAGTTCTGCGGCGGCACCTTCCGCGAATCCTTCGCCGAGTCCTGCAACGCGGTCTTCGCGCCGCTGGGGCCGGCGGTCGGCAACGACAAGCTCGTCGAAACGGCGGAAGGGTTCGGCTTCAACTCGCCGCCGACGCTCTACGCGCCGCGGATCGTCGCCGAAGTCGAACCCGAGGAATCGACGATCCCGACCGAGATCGGCGAAGAAATCGACCTCGGCGTCTCGGCGATCGGCCAGGGCGAAGTGCTGGCGACGCCGCTGGAGATGGCGAGCGTCGCCCAGACGGTGGCCAACGGCGGCGTCCGGCTGCCGAACTCCATCGTGCTCAACAAGAAGCTGCGGCCCGACGCCGAGCCGGTGCGAGTCATGTCGGAGAAGACCGCCGCCGAGCTGACCGAACTGATGATCGGCGTGGTCACCGAAGGGACCGGCACCGCCGGAGCGATCTCCGAGGCGCAGGTCGCCGGTAAGACCGGCACGGCCGAGCTCGGCCCGAAACCGGGCGAAGAGGACTCCGACAACCCGGTGCAGATCAAGGACGCCTGGTTCACCGCCTTCGCGCCAGCGGAAAAGCCCCGGCTCGCGGTCGGTGTGCTGCTGATCGAAGCGGAAGCCGCCGGCGGGGAAGTCGCCGCGCCGATCGCCTCGGAAGTCCTCTCCGCCGGGCTCTGACCTAGAGGTCCAGCGTCACTTCGGCGCCCTCTTCACCCTCGGCACCGGGGATGTGGAGGGTCAGGGGCCGGTTCTCGGAGGCCGATTCGGGCAGCAGGAAGATCGCCACCGAGCCCTCGATCGGGCCCTGCTGGGAGGGGGTGTCGAGGCGGGGCACCTGTTCTTCGGCTTCGGCTTCACCGTCGAACGGGAAGGCGAAGATGCTTACACTCGGCAGCACCTCGAACTCGTTCTCGTCGACGTCGGTGATCGTCATCGTCGAGGGCAGGGTCTGCGGCTCGTCGCTTTCGTTCTGGACTTCGAAGAAGACGCCGAAGTAGGTCTCGCCTTTCGGCGGGTCCTCCTGGCCGACCAGGTAGTACTCGTCCTCGGTGTCGTGGGGATTGAGGTAGCGCGAGAAGGTGGCGATGAACTTCAGCTCCCCGAGCTCGACCGACTCACCCTCGGTCACGTGCTTGGAGTCGCTCTCGTAGCCGCAGGCGGAGACTCCGACGGCGAGCAGGAGCAGCGCCAGGAGCGCGAGCAGCGACAGCAGTGGGCGGCGGTGCGGGGACATCGGCGGCGCGGAGTCTATATACGACTAGGGGATGCCCGTCGCGTACCGGTTGCCCCCGGCGATGGCGATGCGCTCGGCGGCGGGCCGCTCGGCCTCGAGGTTGTCGCGCAGGCGGCGCAGCGCCTGGCGCCAGCCGCGGGCCTGGAACAGCGATCCGGCGCTCAGCAGCTCGAGGCCGCGGTCGATCGCGCCGGGCTCGGTCCACTGGGAGACGCGCACAGCGGTGAGCCCCCCGGGCGCCTCGGTCAGCTCCCAGACGGTGTGGCTGGGGATGCGGTTCGAGCGGCCGCCGCGGCCCTCCTCGACGATCCGGAACGGCTCCTCCAGGGCGACGACGGTGGTGTCCATCCAGACGCTCCGCAGCGGCCCCTTGGCGCGGAACCTGGCGCCGGCTCCCACCCCGGCGGCGTCGAGCCGGGTGAGGTGGAAATCGGTGAGGAAGTGGTCGGTGAACGAGGGCCGAGCGGCGAGGTCGGCGAGCGCGGCGAAGACCTCCTCGCGCGGCGCGTCGATCTCGAGTTCAGTGCTGATCGGTCCCATCGGGCGCGGAGTCTAGATGGCAGGCCCTCGGCGGGACCACGTTAAAAGATTTGAGTGCTATCTACCGGGGGCCGGTCTAGTATCGAAGGCGACCAGTCAGGGAAGCGGTTCGGGAAGGAGTGGTCCAGATCTTCGACACTGCCGGCACCAGTCCAGCCGGCGAGGCGTTCGCCACCGGCACGATGCCCGGAGAGGGCACGTACTTCTGCCTCGTTTGCGGCACCCAGGTCTCCCTGCACGAGACCGACGAGGTGCCGGCCTGCGCCCGCTGCGGCGCCTCGCGCTTCCGCCGCGACTCGATCTTCTCCTCGCTGCAGGAGCACAGCTCTCCCACGCTCGAATTCGCCGTCGCCGCCGAGCACGAGGCGCCCCCTTGGCTGGAGGAAGCGCGCAGCCGCCTGAGCGGGCCGGGCTTCCACCTGGCGATGCGCGAGCGGGGCGAGATCCAGACCTTCGCGCTGCGCGAGGGCTGGACCCGAATCGGCCGCTGCGCCACGGCGCAAATCTGCCTCGACGACCCGAGCGTCTCCCGCCGCCACGCGATCGTCAACAACAAGGAGGGCCGCAACCCGCGCGTCCTCGACGACCGCAGCCTCAACGGCATCGTGGTCAACGGCCGCCAGGTCGACGTCGCCGAACTGGAGCCCGGCGACGAACTCGCCATCGGCCGCCTCCGCCTGTACCTCCTCCAAGCCTAAAACGCCGAGACCGCAAAATTGGTTCCCCGAGGGCCAATTTTGCGGTCTCGCGCCGTTCCAACCGCGGATTCCGGCCACCCCCGTCCCTACGATGCAGACCGGTGAGCGCAATGCCCCCGGACGATCCCAGCCGGCCCTCGGGAGAGGAGTCGATCTCGGCCTCGGCCGAGCGGGCTCGTGCCGAGCTGCACGCTGAGATCGAGCGCGTCCGGCGCGGCGTCGAGCAGATGCTCGACGAGCAGCAGGCGCCGCTCAACAGCGACCTGCGCCGGGAGCTCGACACGATGCAGGACGACCTGCGCCGCTACGTCAAAGCCCGCGTCCGCAAGTCCCAGAAGCAGACCAACCGCCGCGTCAGCGGCCTGGAGGACCGCACCACCGCCCTCGAGCAGCGCCTCGAGAGCATGGATGCGGAGCGCCGGATGACCGAATGGCGCATCCACTCCGACACCGAGCGCATGCTCGACGGCCTGCTGCAAGAGGTCCGCGCGATCGCCGATCGCCTCGAGAGCTCGACCTGAGATCAAAAATGCTCAGCTTTTCTTGACTTAGCGATCCGTGGGCGCTACGACTTGGGAAGTACCCAATGCCCGCCCGCGCGGGCTTCAAAGGAGAGCGAAGATGAATTTCCTCAGGAAGCTGGCCCTTACCGCCTTCGGAACCTCGGTCCTGATCGCCATCTCGTCAACCGCGGCATCGGCGACGACACTCGAGGTCGGCGGGGTGAAACAGAACGGCGCCGTATTGGTGGAAGCGTCCCTCACCTCGGGCACGTCGATGACCATCAAAGACACAAACAACGTCCTGGTCGACACATGCACCGGGTCGTCCCTCAAAGGGACGACCGGCAGTCCCTTCACGGGCTCGACCGTGACAGCTGCGCTGTCCACCTTGTCGTTCACCAGCTGCAGCCACAAAACCACCGTGCTCAAAGCGGGGACGCTTCACTTCACCTGGTCCTCCGGGACAAATGCCACGGTCAGCTCCTCCGGAGCCGAAATCACAATCGAAACAACAGCCTTCGGCATCAGCGCGATATGCAAAACGGGGACCGGAACGAACCTCGGCACGTTGACAGGGAAAGCCAGCGACCACGCGATCATCGACATCAACGCAGTTCTGAAATGCGGGCTCGCGGACACCAAGGTCTGGACCGCCACGTACACGGTCACATCCCCGACAGGACTCGGGGTCGTGAGCTAGTACAGCTGTCTACTCGGTCGAGATGCTCGGGTCCGCTTGGACCTTGAGCGGCACGATCATCAGGAAGTTGCTGGTCGCGTCGGCGGCCAGGTCGAGGACGCGGTCGGCCTCCTCGTCCTGGCCGGTGGCGCGGAGCTCCTCGGCGTAGCCGTTCAGCAGGTCGTCGATGTCGATCAGGGCCTCGGCGTCGAGGTCCTTGAGTTCGACTTTGGCGCCGCGGCCGAGGCGGCGCTCGATCGCGGCCCGGTCGATGCCGAAGGCGTTCTGGCGGACGTAGACGCGGCCGCCGGTCATCCCGGCGCAGGCCCAGGGGCCGATGTCGCCGAGAACGATGGCGCGGCCGCTGGTCATGTACTCGAAGGCGAAGCCCTTGATGTTGGCGCGGTTGGCGAGCGAGCCGCGGCTGTCGTCGATCGGCCCCTCGGGCTCGCCGGCGATCACCACGTCCGCCCCCGAGAGGCGGATGCAGAAGCGCGAGTCGGCGCTCCCCTGGACGTAGAGCCTGCCGCGCTGGGCGCCGTAGGCGAACGACTTGCCGACCGAGCCGTTGACCCGCTTGCCCCTCGTGCCCTTACCCTTGAGGATCGAGATCCGCCCGCCCAGCATCGTCTTGCCGACGCCGTCCTGGGCGCCGCCCTCGACGCGGATGTTCACCCCGTAGGAGTTGAAGGCTCCGAGGCCCTGGCCGGCGACCGAGCCGCCGTTGAACTCGAGGCTCGCGAGGACGTCGTCTTCGCTCCCCTCCGGCCCGTCGTCGAAGATCCGCGAGCGGGCGATCGCCCCCGCCAGCTCGGTCCCGAGCACGCGGTCGTTGGCGTCGGTCGGGCGCGGGAACTGGCTGCGAACCGTGCTGCCGGAGCAGACTTCGGGCGCCAGCGCGGCGATCTGGCTCGAGGCCTCCTTGGCCTCCATCCGGATCGGCCGGGCGACGACGAGGCCGGCTTCGGCCCGCGCCTCGGCCTCCTCGGCCACCGGCAGGTCGAGCGGTTCGAGGTCGAGGTGCTCCTCCAGAGGCGTGATCAGCGGCGCCAGGTCGATCGTGTCCTTGGCCGCGACCTGCTCGAGCAGGTCGTAGCGGCCGACCAGGTCCTGGGCGCGTTCGTAGCCGAGCGAGGCGACGACCTGCTTGACCTCCTCGCCCATCGAGGAGAAGAAGCGGGCGCAGCTCTCGGCGGCGCGGTCGACCTCCTGCGGGGTGAACTTCTTCAGCCCGTGGGCCTCCGCTTCGGCCGGGGTCTCGATCTGGGTCGCGATCCCGACGTGGCAGGTGTCCAGCTGGCAGCCGCGGCAGATCGTGCAGCCGAGGCTGACCATCGCCAGGGTGCCGAAGCCGACGCGGTTGGCGCCGAGGCAGTGCAGTTTGACGACGTCGTGGCCGGTGCGGTAGCCGCCGTCGGCCCAGATCTCGACCCGGTTGCGCAGCCCGGCCTCCATCAGCGCCCGGTGGACGGCGCGGGTGCCGATGTCGCTCGGCAGCCCGACGTGGCGCAGCGCGTGCTGGCGCGCGGCGCCGGTCCCGCCCTCGAAGCCCGAGAGGGTGATGATGTCGGCGCCCGCCTTGGCGATCCCCAGCCCGATCGTGCCGATGTTCGGCACCACCGGCACCTTGACCGAGACCCGCACGTCCGGGTTTACGGTCTTCAGCTCGTCGATCAGCTCGGCCAGGTCCTCGATCGAGTAGAGGTCGTGGTTGTTGGAGGGCGAGATCAGGTCGGTGCCGGGCGCGGCGTTACGCGCGGCGGCGACCTTCTCGGAGACCTTCTTGCCGGGCAGGTGGCCGCCCTCGCCGGGCTTGGCGCCCTGGCCGATCTTGATCTCGGCGACGTAGGAGCTGTTCAGCATCTCCGCCGAGACGCCGAAGCGGCCCGAGGCGACCTGCTGTCCGCGCCAGTTGCGGTACTGGCCGTACATGTCGCGGATCTCCCCGCCCTCGCCGTTGATGCAGAGGATGTTGGTCGCCTTCGCCGCGTCGGCGTAGGCGCGGAAGGCCGGCTCGGACTGGGAGCCGAAGCTCATCGAGGAGATCACGATCGGGTAGTCGTGGTGGCCGACGCCGGCGTCGACGACGCTGGCGTCCTCCAGGGGCTCCCGATCGCCCTTCAGCCCCATGATGTGGCGCATCGAGATCGGGTTCTGCTTCTCCAGGTCGCGGACTTTCTCCGAGTACTCCTCGTAGGTCCCGGTCCCGTTCGCGGTCGCGATCGCGGCCTTGTAGACCTTCGGGTAGAAGCGGAACGTCTTCGCCGGTTTCGCCGCCGAGTCGTCGCCGCTGAGGGCGTGAGCGCGCGCGTTGGTGCTCTCGTCGAGCTCGGCGAAGCCGGTGCCCGCCTTCTCGGAAGCGGCGTAGAACTCGGTCTGGAAGATCTCCGCCAGCTCAGGCTTGATCCCGATCGAGCTGAACTGGCGCGCGTAGCCGCGCACCTCGTGGATGCCGATCGTCGAGATCACTTTCTCGATCCCTTTGCGCAGCGCCGCGCAGAGGTTGGAGACGTCGGACTCGTAGTCCTCGACGCAGATCACCTCGACCATCGTGTACGGGCAGACGCCGTTGGCGCCGAGCCCGAGGGCGAGCATCACGTCGTGGACGTTGCGGATCGCCGCCGAGCGCAGCACGAGGCTGCAGCGCCGGCGCAGGTTGACTTCGCCGCGCCCGACCTTGAACTGCTTCAGCGCCTGGTCGATCGCCGAGGTCGCCAGGTGGGGGTCGAGGTAGCGCCGCTCGGCGTCGTAGACGGTGCGGTCGGTGAGGACGAGGAGCTCGCAGCCGTTGCGGACCTTCTTCACGGCCTCCTGCTTGACCCGGTCGATCGCGCCCTTGGTCGTCTCCGACTCGAGCAGGGAGATGTCGACCGCCGCGGCGCGGCCGCGGAACTCCTCCCAGAGGTCCTCGAGCAGGTAGGTGTCGTGGTCGCGGGCGATCCCCCGGTAGGTCTTGTCGGAGAGCGGCGCCAGCTCGTGGTGGCCGCCGAGAATCACCGGGAACCCGGTTTCGACGGTGCCGGTGTCCTCGCCGGCGTTGTCGAGCGAGGGGCGGCGACCGAACAGGGCCCGGGTCGAGAAGTGCTCCATCTCGCGTTCGCGGTCGATCGCCGGGTTGGTGACGACGGCGACCGTCTCCTTGAAGTAGTCGGCGAGGTTCTGGCGCTCGGGCGAGAGCGCCGCCAGCGGGCCGTCGTAGCCGAGCGAGCCGACCGGCTCAGCTCCGTTGGAGGCCATCTGCTGGACGAGTTTGACGTCGTCGCGCTGCCAGCCGAAACCGGCGAGCACGCGATCGGAGACCTTGACCGGCTCCTCTGGGCCGGCGTCGGAGTAGCCGGGGACGTCCTGGCCCTCGAGCGGGCCACCCGTCTGCAGGGCGCGGTCGTAACCGGCAACAGCCTCGGCTCCGTTCCGCTCCAGCCAGCGGTCGCGGACGATCCGCAGCATCTCGTCGTGCGGGTGCAGAGTCGAGGTGCGGCCGCCGCGGTCGATCAGCACCAGGGCCTTCTCGCCGGGAGCGAGGGGCTTCGGCTCCGAACACATCTTCTCGACCGAGACGACGCCGGGCTCGGAGCTGAAGACGAAGTCGTCCTCGGTCTCGACCTGCCAGAGCGGGCGCAGGCCCATCGCGTCGGCGGAGAAGACGCACTCGTCGGCGTGGCGGGCGATCAGCGCCACCGGGCCCTGGGCGAACGGCCCCATCGTCTGGTGCAGGTACATGTAGAAGGCGTGCAGGTCCTCGGGCAGGCCGCGGACCTCCTCGACGATCGGCGGCACGACCATCTCCATCGCCTCGGCGAGGCTGAAGCCCTCGCGGCTGACCAGGGTGTCGATCGTGCGGTTGAGGTCCTGGGAGTCCGAGGAGTCGGGCTGGATCGGGACCGACAGCATCTTCGCCTCCTGGCGTAGCTGCTGGATCGTGTTGATCTCGCCGTTGTGGCCGAGGACGGAGAACGGCTGAACGCGTTTGAAGGACGGCCAGGTGTTGGTCGAGTAGCGGTTGTGGCCGAAGCAGCCGATCGTCTCGAAACGCGGGTCGCGCAGGTCCGGGTAGTACTCGCCGAGCACGTTCGGCGCCCCCATCACCTTGTAGACGCAGGTCGTGGCGGAGAAGGAGGGGACGTGGACGCCGAGCTCTTTCTCCAGGCAGATCATCAGGTCGAAGAGGACGGCGTCGCGGCTCTTCGCGTCGGGGACGAGGCCGGCGAGCTGCCAGAAGATCGGCTCCTCCTCGCGGGCGGTCGGGCCCAGCGCCGGCGAGTTGACGACCCCGACCCGCTCGGCGAGGACGCGGAAGCCGCCTTCGGCGAGCAGCTCGCGGGCGTCGTGCTTGACCTTCTCGACGTCCTGGGAGCGCTCGACGAAGACGTGGGCGACGGCGAAGGCTTCGTCGGTCGCCAGCGAGGGATCGTGGCCGCCGGTGCGGACCTCCTCGGCCCAGATCTTGCGCGGGATGTCGAGCAGGAGGCCGCACCCGTCCCCCTCACCGTCGACGTTGCCGGCGCGGTGGAGCATCTTCTGCAGGGCGGGGATCGCCAGCTCGATCGGTTCGTGGCTCGGCGTCGCGTCTTTGCGCACGGACGCGTAGATGGCACAGGCGTCCTTGTCCTCCACGCTCGGCGGTGAGACGAGGGGCCGGTAAGGGCGCTCTGGCGAATAGCGCTCGACCTGAGCGCGGCGATCGGACTGGGTCTTCAATTGGACCTCCCGGGTTCCACGCCTTCTTCGAGCGGGCGCGCGACGGGTTGACGAGTTACGGGATTATAGGGGCCGGCGTCAAGCCCACGACATCGGCTCGTAACCGCCCTGGGGCTGGACGCCGATCAGCATCGCGACCACGGTGCCGTCGGAGCGGTTGAGGATCGTGCGGGTCGCGGCCGGCTCGATCGAGGCGAAGGTGCCGGCCGGCGCCGGGTGGTCGGTGCCGTCGAGCCGCATCGTCGCCTCCCCCTCCAGGATCAGGTAGAGCTCGACCTGGCCGCTGCCGGACTCGTCGTGCTCGGGAATCTGGCCGCCCGGCGCGATCTCGACCAGGTTGTAGCCGAAGGCGCCGGTGCCCAGCGCTTTCCGCGCCAGCAGCCAAGTGCAGTTGCCCGACCCCTCCATCCGCTCGAACTCGTCCCGATGCTTGACCGCGTAATCAGCCATGAAGCCGAGCCTAACCCCATCCCAACCGAACTGCATCAACTTGACTATCTGCTGGGTGGACAAGTTGATGCAGTTCGAGGAGGATCGTTGGCATGGGGTCGAGGGATTCAGCTGAGGCGTTGGCCGAGGCGATTGATCGCTACAACGCGGGCTGGAACGCGCACGACCTCGACTCGATCGTGGCGATGCACGCGCCGGACATGGTCTTCGAGAACCACACCGCGGGCGAGGCGGCCGAGGGCGAGGCGGTGCGCGCGCACATCGGCGCGATCTTCGCCAGCTGGCCCGACATCGCCTTCGCCACCCGCCGGCTCTACGTCCGTGAGGGGCTGGTCGTCCAGGAATGGACCGCCTCCGCCACCCACACCCAGACGATGCGCCGCGGCGACCTCGTCGCCGAGCCGAGCGGCAAGCGCGTCGAGTGGGAGGGCCTCGACGTGATCCCCTTCGAGGACGGCCTCGTCAAGCGCAAGGACGTCTACTCCGACAGCGTCTCGATCCTGCGCCAGGTGGGGCTGCTGGACTAGGCGTGTCGACTTTGTAAGGCATAGCCATACAAAGTCGACATCACCGGTTCCAGCTCGGTTCGACGGCGTTCTTGACGAGCGTCTTCGCTATGAGCCCGCTGTATGGGACGGTCACGACCATGTGGTCAGGGCCGGGTTCGAAGCCGCCCAGGAAGCCGAGCACCGTCGTACCGTCCTCGGAGAGCGCAGTGCCGACGAAGCTGTTGTGCTCACCGGTCTGGTGCAGGGGCCGCTGCGCACCGGTCCGGGGGTCAACGGCAACCGCGTAGCTCGTGTCCTGGCCCTGGAACTCGGCAAGAAGGCGACTGCCGTCGGCCGACCAGTCAGTGGGGAACAAGCCCTGGAGGAGGGGGTCGACCTTGGTGTGGGTGAGGCGCTTGACCTGTTTTCCTTCGGCATTCATCAGGAAGAGCTCGTTCTTGCCCCCGTAGCGACGCTTCTTCGCAGCCACCGTCTTCACGAAGACGATCTTCTCGGGGCCCCAGAGCGGATACGAGGAGCGGTGGTCGCTGGTCAGCCGCACCGGTTCGGGGGCGCGGACGTTGACCACACCCGGGATCGGGACCGGGAAGCGGAAGACATCGCTGCGCGGCGGGTACTTTTCGCTCCCCGCGACGGCGTAGGTGATTTCGGTGCTGGTCGGCGAGAAGCTGAAACCGCTGAAGAAGCCCCGGGCGACGAACGACTGGAGACCGCTGGCGAGGTCGAGGAGGACCAGCTTACGCTTACCCAGTTCCGGGCCGACCAGGGCCGCGATGTGGGTCGAATCGGGAGACCAGGCGAACTCGAAGACTTCGGGGAAGCTGGCCATCAACGCCTTGCCAGGGCCCCCGGTCGAGGGCGTGAGTTTGAGCTCCTGGCCCTTCTTGCCTTCGTGCTGGTAGGCGACCCAGTTGCCGTCGGGACTGACTCGCGGGTTGTACCCGAGCTCGATGCTGCGAGCACCGCGGCCGTTGTCGTCGGCGACGAAAACCATCCCCTCGAAGGGCGCCCTGACGTAGGCCAGGGTCGCCGCCGCAGCGGCGGGCAGCGCCAGCAGCGCGGCGAGGACGAGCGCGGGCAGGATCAGCTTCAGCTTCGGGAGGCTCGGCATGCGGCCCGATGCTATCCCGGCCCGACGACGGCGGCGACGACCAGGCTGCCGCTCATCGCGACGAACGAGACCACCGCCAGCGCCCGGTACCAGAGGCGTTTCTCTGCGTCCGGATCCCAGGCGAGCGGGACGAAGAGGAACGGGTTGACGAAGGTGCCGAAGACGAGCGCGGCGGCGACCGCCGTCGGCAGGTCCGGGACCGCCAGCCCGACCCCGATCAGGATCAGGCCCATCATCACGTAGTCGAGGTGGACCTGGCGGATCCGCTGCGGGGCGACGACCCCGATCCGCCGCAACCACTCCGGGCGCTCGTCGCGCACGACCATCGCCCAGCCGAGCAGGCCCCCGAGCGCCAGCTCGACCAACCCGATCCGCACCACCCAGTCCATCGTGCTCAGAGCTCGGGGACGTCGGCGCCGAGCGGGCTGAACGGGAGGCGCCGCACCTCCGCCCAGCCGGCGCAGCGGGTCTCCAGCGCCGCGGCGACGTTGCCGGCGTCCTGCCAGGTCGTCCAGACCAGGACGGTCGGGCCGGCGCCGGAGATGGTCGCCCCGAGCGCACCGAGCTCCCGGGCCGAGTCGACGATCTCCATCGAGCCCGGGTAGAGCTCGCGGCGGCGGTCCTGGTGGATGCTGTCGCGCAGGCCGCGGGCGAGCAGGTCGAGGTCGGCGCTGCGCAGCCCCAGCACCAGCATCGCCGCGGCGGAGACGTTGGCGACCGCGTCGGCCAGGGGCACCTCGGCCGGGATCGCCTCGCGCGCCCGCTCGGTCGAGACCTCCTCCGGCGGGATCACGACGATCCCCTCCAGGCCCTCGGGCGGGTCGAAGCGGGCCGCGGTCGGGCCGTCCTCCCCCACCCCGCAAACAACAAACCCCCCGTAGATCGCCGCGGCGACGTTGTCGGGATGGCCCTCGATCTCGGTCGCCCGCGCCAGCATCTCCTCGCGGGTGAGCGCCAGCTCGTAGAGGTGGTCGGCGGCGGCCAGCCCGGCGACGATCGCCGCCGCGCTCGACCCCAACCCCCGCGCCAGCGGGATCTCGCTGCGCAGACGAAAGGCGATCCCGTCCGCGGGCCGCAGGCTCTCGAAGGCCCGCACGATCAGGTTGTCGCGCCCGGTCGAGACCTCGAGGCCGCCCGGGTCGAAGGAGAACTCGCCCGCCTCTTCGACCTCCAGCTCGAGATGCAGCGCCATCGCCGCCGCCAGCGCGTCGTAGCCGGGCCCGAGGTTGGCCGAGGAAGCGGGGACGCGGACGAGCCGGTGGCGCGCGGTCACGACTGCCCCTGCTAGTCGAACACCGCGCGCTCGACGGCGCTGAGGCTGTTGTCGCAGTTGATCACCGGCGGCGCTTTCGAGAGCGCGGTGTCGGGGTCCTTGAGGCCGTGGCCGGTGAGGACGCAGACGACGGTCTCGGGGCGGGCGCCGCCCTCGACCACCGGCAGGCCGTGGGCGAGGAGGCCGGCGACCGAGGCGGCGCTGGCGGGCTCGCAGAAGACGCCTTCGTTGTCGGCCAGCCAGCGGTAGGCATTGAGGATCTGCTCGTCGGAGACGGCGGCGACGCGGCCGCGCGAGGCGGTGAAGGCGGCCATCGCCTCCTCCCAGCGGGCGGGGTTACCGATCCGGATCGCCGAGGCGACGGTCTCCGGGTGCTCGACCGGCACGCCGCTGACCAGGGGCGCCGCGCCCTCGGCCTGGAAGCCGTAGAGGACCGGCGCCGCGCCGACCTCCTGGAAGCCGCGCCAGTAGGCGGTGACGTTGCCGGCGTTGCCAACCGGGATCGCCAGCGCGCCCGGCGCCTCCCCAAGGTCCTCGACCACCTCGAAGGCGGCCGTCTTCTGGCCTTCGATCCGGTGCGGGTTGACCGAGTTGACCAGCTCGATCGGGTGCTTCTGCGAGAGCTCGCGGACGATCCGCAGCGCGTCGTCGAAGTTCCCCTGCAGGGCGACGACGCGGGCGCCGTGCATCAGCGCCTGGGCGAGCTTGCCGATCGCGATCTTGCCCTCCGGGACGATCACCGCGCCGCGCAGCCCGGCCCGCGCCGCGTAGGCGGCGCAGCTGGCCGCGGTGTTGCCGGTCGACGCGCAGATGATCGCCTCCGCCCCGCGCCCCTTCGCCCGCGAGACGGCGACCGTCATCCCCCGGTCCTTGAACGAGCCGGTCGGGTTCAGCCCCTCGAACTTGAGGTAGGCGTTCGCCTCGATCCGCTCCGATAGCCGCGGCGCCTCGATCAGCGGCGTCGCCCCCTCGTTCAGCGTCACCACCGGGTCCCCCGGCTCGAGCGAGAGACGGTCGCGGTAGCGGTCGATCAGCCCCGCCGCCACTAGTACTCCTCCTCGATCACCCGGATCGAGCGCGGCGGCGAGCGGAGGTCGTCGAGCTTCGCCAGCTCTTCGACCGCCGCGGCGAACTTCGACTCGAGGCACTCGTGGATCACCATCACCAGCCGCGCGTCCTCCCCGGTCCCGCGCTGGACGAAGCTCTTGACCGAGATCGCGTGGTCGCCGAGCACAGTTGCCACCGCCGCCAGCACCCCGGGGCGGTCGGCCACCTCGAGGTGCAGGTAGAAGGAGGAGCCGACGTCGGTGACGATCGGCAGCTCGACCCGGGTCTCGTGCACCGGCGCGTCGCCGGCGAGGATCGAGACGACGTCGCCGAGCACCGCCGAGGCGGTCTGCAGGCCGCCGGCCCCCGGTCCCGACATCGTCACCTCGGTGATCGCCGGCGCCTCGACCATCACCGCGTTGAACGGCCCCTCGATCGGCGCCAGCGGATGCCCCGGGTAGAGGAAGCAGGGAAAGACGCGGACGCTGATCCCGCCGTCGCGCCGTTCGGCGACGCCGAGCAGCTTCAGCGAGAGGCCGAGCTCCTTCGCGTAGGCGAGGTCGTCGGGCTGGATCGCCTCGATCCCCTCGTAGGCGACCTCGGAGAGGGTCACCGGCGTGTGGAAGGCGAGCCGGGCGAGGATCGCCATCTTCGCCGCCGCGTCGGCGCCGCTGACGTCGTCGGAGGGGTCGGCCTCGGCGTAGCCCAGCTCCTGGGCCCGGGCCAGAACCTCGTCGTAGCCGGCGCCGGTCGCCGCCATCTCGGTGAGGATGAAGTTGGTGGTGCCGTTGACGATCCCGAAGACCTTGGCGATCTCGGTGACGCCGAAGCTCTCCTGGATCGTCCGCACGATCGGGATCACCGCCGCGACGGCGGCCTCGAAGCGCAGCTGGACCCCCGCCTCGCGCGCCACCGCGAAGAGCTCGTCGCCGTGCTGGGCGAGCAGCTGCTTGTTGGCGGTGACGACCGGCTTGCCGGCCCGCAGCGCCGCCAGCACGTGCTCGCGCGCCGGCTCGGTGCCCCCCATCAGCTCGACGATCACCTCCGACCCGGCGAGGATCGCCTCGAAGTTCCCCTCGCTACGGGTCAGCGCCCCGGAGATCTCGGGCCGCAGCCCGGTCGCCGCCTCGACCGCATCGGCCCGGCCGGCGACCAGCTCCGCGAAGGCGGCGCCGACCGTGCCGCGTCCCAGCAGCCCTATGCGAACGGGTTTGGAGCCCTCGGCGGCCACGTCGGCCGACACTAGACGTCCCTCGCCGTCAGGTCCTCGTAGGTCTCGCGCCGCACGACCACCCGCGCCTCGCCGTCCTTGCAGAAGACGACCGGCGGCCGCGGCACGCCGTTGTAGTTGTTGGCCATCGCGTAACCGTAAGCGCCGGTGGCCGGGGTGACGAGGACGTCGCCGACGGCTGGCTCGGCCAGCATCGCGTCGCGGACGATCACGTCGCCGGACTCGCAGTGCATGCCGGCGATCGTCACCAGCGTCTCCGCCGGGGCGGCGGCGCGGTCGGCGATCAGCGCTTCGTAGCGGGAGCCGTAGAGCATCGGCCGCAGGTTGTCGGACATGCCGCCGTCGACGGCGACGTAGGTGCGCACGCCGGGAATCTCCTTGACGGTGCCGACGCGGTAGGCGGTGAGGCCGGCGTTGGCGACGAGCGAGCGGCCGGGCTCGACCAGGATCCGCACCCCGGGGCCGAAGACCTCGGCGACGCCGCTGACCTTGACGTCGACGTAGGCGTCGATCGAGGGCGGCTCGTCCTCCGCGGTGTAGGCGACCCCGAGGCCACCGCCGACGTTGACCACCTCGCACCACTCGCCGGCCAGGTCGCCAAGCGCCCGGATCGCCAGCGTGTAGGGCTCCAGCTCGAAGATCTGCGAGCCGATGTGGGCGTGCAGCCCCACCAGTTCCAGCTTGTCGGAGGCGAGCACGCGCTCGATCGCCTCCGCCGCCAGCCCGTCCTCGAGCCCGAAGCCGAACTTCGAGTCGAGCTGACCGGTGGTGATGTAGTCGTGGGTCGAGGGCTTGATCCCAGGCGTGACCCGGATCAGCACCCGCTGCGGTTCGTCGAGCAGCCGCTCGCAGCGCTCGATCTCGTCGAAGGAGTCGAGGATCAGGTGACGGATTCCGGCGCGGGCGGCGAAGAGGATCTCCTCGTCGGACTTGTTGTTGCCGTGCATGTGGATCCGGGCGGGGTCGAAGCCGGCGCTGAGCGCCATGTGCAGCTCGCCGCCGGAGGCGACGTCGACTGACAGACCCTCCTCGGCGAAGAGCCGGTAGGCGGCGGTGCAGGGCAGCGACTTGCTGGCGAAGAGGACCTCGAACTCGGCCCCGCGGGCCTCGAAGGCCTCGCGGTAGGCGCGGGCGCGCCCCCGCATGTCGTCCTCGGCGTAGAAGTAGGCCGGGGTGCCGAACTCCTCCGCCAGCCCGACCAGGTCGCAGCCGGCGACCTCGAGGTGACCCTCCTCGTCGACGCGGCTGCCCCGCGGGAAGACCGCCGAGCCCGCCACCGGATCGCTCGCCACCGAGCCCGCCTGTCCTCGCTCCGCCATAGGACGGGCATTTTGACGATTAGGCGTAGAACAGGCGCGGCCCTAGTTCCGTGGTTCCTTTTGCACGCAGAGGGTGCAAAAGGAACCACGCGATGGCTGCGCGGTTATTTATTGCCGCCGAGGACGCCTTCTACGGCGCCGGCCGTTTCGTCGACGACTTTGCCGACCGGCGATTCCGGTCCGGCGACGCCGTCGACGGTTTCTTCGGTCACCTGGGTGACGCCGGTTTCCTCCAGGGCGCCGCCGGTAACGGTTTCGTCGACCTCGTCGACGGTTTCGTTGACGGTGCTGGTGACTTTTTCCGAGGTCGACGAGGTCGTGGTCCCGCCGCCGCCTCCGGCTCCTCCGCCGCCTCCGGTGGAACCGCCGCCGCCCGACCCGCCGCCGCTGGAGGCCGTGCCGTTGCCGTCGGAGGTGCCGCCCGCGGCCTGACCCGGTGCCGAGCCGCCGCCACCGGCTCCCGGGGCTTCGCCACCGCCGTTGCCGTTGCCGCCGGTTCCGCCTGGCCCCTGACCCGCGCCGCCGACGCCCTGCTGGCCGCCGCCCGCAGATCCGTCTCCGGCGCCGTCGCCTCTGGCGCTGCCGCCACCGGCGCCGTCGGTGGCCCCGCCTGCGCCAGCTCCCTGCCCCGCGCCGGCGTCCGCCGTCTCCGCGGCCGAGACGGCAACGTCGTCGTCCGAGCCGATCAGGCCGCGGATCGGGAAGTTCTCGAAGACCTGGGCCGAGACGAGCAGGACGAAGGCGACCACGGCCACGGCGATCAGGCCCGCGCCCGACATCGCGCCCAGCAGATAGCTCCTCGCCTGCCTGATCATCCGCTGTTGGCTTACCCCATCGAAGCCGAGCTCCTAACAGATTGGACCTCTGAACTACTAAAATTAAGTAGACGAAGGTACGGCTAGTTGGTATCCGCTCGAAAGTTCTCGACGTGGAGGAGCTCCTGGCTCGCCTCCTCCTCCATCTGCAGCGTCGTGTGTTCGATCCCGTAGCTTTCGCGCAGGGTCAGCTCGAGCCGGCGCCGAATCAGGTCGCGATCGGCTCCCTGGGCGACGACGACGTGGGCCGCGATCGCCCCGAAGCCGGAGGTCACGGTCCAGACGTGGAGGTCGTGCACCGAGCGCACCCCCGCCTCGCGGCAGATCGTCGCCCCCACCCCTTCGACGTCGACGCCCGCCGGCGCCGCCTCCATCAGCACGTCGACCGGCTCCTTGATCAGCCGCCAGGACGAGGCGAGGATCAGGACCGCGATCAGCAGTCCGACGATCGGGTCGATCACCGGCGAGCCGCCGAGCAGGACGAAGGCGCCGGCGAGGACGACCCCGATCGAGCCGAGCGCGTCGGCGGCGGAGTGGCGCAGCACCCCCTCGAGGTTGATGTCCTCGCGTTGGCCGCGGGCGAGGACGATGGTCGCGGCGACGTTGCCGGCGAGGCCGAGGACGCCGAGGGCGAGGACGCCCCAGCCGTCGATCTCCGGCGGGTCGGAGAAGCGGCCGAACGCGGCGATCGCGACGGCGATGCTGACGCCGACCAGGAGCAGCCCGTTGACCAGCGCCGCCAGCACCTCCGAGCGCTGGTAGCCGAAGGTGCGCCGGCCGGCAGCCGGCAGCGTCGCCAGCCGCGCCGCGATCAGCGCGAGGACGATCGAGCCGGCGTCGGAGAGGACGTGGCCGGCGTCGGCGAGCACCGCCAGCGAACCGGTGAGGATCCCGCCGACCGCCTCGGCCACGAGCAGGCCGAGGTTGATCCACAGCGCCCAGCGCATCCGCTGCCGGCTGTCGGCGCGCCGCGCGTCGAGCGCGTGGCTATGGCTGTGGCCGTGGCCGGGCCCGTGCATCCTCCGAGGATACGGCCGGGGTCAGGCGGCGACGGGCTCTTTTTTGATCGACTCCTCGGCGATCTCGGCGGCGTAGCCGAGGCGCTCGGCGTACTCGCGCGCCTGCATCCGCGAGATGACCATCCGCTGGATCTCGGCCGTCCCCTCGAACAGCTGGTAGATCTTGGCGTCGCGGAACCACTTCTCGAGCGGGCACTCGGTGCTCTGCGCGTAGGGGCCGACGAGATCCATCAGCGTCGTCGTCGCCCACATCGTCACGTCGCCGGCCTTGAGCTTCGACATCGAGCCCTGGCCGCCGGTCATCGGCACGCCGTTGCGGCCCATCCAGGCGGCGCGCTGGACGAGGAGGCGGGCGGACTCGATCTCGGTCGCGACGTCGGCCAGCGTCTGCTGGATCCGCTGCGCCTGCAGCATCGGCACCCCGCCTTCGCTCTGCCCGTCGAGGTACTCGAGGGTCCACTCGTAGGCGGCCTGGGCGATGCCGAGCGCCGAGGCGCCGACCAGCGGGCGGGTGATCTCGAAGGTCGCCAGGGCGTCGGCGCCGCGCGATTTCTTCCCTTCCCGTCCGCGCTGCAGCTTCTTCTCCAGCTTCTCCTCGCCGCCGAGCAGGTGGTCGACCGGTATGCGGCAGTCCTCGAGGACGATCTCGGCGGTGTGCGAGGCGCGGATCCCGAGCTTGGTCTCCTTCTTGCCCTGACTCAGGCCGGGGGTCCCCTTGGGGACGACGAAGGAGGCCTGGCCGCGGGTGCCGAGCTCGGGGTCGACGGTGGCGACGACGACATGTACGTCGGCGATGCCGCCGTTGGTGATGAAGACCTTGGTGCCGTTTAGGACCCACTCGTCGCCGTCGCGCTTGGCGGTCGTCTTCAGGCTCTTGACGTCGGAGCCGGCCTGCGGCTCGGTGACGGCGTAGGCGCCGAGCTTGATCTCCTCGCCCGCGCCGAAGCACTCGGGGACCCAGCGCTGCATCTGCTCGGGCGTGCCGGAGGCGGCGATGCCCGCGGCCGCGAGACCGGAGCCGCTGATCGCCAGGGCGATGCCGGCGCAGCCCCAGTGGAACTCTTCGGCGGAGATCACCTGCATCTGGCCCTCGGGGTCGGAGGCGTTCCGCTGAATCGCCTCGAGGCCGCCGAAGCCCTGCCTCCGCGCCTCTTTGATCGCCTCCCAGGGGATGCTCTCCTCTTCGTCGTGCTTGCGCGCGACCGGCCGGATCACCTCGCGGGCGAACTTCCGGCACCGCGCTTTGAACTCCTGCTGCTCCTCGTTCAGTGCGAAATCCATCCTCTTCCTCTCTCTGCCGCCTACCGATTGACTGGTCAGTCAGCCAGTTCGGGAACTCTACTCCTCCCGGCCAGAGGTCCCCCGGTACGTTTCCCCGGTGATCCCGAAGCGGCCGATCAACGCCGACGTCCCGGCAGAGGAGGCAAAGGCCGGGAAGCCGGCTCCGAAGGCGCCCTCCGCCCCGGCACCCACGGACAATCCGGTGGAGTCGAATGACGGCGGCACGCCGAAGCTGCTGATCGCGCTGGTCGCGCTGGAGGTGGTCTTCATCGTCGTCGCTGTCGTCTGGGGCACCAGCGGCGAGGACAGCGGCACCAGCGAGACGCCGGCCCCGGCGCCCGCCGCCGCGGAGAGGACGGGCCAAGCCGCAGCGGAGCAGACGGCCGAAGCGCTCGGCTATCCCGGCTTCGCGACCAACAACACGACCCGCATCGGCGGCTCCGACCCGGCCGCCAACGCCGCCGGCGCGGCGCTCGCCGTCTTCCCCTCCACCACGCCGGAGCAACGCCCCGCAGCGGTGTCGATCGTCAGCGAAGAGGACTGGGCCGGCGTAATCGCCGCCGGTGTCCTGATGGCCGACCCGGTGCGGGCGCCGATCCTCTTCTCCGGCCCCGACGAGATGCCCGAGGTGAGCGAAGAAGCGCTCGCGGCGTTGGACCCGCAGGGCAGCGAGGAAACCGGCCAGGCCGCCCTCTTCGCGATCGGCGCCGTCACCTATCCCGGCAAGGCCGCGCCGGTCGCCTCCGGCGACCCGGCCAGCACTGCCGCCCAGGTCGCCACCCTGCGCGACCGCCTCGCCGGCGAGCCGCCGAACCACATCGTCGTCGCCTCCGACTCGCGCCCCGACTTCGCGGTCCCGGCCGCCGCCTGGGCCGCCCGCTCCGGCGACCCCGTGCTCTTCTCCGGCGCGAAGAAGCTGCCGGCGCCAACCGCGGCAATCCTGAAGGCGCACCCGCGGGTCCCGGTCTACGTGCTCGGCCCCTCCTCCGTCATCTCGTCCGAGGTCGTGCGCGAAATCGCCAAGGTCTCCAAGCGGGTCAAGCGCGTCTCCGGTGAGGACCCGGTCGCCAACGCGCTCGCCCTCGCCCGCTACCGCGACGGCAGCTTCGGCTGGAACGTCAACGACCCCGGTCACGGCTTCGTCCTCGCCCGCAGCGACGCACCCGCCGATGCCGCCGCCGCGGTGCCGCTATCGGCCTCCGGCACCTGGGGCCCGCTGCTGCTGACCGACGACGCCGCCGAGTTGCCGGAGGACGTGCGCAGCTACCTCCTCGACGTCAAGCCCGGCTACACCAACGACCCCACCCGCGCCTTCTACAACCACGTCTGGGTGATCGGCGACCAAGACGCGATCGAGGTCGAGCAGCAGGCGGAAGTCAACGAGCTGGCCGAACTCGAGAAGATCGGGGGAGAACGATGAGCGAGGCGGAGAATCCCCAGCTGCTCGGCAGCGAGAAGGAGATCACGGTCGAGGACATTCGCGCCCTCGCCGGTCCGGTCACCCCGCACTTCTCGTTGCAGGTCCGCAACCGCATCCGCCGCCTGATCGAGCCGCTGGGCGCCGATCACCCGGCGCGGATCGAGGGGGAGCGCCAGATCGCTCGGCTCGAGCAGCTCTCCCAGCACAGCGGCGAGCCTCGCGACGGCCTCGGGATCTCGCATTGAAGTACCTCGCGCCCGGCGTCTGGCGGCTGAAGGAGCTACCGCGCCCGCTGATCAACGTCTACCTCGCCGAGGACGTCCTGATCGACGCCGGCCGGCGCTGGGACAAGGGCCGCATCTTCAAAGAGCTGGAGGGGCGGGAGATCTCGATGGTGGCGCTGACCCACGTCCACCCCGACCACCAGGGCTGCGCCAAGGCGGTCTGCGAGGCGCGCGAAGTGCCGCTCGCCTGTCACGAGGACGACGTCGACGCGATGGAGGGCCGCCGCGCGGTGGCGGCCACCGCCAAGATCGGGGCCAAGGCCTTTGCCCGGATGTGGGAAGGCCCACCCCACCCGGTCGACCGGGTCCTGCGCGAGGGCGACGAGGTCGCCGGCTTCCGCGTCGTCCACGCCCCCGGCCACGCGCCGGGCGAGGTGATCTTCTTCCGCGAGTCCGACCGGGTCGCGATCTGCGGCGACGTGATCCGCAACATCACCTACGTCAGCCTGCGGACCAAGCTCGCCGAGCCACCCGACGAACTCACCCCGAACCCGGTCGAGAACCGGAACTCGATCCGCAAGCTCGCCGCGCTGAACCCCTCCCTGATCCTCCCCGGTCACGGCCCCGCCGTGACCGACCTCGCCGCCTTCGAGCGGTTCGTGTCACAGCTTCCCGGGTAGTCCACCGAGATGAAAACTCTCCTCGAGCGGCGCCCGTCGCCGGCGATGGTGGTGGCGCTGATCGCCCTCGTCGCCGCCCTGGCGGGGACGGCCTACGCGGCGCAGACGATCAACGGCGGCGCGATCAAGAAGCAGACGATCGGCGGCGGCAAGCTGAAGAAGGACACCCTGACGGGGTTCCAGATCAACAACAACAAGCTCGGCACGGTGCCGTACTCCCAGGTCGCGACCCACACCTTCTGGGCGGTCGTCGACAACCCCGCGAGCCCCGGCAACGCCGCCCTCGCCAGGGCCAGCGGGCCCAACATCGCGGCGGTCGAGGGCGGCGGCGCGGTGACCGTCACCTTCCCCTTCAACGTCTCCGGCTGCGCCGACGTCGCCGGACGCAACAACGCCGGCACCTCCGTCCCCAACTCGGGCTACGCGCAGACCAACGCCTCGGCGGCGAACCCGAACGCGATCGAAGTCCACACCCGCGGCAAAGACGGCAACAACGAGGACGCCGACTTCCACCTGATCGTGATCTGCCCCTAGGAGTTTCCCGGCAGGCGAGCGCGTCCGATATCGACGCGCTCGCCGCGGAATGGCACGCCCTCGGCCCGCAGCAGCGCCCGCTGCCGGTCGCCCTTGGCGAGCGAGCCGTCGGCGCGGACGACCCGCCACCAGGGCAGGTCGGGATCGTCGGCGTGGAAGAGAACCGTGCCGGCGAACCGAGGCGCCCCCGGCGACACATCCCCGTACGTACTCACGAACCCAGCCGGTATCCCCCGCACCCGATCCAGCACTTCAAACTCGCGAGACCGCAAAAATGGCTCTTCAAGAACCATTTTTGCGGTCTCGGCGCTCACGCCTCCGGGCCGAAGGCGTCGATGATGCGGTTCTGGAACTCGCTCAGCTCCTCGGGGGAGATGAAGTAGGTCGGTGGGGTGAGGAAGAGGCCGTCGGCGCGGTCGGCGGTCGCCTCGACCCGGGCGCGGACCTTGTCTAGGGGGCCGGCGGCGCAGTAGGCCTCGACCATCTCGTCGCTGATCGCGGCCGGGACGGCGGCGAGGTCGCCGCGGCGGAAGGCCTCGCCTGCGGCCACTGCGTTGTCGGCGAAGCCGTGCAGCTCCCAGAGCGGCATGTAGGTCTTCACGGTCGCGTAGAAGGAGATCGTGCGACGGGCCATCTCGATCGCCCGCCCCTCGTCGTCGTCGATCGCGCAGCAGACGGTCGGCAGGTAGTCGAAGTCGCCGCGCTCGCGGCCGGAGCGCCGCAGCCCCTCCTCGAAGGCCGGGACGACAACCTCGTCGATCCACCTCAGGCTCTGGATCGGATGGCCGATCAGCCCGTCGGCGACGTCGCCGGCCATCCGCGCCATCCCCGCCTGCACCGCGGCGGTGTAGATCGGCACCGCCTCGCGCGGCGCCGGGTGGGGACGGATCCATCCCTTGATGTCGATGTCGTAGTACTCGCCCTCGTAGCGGATCGGCTCGCCGGCGCTCGCCTGTCGCATGATCAGCCGCGTCGCCTCGATCGCCTCCCGCAGGTGCGGTGCCGGCCGGCCGTAGTCGGCGTTGTGCCAGGTCTCGTTCAGGCGTTTGACGCCGGCGCCCATGCCGAGGCGGAAGCGGCCGCCCGACATCTCGCCGACGTCGAGGGCGCTGATCGCGTGGATGAAGGGGCTGCGGGTGAAGGCCCAGACGATCCCGGTGGCGACGCCGATCCGCTCGGTCTTCGCCGCCAGGTAGCTGGCCTGGGTGACCGCGCTGCGGAAGAGCTCCGGCGCCCAGACGCACTCGACCCCCGCCGCCTCGGCCCGCAGCGTCTCCGCCTCGAGGTCTGCGACCGAGGTGCCGATCGCGGCGACGGAGATGCGGTCGAGCGCGCCCACGGTGGCCCGTACTCAGGCGCTCGCGGGTGCCGTCTCGCCGGCGAGGACCGCCTCGGCGACCTGCTCGCGGTGCCACTTGGCGTCGCCGAAGGTCGCGGCGTTGGCGCGGCCGCGCTTGAGGAAGAAGTGGAGGTCGTGCTCCCAGGTGAACCCGATCCCGCCGTGGACCTGGATCGCTGCGTCGGGCACCCGCCAGCCCGCATCGGAGGCGTAGGCCTTCGCCATCGAGGCGGCGAGCGCCAGCGACTCCGGCTCGGCGCCGGCCGCCCAGGCGGCGCCGTAGACCGCCGAGCGCGAGTTCTCGGTCTCCAGCAGCATCTGCGCGCAACGGTGGGAAACGGCTTGGTAGGCGCCGATCGGCCGTCCGAACTGCTGCCGGTCTTTGGCGTACTCGACCGACATCTCCAGCGCCCGCTGCGCCACCCCGGTCGACTCGGCGGCGATCGCAACACAGGCCCGCAGGAAGACCGGGCGGTAGTCCTCGGCGCTGCCCGGCAGCGAGGCGCCGGCCGCGACCTTGACCCCGTGGAAGCTGACCGTGGAGAGGCGGCGGGTGAGGTCGATCGACTCCTCCGGGGTGACGGACACGCCCTCGGCGCCGCGCTCGACGACGTGGCGACGCCCGTCAGCGGTGGAGACGAGAAAGAAGTCGGCGCTGCCGGCGTCCGCCACCAACGCCTTTTCGCCGTCGAGGACGACGCCGTCGCCGTCGGGCTCGGCCGCCATCGAGAACTTCATCGGTTCGGCGGGACCGTCTGCGTCGATCAGCGCCGGCGTCCCCCGCAGCGAACCCTCGGCGAGCGGCCGCAGCCAGCGCTCCTTCTGCTCGTCGGAGCCGCCGGCGTCCAGCGCCAGGCCGGCGATCGTGTTCGAGAGCAGCGGCGAGGGCGCCAGGGCGTAACCCATCTCCTCGAAGAGCACCGCCAGCTCGACGGTCCCGAGGCCCTGGCCGTCCCACTCCTCGGGCAGCGCCAGGCCGGCCCAGCCGAGCGCGGCCATCTCCTTCCAGCCCTTCTCGTCGAAGCCGTCCTCGCTGGCCGCGATCTCGCGGATCCGCTCCGATTTGAAGCGCGAGGCGAGGAATCCGCGGGCGGTCGACTTGATCGCCTGCTGCTCGTCGGTGAGGTCGAAGTACAAAGCCGCCGTCTTCCCTAGCGCAGCCGCGGCAGGCCCAGGACTCGCTCGGCGATGATGTTTTTCAGGATGTCGGTCGTCCCGCCCTCGATCGAGTTGGCGCGAGAGCGGAGGAAGCCGTACTGCCAGGCGCCGCCGGCGACCGCGTGCTCGGAGCCCCGGCCCAGCACCGAGTAGGCGCCCTCGATCTCGAGCGCGAGCTCGGTCAGGTCCTGGTTGAGATCGGCCCACTGCCACTTGCCCAGCGACCCCTCCGGGCCCGGGATCCCCGACTGCATCGTCTTGGTCAGGCCGCGGTAGGCGTTCAGCCGCATCGTCTCCACCTCGATGTGGAGCTGCGCGATCCGCTGGCGGAAGTAGGGGTCCTCGGCCGCGGCGCCGCCGTTCGAGGGCGTTTCCCGCGCGAGCTTCGAGAGCCGGCCGAGGCTGTTCTGGATCTGGGAGATCGCGCCGAAGGCGAGCCCGGCGCGCTCGTTCATCAGCGTCGTGATCGCCACCGCCCAGCCGTTGCCGACGCCGCCGACGACGTTGGCGTCGGGGACCCGCGCCTCCTCGAAGAAGACCTCGTTGAACTCGCCCTCGCCGGTGATCTGGACCAGCGGCCGGGTCTGCACTCCCTCCTGCTCCATGTCCATCAGGAAGTAGGTGAGCCCCTGGTGCTTGGGGGCGTCGGGGTCGGTGCGGGCGACGAGCATGCACCACTTCGCGTACTGGGCGAAGGTCGTCCAGACCTTCTGGCCGGTGACCACCCATTCGTCGCCGTCCTTGACCGCGCGGGTCTTCAGCGAGGCGAGGTCGGAGCCGGACTCGGGCTCGGAGAAGCCCTGGCACCAGATCTCCTCACCGGTGAGGATCGGCTCCAGGTAACGGGCCTTCTGCTCGTCGCTGCCGTGGGCGATCACCACCGGGCCGCCCATCGCCAGCCCGAGGACGTTGGCCGGGCTCGGCGCTTCCTGGCGGCTCGCCTCGGCGGCGAAGATCGCCTGCTCGATCATCGTCGCACCCCGGCCGCCGTACTCCTTCGGCCAGGAGATGCCGGCCCATCCGGCCTCGTGCAGCTTCAGCTGCCACTCGCGCCGGAAGGCCATCACCTCGTCGAGGCCGGCCTCGGGCTCGGGTCCCGGGTGGTTCTCCTGCAGCCAGGTGCGAACCTCGTCGCGGAACTCCTCCTCCGATGGCGACAGCGTCAGGTCCATCGAGTGAGGAGCATATAGAGATCCCCTGGCCGCCCGGCCAGGGGATCTCCGAGGCCTAGATCGGGCAGGTCAAGCCAAGTTCTTTGGCTTCTTCTTCAAAGGTCGTGTATTTGCTTTCACGGAGACCGCCGATGCCTTTATTCTCCAACTCCGCTACCGCAACGGACAGAGTCTTCAGCATCTTTTCGGACTGTTTCTCGCTCCCCTCGACGGTGCCCAGATCTTCGAATTCCTGGAGCTGGACCTCCATCGCGGGAACCATCTTTTCCTTCAGGATCCCCGTCGCGATTTCTTCCTGCACTTCAGAGTCCTGGGTGGCCTTTTCTTCGACGACCTTCTTTTCGTAGGAGGCCAGCGCCGCGGTCCAGTCCTTTTTGCGCTTGGCGCAGATTTCCTTCCCCTGCTCGACGAATTCGGCCTTGGTCACGGTGTCCGTCGAGTCGCCCCCGCCGCAACCGCTGGCAAGGACGGCAATCACCGCAACCCCCAATACCACCCCCATAATCCGTCTATACACCGCTCTGCCCGCCTCCGAATAGTTTGACTAATCGGAAGACCTATATGCCAAAGCAGGCTCGAAAGTCAACGACGCGCAAAAATGCGAAAGCAACGGCAGCGGCGACTCACACTTCGCCGCAGACCTGGAATCCGTAGCTGGCGGCCAGTTTGCTCGGCTCTTCCAGCGCTTTCGATTCGAAGGCCAGGCTCGGCTCGTCTTCGATTTCACCCGCCGCGTCTTCGAGCGCGACGACGATCGCTTCGACCCGCTCCTCGTCACCTTCGGGCGCTCCGAGCGCACCGATTTCTTCCGCTTGCTGCTCGAGGCTAGGTATCAGCACCCCTTCGACCAGCTCTTCCAGCTGAATTTTTCTCGCGGTTTCGAGTTCGAAGCCATTCTCTTTGGCGAATTTTTCCGCTTCGGCTTCGTTCTCTTCGTTCGCTTTTTTGCAGATCGCGTCGCCCTGCTTGATGAACTGCGCTTTGGACAGGGCGGCGGTGGAGCTATCGGTGGTGTCCTCGCCGCCGCCGCAGCCGGCAATGACGGCGGCCAGCACGACAAGGGCCGCGAGCGCCGTGAGCAATGACCGGTTCAACTTCGACTCCTCTCCCCTAAGACGAACGATTCCGAGAGGGGAAGGTACCTCCTCCCCTCCCGGCGTGGGCGCCGCCTAGACCCGCTGGATCAGCGTCCCCGTGCCGAGGCCGCCGCCGCAGCACATCGTCACCAGCCCCATCTCCTTGTCGGAGCGCTCCATCTCGTGCAGCAGGGTGGTGATCAGCCGGGCGCCGGTCGAGCCGAGCGGGTGGCCGAGGGCGATCGCGCCGCCGTTGACGTTGACCCGGTCCATGTCGGGTTCGAGCTCGCGTCGCCAGGCGCCGAGCACCGAGGCGAAGGCCTCGTTGATCTCGACCAGGTCGATGTCGTCCATCGTCATCCCGTTGCGCTCGAGCAGCTTGCGGGTGGCGGGGATCGGGCCGGTCAGCATGATCACCGGGTCGACGCCGACCGTGGTCTGGTCGAAGATCCGCGCCCGCGGCTCCAGCCCCAGCTCGTCGGCCTTCTCGCGCGTAGTCAGCAGCACCGCGGCGGCGCCGTCGGAGACCTGCGAGGAGTTGCCTGCGGTGATCTTGCCGTCCTCCTTGAAGGCCGGCTTCAGCGCCGAGAGGCCCTCGAGGGTGGTCTCGCGCAGGCCCTGGTCGGTGACGTAGGTGTCGCCGTTGACCTGCATCGAGATCGTCTCGCGCTCGAAGCGCCCCTCCTCGGTCGCCTGCTTGGCGAGCTGCTGGGAGCGGAGGCCGATCTCGTCGAGCTCGGAGCGGGGGATCTCCCACTGGTCGGCGATCATCTCCGCCGAGAGGCCCTGCGGGATCAGGTTGTATCTCTCCATCAGCTCGGGCGAGAAGGCCAACCCGTGCTCCTCCATCACCGAGTAGGAGTCGGCGAAGGAGATGTGGCCCATGTGCTCGACGCCGCCGCCGACGGCGACGTCGTGGACGCCGGAGGCGACCAGGGCGGCGGCGAAGTTGACCGCCTGCTGGGCCGAGCCGCACTGGCGGTCGACGGTGGTCGCGGGCACCTCCTGCGGCAGCCCCGCCTCGAGCCAGGCGTTGCGGCCGATGTTCAGCCCCTGCTCGCCGAACTGCTGGACGCAGCCGGCGACCACGTCGCCGACCTCGTTCGGGTCGATCCCGGCGCGGGCGATCAGCTCTGCGTAGGTGCGGGCGAGGAGGTTCGAAGCGTGCAGGTCCTTGTAGTAGCCCTTCTCAGGGTGGCCGCGGCCGATCGGGGTCCTGACCGCCTCGACGATGACGACTTCGTTGCCGCCGAACTTCCCGTTGCCGTTGCCCATCGCCAGCCTCCGTTCCTCTGAAGATCTCGGGCGCGCCCGGTGCGCTGCCTTCCTCCAGGGTAGCTGACTGACTGGTCAGTCAGCCAGCTATCGGGCTCCCCCAACCCGCGCGTCATCGCGGCGCTGATGCGTGATAGAAGCCCCGGCCAATGAGTTCTAACCAGGGGTACACGAGTCCGGGGATCGCGGGCAGCGGGGCGATAGCCACCGGCCTTGCCGCGGTCTCGACCACCACCGCAGACACGATTCTGCTCGCCCGCAGCGAGGCCTCCGCCTGGCGCGCGGAGGAGAAAGTCGTCGCCGCCTGCGCCAAGATCGAGGGCGGCGAGCCCTCCCGGCTGAGGGTGACCACGGACCCGAAGGACCTCGCCGACTGCGACCTGATCGTCGAGGCGATCGTCGAGGAGGTCGGGCCGAAGGGCGAGCTGCTGCGGACGATCGCCGAGGCCTGTCCCGCCGCCGACCTGGCGACCACCACCTCCTCGCTCAGCATCGCCGAGATCGCCGCGGCGGCCGGCACCGAGAAGCTCTTCGGGTTCCACGTCTTCAACCCGGTGCCGCGGATGAAGCTGGTCGAGGTCTGCATCCCCGACGGCGCCGCCGACTCGCGCGAGAAGGCGCTCGCCTGGTGTGCGGCGCTCGGCAAGACCGCGGTCGAGGTCCCCGACGAAGCGGGCTTCGTCGTCAACCGCCTCCTCTTCCCCTACCTCTTCGACGCGGCGCGGATGGTCGAACGGACCGGGATGGAGCCCGGCGCGGTCGACACCTGCATGAAGCTCGGCGCCGGCCACCCGATGGGCCCGCTGGCGCTGCTCGACTTCGTCGGCATGGACGTCTCGAAAGCGATCGGCGACGCGCTCTACGCCGAATCGAACGAGCCGACCCACGAGCCGCCGCCGATCATCGTCAAGATGGTCGAGGAGGGGAAGCTGGGACGGAAGTCCGGGGCGGGTTTTTACAGCTACGACTGAGGTTGGTCTCGAGGGGGCTCTAAAAGACGCCCGAGGTTCAAAAGCTTGCCCTAAAGCAGCTCGCTCAAAGCGGCAGCTCTCTCTAATAGCTGTTGTGGCTCCAGCCGTCCTGAGCTGCGTGTCGTGAGAGGAGCCCCTCCCATTACGCCGCTTTACGACGGCTGGCGATGTCCCAGATGACGTCGGCCTCCGAGATCCCCTGACGGCGGGCGACGGTCTCGATTTCTTCCCAGGGCAGCTCCGCCTCGGGCAGGTCGTCCCAGCGGGCGAGGTCGAGGGCCTCGATCGAGCCTTTCAGCGCTGGGCCGAGGTGCTCCTCGGAGCGCAGCAATGCCCTCAGAACCTCGAGCTGCTTGTCGGTCAGGCGTACAACCCACATGCGGTACCTCCAAGATTCGAGCTGGCGCGGGTTGCCCGATGAAGTTAGGCCGGGGTGCGGACGGAATCGCCGCTGCCGCCGCTGATCCGCACCGCCTCGATCCGGTTCTCGCGCACCGCTTCGACCCTGATCGTGTACCCGTTGGCGACGATCGAGTCGCCTCGTCTGGGGAGCCGGCCCAGCTCACCGAAGACGTAGCCGCCGACCGAGTTGTAGGCGTCGGTGTCGACCGGCAGCTCGATGCCGGCGTCGGCGAGGTCACCCAGCGAGACGTGCCCGCGCACGAACCAGTCGCCGTTGGTCAGCCTCCGCACCGCCGCGGCGCGGGGGTCGGTCTCGTCCTCGATCTCCCCCACCACCTCCTCGAGGATGTCCTCGACGGTGACGATGCCGACGGTGCGCCCGTACTCGTCGACGACAACGGAGATCGAGGTGCGCCGGCCCTGCAGGTCGTGCAGAAGGTCGTCGAGGGGGCGCGTCTCGGGCACGATCAGCGCGTCCCGCACCACCGACTCGATCGAGGCGTCCGCGCCCTCGCTCATGTAGAGCCGGGCGAGGCTGTTGTTGTGGGCGACGCCCTTGACCCGGTCGGGGTTTTCGTCTTCGACGACGACGAGCCGGGTGTGGCCCGAGGTGACGCAGCGCCGCAGCGCCGTCTCGACGGCCTCCGATGCATCGACGGTCACAACCGCGGGGATCGGGGTCATCACCTCGCGCGCCTCCTGCTCGTGGAGGTGGAAGACGCCGCCCAGCATTCCCGCCTCACCCGGGTCGAGGGTGCCGCCGAGCCGCGAGCGGTCGATGATCTGCTTCAGGTCCTCTGCGGTGT
>DASVAT010000018.1:0-66923 GCA_036376215.1 Solirubrobacterales bacterium
CGCGACGGGCGCCGACGGCAGCCTGACGGCCGGCTCCAAGGTGATCGCCGGGACGGTCCTGGCCCGGGTCGCCGGGGCCACCGACTCGGTCGACCCGCACATCAACTTCTCGATCCGCCCGGCCGGCCGCGGGGCCCCGCGGATCGACCCGAAGCCGATCCTCGACGGCTGGAAGCTGCTCGAGGCGACGGCGATCTACCGCGCCGACGGCAAGAACCCATTCGCCCAGAAGCTGGGCAGCGCCGGGGTGCTGCTGCTCTCCAAGGAGGTTCTCCAGCAGCGGGTCCTCGCCGACAAGCGCCTCGACATCTACGAATGCGGCCGCACGGACATCGCCACCGGCCAGATCGACCGGCGCGTGCTCGCCACGCTCGAGTACCTCGCCGAACGGGGCTTCGACCTGACGATCACCTCGCTCAAGTGCGGCCACGGCTTCCTCACCACCAGCGGCAACGTCTCCAACCACAGCTCCGGCAACGCGGTCGACATCGCGGCGGTCAACGGAATCCCGATCCTCGGCCACCAGGGCCCGGGCTCGATCACCGACACCGTCCTCAGGGAGGTGCTCCGCCTGCAGGGCACGATGGCGCCCGAGGAGCTGATCTCGCTGGAGGAACTCGGCGGCCCCAGCTTTGCGCTTCCGGATCACAACGACCACATCCACATCGGCTGGCAGCCGATGTACTCGCTCGGGCATCAGGTCCAGTTCATGGGGATGCTCAAGCCCGAGCAGTGGAACCGCCTGATCGGCCGCCTCGACGAGATCGACAACCCGGAAGTCCCGACCGAGCCCTCCGCGGCCTCGGTGCCCGACAAGGGCAAGGCCGGCAAGGGCCTCGGCGGCGCCAAGGTCGCCAAGTCCGGCGGCACCGGAAGCGGCGACTGACCCACTTCGGGCAAGCTGGAGGACAGGTGGTCCTCTGACCCAGCTCTTCGGATTCGCGCAGTACGACCTTCCCGGCACCCTGGCGGTGGCCGACGGGCGTTACCTGGCGCGGGACGCCGCCGGCGGCGAGGAGAGCGTGCTGGTGGTCGAGACCCTGGCGGCGGCGCCGCTTCCGAGCCGCCGCAGGCGACGCCCGCAGGCAGCCGAGACCGACGAGGCCCCGCCCGGCCTGCCCCTCTCGCGGGCCACCGCGGTGCGTGTCGCCGAGCCCTTCTCGAGCGCCGAGGAAGCGGAGCGCTGGCTGGTCGACTCGGTCGGCTCGGAGGAGGCCGTCGATGCCCTCGTCGCCGAGGGCATCGCGCTCGTCAACCGTGCCCTCTTCGCGCAGGGCGCGGCCGCAGCCGACCCGCACGTCCGGGAACTCACCGAGCTCGAGGCGAGCGCAGTGCGAATCGGCTACGGAAGCGGCGAAGAGGTCGCCGCCGGTCGCTACACGGCCGCCCGCTACGTCGACGTCCAGGCGACCGGCGGCTCGCGCCGCAGCCGTCGCGCCGAGGAGCTGCGGCCGCAGGAGCGGGTCGCCGCCGTGCTCGGCGGCCGCGAGCGGATCGACGCCTGCGAGGCGCTGCTGCTGCGCGCCCGGGCCGACCTCGACGCCGGCCGGAACCGCGAGGCGGCCCTGCAGCTGAGGGTCGGCCTCGAGGCGCTCCTCGTCGAGCTCGCCGGCGCCCTCACCGATCCGGGCCACACCGAGGACATGGGCGAGCTCGAGGCGCGCCGCGTCGAGGTGGGGCAGGTCGCCAACGCCGCCCTGAGCGGCGAACTGGACGCCGAGAGCGTGCAGCGGACCATCGAGGCCCTGGAGATCTCCGAGCGCGTCCTGAGGCGCCGCCGCGTGCTGCGGGGTGGGTAGAGCCGCCAGCCGACGCTAGAGAACCAGGCGGCGGGAGACGACCTCGTCCTCGAGCGACGCGGCGATGTGGTGGGCCTCCTCCAGGGCGACGCCCGCCAGCGAGGGGATGCCGATCACGGTCAGGCCGGCGGCGCGGGCCGCGGCGACCCCCGTCGGCGAGTCCTCGAGGGCGACGATCGCGGGACCCGGATCGACGCCGAGCCGCCGGCAGGCCTCCAGGTAGGGGTCGGGCGCGGGCTTCGGCGCCGCCGTTTCGTGGGCGCTGACGACGACGTCGAAGCGGTCCTCGAACTGCACGATCTCGAGCGAGCGGCGGACGAAGGCGATCGGCGAGTTCGAGACCAGGCCGATCGGCGTGCCGCGCTCGCGCAGCACGTGCAGCAGCTCGCGGGCGCCGACCATCGCCTCCACCCCGTGCTCGAGCTCGGCGACCACCAGCTCGTTGAGCTCCTCGATCAGCTCCGCCGCCCGGCCGGGCTCGCCGAGGCGGCGCTCCAGCACCTTCCCGGCGACTTCGGCCGAGGTCCCGACCAGCTCCATCTTGTGGGCGGGCGTGAACTCGAGCCCACGGCGCTCGAAGAGGTCCTGCTCGGCCCGCGTCCATACCGACTCGGTGTCGAGCAGGAGGCCGTCGTTGTCGAAGACGACCGCGTCTGGCAGCCCGGCCATCAGCCGAGCGCCGCCAGGAGCGCGGCGAGCTCCTCGTCGACCTCGCCCTCGAGCTTCAACTCGGCCTCGCCGTCGTATGGCGTCTCGCCCTTGGTGACGATCGCCAGACGCCCGCCGTGGCCGAGGGTCAGCTGCGGCAGCCCAGCGACCGGGTGGACGGCGAGCGAGGAGCCGACGCAGAGCATCAGGTCGGCCTCTTCGGCCAGCTCCGTCGCCCGCTCGATCGCCTCCACCGGCAGCATCTCGCCGAAGAGGACGACGTCGGGTTTGACCGCGCCGCCGCACTCGGCGCAGAGCGCCACGCCGCGCGCGTCGAAGAGCGCGTCCATCTCCTCCAGCCCGAACGAGGTCTCGCACACCGTGCACGACGAGGTCTCGATCGAGCCGTGGACCTCGATCACGTTCTCCGAGCCGGCGGCACGGTGGAGGCGATCGACGTTCTGGGTGACGACGCCCTCGATCAGGCCCCGCCGCTCCAGCTCCGCCAGCGCCTCATGGGCCCGGTTGGGCTCCTTGTCGCCGAGCGAGGCGAAGCGCGGCCGGTAGTAGGACCAGAAGCGCTCGGGGTCGCGCTCGAAGACGTCGATGTGGGCGACCTCCATCGGGTCGACCTTCGCCCACAGGCCCGTCTCCGGGGTGCGGAAGTCCGGGATCCCGGAGGGGACCGAGACCCCAGCCCCAGTGAGGGCGACGGCGCGGCGCGACTGGCCGAGCAGCTCGGCCAGTCGCTCCACCTCGGGCGTCGTTACCTGCCGCTCCACTTGGGGGTGCGCTTGCCGAGGAAGGCGCCGATGCCCTCCTTCGCGTCCTCGCTGCCGAAGGCGGCGGCGAAGCCCTGCTTCTCGGCCTCGATGCCGGCGTCGATTTCGCCCTTGTGGGAGACGGCCTTGATCTGCTCGACCGCGACCGGCGCCTGCGCGGCCAGCTTGCGACCCCACATCAGGGCCGTCTCGAACAGCTCGTGGTCGGGCACGACCCGGTTGACGAGGCCGAGCTCGAGCGCCTCGTCGGCGAGGATCGCGTCGCCGACCAGGTTCATCTCCAGCGCCTTGTTCGGGCCGACCAGCCGGGCGAGCCGCTGGGTGCCGCCGAAGCCGGGGATGATCCCCAGCTTCACCTCGGGCTGGCCGAAGACGGCGGCCTCGGCGGCGATCCGCACGTCGCAGGCCATCGCCAGCTCGCAGCCGCCGCCGAAGGCGATCGAGTTGACCGCGGCGATCGTCGCGATCCGGGCGGCGCCGAAATCGCGGAAGAGCGCATGGGCGCGGTTGATCAGGTCGGCACCGCTCGCCTCGTCCAGCGTCGTGAAGGCCTTGATGTCGGCGCCGGCCGAGAAGACGACCGGGACCGAGGAGGCGATCACCATCGCCCCGACCTCGCCGCCGTCCTTCAGCCGGTTCCAGACCGTCTCCAGGTCCTCGACCACCTGCGGCGAGATCGAGTTCATCGGCAGGTTGGCGAGCCAGGCGACCGCGACCCCGTCGCGGGTCTCCAGCTTCACGGTCTCGGTCTGCTCGCCCTCGTCGGCCTGCGGGTAGGGGTAGAACCCCTGGCCGGTGCTGAGGCCGTGGCGCCCCTGGGCGACCAGCCGCTTCAGAGTCACCGGCGGCGCGAAGCGCTCGCCGTATTTCTCCTCCAGGTTCTCCATCGTCTCCAGCGCCTTGTCGAGGCCGGTGACGTCGGCTTTCCAGAACGGCGGCAGCAGCCCTTTGCGGGGGTCGAGACCGGCGCCGGCCATCATCCCCAGGTCGATGTCGCGGACCGAGCAGATCCCCTCCTCGACCAGCAGGCAGGCCTCGATCAGGGCGCGGCTGGAGAACATCGCCACCAGCTCCTCGGCGTCGGGCTCGGCGTCACCGGGGACGTTCTGCTCGCCGTCCTTGAAGAAGCCCTCGCCGCCGGTCTTGGCGCCGAGCTTTCCTTCGGAGACCAGCCCGCGCAGCCCCTCGTGGACGTAGAAGCTCTCGCCGTAGGACTCGTTCAGGTGCTCGGCGACGTGGAAGACGGTGTCGAGGCCGAGCAGGTCGGTGAGGAAGAACGGGCCCATCGGCGCCAGCTGGGCGCCGGCGATCGCCTCGTCGATCGCCTTCAGCGACAGCCCGTTCTCCTCCTGGGCGCGCCAGATCTCGCCCATCGTCGCCATCAGGATGCGGTTGACGACGAAGCCGGGCACCTCGCCGCAGACGATCGGCTGCTTCTTGATCGCCTGGGCGAAGTTGTAGGCGGCGGTCGCCGTTTCCAGCGAGGTGTCGTCGCCGCCGATCACCTCGACCAGCGGCATGATCGAGGCCGGGTAGAAGAAGTGGAAGCCGACGACCTTGTCGGGCCGCAGCGTCGCTTCGCCGATCTCGGTGATCGAGAGCGAGGAGGTGTTGGAGGAGAGGATCGCGTGCCCGGGCGTGGCCGCGTCGATCTCGCCGAAGACCGCCTGCTTGATCTCCATCTTCTCCGGCACCGCCTCGATCACGAAGTCGACGTCGCCGAACTCCTCGTAGGTGGTGGCGCCGATCACGTTCCCCATCACCTCGGCGAGCCGGGCGTCGGCCTGTTCCTGGGTCAGCTTCTCCTTCTTGACCAGGCGGGCGAGCTGGCCCTCCGTCACGGCGCGGGCCTTGTCGAGGGCGGCGTCGACGAACTTCTGATCGATGTCCTTGACGACGACGGGGATGTCGGCGGCGGCGATCGCCTGCGCGATCTCGCCGCCCATGGTGCCGCCGCCGACGACGGCGGCCTTGGAGACGAACATGGGCTGGGGTTCCTCCGGTATTCGGCTTTGTGGAGCGGCGCGGGCCGCGGGAACCGCAGGCTATAGATAAGCCTGCGGCTGCCGCTCGTCGGTGGCCTCGGCGCGCTCCTCCTCTTCCTCCTTCGGCAGGAACCGCTGGTAGGCGAAGGCACCGCCCAGCAGCAGCAGGCCGAGGGCGACGAAGGAGAGTGCCCGGGCGACCTCTTCCAGTTCGGAGAGGTCGTAGGTCCAGACCTTGGCGATCGCCAGCGCCAGCAGGGCGAGACCGCCGAGGCGGGCTTTCGGCGCCCGCCGGACCATGCCCCAGACGACCGCGCCGAGCCCGGTCGCCGTCCAGAACGCCGAGAGCCAGGCCTGACCGATCTCGCGCGCTTCGCCGCTGGCGTTGTCGCCGATCAGGTCGATGATCGCGACCGAGCCGAGGTAGACGAACCCGGCGGCGCCGATGAAGCCGGCGACCGTCGCGGTCGTCGGCTCGATCTCGCGGCCCCAGAACCAGCAGGCGACCGCGGCTGCGGCGCAGCATGCGATGGCGACCACGGAGGCGCCGAGGTCGGCGACCCCCTCGGCGATCGCAATCGGGGGCGCCTCGACGACCAGCATGTGCACAATCGCGAGGCCGAGGAACCCGAGCGAGGCGATCTGCAGGCGCTCGGCGTCCGAGAGCGCCGACGAGTACGCGCGGTCCACGCGGATCGCCAGGAAGGCGAGCGCGGCGGACGCTGCCGACCAGGCGGCGACCAGGGTGGGACCGTCGAAGGCGTTGGCCAGCCCGAAGGTCGCGAGGCCGATGCCGCCGCCGATCAGGAGCGAGCCGATCTCGCGGTGGACACCGAACCGGATCGCGGCGCCGCCGAGCAGCAGGTGGGCGATCGCGAAGCCGAAGATCCAGGCGTCGAGGGCGAGGTTCGAGTCGCCGCCGATGACGACGCAGCCGGCACCGACGATCAGCACGCTGCTGGAGAGGAGCAGGAGCCAGGAGGAGACCGGGAGCCGCCCCTCGCCGCGGCTGCGCAGCTCGTAGCCGAAGGCCGCGGCGGCGTAGAGAGCCCAGAAGCCGACCAGCACCGCGAGGACCAGGAGGACGGGCTCGGTGGGATTCCTCTCACCCTCGAAGAGGACGATGAACCCGCTGTCGGCGATCCAGGCGATCAGCTGCGGCGCGGAGACCGCGAAGGCGCCGAGCGCGAGCCAGTTCCAGCGCTGCCAAAGGAGGACGCCGACGCTGGCGGCGAGCGCCATCGCGACGAAGGCGATCATGCCGCCGTCGGTCTCGGTCCCGACCAGCATCGGCGCCGCCAGGGCACCGAGCATGCCGACGCTGGCGACCAGCATCGACGACCAGCGCACGGCGATGAAGACGCCGAGAACGCCGATCAGCGCCGCCGCCTCGAGCCCGATCACGGGTGAGATCAGCTCGTAGACCTGCGAGGCGACGACGGTCGTCGCATACAGGCCCGGGATCGCGACGGCGACGGCGATGCGGGCGACCTCGAGCTGCCCCCTCCGTTCGTGCAGCCAGAGGCCGATGCCGAGCAGCAGCAGGGAGCCGAAGCCGGCCATCAGGGTGCGGACCTCCTCGGTGAACCAGCTGCTGTCCACCGCGCTGCGCATCAAGAAGATGACGCCGAGCAGGGTTGCCAGGCCGCCGATCCAGGCCAGTACGCGGCCGCCGAACAGCCGCTCGAATTCGATCCTCGATAGGGCGCTCTGCCGGGTGTCGAAATTTTCGTCGTTCATGGTTGCCTCCATTGCTTATTGACCAAGGGTCAACAACCGTAGCAATCTTGTCAACCATCGGTCAACAAGCCGGTACAATGGTCGCGTGAACCGACCCTCTTACCGCCGCATGGACGTCGACGAGCGCCGCGCGCAGCTGCTCGAGCGCGGCGCCGAGCTGTTCACCAGCCACTCTTACGACGAGCTCTCGATGAACAGGATCGCCGCCGAGGTGGGCATCTCCAAGGCGCTGCTCTACCACTATTTCCCCAGCAAGCAGGCCTTTTTCGAGGCTACGCTGAGCGCCTGGGCCGACCAGCTGCGGGAGCGCACCGAACCCGATCCCGAGCTGGCGCCGGTCGAGCAGCTGACCGCCAGCCTCGACGCCTTCCTGGCGATGGTCGAGGAGAACGCAGCCGCCTATCGAAACCTGATGCAGAGCGCCTCCGCCGTCCGCGAGATCCGCAACCTGATCGAAGAGGTGAGGCGAGCGACGGCGGAGCGGATCCTCGACGGGCTCTATCCCGACGGGCCGCCGCCGAAGGCGCGCACCGCCGTCAGCGGCTGGCTCTGGTTCATGGACGGGGCCTGCCTGAACTGGATCGACCACCGCGACATCGAGCGCGGTGAGCTGCGCGACCTGCTGCTCGGGGTCCTGATGGGGGCGCTGGTCGCCGCCGATGCGCTGCCGGACCTGCCTCGAGCCTCCTAGGCGCGCGGTCACCGCAGCTGGCACGCCCGCGGCTACAACTGCTCGGGCTCGGTCAGCTACGTGATGCACGCCGCCCGGGGAGATCGGTCAGGTCGAGGACGTCGGCACGCTCGCCGCGGCGTCCTGCACGTCTTCCGAAAAGCCCCGACAGCGGGGACAACCGCCTGAGGGCAAGGTTTGTACGCGGGTACAAAAGCGCGATCGGGCAGCCGCTATTAGGCTCTGTGATGCTCTTTTCGAGGGACTGAGACTTTCAACCGATCGCGCCGGGAAGACCGCGCGCGCCTAGTGGGGGGAAACCCGAACCGATGACTCGCATTCGCCAGCAGAACGTGACCGCAGCCCAGTGGAGCTCCAACGGAGGTGCCCTCGGCGCGCAGGACCTGACCATCCCGGAGAACAACCCGTTCGGGCAGAACGTGTTCTCCGCCACCGTGCAGAAGGAGCGGCTTCCGAAGGACGTCTTCGAGAAGCTGCAGACGACGCTCGACGGCGGCGGCGCGCTTGACCCGAGTCTCGCCGACGCGGTCGCCGAGGCGATGAAGGAATGGGCGCTTGAGAACGGCGCCACCCACTACACCCACATGTTCCAGCCGCTGACCGGCTCGACCGCGGAGAAGCACGACTCCTTCTTCGAGCCCGCCGGCGAAGGGCAGGCGCTCGCCGGCTTCTCCGGCAAGGAGCTGATCCAAGGCGAGCCCGACGCCTCCTCGTTCCCGACCGGCGGCGTCCGCGCCACCTTCGAGGCCCGCGGCTACACCGCCTGGGACCCGACCAGCCCCGCCTTCATCCTCGAGAACCCGAACGGCGCGCTGCTCTGCATCCCGACCGCCTTCGCCTCCTGGACCGGCGAGGCGCTGGACGCGAAGATCCCGCTGCTGCGCTCGATGGACGCGCTCTCGCGCTCGGCGATCAAGGCGCTGCGGCTGCTCGGCGACGACGAGGCCCAGCGGGTCTTCACCACCGTCGGCCCCGAGCAGGAGTACTTCCTGATCGACGAGCAGTACTTCTTCGAGCGGCCCGACCTGATCGCGACCGGCCGGACCCTGTTCGGTGCCAAGCCGCCGAAGGGGCACGAGCTCGACGACCACTACTTCGGCTCGATCCCGGAGCGGGTGCTCGCATTCATGCTCGAGTCGGAGCTGGAGATGCGCAAGCTCGGAATCCCGGTCAAGACCCGCCACAACGAGGTCGCGCCGGCCCAGTACGAGATCGCGCCGATCTTCGAGAACTCCAACGTCGGCTCCGACCACCAGCAGCTGCTGATGCAGACGCTGGAGAACGTCGCCCGCCGCTACGGCCTCGTCTGCCTCCTGCACGAGAAGCCGTTCGCCGGCGTCAACGGCTCCGGCAAGCACAACAACTGGTCGATGGGGACCGACACGGGCGCCAACCTGCTCAACCCGGGCGACACGCCGGCGGACAACATCCACTTCCTGTTCTTCTGCGCGGCGGTGATCCAGGCGGTCAACAAGCACCAGGGGCTGCTGCGCGCCTCGGTGGCGAACATCGGCCAGGATCACCGGCTCGGGGCGAACGAGGCGCCGCCGGCGATCATCTCGATCTTCCTCGGCGCCGAGCTGGAAAAAGTGTTCGAGGCGATCGCCACGGGCGAAGGCGACCCCAACACCCCCGCCTCGTTCCTCGACCTCGGCACGCAGGTGCTGCCGCCGCTGCCGCTGCACGGCGGCGACCGCAACCGGACCTCGCCGTTCGCCTTCACCGGCAACAAATTCGAGTTCCGGGCGCTGGGATCGAGCATGTCGCTCGGCTTCCCGAACACGGTCCTGAACACGATCGCCGCCGAGGCGATCGACGAGCTCGCCGGCAAGCTGGAGGCGAAGCTCGAGGGCGGCGAGGAGATGCCGCAGGCCGTGATCGAGATCGTCAAAGACAGCTACCTGGCCAACAAACAGGTCTGCTTCGGCGGTGACAACTACTCCGAGGAGTGGCACCAGGAGGCCGAGCAGCGCGGACTGAAGAACCTCCGCACCACCCCGGACGCGCTGCCGGAGGTGCTCGCCGACAGCACCGTGGAGGCGTTCGAGAACTACCAGGTGCTCTCCAAGGGCGAGCTCGAGTCCCGCTACGAGGTCTGGATCGAGCAGTACGCGATCCGGGCGAACATCGAGGCGGAGGAGACCTTCTCGATCGCCCAGACGCTGATCCTGCCGGCAGGGCTGCGGCAGCTGGCGCTGATCTCCGAGGCGGGCGTCTCGGCGCTCGAGGGCGAGGTCCGCGAGCTGGTCGACGAGTTGGTCTCGGCGCTGGGCGACCTGAAGGAGGCGAACGCCTACCCGGACGACCTCGAGGGCATGGACTGGGCGATCTACGCGCGTGACAGCCAGCTCTCGGCGATGGCCAAGGTCCGCGAGGCCGCCGACAAGCTCGAGCGCGTCGTCGCCGACGACCTCTGGCCGCTCCCGAAGTACGAGGAGATGCTCTTCATCAAGTAAGCCGCTCTTCGCGGTAATTCGCTCAGCCGCGCGGCTGGACTCGCATCCGCAGTCCGCCGCGCGGCGAGAGCGTCGGCATCTGGCGGATCGTCACCGTTCGGCCGGGGAGCGACTCGACGCGCAGGCTCTGCAGCAGCTTCGTCGCCACCAGCTTGACCTCGGTCTGTCCGAAGCGCTTGCCGATGCAGATGCGGGAGCCGCCGCCGAAGGGGACGTAGGCGCCGCGCGGCAGCGCTGCCTTGCGCTCGCGGGTGAAGCGCTCGGGGATGAAGGCCTCGGGCTGGGGGAAGACCTCGGGGAGGCGGTGGCTGGCCCAGGAGCAGTAGTTGACGTAGGCGCCCTCGGGCACGGCGTAGCCGCCGAACTCGTATTCGCGGATCGCCCGCCGCGGGCCGATCCAGGCCGGCGGATAGAGGCGCAGGACCTCGTCCAGGACCATGTCGAGGTAAGGCATCTCTTTTTCGAGCTGCAGCGCGGTCGGGGTCGCGCCGCCGAGCACCTTCTCCTGCTCGTCGTGCAGCCGCCGGGTCACCTCGGGGTGGCGCGCCAGCTCGTGCAGCATGAAGGTGAGGGTCGAGGTGGAGGTGTCGTGGCCGGCGAACATCAGGGTCATCACCTGGTCGCGGATCTCGGTGTCGGTGAACTCCTCGCCGCCGGCGCCGCGGGCGCCGACCAGGAGGCTGAGAATGTCCCGGCGCCCGGGGTCTGGGTGAGCGCGCCGGCGGGCGATCTCGCCGAAGACGATCTCGTCGAGGACCTCGCGCGAGGCGACCAGCTTGCGCCAGGGCGAGCCGGGCCCGCGCAGCAGGCGCAGGTGGAAGTCGATCCCGTAGTAGCCGAGCGCGCGCTCGAAGTGCTCGGCCGCGGCGGCGCCCTTGCCGGCCTCATCGGGATCGAGACCGAGCAGCGCCCGCATCGCGATCCGCATCGCCAGGTTCCGCATCCACTCGTATACGTCGACGACCTCGCCGACCGGCAGCGCCTCGATCGCCCGGTCGGCCTCGATCGTCATCGCCTCGGTCGCGGCGACGATCTGCTCGCGGTGGAAGGCGGGCATCATGATCGCCCGGGCGCGGTCGTGGAAGTCCTCGTCGACGGTGAGCAGGCCGTCACCGAGGAGCGGGATCAGGTCGCCGAAGCTCGACTCGCGCCAGTGGAAGTTCTCGGGATGGCCGACGGTGACGAAGTGATTGGCCTCCGGTCCGAGCATGAAGACGGCCCGCGAGTGCAGGAGACGCAGGCTGAAGATCGGGCCGAACTCTTCGTAGGCGCCGAGCAGCAGCGGCAGCGGATCGTGGGCGATCTGATGGGTGCGGGCCCAGCTGAAATCGGTATGGCCGGGTGGGAACTTCCCCCTCCCCCGCCACTCGTCGACGAAATCGCCGACCACCCGGCGCACCGGGTTGCCCGACATCTCCGGGGGACGCGCGACCGGGGCGCTGGTGTCGACCGTGGCCATGTCCGGCATCGTAACTGGCCAGCTGGCCAGTTCCGAACTGCATCAACTTGTCCATCCACTGGGTGGACAAGTTGATGCAGTTCGCGGATCAGGCGGAGGCGGCGGCGAGCTGGCCGCAGGCGGCCTCGATGTCGCGGCCGCGGGTGAGGCGGACGGTGGCGGTCACGCGGTGCTCGGCGAGGATCGCGCGGAAGCGCTCGATCCGCTCCGGCGAGGAGCCGTCGTAGGCGCCGGTCGGGTTGTAGGGGATGAGGTTGACCTTGTAGCCGCGCGGGTCGAGCAGCCGGGCGAGTTCGCGGGCGTGCTCGGGTTGGTCGTTGACGCCGTCGAGCATCACGTACTCGACGAAGACCTTGCGGCGACGGGCGGCCCGGTAGCGCTCGCAGGCGGTGAGCACCTCGGCGATCGGGTAACGATCGTTGACGGGCATGATCCGCGAGCGCAGCCCGTCGTTCGGCGCGTGCAGCGAGAGGGCCAGGCTGACCGGCATCGAGCACTCGGCAAGGCGGTCGATCCCCGGCACCCAGCCGACGGTGGAGATCGCGGTGCGGCGGTGGGTGACGCCGAGCTCGGGCAGCAGTTCGCAGGCGGCGAGGACGTTGTCGACGTTCATCGTCGGCTCCCCCATGCCCATGAAGACGACGTGGTCGATCGCTTCGATGCGGCGGAAGTGCAGCGCCTGGTCGAGGATCTCGTCGACCTCGAGGTTGCGGCCGAACTTCATCTGCCCGGTGGCGCAGAAGGTGCAGGTAAGGGGGCAGCCCGACTGCGAGGAGAGGCAGACCGAGCGGCGGCCGTCGCGGTAGCGCATCAGCACCGCCTCGATCGGCCGCGCGTCGGCGGTGTGGAAGAGCGCCTTCACGGTGCCATCGTCGGACTTCGCTTCGGCGGCGACGGTCAGGGTCGAGAGCGGCACCTCTGCCGCCAGCCGCTCGCGCAGCGGCGCCGGCAGGTTGGTCATCTCCTCGTAGGAGCGCGCCCCGCGCGCGACCCACTCCCACACCTGCCCGGCGCGGTAGGAAGGCTCCCCCGCCTCGGCGAGGGTGGTGGCCAGCAGCTCGCGGTCCATGCGGCGAGTCTAGGGACCGTGGAGCTTCTCGCCGCGCTCGAGCATGGCGACGAGTTTGCGCAGCCGCCGCTCGCGGGTCTCGGGCTTTTTCGCCTCGTTCAGCCGGTAGACGACCGCGTAGCGGTTGGCGCTGTCGAGAGTGGAGAAGAACTCCGAGGCGGCCGGGCTGGCGTCGAGTTCGCGCCGCAGGTCCTCGGGAAGCTCGGCGGACCGCTGACCCTCGTATGCAGCCTCCCAGCGACCGTCCGCCTTTGCCGCCTCCACCTCGGCGAGTCCGGCCGGGCGCATCCGCCCCTCCTCGATCAGCGCTTCGGCCTTCTCGCGGTTGATCTTCGACCAGCGACCGCGCGGCCGACGCGGGGTGAACCGCTGCAGGAAGTACCCCTCGTCGAAGCCGCGCTTCTGGCTGTCGATCCAGCCGAAGCAGAGCGCCAGCTCCAGCGCCTCGGCGTAGGTGACGCTGCTCTTTCCCGTCCCCTTCTTGGCGATCTTCAGCCAGGCGCCGTCGCAGGAGGCGGCATTCTCCTCCAGCCAGTCCTCGAGCTCGTCCTGGTCGGCAAAGAGGTGGATCGGCAGCTCGTCGGCCATCGCGCGACGAGCCTATGCGGCTACAGACCCGCGGCGTCGGCGAGGAGGTCGGGCAGATCGACCAGGAGGCGGTCGATCGCTTCGCGGGCGTAGCCGAACACCTCGCGCCCGCCGCTGAGGCGGTAACGGGAGTTCGCCCCCATCGCCAGCGAGTAGAGCTCGAAGGCGAAGCGGTCGGGGTTGCCGGCGCCGGCAATCCTCGCCTGACGCTCGAGCGCGCCCAGCCAGGCGTCCAGCGAGGCGGCGATCGCGTCGCGCACCGGGCCGGGCCGGTCGTCGTACTCGACCGAGGCGGCGGCGAAGAAGCAGCCCCCCGAGTAGTCCTGCAACTGGTCGAGGTAGCGCTCCGCCATGCCCCGCAGCCGCGGGGCACCCTCGGGCAGATCGAGGGCGGGGGCGATCACCCTGCCGCGGAAGCGCTCGGCGGCGGCGGCAACCGTCGCCAGCTGCAGCTCCTGCTTTGAGCCGAAGTGGGCGAAGAGGCCGCTCTTGCTCATCCGCAGCTCGGCCGCCAGGCGACCGATCGTCAGCCCCTCCAGCCCTTCGACGGAGGCGACGTCGACGGCGCGGTCGAGGATCGAGGCGCGGGTCTCGGAGCCCTTCTGGGTGACGGGAGTCACACACGCAGGGTATAAAAAAGCACGAACGTTCGTTAGAGCCGCCGGGCAGGCCGGCGGCCGGAAAGGGAGGAAACGATGGGCGAGTACACGGTGAAGAAGATCGACGACATGGAGGCCGTCTACCTCGGAGCCTTCAAACGGGCGCGCGCCGAACTGGGAGTCGAGTCGTTCGGGCTGCAGGTGATCGACCTGCCTCCGGATTTCGAGAACTACCCCGAGCACGACCACGCCGGCGACGGGCAGGAGGAGGTCTTCATGGCGATCAAGGGAGGCGGCGAGATCGAGATCGACGGCGAGCGCTTCCCGCTCGATCCCGACCACATGGCCCGCGTCGCTTCCGGCACCAAGCGCAAGGTTTGGCCCGGAGCCAAGGGAATGCGAATGGTGATCGTCGGCGGAGTCCCGGGCAGTGTCTACGAGGCTCCCGAGATCAGCAAGCTCGGGGAGCCGGACCCGATGGCGAGCTGAGCCGGAGGTAGGCTGGGGACTTGATGCGCCGCGTCTCGTCCCTGGCCGCCCTCGTCGTCCTGACCCTGCTGGCGCTGCCGGCGGGAGCCGCAGCGCAGACCTCCGACCACGAGGGAGACGCGATCGTCGTCGTCTCCGGCGACGTCTCGGTGCCCCGTGGGGAGAGCGTCGACGGGATCGTCGTCGTCAGCGGCGACGTGCGGGTGGCAGGGCACGTGGACGGTGACGTGGTCCTGGTCTCCGGCGACGCCCTGATTACGGGCAGGATCGACGGCAGCCTCGTCACCATCGGTGGCCAGGCTCGCCTCCTGCCGAGCGCCTTCGTCGCCGGCAACGTCCATTACGGAGACGAGCGGCCGATCGTCGCCGGCAGTGCGATCGTCCGCGGCGACATCTCCAAGGAGGACGGGCTCGATGCCCTCGACCTCCTCCCCTTCATCAGCCTCTTCCTGCTCTGGCTCGGGGTCGGGGTGTCGATGGCCGTCCTCGGCGTCCTCCTGCTCCTGGTCGCCCCGCGCGCCGCCGAGGCGATCGATGCGCGCTCGCGGGAGCGGATCGGGCCCCTGATCGCGATCGGCATCGCGGTGGCGATCGCACTGCCGGTAGCCGGGGTGGTCGCCGCCGTAACCGTCGTCGGCCTGCCTTTGGCCTTCGTCGTCGCTCTCGCCCTGCTGCCGCTGGGGGCGATCGCCTACTGCGTCTCGGCCTGGGTCCTGGGGCGGCGGATCGTGAAGGCGCCGCGTAACCGGATCTGGTCCTTCCTCGCCGGCCTGGCGATCCTCCGCGCCCTGGCGTTGGTGCCCGCATTCGGCGTTCTCGTCGGCCTTGCCGCGGCGATCTTCGGGCTGGGGCTGATCGGCGCCACTATCGGGGCGGCGCGGGAGAGCTCGCCGACCTGGCGTCAAACCCAGGACACCTGAGCACCGGCAGCCGCGGGTAGCGCGGGAAAGCCGGCTCGGCGCGGGAGCGCTCGCACAGAGAGAAGACCGAGCCGCGCGTGTTCGGCACCAGACGCTGGTGCCGGCAGCGGTCGCAGAGGCCTGCCGGGGGTCGCTGGGGCGCCATGACGCGAACTTAGCCCATCGCCGCGGCCGGAAACTGCGGGGTCGGGTCGGGCGAGTCGCGCCTTGCCGGGGCCTAGCCTTTGTCGTCTGATGCGAGCAGCGACCCTCTTCGACGCCGACGCCGCCTCCTACAGCGGCACCGTCGAGGTGATCGGCGTCATCTACAAGGCCGAGGACGACGGCTACGCGGTGCTCGAGGTGCAGGAGACCGATTCCGGCGAAGGCTTCGCCCTCGTCGGGCCGGTGGCGCACCTCGACGCCGGCGATCGCGCCGAAGTCAGCGGCGAGTGGCAGACCCACAGCCGCTACGGCCGCCAGCTGCAGGCCCAGGGGGCGCTGCCGCTCGATCCCGCCGACCGCGAGGGCCAGGTCGCCTACCTGACCTCGCTGCGCCACATCGGCCAGAAGCGGGCCGAGTCCCTCTGCGACGAGTACGGCGAGGGCGTGCTGCAGGCGATCGCCGCGGACCCGCAGCGGGTCTTCGGCTCGCTGCGCGGGGTCAGCGCCGACCAGGCCGCGGCGGCGACCCAGTCCTGGTTCGCGAGCCGGGCGATCCGCGACCTCCACGTGCAGCTGGCGCCGCACGGGCTCGCGCACCTGGCGGCGCCGATCCACGCCCGCTACGGCGAGCGCTCGATGACGGTCCTCCACGAGGATCCCTACCGGCTGACCGAGGTGCCCGGCGTCGGCTTCGCCCGCGCCGACAAGATCGCGCTGGCGGCCGACGTGCCGCCCGAGTCGAGCCGCCGCGCCCAGGCCGCGGCCGTCTTCGCGCTGATGGAGGCAGAGCAGCAGGGGAACAGCTACCTGCCGCTGGAGGAGCTGAGCAGGCGGACGGCGCGGCTGATCGGCCTCGATGCCGACCCCGACGTGCTGGCCCGGGCACCCGGCCTGGTCGAGGACGAGGGGCGCCTCTATCGCGAAGGCACCCACGCCAGCGAGCTCGCGGTCGCGGCGACGCTGGCGACGCGCGCCGCCGCCCCTCCCCACCTCGACCACGACCCCGGCGAGACCCCCCGGGACGACCTCACCGACGAGCAGTGGAGCGCGGTGCGGGCGGCCTTCGCCGCGAGGGTCTCGGTCCTCACCGGCGGCCCCGGCGTCGGCAAGACCGTCTGCACGCGCGAGATCGTCGCCGCGGCGGAAGCGGCGAACGCGACGATCGCCCTCTGCGCCCCGACCGGCCGGGCGGCGCGGCGGCTGGAGGAGGCGACCGGTCACGAGGCGAAGACGATCCATCGCCTGCTCGAGTGGATGCCGGGACGCGAACCGGCCTTCCGGCCCGGGCGGCCGCTGCCCGCCGACCTGGTGATCGTCGACGAGTCCTCGATGCTGAACCTGCGGCTCGCCGAGGTGCTCCTGGGCGGCCTCGCCGAGAGCACTCACGTCGTCTTCGTCGGCGACGCCGACCAGCTGCCGCCGATCGGCGCCGGCAAGCCGTTCGAGGACCTGATCGCCTCCGGCGCCGCGCCGGTGGTGCGCCTGACCCAGATCTTCCGCCAGGCGGCGCGCTCGATGATCACCACCGCGGCCCACGAGATCAACCAGGGTCGCCCGCCGCATCTCGAGCCGGGCCCCGACCAGGACCACGACTTCTTCTTCATCGAGCGCGCGACCCCGGAGCGGGCGCTGGAGACCGTGGTCGAGGTCGTCGCCGAGCGCGCCCCGGCCAAATTCGCGGTCGACCCGATCCGCGAGGTCCAGGTGCTGGCGCCGATGTACCGGGGGCCGGTCGGGATCGACGCCCTCAACGAGCGCCTGCAGGCAGAGCTGAACCCCGAGGGCAGGCGCGCGCTCCAGGACCGCTTCCGGATCGGCGACCGCCTGATCCAGACCCGGAACTCGCACGAGCTGGGGCTGATGAACGGCTCGATCGTCTTCCTCCGCGCCGACGACCCCGACGAGGAGACGATCGTCGTCGACACCGACGAGGGCGGTTCGCTGGTCATCCCCTACGGCGAGACGGCGACCCTGCGGCTTGCCTACGCGATCTCGGTCCACAAGGCCCAGGGCTGCGAGGTGCCGGTCGTGGTCGGCGTCTGCCACCGCTCGCACTCGCGGATGCTGAACCGTCCGCTGCTCTACACCGCGATCACCCGCGCGCGCAACAGCTGCGTGCTGGTCGGCGACCAGGTCTCGCTCGCCTCCGCGGTGCGGCGCGACGACAGCGGCGGCCGCCACTCCGGCCTGGCCGAGCGGCTGCGCGCCGCCCCCTGACGGAGATCTAGCCTAGGCGCGTGGAGAAGAGCCGACTGCCCTGGGCGGAGATCGCGATCACCGTCGCCGGGATCGCGACGATGGCCGTCATCGTCGCCCTCGTCGACCCCCTGCGGGACTCGGTGACGGCGGCGCTGCAGGGCGACCACGACGAGGTCCGCAACCAGATCGACGAGCTCGGCTTCTGGGGACCGGTGCTGATCCTCGGCCTCGCGGTCTTGCATGCGGTGGTCTTCTATCCGGCGGAGATCGTCGACGCGGCGGCGGGGTTCGCCTACGGCTTCTTCCCGGCGCTGCTGCTGGTGATGTTCGGCTGGCTCCTCAACGGCGTCGTCTGCTGGGCGATCGGGCAGTCGATCGCCCGGCCGCTGCTCGACCGCTGGTTCGGCGAGGAGCGCTTCGAGCGAGTGGAGCGGTCGATCGAGCGCGGCGGGCCGACGCTGCTGATCGCGATGCGGCTGATCCCGATCCTTCCCTTCAGCATCGTCTCCTACGCGGCCGGCGCGGCCCGGGTCCCGCTCGGGCGCTTCCTCTGGACGACGGTGGTCGGCTACCTGCCGATCACCGCCCTCTCGGTCTACTTCGGGACCAGGCTCGAAGACATCTCGATCACCGACCCGCTGGTGGTCGGCAGCGGCCTCGCGCTGCTGGCGCTGCTGGGCGCGGGGCACTGGACGATGCGCCGCCAGGCCCGCCGCGGCGAGGCCTGAGGCTCAGGACCGCGGCGCAACCCGGAAGCGGAAGACGGCGGGGGTCGGGTCGACGGCGCCGGCCGAGCCCTGCGCCTCGACCCTGACCACGTGGCGACCGATCTTGAACCGGCGCGTGAGCTTCGCCGTGCAGGGCTTGAAACCCGTGTTGTCGATGTTGCAGCGGAAACGGGCGTCGGCCTGATCGGAGCGGAACCGGAAGGAGAGCAGGATGCTCTTGCCGCGGATTCGGACGACGGCCGGGGGGTGCTTTGCGATCGAAGTCGACGGGACAGCTCGGGTTTCGGGCGGTGGCTGCGGACTCGGCTGCACGGGCGGGGTCACCGGGCTGCCGGGGCCTTCGGAACCCCAGCTGCCGGAGGCGACGAAAACAGGGCCCGAGGCATCGGGCGGTTCGCAGGCCGCCGGCGGGGGAAAGGGCGTGCCCCCGATCGCTTCCAGAGCGCCGACCGCTTCCACCTGGCCCCCGCCCACCGCACAGAGACCGAAGGCACCGACGGGTGCCGCGCTCGCGGTGAGGGCGTCTTCCACCTCTTCGGGCGAAGCGCCTGGTTCGGCCTCCAGCATCAGGGCGGCTACCCCGGCCGCGTGCGGCGCGGCGGCGGAGGTCCCGCAGAAGCGCCAGACACCCGGCCCGGTCAGACTGGCGAAGAAGGTGGTACGACCGCAATCGGTGGCCGCGATATCGGGCTTGGAGACGACTTCGGGCGTGGGCAGCTCAGGTGCCGGGGAGGAGCCTTCGGCCGGACCGAAGTAATTGGCGGCCGGCCCGCGGGAGGAGTATTCCTCGGCTTCAGCGGAGTCGTTGAAGGGAACGGCGCCGACCGTCACCGTGCTCGCCGCGGCGGCGTGGCCGTAGACGCTCGGGCCGACCACGTCGCCCCCGCCCGACTTCGGATACTCGATGCCGCCGACCCCGCTCTGCAGCAGGACGAACTTGAGGCGCGGCTCGCCGGTCCCGGCAAAACGGTTGACCACGAGCTGCACGATCCGGGGGGAGCCGCTCGGGTTTTCCCACTGGAGGATCTCGAGCGGCCTCTGGGTTTCGCTGATGTTGGCTTCGAAAGAGGCGGTCACCAGCCCGCCTTCGGAGTCGAGGAGGAAGGCATCCAGGTCGGATGCGACTCCGAACAAGGGCTCCGCCCACTGCAGATCGAGGGTGAGCACTTCTCCTGGCTCGACCCTGATTCCGAAGGTGCGATCGGTCGTCCCGCTGGGATTGAAGTCGAGGCAGTGGGTTGCGTTGAACCCGCCAAGCGACCTCACCTTCGGCGGGCAGTCGCCCGAGTCGCGGTAGGCCGGCGCTTCCCAGGAGGCAATTTCGTTGCCTTCGGCGTCGAAGAGGTTGTCGTTGCCGGCAGCCGAGAGGTAGGTGCTGCCTCCTTCCCTGACGGCGGTGGCCGCAGCGGCAACCGGCCCTTCCTGGAAGAACGGCTCTTCGAAGTAACCGACGTCGTCGACGATCACGTCGGCCCCGGCTGCGGCCAGGTCTTCGATCCCGGCGGCGAAGGCGAGTTCGCCGTTGAAGGCGCTGTGGAAGGCGAGGTCCGCCTCGGGCGCGACGTCGTGGACGATCTGCAACATCGCCCGGCCCTCGTCGAATGACGGTTCTTCTGCGAAGAATTCATAGTCCTGGCGTTCGTCGATTCCGCTTTTCTGGGTGGCGCACGGGCTTTTGGCTCCGGGCAGATCGCCGGTTTCTTCGTCTTTTTCGGCTTTGGAGGCGATCGGCCCGCCGGACACCGCTTCGGTCGCCTGGTCGAAGGAGTCCGAGAGGACGCCGACCGTGCTCCCTTTTCCGTCGACTTCGAATTCTTCTCGCGCCGCGGCGACGTTGAGCTGGGCGATCCCCTCGGAAATCACCGAGCCACCGTCGCATGCGGCTCGCAGCACAGGGGCGCGAACCTGGGTGACTGCGAGGATTCCGGGCAGCCGCGCAATCGTTCGCAGGTCGGCCGGCCGGACGCTGGCGGTCACCGTCCGCAGGGTGCGACCGTTGTCGATGATCCCGGCTCCCTGGCTGCGGAGAGCCGACACCGTGCCGGAGCCGGCCCCGTGGCGAACGTAGACGAGGACGCGGCCGCCGCGGCGGATCAGGCTCCCCGGCCCGTGCGACGCGAGGCCGAGAACGCGCGCTTCCTCGGCCGGCGGGAGCGCTCTGACCGCGGGCTTGGCGAGCTCTTCCAGCGCCGGCGACAGCGGCCCGCCTCCCTTGGTTCCCGGGAGCTCGGCGCCGGCGGCAACCGGGAGCAGTACGAGGAAGACCACCGCGCCGGCGGACGCGCACATTCCCCCCATGGCTCTCGACCTCGAAAACATCGCTCGCATCAGTATCGGCATGAGAGCGGTCGAGTAAACCCCAGTTTGTCGCTGCCGTGGGGGGCGATCCTGCTACGGTCCCCAACATTAGGGCCGGTGGTTACCGGCGAAAGTTGTGCGTAGCGCTCGCAGTCGTTGCTTTTGCATCCTCCGCGTTCGCAGCACATGAAGTGGAGGCAATGCATGCCGACTGGAACTGTCAAGTGGTTCAGCGACGACAAGGGCTACGGGTTCATCACGCCCGACGACGGCTCGAAGGACGTCTTCGTTCATCACAGCGCCATCCTGGGCGAGGGCTTCAAGTCCCTGACCGAGGGCGCCAAAGTGAGCTACGAGTCCGAAGAAGGCCCCAAGGGCCCGGCCGCCGCGAGCGTTCAGCAGCAGTAGCTTCGCCGCAAACGCTTAAGCAGTCCGCGAAGCCCGCCGCCAGGCGGGCTTCGTCTTGCTGAGAGTCGATTCGACCGGTCCCCTACCCTCCCCCTTCGCCATGAGCACCACCCGAGACACCCTGCGCAACGTCGCGATCATCGCTCACGTCGACCACGGCAAGACGACCCTGGTCGACGCGATGCTGTGGCAGACCGGCACCTTCCGCAAGGGCCAGGACGTCGCCGAGCGGGTGATGGACTCGATGGACCTCGAGCGCGAGAAGGGGATCACGATCCTCGCCAAGAACACCGCGGTCACCCGCGACGGCGTCAAGTTCAACATCGTCGACACGCCGGGCCACGCCGACTTCGGCGGCGAGGTGGAGCGGGCGTTGACGATGGTCGACGGGGCGCTGCTGCTGGTCGACGCGAGCGAGGGGCCGCTGCCGCAGACGCGCTTCGTCCTGCGCAAGGCGCTGGAGCGCAAGCTGCCGATCATCCTCGTGGTCAACAAGGTGGACCGGCCGGACGCGCGGATCGCCGAGGTCGTCGACGAGGTCTACGAGCTCTTCATCGACCTCGACGCCGACTCCGACCAGATCGACTTCCCGATCGTCTACACCAACGCCAAGGACGGCTGGGCGGCGCTCGAAGAGGGCGTCGAGGGATCCGACCTCACCCCCCTGCTCGACCTGATGCTGGAGAAGATCCCGGCGCCGCGATACGACCCCGAGGCGCCGCTGCAGGCGCACGTCACCAACCTCGACGCCTCGCCCTACGTGGGGCGCCTGGCGATCTGCCGGGTGCACCAGGGGAACATCCGGGCCGGGCAGCAGATCGCCTGGTGCCGCGCCGACGGCAGCGTCCAGCGCGCCGCGGTCTCCGAGCTCTACGTCACCCAGGGCCTGGATCGGGTCGCCGCCGAGGAGGCGGGACCGGGCGAAATCATCGCCGTCGCCGGGATCGAAGAGGTGACGATCGGCGAGACGCTCGCCGATCCGGAGGACCCGCAACCGCTGCCGGTGATCACCGTCGACGAGCCCTCGCTCTCGGTCGTGATCGGGATCAACACCTCGCCGCTGGCCGGGACGCAGGGGGGCGACAAGCTGACCGCGCGCCAGATCCGCTCGCGGCTCGACGCCGAGCTGGTCGGCAACGTCTCGCTGCGGGTCAACGACACCGAACGGCCCGACGCCTGGGAGGTGCAGGGCCGCGGCGAGCTGCAGCTGGTCGTGCTCCTGGAGATCATGCGCCGCGAGGGTTACGAGCTCACCGCAGGGCAGCCGCAGGTGGTGACGCGGGAGATCGACGGGAGGATCAACGAGCCGGTCGAGCGCTTGGCGATCGACGTCCCCGAGGAGCACGTCGGCGACGTCACCCAGATGCTCGCCGGGCGCAAGGGGCGGCTCGAGCAGATGGTCAACCACTCGACCGGGTGGGTGCGGATGGAGTACCTGGTGCCCGCCCGCGGCCTGATCGGGTTCCGCACCGAGTTCCTCACCGTGACCCGTGGCAGCGGGCTGCTGCACCACGTCTTCGACCGCTGGGAGCCGTGGGCCGGCGAGCTGCGCACGCGGCAGACCGGCTCGCTCGTGGCCGACCGCCGCGGCCAATCCGCCGGCTACTCGCTGATGAGCCTGCAGGATCGCGGCAGGCTCTTCGTCGGCTCGGGCGAGGAGGTCTACGAAGGGATGATCGTCGGCGAGAACGCTCGCTCCGACGACCTCGACGTCAACCCGACCAAGGCCAAACAGCAGACCAACATGCGCGCCGCCAGTGCCGACGTGCTGGTCCGGCTGGCGCCGGCCACCCGCCTCTCGCTCGAAGGCTCGCTCGAGTTCGTCCGCGAGGACGAGTGCGTCGAAATCACCCCCGAAGCGATCCGTCTGCGCAAGGTCGAGCTCGACAAAAACGCGCGGCTCAAGGCCTCGAAGAAACGCGACACCGCGCCGACGCGTTAGCGCGGCAGAACTAAAAAAGCCGCCGGCCCGAGGTGGGCCGACGGCTTGGTGACGCTCGAGCGCTGGAGCTAGACCGTCGCGGCGGCCTGCTCGGACTGGCTCTGCTCGGAGGCTTGGGCCTTGGCGTCCGGGGCCGCGGGCTCGGCCTGGCGCGGGAGCAGCACTTCTTTGGCGATGACCAGGCGCTGGATCTGGCTGGTCCCCTCGTAGAGCTGCATGATCTTCGAGTCCCGCATCAGTTTCTCGACCGGGTACTCCTTGATGAAGCCGTAGCCGCCGTAGACCTGGACGGCGTCAGTGGTGACCTCCATCGCCGAGTCGGCGGCGAAGCGCTTCGCCATCGAGGAGACCTTCGAGTTGCGGACGCCCTGGTCGAGCAGGAACGCCGAGTTCCAGGTCAGCAGGCGGGCCGCCTCGACCTTGGTCGCCATGTCGGCGATCATGAACTGGATCGCCTGGTGCATCGCGATCGGGACGCCGAACTGGACCCGTTCTTTCGAGTAGTCCGTGGCGAACTCGAGCGCCGCGCGGGCGATGCCGACGGCCATCGCCGAGACGCCGGGACGGGTCCGGTCGAGGGTCATCATCGCCAGTTTGAAGCCCTTGTTTTCCTCGGCGAGGAGGTTCTCGGCCGGGATCTCGACTTCGTCGAAGGAGATGGTCGCGGTGTTGGAGGCCCGCTGACCCATCTTGTCCTCCTTCTTGTCGACGGAGACCCCGGGGAGGTCGGCGTCGACAACGAAGGCGCTGATGCCGCGGTGACCGGCCTCGGGGTCGGTCTTGGCGAAGACGGTGAAGTAGTCGGCGTAGGTGCCGTTGGTGATGAAGCACTTGGAGCCGCTGATGACGTACTTGTCGCCCTTCTTCACGGCCTTGGTCTTCATCCCGGAGACGTCGGAGCCGGCGTCCGGCTCGGTCAGGCCGAAGGAGCAGAGCTTGGGGGCTTCGGTCAGCATCCCCAGGTACTTCTTCTTCGTCTCCTCGGAGCCGCCGAGGGTGATCGGCGCGGAGGCGAGGCCGTTGGCCGCCAGCGAGGTGCCGATGCCGGAGCAGCCCCAGCCAAACTCCTCCTCGATCAGGCAGCCGGAGAGGTAGTCGAGGCCGGGACCGCCGTAGGCCTCGGGGACGTGGGTGTTCATCAACCCGACCTCCCAGGCCTTGTCGATCACGTCCTGGGGCCAGGTGCCGTCAACGTCGTACTCCCATGCGACGTTGCGCATGTCTTTGTCGGCGAAGCTGTGGGCCAGCTCGCGCAGGTCTTTCTGCTCGTCAGTGAGGGTGAAGTCGACCACCGGTCGGTGCTCCTTTTCTTCGCGTTTCTCTGAAGTCTGCGGGAGCGCCGCCGGGAGGCTGACGTTCCACCGATTGACTGGTCAGTCAACCGGTCCTCGAGGATAGCGGAGATGGGCGGAGGCAAAGGCGAGATCGGCCGACAGACCGGTTCGGAAGTCGCCTCTAACCTGTGGAGCATGTCGCTCGCGATGGCCCTCACGGCGCTGCAGAAGGGCGTCGCGGTGCTCGTCTTCACCGGGATTGCCGCGCCGCTGATCGGCCTGCTCCTGAAGCGGGTCGCCGGCGGCTGGGAGACGATGGGCGGCGGGCCCTTCGCAATTCTCGACGAACGCCCCCGGCCGAGCGCGACCCTCGGGCCGGAGCAGGCGGTCGATCCCGCGATCCAGGCAGCCGAGGTGCGTCAGATGCTGGAGGCGAAATCGCACCGCCGGGAGCGGCGCGGCGAGGCGCCCCTGGACGTCGAGGCAGAGACCCGGCGCCTGCTCGCCGAGGCCGAGCGGGCCCGCGGCGCGGAGGCAATCGACGCCGAGCTGCGGGCCGAGGTCCGTCAGCTGGTCGTCGCCCGCAACGAGCGCCGCCTGCGCGAAGGCCTCGAGCCGCTCGACGTCGAGGCGGAGACTGAAAGGCAACTGGCGGATTTCATAGGATCGCCCTGAATGGCAGGCACGGAGGAAAGCCTCTACGAGGTCGAGGAGATGCTCGTCCAGCCGGGCACCTACTTCAATCCCCAGACCGAGGTCGTGGTCGTCGTCGACGACTCGGCCTCGCCCGACCAGGAGGTCTTCGAGAGCCTCGAGGGCTACGAAGGCGCCGAGTGGGTCAGGGTCTCCGACGACGTGGCGGTCGACGAGGAGGGACGCGACCGCGCCCTGGAGGCCTTCGAGGCCAGCAAACAGGGTGGCGACCTCGCCGAGGACGCGCTCGAAGCGAGCGAAGACGATTTCGAAGAAGAAGAGGAACGGCCCGAACCCGACCCCGAGCCGGAGGAGTAGCGAGGTGCTCTCCGAGGGCGACGAGGCACCGGCCTTCGCGCTGCCGGACCAGAACGGCGAGACGGTGAAGTTGTCCGATCTCGAGGGACAGACCATCGTCCTCTACTTCTATCCGCGGGCCTGCACACAAGTAAGCCTGCCACGGCTATGGAATGGCCGCCGCAGCCGGGAGAACCGCTACCACGGGCAAGCGCCTGCTGGTATGAGCCGATCAAGTTCGAGGGATGGATCCTTGCCCCGCGTGGGCACGGCCGCGAATGGGAGTGCGTCTTCGGTCTCGGCCCTGAGGACCGGGACGAGTTTGGCAGGCTCTCGTTTCAGCAGCCCGCACCGCGGCAATCGTGGAGGTGCGCGATCGGGAAAGCCTTGGAGTCGTCGGCACTACGAGGATTTCAGCGCTGCCCCGCGGCTGGCCACCGCCTACCCGAGCCCCTAACATGTCCTCATGGCTGTAGCTCACAAAATCACCGCCTTCGACATCGTCGAGTTGACCGAGCGCGTCGACGACGCGCCTGCCGGCGCCCGCGGAGCCGTCCTCGAGCTGCGTGAGGGCGACATGGCGATGATCGAGGTCACCAAGCCTGACCTTGGACCGGCAGCGCGGATCATCTTTGCGCCGCTCTCAAAAGTTCGCATCGTCGAACCGGCGCACGGCGCTAGGCGGGGGACCGCTGCCTGAGCGGTATTTGATCCACGGCGACGATCAAACACGCCGCCTTGATGGTCGCTTCCTCGCCATAGCTTTCTTCGAGCTGCTCCATAAGCTTCGCGGCCATATTGCCGACCAAGGTTTGGTCAATCGCGGCGTCATTGAGGGGTCCGACGACATAGTGAACACCTACGCGCCCCACGGAACCTCGTTAGATACCTGGCCGGCGCTCGGCTTTTGCTTCGGCTTTGAAGGAAACGAACTAGACAATCTCCGCGCAGGGCTACGTCAGCTCGACACCGAGGATCTCGGGAGCACCCTCGACATGCTTTGCGTGCTGAATCAGGGCTGCGTGGCGAATGCGGCTGCCGACGCGGGCGGAAGTCTCGGTGCGATATCGGGCGCCCCGAGCCCAGGAACCCGGCGGATTTCGATAGCAAATCAATAGGCCGGGATGGGCGCCGGGATCATGTTTTTCTACCTGCTCGCCGGGGGCCTTCTCACGCAGGCACGAACCGCGCCCATCAACATGGGTCGCTATATGGGAAGGTCCGGTCAGAGTTAATGGCCTTCCGCGATAAGGTCCGGCGCGATGCTTGAGCCTGGCAAGAAGGCCCCTGACTTCGAGCTGCCGGATCAGAATGGGGATCTCGTCAAGCTCTCCGATCTCAAGGGACAGAGAGTCGTCCTCTACTTCTACCCCCGCGCCCACACCCCCGGCTGCACGACCCAGGCCTGCGGGGTCCGCGACCGCAGCGCTGACTACGAGGCCGCCGGGGCACGGGTGATCGGCATCTCGCCCGACGAGGTGGGGGCGATCGACAAGTTCGCCGGCAAGTACGACCTCGGCTTCACCCTGCTCGCCGACGCCGACCACGCAGTCGCCGAGAAATACGGCACCTGGGTCGAGAAGTCGATGTACGGCAACAAGTACATGGGCGTCGCCCGGGCGACCTTCGTCATCGACCCGAAGGGGAAGATCGTCCGCGTCTTCCCCAAGGTTCAGCCGAAAAAGCACGACGACCTCGTGCTGAAGGCGCTGGCCGAGCTTCAGGCCGCCTGATCAGGCGCTGATGACGACGGCCACGATGAAGCTCGTATAGAGCGCGAACCAGCCGATCACGGCCGGCAGTTTGAAGCGCCGCGCCAGGTGCAGGCTCTCGTAGGCGAGCAGGCCGCCGGCCAGGCCGAGCCCGATCGAGAGGACCGCGGTGCCACTCAGGTCCCAGTCGGTGAAGATCAGGCCGATCCCGACCGGGATCATCGACTGGAAGACCATCGCCCCGGTGATGTTGCCCAGGGCCAGGGCGTCCTTGCCTTCCCGCACCCAGAAGAAGCTGTTCACCTTCTCCGGCAGCTCGGTCGCCAGCGGCGCCAGGATCAGGGCCAGCACCAGCGCATCGACGCCGAGGCTCTCGGCGATGTGGAGCAGCTCCTCGACGAAGAGGTGAGCGCCGCCGACCATCGCCCCCAGCCCGACGAGGAGCTGAATCACGCAGAGCGCCAGCGCCGGGTCTTCGCGCCGTTCCGCGCGCCGCTCGAAGATCAGGGGGTTGAGCGACTCTTCGCTCTGCACCTCTCCCCCGCCCCGCAGGGTGAGGCGGATGTAGAAGGCGTAGGCGAGCAGGAAGACGATCCCGACCGGGATCCGAACCTCCGCCGGCGGTCCCCAGGCGAGCAGCCCGGCGAGCGTGAACAGGGCGAGGAAGAAGACGAGGTCGCGCTCGAGCGTCGGCCGGTGGACGTTCAGCTGCACGCCCTGGTCGCGTTTGTCCCGGTAGAGGTAGGCGAAGAGTCCGACCAGCCCCATGGCCAGGGTCGCGAGGAGGAACGGCGCCCCGACGATGGCCCCGATCGCGATGTCTTCGGAGCCCTCCTTGACGCCGAGCAGGGCGACGATCGCGATCAGCGTCTCCGGCATCGCGGTGCCGACCGCGGCGAGGATGCTGCCCACGGCCCCCACACCGACCTCGAGCCGGTGGCCGATCCACTCGACGGCGTTGGTGAAGATCAGCGCGCCGGTGAGGACGATGGCGAAGCTGACCAGCAGGAGGAGGGCTTCCATCGGAGCAGGCTATATACCCGAACCGGGCGATCCGGATCAGGCGAAATAGAAAGTGAGGCCGAGCACGAAGTAGAGCGCCAGCAGCTGCACGCCCTCGAACCAGTTCGACTCGCCGTCGGAGGTGACCTGGCTGCCGGCCAAGATCGCCAGCAGGATGGCACCGAGCTCGAAGCCGTTGAAGACGAGGGCCAGCGGGTAGGGGCCGATGAAGAACGAGGCGAGGACGAGCACCGGCGCGACGAAGAGGGCGATCTGGGCGCTGGAGCCGATCGCGATGTTGACCGCCAGGTCCATCTTGTCTTTCATCGCGACCAGGACCGCGACCCAGTGCTCGGCGGCGTTGCCGACGATGGCGACGACGATCACGCCGACGAAGAACTCCGAGAGGCCGATCGACTCCGAGGCCTCGCTGATCGAGCCGACCAGGACCTCGGACATCAGGCCGACCAGCACGCCGGCCACCGCCAGCGCGATCACCGAGGTGCGGATCGACCAACCCCAGGTGTCCTCCTCCTCGTATTCGGGGTTGAAGAGCGCCCGGTGCGTCTTCATCGAGAAGAGGAGGCCAACCACGTAGGTGCCGATCAGGACGATCGCGACCGCGAGCGAGAGGTGCTCGACGGTGCCGCCGTAGTTGACCGACTCCGCCGTCGGCGCCGGCAGGCCCTTCCCCTCGACCAGCTCGAAGATCGCCGGCATCAGGAGAGCGCCCGCGGCCAGCATCAGCATCGTCGTCTGGACGCTGGCGCTGGTGCGGTTGAAGGTCTGCTTCTCGCGCCCGATCCCGCCCGCGAGCATCGCCACGCCGAGGACCAGCAGCATGTTGCCGATGATCGAGCCGACGATCGAGGCCTTGACCACCTCCTGAAGCCCCTGCCCGAGGGCGAAGAGGGCGATGATCAACTCCGGCGCGTTGCCGAAGGTGACGTTGAGGAACCCGCCGATCCCAGGCCCTGATTTAGCGGCGAGCTCCTCGGTGGCGCGGCCCATCAGCGCCGCGGTGGGGATGATCCCCAGCGCCGATGCGGCGAAGATCACCGTCGCGGACGCGTGCATGAGCTCGAGCGCGACCGCGATCGGGATCAGCGGCGTCAGCAGGTACGGCCAGCCGTGCGCCGTCCCGAAGAACGACGGGCTGAGCCGCGGAGCGCTCGAGCTCATGTCGACTGGCGAGCCTGTCCGTTACTTGCGCAGGTTGGCGCACTTCTGCAGGTCGGCCGGGGTCCGCGCCTCCTGCAGGCATTCGGTGTATTCCGGCGAGGCCCCGGCGCCCGAACCTCCGGAGGAGGATCCCCCCAGGTAGTCGTCGCCGATCCCTTCCAGCAGGCCTCCGACGCCGCCTTCGATCAGTTCGCCGACTTCGGCCGGGTCGATCCCGACCTCTTTGAACAGGGCTTCGAGCGGTTTCGGATCGGAGGGAGTGGAGAAGCTCTGCTCTTCGTTCACCCCCGCCAGGGACAGTTCCAGCTCCAGTTCGACGGTTTCATTCGCCGCATCGGGCGGCTGGATCGTCATTTCGACCGCCAGCTTGCGGACGATGTCGTCGTCGCCGACGAAGACCTCGACGTGGGCGTTCTTCACGGCCTTCGAGAGTTCGCCCTTGGCTTCTTCGAGTTCGCCGAGCGGCAGCGGCCCGGCGGCTTCCAGCTGCGAGCTGCAGGCCGGGTCTTCGGTCAGCTGGATCAGCGCGTCGATCCCGCCCGAGACGTTGACGTCGCCGCTGACCTTCGTCGTCGCGGTGCCGTCGACGTCGACGCTGCCTTCGTTGGTGAGTTCCTCCGCCAACTGGCTGAACTTGATCCCTTCGGCGGCCTTCTGACAGGCGGTGATGTCGCCGCTTTCGCCGCTTTCCCGCTGCTGGGACTGTTCGAACGCGGACTTGACGAACCCGAAGGTGGTCGGATCGATTTCGTAGGCGGTTCCTTCGTAGTCGACGAAGGCACGGTCCGTGAGCATCGTCAGGCCGCCTTCGAAGTCGAGGTCTTCGCCCTGCGCCGAGCCGCTCGCCGCGGCGGTCAGTTCGACCTGCGGAAGTTCGCCCTTGGCGCCCGCTTCGAAGGGCCCGGAGAGGTCGACTTCGACGTCGCCGCCTTCCTTGCCTTTCGAGGTGACGTGCAGGGAGAGGTCGAGGTTGCCGCTCTTCACGCCTTCGAGGCTGGCGTTTTCGAGGACCTTCTGCGGGTCTTCGTCGCTGTTGGCGCTTTCGCTGTCGCCGCCCCCACAGGCGACGAAGATGCTTGCCATCGCAGCGAGAACTGCAACCAGCACGAGATTTCGGAAACGGGTCAAGAGTTGGGACTCCTCGTTGATGGAGAACAGGACCGAGCGCTGATTCTACGGCCGTGGCGGCACTTCCTGCCCTGCGCGTCCCAATCCGCGCTCGATTTCCTGGCGCACTAGTCGAATAATCTCGACCCGTGCGAAGCGCTTCGACTCGGCGGCCACGACGTACCAGGGCGCCCCGGGCCGGTCGGTCCGCTCCAGCATCTCCTCCACCGCCGCCTCGTATTGCGGCCGTTTCTCGCGGTTGCGCCAGTCCTCGTCGGTGAGCTTCCAGGATTTGAGCGGGTCCTCGGCGCGCGCTTCGAAGCGCTTCAGCTGCTCCTGCGGGGAGATGTGCATCCAGAGCTTGACGACGATCGCACCCTCGTCGGCGAGCGCCCGCTCGAAGTCGTCGATCTCGCCGTAGGCCCGCTCCCACTCCTCGCGGCTGGCGAAGCCCTCGACCCGCTCGACCAGCACCCGCCCGTACCAGGAGCGGTCGAAGACGGTCATCCCGCCCCATCCGGGCAGCGCCGGCCAGAAGCGCCCGAGGAAATGGTGGCGCTTCTCGTCATCGCTGGGGGCGGCGAACTGGGCGACGCGGACGTGGCGCGGGTCGAGCGGCGCGACGAGGCGCTTTATCGCCCCGCCCTTCCCGGAGGCATCCCAGCCCTCGAAGACGACAACCAGCGGCGGTCCGAGGCGGCGATCGCCGATCAGCCCGCCCAGCGTCAGCCGCAGCTGCGCCAGCCGCCTCCCCTCTTCCTTCAGCCCGCGTTCTTCCTCCTCGCGGCTGAGCTTCGGGGTCAGATCGACTTCGTCGAGGCGTCCCACGGCCAGAACCTACCCGGCGTTCGTCCTTTCCCCCACATATGCCCGGAAAAGGACGAACGCCGCCTATTCGCCGCTGTCGCCGCGGGATTCCTCGATCGGCGGCGGGCGGTCTTCCGTGGTGACGTTGGCGAGGAAGGGGAAGAGCAGGGCGCCGAGGAAGATCAGGATCACGCCGGCGGCGACCAGCCAGCGGGCGCGGGTGAGGTGGCCGAGAATGCCGATCGCGAAGCCCGCCAGCATCAGGGTTATGTAGGGCGTGGGGCTGTGCGGGAGGAGCGCAGCCAGGGGCAGGGCAAGGTCGGGCACTGGCCGGGATTATCATCGGCGGCCATGGCAGACAGCTCCGTCGCAGATGTGAAGCAGTCGCTGGCCGACGTCGGCTACCTCGCCGACGAGCCCGCGGCGCTGGTCTCCTTCCTCGCCCAGCAGCTCGGCAAGCCGGTCCTGGTCGAGGGCCCGGCGGGGGTCGGCAAGACCGAGCTGGCGAAGGCGCTCTCGCGGGCGACCGGGCGCGAGCTGGTGCGCCTGCAGTGCTACGAGGGGCTCGACGAGGCCAAGGCGATGTACGAGTGGAACTACCGCAAGCAGCTGCTGCGGATCCAGGCCGGCGGCGAGGCCGGCTGGGACGACGTCCAGGACGACATCTTCAGCTCCGAGTTCCTGCTCGAGCGGCCGCTGATGCAGGCGATCGCCAGCCCCGAGCCGGTGGTGCTGCTGATCGACGAGATCGACAAGACCGACCAGGAGTTCGAGGCGATGCTGCTCGAGCTGCTCTCCGACTTCCAGATCACGATCCCCGAGCTGGGGCAGATCTCGGCGACGACGATGCCGATCGTCGTCCTCACCTCGAATGACTCGCGCGAGCTGACCGAGGCGCTGAAGCGCCGCTGCCTCTACCTCTGGCTCGACTACCCCGACCTCGAGCGCGAGATGGAAATCGTCCGCCTGCACACCCCCGACCTCCCCGAGACCCTTGCCCGCAAGCTGGTCGAGGTGATCCGCATGGTCCGCGGCCTCGACCTGAAGAAGCCGCCCTCGATCGCCGAGTCGATCGACTGGGCGCGCACCCTGCTGCTGATGGGCGCCGAGGACATCGACCACGAGACCTTCACCCAGTCGATGTCGATCATCGTCAAGCACCGCACCGACATCGACCTGGTGGCCGAGCGGGTCGGGGTGAAACTTGCCGACCCCCTACGGACCGAGGGCTGACGCCGGGCCGCCGGGGATGGCGGCGAAGCTGCTCGGCTTCTGCGAGGAGCTGCGCGGCGAGGGGGTCGCGGTCGGGACCTCGGAGCTGCTCGACGCCTTCGCCGCGCTCGACCACGTCGACTGGACCTCGCGCGCCGACTTCCGCGAGGCGCTGGCGACGACGATCGCCAAGTCCCAGGACGACCGCCGCGTCTTCGAGCTGCTCTTCGACCGCTACTTCTTCCGTAACGCCGAGGCCGAGGCGGTGCAGCGCGGCGTCACCGAGCACGCCGAGGGCGGGCCGCCGGCCGGCGACGGCGAGCGCTTCGACATGGACGAGCTCTCGGAGGCGATCCGCGAGGCGATGGAGGCCGGCGACGAGGACGCGATGCGCGACCTGGCGCGGCTGGCGATCGCCGCCTTCGGCCGCGGCGAGGGCTCGGGCGTGGTCGGCGTCGACGTCCAGCGCATCCGCCGTACCCTCGGCCTCACCGCCGGCACCCAGCCCCCCACCCCCGACGGCGGCGAGCGGCCGCCGATCGACCGCGACCAGCTGACCGGGTTCGAGCGCCACCTGCGGCGGGAGCTGGAGCGCGACCTGATCGAGCGGACCGAGACGCTACCCCCCTCCCGCCCGCTGGCCGAGCTCGACCGGGCGCTGCCGACCAGCCCGACCCAGGACCTCGCCGCCGTCCATCGCGCCGTCTCGCAGATGAAGCGCCGGCTGGCGACCCTCGGCCACGAGCAGCGGGGGCGCAAGAAGGGCCGCCACGTGGACGTGCGGCGGACGATGCGCGCCTCGCTGGAGACCGGCGGCGTGCCCCTGCGCCTGCGCTACCGGCCGAAGCGCCCGCGGCGGCCGGAGATCTACGTCCTCTGCGACGTCTCCACCTCGGTCACCTCGGCCAGCGTCTTCTTCCTCTCGGTCTTGCACGCCCTCCACGACTCGTTCCGCAAGCTGCGCAGCTTCGTCTTCATCGAGCGGATCTCGGAGGTGACCGACGTCTTCGAGCACGAGCGCGACTTCGCCGCGATCGCGCAGAAGATCTCCAGCGAGGGCGGCGTCGCCGACATCTCCGGCTACACCGACTACGGCCGCGTCTGGCTCGAGTTCCTGACCGAGATCTCCGAAGACCTCGACCCGCGCTCGACGGTGATCGTCCTCGGCGACGCCCGCACCAACGGCCGAGAGCCGCACGCCGAGGTCTTCGCCCAGATCGCCGAGCGCGCCGGGCGCCTCTTCTGGCTCAACCCGGAGCCGAAGCTCTACTGGAACTACGGCGACTCGGTGATGGCAGCCTACGAGCGCCACTGCGACGGCGCCTTCGAGTGCTGGACGACCAAACACCTGGAGAACTTCGTCAACGTGGTGGCCGGCGCCGCCCCGGCCGCCGAATGAGGGCGCTCCTCCTCCGCCACGGCGAGTCGGTCCACAACGCCGACCGCAGCGGCGAGCCGGCCGCCCACTCCGAGAGCGACCTGCTGACCGAGAAGGGAGTCGAACAGGCCCACGCGGCCGGCGAGGGGCTCCGGGGACTGGGCGTGACGCGGCTGATGAGCAGCCCGCTGCGGCGGGCGCGGGAAACGGCGCAGGCGGTCGGCGACGCGCTGGGGCTCGAGCCGGAGGAGTTTGACTACGTCGGCGAGCTGACCTCGGGCGAGACCTTCGAGCATGCCGTCGAGCGGGTGCGGCGGCTGAAGGCCGAGCTCGAGCGCGGCGAGGGTGGCGAGCTGCCGCTGCTGGTCACGCACGGCATCTTCACCCGCTTCTTCCTGCTCGATTCGGTCCTCGGCGAGCGGTTCGAGGCGCCGATGGCGGCCGGGATCTGGAACCTCGGCTCGCACAACTGCGGGCTCAGCACCTTTGCCTACGGGGAGAGCCGCGACCCGGTCGGCAACCCGATCCCCGGCTGGACCTGCCTCACCTGGATGGAGCGGCCGTGGAGTCGGCCGTGATAATCCGCACCGGATCGTCCGGCGAGACCTGCCACTGCTCGTTGACGATCGCCCCCTCGGGCGGCGCCACCGGCCCGTCCAGCAGCGGGTCGTCGGTCTCCTGCATCCAGGCTTCGAGCCGCTCGCGCAGCTCGGCCAGCACCTCGGCGCGGGCGGGGTCGGCGGCGACGTTCTCGCCCTCCTGCGGGTCGAGCACCAGGTCGTAGAGCTGCTCCTCGGGGACCTCCTGCTCCCCCCACCCCGCCTCGACCAGCAGCTGCTTGGTGCCGCTGTCGTCGCAGTTAGCCAGGACCGGATGCGGGTATTCGTCAAATCGCCTTATGTACTTCCAACGCTCGGTCCGGATCGCCCGGTGAGGCTGGTAGGCGGCGTGATAGGTCGTCTCGGAGAAGATCGCGTCGTGGAGGCGGTCGACCTCCCCACGCACCAGCGGCATCAGCGATGTGCCCTGCAGCCAGTCGGGGTGCTCGGCGCCGGAGAGGTCGCAGAGGGTCGGGAAGACGTCGAGGTGGCTGACCGGCGCGTCGAGCACCCGGCCGTGCGGAAAGCCCGGCCCGCGGACGATCATCATCACCCCGGTACCGCGGTCGTAGAGGGTGGCCTTGGCGCCGGGGAAGGCGATGCCGTGGTCGGTGGTGCAGATGACGACGGTGTTCTCGACCAGGCCGAAGTCGTGCAGCGCGTGCAGGACGGCGCCGATCCCTTGGTCGAGCGAGCGGGCGCTGGCCTTGAACTCGGCCATGTCGCGCCTGGTCGTCAACGTGTCGGGCAGGTTCGGCGGGGGTTGCGAGTAGAGCGTGTCGCGGACCGAGGTCGGGGCGGCGAATTCGCGATGGGTCTCGAAGAACCCGACCGACATGAACCACGGCTCTGCCGGCGCCTCGCGCAGCGTCTGGATCGTCAGCGGCGCCACGTAGGAAGCGTGGTTCTGGCCGACGGGGACGACCTCGTCGTAGCCGATCGCCCCCGGGTCGAGGGAGATGTGCTGCTCGCCGATCAGGATCGAGCGGTAGCCGACCTCGCGCAGGGTGTGGACCCAGTGCTGCTTGTAGTCGTTCAGCTTCCAGCCGCGGTGGGCGAGCCCGAACATCCCGTTGTTGTGGCAGTAGAGCCCGGTCAGGAGGCTGGCGCGGCTTCCCGAGCAGGTCGGGGCTGCGCAGAAGGCCTCGCGAAACAGGACCCCCTGGTCGGCCAGCATCTGGATGTTCGGGGTCGGGACCTGGAACCCGTAGGGCTGGACCCAGCGGCCGGTGTCGTGCGAGTGGATGTAGAGGATGTTGGGTCGGGACACCGCCCTTCAGGTTACCGACCGGGCCTTGTTTATCTCTTTGTTGATAAGGATAGTTAGGAATTGTCTATGAACCAAAGGCAACCCGATCGCTCCTATCTCGTCTGCGCAACTCCCCGCAGCGGCAGCACCCTCGTCTGCCACGCGCTCGAGGAAACCGGCGTCGCCGGCCGGCCCGAGGAGTACTTCGAGGCGCTGCGTCACTCGGGTCGCCCGCGGCGGCCGGAGGAATACTTCCTCGGCGTCGAGGACCAGTCGATCCGCGACCACCTCGGCGAGCGCAGCGTCGGCTCGGATCCCCAGCCCCGCTCCCCCCTCTGGAGCCGGGCCGCCTACGACCGCTACCTCGAGTGGGCGTTCGAGACCGGGACCACCGACAACGGCGTCTTCGGAGCCAAGCTGATGTGGGGCTACTTCGGCGAGTTCGTCAGCCTGCTGCGCAACATCCCCTCCTGTCGCGACGTGCCGCTGGCGGAGCTGCTGCCGTCGGTCTTCCCCGACCTCACCTTCGTCCGCGTCGTCCGCGCCAACAAAGTGCGCCAGGCGGTCTCGCTCTGGAAGGCGGTGCAGACCGCGACCTGGCGCGAGGACCAGGCGAGCGCCAAGGCAGCCTCGGTCGAGGACGACGGCTCGCCGCCTTACCGCAGCTTCGCCGAGGCGCACCGCCCGCAGCTGCGCTTCCACTACCGGGCGATCGACCACTTGCTGAAAGGCCTCCTGATCGAAGAGGCCTCCTGGGACGCCTTCTTCGAGCACTCGGGGATCAAGCCGATCCTCGTCCTCTACGAGAACTTCGCCGCCGACTACGAGGCCAGCACCTTCAACCTCCTCGAGCGCCTCGACCTCTCCTGCACCGAGGACTTCGAGTTCGAGCCGCGGATGAAGCGCCAGTCCGACCGGATCAACGACGACTGGACCAAGCGCTACAGCGAGCTGCGGCTCGGGCGGGACTTCGACCTGGTGCCGGCGCCGATAGAGGAAAGCGCACGACAGTCGGGCTCATAACCCGAAGGTCGCGGGTTCGAATCCCGCCCCCGCTATAGGACGAAAACCCGCTTATCAAGCGGGTTTTCGCGTTTTTGGGAGACCTCAAAATCGGCCGAAAAACGCCCTGGGGCAAGCCCTGGGGCAAGGTGAGGTCAAAGTGAGGTCGATTCCAGCCCTTGAAACGGGGCTGCCGGTCCACCTACGGTCGCCGCCGACAACGGCAAAAGTGCCCCCGCGCTGCGAGAACAGCCGGGGGCGTGGCACAGGAGGTATTAGCTCCCATGCACGACCACCCTAAGGGCGCGGGCGATGGTCCCGCGATCACTACCTATGACGAAGACGACCGCGAGCAGGCGGCGATCCTTCGCCAGGTTCTGGAGCTTCATCCCGCGACGCTGACGATGGACGAGCTGGTCCGGGAGATGACCGGCGGCGGGACGCGGGACTTCTCCGAGTTCGACGCGATCCAGCGCGGGGTTCGGGAGCTGGCCGGTACCGGCTTGCTCCACCGCCCTGGCGAGGACGAGATGGTCCACCCGACTCGGGCTGCCGTCCGGCACTCCGAGTTGACCGGGGGCGCGGTCTGATGGCGTTGCGCGATTCGAATCAGGAGGGCGGCGTGGGCATGAAGGTCCTGACCCTCCGACTCCCCGACTCGATGGCAAGGCAACTCGGCGCCATCGCCCGCGCCGAAGGCCTCCCGGTCTCCGAGGTTCTCCGCGAAGGGATCGAGAACAACATCGCCGCCCGTTGCTCGGACGAGGACTTCAGAGAGCGGTTGCGCAAGGTGCATCAGGAAGATCGCGATGTGCTCAAAGACCTCGGGATCGAGGGCTGAGCCGTGGGGAAGGAGAAAGGACCTCAGGCATTGGAGGCCAGTCGCGCCTTCGGCCAGAACCTAACCCGGTTTCGTGAGCGCGCCGGTCTGTCCCAGGAAGGCGCCGCCGACCGTGCCGGCCTGCATCGCACCCACGTCGCGATGATCGAGGAAGGAAAGCGTCTCCCGCGCCTCGACACGATCGTCAAGCTCAGCGGCGCGGTCGGGGTGGAGCCCTGCGAATTGCTGGCGGGCCTTGCCTGGAAGCTCGACCCTTCGAAGGAGGGATCGAGATGAGCGACCTCGGGCAGGAAGTCAAATGGGTCCTGAAAGAGTGGACCCTGGCCGAGCGGTTCAGCGCGAATCTCGTCTGGTTCCGCAATCAGGCCGGTTTGACCCAGCAGGAGCTCGCCGACCGGGTCGGGATGAATCGTGTCTCTCTAAGCGAGCTTGAACGGGGGCAGCGGCTGCCCCGCCTCGACACGATCCTCAGGCTGGTCGCCGGGCTGGACGTCAAGAACTGCGATCTGGTCGCGTGGATGTGGTGGGACCCGCCCGACCATGAAAGCTACGAGACCCCGCCAGAGGTGGCGGACATCAGCGGCTATGAAGTCTGGGACTTCGACGTGCCGGCCCGCTTCCGGGTATCGCCCGTCGGCTACGAGAGCAGGGAGCGGTTCAGGGACCGGCTCAGGCAGAACCCGGACTTCCAGAAGCGCCTCAAGAGGCTGATGGAAGAAGATCGCGAAACGCTCGAGCGCCTGAGGGGGGAGTGAGGCGATGTCAGAGCCCCTGCGCTTCTACGATCACCACCGCCAGCGCTACGCCGGGAAAGTCTCGATCCCCGAGGCCGGCGAGTTCATGATCGGCGACTACACCGACGAGGGGACCGTTGGCCGAGACGGCGAGTTCAAGGTCACGCTGATCGAACTGCACGGCGACCGCCGCTGGTCGCTGTATCCGCACCTGGAGGTCTTCGGCGAGGGAGTCGGGGCGCTGCGTCGCGGGATCGACGCCGGGCTCCTCGATCTTCTCGGGCCGGTGAGCAGCGGGGATGAGTTCGGCCGGCGGCTGCTGGGTATCGGGCTGATCGACCGGTCCGACACCCCGTTACCGGACGGCGGATCATGAGCGACTACGCGGCGAGCGACCGCGTTCGCATCGCGTGCTCTCGCCAGCTGGACGACTACCTGAGGTCGGGCCGTCATGGATCTTTCGGTCGAGGCGCAGGTGTCCTAGCGTTTAGCCATGTCATTGCGACACAGGCCGCCGGAAGCGGAGGGTTCCTGGGCTTCCGACGAGGCGACGCGGCGCGTTATGACTGCCACCCGCGGTCGGGACACCCGGCCGGAGAAAGCGGTGCGCAGTGCGGTTCACGCCCTGGGGCTCCGGTATCGCGTCGGTGCCGTGGTCACTTGCGGCGATGTTCGCGTGCGTCCCGACCTCGTTTTCAAAGGGGCGCGGGTCGCGGTGTTCGTGGACGGCTGCTTCTGGCACTCGTGCCCCGAGCACGGCGATCAGCCGAGGACCAACACCGCCTACTGGCGCCCCAAGCTGGAGGCGAACGTCGCCCGTGACCGCCGAGTCGATCGGGCGCTTCAAGACAATGGTTGGCGGGTCGTTCGCGCCTGGGAGCACGAGAGCCCTGTCGAGGTGGCAGAGCGGGTCCGCATCGTGGTTGCCGACGCGCGGCGCCGAGCCCGTTAACCGAGCCCGACGCCGCAGGGATCGCGGCCTACCGCTGGGAGCGGCGAAGCGCCTTCGCGATGACCCGGGCGGGCTTCGCGGCCAGCGCCTCCTCGGCGTGCCAGGCGGCGTCGCCGGCCAGATCGTCGATGACCTCGGCGGCCATCATCGCCGTCGCCGCGTCATCGACCCCGGCGAGCAATTCCGAGACCACTTCCCGGACGAGCCAGCGGTTGTGGTTGGTTCCCATGACGATCAGGCGACGCAGGATGAGCTCGCGCATTTCGAGATCCTCGGTCTCCTTCCAGACCCGCCGATAGAAGCGAGCGACGACATCGCAGTAGTCGAACGGAAGGCCGCCGTCGATGTGCTGGTCGAACTCGGCGAGCATCCGGGCGAAGCCGGAGGCGTCGCCCTTGAGAAATGCGCGGATGACTTCCCGCGGCATCCTCGGCACCACCTCCAGGTACATCTCCTCCTCGTCGCCGAACCGCAGCATGTGGCTCGCCAGCGACTCCACCGGCGCCTCGGGGGAATCGAGGTCACGCACCGCCTCATGCACGTCGCGGATGAGAGCCTGCGCGAGCTGGGCGGGGTCCGCGTCGTCCTCGTCGATGAGCGCGTCGAGTGCTTCCAGCGCCTCGCGAGCGTCGGCGTAGCGGCGGTTGGGGTTTTCGTCGCAGCAGCGGCTGACGAAGTAATGGAAATCACGATGCACGCCGGCCAGCTCGAACGCGCGCGTCGGCGGCTGGTGGCCGGTCGAGAGCTCGCACAGGATCTTCCCGATCGCGTACACGTCCGCAGGCTTGCCGACGGTCTTGGGCTCGTCGAACTGCTCCGGAGCCATGTAGGGGGCCGTTCCCATCTGCTGGGTGGTGCGCGTCAAGGTGGTGGCGTCGGGATCGAGGTCTTTGCCGAGGCCGAAGTCGGAGACCTTCCAGACGCGAGCGACGCGGAGGACGTTCAGAGGCTTGAGGTCACGATGGACCACGCCGTGGTCGTGAGCGTGAGCGACGCCGGCCAGGATCTGGCGAATGACGCCGATGATCCACTCGCGGTCGCGGTGGGTGCGGCGGGCGATCTCCTGCGCGAGGTTGCCGCTCGCCAGCGGCATCGTGAACCACGGAGGCATGGCGCTCAGGTTGCGCCCGTAGACGGGCATCACGTTGACGTGATCGAGGCGGCGCTGCAGGAGCACCTCGCGCTTGAAGCGCTTGATTGCCTCGGGCGAGGTGAGAAACCTCGTGGCGAGGTGCTTGACGGCGAGCTCGTCGTCGATCACCTCGCCGTTTTCGTCGAGCCGCTCGGCGCGGCGGACGTTGCCCATGCCGCCGCTGCCGATGGGATCGCCGAACCGATAGCGGCTCTTGCCCTGCGAGCGCGAGGGCTTGGACGGGGACTTGCTGCTGGTCTTCCGGGTCATACCGACCTCCTATTGAGCTGGTGGGTTGTCGTGGAGGCGACGTCCCCACCTGGGGTCGGCGTCCCGGTTCTAGCCTCGGCCCACGCTCACTCGCGCGGGCTCGTGCGCTGTCTCCGGCGAGATCGACGCCCGCTGGTCGCTACCCGTCGTGAGGCCCGTAGGCCGTCGTGTCAGGGAGTTCGCGCCAAGCTCGCGGCGCGTGCTTCCAACTCGTCGATTCTCGTCCGTGATCGAGGGTACCGGAGCTGGCGGCCCAATTCCAGCCGCGGATCACGAGGTTGCGGCCTCGCTCTCCGTCGCCAGATCCGACTCGTCGTCCTCGGGCTCGGCGAGGCTGCCGTAGCGGTTGTTGTGGGTCGCCTTGTGATTGGTGACCGTCGCGATCGCTGCGGCGAAGGTCTGTATCCAGCGATCAGCGCGGGGATCTTCAATGCCCTCCTGCGCGATGACGGCGGTGCCGTCCTCCTCGGTGATCTCCTCCAACTCACCGAGCAGCGTCGGCAGGCGCGCGACGTGCCCATCGACGGCTTCCAGTCGCAGCTCCAGTCGCCTCAGCGGCGTCATCGTGGCGGCCTCGTCCTGGGCGGGACTGGGTCCTGGCTGGGCGTCCGGGCGGGGCACCACGTCGTCTCGCAGCCAACGCTCTTTCAGAGGGACCCAGCTCCCGTCTGCGGTCGGGACCGGCGCGAAGGTGTCGAGGTCGATCTGACGGGGCGGCATCCCGGCGAGATCGTCAGCGGCGACGCGATGGAGTACCCGGATGCCGCGCTCGGAGCCCATCAGGGCGCTGAGAATCTGCTCGGGGTCTCGCGGGTCGCCTCCCTCTCGGCTTTTGGCCGAGCCGCGGGAGAGACGGCCGTTGGCGACGAGCCCCCAGGTCGCCAGGGCGGCGAGCTCGAGGGTCGCGCCGCCCGTCTCGCCGTCGGCCAGCTCTTGCAACGCGGCATCACGCAGCTCGTCGGGGGCGCGCTTGGTGACCGTCCAACGCCCGTTGCCCGCCTTTCCGCTCACGTAAAAGGATGGCGTGCGCATCGCGCGGGGCAGAGCCGCGCGGACTCGCCGGTCATCCTCGACGCGATCCGGGTTGAAGGCCCGGAGGGCGAGCGCCGCGACGGAGTCGCCCTTCGCCTCCCGCCGTACCCGCCGCTGGAAAGACGCGCTACGCACGCCTTCCGCGACCGCCTCGCTGATCGGATCGTCCGGCGCCCGGCTTGCCAGCCACAGAAGGCGCGCCGCGCGCCGCGCCGGCCAGGGATCGAGCCCCTTTTCGCGGGCGTCGTCCGGGCTCAACATCCCCGCGAGCCAAGCGTGCTCGTCCGCGTCGATGTGGCCCGTGTCTTGAAGGCTCGCCAGGATCTTCTCGCCGATCTTCGCCTCCGTCGCCTGGCCGCTCCAGGGTTTCGGGGGGTCGATGTGAGTCAGCCCGAGCAGCTGGTCGACGACCGCGTCGAGAGCGGGGTTGCCGGTGTCGGGGTCCGGCGTGAACCCGATGATGATCTCGGCGGGGATGAGCAAGGTCCGAACTCGTTGAACATCCTTGTCGGCGACGGTGTCCGCCGGAGAGATGGCGAGGTCGGCCAGTTCGCGAGCCACGGCCTGGGCGGCGGCCGGGTCTGCGGTGGCGCCGTAGAGCGGCGCGGCGGGATCGAGGTTCTGAGCGAAGTGGCTCCAGGCCGTGCGGGAAGAGCCCTCGACGCTGGTGAGGGCAAGGACGGGCTCTTTGCCGTCGCTGTCGGTCCGCACCTGCATCGGCATCACAATGATCGGCCGCAGGACCCCGATCTGAGGGATGGTGTCCAGTTTGTTCTGCTGGCGAAGGCGCTTCGCCTGGTCCTGCAGGACACCGGAGACCCGCAGTCGGTCCTCGCCACGCAGGAGAAGCTCGCAGTGACCATCCGGGTTGCCGACCACGTCGCGCTCCGGCCAGAACAGACGGCGGGTGTCGCCTTCGGGGGCGGCGGCCGGGAAGCGCTGGCTGTCGAGGACGCGAGGGTTGACCGGATAGGTGATGACGCGGTTGACGAGCAGTCGATCGCGGATCAGCGTGAAGGTCCCGCCCGGGACCCTCATGTAAGACAAGTGCCGCAAACCGTAGGTGCGCGTCGCTGCCGGGTCCGCGACGGCGGAGGCGATGATCTCGGCGGCCGGCTCGCTGAGGCCGCGTTCATTGGTGCTGTCGCTGGTCCGGGCCAACAACGCTTTGCGCAGTCCGGTGACGGCCCCTCGCTTCGGGGGCGTGGGGATTTCAGGAAGCTTGCCCGGCGAAAGCTCGGCGGGCTCGGGGGTGGCGGCGGTCATACCGGCTCCGATCTGTGGTGGTGGTCTTGTCTGGGCGACAAGCCGACACCGGGTGCCGGTCGTCCCTTCCCGAGGGTCCGCGCTGACGCGCGGCGTGCTTGGGTCGGTGCTCGTCCCGCTCACCGCTGGCCTCACCCTCGATCGTCGGCATTTACGCCGAGCCCCTTTGGGCTTTTCCGCGATGGCTGATCGCGTGGCCGGCGGCTTCGAGGCGAAGCAGCCATCACGAAGGTTAAGGGCAAGATCGGGTCGTCGTCAACGTCTCGCGGTAGGCTCGACAGGAGCCACCGGGCGCCTCCGCGTCCCGTCCACCTATGTTTTACCGTCGTGACCCCGGTAAAGCTCAGTGTCGTCCCGTCGCGCGTCGGCGCCTGCGTCGAGTTGTTCAGCGGCCTGGGCGGTCTCGCTATTGGGCTTGACCGTGCGGGCTGGAGTCATGAGCTTCTGGTCGAGCGTGATCCCCAGGCCGTCGCCACGTTGAGGAGTAACGACCTGACGCGCGACTGGCCCCTCCACGACTCGGACCTTCGTGATCTGGATTTCAAGTCCGAGGTCAAGGGCGACATAGACCTGCTCGCCGCCGGGGTGCCTTGCCAGCCGTTCAGCCAGGCCGGCGCGCACGCCGGGCCGGACGACGAGCGGAACATGTTTCCGGAGACCTTCGCCGCGATCAGGCAGTTGAAGCCGAAGGCCGTACTGATCGAGAACGTCCGCGGGCTGGCGCGACCCGCGTTCACGCCATTCGTTGAATACATCGTCGATCACCTCCAGCTTCCCGGCCTCGCGCGTAAGAAGGACGAGGAGTGGCCTGACCATCATGAGCGTCTTCGGAAGGCGCTCAAGCGCCGCCCGAAGGACCCGGTTGAACGCTACGTCGTTGAGTGGCGGCCGATCTGCGTCGCCGATTACGGCGTTCCGCAGCGGCGGGTGCGGGTCATCATGGTCGCCATTCGCGCCGATCTCGCCGAGCGCTGGTCCTGGCCCGAGCCCACCCATTGCCATGAGGTGTTGCTGCTAGACCAGCTCGACGGCTTTTATTGGGCCGAGCACGGCCTCCCTTCGCGCAGCCCGATCCTCGCTCCCTTCACCAGGAAGCGCGTGCGGCGGGTGATCCGGCCGACGCCGGTGGGCCGATGGCGCACGCTGCGCGACGCGCTGCGAGGGTTGCCCGACCCCGTTCCTCAAGAAGAGACCCCGGCCCTGAACTGGCACACGCTCTGGCCTGGCGCGAGGCTCTATCGCGGCCACCGCGGCAGCGATTTGGACAAGCCTTCGAAGACGATCAAGGCGGGGGTGCACGGCGTCGCCGGCGGCGAGCACATTGTGCATCTCGACTCCGATGAATATCGCTATCTCACCGTTCGCGAGTGCATGCGCGTCCAGGATCTTCCCGACGAGCTGGAGATCGACACGACGCGCACCGCCGCCATACGCCAGATCGGGAACGCGGTGCCGCCGACGATCGGCGAGGTGTTCGGCAGGGCGATCGCTCAGGCCGTATGCGAGAAGCCCCGCGCAAAGGTGAAAGTGCCGAGGGCGAAGGCGGGCGCAAGACTCAAGGCGGCTGCGTAGGGATGGCTGGGGCAAGAAATGGGGCAAGAAGCCCCACAGATCCCAGCCGATCCCAGCCGATCTCGATCTCGTGAAAACCGCTTGAAACCGTGCCCCACCGAGTCCAGCGGGTCTCTGGATCGGGCTCATAACCCGAAGGTCGCGGGTTCGAATCCCGCCCCCGCTATGAACGAATCCCCCGACCGCCTGATCGGGGAAAGGCCTCGAATCCCGCCCCCGCTATAGGGCGAAAGGACCGCAAATGCGGGCCTTTTAGTTTTATTGTCTTATAGACAACAGGGTGCAAAATCGGGGCCGTGGGGCAAGCTGTGGGGCAAGATGAGATCGAAATGGGAAATTGTGAGCGTCCACTTCAAGCGGCAGCAGGAAGAGATCGAGCGCAGTTTAACTGGGCCACGACGCCAAGCGAAAGCTGGCTGGCTCGCTCCTAAGAATCAGGGGTAGCGACGAAGGGGCCTAGAGACTGAGTGCGCCCGCTTCGACCGCCCGCCGCAGAAACTCCGTTGCGTTATCGGCCGCCATCTTCTGATTGAACTCCTTTTCGGTGCCCTTATTTCCGTCGGCAAAGTCACAGACGGCCTTGACGATGACCCACGGAACACGTGCGCGCTCTGCAGCCGCACAAACGCCAGCTGCCTCCATCTCGCCGCCGATCGCCTCCGGCTCGATTTCCAATAGTGAATCCCGAAAGGCTTTGTTGTCGACCAGCTTCTCCCCCGAGAGGACGATCCCGAATTGAATATCTTCCTCTTGGACGACCGCAAGATCACGTAAGCGGCCATGGATCGTGGGATCCAAGTTGTAGTGAGGGCTTCTGTCGACCCGTTGCTCTGTACCACCATCGTCGGTGCCGATGCGGCCAACCTCGTAGGCGGCTACCTCGTCGGGTACCAGAATCGTTCCTATCTGCTGGTCCTCTTCAACTAGGCCAAATGCCACTCCAACCATTGCGACCACGGTTGGATTTACCTCACGGATTGCATCGGCGACCACTAACGTCGAAGCCGCCGACCCCACAGATCCCATGTCTGGGCAGCGAATCGTGACGATCCTGATGCCGCTGTTGATGCCAAGATCGAGATAGGAATTTTCACCGACGCGAAAGTAATCTGCTCCGCCCGAGAAAGCATCGTGCACCGAAGCCGTCTCGATGTCGTTGGCCGTCACGATCAGGACGTCGACTCGGTCGGGGAGAGTGGGCTCAACAAACTGCTCTTCTCGGCCGAGACCCTCGAAGGAGGCGGCATAGAGAGAGTTGGCGACGATCAGCCGCCCGTTTTCCTCCCTCGCGACGCCTATCACTTCGGCAAAGAGATGGTCGTCATCGGTCCCATCGAAGCGAAGGCTCCCTGACAGTATCTCCGGAAGCAAATCTCGCATTCCGCGATCGGCCTTGATCTGTCGGGCCAAGCTGCTCAGGTGCCGGTCCTCGCCGGAGCTCACCCTGCGAAGGCCATCCTCGACCGGATCCGCCTGCTCAGAGCCTGCAGAGCGCTCAACGTAGGAGAGCAGTAGCTGACTCAGATATGGCTGGCCGCGAACCGCGTTGTAGATCGTGGGGATATAGGGAGAGAGTTCCTCGCGCTCAACAGCGGCGACTAGGTTGGAAAGGTCAGCCTCCGAGAATTCTGCAGTCTTGACGTACCTAGAGACATTGAAAGGGGAATTGTCGCCCTCGATCATTTCCTCGGGCCGGAACGTTCCGCCGAATACACAGGCAAGCCTGCGGGGGACGGAGTCCTCCACTCCTCGGGTTCGCGCGTTGAAGATGGCGCGTAGCTGACCGAAAAAGCGCTTGCGCCAGGACTCCGGCAGGGCGGAAATCTCATCGAGCAGCAGAACAATGCTTGCGGGCTTATCCGGCAGCGTTTCTTCAAGGGCCTCTTCGAGGCTTTCGAGATCTTCCCGTTCAGTCGCTATGCCGCCAACGTCTTTTGCCACTGCCTGACTCAACCAGCGCAGGAAGTGACCATAGGAGTCGTCCGCGCCATAAGCCTGAAGGTCTAGGAACGCGCAGCCAAAGCCATTAGTGGAGAGGCGCCGGTATAGGCGGGCTAAGGCGCTAGTCTTTCCCGATTGCCTGGGCCCCAGTAAGACCACCCATTCATTGGCGGTGAGTGCGCTGAACAGTTCCTCCTCGAAGGACCGCTCCACATAGGCACGGCTCTCCAGCGGAACCGGTCCTCCGACGACAAAAGAATTTCGCTCAGCCATCGTCCAGAGTTTGGAGTTGGTCGAGGACGAATTGCTCAGCCCCGCCAAGCAGCTCAAGGGCCTCTGGCATGAAGGTAGCTCTAAAGCTGATCTCGTCGTGCATGCCATCGACAATCCCATAGAGGTCCAGCATCCGGATTCCAGCGGCGACGTTTTCTCCCGAGGCATCGACGCCCCGCTCATCGAGGGCGTCGCGAAGGACCGTGACGCTCGTCGAACCAAGCGCGATTAGGCTGGTGAGTAATTTCTCGAAGTCCGTTGCTTGACCCCAGTAGGTAGTCAGGTAGTGCTGGCGGAATTCGTCGTCGTCGACTATCTGGTGCAGCGAGTCTGCGTTTAGGGTTGATCGGTCGGCAGACGGGCGATCGTTCAATAGGCCGACCAATTTGTCGCCGATGAATTGGACGATCTGCGGATGTCCCTGGGTGAATTCCCACTGCAGGTCCATGCACTCTTCATGATCTTCAAAGGTAACCCCAAGGGACGCCAACGGTCCGGACAGCAGTTCGTCGGAGTCAGCGCGAGTCAATTGCTTGACCAAGAGCGGACGGCAGAAGTTCCAGTGGGGAGAAGCCGGATCCCAAAGCCTTTCCGAGATCGTCCGCTCGCCCGAGAAGACAAATTGCGCCGCCTTCTCCTGGGAGAGCGCCCTGCATGCGCGGAAGAATGCCTCGGGCGGGATACGGCCACGGTGGCTCTGGTCCCACTTCAACAGGTAGTCCACCTCGTCGAGGAGCAGCACGATCGGGCCCTGCGACCTGTCCGCAAGTTGCTCGATGAGGCGTTCGAGGTGGCTGGGCGCGAAAGTCTTGGGGAGGGATACGTCCCATTTGTTCGACACGTGGGCGGCGAAGCTCTTCCAATCGCCTGCCTCCTGCAGGTCGGCGACGAATGGTGACCACCCTTCGCCACTGAGAAGTTCGGCAGAGCGCTGAAGGAGGGACGTCTTCCCGATTCGACGGCCACCGATCAGGGCTGCGCTGTTAGTGGCGAGCGTCGCTAGAAGGTCTGCTTTTTCGGATGAGCGGCCGTAAAACATCTCGGGCCGCGTTACTCCTCGGGTCGAGAATGGATTGGCTTTGGTTAGGTCCGCGTTGCGCAGGATGAGTTCCACGAGAGCATCCCGAGGACTTGCCGAGCCTGCAATGGTCAGCAGGCGTTCGAGGTCAACTGGGACCACGGTGGTCACGAGGTTCCGTTGAAACGACCGCGCCACCACGTCCGAGTCGGCGGTGGCCGGCTGAGTGACCAAAAGGATGGCCAAACGGCTGCCCGGAACGTGTTCGCGGGTAGCCCGGGCCAAGGCTTGCACCTCGGTCTCGCCCCATTCCCCATCCACCCAGCCGATCACGAGACTTTCTGGGAGGACCGCGTCGGTTCGAGTCGCCGTCCTCACCACGGAAACTCTGGAGGCTGAGCCTAGGGACTGGATGTCCCGTAGGGCCAGCGTCTCAGCAAGGAGGTCCATTGCCGCAGAGCCGTCGAAGTCGCTTTTCAGCTCCTGAGCTACCGCGACCCGCTGGGGATGGGCCCATGCGAGCTTCGAGCCATCCACCGCCAAGTCTAGGTCCAGGTCTTCATTGTCCGCGGCATAGCCGGCTAGAGCGAGCCGCGCCGTCTCGGGTGGGACGGGCAGGTCGTCCACGCCGATTTGTCCGTCGCTTCTGAGCGCCAACCGAATGAGATTGTTGAGTGAGCTCCTGGTGGTGTTCCGGGCTCCGTTGTTCTTCACGGCGCTCTCAAGAGCATCGACCAGCGCGCTTTCTTCGGCTTGACCCATGGTCATGCACGCGGCGACAGACTCGAAGAGCGTCTGCAGAATTCGCACAGGCGCTTCGGCGACGCCTCTTCCGTCGGCGAGGACAATTAAGGACATCGGAACCGCATCGAGTTCCTCCTGCAGTCGTGGATAGGTAGCCGAGAGGTCTCGCTGCTGACGCCCACCCGTCGAATCCTGAAAAACGTTTGCGATCGCCGCAATGGGCCGTTCCCCAGTTCCGAGTGCGACAAGGCCTCGTCCTCGTGCCAAACGCGGTTGAAGTTCACTTGACATCTCTTCTAGGCGTACTCCGGTCGAGGTCTCAACTGCCTCGATTGCCTCTGCTAGCACCGACTCGATTCGCAATTGCAGGCCATCGCGTCGGCGGTATCCACGACGTCTTGCGTCGTTGGCGATGGTGGCTATACGGCAGAGGCTCTCGACATCGACGCCTTTCGGAAGGAGCTCGCGGAGACCGAGCGCAAGCGCTACAGTGGCCACGTCCTTTGGGTCGGAAAAGTTGTTGTCTGCTGGCAGCTCGCGTCCATCCCTTAGGCCCACCCCTCCCGGGGCGACGACTAAGAGGCGTATGACCTCGAGGATCCTCGGTTCTTCGGCTAAAGCTTTCGCCAAGTCACGGTCTTGTCGTCTTCCGTCGACCCAACCCTGCAGCGTGTTGATCGGATCCCCGAGGGTTTCGAGGAAGGCGTCAATCTCGTCAAGAGGCAGAAAATCCGTTGGGCTGTATTGGTCGGGCGCTACAGCGCTGCGAAAGGCCGCGACCTGATCCTCCAGCTCTTTTTGCGCCATCAATGCCAAGTATCTCCAAAGTTCCTAGGTGACGGCGGCCCTCCATGAACGCTGGCATTCGTGCAGGACCGAGATCGATCCATCCGGAGGCTCTCCTTGTTCCCGCGCCCTACGCCGGTCGTACTCTCACAGGGAGCGTCGCCAGGCCCTTCGAGACCAGGTCGCGCTTGTCGCAGCTGACGAGGTGATGGCCACCTTCGTCGGCGGCGGCTGCATAGGCAGCGTCGTAGACGGAAATCGTGTGGCGCTCAGCGATCTCCGCCGCCCTCGTCAGGAGGGTGTCGGAAGAGAGGAGGACGCCGCCATCGTCGGCGAGCCTCTCGATTACTGCCAGTAGCGGCGCCACCGACTCGGGTGCGCGCCACGCTCGCACGGCAACATTGGTGACCTCATAGCGGGCGAGGTCGAGTGTGGCAAGCGTCGCCTCCTCATTTTCCAGAAGTGCTCGAGCAGGCTCGTGGTGGTCGTCCTCGGGGTCGAAGGCGGCAAGCAGGACGCTCGCGTCGAGGAGCAGCGTCGTCACGGACTGGGCCGCGTCGCCTTTACCTGCTCCGCGGCGCGGCCGCCATGGGGCGAGGCATCGTTGAGCAGCGATCGCATTGCTGCTGCCCGACCCTCGCGGCGCCGGCGCAGCGCCGCATCGGCGAAATCCCGCATAACGGCGCTGCGGGTCGTGCCACCGCGCCGCGCCTCGGCGTCTACCTCGGCGAGGAGATCGTCTGGGAGGGAGACCATGACCTTTGCCATGCAGTCAGTATACCCGGGTATACGCCTGATTTGTCTACCCGGGTATACGGCCGCTTCCGTGGGGCAAGGATTGGGGCAAGAAGCCCCACAGAGTCCAGCCGATCCCAGCCGATCTCGACCTCGCGAAAACCGCTTGAAACCGTGCCCCACGTAGTGGATCGGGCCGCTGGATCGGGCTCATAACCCGAAGGTCGCGGGTTCGAATGCCTGCCCCCGCTCTCTTCACAAGGGTCATTCTCGCCACTTGAAGCCGCTGCCTTGGACTGTACGATCGGGTCATGGACAAGTCGGAGTTGCACGCCCAGATCGACTCGATGACTGACGAGGAAGCAGCTCAGGTCAAGCTGATTTTCGCGCCAGAGTGGCCCTCCAGGGCAACCTCAATCGAGGAGATCCGCAAGCGGACCGGCACCAAGCCAATGAGCCCTGAGGACTTCGACCGGACTTTCGGGTCGTTGCCCTCCGACGGCGAGGGGTAGCGAGCGTGAGCGCGGGTGCCGATCTGCGCTTCGAAGTTCGAGTCGTCGAGCAGATCCTTGTGGAGGATCTTCCCCGCTGCACGAAGGCAGGACAGGCAGCGGTCGAACCGGCGATTGACGAGGTGCGCCGGGAGGGTGTACCGCGCGAATGGCTTCTACGCTGGGAAGAGGAGGGGCACGACGGGACCCGCCTTGGAGGCTGTGTCATCCCACGTCCCGCCGGCCAATGGGGTGCGGTTCTCACTGCCGACGAAGAGGCTTCGAAACCAGCTCTGGTGCTGATTGCAGTCGGCGAACGGCATCCGGAAAGACCTTGGCGCCCGAGCGTTTACGAGATCGCGCATCGTCGGTTTAACGCCTGAACCGCGGTGCGTCAGCTACCGCGCGACCCAGGCGTCTTTCGAGGAGGCGAGGTCGCCGACGACGCTGGGCAGCTCGCCGGAGACTAGGTCCGCGAGGGTGACCTGCTCGAGGACGGTGCGGAGGCTGGCGCGGACGGCGATCCAGACCTCCTGAAGGTGTTTGGAGTTGCCTCGGTACTCGATGTCCTCGGGCGGGGTCGACTGAACGTGGGCGATCGGGCCCTCGACGGCGCGGACGATCTCGGCCACGGTGACCTCGTCGGCCGGCCGCGCCAGCCAGTAGCCGCCCTTCGCCCCGCGGCGGGCGCGGACGATGCCGTGGTGCTTGAGCTCGAGCAGGATGTGCTCGAGGAACTGCAGGGGGATGTCCTGCGCCTCGGCCAGGCGCTCGCCCTTGACGGGTGCTTCCTCGGACTGGGCGGCGGCAAGCTCGGCAGCGGCCCGCACCGCGTAGTCGGCCTTCGCGGAAACTCGCATGTGTCTAGTAAATCAGTCGGCGGGCAGCGTCTGCGCGAGTGCGGCGGTCTGATCCGCCTCTTGCCGGCGCTGCTGCTCGCGACGACGGTTGAGCCAGTGCGGCGCGTAGAGGATCGCGGCGAGGCCGATGGCGGCGATCGCGGCCGCGATCGGCCAGACCTCGGGGTCACCCTTCTGGACGGTGACGATCCCGGACCCGATCAGGACCAGACCGAGTGCGGTGCGGAGGAAACCCTGGGGTGCCTTGTCGGAAAGCGAAGCACCGATCACCACGCCAGGGATGCTGCCGAGGAGGATGTTGCCGGCGAGGACGAAGTCGACGTTGCCGCCGACCCAGTGGGCGATGCCGGCCGCCCACAGCAGGATCGCGGCGTGGAAGACGTCGGTGCCGACGACTTTTTTCGGCGCCAGGCGGTAGACGGCGATCAGCAGGATCGCGATCACGGTGCCGGAGCCGGCCGAGGTGATCCCGATCACGAAACCGGTGGTGGCGCCGATCACGATCGCCGCGACTTTGTGCCGCCGCTCGACCTCGAAGCGGTCGCGCTCGTCGATCAGGTTGCGGAGGATCAGCGCCCGGGCGAGGGTGATGACGCCGACCATCAGCAAGGTGCCGCCGAGGACGGCGTAGACGAGTTCCTCCAGGCGCGCTTCGCCGATCTTGGTCTGCAGCCAGGAGACGAGGACGACCCCGCCGACGGCAGAGGGCACGCTGCCGATCGCCAGCCACTTGACCAGGTCCATGTTCACCGTCTTCATCCGCAGGTGGCGCCAGCCGCCGACGGTCTTGGTCACCGCCGCGTAGAAGATGTCGGTGCCGATCGCAGTCGTCGGCGAGATCCCGAAGATGAGGATCAGCAGCGGGGTCATCAGCGACCCACCGCCCATGCCGGTCATACCGACGAGCACGCCGATTCCCAATCCGAAGAGGACGATTGCCGGGTCCATGATTGTTCTGGGCTCCGCACTTACTGATTTCGACTTTCCTGACCTTCTTGGTCAGGAGTGCGGAGTGCGCCAGGATACCAGGATGAAGCCCGAACTTGGGGGGACTCGAACCGTGGAATCGCCGCCGCCCCGTCGCCAGGCGCCCGCCGATGCCATCTCCCTGCGCGGCGTCAGCCACTCCTACGCGGACCTGCAGACCCTCGCCGGAATCGACCTCGGGGTTCCGGCCCACGGCGTCCTCGGACTCGTCGGGCCTTCGGGCTGCGGCAAGTCGACGCTGCTGGAGCTGATCTGCGGCCTGCGGGAGGCGACCGCGGGGACGATCGAGGTGGGAGGCGCGGCCGACCCCGCGCAGCGGCTCCGCCGCTGCGCCTTCATGCCCCAGCGCGACCTGCTGCTGCCCTGGTATTCGGCGATCGACAACGCCGCCCTGGCCCTGCGCAACCAGGGGATGGGACGGCGGGAGGCGCGAGCCGCCGCCGCCGGCCTCTTCGAGCGCTTCGGCCTGGAGGGGTTCGAGGCGGTGCGCCCCGACGAGCTCTCGGGCGGGATGCGCCAGCGGGTCGCCTTCCTGCGGACGCTGATCGCCGGCAAGCCGGCGCTGGCGCTGGACGAGCCCTTCGCCTCGCTCGACGCGATCACCCGCGCCGAGATGCAGGAGTGGCTCGCCGCCGCCCTCCGCACCGATCCCCGCACCGTCGTCCTCGTCACCCACGACGTCGAGGAGGCCCTCTACCTCTCCGATCGCGTCGCGGTGCTCTCGTCCCGGCCGGCGCGGATCGTCGCCGAGCTCCCCTCCCCCGCCCCGCGCGCCGAAGACCGTGACGCCGCCGTCACCGACCCCGCCTTCGTCGCCACCCGCGAGGAGGCGCTACGGGCGCTGCGGGAGGGTGCACGGTGAGGCGCTGGCTGCTGCCCCTGAGCCTGATCGCCCTGCTGCTCGGCCTCTGGCAGCTCGCCTGCTCGAGCGGCGCGATCGCCGACGCGCTCGACCTCGAAAGCTTCCTCGTCCCCTCACCGGCGGAAGTCGCGAGCTCGCTGTGGGACAACCGCGGCCTGCTCGCCGAAAACGCCTGGGTGACGCTGCGCGAGATGCTGCTCGGGATCGTCGCGGCGCTCGTGGTCGGCGTCGGCTTCGCCGTCCTCATGCACCGCTGGCGGGTCCTGCGCGACGCCGCCTACCCGCTGATCGTCGCCTCGCAGACGATCCCGATCGTCGTCATCTCGCCGATCCTGGTCGTCTGGTTCGGGTACGGGATAGCCCCCAAGGTCCTGATCGTCGCCCTGATCTGTTTCTTCCCGATCACCGTCAACGCGCTCGACGGCCTGCGCTCGGTGGATCCCGAGGCGGTGAAGATGATGCGCAGCCTCGACGCCTCGCGCTGGCAGCGGTTCCGGCGGGTGGAAGCGCCGGCGGCGCTGCCGAGCCTCTTCACCGGGATCAAGATCGCCGTCGTCGTCGCCCCGATCGGCGCCGTCTTCGCCGAGTGGTCCGGTTCGAGCTCGGGCCTCGGCCACCTGATCCAGTCCGACACCGCCTATTACCTGGTCGCCCGTCAGTTCGCAACCGTCGTCGTTCTCTCGGCGCTGGCGCTGGCGCTGATCGGCCTGACCGCGCTCGCGGAGCGACGCGTCGTCACTTGGCGATAGAACTCCGGCGATGACACGCCACCGAATCTGGGCCCTCGCCCTCGCCGTCCTCGCCCTTGCCCTCGCCCTCGCCGCCTGCGGCGAGAAGTCCGAGGACACCACCGGCGACCGCGAAGGCTTCGGCCTCACGCTCGACTTCTACCCCAACCCCGACCACGCCGGGATCTACATGGCGGAGAAGCTCGGCTACTTCGACGAAGCCGGCCTCGACCTCAGCATCGCCACCCCGTCAGATCCCTCGCTGCCGATGAAGCAGGTGGCCGCCGGCCGCACCGACCTGGCGATCTCCTACGAGCCGGAGGTGGCGCTGGCCAGGGAGCAGGGCCTCGACGTCGTCGCGATCGCCGCCCTCGTCAACCGCCCGCTGACCTCGATGATCTGGCTGCAGAAGTCCGGCATCAAAGGCGTCGCCGACCTCGAGGGCAAGACGGTCGCCACCGCGGGCATCCCCTACCAGGACGCTTTCCTGAAGACGATCCTCGCCCGGGTCAAGCTCACCCCCGACGACGTCAAGGCGGTCAACGTCGGCTTCGGCCTCCTGCCCGCCCTCGTCGGCGGCTCGGCCCAGGCGATGCTCGGCGGCTTCAGCAACGTCGAGGGCGTCGACCTGCGCGAACGCGGCAAAGCCCCCGTCGTCACCCCGGTCGACGAGCTCGGCGTCCCCACCTACGACGAGCTTGTCCTCGTCGCCCGACGGCAGAGCCTGGAAGAGAACCCGGAGAAGTTCCGGCTCTTCCTGGCAGCGCTGGAGCGCGGCACCACCGCAGCGGTGCAGCAGCCCGGCGCCGCCACCAAGGCGATCACCGAGGCAAACCCGGACCTGGAACCGAAGCTGACCGCGGCTGAGGTGAAAGCGACGCTGCCGCTGCTGGGCGCGCGAACCGAGGGTCAGCCCTACGGCTACATGAACCCCGAGGAGTGGTCGACCTTCGCCGGCTGGATGCGGGACAACGAACTGATCGGGTCGCTGCCGACGGCGCCCGAACTGCTCGACAACGGCTACCTGCCCTCCGGCGAGATCCCCGAATAGCCGAGCGCCCCTTCGGCGATCAGCCGGCTGACCTCGCGGTCGGGCATCGCCGCGTGGAAGAGGTGGCCCTGGGCGTAGTCGCACTCGAGGCGGCGCAGCTCGGCCAGCTGCACCTCGCTCTCGACCCCCTCGGCGATCACCTCCAGCGATAGCGCCCGGGCCATGCCGATGATCGCCTCGACGATCGCCGTCGCCTCCTGCTGGATCCCCAGCGCGTCGACGAAAGAGCGGTCGATCTTCAGGGCGTGGAAGGGGAAGCGGTTGAGGTAGGCGAGCGAGGAGTAGCCGGTGCCGAAGTCGTCGAGGACGAGGCGGACGCCGAGCTCGTTCAGCTTCTCCAGCGACGAGATCGCCGACGCCGACTCCTCGACGAGGACGCTCTCGGTGATCTCCAGGCGGAAATGGACCGGGTCGATCCCGGTGCGGGCGATGACCTCCTCGACCGTGTCGGCCAGGTCGCGGTGGGCGACCTGGCGGGCGGAGAGGTTGACGGCGACGTCGAGCGGGCGCGAGTCGGGCCGCAGCTGATGCCACTCCAGCGCCTGACGGCAGGCCCGCTCCTGGACCCAGCGTCCGATCGGCTCGATCAGGCCGCTGTCCTCGGCGATCGAGACGAACTCCGCGGGGTCGAGCGTCCCTCGCTCGGGATGGCGCCAGCGAACCAGCGCCTCCAGCCCATCGATCTCACCCGAGCGCAGGTTGACGACCGGCTGGTAGAACAGCGCCAGCTCGTCGCGGTCGAGTGCGTGGCGCAGCTCGCGTTCGACCTCCAGCCGCCGCATCGCCCCGGCCCGCATCTCGGCGTCGAAGAGGACGCAGCGGGCGCGGCCGCCCTCCTTGGCGCGGTACATCGCCGCGTCGGCGTCGCGGATCAGCAGCTCGGCGTTGACGGCGCGCTCTTCGGAGGCGCGGGCGACGGCGACCCCGATGCTGGCGCTGACGAAATGGTCGACGCCGTCGAGCGAGAACGGCTGGGTGAAGGCCGAGGCGACGCGGTCGGCGATCGCCACCGCCTCGCCTTCGTCGGCCAGGCGGTCGATCAGGATTCCGAACTCGTCGCCGCCGAAGCGGGCGACGACGTCGCCGGGCCGCAGGTGCGAGCGCAGGCGCGGCGCCACCGCCCGCAGCAGGGCGTCGCCTGCGTGGTGCCCGAGGCTGTCGTTGATCAGCTTGAAGTGGTCGAGGTCGAGAAAGAGGATGCCGACCGGCGAGCCGGAGATCGCCGCTTTGTCGAGCGCCTCGCCGAGCGCGTCGACGAAGCTGAGGCGGTTCGGCAGGCCGGTGAGCGAGTCGTGCAGGACGCGGTAGCGCAGCGCCTGGTCGGCGGCGTGGCGCTCGATCGCGTCGGCCAGCACGTTGGCGGCCGCCTGGACGAAGGGAACGTCCTTGGCGGTGAAGCGGTGCGGCTCGGTCGCGTGGACGTCGAGGACGCCGAAGGGCCGGTTCTTGCCGTCGATCACGACCGCGAGGCTGCTGGCGGCGCCGAAGACCCGCAGCACCGGCGGCATCGTGTGGCGGGTCTCCTGGCTCCAGTTGCCGACGATCGCGTGGGTACCGGAGTCCAGCGCGGCGCCGGCGTGGGAGTCGCGTGAGGCCGAGACCCGGCGGCCGGCACCGACCACCGCCTCCTCCAGCCCGGCGCGCAGGTTGAGCCTGCGCCCGTCGCGGCCGAGCTCCCAGATACAGGCGCTGTGGACCCCGTCGACCTTGCCGATCAGCTCCGTAGCCGCTTCCATCATCTCCTGGGGATCGGTGTTCTGCATCGCCTGCTCGCCGAGGCGGGCGACCACGGCCTGCTGGGAGAGCGCCCGCTGCAGCTCGTTCTCGGTCTCCTTGCGGGAGCTGACGTCGTACAGGACCCCGTGCCAGACGGGGACCCCGTCCTCGTCGGCTTCCAGGACCGCCTCGTCGTGGATCCAGACCACCCTCCCCTCGCGGGTGTGCATCCGGTATTCGACCGGCGCGGTGTCGCGTTTGCCGAGGTGGTCGTCGGTCTCCTGCGCGAGGGCTCGGCCACGATCATCCGGATGCAGGAGGCTCGACCAGAGCCCGGGATCGCGGACGAAGTCCTCCGGGCGGTAGCCGAGGATCTCCTCTACCTGCGGGCTGACGTAGCGCCAGCGGCCCCGCTCGCCGAGCTCGGCGGTGTAGACGATCACCGGCAACCGCTCGACCAGGCGCTGGAAGTCGTGCCCGCCCGCGGCGAGCTGGTCGAGAAAGCGCTTTACCTCGTGCTCGGGCCAGTTCCTGTCGGCGGGGTCGCGCATCCATTTCGCTCATCGGCCGCGGGGCAGATGCCCTTGAGGGCTGCCGGGAGGAGATCTCAGGCGGCGAGGCGCATCGGCGGCCCCCCGGCGACGAGGCGATAGAGCCCGGAGAGGGTGAGCGCCCCGACGATGCCCCGGTAGGGCTCGTACGGGGCGTAGAAGGCTTCGACCTCGGGTACCGTCGCCCGTCGCCCGTCGCCGGCCAGGCGGCCGACGAGCTTGATGTAGCTGAGGTCCCCGGCGGGAAGGGAGTCCAGTTCGTTGCGGCCGAAGAGGCCGAGGCACTGAACGGTCCAGGGGCCGATCTGCGGCAGCGCCAACAGTTGCCGATCGCCGTCGGCGCTGTCGATCCGGCAGCGGCCGGCAGCGACGTCGCGGGCCAGGCGACGCAGCGCCACCGCGCGTTTGCCGACCAACTCCATCTGCTCGAGTTCGGCCGGGGCGCGGCCGGCGATCGCCTCCGGGCCGGGGACGTCGCGGAGCGCCTCGCGCCCCTCTCCCAGGCGCGCGCCCCAGCGGCCGGCGATGCGACGCTCGATCAGCGCCGCCTGCCGCGCCTCGATCAGCTGCCCGACGACCGCTGCGGCCAGCGCCTCCCACGGCCACGGCCGGCCTTTGGGGCGAAAGCCGGGCATCCGCCGGATCAGCGGTCCGACCAGGCGATCGCGGCGGAAACGGCGGTAGAAGTCCGAGAGGTCGACGTCGACCCAGAGGGCGCAGCGCATCCGCCCGATCGCCTCCTCGAGCTGCTCCCGCCCTGCCGGCCCGGGGCACGGCGGCGCCTCGATCGGCGGCCGCGAGACGAGCGCCGGGTCGATCGCCTCGGCGCGGAACCGGACCCGGTCGCGCTGCGGCTGCCAGGCCCGCACGAGGACGGGGCTGCCGCCGACGTGGAGCAGCCGGGTCGCCACCCCGCCCCGCACCCGCAGCGTCCGGTCCGAGCTGCCGCGCGGCATCCGGAACGGCGAGGGCGGCCGAACGTCGGCTTCAGCGACCGAGGAGGTGAACATCGACCAAGAACGAACGGCTGGCGACGACGTTCTGGCGGTCGCGGCGGCGACCGCCGAGGCGACGCGGGGCGCGCGCCCTGGAGGCGGCACCGCTGACCGCGCGGACGGCGGCGACCGTGGCGGCGCCGGCGAGCACACCGCCGGCGGCGGCGATCGCGGCGCTCTTCACCTCCGGGCGCAGAACCGGCAGCGGGGACCCGGAAGGCTCCTCGTAGCTCGCGGGCAGGGGACGGACCGGGTCGGTGGCGTCCCGGGGGCCGGCGTCTTCTTCGGCGAGTACCTCGCCGTCTACCTGGAGCTCGTCCACCCCGGCGACTCTAGCGCGGCGCGGGGTCGGCTCCGGCGAGGGATCGCTCGTAAAGACGGTACTTCTTGACGATCTTGCCGCCCATCCCCTCCATCGCCCGGTTCATCGGCTTGTTCGTCTCCAGGATCCAGCCCATCTCGCCCCACTTGATCTTGTCCGGCTGGGCGGCCATCTTGATGTGCTCGAGGTAGAGGCCGGCGGCCACCCCGGTGTGGCGGTAGTCGTGCTTGACCCCCAGCGCGAAGACCCGCAGGCGGTCGATCTTCCGCCGCCCGAGCAGGAACTTCGCCCACCCGAAGGGCAGCAGGCGACCGTTGAGCCCGGCCAGGACCCGGTTGATGTCCGGCAGGGTGAGCGCCGCGCCCACCACCTCGCCGTCCTTTTCGGCCATGAAGGTCCACTCCTCGTCGAGCACCTGCTTCAGGTTCTTGGCCTGGAACTCGACCTCGGCGTCGGTGATCGGGACGAAGCCCCAGTTGTCGCCCCAGGCCTCGTTGTAGACGTCCATGAAGCGTCGCACCTCGCCGGCCATGTCGCGCTTGCGCATGTTGCGGATCGCGATCCCTTCGTCACGCAGCGCTTTCTCGGCGGCCTCGTGGATCGAGGGGTCGAATTTCTCCCCTTCCTTCAGCTCGCCCATCCGCAGCTCCCACATCAGCACGTCCATCGCCTTCTCGAAGCCCTCGGCCTCGATCAGCCGCTGGTAGTAGGGCGGGTGCCAGGGCTCGAGGATCATCGGCCGGCGATCGAAGCCCTCGATCAGGATCCCGATCTCGTCGTTGGTGGTGAAGTCCATCGGCCCCAGCAGCCGCTCGCGGCCCTTCCCGACCGCCCACCCGGTCGCGGCGTCGAACAGGGCCCGGACCACCTCCGGGTCCTCCTCTGCCTCGAAGAAGCCGAACATCGCGTCCCTGCCGCCCTGGAACTCGTCCCAGCGGCTGTCGAGGTGGGCGGTGATGCGACCGACCGCCTCGCCGTCGCGTTCGGCGAGGAAGTACTCCGCCTCGCCGTGCTCGAACCAGGGGTTCTTCTTGCGGTCGAGGTACTGCATCCGCTCGAAGATCAGCGGCGGCACCCACTGCTCGCTCTCGCGGTGCAGCCGGAAGGGGACCTTGACGAAGCGCTTCAGCTCGCTGCGGGTGCGAACGGGCCGGATCGACACACTTGCCATGTGGGCCGCAACCTACACTCTGGGGCGATGAGCGAGACCGCCAAGGCGCCCGTCGACGTCTTCGAGAAGGCCCGCAGCCACGACCGCCTCGAGCAGCTCGAAGCCGCCAAGGAGCACGACCTCCTCCCCTACTTCCGGCTCCTCACCTCGCAGGCCGGCCCGGTCGTCGAGATGGAGGGCCGCGAGACGATCATGCTCGGCTCCAACAACTACCTCGGCCTGACCGGGGACGAGCGGGTCAAGGCGGCGGCCCGGGAGGCGCTCGAGACCTTCGGGACCGGCGTCACCGGCTCGCGCCTGCTGAACGGCACGACCCCGCTCCACCTCGACCTGGAGAAGGAGCTGGCCGAGTGGATGCGGACCGAGGACGCGATCGTCTACACGACGGGCTACCAGTCCAACGTCGGCTGCATCGGCACGATCCTCGGCCCCGGCGACACCGTCGTCTGCGACTCCGGCGACCACGCCTCGATCCTCGACGGCTGCCGCCTCTCCGGCGCCAAGCTGCGGCCCTTCCGTCACAACCGGATGGACAAGCTGGAGAAGATGCTGCAGCGCGCCGCCGCCGACGGCGGTGGCGTCCTCGTCGTCGTCGACGGGGTCTTCTCGATGGAGGGCGACGTCTGCGACCTCCCGCGCATCGTCGAGCTCTGCCAGGCCTACGGCGCCCGCCTGATGGTCGACGAGGCGCACGGCGCCGGCGTCCTCGGCGCCCGCGGCGCCGGTGCCTGCGAGCTGTTCGGGCTCGAGGACGAGGTCGACCTGCGGATGGGGACCTTCTCCAAGAGCCTCGCCTCCTGCGGCGGCTTCATCGCCGGACCGGCCGACGTGATCGAGTACCTCCGCATCTCCTCGCGCTCGTTCGTCTTCAGCGCCTCGGCCGTCCCGGCCGCCGTCGGCGCGGCGCTCGGCGCGCTGCGGGTGATCCGCTCCGACGGCCCGGCGCTGTTCGAGCGCCTGCTCGCCAACGCCGAGTATCTGCGCGAGGGCCTGCGCCACCTCGGCCTCCGGGTCGTCGAGCCGGGAACCCTCCCCGGCGGAAGCGTGGCGACCACCCCGGTGGTGCCGGTGGTGGTCGGCGACGACTGGCAGGCGGTGCTGCTGTGGAAGGCGCTGTTCGACGCCGGCGTCTACACCAACGTCGCGATCCACCCCGCGGTCCCGCCGGGCGGCGCGCTGCTGCGGACGAGCCTGATGGCAACCCACGAGCGCGAGCACCTCGACGGCGCCCTGGGGACGATCGCCCGGGTGATCCAGGACTTCCCCGATCTCCCGCGCACTTAATTTTTTGGTCACGAGAATTTGACATCCCCCCCAGGGGTGAGTTTCTGGCTTGTCCGAAAATGGACAAGGGGGGAGATGTGTCGAAATTGTTGCTCTTAGCGAATGGGTCGGACGTCATTTTGCTGGCGGTGGGTTGACGCCCACTGCCCGGAGACATAGCTTGGCCCCCTCGCCGCAACGACCCTGGCGGGGCGTTCGGGAAGAGTGAGTCGGTCCGGCAGGACCAAGCCCTCGGAAGGGGCTCGGAATGCCACGGCCGGACGCGACATGACCCCAGTTACCGATTCCTTGAAGGGAGGAGTCCAGTGGAAGCTGCCTCAATGGCACCACCATCGACCATCGCAGCCCCAGCAGAGGCACCGCAGCACATGAGGGCCCTGGAGAGAGCCAACATGGTGCGCCTTGCCCGTGCGGAGCTGAAGCGCGCGATCGCGCGAGGAGACATGGATGCCGCGGAGGTGGTTCGTGACTGCCCGTGGGAGACCGAGAGCATGACCATCGCCGAGCTCCTGACCAGCCAGCGGCGCTGGGGCCGGACCCGGGCCCGCAAGTTCCTCATGCCCCTCTCCCTCAACGAGAACAAGCAGCTGGGGACGCTGACGTCCCGGCAGCGGCGGATCCTCGCCAGCGAGCTCTCGGGGCGCTCGGCCGGCCGCGAGCCCGTCGCCGTCTGAGCGGTCAGCCGCGCATTCCACCGATCCGGTAGCTGAGGCCACCGGAAGCGCGCTGGAATGCGCGGCGGGCCAGGTAGAAGACCACCCCGAAGGCGACCGCGCCGATCGCCAGCGCCACCGCCAGGATCTGGTCGGCGGCATAGAGGACGAGCCCCGTGACGAGCACGAACGCCGCTCCCGCCAGCAGGGTCGTGTGGGAGCGATAGCCGGCGAAGTGCTCGCGGATCGCCACCTCGAGACCGCCCAGTCCCGCCAGCGCGACGCCGATCCCGATCGCGATCGGGTTGCCGCCGATCACCCCGATCGCCAGCGAGACGATGCCGGCGAGGATGACCAGCTCGGCCAGCGGCGCGTTGCCCCACGGGGCCGGCGGCCGCTCGTCAGCCGAGTCGACCCGCCTGGCGGGCTTGGCTTTGCTGGTCAACGGCCGCGAGCCGCCCGGCTAAGGGACATCCGGAGGAGATCTTGACCCGCCACCAGCCCATCAGCATCCCGATCGGGCCGAGCCGGGGGCGCGAGTGCCAGTGCCCGCAGCCGTGCAGGCCGAGGTCCTCGCGCGAGACGCGGACCCACTTGTAGTCCCGGGGCGCGGCGAGCATCCGCTCGACCAGCTCCCGGTTGCGGTCCTCGACCTCTCTGCGCTCGACCAGCGTCCCCCGAGCCTCGGAGACCCGGGCGGCCAGGTCATCGCGGACGGTCTCCAGATCGCCGAGATCCAGCACCCGCGGCACAGCGGCGCGGGCCTCGACCAGGTGCGGAACCTCGGTGTGGCCGAAGGCCTCGCCGAAGAGCTCGGCCAGCTCGGTCTCGAGCCGGGCGATCTGCGCGCGCAGCTGCAGCCGCGCCTCGCGCTCGTCGATCGCGACGCCCAGTCCCGCAAACTCGTCTTGTCTCAGCAGAGCAGGCATCACAGAAAGTGTAATCAGCCCGCCTCCAGAGTCGCCGCGGCCATCCACAGCGCCTCCTCGACGGCGATCTGGGGGACGCCCTTGACCTGGATCGCGGCGATCGCGAGGCGACGGCTCGAACGCTCCACCCCGGCGCCCTCGGCAGTCGGTCCGAAGAGAAGGCCGAGCGGCCGCGAGTCGTCGGCGATCATCAGCGTCCCCCCCGCCATCTCGCCCGGCATCCCGGCGAGCGACTCGCCCGGACCCGAATCGCGAATGCAGAGGCGCCCCTCCACCCGCTCGGCGTCGAAGGCACGCAGGGCGACGCCGGTCTCGACGATCGCGATGTCGAGCGCGTCGCGGGGCAACCCCTTGCTGCGGAAGCCGCCGTCGTGGAGGCGGTCCAGGGCGAGCTGCTCGACCGGGGTGCGGGTGCGATCGGGGTCGAGCCCGATCTGGCGGAAGAAGACGCGGTAGGCCCAGGGGATCGGCCGTTCCCGCAACCGGATCGCCTGCGAGCCGTAGGTCCGGTCGGAGAGGTCGCGCAGCCGCCGGCGGACCGGCTCGGGACTCTTCCCCGGCTTCGCGTCGACCTCCACCCAGGCGATGCCGAGGCCGGGGAACTCGGAGGCGATGTGGGGGGCGACCCAGCCCTGCCGCGGTGCCGGCACCCACCCCACCTGCCGGTTCGCGGGGTCGGCGCTCATCTCAGCTCGGTTCGGCGGCGGCGGTGGCGGCCAGCAGGCGCTCGACCCGCTCGCTCAGCTGAGCCGCGGTGAGCTCGCCGATGCTGGCCGCCTGCAGCGTGCCACCGGGGTAGACGTAGGCGAAGGTCGGGCAGAGCCCGATTCCGTAGAGGCCGGCGACGGCGCCGTCGCGGTCGTATCCGACCGGCATCGTCCAGCCGCGCCGGCGGATCAGTTCGCGGAGCGTGTCGCGATCGTCGCGGATGTCCAAGGAGAGGAAACCCACCCGACCACGGTAGCGCCGGAAGACCCGCTCGACCAGGTCCTGTTGCTCGACGCAGTCGCCTCCCCCCTTGCTGAACCAGAACGAGATCACCAGCGGCCGGTCGAAGAGGTCGCAGACCCGGATCGCGCCGGGAGTGTCGATCCCGCAGGCAGGCGTGCGCCGGGAGTCCTCCGGGCAGGGCAGCGCCCCGGTCTCGCAGTCGTCCTGGGCCACGTTGGCGTCCCCTTCGAGCTGCCCGGCTCCCTCCGGCACCGCGAACTCCGCCAGCGGCCAGCGCGGCGGCAGCCTGTCGAGGCCGAGCGTCTCCCCTCCCCCGCCGCCCCCGATCGTGTTGACGGATGCGACGACGATGATCGCGAGAAAGAGCAGGCCGACGACGATCGAATAGCGGTCCCTCATCGCCGCTCCATCAGCAGGAGGGTCGCTGGCAGGATCAGCAGCACCCCGACCAGGGCGGCGCCGAGGTCGACGACCGTGACCAGGCCGAAGTCACGCAGCATCCGCACGTCGCTGGCGACGAGGACGGCGAAGCCGGCGACCGCCGTCGCGCCGGAGGCGAGCACGGCTGCGCCCGTCCGCGAGTAGGCGCGCTCGAGCGCCTCTTCGGCCGTGACGCCGGCCCGCCGCTCCTCGTGGAAGCGCCCGCTGAGCAGTACCCCGAACTCGGTCGCGATCGCGATCGTCAGCGCCCCCAGCGCCGCCGACATCGGGTTGAGCGGGATGCCGGTCGCCCAGAGCAGCAACGAGGCCCACCCGGTCGCCAGAACCGTCGGCACCAGCGGGACGAGCGCTCGTCGCCAGGACCGGTAGATCAAGAGCAGCGCCAGCCCCACCAGCACGATCCCGGCCAGCGTCAGCCAGTAGCGGCTGCTCGACAGGTCGCCCGCCGATTCGGCCGCAATCACCGAAAGACCGGCGAGCTGCACCTCCACCCCCTCAGGCGGGTCGCCGATCGCATCCCGCACCCCGTCCACGAGCTTCTGCTGATCTTCCAAGGACTGCGCCCTGATCCCGAACGAGATCAACGCCTGATGCCCGACCTCGCCGGTCTCAGGATCGATCGGCGCGACCTGTCGCAGCGCGTACGGCGAGAGAGCCGAGAGAGTCGCGTCGATCCGCCTCGCCGTCGGCCGTTCCCCTCCCTTGACCAGGAAGTCGGAAAGAGCCGGCCCCGGACAAATCTCCGCTTCGAGGCAGCTCGGTTCTTCGCCTTCGAACCCCCCGGCATCCAGCGCTCGCTTCTTGAACCCCGCCATCCACTCGACTACCCGAGGATCGGTGAGGTCGTCGGCTTCGATGCTCACATCGAGCTCCCCGGAGACCCCGGTGGTGTCCTGCAGCTCGTTCAGCCCCTCGACCGCCTTCACGTTCTGCGGCGCCAGCTCGCGGATATCGCTGACGGTTTCCACCTGCGTCCCGGCGGCCCACCCCATAACGGCTAGCCCGATTCCGACGGCGAGAACCACCTCCGGATACGTCCGCGCCAGGGACAGGAGGCGCTCTGGCGGGCGGGTCCTGTCACGGGCTGCAAGGGAACCCCTGCGCTGGATGCTCGGGGTCCCCTGCGCCCGCGCCACCCGCCCGAGGAGCGTGAATGCCCCCAGTCCAACCGTCAGCGCGAGGACAAAGGCGATGCCGACCCCGAGCGTCAGCACCCAGCCAAAGCCGCGAACCATCGGCACCGGAGAAAGCTGAAGTGCGAGGAATCCCGCGGCCGTCGCAACGCAAGCAGCGGCAATAGTCGGTCCGCTCCGCGTAGCTCCCTCGACCACGGAGCCGGACTCGGCAGAACGTGCCTGGAACTGGATCGCGTAGTCGACTGCGAGGCCGATGAGGATCGGCAGGGCCGCAATAGAGGCCATGGTCAAGGAGCCGCCGACGAGCGCCAGCAGCCCGAACGTGATCGCCGCGGCGAGCAGCGCGATCAGCAGCGGCAGCAGGGGCCAGCGGGCTTTGAAGACCAGGAAGAGCACCAGGGCCATCACCACGACGGCGACCGCGAAGAGGAGCAGCAGCGCGTCCTTCAGCGCGTCGGCGACGCCGTCGATCACCACCGGCGCACCGGAGACGACGTAGGTGCCGTTTTCGAGCTCGAAGCAGGGCGCCGGTTTCCCCCCCTCCTTGCAGGCGGCGCGCGGCGTCGTGTCCTCGACCGCCGCTTCGATCAGCCCGATCGCCCGCCGCCGCTCGGCTTCGCTCAGGCCCGGCTTCAGGCGGATCACGATCTGGGCCGACTTCGCGTTCGGGAAGAGGTAGGAGAGCCGCGCCTTCGGCGTCCCGCGCGGGCGCGCGAAGTCGAAGACGACGGTGGCGACGAAGTCTTCGTTGGTGATGCTCGGCGCGCTGGTGATCCCGTATTTCGTCGCCACCGCGAGCAGGTATTCGCGGAAGCGGTCGGCGGGGACGTTTTCGGCCAGGCGGCGGAGCTGGTTGTCGATCTGGACCACCGACTCGTTGAGGAAGGTGGCCGGCCCGGTGAGGAACTCGACCGCTTCCATGTCCGCCAGTTCCGCGCACGGCCCCGGGATCGACTCGGCGCCCTTCGGCACCTTGCCGGACAGGCAGCCCTCCAGCCGCAGCAGCCGGAAGAGGTCGTCGGTGAGGAGGAGTTCGGGCAGTTCGCCCTTGGCAAGGACGACGATCGGTTCTTCGCCGAAGGTCTCGCGCACCTGTTCGGTCGTCCGAGCCGTCGCCGAGTCGGAATCGACCAGCGTGTCGACGCCGGCGTCGGTCGGCAGCTGCGTCGCGCCCACCGCAGCGGCGACCGCGACGACGGCACTGAGCGCGACGAGCGGGCGGGCGTGCCTCGCCGCCCACGCCGCGACGCGCCCGAACCAGGTACCGGCGCTCAAGCGTCAGTCCATCGAGAGCGGCCCGGTGACGTCAGCGTTGAGGAACTGGCTGACGAACGGGTTGCTGGAGTCGAACAGCTCCTCTTTCGGTCCGGACTCGACGATCTTGCCGCTCCAGAGCACCGCGATGAAATCGGCGATCCTCCGCGCGGTGCCGAGGTCGTGGCTGATCACCAGGTAGCAGCCACCGTTCTCGGCGTGGACCTCGCGGATCAGCTCGCAGAGCAGGGCCGTGCGCACCGGGTCGAGGCCCGAGTCGGGCTCGTCGAACATCACGATCGCCGGTTCCAGCACCAGCGCCCGGGCGAAGCCGGCGCGCTTGCGCATCCCGCCCGACAGCTCGTTCGGCATCTTGTAGGTCGCCTCCGCCAGGCCCACCTCTTTGAGGCGGCGGTTGACGATCTCGCCGATCTCCTCCTCGCCTTTGTCGGTGTGCTGCCGCAGGGGGAAGGCGACGTTGTCGTAGATGTTCATCGAGCCGAACAGCGCCCCGTCCTGGAACAGGAGGCCGAACTTCTTGCGCATCTCGAACAGCTCGTCGTCGGCCATGTTCGGCACCGACTCCCCGTGGACCAGTACGTCGCCCTCGTCCGGGTAGAGCAGGCCGACCATGTGCTTGATGCACACTGACTTTCCGGTCCCCGAGGGCCCGAGGATCATCGAGATCTTGTCCTCGGGGATGCCCATGTTCAGGCCCCGCAGGATCTTGTTGCGGCCGAACGCCTTGTGCACGTCGACGAACTCGATGGCGTCCTGCACGCCCGTC
>DASVAT010000002.1:0-57565 GCA_036376215.1 Solirubrobacterales bacterium
TTTGGCGCTTTGGCGGCGGCACCGGCGGCGAAGACGATTCTGGAGGCGTATTTCTCCCAGCGGCTCAACGCCGAAGCCGAAGAAAGCGCTGAAACGGAAGAAGGCGCCGAAGTGGAAGCAGGCGGCGAAGAAGAAGCCGAAGAAGGCACGGGCTGATGTACGCGACCCGCACCCGCCGAGCGCGGCCGGAATCCTTCGCCGTGCGGCCCGGCATCGCCGAGCGCCTCGGCCTTCCCTATATGGACGGCGCGCTCGCCTTCTCCGCCGTCGCCCTCGCCGCCTTCAGCGTCTTCACCCTGGGCCAGGCGACCCAGCACGACGTCCCCGGCAGCCCCGGCTATTTCGTCGACAGGCAGACCATTTACGCCGTGATCGGTATCGTCGCTATGTACTTGGTCGCCCGTATCGACTATTCGCGCTTCCGCGAGCTGCGGGTCGGCATCTACACCTTCCTCTGCGTCAGCATCTCGCTGGTCTTCGTCTTCGGCTTCGCCGCGCGCGGTTCGCGGCGCTCCTTCGAACTTCCCTTCTTCAGCTTTCAGCCATCGGAGCTCGGCAAGCTCCTGCTTGTGCTTGCGCTTGCCGGGTTCGTGATCGATGGGGCCAGGCGCGGCTCGGAGGTCCAGCGCACGGTGCGCTACCTCTGCCTCGGCCTGGCGCCGGCTGCTCTCGTCTTCCTGCAGCCCGACCTCGGCACCTCCCTGGTGTTCGGGGCCGCCACCCTCGGCGTCATGTACTTCGGAGGCGTCCCCTGGACGCACTTCGCGGTCATCGGCGCCGCCCTCGTCGCGCTCGTCGCGCTGGTCTTGGTCGCCGCTCCGGCGGCCGGGGTGCCGGTGCTCGAGGGGTACCAGGAGGAACGCTTGACGTCCTTCCTCAGCCCCGGCGAGCATGAAAGCGGCGCGGGCTATCAGCAGAACCAATCCAAGATCGCCACCGGATCCGGTCAGTTGACCGGCCGTGGCGACAAAGCCACTCAGACGCGGCTCGACTTCGTTCCCGAGCGGCACACCGACTTCATCTTCGCGGTGATCGGTGAGCGCTACGGGTTCATGGGCGCCGCGTTCGTCCTATCCCTTTACGCCCTGCTCTTCTGGCGGGCGCTGCGGATAACGACGCTCTCGAAGAACTCGTACGGGACCCTGGTGGCGGGCGGCATCGCCGTCACGCTGCTGTTCCAGACCTTCGTCAACGTGGGGATGAACCTCGGGATCATGCCGATCACCGGGATCCCCCTGCCGTTGATGAGCTACGGAGGGTCCTCCGTCGTCGCTACCTTGTTGGCGGTCGGCGTTCTTCAGAGCATCAACGTCCAAGCGCATCTCAGCCAGAAGGGAAGGTTCGCCTGGTGATCTCTCGAACGAGGTCCGGCATTGCGTACCTAACCGAACTGAGCTGAACATCAAATGAAAAAAACGATTCTGGTCTCCGCCGAGCGCGGCGAGACCCGCGTGGCCGTCCTCGAGGCAAAGCAGAAGGGCGGCAAGACCGACGTAGCCGAGCTCTACATAGAGCGGCGCGGCCGACGCTCGATCGTCGGCAACATCTACAAGGGCAAGGTGGACAACGTCCTGCCCGGGATGGAGGCCGCCTTCGTCGACATCGGCCTCGAGCGCAACGGCTTCCTCCACGTCGACGAGATCGTCCTGCCGGGGGGCGAGCAGGCCCCGAGGCGCGGTCGCGGCAGCGGCCGGCGGATCAACGAGCTGATCAAGCCCGGGCAGGAGATCCTCGTCCAGGTGGTCAAGGATCCGCTGAAGACGAAGGGCGCCCGGCTCTCGATGAACGTCTCGATCGCCGGCCGCTACCTCGTCTTCGCCCCGCACGGGAGCGGCGTCGGCGTCAGCCGCAGGCTGACCGACAAAGAGCGCGACCGCCTGCGCAAGATGGTCGACCGCACCTATAAAGGGCCGGGCGGGCTGATCGTCCGCACCGCCGCCCACGGCGCGAAGAAATCAGACTTCGTGCGCGAGATCAGCTACCTGCAGAAGCTGAACGAGGTGCTCGAGCGCCGCTCCGAGGGCACCAAGGCACCGGCCCTGGTCTTCCAGGAGGCCGACCTCTCGATCCGGGTCCTGCGAGACGTCTTCCTCAGCGAGTTCGAGAAGGCGATCATCGACTCCCCCAAGCAGTTCGAGCGGGTGACGAACTTCTTCCAGCGGACGGCGCCCGAGCTGGTCGACGGGGTCGAGCTCTACCAGGGCAAAAAGCCGCTGTTGGAGAAATGGAAGATCGACAAGGAGATCGAGTCGACCCTCAACCGCCGGGTCGACCTGCCCTCGGGCGGCTACCTGATCATCGACTACGCCGAGGCGCTGACCGTGATCGACGTCAACAGCGGCTCCTTCACCGGGCGTGGCAAAGGCGGTCTCGAGGAGACGATCACCAAAGTCAACACCGAGGCGGCCGAGGAGGCGGTGCGGCAGCTGCGGCTGCGCGACATCGGCGGCATCATCGTCATCGACTTCATCGACATGGCCCGGGCCAGCAACCGCGACAAGGTCCTGAAGACGATGCGCAAAGCGCTCGACGCGGACAAGTCGAAGAGCTACGTGGTCGAGGTCTCGCCGCTGGGCCTGGTCGAGATGACCCGCCAGAACGTCACCGACGGGGTGCGGGAGATCCTCACCGCCCCCTGCCCGACCTGTGCCGGCGAGGGCGTCGTCCTCTCCGCCGAGACGGTGGCGCTGGAGGGCCTGCGGAAGATGAAAGAAATCGCCGCCGACAACGGCGATGCGGAGGCCTTCCTGATCCGCGTCAACCCGAAAGTTGCCCATGAGCTGACCGCCCCCGACAGCGGCCTCGCCGAGGTCGAGGAGGAGACCGGCAAGCGCTTCCACTTCGAGGGCGGCGACGCGCTGGCGATCGACACCTTCGAGGTGGTCGAGCAGGGCAGCCGCGCCGAGATCGAGGAGCGGGCGCTGCCGTTCAAGGTCGGCGAGGAGGTGCTGGTCAAGATCGACGAGCCGCACATGTACAACGCCGACGACGCCGTCGCCCGGATCGACTCCTACATCGTCAGCGTCACCGGCGGCGGTCCCTTCGTCGGCGAGCGCAAGCTGGTGCGGATCGACGAGGTCGAGCGCTCGGCGGCGATCGCCTCGCTGCTGGGCGGCGAGTCTGCCAACGGCTCCGGAGGCAGCGGCGAAAACGGCTCCGAGCTAGAATCCGGCGCTCCTTCGCGCAAACGCAGTCGCGGCCGCAGGGGCGGTCGGGGGCGTTCGCGCGCCAATCAAGGCAGCAAGGAAGACTGATGAGCACGTACGCAGTGGTCGAAAGCGGTGGCAAGCAATACAAAGTCGAGGAGGGCACGTCCCTGCTCGTCGACCGGCTCGACGCCAAGGAGGGCGACAAAGTCGCCCTGCGCCCGGTGATGTTCCGCGGCGACGACGTCGTCGCCGGCGCCAAAGACCTGGCCAAATTCAAAGTCGAGGCCAAAGTCACCGAGCACCTGCGCGGGCCGAAGATCAAAGTTTTCAAATACAAGGCGAAGAAGGGCTACCGCCGCCGCGCCGGGCACCGCTCCGAGCTGACCCGGCTCGAGGTGACGACGCTGAAAGGGAAAGGCTAGGCATGGCGCATAAGAAAGGCCTCGGCTCCAGCCGCAACGGCCGCGAATCCAACCCGAACATGCTCGGGGTCAAGGTCTTCGCCGGCCAGCGAGTCAGCGGCGGCGAGATCATCGTCCGCCAGCGAGGCACCCGCTTCTGGCCGGGTGAGGGCGTCGGCATCGGCCGCGACCACACGATTTTTGCGACCCGCGAAGGGGTCGTCGAGTTCAAGCCGGCTCGCAAGGGCCGCACCATCTCGGTCCTGCAGGACTAGACGGTCGGCGCCCTCAGGGGGTTGATGCGCAACTGGCACGATCCTGGCGCGCAATTTTTACGTTTCGCGTACAAAACGTTGCATTCGTTCCGCTAGCCTGGCACCATGGCCGTGATGGCGAAGGAGACCTGGACCGATCAGCGGCTCGACGACCTCAATAAGAGGGTCGACCAGGGATTCAATGAGACGCGCGAAGAATTCCGCGCGCTCCGCGCCGAGACGATGGGGGAATTCCAGGCTGTGCGGACCGAGACGATGGGGGAATTCCAGGCCATTCGGACCGAGACGAAGGGGGAATTTCAGGCTATTCGGACCGAGATGAAGGGTGAATTCCAGGCTGTCCGCGCCGAGATAAAGGGTGAATTCCAAGCTGTTCGGGCCGAGATGAGCAGCGAATTCCAGGCAGTTCGTTCCGAGCTGGGGGGACAGATCGCTGCACTTCACCGGATGACGCTTCAGCTTTTCGCCGGCATGATCCTCACCTTGGTCTTGGGCTTCGGAGGAATGATCGTCACCCTGCTTACCCAGTCCTAACCCATGTACGACAAGGCGACAATCTGGGTCGAGGGCGGTGCTGGAGGGGACGGCAGCCGGAGTTTTCGGCGTGAGGCTCATGTTCCTCGGGGCGGTCCTGACGGAGGCGATGGTGGTCATGGCGGCGACGTCGTGCTCGTTTGCGACCCGTCGCGGCGGGACCTGGGGGCTCTGAAGGGGAGCAAGCACTTCCGGGCGCAGCGGGGACGTCACGGCGAAGGCTCCAACCGGCACGGGGCGCGGGGGGAGGACCGGGAGATTCCGGTGCCCCCGGGGACGCAGGCCGCTGCCGTCGACGGCAGCTCGATCGACCTCGTCGCCGCGGGGCAGCGCGCCGTCGTCGCCCGCGGCGGACGCGGGGGGCACGGCAACAAGCGCTTCGCGAACTCGACCCGGCAGGCGCCTCGTTTCGCCGAGAAGGGCAGCAGCGGCGAAGGCGACTGGATCGAGCTGCGGCTGAAGCTTCTGGCCGACGTCGGATTGGTGGGACTCCCGAACGCCGGCAAGTCCTCGTTGCTCGGGCGTCTGACCCGGGCCGCACCGAAGGTCGCCGACTACCCGTTCACGACGATCTCGCCGGTGCTGGGGACGATCGAAGGCGAAGATCGCCAGGCGGTGATCGCCGACATCCCCGGCCTGATCGAGGGCGCGGCTGAGGGTGCCGGCCTGGGGCACGAGTTCCTCGCCCATGTCGAGCGCTGCTCGATGCTCGTCCACCTCGTCGACCTGGCGCCGATGGAAGGCGATCCCGTCGCCGATTACGAGACCGTCCGCGGCGAGCTGGCGGCTCACGGCGCCGGGTTGGAGCGATTGCCCGAGCTGGTCGTCCTGAGCAAGCGCGACCTGCTGCCCCCGGAGCGGGTCGAGGAGGAGGTGGCGGCGTGGGGCGAGCGTCTCGGCAACCGTGCCCTCGGAGTTCTCGCCGTCTCCTCGGCGACGGGGGAGGGGCTGGACGAGCTGCGGCGGCAGATCCTGGCTGAGCTGCCCGAGGTCTCACTCGCGGCCGCGGCCTCGGTTGCCGACTCCGGCGGCGAATTCGAGGCCGAGCACCGCGTCTACCGCCCTGCCGGCGAGGGCGGCTACTGGGTCGAGCGCGAGGAGGACGGCGCCTTCCGGGTCCTCGGGCGCGGGGTGGAGATGCTATTCGAGCGCCACGACACCAAGAATGAGGAAGCGCTCGGCTACCTGGAGCAGCGACTGAAGGAGATGGGGGTGATCGCCGCCCTCGACCGCGCCGGCTTCGAGCCCGGCGACGACGTAAGGATCGGCGAGCACGAGTTCGAACTGCACATCTGAGCGCTAGTCGAGGCTCGAGAGCCCGGCGGCTACGGCGAAGCCCAGCACCGTGACCAGCCCGGCGGCGCGGCCGGCGTCCTTGCGGGCGTCGGGGATCATCGAGTCGATCAGCATCACCAGCAGGGCACCGGCGGCGAAGCCGTCGATCGCCGCCCGCGCGTCGGCGCTGACCGCGTCGGCGGCCAGGTAGCCGACCACCGTTGCGAGGGCGCAGATCGCCGCGACGAGGACCCAGAGCCGCAGGATCGCCTCCCGCGAACGCCCGGCCTCGCGCATGTCGCTGGCCGAGCCGAGGGACTCGGGCAGGTTGGAGACGAAGATCGCGACCAGCAGCGAGACGCCGACCCCGGCGCCGCCGGCGATCCCGATCCCGAGCACGAGCTGCTCGGGGATCCCGTCGAGGAAGGCGCCGAGGGCCAGGGCGGTGCCGCTGCCGCTGCCTTCGGCGCGGCCCGACCGGCCGCGCCCGGTCGCCATCCGCCGCGAGATCAGGCCGTCGAGCAGGTAGTAGGTGACGGCCCCCAGCGCCAGGCCGACACCGGTGAAGCCGGCGCCGCTGATCGCGATCCCCTCGGCGGCGAGCTCGAAGCTGACGGCGCTGATCAGCGCCCCCGCGCCGAAGGCGAGGACGTAGCCGACCTGCGGCTCTGGCCAGCGGCGGAGGAAGCTGAGCGCCGCGCCGATGACGAGGGAGCTTGCGGCGAGCGCTCCCCAGCCGATTGCCGACCCCATCTCGGCTACTTTCCCCGCCATGACCCTGGTCGTCAAGCTCGGTTCCTCGATCGTCGCCGCCGACGACGGCGAGCTGCGCACGGACGTGCTCGATTCCGTCTGCGAGCAGGTCGCGCGGCTCGAGCAGGGCGGGGAGCGGGTGGTGATGGTCACCTCCGGCGCGATCGCCCGCGGCATGCGGCTGATGGAGCTGCCGGTGCGCCCGCGGACGATGGACGAGCTGCAGGCCGCCTCGGCGGTCGGCCAGGGGGATCTCTTCCGTGCTTACGAGAGCCGGCTCGGCGCCCACGGCACCCGCGCCGCCCAGGTGCTGCTGACCGCGGCCGACATCGCCGCCCGCACCAACTACCTGAACGCACGCCAGACCCTGCGCCGGCTGATCGAGTGGGGGGTGGTCCCGGTCGTCAACGAGAACGACACCACCGCCACCGACGAGATCAGCTTCGGCGACAACGACTTCCTCGCCGCGCAGGTGGCGCTGCTGCTCGAGGCCCGGCTGCTCGTCCTCCTCACCAACGTCGACGGCCTGCTCGCCGGCGACCCGCGCCTGCAACCGGAGGCGGAGCTGATCGGCGAGGTCACGGATTTTGCCCAGCTCGACGATCTCCAGATCAACGACCGCACCTCGGTCTTCGGCTCGGGGGGGATGCGGAGCAAGGTCGGCGCCGCGGAGATGGCGAGCGAGGCTGGGATCCCGACGGTGATCTGCAACGGCACCAGCGCCGGGACCCTGCTCGCGGCGGCCGCCGGGGAAGCATGCGGCACCCGCTTCGCGCCAGGCGACGGCAGGACCTCCAGCTTCAAGCTCTGGCTGAAGTACGCGAAGCCTGCGCGTGGGCGGCTGGTCGTCGACGCCGGTGCGGCCCGGGTCCTGCGGGAGAGCGGTTCGAGCCTGCTTCCGGTCGGGATCGCCGCCGTCGAGGGCAGCTTCGAGCCAGGAGACGCGATCGACGTCGCCACCGACGGCGAGACGATCGGCAAAGGCATCAGCGAGTACTCCTCGAGGGAGCTGCAGCGCGTGATCGGGATGCAGAGCGCCCAGGTGCGGGAGCTGCTCCCGCACGCCGCCGACGAGGTCGTCCACCGCGACCGCTTCGTCCTGCTCTGAGCTCGTCTGTTCCTTTTCGTTGCCCAGCAACGAAAAGGAACAGACGAAGGGAGGGGCTACCCTTTGCCGATGGCCGTGACCGAGACCACCGTCGCCGAGAGCTGCGCCGCCGCCAAGCGTGCCGCGCGCACCCTGGCGACCGCCCCGACCGAGGCGAAGAACGCCGCCCTGGAGGCGACGGCACGGCTGCTCGAAGAGGGCTCGGCCGAGATCCTCGAGGCGAACTCCGGGGACCTCGCCGACGAGCGCGCCAGCGGCCTCACCGACGCCCTCCGCGACCGGCTGCGGCTGACCCCCGAGCGGGTCCAGGCGATGGCCGACGGCGTCCGCGTCGTCGCCGCCCTCGACGATCCGGTCGGCGAGGAGCTGGAGAGGAAGACGCTCGCCAACGGGCTCGACCTGCGCAAGGTCCGGGTCCCGCTCGGCGTCGTCGCCGTCGTCTACGAGGCACGCCCGAACGTGACCATCGACTGCGCCGCGCTGACGATCAAGAGCGGCAACGCGATCGTCCTGCGGGGCTCGAGCTACGCCGAGCGCTCCAACGCGGCGCTGGCGGCGGTCGTCCGCGAGGCGCTGGCCGAGGCTGGCCTGCCGGAGGACGCGGTGCTCTCGCTGGGCGGCGGCGGCCACGAGGAGCTGGCCGAGCTGGCCACCCAGGAGGGCCTCGTCGACCTGCTGATCCCGCGCGGAGGCGAAGGCCTGAAGGCGGCGATCAAGGAGGTCGCGACGGTGCCGGTGATGTACGCCGCGGCCGGCAACTGCCACGTCTACGTCCACGCCGACGCCGATCTGGAGATGGCGCGCCGGATCGCCTACAACGCCAAGGTGCAGCGGCCGGGCGTGTGCAACGCCGCCGAGACGTTGCTGATCGACGCCGCGATAGCCGACCGCTTCGCCCCGGTCGTGCTCGCCGACCTCGCCGCCGCCGGTGTCGAGCTGGTCGGCGACGAGCGCGTCCGCGCCGCCGCCGGCGAGGTCGAGGTCGGGGCGGCGAGCGACGTGGACTGGGCGAGGGAGTACCTCGGGCTGAAGATGGCGGTCGCCGTCGTCGACTCCGTGGAGGACGCCGTCGAGCACGTCAACAGCCACGGCACCGGCCACTCGGAGGCGATCGTCACCGCTTCGGAGGAGGCGGCGGAGGCCTTCGTCGAGGGCGTCGATGCCGCCGCCGCCTACGTCAACGCCTCGACCCGTTTCACCGACGGGTTCGAGTACGGGATGGGGGCGGAGATCGGCAACTCGACCCAGAAGCTGCACGCCCGCGGCCCGATCGGGATGCGCGAGCTGACGACCTTCAAGTACGTGGCGCGCGGCGACGGCCAGATTCGTGAGTGACGCCGATGGTGCCGCGATCGGGGTGCTGGGGTCGGCGTTCAACCCCCCGCACCTCGGTCACCTGGCGCTGGCCCAGGAGGCCCACTGGCAGCTCGGGCTCGACGAGGTGGTCTTCGTCCCGACCGGCGAGGCGCCCCACAAGCGGATCGCCGACGACCCCGGTCGCGGCGAGCGGCTGGAGATGACGCGGCTCGCCGCCGATGGCGACGAGCGCTTCTCGGTCTCGGCGCTCGAGGTCGACCGCGAGGGGCCGTCCTACGCGTATGAGACCTTGGAGGCACTTGCAGAGGAACGGGCCGACAGGAAGCTGGTGTTCGTGATGGGGGCGGACGCTGCGGTCGGCCTGGAGAGCTGGCGCGAGCCCGAGCGCGTGGTCGAGCTGGCGAGCATCGCGGTGGCGCGGCGGGCGGGCGTCTCCGACGCCGACGTGGTCACGTCGCTGCGCAGCCTCGGCTGCGAGGAGCGGGCGACGATGCTGGAGATGCCCCAGTTCGGGGTCTCCTCCTCGGCGGTGCGGGAACGCGCCAAGCAGGGGCGGCCCCTGCGCTACCTGGTGCCCGAGGCGGTCGCCGGCTATGTCGAGGCGAGGGGGATCTACCGGTGAACCAGGCGCAGTCCGAACGACTTGCCCGCCAGCTGGCCTCGATCGCCGACGCGAAAAAAGCCGAGGACGTCATCGTCCTCGACATGCGGGAGCTGGTCGCCTACACCGACTTCCTCGCGATCTGCACCGCCCGCAGCGAACGGCAGGCGCGGGCGATCGTCGACGAGGTGCGGGTGCGGGTGAAGCGCGAGGCCGGCCTGCTGCCCGGCGGCGTCGACGGCGGCGGCGAAGCGGGGTGGACGATCCTCGATTACCTCGACTGCGTCCTCCACGTCTTCACCCCGGAGGCGCGCGAGCGCTACGGGCTCGAGGAGCTGTGGCGCGACGCGCCGCGCCTGGAGCTCGACCTCGACGCCCCGGAAGCCTCCTCCGCCGCAATGTGACGAAATTACCGTCCGAGCGCCCCCTTACGGTGCCGCCTGATGAATCGGTTCAGGCGCGCGCTGTTGGGGTACCGCCGCACGGACGTGGACGAGGCGATGTCCGTCCGCGACGCTCGCATCCTCGGGCTCGAGATGAACGCCGATACCCAGCGGGCGGCGATCGACGAGCTCGAGGGCGAGACCACGGCGCTCTCCGGGATGGTGCTGGAGCGGGAGCGCGAGATCAGGGTCCTCGACCAGCGGCTGCGCGAGGCCAACGAGTGCCACGACCGCAGCATCGCCTCGCTCGATGCGATCACCGCCAGGCTCGAAGAGCTGGAGGCCCAGGCTCGCGGCCAGGCGACCAGGATCCGGATGAAGGCGCTGCGCGAGGCGGTCGAGGTGAGCAAGAAGGTGAAGGCCCTCACCGATGCGGAAGCCGGTCCGGCTGCTGAGGAGAGCGAGCCCGAGCCGGCAGCGGACGAGGGTCTCTACGCAGGCCGCGTCAAGCTCGAGATCGGGCCGCTCGGCGACTTTTCCCAGCTCGTCGGCTTCGAGGACGCGGTCGGTCGGATCGGCGCCTCCGAGATCTCGGTCGAGCGCTTCTCCGAGGGCCGTGCCACGCTCTCGATGAACCTCGACCAGCCGGTCGAGTTGCTGCGCGAGTTGGAGGAGCTCTCGAACCTCGAGTTCCAGGTTCGCCACACCGCCGCGGACAACCTGATCCTCGACGTCGACGAGGACCAGGGCCCAGAGCAGCGCGCCGCCTAGCTAAACTGCCCCCAATGCATGGGGCTGTAGCTCAGCTGGAAGAGCGCATCGCTGGCAGCGATGAGGTCAGGGGTTCGAGCCCCCTCAGCTCCACTTTTGCCTCCAGCCCACCAGCTCGGCGGCGCCGCCTTCACTTTCTGCCCTAGCCGCCCCCGGACGTACCGGAAAGCGCATATGGCGGGTTCCCGCGCGGTGGTTGAGTTCGTCTCTATGGACCTGGGCATGGTCGCCCAATTCTCTGCGCTAGATGCCGCGGCGCGACGACCCCCAGATCGGCCTCGGTAGGGCCATTCGGAAACTTCGCCAGGAGGGAAACCTGAGCCAGGAGGCGCTCGGCAACCGGGCCGACATCCATCCCACCTGGATCTCCCACATCGAGTCGGGGCGGATCAACCCGACCTGGGGCAACATCCGGCGCATCGCGATCGGCCTGAAGGTCCCGCTGGAGCAGCTCGCGGCCCTGGCCGAGGAGTTCGAGAGCCAGCTCGGCGAGTCCTGAGTCGGCGCCGGGTGCTCAAATCGCCGGCGCCGTCTGCCGATGGGTAGGCGTGAGCGCCGCGAACGAGCATGTCTTCAGCCACGGCTTGCGCGACACGCGTGCGACGCTCGAATCCTGGGGCGAGCGGCCGTGGCAGGTGCTGCGCGGCTGGCTCGCGCTGAGCCTGGCGATCGCTCTCTCGCTGCTCGCCGCCGTCTGGGTGGTGGCGGGCCTGATGACGCCGGACCTGACCCCGGTCCACATCGCCGGCCTCACCTTTCCCTCCGAGCCCGACGACATGCTGCCGATCCTCTGGCGAAACTCGCTCGTCCTCGCCCTCCACGGCACCGCCTGCGTCGCCGGCTTCATCGCCGGCGCCTCGATGCCGATCGCCGCCGCGCAGCGGACCGGCCTCAACCGCTGGATCCACGTCAAGGCGGGCGAGTTCGCGATCCTCTTCGTCTGCGCCGTCACCCTCTTCTCGCTCGCCACCCAGGCGCTCTACCTCGGCTTCCAGGGCTCCTCGATCGCCTATCAGCTGCAGATCACCCGCCTCGAGCTGATCCTCAGCGTCCTCCCGCACGCGATCCCGGAGCTGACCGCGCTCTTCCTCCCGCTCGCCGCCTGGCTGATCGCCAGCCGCCGCGGCGAGTGGAACCAGCTCCTCGCCGCGACCCTGATCACCGTCACCCTGGCGATCCCGGTCCTGATCGCCGCCGCCGCGATCGAGGTCTACGTCTGGCCGCAGATCCTCCGCGAGCTGACCTCGGTCACCTACTCCTACCCGCTCTGAGCCGCGCTCGCCGGCGCCCTCCGGCCGCGTAAGATCGCCGCTCATGTCTGGGTACGAGCCGCAGGAGATCGAGCGCAAGTGGCAGCGGGTCTGGGCCGAGGAGAAGACCTGGGAGGTCGCTAACCCGGGACAACCCGGCTTCGAGGAGGGCAAGCCGAAGTCCTACGTGCTGGAGATGCTGCCCTACCCCTCCGGCGAGCCCCACGTCGGGCACCTCAAGTGCTACGCCGTCGGCGACGCGATCGCCCACTTCCGCCGCCGCCACGGGTTCGAGGTGATCCACCCGATGGGCTACGACTCCTTCGGGCTGCCGGCGGAGAACAACGCGATCAAAACCGGCGAGCCGCCGCTGGTCGCCACCGAGCGCTCGATCGAGTCCTTCCGGAGGCAGTTCCGCGAGTGGGGAATCTCGATCGACTGGTCGCGCGAACTGGCGACCCACACCCCCGAGTACTACCGCTGGACCCAGTGGATCTTCCTGCAGCTGTTCGAGGAGGACCTCGCCTACCGGACCGAGGCGCCGGTCCAGTGGTGCCCGAAAGACGCCACGGTGCTGGCCAACGAGCAGGTCGTCGACGGCCGCTGCGAGCGCTGCGGGACCGAGGTGGTGCAGCGCAACCTCGAGCAGTGGTTCTTCCGCATCACCGAGTACGCCGATCGACTCCTCGACGACTTCGAGGCGCTCGAGTCCTGGCCCGAGCACGTGATCACGATGCAGCGCAACTGGATCGGCCGCTCCGAGGGGGCCGAGGTGGTCTTCCGCTGCGATGAGGTCGACCTCGACTTCCCGGTCTTCACCACCCGTCCCGACACCCTCTTCGGCGCCACCTTCTTCGTCCTCGCGCCCGAGCACCCCGAGCTCGAGCGGCTGGTCGCGGGAACGCCGGCCGAGGACGAGGTGCGCGAGTACGTCAACCGGGTCGGCCGCGAGTCGGCCGAGGAGCGCGGGGCGGAGGATCGCGAGAAGACCGGGGTGCCGCTGGGGCGGTCGGTCGTCAACCCGGTCAACGGCGAGGAGATCCCGATGTTCGTCGCCGACTACGTGCTGATGGAGTACGGGACCGGCGCGATCATGGCCGTCCCCGGCCACGACAGCCGCGACTACGAATTCGCCCAGAAGTTCGGGCTGCCGGTCGCGCGGGTGATCGAGGGAAGCGACCCCGAGGTCGCCCGGGACGACGAGGGCCTGCCCTATCCCGGCGACGGGGAGATGACCGGTTCCGGCCGCTTCGACGGCAAGAACAACCGCGAGGCCTACGACGAGATCGTCGCCTGGCTCGGGTCCGAGGGCCGCGGCCGGCCGGCGGTCAACTACCGCCTGCGGGACTGGCTGGTCTCCCGCCAGCGCTACTGGGGGGCTCCGATCCCGGTCGTCTACTGCGAGGAGTGCGGGATCGTGCCGGTCCCCGAGGAGCAGCTGCCGGTCGAGCTGCCGGAGATCGAGGACTACGCGCCGCAAGGCAAGAGCCCGCTGGCAGCTGCCGAGGAGTGGGTCGCGACCGAGTGCCCGCGCTGCGGTGCCGCCGCCCGCCGCGAGACCGACACGATGGACACCTTCGTCGACTCCTCGTGGTACTTCCTCCGCTATCTGGACGCGCAGAACGACGCCCTGGCGTGGGAGCGCGAGTCGGCGGACTTCTGGATGCCCGTCGACCAGTACATCGGCGGCGTCGAGCACGCGATCCTGCACCTGATGTACGCGCGCTTCTTCACCAAGGCGCTGGCCGACCTCGGCCACCTCGGCGTGCAGGAGCCGTTCGCCAACCTCTTCACGCAGGGGATGATCACCCGCGACGGGGCGAAGATGTCCAAGTCGAAGGGCAACACGGTCAGCCCCGGCGACTACGTCGAGCGCTACGGCGCCGACACGGCTCGTACGTACGTCTGCTTCATGGGCCCGCCGGAGCGCGGCGGCGACTGGACCGACGAGGGCGTCGAGGGCGTCAACCGCTTCCTCTCGCGGCTCTGGCGGCTCTGCCAGGAGGCCGAGGAGCGGACCGAGCCCGGCGATCTCGGCGCCGCGGCGGGTGAGGGAGAGGCGCGCGAGCTGCGGGCGAAGGCGCACTGGGCGATCGACAAGGCGACCCGGGACTTCCAGCGCGGCTTCCAGTTCAACACCGTGATCTCGGCGGTGATGGAGCTGGTCAACGACGCCTACCGCCTCAAGGACGGCCTCTATGCGACGCCTGAGGGGGGCGCGGCGGTCCGCTTTGCGACCGCGACCGCTGCCTCGCTGATCTTCCCCTTCGCTCCCCACCTCGGCAGCGAGGTGCACGAGCGGCTGGCCGGCGGCCGGGTCTGGGAGCAGCCCTGGCCCGAGGCCGACCCCTCGCTGCTCGTCAGCGACACGGTGACCCTCGTCGTCCAGGTCAACGGCAAGCTGCGCGACCGGATCGAGGCGCCGGCGGAGGCGCCGAAGGAGGAGCTGCTGCGGCTGGCGCGCGCGAGTGACAAGGTCTCCAAGCACCTCGACGGCCAAGAAATAGTCAAGGAAATTGTAGTTCCAGGCAAGCTGGTCAACCTGGTGGTCCGCTAGGGCCCGCCGCCGGGCCCGACCGTTCTGCTAGAAAGCCGCCGAATGCTGGTCAGGCGCCTCAACGAAGCGGCGGTCGAGGAATGGCACCGCCTCCGCGCCCACGTCCTGATGGACGCGGGGGAACTCGGCTCGCGCAACCTCTCGGTCACCTGGGTCACCGTCCCGGGGGGCTGCAACCAGACCCTGCACTCCTCCGGCGAGGCCGAGCAGGCCTACGTGGTCGTCCGCGGCAGCGGCACGATGTCGGTCGCCGGGGACACCCAGGAGGTCGCCGAGGGCGACCTGATCCTCGTTCCGCCCGCCACCGAGCACTCGATCGGCAACGAGGGCGACGCCGAGCTGACCTGCGTCTCGATCCAGTCGCCGCCGGTCGCGGCCGCCGAGCTCTACAGCGATCAGCTCGCTGAGGTATCTGGATACGACGACGACGACGAGTACTAGCCCGTAGTCGCTGTTCCGCCTCCCTTTCGCCTCTGAGAATTTGCACTGAGCGCGCCACGCGTGCGCCCGGATCGCCCAGCATCGGCGGCGATGCCGGAGATGAGTCGGAGCCAGGTGGTGGTCTACGCGGCGGTGGCGCTCGCGCTGCTGCTGGTTGGGGCGCGGGCGATCCGCGGGGAGACGGCCACCGAGTCCTCCTTCGCGGCAGAGACTGGCGGCGGGGGCGGGGCGGGCATCTCCGTCGCCGGCGCGGGCGGCGAGGTGGTCGTCGACGTGACCGGCGCGGTGCGGCGGCCGGGGGTCTACCGGATGCCGCTCGGCAGTCGGGTAAACGACGCGATCGCCCGTGCGGGGGGCGCGGCGCCGCGGGCCGAGCTTGAAGCGATCAACCTGGCGGCGCGACTGGCCGACGGGCAGCAGGTGGTCGTGCCGGAGGCTGTTCCGGGTGGCGCGGCGGTCGGGGCGAGCGCGGAAGAGGGGCCGATCAGCCTCGGCACCGCGACGGTCGAGCAGCTGGAAGAGATCGAGGGGATCGGCCCGGTGACGGCCGGGGACATCGTCGCCTTCCGCGACGAGCACGGCGGCCTCTCCTCCGTCGACCAGCTCGACCAGGTGTCGGGGATCGGCCCGGCGACGATGGAGTCGCTGCGGGCGCGGCTGCAGCCCTGAGCCGGTGAGATCGCCGCTGCCACCGCTGCCTGTCCTGCTCGGGATCGCGGTGCTCGTCCTGGTGGCGCTGGGGAGCAGCAGCGAGATCCGCGAGCGGGCCGCCGCCGGGCTCGGGCGGGGGATGCCCGGGCGCGAGGCGGCGCTGGCGCGCGGGTTCGTGCTCGGCGAGGACGACGAGCTGGACGGGCGGACCGAGGAAGACTTCCGCCGCGCCGGCCTCGCTCACCTGCTCGCCGTATCCGGTCAGAACGTCACCCTCCTGGCGCTGCTGGCGATGCCGCTGCTGGGGGCGCTCGGCATCCCGTTGCGCGAGCGACTGTTCTGGACGCTGGCGCTGATCGCCGTCTACGTGCCGGTCGCCGGGGCGGGTCCCTCGATCCAGAGGGCGGGGGTGATGGGCGCCCTGGGACTGCTGGCGACGCTGGGCGGGCGTCGCGCCTCGCGCCTCTACGCGCTGGGGGTGGCGGCGCTGGTGACCCTGGCGATCAACCCCGCTGTCGCCGCCGACGTCGGCTGGCAGCTGAGCTTCGCCGCGGTTCTCGGAATCCTGCTGCTGGCAAGTCCGTTGCGGGAGCGGATCCTCTCCCATCTGGATCGTGGTCGTTGGCGCCGCGCCCTGGCCGAGGGGGTGGCGGTGACGGTGGCCGCGACCCTGGCGACGGCGCCGCTGATCGCCTTCCATTTCGAAACCCTCTCGACCACCACTCTGGCCGCGAACGTCCTGGCGCTGCCGGCGGTGGCGCCGGCGATGTGGCTGGGGATGTGCGGCGCCGGGCTGGCGCAGGTGCCGGGCCTGCCGCTGGAGCCGCTGAACGGGCTGAACGCGCTCCTCCTCGCCTACATCGCCCAGGTCGCCGAGTGGTGCGCGGCTCCGCGCTGGGCGGAGCTGCGGGTTCATCTCGACGGCCGGGGGCTGGTGCTCGCCTACCTCGGCCTCGGAGCGGCGCTGCTCGTCTGCCGGCGGTGGCCACGGGGGACGCTTGCGTTCGTCGCCGTTGCGGTCGCCTGCTGGCTGCCGCTTCCCTCGTTCGGAGGCGCGCACTCGCCTCCGCCGCGCGGGCTGCGGGTGGTGGTCCTCGACGTCGGCCAGGGCGATGCGATCCTGCTGCAGCCGGCGCATGCCCCGGCGATCCTCGTCGACGGCGGTCCCCCGGGGGACGGGTTGGCGCGCAAGCTCGAGGAGGCTGGGGTCGGCAGTCTCGGGGCCGCGGTCGTCACTCACGACCAATCCGACCACGCCGGTGGGATCGAAGAGCTGCTCGGGGAGCTGCCTGTCGAGAGGCTGCTGTTCGCCCGCCTGCACCGGGGGCTGATTGCGGAGGCGACCGCGGCGGGAGCCGACCCCGAACAGCTGGTTGCCGGCCGCGAGCTGCGCTCGGGTGGGCTGCGCCTGCGGGTCCTCTGGCCACGGGCCGAGCTGCTGGGCGCCGCGGCTGCGGGTCAGGACCCGAATCGGCTGGCGCTGGTGATGGAAGCCCGCTGGCGCGAGTTCGGCATGCTGCTGACGGCCGACGCCGAGGCGGAGGCGGTGCCGCTGGAGTCCGGCCCGGTGGACGTTCTCAAGGTCGCTCACCACGGCAGCGAGGACTCGGGCCTGGCAAGGCTGCTGGAGCAGACGCGGCCGCGGCTGGCGGTGATCTCGGTCGGCGCGGGGAACCCGTACGGCCACCCGGCCGCGGCGACGATCGCGACCCTGGAGGGGCACGGCGTCCGGATCCTGCGGACCGACGAGGACGAGTCGATCGTCATCGACGTCAGCGGGGCTCGATGCGCGTAGACGGATGATCGAATCGAAACTCGAGGAACCCGCTCCAATCGCTTCGGTCGAGACCCCCGGTGCCGATGCACGAAGTGGTGCGCTCCAACCTCCACACGAAGCTGCCGCGGTCGCTCCGGCTCTCGAGCCTGGCCGGCACCGGCCTGCCGGAACGAATGCGGACCACCGCCTTCGCGTTCCTCGGGCTGACCGCGGCCCTCGGCCTCGCCCTGGTGGCGATCTTCGCCCAGCTCAACTTCCCGCTGCTATCGCCGGCGCCGCTGCCGGGCGAAGGCCCCTCGGGCGGGCATGTGGCCGCCGGTGTGGCGCTCGGCAACGGTCCCGACGTGCCCGTCGCAGCCCTCGCGGGAGGCGTTCCGGCGCCGACCGCCGGTGCGCCGGCAGCCCGGCGGGAGACCGAGCGCTCGGCCTCCGAGCGCGCCGCCGCCGGCCTCGGCGGTACGGCGCCCGTACAGGTCCCGAGCCGAGACGACGCTGCTGCCGAGGCGCCCGAGGACCCCGCTTCGCCGCCGCCCTCGGCCGGGACGTCTCCGGATGCCGAGCCGGCAGCCCCCGCGAGCGCCCAGCCGGAGGCGGAGCCCGTCGAGCCGCCGCCGGTGAAGTCAGGCGGTTTGGATCCACAGCCCTCGCGGTCCGCCGCCAAGGCGGAGGCAAAGGCGGCGAAGACCGAAGCCAAGGCAGAGAAGACGGAAGCCAAGGCTGCCGCCAAGGCCGAAAAGACCGAAGCGAAGGCGGCGAAGGCAGAGAAGGCCGCCTCGTCGCCGCCCGAGGTAGGGCGCGTACCCGAGCCGGCCTCCCCGCCGCCTGCGCCGCCGGGCCCGGAGACGGCGCCCGGCAAGGGCAAGGGCAAGGCGCTCGGCCACGACAAGTAGCCGCAGCTGAGCCCTAGACTCGGCCGCGTGGCCGACGGGATGCAACCGCTCTACCTGATCGCCGGCAGCGACGGGGCAAAAATCGATGCCACCAGGTCGCGGCTGCGCGCTCGCGCCGAGCGCGAGGGCGGTTCGGCGGCGCTCGAGGTCTTCGAGTCCGGCGAGGGCAAGGGGATGCCCGATCACGAGGCGCTCCTCGCCGCGATCCCGGCGATGTCGCTGATGGAGTCCCGCCGCTACCTCCTTGCCGACGGGATCGAGCGCTGGCGCGACAAGCAGCTCGAGCCGGTCCTCGCGGCGCTGCGCGAGCTGCCGCCGGACCTGACCCTCGTTCTGATCTGCCGCGACAAGCCGCCTGCAAAGCTGGTCAAAGCCGTGAAGGCGGCGGAGGGCGAGGTGCACGAGTTCGAGGCGCCGAAGGCCCGCGAGATGCCACGCGTGCTTGTCGGCGAGGCGCAGCGGCTCGGCTTTCGCCTGGACCCCGCGGCAGCGCGGATGCTGGTCGAGCGGATGGGGGCCAGCCCGGTGCGGCTGCGCAACGAGCTCGAGCGGCTGGCGCTGTGGGCAGGGGAGGGGGGCGCGGTGAGCGCCACGGACCTCGAAGCGATGATCGCCGACACCTCCGAAGCCGCGGTCTGGTCGCTCTCCGACGCCCTGATCGAAGGCGACGCCGCCGCGGCGCTGCGGATCGGCGAGCGGCTGATCGGGCAGGGAGAGAACGTCACCGGCCTGACCTACGGCCTCGCCTCGCGCCTGCGCAGCGCCTGCGCGGCCGCCGCTCAGCTCGAGGAGGGGATCCCTGCGGGGCAGGTCGAGTCGTCGCTGAAGATGCACCCATACGCGGCCAAGCAGCTGGTGCGGCGGCTGCAGGGCACCGATCCGGCGAGCCTGCGGGCGGCGACCGAGACGCTGGCCGACCTCGAGCTCTGGTGCCGCGGCGGCGCCGACTACGGCGACCAGCTCGCGTTCACGATTGCGCTGCGGAGAGCTGCTGCCGGAGGGGCCTAGGAGGCGGAAGCGGCGATCCGCGCAGCTTTGGACTTCTTGCGAGCGCCGGTGTTCTTGTGCATGGCGCCCTTCTGCACGGCCTTGTCGATCTTCGAGACGAGATCGCGCTGCTCGGCGGCGACCGTCTCGGCGTTGCCGGACTCGACCGCGCTCTCGAGCCGCCGGAAGTGGGTCTTCACGGTGCTCGTCAGCAGACGGTTCTCGGTCCGCTCGCGCTCGCTGCGCAGTATCCGCTTCTTCTGTGAGGCTATGTTGGCCATGTCAAGTACCCGAGCAGGCCCTTTGCCGGCTCCGGGCGGCCGCCGACTATAGCGACTGAGACGAAGCTTGGAGACCCCCAGGGCACCTGACACCCCGAATCCCGACGAGCGGCCGATCAACGAGGAGGTCGCCGCCTGGGAGGCGGAGGCGTTCGAACCCGGCGAGGAAATCACCCGTGAGCCGGGGCCGGGGAAGCAGGCCGGGCGCCTGGCCCGCTCGACTGCGTTCTTCTCGATCGCGACTGCCGCCTCGCGCGTCGCCGGTCTCGCCCGCGAAGTGGTCGCCGCCGGCTACTACGGGATCAGCGGCCCGATGTCGGCCTTCACGATCGCCTTCCAGGTCCCGAACCTGATCCGCGCCCTGTTCGCCGACGCGGCGCTGCAGCCGGCCTTCGTCCCGGTCTTCACGGAACTGCTCGGCAAGAAGGCCTACAAGGAGGCCTTCCGGCTCGCCTCGACGATGCTGCTGCTGGTGACGATGGTGCTGGGGGCGATCACCGCCTTCTTCGTCCTCCTCGCGCCGGTGATCATGCCGCTCTTCGCGCCTGGCTTCGAGGGTGAGATCCTCGACCTCACCGTCGCCCTCTCGCAGGTTCTCTTCCCGATCCTGGTCCTGCTCGGGGTGAGCGGCATCGTCGTCGGCATCCTCAACAGCTACGACCGCTTCGGCGCCTTCGCGATCTCGCCGCTGTTCTGGAACCTGACGATCATCCTCGTCCTGGTCGTCCTGGAGCCGATGTTCCACGGTCAGGACCGGATCTACGCCTACGCGATCGGGATCCTCGTCGGCACCTTCGTCCAGCTCCTGATCCCGGCCTGGGACCTGCGCAACACCCCGTACCGGTTCAAGTTCAGCTTCGACTGGCGCCATCCGGGCGTGCGGCGGGTGCTGCTGCTGATGCTGCCGGTGACTATCAGTCTCGGGCTGATCAACTTCAACCTGCTGATCAACAGCTTCTTCGGCAGCCTCGTCTCCGACGAGGCGCCGGCGGCGATCGACAAAGCCTTCCGCATCTACCAGCTGCCGCAGGGGATCTTCTCGGTGGCGATCGCGACGGTCCTCTTCCCGACCCTGGCCCGGTTCGCCAGCGCCGGGGAGATCGACGACCTGCGGCGGACGATGGCCAACGGGATGCGGCAGATCCTCTTCGTCCTCGTCCCGGCGGCGGCGGCGATCCTCGTCCTCGCCGACCCGATGATCCGGCTGATCTACCAGCGCGGCGCCTTCGACGCGCACGAAACCGAAGTAGTGGCGACGGCGCTCTTCTGGTTCGCCTTCTCGCTGCCGACCAACGGCCTCTTCCTGCTCCTGACCCGGACCTTCTTCAGCCTGCAGAAACCGTGGATCCCGACCTGGATCTCGGCCGCGAACTTGGCCGTGACCGCCGGCGTCGCGCTCGCCCTCTACCACCTCGGGGTGGGCGGCATCGTCGCCTCGACCGGCATCGCGACCGCCGCCAGCGTCGTCGCCCAGGGCGTGATCCTGCGGCGCATCCTCCACGGGATCGAGCTGGGGCGCCTGATCTCGGCCGCGGCCCGGATCACGATCGCGGCGGCCGGTCTGGCGGCGATCGGCTGGATCGTCTGGAACGTCCTCGACGAAGCCCTCGGCCGCGGCCTCGGCGGCCAGATCGTCTCCCTGGGGGTCGGGCTGGGTGCCGGCCTGGCCGTCTACCTGTCGGTGGCGAAACTCCTCCGCGTCGCCGAGCTCGAGCAGATGAGCCGCCTGTTGCTGCGGCGGGGCCGCTAGCGGAGGATGCTCGACCTGGGGCGGTACCTGCTGGGCGTGGCGGAGGTTCTGCTGCTGGGCGGGTTTGCCTGGCTGGGTGCAGCCTCGCTGCGGGCCTGGCTGCTGCCCCGGTTCGAGGGGGCGCCAGCGCACCTGGCGAGCGGGATGATCGCGCTGGCGCTGCTGATCTGGGCGGCGGAGCTGCTCGGGGCATTCGGGTGGTGGGACCCGGTTCCGTACCTAGTGCTCGTGGCGGCGGTGGGACTCGCCTTCTGGAAGTTCTCGCCGCGGCCCGAGGGGGAGGGGGGTCATCCGCACCCTACTCAGCAGGTAAGGGTGCGGATGACCCCCCTCCCGACGCTTATCGCGCTGGTGGTAGCCGGGATAGCTCTCGCCGTCTTTGCCCTGGAAGCGAAGGGCAAGCTGTCGACCGGGATGACCGGGTTCGACAGCACCTGGTACCACGGGCCGATCGCGGCAGGGTTCTTCCAGGGCGGCGATACCTGGGACCTGCACTTCATCGCGCCGCAGTTCCTGGCCTGGTTCTACCCCGCGAACGGGGAAATCCTCCACGCGGCCGGGATGCTGGCGTTCGGCCGGGACATGCTCTCGCCGCTGCTGAACCTCGGGTGGTTCGCTGGGTGCCTGGTGGCGTGCTGGTGCATCGGGCGGCCTTTTCGCGTCGCGCCGTGGTCGCTGGCACTGGGCGCGATCGCGCTGAGCGTGCCGGCGCTGGCAGATCAGGCGGGGGAGGCGCGGAACGACATCGTCGGGATCTTCTTCCTGCTGGCCGGCGTGGCGGTGATGGTGACTGCCTGGGGCGCGGATGGCGGAACGGAAAAGAAGCTGGGTGGGGAGGAGGGGGGCGCCGGTGTCGGTGCGTACCTCCTAGTTGGACTTGCCGCGGGCCTGGCAGCTGGGACGAAGCTGAACTTCCTGCTGCCGGCGGCGGTGTTGGTTTTCGGCTTGGTGCTGGTCGCGCCGCGCGGCTCGAGAGGCCGCGCCGCTGGAGTCGCAGCGATCGCGGCAATCGCCGGCGGCGGCTACTGGTACCTGCGCAATCTCGTCCACAGCGGCAACCCGCTGCCCTGGATCCACCACCTCGGCCCGATCGACCTCCCGGCGCCCGAGCAGACCCTGGGCGGCCGCGAAGCCCACTCGGTCCTCGGCTACCTCACCGACGGCGGCGTCTGGTCCGACTGGTTCCTCCCCGGCCTCCACGACGGGCTCTGGCTGCTTTGGCCACTCGTCCTCGGCGCCGCCTTAACCGGCCTCGCCCTCGCCGCCGCCCAGGTCCGGGGCGCTTTTGTCAACCATGAGGACGCAAAATCGCTCCGGCTCGATGTGGCGCTGGGAATTGCCGGGCTCGTGGGCCTGGCGACCGCGGTGGCGTGGCTGATCGCGCCGACGTCGGCGTCGGGACCCGAGGGAATGCCGCGCGGGTTCGAGTCGGGACTTCGCTACCTCGCCCCGGCCCTCGTCCTCGGCCTCGCGCTGCTGCCGGTGGCCCCCCGCATCAGGGCGTGGTTGAGCTTAGGGCCCCCCAAGGGACCCAAAGCTCTGCCGCGGCCGGCGAGGGGTACGCGGGGAGGACGCCTGTCGCTGGGGATCGCGGCGCTCGTCCTGGCGATCGCCGGTGGCTACCCGGTGCAGCGCCACTACCTGGAGTCCCGCTACGAGGACCCCACCTTCACCGCGCCGGGCCTCAACGCCGCCTTCGCCTGGGCCCGCGACGTCTCCGACGCCCGCATCGCCACCACCAGCACCCGCCAGTACCCCCTCTTCGGCACGGACCTCTCCAACCACGTCCAATACCTCGGCACCGAGCAACCCCACGGCGGCTTCGAGCCCCCATCCACCTGCCGCCAGTACCTCCAACTCCTCAGCGAGGGCGACTACGACTACGTAGTGGCCACCAAGGACCGCCTCGAACCCGGCCGCCCGAGCTACCCACCCCAAGCGGCCTGGACCAAAGCCGCCGGAGCCAAAACCATCCTGAGAAAGCCCCCAACCGTGGTCTTCCGGCTACCCGAGCGCCTTCGTCCCTCGGCGTGTAGCTGACCGACGCCTCGAGCCGGTGGGTGGCACGGTAGGGGGGACCCCCTCCGAGGTGTCCTCGGAGGGGGTGGGTCCCCTGCCGTGACAGGACCCGCCGGCTAAACCGCCCGGTCCCTCATACTCATCCCCCGCCCATGGACCACATCCGCAACTTCTCGATCATCGCCCACATAGACCACGGCAAGTCGACCCTGGCCGACCGCATCCTCGAGCTGACCGGCGCCGTCGACCCGAAGAAAATGCAGGCGCAGCTGCTCGACTCGATGGACCTCGAGCGCGAGCGGGGGATCACGATCAAGGCGCAGGCGGTGCGGGTCGAGTACACCGCCCGCGACGGCGAGACCTACCACCTGCACCTGATCGACACCCCCGGCCACGTCGACTTCTCCTACGAGGTCTCGCGCTCCCTCGCCGCCTGCGAGGGAGCGCTGCTGGTCGTCGACGCCGCCCAGGGCGTCGAGGCGCAGACCGTCGCCAACACCTACCTGGCGATCGAGAACGGTCTCGAGCTGATCCCGGTGATCAACAAGGTCGACCTGCCCGGCGCCGAGCCGGAGCGGACGGCGCAGGAGATCGCCGACCTGCTCGGCGGCGACCCCGAGGAAGCGCTGCCGATCTCGGCCAAGACCGGCGAGGGGGTGCTCGAGGTCCTGGAGGCGATCGTCGAGCGGATCCCGCCGCCGCAGGGCTCCGCGCAGGCGCCGCCACGCGCCCTGATCTTCGACTCCGAGTTCGACCCCTACCGCGGCGTGATCGCCTACGTGCGGATGGTCGACGGCTCCTTCCGCAAGGGCGAGCAGATCCTGGCGATGCAGAACGGCACCACCGCCGAGATCGACGACCTCGGCTTCTTCCGCCCGGCGATGACCGCCGTGAAGGGGATGGACGCCGGCGACGTCGGCTACCTGATCACCGGCATCAAGGACGTCACCAAGCTGCGCGTCGGCGACACCCTCACCGCCCAGCCCAACCCCGCCTCCGGGCCGCTGGAGGGCTACCGCGAGGTGCGGCCGATGGTCTTCTGCGGTCTCTTCCCGATCGACACCGACCGCTACGAAGACCTCCGCGACGCGCTCGAGAAGCTCTCGCTCAACGACGCCGCGCTCTCCTGGGAGCCGGAGACCTCCGAGGCCCTCGGCTTCGGCTTCCGCTGTGGATTCCTCGGCCTCCTCCACATGGAGATCGTGCGCGAGCGGCTGGAGCGCGAGTACGACCTCGACCTGCTGGCGACGACCCCGAACGTGCGCTACCTGGTGAATCTGACCAACGGTGAGGTCAAGGAGGTGCATAGCCCGACCGATCTGCCCGACCCAGGGCTGATCGAGACGATCGAAGAGCCCTACATCCGGGCGACGCTGATCTGCCCGAAAGAGCAGGTGGGGGCGGTGATGGAGCTCTGCCAGCAGCGCCGCGGGACCCACGTCGACATGCACTTCCTCAGCCCCGAGCGGGTGCAGATCCGCTACGACCTGCCGCTGGCCGAAATCGTCCTCGACTTCTTCGACCTGCTGAAGAGCTCGACCCGCGGTTACGCCTCGCTCGACTACGAGCCGATCGGCAACCGCGTCTCCGACCTGGTCAAAGTCGACATCCTCCTCGCCGGCGAGAAGGTCGACGCGCTCTCGATCATCGTCTTCCGCGACTTCGCCTACGAGCAGGGCAAGCGCCTGGTCGGCCGCCTGCGGAAGACGATCCCGCGCCAGCTCTTCGACGTCCCGGTGCAGGCGGCGGTCGGTTCCAACATCCTCGCCCGCGAGACCGTCAAGGCCCTGCGCAAGGACGTCACCGCGAAGCTCTACGGCGGCGACGTGACCCGCAAGAACAAGCTGCTGAAGAAGCAGAAAGCGGGGAAGAAACGGATGAAGGCTGTGGGCCGGGTCGAAGTGCCCCAGGAGGCGTTCCTCGCGGTGCTGGAGATCGACGAGTAGCCGCCGCCCCTCCTGGCTGCACGGCCAGTATTGTCCCCGGCCATGCCGATCAAGACTGATGCAGTTGGGAAGGAATGGCCCGGTTCCACCTACCAGGTGGGGCGGGAGAAGATCAAGGAGTACGCGAACGCGCTGGGCATCGACAACCCGGTGCACCACGACGTCGAGGCGGCCCGCGCGGCCGGCTTCCGCGACGTGGTGGCGCCGCCGATGTTCGCCGTCGTCTACAGCAGCCCGGCGGTCGCGCCGGCGATCCTCGACCCCGAGGTGGAGCTGAACTTCGCGGCGATGGTCCACGGCGGCCAGGAGTTCGTCTGGGACGAGCCCGCCTGCTCCGGCGACGAGATCACGACCTCCGCCAAGTGCCTCTCGATCGAGGAGAAGGACGGCAAGGGCTTCTACGTGTTCGAGACCAACTCCGTCAATCAGGACGGCGCCCAGGTCGCTCGCGGCACCTGGACGCTGATCGTCAGGGGGGTATGAGATGGCTGATCTGAACGTTGGGGACCAGATCCCGGAGCTGCGGGTCACCCCGGACAAGTACCTGCCGCACCGCTACGCGGGCGCCTCGGGGGACTTCAACCCGATCCACATCGACGACGAGCTGGCGAAAGCCGTCGGGCTGCCGCGCAACATCCTCCACGGCCTCTACTCGATGGGCCTGGTGGCGAAAGCCAACGCCGCGGTCGCCGACGGCGACCCGAGGGCGCTGAAGCGCCTCTCGGTGCAGATGCGGGGGATGGGCGTGCCCGAGCAGGAGATCGTCGTCACCGGCACGGTCAAAGCGGCCGACGGCAGCCGGGTCGTGATCGACACCGTCGCCGCCCAGGGCGAGACCGCGCTAATCAAGAACGCCGAGGCGGAAATCGAGCTTTGAGGTGTGGGGGAGGGGCCGGGTGGCCCCCTCCAGACACATCTCGCCAATGGCTCGATGTTGAGTGTCTGGAGGAGGCCACCCGGCCCCTCCTCGCCTCGGGTTTGCTGATTTCTAAGATGTGGGGATGCTTTCGGAGCGGCAGGAGCTGATCCTTCGCCTGGTGGTCGAGTCCTACCTCGACTGCGGCCGGCCCGTGCCCTCGAAGGAGGTGGCGGAGCGGCCCGGGGTGGAGTGGGGCTCCTCGACCGTGCGCGCCGAGCTGGCGGCGCTCGAGGCGGCCGGCTACCTGACCCACCCGCACACCTCCGCCGGCCGGGTGCCGACCGATTCCGGCTACCGCCTCTACGTCACCTCGATGGTCGAGTCGGGCCGGGTCCCGGCGCAGCCGAGCACTGAGCTCGAGCGCTCGCGGCTGCGCCGCGAGGTCGACGAGGCGATGCGGGAGACGACCGCGGCCCTCGCCCAGGTCACCGACCTGGTGGCGATGGCGACCGCGCCGCCGCCCGGCCTGACGGCGACGATCCACCGGGTCGAGGTGCTGCCCCTGCAGCCCAACCGGGTGGTGGTGATCGCGATCGCCTCGACCGGCGACGTCACCCGCCGCGTCTTCGAGTTCGACCGGCCGGTCGACCCGGGCCTGGTCGAGTGGGCCTCGAGCTACCTGAACGAGAAGCTCTCCGGGCTGGGGGTCGGCGCGCGGATGATCGCCAGCCGCCTGCGCGATCCCGAGCTGAGCGGCGTCGAGGCGCGCTTCGTCGCCACCCTCGGCGACGCCTTCACCGACCTCGTCGCGGCCGACGACGGCGAGCTCTACCTCGAGGGCGCCTCGCGGCTCCTCTCCGACGCCCACCTGCCCGACCTGCCCCGCGCCGACGAGCTGATGACGGCGCTGGAGAGGCGCGCCGACGTGCTGCGGATGCTGCGCTCCTCGCTCGACGAGCGCTCGGTCTTCTTCTGGATCGGCGGCGAGAACCCGCAGCCGGCGCTGCGCTCGGTCAGCGTGATCGGGGCCAACTACGGCCTCGGCCACCGCAACCTCGGCGCCGTCGGCGTGGTGGGGCCGCTGCGGATGGACTACGCGACGGCGATCGCCTCGGTCCGCGGCGCCGCCCGCGAGCTCTCCCGTTACTTCGAGACCGTCTACGACAACTAGCCGATGCCACGCGACTACTACGAGGTCCTCGGGGTCTCCCGGGACGCAGACGAGACCGAGATCAAGAAGGCCTTCCGCCGCCTGGCGCGGGAGCTGCACCCCGACGTCAACGGCCACGATCCCGAGGCGGAGGAGAAGTTCAAGGAGGCGGCAGCCGCCTACGAGGTCCTCTCCGACGGCGAGCAGCGGCGCACCTACGACGCCTACGGGCACGAGGGGCTGCGCTCGGGCGGCTTCGATCCCGGCGCCGGCTTCGGCTCGATCGACGACATCTTCCAGGCTTTCTTCGGCGGCGGCGCCGGGTTCGGGTTCGGCGGCCGGCGGGGTCCCGCCGGCGGCGGTGACGTCGCGATCGCGGTGGAGGTCGAGCTGGCGGATGTCGCGACGGGGGTGCGGCGCGAGGTCACCTACGACGTCGTCGGCAGCTGCGAGCACTGCCGCGGCAACGGCGCCGAGCCGGGGACGCCGATCACGACCTGCGAGCGCTGCGGCGGCGCCGGCGAGCTGCGGCAGGTGACGCGGACGCCGTTCGGCCAGATGGTGCGCGCCGCGCCCTGCGACGCCTGCGGCGGGGCTGGGAAAATCCCGCAGCAACCGTGCGATACCTGCGGCGGCAGCGGCCGCACCCGCCAGAGCCGGACCAGCGCGATCGAGGTGCCGGCCGGGATCGAGGACGGACAGCGGATGCGGATCACCGGCGCCGGCCACGCCGGCGAGGCCGGCGCGCCCGCCGGCGACCTCTACGTCGAGGTCCGGGTCGCCGAGGACGAGCGCTTCGAGCGCGAGGGAAGCGATCTCGTCAGCACCGTCTCGATTCCGGCCACGGAGGCGATGCTGGGGACGACGGTGACCGTGCCGACGCTCGACGGCGAGGAGGAGATCGAGGTCGAGCCGGGGATCCAGCCAGGGACCGAAAAGGTCCTGCGCGGCGCCGGCCTGCCGCGCCTCAACGGGCGCCGCCGCGGCAACCACCGGATTGTTCTCGACGTCTTCGTCCCGACCAACCTCTCAGAGGAGCAGCGTGAGATCGCCGCGCGCCTCGACGAGAGCCTCGAGGAGGGCAACCTCGAGCCCCCGCACGGCGACGGCCTCTTCTCGCGCGTGCGGCGAGCCTTCGGTTGAGAGCCCTTTCGTGATCAGGCTCGCGGTCCGCTGCGCGCCCGAGCAGGCGGACCTGGTGCTGGCCGAGCTGACCGTGCTGGCGCCGAACGGCGTCGAGGAGGAGCGCGGTCCCGGATACGTCGAGTACGCGATCTACGGCGGCGAGGGGGAGCTGCCGGAGCTGGGCGACCTCGACGCGGCGATCGCCGGCGGCCGGGTCGAGGTCAGCGCCACCGAGATCCCCGACGACTGGGCCGACCGCTGGCGCGACTTCCACAAACCGCTGCTGGTCGCCGGCCGCCTCTGGCTGCGCCCCTCCTGGGAGCCGCCGCGCGAGGGCGCGATCGACGTCGTCGTCGACCCCGGCCGGGCCTTCGGCACCGGCGCCCACCCGACCACCCGCCTCTGCCTCGAGTACCTCTGCGAGCTGGAGCCCGGCGGAGAGTTAGTAGACCTGGGAACCGGCTCCGGCGTCCTGGCCATCGCGGCAGCGAAGCTCGGCTGGGCCCCCATTCGTGGCTACGACCACGAGCCGGCCGCCCTCGAAGCCGCGAAAGCCAATGCGGCAGCCAACGACGTCGAGCTCTCCCTCGAGCGCGCCAACCTGCGGGAACAGCTGCCCGAACTGGCACCCACGGTCGTCGCAAACATGACCGCGCCGATCCTGCTCGCCGTGGCCGGATTGATGAGAGAGGCTCCCGAGACGGTCGTCTGCTCCGGGTTGCTGCCGGGCGAGGTGGATGCGGTGGCTGCCGCATTCGGTGGTGCAGGGCTGGGTGAGGCGGAGCGGCGCCAGGACGGCGATTGGTCGGCCCTGTTGCTGCGTCGGGGCTGACGGATAGGGTTCCGCTCATGTCGCTCGCCTCGCTCGTCAGCGCCGACTACAAGATCGCGCTGTTCCTCCACATTCTCGCGGTCGTCCTCGCCTTCGGGCCGACCTTCGGCTACGGGATCCTCTTTTCCGTGCTGCCGGATCACCCGCGGGCGACGCCGGCGCTGCTCTCCGGCATCCAGAGGATCGATCGTTACCTGGTCACCCCCGGGATGGTGGTCGTCCTGCTGGCCGGGGTCTACCTGATGATCGCCTCCGACGATGCATGGGATGGCAGCGAGGCCTTCATCACCGTCGGCTTCATCGCGATCATCGCCCTCTTCGGCCTCCAGCACGGGTTCTTCCGCCCGCAGACGGCAAGGGCCAAGGCGCTTGCGGAGCGTGACCTGAAGGCGGGCGACACGCTGAGTGAGGAGTTCGAAGAAATTTCGAAGCGGCTGGGGACGGTCGGGCCGATCGCTGGCCTGATCGTGGTCATCACGATCTTCTTCATGACGTACAAGCCGTTCATGTGAGCGACCTTCCGGTCGCGATGTTCGACTCGGGCGTCGGCGGCCTCACGGTGCTGCACGAGTGCCTGGTCTCGTTGCCGCAGGAGGACTTCCTCTACCTCGGCGACACGGCGCTGTTCCCCTATGGGGACAAGGACCCCGAGCAGCTGCGGGAGCGGATCCGGAAGATCGCCGAGATGCTGCTCGACCGCGGCGCGAAGCTGCTGGTCATCGCCTGCAACACCGCGACCTCGGTCGGCGAGGAGGTGACGCGGGAGGTCGCCGCCGCGCGCGGGGTGGAGGTGGTGCCGGTGGTCGAGCCGCAGGCCGAGATCGCCGCCGCGATCACCGCCAACGCCCGGGTCGGCGTGTTGGCGACGCCGAACACGGTGGATAGCGGCGCCTACCGCCGGGCGCTGGAAGCGATCGGCCGCGGCCTCGACGTGATCGAGGTCGCCGCACCCGACCTCGCCCCCTTCATCCAGGACGGCTCGCTCTTCGACGAGGAGACGATGGCGATGGCGCGCTCGTACTGCCGCCCGCTGCAGGAGGCCGACGTCGACACCCTGATCCTGGGCTGCACGCACTACCCGCTGGTGGCGCCGATGCTGCAGCGGATCCTCGGCCGCGACGTGCGCCTCGTCAGCGGCGGCCACGCCGTCGCAGCCGCGGTCCAGCGCACGCTCGAGTCCTCCGGGATGGCGCGCGAGGGCCGTGGCGAGGGGAGCTACGACTTCCTCTGCACCGGCGACTGCGACGCCTTCCACGCGATCGGCACCCGCTTCCTGCAGATGCCGCTGGGAGACGTCGAGCAGGTCGAGATCTGAGTTTCGCGCCTCATCGGGCACGCAAAATTCACATTCTGCGCGCCACGCGTGCGCCCCGACCCTTCACGATCCGGCCATGCCCGTTTTGACGTCCAGCAATACCGTATATACTCACCCCGTGGCCAAGGTGATGATCTCCATTCCCGATGCGCTCCTCGATCGCCTCGATCTGAGGGCCAAGTCCCTTGGGGAGACCCGCAGCGGCTTCCTGCAGCGGCTCGCTGAGCAGGAGCTGGAGCGCGCCGGGGGCCACGATCGCGAAGAGATCGAGCGGATGTTGAGTGAGATTCAGCCTCTCGACTTCGGTGGCGTCAGCGCCGCCCAGCTCATTCGCGAAGACCGGGAATCGCACTGAGCGTGTTCCTCGTCGACGCCGGTGTCTGGGTCAGCCTGGTCGAGCGCGGGAGCCCCCATAGGGAGGCGGCCGCGAGCCTCGTCCGCAATGGCGGGGGCTCACTCGGCGCGCTCGACCTCACTCTCTACGAGATCGGCAACGCCGTCGGCGTCAAGCAGGGCGACGCGACCCAGGCCGGCAGGGTCACGCGCCTCCTGCTCAGATGCTGTCGCGACCGCGTCCTCGCAATCGACGCCGAGCTTCTCGACTCCGCCCTCCGTCTTGCCGCCGAGTATGCGCTCACCGCGTACGACGCGGCCTATGTCGCCGCTGCGCGACGGCAGGGCTGGACCCTGGTCAGCACCGATATCGCCGACCTCGTCTCCAAGGGCCTCGCCGTCACCCCCGAGGCCGCCGACTACCCTTAAGGGCATGGCGGTTCTCGAACAGGTCCAGGACGACGTCAGGACGGCGATGAAAGCGCGCGATCGCGAGCGCGCTTCCGCTTTGCGGCTGATCGTCGACGTGCTCCAGCAGGACGCGAAGCTCGGCAAGGGCGACGAGGTCGCGGTGCTGCAGCGCGAGCGCAAGAAGCGGGTCGAGGCCGCCGAGGCCTACGAGAACGCCGGCAGGGCCGAGCAGGCCGCGGCCGAGCGCTTCGAGGCCGAGCTGATCGAGGGCTACCTGCCGCAGCAGCTCTCCGACGAGGAGCTGGGGGAGATCGTCGCTGCGGCGATCGCCGAGACCGGCGCCAGCGAGCAGCGGCAGATGGGCCAGGTGATGTCGGCGGTGATGCCGAAGGTCGGCGGCCGCGCCGACGGCAAGAGGGTCAGCGCCGCGGTGCGAGAGAAGCTGGGTGTCTGAGCTCTGTGACATATGGCCCGCCGGCAGCTGACCCTCGACAACAGCGTCGCCGCCGAGCTGGCCGGATCCGAGGACACGGTCCTGCGGGCCCTGCGCGGCAAGCTCGAGGCCGACCTGCACCTGCGCGGCAACGTCCTCACGCTGGAGGGCGAGCCCGACGACGTCGCCGCCGCGGCAACGGTGGTCGACGAGATGGTCGAGCTGATCGAGCAGGGCCACGACGTCGCTCCCGGGACGATCGAAGCGGTGACCGGCGCGCTCGACGCCGACGAGAGCCCGGCCGAGATCCTCGACGACGTCGTCTGGCGCCACCGCAACACCAAGGTGGCGCCGAAGACGCTGAACCAGAAGCGCTACGTCGACTCGATCCGCCGCCACACGATCACCTTCGGGATCGGCCCGGCCGGCACCGGCAAGACCTTCCTCGCGGTGGCGATGGCGGCCGCGGCGCTGACCGAACGCAAGGTGCAGCGGATCATCCTCACCCGCCCCGCGGTCGAGGCCGGCGAGCGGCTCGGCTTCCTCCCCGGCGACATCCAGGCCAAGGTCGACCCCTACCTGCGGCCGCTCTTCGACGCGCTCTTCGACATGCTCGACCCCGACCGCGTCAACGGCTACTTCGAGCGCAACGTGATCGAGGTGGCGCCGCTGGCGTTCATGAGGGGCCGCACGCTTAATGATTCCTTCGTGATCCTCGACGAGGCGCAGAACACCAGCCCCGAGCAGATGAAGATGTTCCTTACCCGGCTCGGTTTCAACTCGCGGATGGTGGTGACCGGCGACGTCACTCAGATCGATCTGCCGACCGATCAGCGCTCGGGTTTGATCGCCGTCGCCGACATCCTCGATGGCGTCCAGGACATCTCCTTCGTCCGCTTCGGCGGCGAGGACGTCGTCCGCCACAAGCTGGTGCAGCGGATTGTCGCCGCCTACGACGCTCACGGCAGCCGCGAGCAGGGCGCGCGCGCCGAACACGGGCCGACGCCGCGTTCGTGAGCGCCGACCTGACCGACGTTCCCGCCGACCTGCGCAGCGCCGTCGCCGCTGCGCTGGAGGCCGCCGGCGTCGAAGACGGGCATCTCGCGATCGAGATCGTCAAGGCCGAGCGGATCCAGGAGCTGAACCGGGAGCACCGCGGCAGGGACGCGCCGACCGACGTCCTCGCCTTCCCGATCGACGGACTGGAGCCGGTGGCCGGCCCGCGGGAGCTGGGCGACGTCGCGATCTGCCCCGAGCACTGCAGCGACGTCACCGAGGCCGCCGTCCACGGCGCGCTGCACCTCTGCGGCTACGACCACGAGGCCGACGACGGCGAGATGCTGGCCCTGCAGGCCAGGGTGCTCGCCGGGCTGCGATGACCCGCTCGGGCTTCGTCGGCCTCGCCGGCCGCCCCAACGTCGGCAAGTCGACCCTGGTCAACGCCCTGGTCGGCTCCCACGTCGCGATCGTCTCCAGCCGGCCGCAGACGACGCGGCGGGCGATCCGCGGCGTCGCCACCGACCTCCAGGCCGAGCGGCAGCTGATCCTCGTCGACCTGCCGGGCGTGCAGCGCCCGCGCGACGTCCTCACCGAGCGGATGCAGGGGCGGGTCGAGCGCGAGCTGGCCGACTCCGACGTCGTCCTCTTCGTCTTGAACGGCGAGGAGGGGGTGGGCCCGGGGGACCGCTTCATCGTCCGGGCGCTGCTCGGCGCCGGCGCCCGTCTGCCGGTGATCTGCGCGGTCAACAAGGCCGACCGCCTCGGTCCCAACGAGCTTGTGCCCGTCCTCGCCCAGGCCGCGGAACTGGAGGGGGTCGACGAGGTCTTCCCGATCAGCGCCCGCAGCGGCGAGGGCCTGCCGCCGCTGCTCGAGCGCCTCGGCGAGCTGGTTCCCGAGGGGCCGTACATGTACCCGCCGGAGGACTCGAGCGACCAGTCGAGCGAGCTGCTGCTCGCCGAGCTGATCCGCGAGCAGGTGCTGAACCGGACCCGGCAGGAGATCCCCCACTCGGTCGAGGTCTCGGTCCTCGAGGTCGAGCCGCGCGAGGACGGGCTGATCACCGTCCGGGCCGAGATCTGGGCCGAGACCGAGTCCCAGAAGGGGATCCTGATCGGTCGCGCCGGCGCCAAGATCGGCGAGATCGGCGCCGCCGCTCGGCGCTCGTTGGAGCGCGAGCTCGGGGCCAAGGTCCACCTCGACGTCACCGTCCGGGTGCGCCGCCACTGGCGCCGCGACGAGGACCTGCTCGACCGCCTCGGCATCGAGTAGGGACGCGGCGTTTACGATTCGTCCGGTGTTCGCCGAAATCGAATTCGACCAGCAGGGCCTGGTGCCGTGCGTCGTCCAGGACTTCGCCTCCGGCGAGGTGCTGATGCTCGCCTACATGAGCGGGCAGTCCCTGGAGATGACGCTGGAGACCGGCGACCTCCACTTCTACAGCCGCTCGCGCGACGAGCTCTGGAAGAAAGGCGAAACCTCGGGCAACTTCATGCACCTGCGCCAGCTCCGCTACGACTGCGACGGCGACGCCCTGGTGGCGCTGGTCGACCCCGCCGGGCCGGCCTGCCACACCGGCGAGCGCAGCTGCTTCTACCGCGAGGTGCTGGGCTCGGCCTCGCCGCGCAAGGACGCGCCGCCCGCGCCCGGCGAGCCGAACCCGGTCACCTTCGAAGCGCTGCCGGCGCTGGAGCGGACGATCCGCCACCGCGCCCTGCAGCGCCCCGACGGCAGCTACACCGTGAAGCTGCTCGACGACCGGGCGCTGATCGGCGAGAAGGTCGAGGAGGAGGCCGAGGAGGTCGTCCGCGCCGCCCGCGAGGAGACCGACGAGCGGGTCGCCGAAGAGGCCGCCGACCTGCTCTACCACCTGAGCGTGCTGCTGGCCTCGCGCGGGGTATCGCAGGCGAAGGTGATGGAAGTCCTGAATGGCCGTAGTGGCTGAGTCCGAGATCCGCCTCGAGCCCAGTCTCGAGGAGGCGCGCGAGCTGGCCCGCGAGGGGAACGTGGTCCCGGTGCGGGCGCGGCTGGTCGACGACTGCGAGACGCCGGTCTCGGCCTTCCTCAAGCTGCGCGCGGGCGAGCCCGAGGGCGCCCCGTGCTTCCTGCTCGAGTCCGCCGAGCAGGGCCAGGTGGGGCGCTACTCGTTCGTCGGCCTGCGCCCGCGGGCGCTCCTGCGCTGGAGCGACGGGGTGCTCTCGGAGTGGAGCGGAGACGATTCGAGCCCGGCTGCCGAGCCGAGCAGCGCCGAGCCGGCGCCCGACCCCTACGCGGCGGTCGCCGAGCGGCTGCGCCGCTACCGGCCGGCGCCGGTCCCCGGGCTGCCGCCGTTTGCCGGCGGCGCGGTCGGTTTCTTCGCCTACGACCTCGTCCGGACGGTGGAGCCGCTCGGCGAGCCGAACCCGGATCCGCTGGGGCTGCCCGACATGGCACTGATGGTGACCGACGCGATGCTCGTCTTCGACCACCTGCGGCACGAGTTGACGATCCTCGCCTGCGCCTTCGTCGAGGAGGACGGCGGCGTCGAGGAGGCGTACGAGAAGGCGGCGGCGACGATCGCCGAGATGCGCGAGCGGCTGCGGACCGCGGTGCCCGTACCCGAGCACCCCTCGATCACCGCGTCCCCCGAGTTCGTTTCCAATCTGAAACGGGAGGAGTTCGAAGCGATGGTCGCTCGGATCATCGAGTACGTCCACGCCGGCGACGCCTTCCAGGTCGTCCCTTCGCAGCGCTTCTCGGCTCCCGCCCCGGTGGAGGCCTTCTCGGTCTACCGTGGTCTGCGCGCGGTCAACCCCTCGCCCTACATGTACTTCCTCGAGTTCGGCGACTTCCAGATCGCCGGCGCCTCACCCGAGCCACTGGTCAAGGTGGAGGGACGCCGGGTCTCGAGCCGGCCGATCGCCGGTACCTCTCCGCGCGGACGCAGCGAGGAGGAGGACCGCCGCTTGGCCGAGCGCCTGATCAACGACCCCAAGGAGCGGGCCGAGCACGTGATGCTGGTCGACCTCGGCCGCAACGACCTCGGGCGGGTCTGCGAGTACGGCAGCGTCAAGGTCGACGAGCTGATGGTGGTGGAGACCTACTCCCACGTCCTCCATATCGTCAGCCAGGTCTCAGGCACGCTGAAAGAGGGGGTGAGCGCGATGGACGTAATGCGCTCCTGCCTGCCGGTGGGCACGCTCTCGGGGGCGCCGAAGGTGCGGGCGATGCAGATCATCGACGAGCTGGAGACGGTCAAGCGCTGCTCCTACGGGGGCGCCATCGGCTACCTCTCCTGGGACGGCGACCTCGACACCGCGATCCACATCCGCACCGTCGTCGTCAAGGACGGGCAGCTGCACGTGCAGGCGGGCGGCGGCACCGTCGCCGACGCCGAGCCCGCCTACGAGTACAACGAGTCGGTGAACAAGGCGAGGGCGGTCTTCCGCGCCGTCGAGGTCGCCTGCGAACAGCCGGACTGGGCCTAGGCTGAGGGTGAGCGAGATGCGCGTGCTGGTGATCGACAACTACGACTCCTTCACCTACAACCTCGTCCAGTACCTGGGCGAGCTGGGGGCGGAGGTCGAAGTCGTCCGCAACGACAAGGCGACGGTCGCCGAGCTGCTCGCGCGCGAACCCGACCGCCTCGTCGTCTCCCCGGGCCCCTGCACGCCGGCCGAGGCGGGGATATCCGGCGAGGCGATCAGGGCCTTCGGCGAGGCGGGGACGCCGGTGCTGGGGGTCTGCCTCGGGCATCAGGCGATGGTCGAGGCCTTCGGCGGCCGCGTCGTCCAGGGCGAGCCGATCCACGGCAAGGACGCCGAAGTGGAGCACGACGGCAAGGCGATCTACGCCGGCCTGCCGAGCCCGCTGGTCGCCGGCCGCTACCACTCGCTCGTCGCCGACCCCGACCTGCCGGCCGTGCTGGAGCTGAGCGCCAGCCTCGGCGACGTGGTGATGGGCGCCCGCCACCGCGAGCTGCCGGTCGAGGGGGTCCAGTTCCACCCCGAGTCGGTCCTCACCCCGCAGGGCAAGCACCTGCTGGCCAACTTCATCGGGGAGGGGACTCACGGTGCCTAACGACGTCGTCAGCCGCGCGATCGACGCGGTCTGCGCCGGCGACCACCTGACCGCCGACCACGCCTCGGCCGTGCTCAGCGAGATCATGGAGGGCCGCGCCGACCCGATCCAGACCGGCGCCTTCCTGATCGCGCTGCGGGCGAAGGGGGAGACGGTGCCCGAGCTGGTCGGCCTGGCGCGGACGATGCGCAGCCTCGCCTCGCCGGTCCCGACCGAGCGCGACGACCTGGTCGACACCTGCGGCACCGGCGGCGGGCCCTCGACCTTCAACATCTCGACCACCGCCGCCCTGGTCGCGGCCGGCGCCGGTTGCGCGGTCGCCAAGCACGGCAACCGCTCGAACACGAGCAAGTGCGGCTCGGCCGACCTGCTCGAGGCGCTCGGGGTCAACGTCGAGATCGAGCCCGCCCAGGTGGGGCGCTGCATCGACGAGGTCGGCTTCGGCTTCATGTTCGCGCCCAAGCACCACGCCGCGATGGCGCACGTGGTGCCCGCCCGCAAAGCGCTCGGGGTGCGGACGATCTTCAACTTCCTCGGGCCGCTGACCAATCCCGCTGGCGCCAACCGGCAGCTGCTCGGCGTCGCCGACCGCCACTACCAGGAGACGATCGCCGAGGCGCTGGTCGGGCTCGGCAGCGAGCGGGCGCTGGTCGTCTCCGCCGAGGACGGCCTCGACGAGCTCTCGCTCTCCTCGCGGACCCGGGTGATCGAGGTCGCCGACGGGCGCACCGCCGAGTGGTTCGCCGAGCCGGGCCAGTTCGGCCTGGCGCCGGTCGAGCTGGAGCGGGTCGCCGGCGGCACCCCGGAGGAGAACGCCGCCGTCACCCGCGGGGTCCTGGCGGGCGAGTCCGGGCCGCGGCGCGATCTCGTCCTCCTCAACTCCGCCGCCGCGCTCTACGTCGGCGGCCTCGCCGCCGACCTCGAGGCGGGGGTCGCCAGGGCCGCCGAGGCGATCGACTCCGGGGCGGCAGCGAACGTGCTGGAGCGTCTGATCGCGGCAACGGCCGCGCCTGCCCTCTAGGCTTCTGACGTTCAAGTGGGAATGATGGAGCAGCTGATTGCCGGGGCCCGGGAGGGGGTGGAGGCGCGCCGCCGCGACCTTCCCCTGCCCGATCTCGAATCCCGGCTCTCGGCGCGGGGGGACGACCGGCCGTTCAACGAGGCCCTGGTCAGGCCCGGCCTCTCGCTGATCGCCGAGTTCAAGCGGCGCTCGCCCAGCGCCGGGCGGCTGGCGGGCGAGGGGATCGACCTCGCCGCCCAGGTTGCCGCCTACGAGCGGGGCGGGGCGGCGGCGCTCTCGGTCCTCACCGACGAACCGCACTTCGGTGGCTCGCTGGCGGATCTGCGCGCCGCGCGCGCGGCCTGCGACCTGCCGATCATCCGCAAGGACTTCATCGTCGACCCCTACCAGCTCTACGAGGCGGCCGTGAACGGCGCCGACGCGGTGCTGCTGATCGTCGCCGCGCTCGGCGACGCGGACCTGCGCTCGCTGCGCGAGGAGGCGCGCTCGATCGACCTCGACTGCCTCGTCGAGGTGCACGACGAGGAGGAGCTGGAGCGGGCCTTGGAGGCCGGCGCCGAGGTGATCGGGGTCAACAACCGCAACCTCGACGACATGAGCGTCGACATCGCCACCACCTTCGAGCTGATGCCCGACGTGCCGGCCGGTAAGACCGTGGTCGCCGAGAGCGGGATCTCCGGCCGGGCCGAGATCGAAGAGCTGGACCGGGTCGGGGTCGACGCGGTCCTGATCGGAGGGGCGTTGATGGAGGCCCCCGATCCCGAGGCCAAGGTGCGGGAGCTGACCGGCTCCGACGAGAGCACCCGGGAACACCTCGTCTAGCGGCGAGCGCCGCTCGCCAAATTTAGAAAAAATTTGAAGAGCATTTAGGGTGAGGACACCTCCCTGCGCGACCCTGAGGCCCATGTCCAAGCTCAACCAGAAACTTCGCAGTCCCTTCGGCTCCGCTCTCCTTGGGGGCCTGGTCGTCGCCGTCGCCGGCTGGATCGCGATCGCCGCAGGCGCGATCCAGTCGGACGGCGGGTCGACGACCACCGTCGCGACGCCGATCACCTCACCGGTCGACGCCGAGTCGGGAGACGGCAACGCCAACGTCGTCAACCAGATCTACAAGTCCGACGGCGGCGGGGTCGCCTTCATCGAAGCGCAGATCGAATCGCAGGAAACCGAAAACTTCAACCCGTTCGGCGAAGTCGAACCCGAATCGGGCGGCACCGCCACCGGCTCGGGCTTCGTGATCGACGGGGAGGGCCACATCCTCACCAACAACCACGTCGTCGAAGGCGCCAGCAAGGTCACGGTCAAACTCGGCGACTCGGAAAAGACCTGGGACGCCGAGGTGGTCGGCACCGATCCCGCCACCGACGTCGCCCTGCTCGACGTCGACGCCCCCGACAACGAAATCCACCCGCTCACCCTCGGGCGCTCCGCCGAGGCCGAAGTCGGCGACCCGGTGGTCGCGATCGGCAACCCGTTCGGCCTCGACCGCACCGTCACCAGCGGCATCGTCTCCGCCCTGCAGCGCCAGATCCAGGCCCCGAACGGGTTCTCGATCTCGCACGTGATCCAGACCGACGCCGCGATCAACCCCGGCAACTCCGGCGGGCCGCTGATCAACGCCGCCGGCGAAGTGATCGGCATCAACGCCCAGATCGCCACCGGCGGCGGGGGCAACGGCAACGTCGGCATCGGCTTCACGATCCCGATCGACACGGTCAAGGCGGAGCTCGAGCAGCTGAAGACCAAGGGCGAAGTCGACCACGCCTTCATCGGGATCAGCGGCGGGACCATCACCTCCGAACTGGCCAAGGCGGTAAACCTGCCGGTCGAGGAAGGGGTGATCGTCCAGTCGGTCGTCCAGGACGGTCCGGCCGACAAAGCGGGCATCGAGGCTGGCGGAACCTCCGCCACGATCAATGGCGAAGAAGTCCGGCTCGGCGGCGACATCATCACCGAAGTCGACGGCGAGAAGCTGAAGACGATGGAAGAACTCGTCGAAATCATCCAGGAATCGAAGCCCGGCGACGAACTCGAGCTGACGATCCTCCGCGGCGGGAACGAGAAGACCGCCGACGTCACCCTCGGCACGCAGCCCAAAGAAGACGGCGAATAGCTCGGGCGGGCTGGCCCCCGGGTCCAGCCCGCCCTTCACGTACGCTCTGAGTTGTGCGGGTGAAGTTCTGCGGAATCACGAATCTCGACGACGCGGCGGAGGCCGTGCGGCTCGGTGCCTGGGCCGTGGGGCTGATCCACTTCCACGGCAGCCCCCGGAACGTCGAGCCGGGGGTCGCGGCCGAGGTGGCTGCCGCATTCCGGCGCAAGTGCGAGGTGGTCGGGGTGTTCGTGAACCCCACCCTCGACGAGGTGGCGCGGGCGGTCGAAGACGAGGGGTTGACGATGGTGCAGCTGAACGGGGCCGAGGGCGCCTCGTTCTGCGCCGAGGTCGCGCGGCGGACGGGGCTGAAGGTGGCGAAGGCGATCCACGTCGCGAGCGCCGCCGACGTCCACGCCGCCGAGGCGTTCCGGACCGACTTCCACCTCTTCGACCGCCGCGGCAAGGGGCTGTGGGGCGGGACCGGCGAGAGCTTCGACTGGGAGCTGTTGCGCGACCACCGCTCCGAGGTGCCGGCGATCCTCGCCGGCGGCCTGCGGCCCGACAACGTCGCCGCCGCGATCGCCGTCGCCCGCCCCTACGCGGTCGACGTCGCCAGCGGCGTGGAGCTCGAGCCCGGGCGCAAGGACCATGCCGCGATGGAGGCCTTCTTCGAGGCCGCGAACTCGGTCGGCGCCAGCGCATGAGCGCGATCGAGGAGCGCTTCGGCCCCTACGGGGGCCGCTACGTGCCGGAGACCCTGATCCCGGCGCTCGACGAGCTGACCGCCGCCTGGGCGGAGGCGCGCGAGGACCGCGAGTTCGTCGGGCGGCTCGAACAGCTGCGCCGCGACTTCATCGGCCGGCCGACGCCGCTCTACCTGGCCGGGCGCCTCTCCGAGCGGGTCGGCTCGCGGGTGTACCTGAAGCGCGAGGACCTCGCCCACACCGGCGCCCACAAGATCAACAACGCGGTCGGCCAGGCGCTGCTGGCGGCGCGGATGGGCAAGCCGCGGGTGATCGCCGAGACCGGTGCCGGCCAGCACGGCGTCGCCACCGCCACCGCCTGCGCCCTGCTCGGTCTCGAATGCGTCGTCTACATGGGCACCGAGGACATCCGCCGCCAGGCGCCCAACGTCGAGCGGATGAAGCTGCTGGGGGCCGAGGTGGCGCCCGTCGAGGCCGGCGCCCGGACGCTGAAGGAGGCGGTCAGCGCCGCGATCCGCGACTGGGTCGCCAACGTCGCCACCACCCACTACGTGATCGGGTCCGCCGTCGGCCCCGCCCCCTATCCGGCGCTGGTGCGAGATCTGCAGCGGGTGATCGGCGAGGAGGCGCGCGAGCAGGCGCTGGCGGCGGCGGGCTCGCTCCCGGCGCGGGTGATCGCCTGCGTCGGCGGCGGCTCCAACGCGATCGGCATCTTCACCCCCTTCGTCGCCGACGCCGAGGTCGCGCTGGTCGGCGTCGAGGCGGCGGGGGAGGGGCTCGACACGTCCCGCCACGGCGCCTCGCTGCAGGGCGGCGTCAAGGGCGTCCTGCACGGCTCGCTCTCCTCGGTGATCGCCGACGAGGAGGGTCAGATCCTCGAGGCGCACTCGATCTCCGCCGGGCTCGACTATCCCGGCGTCGGCCCCGAGCACGCCCAGCTCCGCGACAGCGGCCGCGCCAGCTACGTGGCGGTCACCGACGACCAGGCGCTGGCGGCGTTCCAGGAGCTCTCCCGGCTGGAGGGGATCATCCCGGCGCTCGAGTCCTCGCACGCGATCGCCTGGCTGATGGAGAACCCGGGGGAGAGCGGATTCGACGTGCTGTGTCTCTCTGGCCGTGGCGATAAGGACATGGCCGAGGCGAGTTCTCGTCTGAAACCGCCGGGGGAGATCTTGCCGTGAGTGGTAGCGGGGAGAGCCGGGGGAGTCTCGGCGGACAACAGCGGGGAGGGTCCGGCGAGACTCCCCCGGCTCCCCACGATGCGCAGGGTGGCGATAAACGCATTGCGGCGGCCTTCGCCTCTGCGAAAGCTGAAGGGCGGGCGGCGCTGATGCCGTACATGATGGCCGGGTATCCCAATCGCGAGACGGGGCTGGCCGTCGCGGCGGCCTACGCCGATGCCGGCGCCGACCTGATCGAGCTCGGGGTTCCCTTTTCCGATCCGCTGGCCGACGGGCCGACGATTCACGCGGCGGCGACGGTGGCGCTGGAGGCGGGGGCGACCCTGGCCACGGCGCTCGAGGTCTGTCGCTCGATCTCCGACCGGGTCCCGGTCGTCTTCATGGCCTACGCCAATATGGTCCTCGCCCAGGGCGGGGCGCGCGAGTTCGCGCAGATGGCCCGAGCCGCCGGCGCCGCCGGGGCGATCGTCCCCGACCTGCCGCTGGACGAGGCGGGCGAGGTGCGGGAGGCCTTCGCCGCCGAGGGGCTGGCGCTGGTGCCGCTGCTGGCCCCGACGACGCCGGCCGAGCGCCGCCGCCGCATCTGCGAGGCTGCCAGCGGCTTCGTCTACGTCGTCTCGACCGTCGGCACCACCGGCGAGCGCGCCGAGGTTCCCGCCGCCCTGAGCGACCTGGTCGCCTCGACCAAGGCCGACGCGGCGACGCCGGTCGCGGTCGGCTTCGGGATCGGAACCCCCGAGCAGGCCGCGCGGGTGGGAGAGATCGCCGACGGCGTGATCGTCGGCAGCCGCCTGGTCCGCGCCGCCGGCGAGGGCGGCTCGCCGCAGGGAGCCGCCGACGCGGTCGCCTCGTTCCTCGCCGAGACGCGTGAAGCGCTCGCCGCGGGGTGATCCAATAGGATGCCGCGCGATATGGGACTGGTAGTCACCCTCTTCCTCGCGATCGCCGCGATGGTGATCGGCTACGCGGTGTTCGGCCAGGGCGGCGGCGTCGCCGGCATGGTCTTCTTCGGCGTGCTGCTGATCGGCGCCGTCGTCAGGATCCTGCAGCCGTCTGCCGACACCTAGCGCTCAGGCGCGGGCCGCTATTACCTGCAGGTATTCGGGCTCGACGACGAGTGCCCGCTGGCCGCCGACGCTGAGGTCGTCCAGGACCCGCTCCAGGTCGGCGGTGAGCTCCGCCTCGCCCTCCGGCCCGACGGCTTCGAAGGCGGTCTTGATCGGCCCGAAGTAGCTGCGGAAGAAGTCGATGTAGTGCTCGGCCGAGCGGAACGCCTGCCGCGCCTTCAGGCGCTCGGCCCGCAGGTCGGAGACCGAGTCGCCGAACAGCTCGCGGACGTGGCCCTCGTCCCCCCAGAGGACCGGCGGAGTCCCGGGCGGCGGGCCACCGGTGTGCTTGACGATCGCCGCGAAGAAGTCCTGCAGGCCGCCATCCGGGCACCAGCTCGCGACCCCGATCCGCCCTCCCGGCTTGGTCACCCGGAGGAGCTCTTCGGCTCCCTTCTGGTGGTCGGGGGCGAACATCACGCCGAAGATCGACATCGTCACGTCGAAGCTGGCGTCCTCGAAGGGCAGGTTTTGGGCGTCTGCCTCGACGAACTCGACGTCGAGCCGCTCCGCCGCCGCTCGTTCGCGAGCGCGCTCGAGGAGCGCCGGGACGAAGTCGGCGCCGGTCGCGCCGCTCCAGGTGCGGCGCGCGGCCGCGATGGCGCCGTTGCCGCTGCCGCAGGCGACGTCGAGGACCCGCTCGTCGGGGACCAGCTCGAGCGCCGCGGCGAGCGTCTCGGAGACGGGGACGACGAGATGGGCGACCTCGGCGAAGTCGCCTTTCGACCACATCTTCTGCTGGGTATCGGTAGCTGCCTTGAAGTCCGGTGCGTCGTTCATGGCGCTCACCCTCTCACGTGAAGAACCGTTTGGCTATCTCCAGGACCCGCAGGTCGACCTGCTTGACCTCGACCGCCTCGGAGAGCGGCACCGCAACCATCTTCCTGCCGTGGATCGCCGCCATCTTGCCGAACTCGCCGGCTTTCGCCAACTCGTAGGCGTAGGCGCCGTAGAGGCTGGCGAGGACCCGGTCGGTCGAAGTCGGGGTGCCGCCGCGCTGGACGTGGCCGAGGACGGTGACCCGGGTCTCGTATCCGGTGCGGTCCTCGAGCTCGCTCGCCAGGGCGGCGGCGATGCCGCCGAGCCGCGGATAGCCGTACTCGTCGCTCTCCCTCACCGGCTGGATCAGCCGTTCCTCGCCGCTCGCGAAGGCGAGCTTGGCGCCCTCGGCGACGACGACGATCGAGAAGTCCTTGCCGCGGTCGTGGCGGCGGGTGACGTCGTGGCAGATCTCCTCGACGGTCATCGTCTGCTCGGGGATGACGATGCAGTCGGCGCCGCCGGCGAGCCCGGCGTAGGCGGCGATCCAGCCGGTGGTCCGGCCCATCACCTCGACGACCATGATCCGGTCGTGCGACTGGGCGGTGGTGTGGAGGCGGTCGATCGCGTCGGTGACGACCTGCACGGCGGTGTCGAACCCGAAGGTGAAGTCGGTGCCGCCGACGTCGTTGTCGATCGTCTTCGGCACCCCGACCAGCGGCAGGCCGCGATCGTCGTGGAGCTGGCGGGTGATCTCCATCGTGTGCTCGCCGCCGATCGCGACCACGGCGTCGAAGCTCTGTTCGGCGAAGGCCGCGGCGACCTCGTCGACGGCGCCCTCGCGGATCGGCTCGAAGCTGGAGGTGCCGAGGATCGTCCCGCCCTGGTGGAGGATCCCCGAGACGCGGCGCATGTCGAGCGGCACGTAGTCGCCCTCGGCGAGGCCGCGGTAGCCGCGGCGGATGCCGATCGCCTCGTCGCCCTGCTGGATCGCCGAGCGGGCGACGGCGCGGATCGCCGCGTTGAGGCCGGGGCAGTCGCCGCCGGCGGTCAGGACTCCGATTCGCATCCGGCGAGTTTAGGAGGGAGCGGCGGGAGCGCCTAGGATCCTCGCCCGTGCCCCGCCTCGCAACGATTCTGCTCGCCGGCCTGCTGGGGACGGCGCTGCTCGCCGGCTGCGGCGAAGGTGGAGCCGCCGAGGGGGCGCGGGTGACCGTCTACGTCAGCGCGCCGCTGCGCGGCGCGGAAGCGGCGGAGGGCAAGCGCCTCTGCGAGGAAGCGCAGGGAGAGGCGGAGCGCTCGGCGGGCGAGGCCGGCGGCCTCGAGATCGAGGTGGCCTGCCTCGACGCGACCGGCGCGACCGGTCGCTGGACGCTCGCCCAGGTCGGCGCCAACGCCCGGCGCGCGACCGAGGACTCGACCGCGGTCGCCTACGTCGGCGAGCCCGACCCGCGGGCGCGGAAGCAGTCGCGGCCGATCGTCGATGCGGCGGGGATCGCCGAGCTCGGCGGGCTGTCGGGCCGGGCGGCGGTGACCCGCGTCGTCGCGGCGATCCGCGAGGGCGACGCCTCCGACCCGCGCCAGGCGGTCTTCAGCGCGGAGGGCTGATGGAGCGAACTGCATCAACTTCTACATCTGCTGGATGGAGAAGTTGATGCAGTTCGCTCCTCGGGTCTCTGTTGTGGTGCCGACGCGGGGGCGCCCCGAGGTGCTGGGGAGGTGCGTCGCGGCGCTGGAGGCGCAGACGGTGGCGGTGGAGACCGTCGTCGTCGAGGACGTCGGAGGCAGGGGTCCCGCCTGGGCGCGCAACGAGGGTGTGCGGCGGGCCCGGGGAGAAGTCGTTTGCTTTACCGACGACGATTGCGAGCCCGAGGCGGGCTGGGCCGAGGCGCTGGCCGGGCCGATCCTGGCTGGCGAGGCCGAGGCGGCGGCCGGTCCAGTGTCGATCGCGGCGGAAGCGACTGCCGCCGACCGTGCGTGGGAGTCGATCGTCCACTACCTGCAGGTGAGGGCGATGGACCCCGGAACCGCCTCCCCGGGATTTGTCGTCACCGCCAACCTGGCCGCCCGGCGCTCGCTGCTCCAGCAGCTGCCTTTCGACGAGTCGTTTCCCGCGGCGGCGGGCGAGGATCGCGACTGGGGCGAGCGTGCGGCCCGGGCCGGCGCGGCACCCGTCTTCGTCCCGGCCGCGAAGGTCGCGCACCGGAGCGGCATGGGCGTCCGGGACTTTTTCCGCCAGCAGTACCGCTACGGCCGCGGCGCCGCCCGCTACCGCGCCGCCGCTCGGGGACGCCGCCCAGGCTCCCCGAGCTTCTACTCGGGCCTGATCCGCGCCGCTTTCCGCGCTGGCCTCGCGCCAGGCCTTCTCGTCACCTCGGGGCAAGCCGCCACGGGCGCAGGGGTCCTCCGCGAGACCGCAAAAATGGCTCTCCAGGAGCCAATTTTGCGGTCTCGGCGCTAACGCTCGAGGAGGGGTTGGCCGCTGAGGCCCTCGAGCGGGATGTCCGAAATCGCGGCGACGGTGGCGGTGATGTCGGTGACGCGGGCGGGGCGGCCCGGGTCGCGGAGGCGGCTGGTGCGGGGGGCGAGGATCGCCCAGGCGTCGCCGTCGGTGTGGTTGCCGGTGCGGCCGCTGCCGGCGCCCTGGCGCCGGACGCTGCCGAAGCGGGGGGAGCGGAGGGCCTCGAGGTCGACCGAGGAGGTCGGGCGCCAGCGGACGACCAGGTCGGGGAGGCGCTCGGCGGCCGGTCCCTGCCAGCGCTCGGAGACCGCGTCGACCGCGAGGACCGCAGGCTCGCCGTCGGGGTCGCGGAAGTCGAGCAGGCCCTCGCGGATCTGGGCGACCAGCTCGGCGGCCTCGCCCTCGCCGACGACTCCGTCGCGCTCGCGGCCGGCGCGGTTGAGGCTGACGTAGCCCTGGTTGTCCGCCGGGTGGGCGAAGGCTCGGGTGGCGGACCAGTCGACGCCGCGCAGCTCCAGCCGGGCCGTCAGCTCGAGCGCCAGGCGGTCGGGCATCGCGGCGGCCACCGCGGCCCGCACGCGGCCGGAGACGAGGCCGCGCAGGCGCCACATCCCGCCCGAGTCCGAATCGGCCCCCTCGTCGGGCGAGGCGTTCTCGCCCGAGAGGACGGCGGCGAGCATCCCCGGCAGCAGGTCGGCGCGGCTGGTGTTGACGTCCATCCCGAGGACCGAGCAGACGATGGTGTCGCACTCGTCCGGGAGGGCATCGAGGACGCGCCCGAGCTGGGCGTCGACCTCGGCGTAGATCTCGTCCATCGCGCCGTCTCCCCAGAGCCGGTGTCCCGCCAGGTGGGGCGAGGCGAAGACGATCCAGGCAAGGTCGAACTCGCGCTCGCGAAGCCGCTCGACTGCCAGGTCGGCGACCCGCGCCGGCGCCCGCAGGAAGCGCTCGCGCAGGCGACGCGTTTCACGCGGCGACTGGGCGCCGAACACCTCGGTCACGTCGGGCGGGCGGCCGTGGCGCCGCCGCGGCCCGCGATCGCCGCCGTCGGGGACCGCCCAGCGCTCGAGCACCACCCGCTCGCGCATCCCCCAGCCGCAGTAGAGCTCCCCGTGCGCCGCCTGCGGGCGGTGGCACTCGTAGGGGTCGATCGCCAGGACGCTGCGCCCGGCGCGGCCGAGCCGGTCCCAGATCGGCGACGGGGCCTCGAACCGGGCCGCGAGCCGCACGCGCTGGTCGCCGGCTGCCCACTGGAAGGGATAGAAGAGGCCGTGCTCGCCGGTCTCGACCCCCCGGTAGAGGTCCTGGTAGGCGCTGGCCGGGAAGTGCTCGGCGGGAGTCTCGAGCTCGAGCCGCGTTCCCTGGCTCCGCAGGGCTTCGAGGTTCGGCAGCCGGCCTTCGCCCCCCAGCCGCTCGAGCAGCGAGGCGCTGGCGGCATCGAACTGGATGACGGCGATCACGACCGCACCTCGGCGGCCGCCACGGTCACCTCGGCGCCGTCGAGTTCCGCCGACCGCCGTGCCGCTTCGACGACCCCCATCGCCGCGACGCCGTCCGAAGCGCTCGCCAGCCGCCGCTCCCCCCGAACTGCATCAACTTGTCCATCTGCTGGGTGGTCAAGTTGATGCAGTTCGGGGGTGGTGTCGCGCAGGGCGTGCAGTTGGTGCTGGAGGGAGCGGACGAGCGGGTCGGGCTGGCCGAGAAGGCTCCGTAGGCGGCTGCGCATTCCGCCCCAGGTCGAGCGCGCGATCAGCTTGCCGGCGCGGTCGCGGACAGTGACCGTCTCGCGGTGGCTCCTGTCGGTCGCGCACGCGATTCGCGCCCGGCCGCGGCTCAGCTCCAGCTCGAGGGTGGCGCGCTCGGGCGCGATCTCCGCTCCCCGCACGGCGATCGGTTCGGCGCCGCTGAGGTGGCAGGCGAGGTCGATCAGGTGGATGCCGGCGTCTAGCAGGGCCTCGTCGCGGGACTCGTGGGCGCCCCAGGCGTGGCGGCGGAAGCGGAGCTCCAGGTCGAGCTCCAGCCAGCCCTCGGCGGGGATCTCGTCGCGCAGCTCGGCCCCCTGCAGGAAGCGCCGGTTGAAGGCGAGAAGGGGCGGCGGGCCGAGCGCCGCCAGGCGTTCCGCCCCGGCGAGGTTCGGCGCCGGCGGCTTCTCGACCAGGCTGGGGACGCCGGCCGCGGCGGCCTCTTCGGCCAGCGCCAGGTGGTGGGCAGCGGGGGCCGCGACGACGAGCAGGTCGAGCGGGGTCTCGAGCAGGGCGGCGACGCTGGACTCGGCCGCGGCCGGCTCTCCGCCCCCGGCCTCCCAGAGCCCGTGGCACCGCTGCAGGCGCTCCGCGTCGGTGTCGGCGAAGCCGGCGATCGCCACCCCCTCGGCAGCGAGCGCCGCGGGCACGTAGCCGCGCTCGGCGATGCGGCCGCAGCCGGCGACCCCAAGCCTCATCGCCCGCCCTTGGCGAGGTGGAGGGCGAGGGCCGCCGGGACCGAGACCGCGGCGCTGAGCTGGTGCAGCTGGTGCAGGCAGATGCCGGCGAGGAGCAGCTGCGGGCCGCCGCGCCGGGCGAGGAGGGCGTAGAGATCGCGGTCGAGGAGGAGGTTGGCGAGCAGCGCCGCCGCCGCCGTCCGCGGCCGCCGCGCCAGCAGCGAGCCGAGCAGGGCCACCGAGGCGGCGGCGCTGGCCCGGCGGCGCCAGCCGAGGTTGAGAGCGGTGCTGCCGCTGCCCTCCCGCAGCAGCAGCCGCGCCCAGGGGACCCCGCGCCGGCCGAAGTCGGTGGCGAGCATCGAGCGCGGGGTCCAGGCCTTGAGGTGGCGGCCGCGGATCCGCGGGTCGAGGGCGATCCGGGCTCCGCGCCGTCGCAGCCGCATCCCCAGCTCGATGTCCTCGACGCTGGGGTGGGGAAAGCCGTCCGCGTCGAAGCCGCCGGCGGCTGCGAACGCCTCGCGGCGGACCGCGCCGAGGCCGGCCCAGAAGGTCTCCGCCTCGCCGCCGGCGCCCGCGTGGACGTGGTGGTGGAGGAGGTTGCGATAGCGCGAGGTCAGGCCGGGGTCGGCGGGTTCGTCGTCGTAGGCGCCGAAGACGGCGGCGAGCCCGGGGTCGGCGGCGAACCGCTCGGCCGCTCGGGCGAGCGCGTCGGGGTGGACCTCGACGTCGGAGTCGACGAAGACGAGGATCTCGGCCCGGCTGGCGGCGGCGCCGAGATTCCGTGCCGAGGCGGGGCCGGCGCCGGACGGCTCGCGCTGGACGACCAGCTCGTCGGGGGCGCGGCTGCTCGCCTGCAGCGCCGCCAAGCAGCGCTCCAGGCTCGCTGGGGCATCGGTCGCCGGGACGACGACGGCGAGGGTGGGCTCGGAACCCGGCGGGCGCCGCGGGTCCGGGGAGGAGTCCGGCATTAGGGATACCTAATACCATCTCGCGGCCCGATGTCGCCACCCCCTTCCAGACCGGATTCGGCTCCCGTCGCCGTGCTGGGCGCCGGTCCCGCCGGTCTCACCGCCGCCTACCGCCTGACCCTGCGCGGCGTCCCGGTCGTCGTCTTCGAGGCGGGCGGCGAGGTCGGTGGCCTAGCGCGGACGGTCGTCCGCGACGGCTACCGGTTCGACCTCGGCGGCCACCGCTTCTTCACCAAGAGCGCCGAGGTCGAGGCGCTGTGGGAGGAGCTGCTCGGCCCGGAGCTGCTGGTCCGGCCACGGCTCTCGCGCATCTACTGGCGGGGGCGCTTCGTCGAGTATCCGCTGCGGCCGGCCGACGTCTTCGCCAAGGTCGGGCCGCTGGAGCTGGCCCGCAGCCTCGCCTCCTACGCGCGCGCCCGCCTGCGTCGGCCCACCGAGGCCGAGACCTACGAGGAATGGGTCAGCTCCCGCTTCGGGCGCCGCCTCTTCGAGCTCTTCTTCAAGACCTATACGGAAAAGGTCTGGGGGGTGGAGACCGGCGAGCTGCGGGCGGAGTGGGCGGCACAGCGGATCTCCGACCTCTCCCTCTGGTCGGCCCTGCGCGCGGCGCTGCCGGGAGGCGGCGAGGCCCCGAAGAGCCTGATCGAGGAGTTCCGATACCCGCGGCTGGGGCCGGGGCAGATGTGGGAGGAGATGGCCCGCCGGGTCGAGCAGGGCGGCGGCGAGATCCGGCTCGGTGCCGCGGTCGAAGGGCTGGAACACGCGGACGGCCGGCTGACCGCGGTCCGCGCCGGCGGCCAGCGGGTCGAGGTCGCCGCGGCGATCTCCTCGATCCCGCTGCGGACCACCGTCGGCGTCGCCGAACCGGCGCCGCCGCGCGAGGTGACGGTCGCAGCGGCGGGCCTGCGCTACCGCGACTTCCTCACCGTGGCGCTGCAGCTCGACGGCGAGCCTCCCTTCCCCGACAACTGGGTCTACGTCCACGACCCGCGGGCACGGGTCGGGAGGATTCAGAACTTCCGCGCCTGGAGCCCGTGGATGACCCCGGACCCGCGACGCTCCTGTCTCGGCCTCGAGTACTTCTGCTTCGAGGGCGACGAGCTCTGGTGCGCCGCCGACGAGGAGCTGGTGGAGCTGGGGCGACGTGAGGTCTGCGAGTTGGGGCTGGCCGACCCCGAGCGGGTGGCAGGCGGCCACGTCGTCCGCGTCCCAAAGGCCTATCCCGTCTACGACGCCGAGTACGCCGGGCGGGTCGAGCGGATCCGCGGCTGGCTCTACGGCTTTTCCAACCTCCAGCAGATCGGGCGGAACGGCCTCCACAGGTACAACAACTCGGATCACTCGATGCTGACCGCGATGCGGGCGGTGGAGAACCTATGCGACGGCGCCGGCCACGACGTCTGGGCCGTCAACGCCGACAGCGTCTACCACGAGCGCGAGGAGCCCGACGAGCAGCCGTATCGGGTGGCGCCGGAGACTCCGGCTATGGGGCGCCCGCTGGCCGAGCTGGATTAGCAGCCGGGCAGGGCAGCCGGGTCGCCTTCCAGATGCCGGCGTGGGCGAGGACGTCGCCCCCGGCGACGGGCTTGGTCGAGACGGCGATCCCGTAACGGGGGCGGTAGCGGATCAGGACCGAGGCGACGGGCTCGCCCATCTTCCAGGCGAGCGCGGTTTGCTCGCGGACCCGGGTCATGCGGACCCGGTCCTGGCAGGCGAGCAGCGCCTCGCCGCCGGTCTCCTCGACGAGGTCGAAGAGGTGATCGATCGACCGCGCCTGCCGCTCGACGACCTCGACGTCCCCCGGCATCTGGGCCACCCGCCAGGCGAACCCCGCGACCGCGACGACGATCGTGAACCCGACGACCGCGGCAGAGCTTTTGGCCCCTATGGGGTACCCAAGCTCTGCCGCGGCCCGGGAGAGGCCGACTCCGCCGAGAACCGCGATGACCGCCGTGGCCGGGGCGAGGAAGCGGGGGAGGCCGGCGAAGCCGGCGATCGCCATTACGGCGACGAGGAGGATCCAGGCCGCGGCGCCGGCGAGGAGGATCGTCAGCGACCGGTCGGCCTCGGTGCGGGGCGCTCTTGCAAACCATTGGTTGACAAAGTCGCCCCGCCACAGCAGCAGCGCGAGGCCGATCCAGGCGGCGGCCAGGGGTGCGGCGAGGACCCGTCCCAGCACCTCGAGGCCGTCGAGCGGCTCGATGCCTCCCGCGCGGGCCGTCTCGCCCCCCTCCAGCGGGTTGCCGGCGCCGACGATGTCGGGGACGAACCAGGCGATGGGGATCAGGACGGCTGCGACGATCGTGGCGATTCGAAGTCGCGGGTGGTGTCCCCGCACGCTGAGCCCGTAGAGCGCCAGGAACGGCCAGGCTTCCGGCCGCAGCAGCGCCGCCGCGGTTCCCAGCCCGAGCGCTAGCTCCCGGCGCTCGTCGAGCGCCGCCCAGACCGCACCCAGGATCAGCGCGACCAGCAGCGGCTCGGAGAGGCCGCCGGTGAACTGGCGCAGCGGCGGCGTGAACGAGTCGGCGGTGAGGGCGACCGAGCCGGCCGCGAGCGCCGCCCCCGCCCAGCGCCAGCGGCCCGCCTCCTCGCCGGCGAGCCGCGCCGCCAGCAGTCCCGCCAGCAGCGGCGCGCAGATCCAGCCCGCGCGGGCGATCACGAGCCACCCGTCCGGCGCCGCGTCGCCGAGCGGCGAGAGCGGCGCGCAGATCAGCACCGGCAGCGGCTTCCACGACGGCCCCGCGGCGGTCTCGAGCCCGCCGTGCATCAGCTCCCGGCCCCAGATCAGCCAGGCCCAGGGGTCGTACACCGGCCAGTAGGGGAGGGCGAGCGAGGCGGCGGCCAGGACCAGCGCCACCGCCAACACCAGCCGCGGGCCGGTCCTCACCCGATCACGGCGGCGCCGCGCCCTGCTCGCTCAACAGGTAGACGGGCACCGCGGCCACCGCCAGCAGGACCAGCGCGGGGATCGCGCTCGCCTCGTAGAAGCCGTAGGTGGTCTGGGTCCAGATGTCGGTCGCCAGCGTTTTGAACCCGATCGGCGAGAGGATCAGCGTCACCGTCAGCTCCTTCATCGCGTGCAGGAAGACGAGCGCGGCGCCGGCCATCATCCCGCCGCGGGCGAGCGGGATCGTGATCGTGCGGAAGACTTCGGCCGGGCCGCGGCCCATCCCCCGCGCCGCCTCTTCGATCCGCGGCGAGAGCTGCACCAGCGAGCTGGCGATCGGCCCGATCGCGAGCGGCAGGTAGTGGATCGTCATCGCGAAGACCAGCAGCGCGATCGTCTGGTAGAGCGCCGGCACCGCCCGGGTGGCGAAGAAGACGAGGCCGAGGGCGACGAGGATCCCCGGCAGCGCGTAGCCGGCGTGCGAGAGCCGCTCGACCAGCCGCGCGACCGGCGAGGGGTAGCGGACCGCGAGCGCCGCGACGACGAGCGCCGCGATCGCGCCGATCGCCGCCGCCCAGACGGCGATCAGCAGCGAGTTGGCTCCCAGGGCGGCGATCGTGTCCCAGGAGGTGCTGCCGGTGGAGATCCCCTTGTTCGCCCAGTAGATCAGCACCCCGACGGGGAGCAGAAAGGCGACGAGGACGATTGCGAAGCAGAAGGCGAGCGCCGGCCAGCGCCAGCGGCCGAGCCGGTAGGGCCGGGCGGGGCGCAGCGTCCCGGGGCCGAGCCGGTGGACCCGCCGCGAGCCGCGCACCCGCGAGCTGACGAGCAGCAGGGCCAGCATCGCGACGACGAGGACGGCGCCCAGCGCGGCGGCGGCGGTGCGGTCGAAGCTCGACTGGTAGGCGACGTAGATCTCGCTGGTGAAGGAGCGGTAGCGGAGGATCGAGACGGCGCCGAAGTCGCTGATCGTGAACAGCGCGACGAGCAGCGAGCCGGCGGCGAGCACCGGCCAGAGCTGCGGCAGGACGACGGTGCGGAAGACCTCCAGCGGCCCGCGGCCCATCGCCCGCGCCGCGTCCTCGAGCTGCGGGTCGATCCGCCGCAGCGTCGCCCGCAGCGGGATCAGGACCAGCGGGTAGGTGAAGAGCGTCAGCACCAGCCAGGCGCCGGTGAAGCCGTAGATCGAGGGCAGGCGGTGGACCCCGAGCGCCTCCTGCAGCATCCCGTTCGGCCCCAGCGCCGCGACCAGCAGGTAGGCGCCGACGTAGCTGGGGATGACCAGCGGCAGCGTGCAGAGCACCGCCCAGAGGCGGCGGCCGGGGAGGTCGCTGCGGACGGTGAGCCAGCCGATCGGCAGCGCGATCGCGACCGAGGTGACGACGACCGCGGCGGTCAGCACCGCGGTGCGGAGCAGCGTCTCCATCGCCCGCGAGGAGAACGCCGTATCCAGCGCCGCCGAGAGGTCGCCGAAGACGACGACGGCGAGGTAGGCCGCGGGCAGGACCGCGGCGGCGCCGACGATCGCCCCGGCGGCGAGCAGCCAGACCGGGGAGGGGCGCGCCCCGAGCACTACAGGGCCCCGCTCTCCTGCATCAGTTCGATCGTCCCCTGGATCTCCTTCAGGTCGACCAGGCTCGAATCCGAGACGGGGATCTCGTTCACCGGCACGCTCAGGGACGGGTCGGGCTTGACGCCTTTGGCGAGCGGGTACTCCTTCGAGCTCGAGGTGAAGAACGCCTGCGAGCGGTCCGAGAGCAGCGAGCGGACGAAGGCGAACGCTTCCGGCTCGAGGTCGCTCGATTCGAGCACGCCGACGCTGGTCAGCAGCATCAGCGAGCCGAGCCCGCCGGGCGGGAAGTAGACGGCGACGGGGTAGTCGGGGCCTTCTTCGCCGATCGCCTGGGCGACGTAGTAGTGGTTGATCAGGCCGACGTCGATTTCGCCTTTGGCGATCGCGTCGCGGATCGTCACGTTGTCGGGGAAGGAGACGGCGCCGTTGTCGACCATTTCACCCAGCCACTGCCGAGTTCGGTCGTCGCCGTACTTCGCCCGCAGCGCGGTCACGTACTCCTGCATGCTCGACGAGGCCGGGCTCCAGCCGACCCGGTCCTTCCACTTCGGCGCGGTCAGCCCGAACGGGGAGGGCGGCAGCTCCGATTCGGAGACGACGTCGCGGTTGTAGGCGATCACCCGGGCGCGGCCGGTGACGCCGACCCAGCGGCCCTGCGGGTCGCGGTAGCGCGCCGGCACCCGGTCGAGGACGTCCTGCGGCAGCTTGGTCAGCAGCCCGGCTTCGGCGACGGCGGCGATCGCCCCCGGCTCCTGGGCGAAGAAGACGTCGGCGGGGGAGGCGTTGCCCTCCTCGACCAACGTCGCCGCGAGGTCGGCGGTTTCGGCGAAGCGGACCTGGACGTCGCGGTCGGCATCGGCCTCGTAGCTGTCGACGGCGGGGCCGATCGCGGCCGGGATCCGCCCCGAGTAGAGGGTGATGCCTTCCGGCCCGGAGTCGTTCGAGCCGCCGCCGCTGTCTTCGGTGCTGAAGCCGCAGCCGGCGAGGACGGCGGCGGCGAGGACCAGCAGCGCGGCGAGCAGCCGCTTCTGTTGCGGGGAGGGGTGGATCATGGAGGAGCCAGTTAGGTTGCCCTAATCTTATGGATTCCCCTCTTTATGGAGTTCGAAGAGCCCAATCAGACCCCTGGGCTGCGACTGCGCGGCCTTCGTAAGCGCTTCGGCGACGTCGTCGCCGTCGACGGCCTCGACCTCGACGTCCCCGAGGGCGCGATCTGCGCCCTGCTCGGCCCCAGCGGCTGCGGCAAGACGACGACGCTGCGGCTGATCGCCGGCCTCGAGCGCCCCGACGCGGGCAGCGTCGAGATCGGCGGCGCGGAGGTCGAGGGCCCGGCCGGCTCGGTCGCCGCCGAGCGGCGGCGGATCGGGATGGTCTTCCAGGACTACGCGCTCTTCCCCCACATGGACGTCGCCGCCAACGTCGGCTACGCGCTCGGCCGTCGGCCCGACCGCTCGCGCGTCGAGCGGGCGCTGGAGACCGTCGGCCTCGGCGGCCTCGGCAAGCGCAACCCGCACGAGCTCTCCGGCGGTCAGCAGCAGCGGGTCGCGCTGGCGCGGGCGCTGGTCGCCGAGCCGCGCGCCCTGCTCCTCGACGAGCCCTTCTCCAACCTCGACGCCGGCCTGCGGGCTCGGGTCCGCGAAGAGGTGCGCGAGATCCTCGGCGAGCAGAAGCTGACCTCGGTCTTCGTCACCCATGACCAGGAGGAGGCGCTGAGCGTCGCCGACGTCGTCGCCGTCGTCAACGAGGGCAGGGTCGAGCAGGTCGGCACTCCCGAGGACGTCTACTCGCGGCCGGCGACCCGCTGGGTCGCGACCTTCCTCGGCGAGATCGAGGTGCTGCCGGGCAAGGCGAACAACGGCACCATCGAGTGCGAGCTTGGGAAGCTGCCCAATCGCGATGGTCATACCGGCGACGTCGACGTTTTGGTTCGTCCTGAGTCGCTAGCCATTGGCACCATCGAGCCACCTGACCGCCTCAGCCAGAAAGCCACTGTCCTCTCTCGTAGCTTCTTCGGCCACGACCAGCTGGTCGAACTAGAACTTCCCTCCGGAACCGTGGTCAAGGTGCGCCGCCTCGGCTTCCCGGCCTGGCACCCGGGCGACAATGTCCGAATCTGGATCGAGGGCCCCGCGGACGTGCTTGCGCGGGACTCTTAGGGTTGGTTGGGGAGGGGTGGATACCCCCTCTCCAGACACATCTCGCCAATGGCTCGATGTTGAGTGTCTGGAGAGGGGGTATCCACCCCTCCTGCCAGCGCTTAGAGAAGGTCCCGCAGAGCGTCGTCTAAAGCGGGAAAGTTGAACTGGTAGCCCAGTTCGAGCGTGCGTTTCGGGATCACCCGGGCGCCGCCGCGGAGGACTTGGCCGAACTCCTTGCCGAATTTGAGGTCGAGTACGAGGCCGGGGACGGGCATTACTGCCGGGCGGTTGAGGGCTCGCCCGAGCGCCTTTGAGAAGTCCTTGTTGGTTGCCGGGTTGGGGGAGCTGGCGTTGATCGTGCCGCTGACGTTGTCGTTGTCCAGCGCCCAGAGGAGGATTCCGATCTCGTCGTCGATGTGGATCCAGGCTAGGTACTGGCTGCCGCCGGCGAGCGGGCCGCCGACGCCGAGCTTGAAGGGCGGCAGCATCTCCTTCAGCATCCCGCCCTCGGTGCTGAGCACCTGGCCGGTCCGGGCGATGACGAGGCGGACGCCGGAGCCGTCGAGCTCGTGTGCCGCCGCCTCCCAGGCTTGGACGACCTGGGAGTCGAAGCTCGATCCGGGACCGTCGCTCTCGTCGACCTCCTCGTCGCCGCGGTCGCCGTAGTAGCCGACCGCCGATTGGCTGACCAGCACCTTCGGCGGGGTCTCGAGTCCGGCTATCGCCTGCACAAGGTTGTGGGTCCCCTGGCGGCGGCTCTCCATGATCCGCTCCTTCGCCTCCTCGGTCCAGCGCTGGTCGATTCGCTCGCCGAGCAGGTGGACGACCCCGTCGACACCCTCGAAGGCGGCCGGGTCGGGGCGTTCCAGGGTCGGCTCCCACCGGTGCCAGGTGACGCGTGGGTTGGCCAGGCGCGCGCGGCCCGGGTCCCGCGTCAGCCCGACGACGTCGTCGCCGCGGGCGAACAGCGCGTCACACAGTGCCCGGCCGATCGTGCCGCTGGCGCCGGTGACGAGGACCTTCACTCCTGGTTCGCCTCCACCGTGGCGAAGGTCCCGGTCTCATCGTCGATCCGGGCGATCCCGTCGCGCTTTGCCTCCTCGACGACCGCCTCGGCGACCTTCGGCGCGACTTCGCGGTTGAAGACGCTGGGGATGATGTAGTCCTCGGCCAGGTCCTCCTCGGAGACGGCCAGCGCGATTCCCTGCGCGGCGGCGAGCTTCATCTCCTCGGTGATGCTGGGAGCGCCGGCGTCGAGGGCGCCGCGGAAGATGCCGGGGAAGGCGAGCACGTTGTTGATCTGGTTCGGGTAGTCGGAGCGGCCCGTGGCCATGATGCGCACGTAGGGCTCGGCGTCCTCGGGCATGACCTCGGGCGTCGGGTTGGCCATCGCGAACACGATCGCGTCGTCGTTCATCCGCCCCAGGGCCTCGGCGGTGATGATTCCCGGCCCGGAGAGGCCGATGAAGAGGTCGCAGCCCTCGATGACCTCGTTGGGGCCGCCGCCGGCGCGCTCCGAGTTGGTGTTCTCGGCGAACCACTTCTTGATGTCGCTCATCGACCCGTCCTTGTAGTCCTCGCGGTCGACGTGGATCGCGCCCTGGCGGTCGCAGCCGATGATCT
>DASVAT010000032.1:0-6939 GCA_036376215.1 Solirubrobacterales bacterium
CCCCCCCCCCCCCCGGCTCTCAGACGTTTAGGTTGCTTCTTCGGCCTTCTCGAGCAGCTTGAGCCAGATCTCGCTTCGGCTGGGGTAGGGGGCGATTGCGTGGCGGAGTTTTGAGATCGGGACCTCGGCGACGATGGCTACGGTTGCGGCTTGGAGGAAGTCGGCGGTCTCGAAGCCGGTGAAGGTGGCGCCGACAATCGTCCCCTTCGCCCCGTCGACGACGATCCGCGAGGTGCCGCCGGTCTCCTTTCCCTGGAAGCTGGCGCCGGGGGTGCCGTCGGTCGGTACGTCGACCGCGCGAGCATCGATGCCCGTTTCGCGCGCCTGCTCGAGGGTCTTACCGGCGGCGGCGACCTGGGGGTCGGTGAAGGTAACCCGTGGCGAGCCGATTCCCTCGGCGATCGCCGGCGTCTCCCGTCCCAGCAGGTTCTCGGCCGCGACCCAGGCCTGGTACTTGCCCATATGCGTGAAGAGGGCGCGGCCGTTGACGTCGCCGATCGCGTAGAGCCAGTCCCGGCCTCCGACCCGCAGCCGGTCGTCGGTCTCGAGGAAGCCGTGCTCGCCGGGCTCGACGCCTGCCGCTTCGAGGTCGAGGTCGGCGGTGTGGGGGACACGGCCGACCGCGATCAGGATCTCGGCCGCCGCGACGGTCTCGCCGCCGCTCAGGGTCGCGACGACGCCGGGGTCGCCGGCTGCGACGGACTCGACCTTGGCACCGGTGAGGACGCCCACGCCGAAGTTCTCGCGCAGCGACCTGGCGACCTCCTCGCCCGCGAAGGGTTCCTCGCGCGAGAGCAGGTGCTCGCCGCCCTCGACCAGGGTCACCTCGGTGCCGAGGCTGGCCCAGGCCTGGGAGAGCTCGCTGCCGACCGGGCCGCCGCCGAGCACGATCATGCTCTCGGGGACCTGCTTGGCGGTGGTCGCGTCGCGGTTGTTCCAGGCCCGGACCCCGTCGAGACCGTCGATCGGCGGCATCGCCGCCTTGCTGCCGGTGGCGACGACGACCGCCTTCCGGGCGGTGAGGAGATCCTCGCCGACCGCGATCCGCCGCTCGCCGTCGAAGCGGGCGTCGCCGCGGAAAAGCTCGATCCCGCGTTCTTCCAGCCAGGGAAGCTGGCCGGAATCGTCGCGGTCGTGGATCACCGCGTCGCGGCGGCTGAGGACCAGCTCGGGTTCCAGCTCGCCGTGCCCGGTCGGCACGCCGGGGATCCGCTTCGCCTCGGCCAGGACGTCGGCCGGCCGCAGCAGCGCCTTCGAGGGCATGCAGGCGTAATAGGAGCATTCGCCGCCGATCAGGTCGCGCTCGACGATCGCCACCTTCCAGCCGCCGTCGGCCAGGCGGCCGGCGCAGACCTCGCCCGAGGGGCCGGCGCCGAGGACGATCGCGTCGTAACTGCGCTCGTTCACCGGCTGCATCATCACAGGACGGCCTACCCGACGGCGTACAATTGGATGCAGCATGGGGGCGACAGGCTTCGACGTGGTCGACTCGTGCGAACGGTTGCAGGTCGAGGTTGCTGGAGGCCTCGTTAAACCCCAGCACAAACCAATACGTGCGGACCATGAGTTCGCCCTCGCCGCTTAGTTAGAAGCTAAGCGCTGTGAGAGTCGGTCCTTCCCCGCCCGCGGGAAGGGGCACCGGCTTCAAGAAGCGGGCTCACCCGGGCGGACCGCCCCGACCGCCAGGGGACACCGAAGGGGCTTTATCTCCCGCAGTGCCCGCTGGCGCGGACCCCGGGAGACGAGAATCAAGCGCCAGCTAAACCTGTAGAGACCCTCGTACCGCGTCCGCGGATCCGAGTTCGAATCTCGGCGCCTCCACTAGACGGTTGAAGCTCGGGCCCAGAGGGCCCGAGCTTCCGCTCGCTTTGGAGCACCTGAACACTTAGGCTGTCCTGTACAAAAAAGAGGGCGGGGAAAGGGAGAATCCGATGAGGCGATTCCATGTCTCGGTCTTGGCGGTGTGCGCGGTGAGCGCCGCGATCCTCGTCTACGCGTCAGCCCCGGCCTCGGCGACGGTGCTCTGCTCGAAACAGGTCACGCCCTGCGGGGGCAACGTCTACCTCGCAAAATTCCAGGTCAACGCCTCGCTGCCGACGATGAACACCGCTGTTCTCGAAACCGGGCTGGCGAACGTCACCTGCCTGCAATGGGGCTTCGGCATCCTGACGACGACTTCGGGCGGATCGGGGATGAGCGTGGCCGGCAGAGTCAACCAGGTCACGGTCGCGGAATGCACGATCCCCGACGGCAGTGGCGGTACGGAAAACTGCAACGTCACCGTGGCGAATGCGGGGGGCACCGAACCGGAATGGTGGTTGGCCAACTTCGAAAAAGGGTCGAAAGGGAATGGCCAACTCAGCATCAGCGCGAGCTCGCTCGGGCCCTTCGGCCTCTCGGTGTTGTGCAATGCGGGCGGGAGCAAAATCAACTGCCTGTTCACGAACGGCATGACCTCGGCGGTCACGGGAGGCGTTGCTCCCGGATCCCCAGCCACGATCACCGGCGCGGAAAAACTGAAACCGGTGATGGGCGCCAAATGCCCCGGGGCCGAAGCGACCTGGAGATTCAAATTGGAAGTGTGGAAACCGGCCGCCTTCTACCTCGAGGCCGAATAGCGGAGAGGTTCCCTGGCCGGGCGCCCAAACGCCCCGCTTGTTCCGTGCGGACCGAAACTCCGGCTCCCCGCCGGGTTTCGGTACGTATGGGATCGCGGCGGGGCGGTCCCAGCTTTTCATGCCGATTCCCTCAGCTTCCAACCCGCTCCTGCACTGGGACCCGGCCGCGGCCGACCCGGCCCAGCGCCGCATCCACCCGATCCTGCGCGGTGCCGTCCTCGACCGCGACGGGTGGATCTGCGAGTACTGCGGCGGCGAGGCGACCGAGGTCGACCACGTCGCCCCGCGGGCGCGGGGCGGCACGACGACGCCCGACAATCTGGTTGCAACCTGTCGGCCCTGCAACAAGACGAAGGGCACCCGCACCCCGGGCGAGTGGCGGCGCGACGAGACCTACGCGCGGCTGGTGCGGGAAACCGACAGACGCCGCGCTTACCGTCGGCCGCGCCTGACGCGGATCGGTCAGGGCTAGCGGACGGCGGCGGCAAGCTCGCGCCAGGGCTCCACGCTCCAGAACCGGCGGGCGAGACCGGAAGTGGAGGGCAGCACCCAGACCCGCTTCCCCGACGCGGTCCGGCCGGCAGCCGTAGCCGACCGGATGGCCGAGGACGATCCTCGCCGCCTGTTTCCACAGAGAGGTGGAGGCAAGCACGTCGGGCAGGACGTCGTCCATCGCGCAATTGTCCCCGCTATGGCGAGGACAATTGCGGCTAGGGTGCCTTCGAAGCGATGGGGCTGGAGGAGGGGACGACCTTTCGGGCCAGCGGCAACCCGATGGCTCGGCAAGCTGCCGGCGGTCGTCGCGTTCGCTGGAGCGGCGCGTCGCCCGCGCCAGATCGGCCAAGTGCCTCAGCGGTCCTGCCATTACCGTGATCTTGCCATGGCAATCGCGACCGCAACCTCGCTCGACGTCTACGTCGGCGGCAAGCTCCTCTTCGAGGACGTCGGCTTCAAGCTCGAGCCGCGCGAACGGATGACCCTCTCCGGCCGCAACGGCGCCGGCAAGTCGACGCTGCTGCGGGTGCTCTCCGGCGAGCTGGCGCCCGACAGCGGCTCGCTGACGGTCCAGCGCGGCGCCCGGGTCGCCCTCCACGACCAGCGGCCGCCGCGGCAATCGGACATGACACTCGGCGAGTACGTCTTCTCCGGCCGCACCGACATGCTCGAAACCGAGGCCGAGCTGGAGCGGCTGGAGGGGGAAATGGGGGGCGAGGCGAGCGAGGAGACGATGCCCGCCTACGCCGCCGCCCAGCAGCGGCTCGAAGCCGGCGGCGGCTACCGCTGGCGCGACGACGTCCTCGCCGTGCTTCGCGGTCTCGGGTTCGAGCCCGAGCACGCCGAGCGGCCGCTCTCGACCTTCTCCGGCGGCGAGCTGACCCGCGCCTCGCTGGCCCGCGCGCTCGCCACCCGTCCCGACCTGCTGCTGCTCGACGAGCCCACCAACCATCTCGACATCCCCTCGCTGGAGTGGCTCGAGCGCTACCTGGTCGACCTCGACGCCGCCGTCGTCCTCGTCGCCCACGACCGCTGGTTCCTGGAGGCGGTCGGGACCTCGGTGCTGGAGCTGGAGGCCCAGCGCGCTCGCTTCTTCGCCGGGCCCTGGCACGCCTGGCGCCAGGAGCAGGCGGCGCGGCAGATCGCCCTCGGCAAAGCGATCGAGCGCCAGCAGGCCGAGATCGCGCGGATGGAGCGCTTCGTCGAGCGCTTCCGCTACAAGGCGACGAAGGCGCGCCAGGCGCAGTCGCGGGTGAAGAAGATCGAAAAAGCCAAGCGCGAAGGCCCGGTCTCCGAAAAGCGCGACAACCGCCACCTGCGCTTCCGCTTCAAGCCCCCGGAGCGCCCGGGCCGGGTGGTGCTGAAATTCGTCAACGGCAGGCTCGAGGTGCCGGGACGGGTGCTGCTCGACGGCGCCAACCTCGAAATCGAGCGCTCCGAACACGTCGTCCTCGTCGGTCCCAACGGCGCCGGCAAGACGACCCTGATCGAGACCCTCGCCGGGGACCGCGAGCCCGCCGCCGGCAGCGTCCGCACCGGTCACAACGTCAAGCTCGGCTACCTCTCCCAGCACGCCGAGACCGCGGCGGGCAGCGGCAGCGTGCTCGACGCCGCGAAGCGGGAGACCGGCCTCAACGAGGTCCAGGCCCGATCCCTGCTCGGCGGCTTTCTCTTCTCCGGCGCCGACGTCGAGAAACAGCTCGCCGACATCTCCGGCGGCGAGCAGCGGCGGCTCTCGCTGGCGATCCTCGTCGCCTCGGGGTCCAACGTCCTGATCCTCGACGAGCCGACCAACCACCTCGACCTCGAGAGCCGCGAGGCGCTGGAGGACGCGCTGATCGAGTTCGAGGGGACGGTGCTGCTCGTCTCCCACGACCGGGCGCTGCTGGAGGCGGTCGGCAGCCGCACCCTCGTCTGCGAGGACGGCAAGATGCAGAGCTACCCGCACGGCTGGGCCGAGTACCAGCTGCGGCGCGACGAAGCCGAGGCGGAGGCGACCGCGGCGGCGAAGCCGCCCGGCGGGGGCGGCAAGAAGTACAGCGCGACCAAGCCGGCGCAGAAAGCGGCGCGCAAGGCGGCGAAGCTGGAGCAGCGGATCGAGAAGGCCGAGGCGGAGCTGCGGACGCTGGAGGACGAGCTCGCCGACCCCGCGGCCTGGTCGAGCCCGGGCCGGGTCGAGCGGGCGACAAAGCGCCACGCCGAGGCGAAGACCGCGGTGGAAGAGCTATATGCGGAGTGGGAGCAAGCCCAGCAGGAGGCCGAGGCGGGCTCGGCCGCTTAGGAGAGCGGGCGCTCGAGGACTACGCGCGTCCCCTTGGCGGGGGCGAGCGTGATGTTGCGGACGCGAACCGGCTCGGGCTTCTGGTCGACCGCCCGCAGCTCGGCCCGCTCGACGAACTCGCGCAGGATCAGCCGCATCTCGTATTCGGCGAAGGCGGCGCCGATGCAGCGGCGGATGCCGCCGCCGAAGGGGATCCAGGCGTAGTTGTCGGCATTGCCGTCGAGGAAGCGCTCGGGGCGGAACGCGTCGGGATCGGGGAAGAGGTCCTCGCGGTAGTGGAGGGCGGCGATCGCCGCCAGGACGAACTCGCCGGCGGGCACCTCGTGGCCGCCGGCGGTGGCCGGCGCCTTCAGCTTGCGGGCGACGTCGACGATCACCGGCCGCGCCCGCAGCGTCTCTTTGACCGTGGCGGCGAGGTAGTCCTCCTCGCCGGCGGCAATCGAGTCGCGCAGCTTCGCCAGCACGGCCGGGTTGCGGACCAGCCGCTCGACCGCCCAGGCGAGGCCGGTGGCGGTCGTCTCGTGGCCGGCGCCGAGGACGGTGACCAGCTCGTCGCGCAGTTCGGTGTCGCTCATCGCCTCGCCGTCCTCGTCGCGGGCGCCGAGCAGCAGCGAGAGCACGTCGTCGCGCTCCTCGTAGCCGGGTTCGGCACGGCGCAGCCGGATCTCCTCGTAGATGAACTCGTCGAGCGCCTCGCGCGAGCGGACGAAGCGGTTCCAGGGGCTGAGCCGGCCGAGGTCGCGGCGGAGGAAGGGGAAGGAGGTGATGACGCCGACGCGGCGGGCGAAGTCGTCGATCAGCAGCTCGAAGCGCTCCAGCCGCCCCTCGTCGTGGACGCCGAAGACGGCGCGCATGATCACCGCCAGGGTGATCCGCTGCGTGTGGGGGCGCAGCGCGAAGGGCTTGCCGACGGGCCAGCTCTCCATCTCCCTGCGGGTCATTTCGACGATCAGCTCGCCGTAGCGCTGGATCCGCGCGCCGTGGAAGGGCGGCAGCAGCAGCTTGCGCTGGCTGATGTGGGGCTTCTCGTCGAGAACCAGGACCGAGTTCTCGCCGAGCACCGGCCGCAGCACCTGGTTTCCCTCGCCGGCGTGGAAGACGCGCGGATCACCGGTGAAGATCTGCTTGACGTCCTCGGGGTCGGTGACGATCACCCAGGTTCCCTCGTAGGCGATGTTGAGGGTGAACATCGGCCCGAGCCGGGCGCGGCACTGCTCGAGCATCCACTGGGCGCGCCGCGACCAGATCATCGTCTGCGCTGCCCGCTTCATCCGCGGCGCCGGGGGCAGGCCTTTGATGGCCGGTCGGACGGCGGTCGGCTCCTCGAGTGTCGCTGTCGGGCTGGCCAAGAAAGCGCCTCAGGGCGACTGTACTCCGAAGAGTGCAGCGTTCCGTGTGAGATCTATCTCACACGAATGCCCGCCCCTGTAGCCTGGCGCGGTCGTGGCGCCCCCTCGCCTTCCCTCCTCGGTCGAGTACCGGATCCTGCGCTCGCTCTGCGAGCTCTCGCCGCGGGTGCAGCGGCGGCTCTTCGGGCCGCCGCCG
>DASVAT010000006.1:0-21492 GCA_036376215.1 Solirubrobacterales bacterium
GTAGGCGTCGGTGACTTTTTTGACCTCTTTCTCGAGTTTCCCGAGGTCTTTGTCGCGCGCTTCCTCATCGACCCAGGTGATCATCGAGGCGGCGAAGTAGAGGACCTTCTCCAGCTCCTTGGGAGCCATGTCGATCAGGTAGCCGATCCGGCTCGGCACGCCCTTGAAGAACCAGATGTGGGAGACGGGGGCGGCGAGGTCGACGTGGCCCATGCGCTCGCGGCGCACCTTCGAGCGCGTCACCTCGACGCCGCAGCGCTCGCAGACGATGCCCTTGTAGCGGACCCGCTTGTACTTGCCGCAGTAGCACTCCCAGTCCTTGGTCGGACCGAAGATGCGCTCGCAGAAGAGGCCGTCCTTCTCCGGCTTCAGCGTCCGGTAGTTGATCGTCTCGGGCTTCGTGACCTCGCCCGACGACCAGCTCCGGATCTTCTTCGGAGAGGTGAGACCGATCTCGATTGCGTCGAAGTTGTTGATGTCCACGTGTGGCTCCTAGCCGTTCCTCGTAAGTCGTCTCGCTGCTGCTGCTCTGAGAGGACAGGTCGGCGGCTTTGCCGCCTCACAGAGGACAGGCGCATTCCTGTCCTCTGTCCTCTGTCCTCTCACTACGTCTTCGCTTCCTCCGTCTCGGCCGCTGCTTCGTCCCCAGCCTCGCTCTGCGTCTCGTCGGCTGCCTCGCCGTCGCCGCCGGCGCGGACGCCGGAGAGGTCGATCCCGAGCTCCTCGGCGGCGCGGAGCAGCTCGTCCTCCTCCTCCTCGAGGCCGACCTTGCCCTCCTCGGTGACGAGGTTGGCGTCGAGCGAGAGGGCCTGCATCTCCTTGAGCAGGACCTTGAACGACTCCGGAACCGACGGCTCGGGGATGTTCTCGCCCTTGACGATCGACTCGTAGGCCTTGACGCGCCCGACCGTGTCGTCGGACTTGACGGTGAGCATCTCCTGCAGCGTGTACGCCGCGCCGTATGCCTCCAGCGCCCAGACCTCCATCTCGCCGAAGCGCTGGCCGCCGAACTGCGCCTTGCCGCCCAGCGGCTGCTGGGTGACGAGCGAGTAGGGGCCGGTGCTCCGCGCGTGGATCTTGTCGTCGACGAGGTGGAGCAGCTTGAGGATGTACATGTAGCCGATCGTCACCTCGCCCTCGTACGGCTCGCCGGTGCGGCCGGAGAAGAGCTGGGCGCGACCCGCCGAGCGGGCGCCCTCCGGCTTCTTCTCGTCGAGGCCGAGGTCGATGCCGCGGCTGTCGATGTTCTCCTTCTGCCACTGCACGAGGGCGTTGTCGACGTCCTCGACGGTGGCGCCGTCGAACACCGGGGTGGCGACGTTGACGCGCCCGTTCTCGAGCTTCTGCACCTGCTCGTAGGACTCCGACCCGTCGTCGTACCAGCCGTTCGCGGCGACCCACCCGAGGTGGGTCTCGAGGATCTGGCCGATGTTCATCCGGCTCGGCACGCCGAGCGGGTTGAGGATCACGTCGACCGGGGTCCCGTCGGCGAGGTGCGGCATGTCCTCCTCGGGCACGATCTTCGAGATCACGCCCTTGTTGCCGTGCCGGCCGGCGAGCTTGTCGCCCTCCTGGATCTTCCGCTTCGTGGCGACGAAGACCCGGACGAGGTCGTTGACGCCGGGGCTGAGGTCGTCGCCGTCGTCGCGGTTGAAGGTCAGCACCTCGAGGACGACGCCGCCGGACCCGTGCGGGACCTTCAGCGAGGTGTCGCGGACCTCGCGCGCCTTCTCCTTGAAGATCGCGCGGATCAGCTTCTCCTCGGCGGTCAGCTCGGTCTCGCCCTTCGGCGTCACCTTGCCGACCAGCAGGTCACCGGAGGTCACCTCGGCGCCGACGCGGACGATGCCGCGCTCGTCGAGGTTGCGGAGCGACTCCTCGGAGCGGTTCGGGATGTCGCGGGTGATCTCCTCGTCGCCGAGCTTCGTCGTCCGCGCGTCGATCTCGTACTCCTCGATGTGGATCGAGGTGAGCTCGTCGTCCTTGACGAGGCGCTCGGAGAGGATGATCGCGTCCTCGAAGTTGTAGCCCTCCCAGGACATGAAGGCGACCAGGCAGTTCTTGCCGAGGGCGATCTCACCGCTGCCGGTGGAGGAGCCATCGGCGAGCACGTCGCCCTCCTTCACCTGCTGGCCGGTCTTGACGATCGGACGCTGGTGGATGATCGTCCCCTGGTTCGAGCGCATGAACTTGTGCAGCGGGTACTCGTCCTTCTTCGAGCCGCTGGAGACGACGATCCGCTCGGCGTCGACGAAGGTGACCTCGCCGGCGTTCTGGGCGAGGACCACGTCGCCGGTGTCGACGGCGGCGCGGCGCTCCATCCCGGTGCCGATCAGCGGCGGGTCGGGCTTCAGCAGCGGCACCGCCTGGCGCTGCATGTTCGAGCCCATCAGCGCCCGGTTGGCGTCGTCGTGCTCGAGGAACGGGATCAGCGAGGTGGCCACCGACCAGATCTGGGACGGCGAGACGTCCATCAGGTCGACTTCCTTGGGGGCGGCGGTCGCGTACTCCTGCTCGCCGGCCCGGACCAGCACCTGGGGACCTTTCAGCTTGCCCGTTTTCGGATCGAACTCGGAGTTCGCTTGGGCGATCACCTTGTCCTCGTCCTGGGTCGCGTCGTAGTGAACGATCTCTTTGCTGACGACACCGTCTTTGACCACGCGGTAGGGGGTGGTGACGAAGCCGTGCTCGGAGATCTGGGCGTAGCTGGCCAGCGAGCCGATCAGGCCGATGTTCGGCCCCTCCGGGGTCTCGATCGGGCACATCCGGCCGTAGTGGGTCGGGTGCACGTCGCGGACCTCGATCGGTGCCCGCTCGCGGGTCAGGCCGCCGGCGCCGAGCGCCGAGAGCCGCCGCCTGTGGGTGAGGCCGGAGAGCGAGTTGGTCTGGTCCATGAACTGCGATAGCTGCGAGGAGCCGAAGAACTCCTTCATCGCCGCCACGACCGGGCGGATGTTGATGATCGTCTGCGGCGTGATCGCGTCCGAGTCCTCGGTGGTGAGGCGCTCGCGGACGACGCGCTCCATCCGGTAGAGGCCGATCCGGAAGGCCTCTTGGATCAGCTCGCCGACGGTGCGCAGGCGGCGGTTGCCGAAATGCTCGTACTCGTCGAGGTGGTCGTAGACCTGCTCGCGCGGATAGGTGATCGCCTCCGCGGCATAGTCTTTGATCGGGTTCTCCTCGTCGATCTCCTCGGGGATGCCGAGCAGCTTCGGGAGGGTGACCAGCTCCTTGACCAGGGCGATGATGTCGTCGTGGGTCAGGACCCGCGTCTCGAGGTCGATGTCGAGGTCGAGGCGGGCGTTGAGCTTGTAGCGGCCGACCCGCGTGAGGTCGTAGCGCTTGGGGTCGAAGAAGAGCTGCTCGAGCAGCGCTTTGGCGGCGTCGACCGACGGCGGCTCGCCCGGGCGCTGCTTTTTGAACAGCTCGATCAGGGCGCCCTCTTCGGTCCGGGTCGCCTCGGTGTCCGCCTCGATCGTGTGGCGGAGGTAGACCGAGTCGTCGAACATGGAAAGAAGCTGCTGGTCCTCGACGTAGCCCATCGCGCGCAGCAGGACCGTGACCGGCAGTTTCCGCTTACGGTCGATGCGGACGAAGACTTTGCCTTTTTTGTCGACTTCGAGCTCCAGCCAGGAGCCGCGGGCCGGCATCAGGTTGGCGATGAAGACCTGCTTTTCGGGATCCTTCGGCGCCATCACGTAGGCGCCGGGGGAACGGACCAGCTGCGTGACGACGACGCGCTCGGTGCCGTTGATGATGAAGGTCCCGCGCTCGGTCATCCACGGGAAGTCGCCCATGAAGACGGCCTGCTCGCGGATCTCGCCGGTCTCCTTGTTCTGGAAGGCGACCGTCGCGGTCAGCGGCCGCGAGTAGGTCATGTCCTTCTCGCGGCACTCCTCGATCGTGTGCGGAGGCTCCTCGAATTTGAAATCGCCGAAGACGATTTGCAGGTTCCCCGTGTAGTCCTCGATCGGGGATATGTCGTTGATCGTCTCCCGCAGCCCACCGCTCTTCGGATCCGTCAGTTCCTCGAAGGAACGTCGCTGGATGTCGATCAGGTGTGGGACCTCGAGAGGGTTGTCTAGGCGGGAAAAGCTCCTACGGGTTACGGGGGCAGCGTTGGAACGTGCCAAAGTCGGCGACTCCTCGGACGGTCAGAGGGACGTGGATACAGCGCAAATATGGGCAGGGGCACTCAAAAGACGCGCGACCGCGGAAAATAACACACGGCCGCACGCGGTCTCGAGCTTGGCTCCCTGAGCGGGATTGCGCGGGGCGGGATCGAGCCCTAGGCGAGCTCGACCGTTGCGCCCGCCTCCTCCAGCTCGGCTTTGAGTTTGTCGGCCTCGTCGCGCTCGACGCCCTCTTTGATGGCTTTCGGAGCCTCGTCGACGAGTGCCTTGGCCTCTTTCAGGCCGAGACCGGTCGCCGAGCGGACCACCTTGATGACGGGGACTTTCTGTCCGCCGACCTCTTTGAGGATGACGTCGACGGTCGAGGACTCTTCGCCGCCGCCCTCGTCACCGCCGCCACCGCCGCCGGCGGCAGCCGGCGCTGCGGCCGCGACGGCCGTCGCGGAGACGCCGAACTCCTCCTCGAGCGCTTTGATCCGCTCGGAGAGCTCCAGGACCGAGATGCTTTTCAGCTCCTCGATCCAGTCCTCGGTTGAAGTCTTGGTTGCCATGTTGGTTGCTACCCCTCTTCCTCGTTTGAATCTTCATCTGAAGTCTCTGCTGCCGCCTCGCCGCTGACGAGCCCTTTCTCGGCGATCTGGCCGAGCTGGAGGGCGAGGCCTTGGATCATGCTGCCGAGGCCGCGGACCAGACCGGTCAGCGGGCTGGCGACGACGCCGGCGAGCTGGCCGTTCAGCACTTCGCGGCCCGGAAGTTTGGCGATCGATTTGAAGGCGACTTCGTCGAGCGAGGTCGCGTCCATGAAGCCGCCCTTGTAGGTCAGAACCTCGTGCTCTTTGTTGAAGGTCGTGATCGCCTTCGCGGCCTGGGCGGTGTCGCCGCGGACGAAGGTGAGCGCGGTCGGCCCCTGCAGCAGCTCGGCCAGCCGTTCCTCGCCGGCCTGGTCGGCGGCGATTTTCGTCAGCCGGTTCTTGACGATGCGGAAGCTGGCGTCGGCTTCGCGCAGTTTCGAGCGCAGCTCGGCGGCCTGGGGGACGCTGATGCCGCGGTAGTCGACAGCGAAGATCGCCTCAGATCCCTCGATCTCGGCGGCAATCTCTTTTATGGCTGCTGACTTTTCCTCGCGGTTCATCGTCTCACCTGCACTGGGCTTCCGGGCAACGCCCCGCCAGTGGTCTGCGGTTAGCGGCGACGCAGTTTAGGCGGTCGCCATTTCCTCTGCGGTCTCCCCCGCGCCGGCGGCCTCGCGGTCGGCCGTCTTGCCGGCGTCGACGCGAATGCCGGGGCCCATCGACGTCGCCAGCGTGGCGGAGACGACGTATTTGCCCTTGGCCGAGGAAGGCTTGGCGCGGTTGATCTCGTCGATCACAGCCTGGTAGTTGTCGAGCAGTTTGTCCGCCTCGAAGCTGGCCTTGCCGATCGTCATGTGGACGATCGCCTGGCGGTCGGTGCGGTATTCGACTTTGCCGGACTTGGAGTCGTTGACGGCTTTCTCGACGTCGTCGGTGACGGTCCCGACCTTCGGGTTCGGCATCAGGCCCTGCGGGCCCAGCACCCGGCCGAGCTGGCCGACCGCTTTCATCATCTCCGGGGTCGAGATCGCGACGTCGAAGTCGGTCCATCCCTCCTGGACTTTCTCGACCAGCTCCTGGCCGCCGACGATGTCCGCCCCCGCGGCCTCGGCGTCGCGGGCCTGCTGGCCCTGGGCGAAGACGGCGACGGTGACGTCTTTTCCGAGCCCGTGCGGCAGCGCCAGGGTGCCGCGCAACTGCTCGTCGGCGTGGCGGACGTTGACGCCGAGCAGGAGGTGCAGCTCGACCGTCTCGTCGAACTTGGCGCTGGCGGTCTCCTTGATCAGCGAGATCGCCTCGGCCGGCGCGTAGGCGCGGTCGCGATCGACTTTGTCGTACTGCTGGCGGTATCGCTTGCCGTGGGCCATGAGATCTCCTAGGCGACGTCGACGCCCATCGAGCGGGCGGTGCCGGCGATGATCTTCTTCGCGGCGTCGATGTCGTTGGCATTGAGGTCGGGCATCTTGCGTTCGGCGATCTCCTGGATCTGCGCGTCGGAGATCGTCCCGACTTTGTTGACGTGCGGCTCGCCCGAGCCCTTCGAGATCCGGATCGCCTCCTTGATCAGGACGGCAGCCGGCGGCGTCTTGGTGATGAAGGTGAAGGAGCGGTCCTCGTAGACGGTGATCTCGACGGGGATGATCGTTCCGCCTTCGTTCTGCGTCTGCGCGTTGAACGCTTTGCAGAAGTCCATGATGTTGACGCCGTGCTGTCCCAGGGCGGGACCGACCGGCGGCGCCGGGTTGGCGTTGCCTGCCTGGATCTGCAGCTTGATGAGGGTGAGGACTTTCTTGGCCATGAGCGGGTCCGGGAGGGTAGCGGTCTTTGCGACCTAGATCTTCTTGACCTGGTCGTAGCCCACCTCGACCGGCGTCTCGCGGCCGAAGATCGAGACCAGCACCTTGAGTTTCGCCGCGTCCTCGTTGATCTCGGCGATCTCGCCGGAGAAGTCCGAGAGCGGCCCGGAGATGACTTTGACCGATTCGCCGATCGCGAACTGCGCCTGGGTGCGGGGCCGCTCGGCGGTCTCGCGGTGGAGCAGGCGGTCGACCTCGGGTTTGGAGAGCGGCACCGGTTTGTTGCGCGAGCCGACGAAGCCGGTGACCCCGGGGGTGTTCTTGACCAGGCCCCAGGCGTCGTCGGTCATCTCCATGTTGACGAGGACGTAACCGGGCATCGTCCGTTTCTCGGTCTGGACTTTCTGCCCGTCCTTCATCTCGGAGACCTGCTCGGTGGGGACGACGACCTGCCGCACGTTGCGGTTCTGGCTCATCGTCTGCACCCGGTGCTCGAGGTTGTGCTTGACCTTGTTCTCGTGCCCGGAATAGGTGTTGATCACGTACCAGCGATACATCTGAGGAAGCCTTTGTCTCGGGACCCTGGTTAGAGGATCTGCTTGATGAGCCAGCTGAATGCCGCGTCGAGAGCGCCGAGATAGGCGGCCGCGACGGCGACGAAGAGGATGGTCACAGCGGTCGCTTGGATCAGCGTCTCGCGATCCGGCCACTGGACTTTCTTCAGCTCCTGCCAACAGGATATGAGGAAGCCGATGAAACCGGAGCGCTGCCGTTCGGCTTTCGCCTGTTTCTGCTTTTTGTCCAGCTGCTGGCGCTCGCGCCGCTTCTGCTCCTCGCGCTTGCGCTTCTCCGCTTCCTTGGCTGCCCGTTTCTCGGCCCGCTTGTCACCGCGCGCGGGCTTCGGGTCCTCGGGCAGCCGCAGCGCTTCCTCCGAGGCGCCGGCGGCCATGCCGCGCTCGCGCGCCTCGATCAGCGCCTCCTCGCCGGAGATCGGGACCTGCGTGTCGTGCTGAGCCTGGGTCGGGCTCTCGTGCCCGCTGGAGCGTTTCTGCTCCTCAGCTTCCCGAGCCCGGCGCTCGGCCTTGCGCTGTGCGCGGGTCTTGGCCATTTGGAGCTACCGGGTCTCCTTATGAGGGGTGTGGTGTCCACACCAGCGGCAGAACTTGCGCATCTCGATGCGATCCGGGCTGTTCCGCCGGGACTTGTTGGTCTGGTAATTCCGACGCTTGCACTCTTCGCAAGCCATCGTCACCGCGATGCGGACATCTCCGCGAGCCATCTTCTCCCTCGTTCCGTGCCTGAAGGTCGTCGTTACAGAAGAAAAACCCCGGGCCGAGGCGCGAGGCTGAGCGAAGGATAGCGCCCTGCGGAGGCCGAGGACTGGTTGACGCCGACCACTCAGGTGGTGGCTCCCATGGCATACCCAATTCTTTGTAAAGTCGCCTTTAGTGCAATGAGCGGCGGGCTCTACGACAGAGACAGCTTCGTGGAAGCGATCGAAGAACGGATCCTCGACCCGCTCTATCGCGGCCGCCCGGGGGCGCTGCTGCTGCTCGACATCGACGCCTTCCACCTCGTCAACGACTCGCTCGGCCACGAGGCGGGGGACCGGCTGCTGGAGACGGTTGCGGCGACGCTGCGGGCGGAGTCCCGGACCGATGACCTCCCCGCCAGGATCTGCGCCGACGAATTCGGGCTGCTGCTGCCGCGCGCGACCCCGCCCCAGGCGATGGCCACCGCCGAGCGGCTGATCGCCCTGGTGCGCGAGCGGGGCAAGCCGGCGGTCGGCGCCAGCGTCGGGATCGCCACCTTCGGCGGGACCGGCGAGGAAGTCACCGCCGAAGGGCTGATGATCACCGCCGACATCGCCCTCTGCGAAGCGAAGGAGGCCGGGGGCGGACGCGCCGTCGACGCCGCCAGCGGCCCGAACCTGAAACTGACCTGGGCCGACCGGATTCGCGAGGCGATCGACCAGCGGCGGATCGTCGTCTACGCGCAGCCGATCTTCGACCTGCGCAAGGAGTGCGTCGCGCGCGAGGAGCTGCTGGTGCGGATGCTCGACGACAACGACGACGTCATCCCCCCGTCCTCCTTCCTGCCCACCGCCGAGCAGCTCGGGCTGATCACCGAGATCGACCGGCTGGTGCTGTCGAAGGCGATCGAGCTGGCGGGGCGCTCGCAGCCGATCGCCGTCAACGTCAGCGGCGCCTCCCTCTCCGACCCGCGGCTGATCTCCGACGTTCGGACCGCGATCGCCGACGGGCTGAACCCCGCCTGGCTCGACTTCGAGATCACCGAGACGGCGGCGATCTCGAATATGAGCCACGCCCGCGCCTTCGCCCACGCCGTCACCGAGCTGGGCTGCGGCCTCGGCCTCGACGACTTCGGCACCGGCTTCAGCTCGTTCAGCTACCTGAAGGAACTGCCGATCCAGCACCTGAAGATCGACGTCGAGTTCATCCGCGATCTCCCCTCCTCCCCCACCGACCAGCGGCTGGTGCAGGCGCTGGTCCAGTTCGCCAAGGCCTTCGGCCAGGAGACGGTCGCCGAGGGGATCGAGAGCGCCGAGACCCTCGCCCTGGTCCGCGCCTTCGACATCGACTACGCCCAGGGTTTCCACATCGGCGAACCGGCCCTGGTCGACGGCGGCCAAATGGCCGCCACGGCCTGAGGCGGGATTAGACTTTCCCCATGGCGAAACGCCTGAGCGGCGACGCGACTGAACTCGATCAGGTTCGTACCGTGCGACGGGACGCAGATCTCCGAGCGACCATGAGCGAGCGACTGGCCCGCGTGCACGCACTCTCGAAGCAGATGAGCGCGATCAAAGGCGCGGCAAAACCGCGTTGAGCGAGTTCGACCTTCGGTCCCTTCTCGAGACGCTGAACGCCGAGGGCGTGCGGTTCGTCGTGATCGGTGGGGTTGCCGTGGGCGCGCATGGATATGTGAGAGGCACCGAGGATCTCGATCTCGTTCCCGACCCCGACCCCGGCAACCTGGACCGCCTGACCGCTGCCCTGGCGAAGCTGGGATCGACGTTGCCGACCGTGGCAGACCGGCCTTTCGATCCGAAAAGCGACGCGGGCGTCATCCGCCGTGGCGGAAACGTCACTGCGATGACTCGTTTCGGTGCTCTCGATGTGGTTCAGCGAGCACGGGGAGTCCCGAGTTTCACGCAGCTGATCGATGACGCTGTAGAGAGCGATCTGCTCGGCATACCGGTGCTCGTCTGCTCACTCGCGCGGCTGCGCGAGATGAAGGAAGCGCAGGATCGTGAGCAGGATCGCGCGGACCTGGCAAACCTGCCGAAGGAGTAGCGGTTAGAGCCCGAGCGTTTTGGCGATGATGCCGCGCTGGATCTCGGAGGTGCCGCCGTAGATCGTCGAGACCAGGGAGGTGCGGACGAGGCGCTCCATGTCGTACTCGGACGAGTAGCCGTAGCCGCCCATCATCTGCATCCCCTCGAGCGTGGTCCGCTTGGCGACTTCGGTGACGAAGAGCTTCACCATCGAGGCCTCCTGGGGGAGCATCCGGTCGGGGTCCTCGTCGACCATAGAGGCGACCCAGTGGGTCATCAGGCGGGCGGCTTTCAGGTCGGTGGCGAGGTCGGCGATGCGGTGCTGCAGCGCCTGGAAGGAGCCGATCGGCCGGTCGAACTGGCGCCGCTCCTTGACGTAGAGCAGCAGGTCGTCGAAGGCGCGCTGGGCGATCCCGAGCATCGTCGCGGCGAGGATCAGGCGCTCGACGTTGAGGCCGGCCATCAGCTGCATCCAGGCCTGGTCGACCTGGCCGAGGACCGAGTCGGCGGGGACGGCGCAGTCGGTGAAGTAGAGGTAGTTGGTCTCGCGCCCGCCCATCGTCTCGATCGGGACGATCTCCATCCCCTCGGCGTCGCGAGGCACCCAGATCATCGTCATCCCCTCGTGCTTGCTGCCGCTGTTGTCGGTGCGGCAGACGACGAGCACGTGATCGGAGATATGGGCGTTGGAGCAGAAGACCTTCTGGCCGTTGATCACGAAGCCGCCGTCGACCGCCTCGGCCTTGCAGGAAAGGGCGCCGACGTCGGAGCCGGCCTCGGGCTCGGTCATCGCGATCGCCTCGACCGAGCCGGAGGCGATCCCTCCGAGGATCTCTTCCTTCTGCGCCTCGGTGCCGAAGCGCTCGGTGGCGCCGGCGACGATCAGGGTCGTCGCGTAGCCGCCGATCGGCGCCAGCCCGCGCGAGGTCTCCTCCATGAACAGGCAGGCGTCCAGCATCGAACCGCCGGAGCCGCCGTAGCGCTCGTCGATCGTGACCCCGAGCCAGCCCAGCTCGGCCATCTGCTTGTAGATCTCGAAGTTGTGGTGCTCGCGGTAGCCGTCGGTCAGCCGCTCGCGCTGGTCCTGCGTCCCGCACTCGCGGCCGCAGAAGTCGCGAATCGCGTCGACGAAGTCCTTCTGCTCGTCGGAGAGGGCGAAGTCCACGGCCGGCAGCCTACAGCGGTTGCGAAGGCTTTGGCCAGCCAGCCAGAGAAGCCCGGAACGAGACTCGAACTCGTGACCCCTTCCTTACCATGGAAGTGCTCTACCAACTGAGCTATCCGGGCGGGTCCCGGCCCTGAACCTTACAGGCTGTTCGGCGCCGCGGCTCTGGTCTGATCCTCCTCGTTCGAAGGCATTAGGAACTCGATCCCTACGCGCGAACATTTTTGGATAAGTTAAGAATCCTATAACGGTACGGCTCGATATTTAACGCCGGCGCCGCTGCCCGGGCGATGCGGAGCGTCGGGGCATCGACCGACTTCAGACCTACGACAGAGAACAGGAGATCGCCGATATGCCGCAGTCGAACTCAGAACAGGGGAACCTCTCCGGGGTGTGGAAAGGCAGCTACCAGTCCAACCGACTCCCGGAACCGGTTGGCATCGTGATGATGTTCCAGCAGCTGACGATGCAGGAGCTGAAAGACAGCCCGCGTGGAAAGGTGCCGAGGACGTCTCAGGCGACACCATAGCCGGCATCTACAAGTCCGAAGACGGGGCGATCGGGACCATGTCGGGCAGCATAGAAGGCGAAAACGTGGTCCTGATCGCGACGCAGACCACGCCGACGTGCCCGGGGCGCTTCGCGGCAGAGGGCGTCCTGAGCGGCGATAGCTACTTCAGCGACGCCCCCACGGCATCGCGACCGCGAGTTTCCAGACTCCCTCCAGCTGGCGCATCACCATCGTCGGCGTCAGCGTCCGTGTGAAGGGCACGCCCTCCGAGCCGGCCGAGGTGACCTGCCAGCGCTCTGTGCCGAGCGCCACCTCGCCGGCGAGCACGATCGAGCTCTCCAGGACCTCGACCTGCGAGCTGGCGACGATCAGCTGGTGGAGGATCGGCCTGATCTCCTCCCGGCCCCGCACCGCGGTGGAGTCGGGGGTGATCAGGCAGGCGTCCTTGGTGAAGCAGTGCGCCGCGGCGTCCAGGTCGCCGCGGCTGATGGAAGCGGCGAGCGCCCGCGAGCTCTCACGCGGAGTGCGGGCGCCCTCGAGGACCGTCATCGCCGGCTAGATGAACTTCGAGGGCTGGAAGCGGCAGTACCTGAATTCGTATTCGAGTACCTGGTTGTTGGCTTGGCGGGCGGTGCTGACAAGCCGCACCACCATCTTCTGGGCGGCGGTGGCTTCGTCGTTGTGGAGCTTGCGGGCGATCGCTTCGAACAGCTGCGCCTCGGTCTTCGCGTAACCGAGCCACTTCGTCAGCTTGGCCGTGTCTTCGGGAGGTTTCGGGACCGCGACCAGCTGGGCGCGCGTCTTCTTCAGGGCCTTGGCGGCGGCGCTGAACTGCTTGGCGGCGGCGTCGTACTTCCCGCTCTTCACTTTCTGCCGGACGCCCGCGAGGATCTTTTCGTTGGCTTCGGTGTTCGCCTTGCAGATCGGTTCGACTTCCTGTTTGTAGGTGTCGCGAGGGTCCGGTTCCGCCGCGCTCGACGGCACGGCGCCGAGCAGCGCGACGACTGCACCCAACAGAACGATCAACCTCTTCCCGGACATCCGATCCTCCCTAGGTTCATTGCGGGCTTGCTTCCTCATCAACCCTTGCTTTGTCCCCGCGGTTCGGTCCCCGGCCAATCCACGGCGGTAATCATAAGGTCTGTCTGTTGGGGAGAGATTGAGCTTCACCGGAGGGTGGCGATCGGTAGCTTCTGCCGCGTGCGCCGACCCCAGCACCGCCTGCTTCTGACCGTGGCTTTCGCCATCGCACTGATCGCCTCTGGCTGCGGAAGCTCGGAGGACGCGTCCCGCTCGGCCCCGGCGGCGACCGAGTTCCCCTCGGCGAAGGGGAAGACGATCGGCGAGCTGCTGCACGACTCGGGTGCGAAGCCCTCGAAGCTGGTGATCGCCCCGGCCGCGCAGACCTTCGACCTCGGCGAGAACCGCTACCCGTTCGGCGTCTTCACGCTCGGTAACGAACAGGTGAGCGATGCCGACGTGGCCCTCTACTTCGCCAAGGATGCCGACGGCCCGGTGACGGGCCCCCTGCCCGCTCGCGTCACCTCGCTGGAAACGAAGCCGGCCTACCGGGCGAGCGGCGCCGGCGCCCCCGGCGAGGCGACCACCGTCTACGTCGTGCCCGAGGTCGACTTCGACCGCAAGGGCCCCTGGCTGGCGCTGGCGATGCTGAAGGGCGAGAACGGCTTGGAAGTGACGCGGGTTACGGCGCCCCCGGTCGTCGGCGAGTTTCCGCGGATCCCGAAGGTCGGCGAGAAGGCGCCGGTGATCCACACCCCGATCGCCGAGGACGTCGGCGGCGACATGGCGAAGATCGATACCCGCGTGCCGCCCGACCAGATGCACGAGGTCGACTTCGCCGACGCGGTGGGGAAGAAGCCGATCGTCCTGGTTTTCGCAACCCCCGCCCTCTGCCAGAGCCGCGTCTGCGGCCCGGTCGTCGACGTCGCCCAGCAGGTCGCCGACTCCTACCAGGGCAAGGCGGACTTCATCCACATGGAGATCTGGAACGACAACGAAATCGAAAAGGGACCGCGTCCCCAGGTGCAGGCGTACGACCTGGAAAGCGAGCCCTGGACGTTCCTGGTCGACGGGAACGGAATCGTCCGCGACCGCATCGAGGGCGCCTTTGGCGTGTCTGAACTCGAAGAAGCGATGGGGAAGATCGTTCCCGGCTGAACGGTCAGGCTCCGTTAGGCTTCATCTGCCGGGATAGGGGACCGGCGCCGCGGTACACCCGCTGGGAGGCAGGGTCGAAGGCAAAACGACGCTGCAAGGAGCGATATGAAGCACAGGCTGGCAGTCCCCCTTCTCGTCCTCGGGCTATGCGCGCTGCTCGGAACCCTCGCCGCACCGGCGCTGGGCGGCAAGGGCGGCGGGCAGAAGAAGCAGCAGGCGAAGACGAAGACCTTCGAAGTCTGCAAGCACGGCTGCCGGTACCGGACGATCCAGAAGGCGGTCGACGCCGCCGGCTCGTTCAAGGCCAAGAAGGCCAACCGCAAGACGAAGGCCGTCGTCGCGGTGCGGCCGGGCAAGTACGTGGAAGGGGTCGTCCTCGACGGCACCCTGCGCAAGAAGAGCTTCGACGACCTGACCATCAAGGGCACGAAAAAGGACCGCAAGAAGGTCGTGCTCGAGGGGAAGAACGCGAAGGGTGAGTTGGGTGCCGCCCAGAACGGGATCGAGGCGATCAGCGTCGACGGCCTCGTGCTGGAAAACATGTGGGCTCGCAACTACCAGTCGAACGGGTTCTTCATCCACGCCGCGAACGAAGGCGGCCAACGCTGCGACGGCTACCGGATGGACAACCTGTTGGCCTCGGCGAATCGCTCCTACGGCCTGTTTGCGAAGAACTGCTACGGCGGCAAGATGATCAACTCGGCCGGGTACCACCACGGCGACTCCGCCTTCTACGTGGGCGAAACGCCGTGCGACTCGAAGACCTGGACCAACCACGGCACCGCGCCGCCGCCGGCTCCCTGCCAGCGCAAGCCGAAATGGACGCTGCTGAAGAACCTCCGCAGCTACGAAAACGTCCTCGGCTACTCGGGCACGAACTCCAAGTACGTGAAGATCGTCGAATCGGCCTTCTACAACAACGGCGCCGGGATCGTCCCCAACACGCTCGACAGCGAGGGGTTCGAGCCGAACGGGTGGAACGTGTTCGAACGCAACGACGTGTTCTGGAACAACTACAACTACTTCCTCGCCGGCTCGCAGTTCCACACCGTCTCCGGCGGGCTCGGGCAGGTCGCGGGCGCGACGGTCAACTACCCGACCGGGGTCGGGATCGTCCTCTACGGCGGCGCCGGCAACGTCGTCAAGGACAACGACGTGTTCGGCAACTACAAGTGGGGCGTCGCCTCGTTCTCGGGCCCCGGCGAAGTCTTCATCGCCAACGAAGGCGACGACGCCAAGAACGTCAACAACCAGATCGTCGAAAACGAGATGGGTCGCGGAGGCGCCGACCCGAACGGCGAATTCGACTTCTGGAACGACGCGACCGGCGGCGGCAACTGCTGGAGCGGCAACACCGCCGGGGCGACGTTCGCTCCCGGCAACGGCAAAGTTCCGCTGAGCCAGATCTACCCGGCCTGCCCGCAGCCCGAAGTCCTCGCCGACCAGGTCCGCAGCCTCGACATCGTCGCCGGCCTGCAGATCAACCTCGGTGAAGAAAGCGACCCGAAGACGATCCTCGGCTACGCGACTTCGAACCCGCCGCAGACGCAGGAATGCACCTGGGTCAGGCGGCTGCCGGCGCACCCGGCGTTCCAGAAGTTCCAGCCGGTCGAGATCGCGCCGCAGCCCGGTGAGGTGGTCTGCAAATGAGGCGCGCGAGGAAGCTCCGGGCCCTGGTCGTCGTCTCCTGTGCCGCCGCGGTCGCCCTGCTCGGGGTGACCGCGGCCTCCGCGCAGGCGCCGAAGAAGCCGCCGGTCAAGGTGACCGTCAACGACTTCTACTTCGCTCCCATCGCGATCACGGTCAAGAAAGGCGGGGCGGTGAAGTGGATCTGGTCGAGCTACAACACCTATCCCCACGACGTCCACCTGAAGAAGGGACCCGCGGCCCTGAAGAACAAGGGGCGCTTCTCGACGACGACCACGGCGGTGACCGACGCCAGCTTCCAGCGGACCTTCGAAGTTCCGGGGACCTACAAATTCATCTGCACGGTCCATCCCTCGGAAATGAAGATGACCGTGACCGTCAAGAAGTAGGCCGCGATGGGACCGGATCCGATCGACCGGCGGGGGTTCCTGGCCCTCTCCGGCGGCGCGCTGCTCTGCACGATCGCCGGCCAGGAGGTGGCGACGGACGAAGGCGAGATCGACGTCGAGGGACTGTCGCGGCAGGTGAAGGTGCCGCCGAAGGTGACGGCGGCGGAGTGGCGCGGTGAGGACCCGGGTGCGCGGCGCCTGGCTGCGCTTCCGGCCGGTGGCCAGACCCGCGAGTACTGGATCGCGGCGGAGGCCGTGCAGTGGGACGTCGTCCCCACCCACCGCGACCAGATGATGGCCCAGAAGGTGAAGGGCAAGACGAGGTTCGGCGCCTACGGCTACCGGCTCTACTCGGCCGGTTTCAAATCCCCCCTGGGCAGGGCGACGGTGCCCGGGCCGCTGATCGAGGCCGAAGTCGGCGACACCGTCGTCGTCCACTTCCGCAACAAGCTGCAGGCGCCGGTGACGATCCACCCACACGGGATCTTCTACGCCAACGAGATGGACGGCGCCTACAAGGGCAAGTGGACCGACCCCGGCGGCTTCGTGCAGCGGAACCGGACCTTCACCTACGTCTGGGAGGCACACGAAGGGACTGCAGGGACCTGGCTCTACCACGACCACGGGCCGATGGACCCGCTGCCGGTGTTCAAGGGGCTGTTCGGCCCGCTGGTGATCCGCGAACGGGGGGCGGCGCGGCCCGAGGCCGAGTTCTTCCTCGCCTTCCACACCTTCGACCCCTCGATCACCGGCCTGCGCGGCACCTACTACTGCGTCAACGGCAAGGCGTATGCCGGCAACACCCCGACCCTGGAAGCGCGGGTCGGGCAGCGGGTCGCCTTTCACGTCTACGGGATCGACAACTTCTTCCACACCTTCCACCTGCACGGCCACCGCTGGAGCGAACCGGACGGGCGGACCGTCGACAACAGGACCTTCGGGCCGGCGGACTCGTTCTCCTTCGAACTGGTCGAGGACAACCCGGGCCGTTGGTTCTACCACTGCCACGTCTTTCAGCACCTGCACCAGGGGATGAACGGTTGGTACCTCGTCTCCTAGCCGGCGGGATCGCGATCGCGCTTCTCCTCCCGGCGAGCGCGGGCGCGGTCAACACCCGCGTCTCGATCGCAAACTACGCTTGGTCGCAACCGCAGGTCCGCGTCGACCTCGGCGAGAAGGTGACCTGGGACTGGCTCGGGCCCGACCTGGCGCACTCGGTGACCGGCATCTCGCCCAACGACCTGCAGTGGGACTCGGACCCCGGCACCGACGCCCCCGCCCACCGCGCCGGCGACACCTTCACCCTGCAGTTCACCCAGCCCGGCGTGTACTCCTTCCAATGCAAGCTGCACGCGGCGGTGCGGGGCGAGGTGGTCGTCTCGGACGTTCCCGGCAACCCGAGCTCCGACCCAGGCCCGCAGCCGCCGCTGAACCTCGACCTGAAGCCGCCGACCCTGGGCTCGCTGTCGATGCCGAAGCGGCGCACGAACGGCCGCGGCGGGCTCGGCTTCAGCGTCCAGGTCTCCGAGCGCGGAACGCTCGACGCCGAGTACTACCGGTTCAACTCCAGGGGCAGGCGGGTCTACAACGGCTTCGACACCTGGAAGGCGTTCATCGGCATCAACCGCCTGCGGCTGGGCGCGCGCGGGAAGCACTTCCGGGCGCGGCCGGGGCGCTACCTGGCGGTGCTGCGGGCGACCGACGAAGCGGCGAACGAGTCGCGGCCGCTGCGCCGCCGTTTCATGATCGGCGGCTAGAGGAACCGCGCTTGCGGCGCCGTTTGCCGGCCGGCCTGGCGGCGTCGCGGAGGGTGCGTTCGCCGGCTTTCTCGGTCGACTCGCCCATCGTGATCTGGAACATCGCCAGCAGCGCGTCGGAGGCGAGCGGGCGCATCCGGTCGAGGGCCTCGCGCACCTTCGGCCAGTCCTCCTCGGGCCGGCCGGCCTTGTCGAAGGGCTCCCAGATCTCGCGGACGAAGAGCTCGACGAAGGTGCGCGAGACCTTCTCGGAGGAGCGGCGCAGCGCCTCGGCCGTCTCCACCGCCGCCTGGGGCGAGACGCCGAGCTCGACGAGGGCGGTGCCGGCGCGCTGCAGGCGGGGGCTGATCACCTCGATCTTGCCCTCGGGCAGCTCGCGCAGGATGCCGAGCTCTTCGGTGCGGGCCAGCAGCTTCGGGTCGAAGCGCTCGACGCCCCACGCCGAGGCGAGCTCCTCGGCGTCGAAGATTTCCGGCGTCTCGTCCTCGAACGGCGCGCGGACTGCGCGGGCGAAGTCGACCATCTCCCGCGACGAGCCCTCGCTGCTCTCGAGCACACGGCGGATCGCCTCGAGGTTGAGGCCCTCGGCCTGCATTTCACGGGTCAGCTCGATCCGCGCGACGTGGTTCTCGTTGTAGTAGCCGGTGCGGCCGTGGACCTCCGGCGGCGGCAGCAGGCCGCGCGTCTGGTGGGCGCGGATGTTGCGGATCGTCATCCCCGTCCGCCGCGCCAGCTCCCCGATCGTCATCTTGCCGTCGGGCTTGGCCTTCTGCCCTTTACGGCTGCTCATCTGCCCATGGTAAGCGGGAGGCGCTGCCCGTTCATCTTCTTCGCCGCGTCCGAACAGAGAAATGCGATGCCGTCGGCGATGTCCTCGGCGGGGGTGAAGGTCGGGAACTCCTTGTCGGGCTCCTCCTCGCGCATCTGCGGGGTGAGGATCGCGTCGACGACGAGGATGTTGGCGGTCGCGGCGGTCCCTTCGAAGCCGTCCGCGAGGGCGAGGGTCCAGGCCTCGGCAGCGGCCTTGGCGGCGGCGTAGGCGGCGTTGGTGGCGGTCGGCGCCTGCGCCTGCTTGGAGGAGACGAGGACGAAGCGGCCGTGGGGGCCGGCGGCGAGCTGGTCGTGGAAGGCGCGAGTGGTGTGCTGGACGGTGCGGACGAGGAGGTCGTGCAGAAGGGCCCAGTCGGAGAGCGGCGCCTCCTGCAGCGGCTGCCCGCCTCGCCAGCCGCCGACCAGATGGACCAGTCCGTCGACGCGCCCGAAGCGCTCGACCAGGGCGGCGCACCAGGCGCGAGCGGCGTCCTCGTCGAGGAGGTCGACGGCGCGGCCGTCCCAGCGCTCGGGCCGCAGGCCGAGGTCGGCGGCGAGGGAGTCGAGCGCGCCTTGGTCGCGGCCGGCACCGGCGACCGTCGCCCCAGCCGCAGCGAGCCGCTCGGCGACAACCGGCCCGAGCCCGCCAGTCACCCCGGCGATCGCAATCACTTGGTCGTCAGCCATCCTCACATCCTCTCAACGATCAGATGGAGATCTTTATCCGAAAGTTTCTGTCTGCATCGCTTGCGATGATGCTCGGTATGGAGACCACCGCATCAGGCACCGGAGTGCACCGCCGCGAACGAGCCGTCAATCGTCGCGTCCAGGGCGATATAGGCGAGCTTTCGGCAATGGAGTGGCTGGCGAGCAGAGGCGCGACCGTCTGGGTCCCGTTCAATCACAGCCCGCATATAGATCTGATGGCCGAATGGAACGACCGTCTGATCAGAGTCCAGGTCAAAACCTCGACCTTCCGCGGGCCCGTCAAATCGGGAGAAGAGCGCTGGAGAATCTCGATCGCGACCAACGGGGGCAACCGGAGCTGGACCGGCCTGGCAAAGAAGTTCGATCCGACCCGGGTGGACTACCTCTTCGTGCTGGTCGGAGACGGGCGCCGGTGGTTCATCCCGGCTCCCTTCGTGGAGGCCGCCCGGTCGATTGCACTGGGAGGAACGAAGTACTCGGAGTTCGAGGTGGAGCGCGGCACTCCGTTCGAAGATCTCGTCTATGGGAGCGCCCCGGCCAATACAATTGCGGGCGTCCCACCATTACCGGGGGAGTGCCAGAGCGGTCAAATGGACTTGACTGTAAATCAAGCGGCTATGCCTACGCAGGTTCGAATCCTGCCTCCCCCATCCGCAGCCAGCCGACAGGTGCTGCTGCGTCCTAAACGGCAGATGACGATTCCGAAGGGGCCCTGCGAGGACGCGGGTCTGGAAGCCGGCGATCGTCTTCGAGTTCTGGCTGACGGACCGGGTCGGGTAGTACTCGAGCGAATCCCGAAGGCGCCGGTCTAGCCCTCGGAGACTTCGAGGCGGGCCTTCATCCGCTCGTTGAAGGCGGTCAGCGCAGAGAAGGGGCGCATGAAGACGGTGAGCTCGCGGACGCGGCCGTCCTCGTCGAGCTCGAGGAAGTCGATGCCCTCCAGCTCGCGGTCGCCGACGGTGGCCTTGAAGCGGAGGACCACGGTCTCGCCCTCGGTCAGCTCGTCGGTGTAGGTGAAGTTCTCCAGCGTCGCCGCGACGTGGGTGAGGACGGCGGAGACGGTCTCGCGGCCTTCGAAGCCGCGGAAGAGGACCGGGCTGTGGAGGACGACGTCCTCGCGCAGGGTCTCGGTGAGCAGGTCGAGGTCCTTGCCCTCGGCGGCGAGACGGAAGGGATGCGGGGCGGCGGCCATCGCCTCCACTGTACCCCGATGAGATACTCGCGCCCATGCCAAGCGATCGTTTCTGGTCCAGATTCTCGAACTCCCTCGGCGCCGCCGGGCTGCGGCGGGTCGGCAAGCTGAACGCGCCGATCTACCGGCTGACCGGCGGGCGCGTCGGCGGCAAGCTCGGCAAGGCGCCGATCCTGCTGCTGACCACCACTGGCCGCAAGTCGGGCCAGCCGCGCACGGCGCCCGTTCTCTACCTCGCCGACGGCGAGCGCTTCGTCGTCATCAACACCAACGCCGGCAACGAAAAGACGCCGGCCTGGTCGCTCAACCTGCGGGCAAATCCCGACGCCGAGGTCGAGATCGGGCGCAAGCGGGTCCCGGTGCGGGCGCGCCTGGCCGAGGGCGAGGAGCGCGCCGACCTCTGGCGCCGGCACATGCAGCAGTACGAAGGCTGGGACTTCTACGAGTCGAAGCTAGACCGCCAGGTCGGCGTCTTCGTTTTGGAGCCGCGTTAGCTGGCTTCGCGCAACATTTGCGCCTCGGGCAGGCGCTTCAGTTTCTTCAGCGTGTTGTTCTCGATCTGGCGGATCCGCTCGCGGGTGACGCCGAAGGTCCGGCCGACTTCCTCCAGCGTCAGCGGCTCGGCGCCGGAGAGGCCGTAGCGAAGTTCGATCACCTGTCGCTCGCGATCGGGCAGCGCCGCCAACGCTTTCTTCACGCCCTCCTTCTGCAGGTGCTCGCTGGCTTCCTCGAAGGGCTCGAGCACAGCGTCGTCGGCGACGAAGTCGCCGAGCTCCGATTCGTCCTCGTCGCCGACCGGTTTCTCCAGCGAGACCGGCAGCTGGGCGACCCGCAGGATGTCGCGGACGTCGGAGACCGGCCAGCGCAGCTCTTCGGCGATCTCCGCCGGCTCCGGCTCGCGCCCCAGTTTCTGAACCAGCTGACGTTCGACGTGGGCGACACGGTTCAGCTTCTCGACCATGTGGACGGGGATGCGGATCGTCCGCGCCTTGTCGGCGATCGCCCGCGTCACCGCCTGGCGGATCCACCAGGTCGCGTAGGTGGAGAACTTGTACCCGCGGCGATAGTCGAACTTCTCGACCGCGCGAATCAGCCCGAGCGATCCTTCCTGGATCAGGTCGAGGAAAGACAAACCGCGGCCCAGGTATCCCTTCGCGATCGACACGACCAGCCGCAGGTTCGCCTCGACCATGTGCCGCTTGGCCGTCATGTCGCCCTTCTCGATCCGCTTGGCGAGGTCGACCTCCTGCTGGGCGGTCAGCAGCTCGACCCGCCCGATCGAGCGCAGGTACAGCCGCAGCGAGTCCAGACTCGGCTCGACGGTCAGGTCGAGCTC
>DASVAT010000008.1:0-38951 GCA_036376215.1 Solirubrobacterales bacterium
ATCGCTGCCGGTCCGCGAGCAGAAAGGCAGAACCATGAAACAGAAGTTGATGCTCATAGCGAGCGGGGCGCTTGCGGCCCTGGCGCTGGCGGCGCTGCCGGCGGTGGCGGCGGCGGGGGAATTCGCTGCGGATTGTGAAAACGGGGCCGCGGTCTGCACGGGCACTGTGGCGGGCGGCGCGACCCAGATCAGGAACGACGCGGGCGAAGGACTCTCTTGCGCGTCCGTCGGTGGTAAAGCTACGGTGAACAATGGTACGTCCACAGGCGCGTTGGAACTAGCCTACAAAGGATGCAAAGAGAACATCACCGGCTTCGGACTCAGCTGCAACAACACGGGGGTCCCGGGCGAAATCAAAACCGGTGCGACAGTTACCCATCTGATCTATCTCGAGCATAACGCGACTACATCCGGCCTCAAAGTCACACTGCCCGGCCACGGGACCGGTAGTGGAGGGTGGACACTCAGCTGCGCCGGCTTCTTCAAAAAAACAATGACAGGGTCGTTCATCGGGCACATCTCGAACCCGAACTGTGGCACGTTCCAGGCATCGTACGCAGTGGACTTTGTCGAGTCGTCGGTCGGTGTCCAGTGGTGGATGCAGGCGACAACAACAGGCGAAACGGCAGACCTGATGTCGAGTAATGACGCTGGCGGCGCTTACACAACAACGGCGATAACTGGCTCGACAACGATCACCTGGGAAGGGACCAACGTCAAACTCACATGCTGAGAGGTGGTCTCTACAAATGTGAGTGGTAGAACGCGACGGGGCCGGTTGTCGGTCCCGTCGCCCTGTATGGCCGCCGAAATACGCGCGCGAGTAGTTGTCGAGACAGCATTTGCAGGACAATGTGGAGGGAGCTGCTGCCCGGTGCGACCGGCATTTTGTCGGGGTATGGTCGAAGCGTTGATTCGTGCTGTTAGGTCATATAGACGTATCTGTGCGGTACGCAATCGTCTGCTAATGGATGGATGTGCCCACGCGTGGGCGGTCAGGGGACTGGAGGAAGGATGCAGGGAGGCCGATGTCGCCTAGGAAGAGTGCGCCTGCTCGCCGAGCCAATCGAAAGTCCCGTCTGTCTGTCGCGAGCGAAGTACCGGGGGCGGTAGGCGATGGGTCGACGGCTAAAGCTCCTGGTCGCCGTTCTGGTTCTGGCTGCCGTCGCATCCACGGCGGGGGCGGCGGTCGTCCAGACTGAAGGTCTCCGGATCACCGTGTTGGGTCAGGTGCTGCCGTTCAGGCTCCCTCGCGATCGCCCCGCCCCGGTGGCCGTGTTTATCGCGGGAAAAGTACAACGTGTCGGGAATATCGAAAGGGGTCGTCGCCCCTTGCCTCCTCAGCTTCAGAAAATGGTGGTGAAAGTCAACCGCCACGGGCAGCTGCGGCCACGAGGTATCCCAACCTGCCGCATTGAGCAGATCCAGCCCGGGACGAGCGACCGCGCTCTCGCGAGCTGCGGTGACGCGCTCGTCGGCTCGGGCCAGTTCTGGGCCTCGGTCGTGCTTCCCGAACAGGCCCCCTATCCGACCAGCGGCAGGCTGCTCGTGTTCAACGGCAGGCGCAACGGCAGCCCGGTCCTGTTCGCCCACATCTATACCAGTCGACCGTTCAACAGCTCGTTCGTCGTCACCTTTACCATCAAGCGGATTCACGACGGGTTCTTCGGCACCGAATTGACCGCGAACTTCCCCGGGGCGCTCGGCAGCTGGGGGTTCGTCGATCGCATCAAGTTGACCCTTCAACGCAAATTCACCCGCCACGGCAAGCAGCGCAGCTATTTCAACTCCAGCTGCCCCGCGCCGGGGCGCGCGAAGCTGACCAGCTTCAATCTCGCCCGGGCAAGCTTCTTCTTCGCCAACAAGGATGCGATCTCACTCGACGTCACCAAGATCTGCGGAGTGAAGGAATGAGGGTTCGCCCGGTACTGCTTGCCGTGGTCGCGACGCTGTTTGCGCTCGGCGCTTCCCCGGTCGCTCGGGCCACCTACGATCCGCTCGGCTCCGGCACCACCGTCTTCCGCCTGGACAGGGGTTTTCTCCGAGTTCTGCATGAGCACGGGGTCCAGTTGGCGACGCGCGAAGGGGCGGCTTTCAAGGCCGGGATTCTTCGGTTCCCGGTTTCGGGCGGCAAATTCGACCCGCGAACGAGGGAAGGGACGGTCGAGCACGGGGGCGTCGTGCTGTTCCAGCGAGGCAAGCGCTCGATTTCGATGAAACGGCTGCAGTTGAAAACGACCCGCCGCAGCTCTCCGTTCGTGGCGAAGCTGGCGGGCGGGCAACTGAAGGTGGGAGCGGTGAACCGGCTCACCGTCGGCCGCAGCGGTTTTGCCAACGAGGTCACGGTCTCCTCTCTGCGGCTCTCGGCCAAGTTCGCAGCGCGGCTGTCGAAACGCCTGCGTCTTCGCGATGTCTTCCAGGAAGGCATGCCTGTGGGATCGGCGGTCACGAAGGCAAACCCCGCGACTGTGGCGATCCTTCCCAAGGGCGGCGTTCAGCTCGGGCTCGACGCCGGCATCGCGGCGAAGCTGAACGAACTGCACGTCGCGGTGAATCCGATCTTCCCGGCCGAACGCCCGAACCTGTTCACGCTGCCGACCTTCAGCGGCAAGCTCGCCCTCGACTTCAGTTCCGGCTTCCTCCAGCTCCAGGGTGGCATCGAATTCATCGAGCTCGGCAGCGGCCAGGTGATCTGGCGCGAACCGCGCGTCGACCTCGGCGAGGCCTCGTTCGGCCCGGAAGTCGACGTCGAGCCTTCGCCTCCGTTTGCGGGGAAGGCCGGGCTGCTCACCGTCGCCGCGCTCGACCTCGCCGGCGGTACGACTGCGACGAACCCCGCGCAGCGAACGCTCACGGTCAGCGGGGCCCCGCTGATCCTTCCGGAGTCGACCGCCGCCCTCTTCAACGAAGTCTTCGCCAAGCCGCAGAAAAAGGAGAACGTCTTCTCCGCGGGTGAAATTCTCGGCCGGCTCTCTTTCGTCGCCGAGGCGCAGTAGGCCGGTCCTACAGGCCCATCGTCTTGCCGACGATCTCCTTCATGATCTCGTCGGTGCCGCCGCCGATCGGGCCGAGGCGGGCGTCGCGGACGGCGCGCTCGATGCCGTACTCACGCATGTAGCCGTAGCCGCCGTGGATCTGGAGGGACTGGTCGGCGATCTCGAGGACGGCGCGCTGGGTCATCAGCTTCGCCATCGAGACCTCCTGGATGCAGTCGTGGCCTTCGTGGAAGAGGCGCAGGGCGTTGTAGGTGAGGGCGCGGCTGGCCTCGGCCTTGGTCGCCATCTCGGCGACGTGGTGGCGGATCGCCTGGAACTTGCCGATCGGCCGGCCGAAGGCTTCGCGCTCGGAGGCGTAGGCGACGGTGGTCTCGATCAGGCGCTGCATCGCGCCGACGGCGCCGATCGCCATCAGCAACCGCTCCCAGGCGAAGTTGAACATGATCAGCTTGAAGCCGCCGTTCTCCTCGCCGAGCAGGTTCTCGGCCGGGACCTCGACGTCGGTGAAGGAGATTTCGCCGGTGTCGGAGGAGTGCCAGCCCATCTTCTCCAGCTTGGCGCTGACCTCGTAGCCGGGCATCTCGCGCTCGAGCACGAGGAAGGAGATCCCGCCGTGGCCGCCCTCCTCGCTGGTCTTGCAGGCGCAGACGAGGAAATCGGCGCGGACGCCGTTGGTGATGAAGGTCTTGGCGCCGTTGACGACATAGCTGTCGCCGTCGCGCCTGGCGGTGGTGGAGAGGGAGGCGACGTCGGAGCCGGCGCCGGGCTCGGTGATCCCCAGCGCCCCGATCTTCTCGCCGGCGATCCCAGGTACCAGCCAGCGCTGCTTCTGCTCCTCGGTGCCGAAGTTGAAGATCGGCGGCATCGCGATCGAGGCGTGGGCGTTGAGCCCGGCGGCGACGCCGCCCGAGCCACCCGAGCGGGCCAGCTCCTCGACCCAGACCGCGTCGTGCAGGTGGGTGCCGCCCTGGCCGCCCAACTCCTCGGGGAACTTCAGCCCGAGGAAGCCGAGCTCGGCGCAGCGGACGAACAGCTCCCGGGGGAATTCCCGCGCCGCCTCCCACTCGTCGACGTTCGGCGCGATCTCCTTCTGGACGAAGCGGGTGACGGTCTCCCGCAGCTCCTCGTGCTCCTCACCGAAGGGCGGAAGCGTGGCGCGGGCGCCGCTGTCCTTGACGACGGTCATGCCGCGTCCTCGTCGGTGACACCGTCCTCGACGGCCGGTGCCGGCGCCTCCCAGTCCGCGAGCATCCGGTAGCCGCGCCCCTCGTGGTCGAACCCGAGCAGGTCTCCCTGCGGGTTCTTCTTGCCGCCGTGGTGGTAGGCACGGACCTCGGCGATCCTGCCGTCGCGGATCAGGAACCACTCGGTGCCGCGGTCGAGGCGCTTGTCGCCGCTCTGCGGGTCCCGCCAGGTCATCGTCCACTCGATCGCCACCTGGTCGCCGGCCTCGATCGCGTTCTCGATGTACCACTGGGCGTCGATCGTCGAGACCCCCAGCGCCGCGAGGTCGCCGATCGCCTTCGCCCCCTCGTGCGGCCCGAGCCGCGTGTAGTAGTGGACGGCGTCGTCGGTGAAGTGCGACGACACCGCCTCGGCGTCGCCGCTGTTCAGCGCCTCGTAGTAGGAACGGACGTGCGCGAGGTGCGACACGCGACCTACAGCCCGTAGCTCCGCCCGATCACGTCGAGCATCACCTCGTCGGTGCCGGCGCCGATGCGGTTGAGGCGGACGTCGCGGTAGGCGCGCTCGATCTCGTACTCCTTCATGTAGCCGTAACCGCCGAGGATCTGGACGCACTCGTCGGCGACGTCGCAGGCGATCCGGGAGGCGAAGAGCTTGGCCATCGTGATCTCGCGGACCGGGTACTCGCCGTTGCCGAAGCGCCAGGCGGTCGCGTAGGTGAACTGCTTCGCCGCCTCGACCTGGGTCGCCATCTCGGCGAACTTGTGGCGGATCGCCTGGAACTTGCCGATCGGCCGGCCGAAGGCTTCGCGCTCCTTCGCGTAGACGAGCGTTTTCTCGATCATCCGCTCCGCCCCCGCGTGGCAGCCGGCGGCGGCGACCAGCCGCTCGCCCTGGAGCTCCCAGGCGATGTGGTAGAAGCCCTTGCCGACCTCGCCGAGCACGGCGTCGGCCGGGACGCGGACGTCTTCGAAGGCGAGTTCGCCGGTGTCGGAAGCGTGCATCCCCATCTTCTCCAGCTCGCTGGAGACGGTGAAGCCGGGGACCTTCTCGCCGTTCTCGTCGCGCAGGTCGACGACGAAGAGGGTGATGCCGGCGTGGCGCTCCTCTGGGTCGGTCTTGCAGACGAGGACGATGAAGTCGGCCCGCGGGCCGTTGGTGATGAAGGTCTTGGAGCCGTTGATCACGTATTCCTCGCCGTCGCGGATCGCGGTGGTGCGGATCCCGGCGACGTCGGAGCCGGCGCCCGGCTCGGTGATCCCGAGCGAGCCGATCTTCTCGCCCTTCAGGCCGGGTTCGAGGTACCTGCGCTTCTGCTCGTCGGTGCCGAGCAGGTGGATGGGGGGGAGGACCATGTCGGTCTGGACCGCGAAGCCCATGTTGGTGCCGCCGGAGCCCGAGTAGCTCATGCACTCCGCGCGAACCAGCGAGTAGAAGTAGTCGCCGCCCTGGCCGCCGTACTCCTCCGGGAAGCAGAGGCCGAGGTAGCCGAGGTCGCCGGCGCGCTTCATCTTCTCGGTCGGCCAGTAGGTGTCCTCCCACTCGTTGCGGTGGGGCCAGAGCTCTTTTTCGACCCACGACTGCATCGACTCGCGCAGGTCTTCGTGCTCCTGGCTGAAGATGAAGTGCTTGCGCCCGGACTGGAAGTCGGGCTTGATCACGCTGGAGCCGTTGGTCGCGGTCGCCACTGTCTCTCTCCTCCTGGTGAATTGCGGGACCGCATAGGTCCCCGAATGCGAAGTGGACAGTAGCACTTCCTACTTTCAGTTCAGTGCTATCGTGCGCGCCGATGACCCAGGGAGATCAGCAGTGGAACGGCGAGAAGGTCGCCTACGAGGTGTCCGGCGGCGTCGCCACGGTGACGCTCGACGACCCGGACAAGCGCAACATGCTCTCGGGCCAGATGCTGACCGAGCTGGTCGAAGCGATGAAGCGGGCCAAGTCCTCCGACGAGGTTCGCGCCGTCGTCCTAACCGGGGCGGGTGACAAAGCCTTCTGCGCCGGCGCCGACCTCGGCGGGTTCGCCGCCGACGTGCCGCTGATCGCCAAACACTTTGCCTCCGACCTCTTCCTGGAGTTCTTCCGCCTGATGCCGCGCCTCGGCAAGCCCTCGCTCTGCGCCGCCAACGGCCACGTACTGGCCGGCGGTATGGGCCTCGCCCTCTCCTGCGACCTAATGATCGCCAAAGAGGGGGCCACCTTCGGCACGCCGGAGATCAACGTCGGCGCCTTCCCCTACATGATCATGTCGATCATCTACCGCAACGTCCCGCGCAAGAAGGTCAACGAGATGATGCTGCTGGGCGAGCGGCTCTCGGCCGAGCAGGCGGTCGAGTACGGGCTCGCCAACAAGGTCGTCCCGGCGGGGGAGTTCGACGCCGCGGTCTCCGAATGGGCGACCAAGCTCGCCTCCAAGAGCCCGGTGCTGATGCGCCTCGGCCACGACGCGATGTACCGCCAACAGGACATGGCGCTCGACGACGCGCTCGAGTTCCTCCGCTCGCAGCTCTCGCTCACCTTCACGACCGAGGACATCGTCGAGGGCGTCACCGCCTTCTTCGAGAAACGCGACCCGCAGTGGAAAGGACGTTAGATGCTTGATCCCACGACCAGGCACGCCTGGATGACGCACCTGGCACTGCGCATCTCTGCGTCCTCGGGCTTCTAATGGCGACCGAGGAGAAAGCCGCAAACCTGCTGCCGGGAACCGCCCCGCTGGCCGACCTGACCGCGCAGCTGCACGAGCGCCGCGCTAAAGCCAAGCTCGGCGGCGGCGAGGAGAAGATCGCCAAGCAGCACGATCGCGGCAAGCTCACCGCCCGCGAGCGGATCGACCTCCTCGTCGACGAGGGGACCTTCGTCGAGATGGGGATCCACGGGCGCCCGCACTTCGCCCAGCGGGCGATGGACGGGGTCGAGGCCCCCGCCGACGGCGTCGTCACCGGCTGGGGCGACGTCGACGGCCGCGCCACCTGCATCGCCGCCTACGACTTCACCGTGATGGCCGGCTCGATGGGGATGACCGGCGAGCTCAAGGTCACCCGCCTGCGCGAGATGGCGCTGCAGAAGCGGATGCCGTTCGTCTGGCTTCTCGACAGCGCCGGCGCCCGCATCCAGGAGGCGGCGGGCTCCCTCTTCGCCGGCTCCGGCCACCTCTTCCGCGAGGAGGTCGAAATGTCGGGCGTGATCCCGATGGTCGCGGCGATGATGGGACCCTGCGCCGCCGGCACCGCCTACATCCCGGCGCTCTCGGACTTCGTGCCGATGGTCTCCGGCCAGGGCGCGATGGCGCTCGCCGGCCCGCACCTGACCAAAGCCGTGACGGGTGAGGAGATCTCGATGGAGGACCTCGGCGGCGCAAAGGTCCACTGCCGCAAGTCGGGCGTGGGGGACCTCGAGGTAGCCGACGACGAGGAGTGCATCGCCTCGGTCCGCAAGTACCTCTCCTACTTCCCGGGCAACTGCGAGGAACGGCCGCCGGTCGTCGACGTCTCCGACCCGATCGAGCGGGCCTCGGAGAAGCTGATGGAGATCGTCCCCGAGTCGCCGCGGCAACCGTACGACATGTACGACGTGATCCGCGAGATCGTCGACGACGGCGACTGGTTCGACTTGAAGCCGAAGTTCGCCAAGAACGTCATCACCTGCTTCGCCCGCTTCGGCGGCCAGCCGGCGGGGATCGTCGCCAACCAGCCCAAGCAACTGGCCGGCGTCCTCGACAACGACTCCGCCGACAAGGCCGCCCGCTTCATCAACCTCTGCGACGCCTTCAACATCCCGCTCGTCTTCCTCCAGGACGTCCCCGGCTTCATGGTCGGCTCGAAAGTCGAGCACGCCGGGATCATCCGCCACGGGGCGAAGATGCTCTACGCGGTCAGCCGCGCCACCGTGCCGAAGGTGACCGTCGTCGTCCGCAAGGCCTACGGCGCCGGCTACTACGTGATGTGCGGCAAGGCGTACGAGCCGGACCTGATCGTCGCCTGGCCCGGGGCCGAGATCTCGGTGATGGGTGCCGAGGGCGCGGTCGAAATCATCGGTCGCTCGGCGATCGAGGCCTCCGACGACCCGGCGGCCACCCGCGAGGCGATGCTGAACGCGGTTCGGGCCCAGATCGACCCCTACATCGCCGCCGGCAACGCGGTGATCGACGACATCATCGACCCGCGCGAGACCCGTCAGACGATCGCGAAAGCGCTGCAGATGTCGAGAAACAAGCACGTCGAGAAGCCAAAGAAACGCCATGGAGTGATGCCGGTATGAATTCGTCTGTTCCTTTTCGTTGCTATTCCGCCATAAGGAACAACTGAGGAGGCGGCATGAGCTCTTTCGACGATCCGGTGATCATCAGCTGCTCGATCAGCGGCGTGATCGCGAACCGCGACCAGTGCCCGGCGATCCCCTATACGCCCGAGGAGTACGCGGCGGAGGCGCGGCGCGCCGTCGACGAGGGCGCCTCGCAGATCCACATCCACGCCCGCAAACCCGACGGGACGCCCTCCTATGAGGTCGAGGACTTCCAGGCGATCACCGAGGCGATCCTGGCCGAGGTCGGCGATGTGATCGTCAACTACTCGACCGGCGCGATCGGGATCCCGATCGAGAAGCGGATCGAGTACCTGCGCGCCTGCCGCCCCGACGTTGCCGCGCTGAACATGAGCTCGATGAACTACGCGAAGTACTCGAAGCGGCGCAAGGACTTCGTCTTCAAGGCGGTATTCGAGAACAGCTTCGACACGATCATCGAGTTCCTCACGGCGATGAAAGAGCTGGGGATCAAGCCCGAGCACGAGTGCTTCGACTCCGGCCACGTCGCCAACCTCGACCCGCTGGTCGACATGGGCCTGCTGGAGCTGCCGCTGCAGATCTCGCTGGTGATGGGTGTGACCGGCGGCATCCGCCCGACGCCGCGCAACGTCACCCTGATGTCCGACCAGATCCCCGGCGGCCCCGAGGGGCCGAACCAGTGGCAGGTGATCGGCATCTCCCGGGACCAGTGGAAGCTGCTCGCCTCCTCGCTGGTCCTCGGCGGCAACGTCCGCGCCGGCGTCGAGGACAACCTCTACCTGCCCAACGGCGAGATGTGCAAGTCCAACGGCGAGCTGATCGCCAAGGCACGGCAGATGGCCGAAGACATCGGCCGCCGCCCGGCGAGCGTCGCCGAGGCGCGCGAGCTGCTGGGCGTCCCCAAACGGGCAGCGGCCTAGGCGGACCGCCCGATGGCGGACCTTCCCCTCAGCGACGTCAAGGTCCTCGACCTCACCCGCCTGCTGCCGGGCGGCTTCTGCTCGCTGCTGCTCGCCGACCTCGGCGCCGAGGTGCTGAAGGTCGAGGACACCGGCATGGGCGACTACATCCGCTGGGCGCCGCCCTACTACGGGAGCGAGGAGCAGCAGGCGCTCGGCACCCGCTCCTCGCTCTACCTCTCGCTCAACCGCGGTAAGCGTTCGGTTCGTCTCGACCTCAAGAACGATCAGGGGAGGGAGGCGCTGCTGCGCCTGGTCGCCGCCCACGACATCGTCCTCGACGGCTTCCGCCCCGACGTCCTCGACAAGCTCGGCGTCGGCTACGAGCGGATGCGGGAGGCGAACCCGCGGGTCGTCTACTGCGCGATCACCGGCTACGGCCAGGACGGCCCCTACGCGCAACGGGCTGGGCACGACATGAATTACCTGGGGCTCGTCGGCCTACTCGGGCTGACTGGCGCCATGGACGGCCCGCCCGTTCAGTCTGCGGGCCAGATCGCCGATCTCGGCGGCGGCGCCCTGATGGCGGCCTTCGGGGTGATGGCGGCGCTGCACGAGCGCGAGCGCTCCGGCGAGGGGCAGATGGTCGACGTCTCGATGGCCGACGGCGCCCTCTCCTGGCTGGCTATGGTCGCCGGCCGCTATTTCTGCGACGGAGAGGTGCCGCGGCGCGGCGAGCAGCAGCTCGCCGGCGGCCTCGTCTGTTACCTGCCCTACGAGGTCGCCGACGGCTGGGTCAGCTGCGGCGCCCTCGAGCCGAAGTTCTGGACCGCCTTCTGCAACGGCAACGGCCGCCCCGACCTGGTCGAGAAGCAGTTCGAGGCACCGGGATCACCGGCCTGGGAGGAGATCGCCGCCGTCTTCCGCTCCCGCACCCGCGCGGAGTGGCTCGCCTTCAACGACGAGCACGACTGCTGCATCGAGCCGGTCCTCGACCTCGACGAGGCCCTCGACTCCGACCTGGTCAAGGCGCGCGAGATGGTCGTCGAGCTCGACCAGCCCGAGCTCGGCACCGTCCGCCAGCTCGGCCACCCGGTGAAGTTGAGCCGCACCCCGGCCGACCCGACCCGACCCGCGCCCGCCTTCGGCGAGCACACCGACGAGGTCCTCGCCGAGGTCGGCTACTCGGCCGAGGAGATCGCGGCGATGAAGGAGTCGGGCGCGGCTGCCGGGCCCGCCGCCGCGCCGCAGGGGGAGTTCCGCGCATGAGCGCCAACGCGACCCCGGATACCCAACAGAGCAACGGCTTGCTCCGCATGGGCGAGCTGGCCGAGGCCTCTGGCGTCCCGGCGCCGACGATCAAGCACTACCTGCGCGAGGGGCTGCTGCCGGAAGGGGTCAAGACCAGCCGCAACATGGCCTATTACCCCCCGGAGCTCGTCGATCGGATCAAGCTGATCAAGCGCCTGCAGGAGGAGCGCTTCCTGCCGCTGAAGGCGATCAAGACTGTCCTCGACGAGGACCCCGACCGGGCCGAGGCGATGCTCGCCCTCGGCGACCAGATCCTCGACCGGGCACTGGCCGGCGAGCGCTCCCGCACCAGCGCCGCCGAGGTCCGCAAGCGCTACGGCGTCCCCAAGGAGGTCCTCGACCGCCTCGCCGAGCTCGAGGTCCTGACCCCGAACAGCCGCGGCTACTCGCCCTCCGACGTGACGATCATCGAGGCGATCAGCCGCTTCCGCGCCGGCGGCTATGACGAGGCGATCGGGTTCACCGTCTACGACACCCTGCGCTACAAATCGGCGATCGAAGAGCTGGTCCGGCTCGAGGTCGACGTGGTGATGGAACGGCTCGCCGGCGAGGTACCGCCGGAGCGGGTGGTGGCGATGCTCGAAGCCGGCGCCCAGCCTCTGAAGGACCTGATCGCGGCCCTCCACACCAAGCTGATGGTCGCCGAGCTCGAGCGGCGCGGCTAGGAGGACTAGTAGTAGGCGGTGCCGGCGCTCTCGAGCTGCTCGCGCTCGGCGTCGATGTCCATCAGCAGCGTCGTCGCCCCGGTCTCCCGCGCGACCCGCTCGGCCTCGGCGAAAGCCTCGTTCACTCCCTCGGCGCCGGCGGCTGCGCGCGCCCGGGCGAGGGTCAGCACCGCCACCGGATATGACCACATCATCCCCCGCTCGCGGGCGATCCGGGCGGCTTCCTCCGCCACCTCGAGCCCCTCGTCCACCCGGCCGACGAGGACCAGAGCGCGGGCACGAAGCTGGCCGCGCCAGCCCTCCATCTCGCCGCCGGTGTCCATCGCCTCGCGGTAGAGCCGCTCCGACTCTTCGATCGCCTCCAGCGCCGCCTCGTTTTCCTCGGCGATCAGCTGCGTCCAGGCGAGGTTCGAGAGCGCGAGGCTGCGGGAGAAGACGTCCCCTAGCCGATCGGTCAGCTCACAGTTGCGGCGGGCGATCGCCAACGCCGCCTCCGGGTCCCTGCGGATCACCAGGCTGGCTTGGTTGCTGCGGATCCAGCTCGCGGTCTCCGCGTCTTCGGCCTCCAGGGCGGCCTCCAGCGCCCGCTCGAAGAGCGCCTCGGCCTCCTCGAATTCCAGCTTCTCGCGCCGCACCATCCCCTTGCCCATCAGCCCCCAGGCGATCGGGCTGCCGAGCACGATGTCGGCGCCGACCGAACCGTCGCCGTCGACTATCTCCAGCATCTCGTCGAGGATCCGCTCGAAGCCCTCGAAGTCGGCAACGCATAGGTAGGCGTAGGCGCCCGCCCCTCGTACCGCGGCCCGCAGGTGCCGGTCGCCGCTGCGGTCGGCCAGCTCGATCGTCTCCCGCACCGACTCGATCCAGGTCGGCCCGTGGTGGGGGAGGCCCGGCCGCACGGCGGTGGCGACCTTCAGCAGGACCAGCGAGTGCAGATCGCCCTGGCGCATCGCGATCTCCTCGGCTTCGGCGGCGAGCCGGGCTTCCTCCTCCCGGCTCATGCCGACGCGCCAGGCGTACTGAAGCTGCAGCAGCCGCGAGTGGATCGCCAGCGATGCGACCTCCTCGTCCTCCTCCAGCCCGGCGGTCTGCTCCATCACGTCGTGCCAGAGGCGCAGGGCGTCCCGCGGGCGGCTGTGACCGGCCCAGTGCGCCCCGCGAGCCGACCAGCGCGCTGCTTCCAGGTGCTCGCCCCCCTGCCGCAGGTGGTCGGCGATCAGCGCCGAGAGCTCGTCGTAGCGCTCCGGCGCTTCCAGCTCGATCAGGGCCCGCGCCGCCGCGGCGTGGGTCGCGGCCCGCTGTTCGGCGAGCTGGGTCCCGTAGGCGACCTCGCGCGTCAGCGGATGGCGGAAGGCGAGCACCCGCTCGGGGTAGATCTCCGCTTCGTAGAGGAAGCCGCCGTCGATCAGCCCGCCCAGCGCCCGCTCCATCGTCTCGGGATCGTGGCCTGCGGTCAGCAGCAGCGCCTCGCCGCTGACCTCCTTGCCGACCACCGAGGCGACCTGCAGCAACTCCTTGGCGGGGGGATCGAGGCGATCGATGCGGGCGGCGAGGACGGCCTGGACGGTGACCGGCACGCCCGCGTCCTCGATCGGCTTCGCCAGCCGGTAGCCACCGCGCTCGCCCTCCAGGTAGCCGGACTCCGCCAGCTCGCGGACGATCTCCTCGATGAAGAACGGGTTGCCGCCAGTGCGCTCGTGGATCGGCTCGTCGATTCCGTCGAGAGAGGGATCCTCGCCGGCGAGGTCGCGCAGCAGGACGACGGTGTCGGCGCGGTCGAGCGGTTGCAGCTCGATCGCCTCGTAGCGCGGCGAGTCCTCCCAGGCCGGCCTGTACTCGGGGCGGTAGTTGACGAGGACGAGCGTCGGCGTCCCGTCCATCCCCTCGACGAGCCCTTCCAGCATCGCCTGGCTGCCCCCGTCGATCCAGTGCAGGTCCTCGACGATCAGGACCAGGGTCTTGCGCCTGGCCGGGTTGCCGACCAGGCGGCAGAGAAAGTCGGCGAGGGCGCGCTGCCGCCCCTCGGGGTCCATCCGCGGCACCGGCCGCTCGGGATCGGGGACGCCGAGGAAGTCGAAGATCAGCGGCAGGTCGTCGGCGAAGGCGGGGTCGAGGAGGAGCGAGCGGCCTGCGATCTTCTCCCGCGCCAACTGCTCGGGGTCCTGGTCGTCGATCCCGTAGAAGGAGCGCAGCATCTGCAGGATCGGCATGAACGGGATCGACTTGCCGTGCGCCTGCGCCTGCGCCTCGAACACCTCGAGACCCTCCGTCCGGCAGCGCTGGGCGAACTCGTGGTAGAGCCGGCTCTTGCCGATCCCCGGTTCGGCGACGACTCCGACCGCGCTCGCCTCGCCGCCCTTGGCCCGCGCCAGCGCCTCCTCCAGCCGGCCGAGCTCCGCCGCGCGGCCGACGAACTGAGAGAAGCCCCGCTCGCGGGCGAGGTCGAGGCGCGAGCGCGCCTGGCCCACGCCCGCTAGCTCGAAGACCTGCACCGGGCGGCTCGCGCCCTTGATCTCGAATTCGCCGAGATCCTGGAGGTCGAGGTAGCCGCGGGCGAGTTCGGCGGTGCTCTCGGTCAGATAGGCCTTGCCCGGCTCGGCCAGCGCCTCCATCCGCTGCGCCAGGCCGACGGTGTGGCCGATCGCCGTGTAGGAGGAGCCGCCGCCCCCGTCGATCGCCCCGGCGACCACCTCACCCGAGTTGATCCCGATCCGGGTCGAGAAGTTGAGCCCCTTCGCGCGCCGCAGCTCGCCCGCGTACTCGGCGACGTCGTCGAGCATCTGCAGCGCCGCGTAACAGGCGCGCCGGGCGTGGTCCTCGTGGGCTACCGGGGCGCCGAAGATCGCCATGATCCCGTCGCCGGTGAACTTGTCGACCGTCCCCTCGAAGCGGGTGACGGCCTCGGCCAGGGTCGAGAAGAACCGCTGCATGATCCCGCGCCACTCCTCCGGATCCTCCTGCTCGGCGAGGTCCATCGAGCCGCTGACGTCGGCGAACAGGACCGTGACCTGCTTGCGCTCCGCCTCGTCCTTGATGACCTCGTTCACGAAAGCACAAGGTTACGCCTTGCTCAACGGCCGCATCGGATTTCTGCCTCAGCGGGCTGTGGTCAAAATCGGATGCGCCTCCGAAGCATCGCGATCGTCGTGACGAGCGGTGGTAGCGGAGCCATCCGTCTCGACGACCAGCCCGAGGTCCGGCCAGAAGAAGTCGGGAGCTGCGCCGCTCTGAGGATGCGGCGGAAATAGATCTCCAGGTCCGAGTCGAGTTCGGTCGCGAGGTCGACGAGCGTCTGCGCCGGCGAGGTGACCGGGATGTCGTCGTGTCGCACGATGTCACCGGGCGCCAAGCTTGGCCGGCCACGGAACCGGATCCCGGGGCGCCGCAGTTCGCAGCGCCGCCGAACGCTGACTTCGATCCTCCCACCCTCTTCGCCGATCTCCCACAGCGCCGCCGCGCTGCGATGGCGCAGAGCCCAGGCTCGCCTGCTTCGCGTGTCCGATTCTTGCCCTCAGCTGTGTGAAGAATCGGAAGCGCCGATCTCGCCCCCGGGGAGCACATATGTAGCCTCAGGAGGATGCGATCCGCACTCGTAACCGGAGCCTCCACCGGGATCGGGCGCGCGACCGCGCTGCGCCTCGACGCCTCCGGCTGGCGGGTCTTCGCCGGAGTCCGCAAGGACGCCGACGCCGAGAGCCTGCGGCAGGAGGCCTCGTCAAACCTCGTCCCGGTTGTCCTCGACGTCACCGACCCAGAGCAGATAGCCGCCGCGGCGGCGAAGGCCGAGGCGGAGAGCGACGGCGGGCTCGACGGCCTCGTCAACAACGCCGGCGTCGCGGTCCCCGGACCGCTTGAGACGATCCCGCTCGACGACCTCCGCCACCAGCTCGAGGTGAACCTCGTCGCCTACGTGGCGGTGACCCAGGCGATGCTGCCGCAGATCCGCCGCGCCGAAGGTCGGATCGTCTTCCTCGCCTCGATCGGCGGTCGCATCGCCTTCCCGTTCGGCGGCCCGTACCACGCCTCCAAGTTCGCGACCGAGGCAATCGGCGACGTCTTCCGCCAGGAGCTGCGGCCCTGGGGGATCGAGGTCGCGATCATCGAGCCGGGCTCGATCGACACCCCGATCTGGGGGCGTGGCCAGAACAAAGCAGCGGAGATCGAAGCGCGCTCCCCGCAGACGAGCCTCCTCTACGGCGCCGCGATCGAGAAGTTCCGCAAGGTGATCGAGGACACCGCCGAACGCGGGATCCCGCCGGAGAAGGTGGCGAAGGCGATCGCCCACGCGCTCGAATCCAGCCGACCGAAGACCCGCTACCTGGTCGGCCTCGACGCCAAGGTGCAGGCGCGGATCAAGCCGTTGATCCCGACTCGGCTGTTCGACCGCATCGTCGCCCGCCAGCTGAACCTCTGACCGGCGCATATCGGCGTCCTCGGTCGCTCGCGTGCAGAGCACGCCACGCTCCTTGCGTCCTTGATCTGCTTGGTCAGGCCTCCTCAGGCGCACATATACTTGGGTCGATTGACTGGTCAATCAACGAAGGGCACGCGTGCGCGCAGCGGTGGTACAGCTCAACTCCAATGGGGACAAGGAACGGAACCTGGCGACGGCCGAGCGCCTGGTCCGCGCGGCGGCCGCCGACGGCGCCGAATTCGTCGCCCTGCCGGAGAAGTGGAACCTGCTCGCGGGCGGGGAGGAACTGGTCGCCGGCGCCGAGCCGCTCGACGGTCCGAGCCTGACCGCGGCGCGCGGCTGGGCGCGTGAGCTCTCGATCCACCTCGTCGCCGGCAGCATCTCCGAGCGCGGGGGGGAGGGTGAGAAGGCCTCGAACACCTCGGTCCTGATCGGCCCCGAGGGCGAGGACGTCGCCGTCTACCGCAAGATCCACATGTTCGACGTCGACGCCGGCGGCGTCTCCTACCGCGAGTCGGAGTTCGAGCGCCCGGGGGACGAGCCGGTCGCCGCCCCGCTCGGCGACCTCACCGTCGGCCTCAGCGTCTGTTACGACCTGCGCTTCCCCGAGCTCTTCCGCATCCTCGCCCTGCGCGGCGCCCGCCTGGTCGCGCTGCCCTCGGCCTTCACCATGGCGACCGGGCGCGACCACTGGGAAGTCCTGCTGCGAGCGCGGGCGATCGAGAACCAGCTCTTCGTGGTCGCGCCGAACCAGTGGGGCGAAGCGCCGCCGCACTACAACTCCTTCGGCCGCTCGGCGATCGTCGATCCCTGGGGCGTGGTCCTGGCCACCGCCCCCGACGGCGAGGGCTTCGCCGTCGCCGAGCTCGACTTCGCCGCCCAGGACCGTGTCCGTGAGTCGCTGCCCTCCCTCGCCAACCGCCGGCCGGGCGCCTACATCTGGCCGCAAGCGTCGGGGGGCAGCGACTGATGGCGCAGGCGCCGCCCGCCGAAAAACGCCGCCTGATCCTCGACGCCGCGATCCGCGTCTTCGCCCGCCAGGGCTTCCACGCGACCCGCGTCTCCGACATCGCCGACGAGGCCGGCGTCGCCTACGGGCTCGTCTACCACTACTTCAGCTCCAAGGACGAGGTCCTGAACGAACTCTTCATCGAGCGCTGGTCGCTGCTGCTGGCGGCGATCGAGGAGGCCGACCGCACCGGCGATGACCCGCGCGAGAAGCTCGGCGCGGTAGCGCGGTTCATCTTCGACTCCTACCGGCACGACCCGGAGCTGATGAAGGTGATCATCGTCGAGGTCACCCGCGCCGCCAACTCCTTCGGCAAAACCCACCTCGAGGAAATCCGCCGCGCTTACGAGTCGATCGCCAAGATCGTCGCCGACGGCCAGGCGAGCGGGGCCTTCCGCGGCGACGTCGCACCGATGTTCGCCTCGATGTCCTTCTACGGGGCGATCGAGCAGCTCCTCTCCGGCTGGATCTTCGGCACCATCCCCGCCTCCGACACAGACTTCGACGAGGCCCGGGATCTACTTGTCACGACGATCTGCGACGGCCTCGAGCCGCGCGGATAGGGTTTACTGCCGAGTTCGCATGGGGAAAGGTTCGAGCTAGTGGACAACGATCTGGTCAAGCGCCTCGTCTGGAGCGGCCTCCTGGCCGGCACCGGAGCGCTCGCGAGCATCGCCGCCGCGCGCATCGCCTCGCTGATCTACCGGCGCATCTACAACGAAGACCCGCCGGACTAGCGAGCGACGATGGCCGAGCCGCAGCAGAACCCACCGCCGATCCCGCCGCCGGCGACGCCCCCGCCGCCGGTCGACGACCGCACGATCGCCGACCTCGTAGTCGACGTCACCGAAAACGCTTCGACCCTGGTCCGCGAGGAGATCGAGCTCGCCAAGGCGGAGATCTCCGAGAAAGTCGGCAAGATCCTCAAAGGCTCCGCTGTAGGAGCGGCCGCCGGCGCCTTCGCCTTCCTGGCGCTGATCATGATCCTGCACGGGATCGCCTGGCTCCTGGGCGAAGAACTCTTCAGCGGCAACATCTGGGCCGGGTACTTCGTTACCGCGGCGATCTTCCTGCTGCTCGCCGCTCTCGCCGGCTGGATCGCTTCGAAAGCACTGAAGGCGGGTGCCCCGCCGGTCCCCGAGCAGGCGATCGAGGAGGCGAAGCTGACCAAGGAGATGCTCGAAAAGGAGGTCTCGTGACCACCACTGCCCCAGGCCGCTCCCCGGCGGAGATCCGCCGCGACATCGAGCTCAGGCGCAGGCAGCTGGGAACCTCCGTCGAGGCCCTCCGCCACCGGGTCAACGAGCTGACCGACTGGCGCCGCCAGGTCGAGGAGCACAAACAGCAACTGGTGGTCGGCGCCGCGGCGGTCGGTTTCCTGATCGGCGCACGCGCAATGCTGCGCCGCCGCCGAAGCCGCGGCTGACGAGGTCCAGGCGGCGCCATACGGCGTCCTCGGTCGCTCGCGTGCAGAAGCACGCCACGCTCCCTGCGTCCTTGTCTGGCGCCGCCTGGACCTCGTCAGCCGCGGCTTCGGACCGCCTAGCTAGGCGATCAGGTCGGTGCGGACGCTGCCGACGCCGAGCAGGCCGGGGCCGACGTGGGCGCCGAGGACGGGGCCTACCTCGGAGACGAAAGCCGGGTCGCACCCGAAGATCTCGTAGCAGTCTTCGACCATGACGTCGGCGGTCTCTTTGTCCTGGATGTACTGGACGACCCAGCCGTCGGCACCGGACTCGTGCCGCTGGCGCATGTAGCCCCGCAGCCGCTCGAGCGAGCGGGCGCGGGTCCGGACGCGCTCGATCGGGGTGATCTCCTCCTCGAGGGTGAGGATCGGCTTGATCTTCAGGGCGCTGCCGATCCAGGCGCGGGCGCCGCCGATGCGGCCGCCGCGGCGCAGGTACTCGAGGGTGTCGATCGCGAACCACATCTTCAGGTCGTCGCGGGTCTCCTCGGCCCGGGCAATCGCCCCGGCGGCGTCAGCCCCGGCCCGGGCGGCCGAAGAGGCACCCAGCGCGCAGAGGCCCATCCCCCCGGCGGCCGACCGCGAGTCCATCAGGTGCAGGCGCTCGCCGCCCTTGCCCTCCTCGATCAGCCGCTCGCGCGCCTGGCCGGCTGCCTCGAAGGTGCCGGAGATGCCGGCGGAGATGTGGATCGAGACGACTTCCCGGCCTTCGGCCAGCAGCGGCTCGTATACCTCAAGGAAGTCTCCGATCGAAGGCTGCGAGGTGGTCGCCCCGTTTTCCGAGCCGCGCAGCCGCTCGTAGAAGGCGTCGAAGTCGGAGATCTCCGACTCCCGCTCCTGCTCGCCGTCGACCGAGACATAGAGGCTGATCTCCTGGATTCCCCGCTCGGCCAGGAGGTCGGTCGGCAGGTAGCAGGTCGTGTCGCAGACGACCGCGGTCTCGGCTGGCGAGCTCACAAGGCGATTCTAGACGCGCCGACCAACCCGCAACGCCCCCATCGCCCGCTACACTTTGTGAAGTGACCGATACGCCACAAGCAGCGATCACCCTGACCGACAAGGCCGCCGAGAAGATCGGCGAGCTGCTCGGCTCGCAGCCGGACGGTTCCGAGCAGGCGCTTCGGGTCGCGGTTCGCGGCGGCGGTTGCTCCGGCTTCCAGTACGCGCTCGCCTTCGACAAGGCGAAGGAGGACGACAACGTCTTCGAGGTCGACGGCGTCGCCGTCATCGTCGACAAGGTCAGTATGCAGTTCGTCTTCGGCTCGGAGGTCGACTACGTGGAAGGCCTCCAGGGCGCTGGCTTCCAGGTCAACAACCCGAACGTGGTTGCGGCCTGCGGTTGCGGCTCTTCCTTCCAGGTCAAAGACGACGCGGCCGAGCAGGCCGCCGCCGTCTAGCGCGCCGAACTCGATCTATTCGATCTGCAGCGGCGGCGATTGCGCCGGCGGCGCGGTCTCTGCGACCTGCGTGGTCTCGGGCTGCTCGACGCCGAGGGCCTCGGCCAGCTCGCCGGACTCGAACATCTCCTCGACAATGTCGCAGCCGCCGAGCAGCTCACCGTTGACGTAGAGCTGCGGAAAGGTCTGCCAGTCGGAGATCTCGGCCGTCACTTCGCGCAGCGGCTGCAGCGCGGGGAGGACGTCGATCGCGCCGTAGTCGACGTCGACCTGGTCCAGCACCTGGACCACGCGCATCGAGAAGCCGCAGCGCGGCATGTCGGGGGTCCCTTTCATGAACAGCAGGACCGGGTTGGCGGCGATCAGCTCTTCGATTTTGGACTTCAGCTCTGGGTCGGCCATGAGGGCATTGTAGGGAGGAGCAGCCGTCGGCTAGAGCTTGGTTATCAGCACGCCGGCAAGGCCGAGGAACCCGGTCATCATCCCCACCATGATCGCGATGAATCCGTAGACCATCGTGTGCTGGAGTCCGTCGACGCGGCTGCTCAGTTCATCCAGTCGGGACTCGACGCTTCCCTTGAAGTCATCGAGGCGGGAATCGGTCCAGGTTGATCTCAATCTCATCGCTCCAGCGTAGGCGGCAACGCCGCACGAGTGGTGCGCACAATGTAACATTTTGTCTTCGCGGAGCGCGCGAAGGTGTGACGTCAGCCGGGAACGCTGGTCTTCACCGACAGCGCGTGGATCGTGCCGTCGTCGAAGCGCTCTTTCACCGCGGCCTTGACCAGCCGGTGCTGGTCGATCCGTGAGAGGCCGTCGAACTGCGGCGCGCTGACGGTCGCCCGCAGGTGGTCGCCGGTGCCGGTTTCGTCGATCACCTCGACCGTGGCCCCCGGCAGGGCGGCCTCGATCATCCCTTCCAGCTCCGCGAGGTCGGCAGCCACTGCTCAGCCGGGGAGGCGCTCGCCGACGGTCTCGAGCATCTCCTCGACCCGCACGAACTTGACCCGCGGGCGGCCGTGCGGCTCACCGCGGCCGACCTCTGCCTGGTCGATCGCCTGCCAGTCCTCGAAGCTGACGTAGCGGGTGCCCTTCTCGCGCAGCAGTTCCTCGACCGCGACGGGGTCGGGGTTCTCAGGGCTCAGCAGGGTGCCGGACTCGACGTCGGCGAGCAGATGCTGGACCGTCTCCAGCGCGTCTTTCTTGTTGGTCCCGATCACGCCCGAGGGGCCGCGCTTGATCCAGCCGGCGGTGTAGTGGCCGACCTTGTGCCCGGCGTCGTGGGAGTCGAGGATGCGGCCGCCTTCGTTGAGGATCAGGCCGCGCTTCTCGTCGAAGGGGACGCCCTCGATCGGGACGCCGGTGTAGCCGACCGAACGGAGGACCAGCCCGCACTCGAGCTCTTCGCGCTCGCCGGTGTCGCTGGCGCGCAGGGTGCCGCCTTCGTCGACCAGCTCGTTGCGGCCGACGACGATCGATTCGACCTTGCCGTCGCCCTTGATCTCGACCGGCGAGGCGAGGAAGCGGAGGACGATCCGCTGCTTCTTGCCCTCCGGCTGGCGCCCGGAGAACTCCTTCAGCGTCTCGACGTTGACTTTGGTCGTCTTGTCGGCCTCCTCGGATTCCAGGAATGCCTGGCTGGCCGGGTCGAGCTCGACCTCGGCCGGGTCGACGACGACGTCGGCGTCCTCCATCTCCCCGAGCTCTTTGATCTCCGGGTTGGTGAAGGCGGCCTGGACCGGCCCGCGGCGGCCGAGGACGACGATCTCGCGGATCTGCTTGGCGTCCAGCGCCTCGATCGCGTGGTCGGCGGTGTCGGTCTGGCGCAGCTCGTGGTCGGTGAGGGCGAGCATCCGGGCGACGTCCATCGCCACGTTGCCGTTGCCGATCACCACAGCGCGCTCGCTCGAGAGGTCGAACTCGTGGTCGGCGTAGTCGGGGTGGGCGTTGTACCAGCCGACGAATGAGGTGGCGGCGTGGCTGCCGGGCAGGTCCTCGCCGGGGATCCCGAGCTGGCGGTCGGTCTCGCAGCCGACCGTGAAGACGATCGCGTGGTAGAGCCGCTCCAGCTCCTCGACCTCGACGTCGTGGCCGATCTTGACGTTGCCGAAGAAGCGGAAGCCGTCGCGGGCCGCGGTTTTTTCGTAGACGCGGATTACCGACTTGATCTTCGGGTGGTCGGGGGCGACGCCGCCGCGGACCAGCCCGAAGGGGCTCGGCAGGCGGTCGAAGAGGTCGACCTGGGCGTGGAGGTCGCCGTCTTTGAGGATGTGCTCGGCGGCGTAGAAGCCGGACGGGCCGGCACCGACGATGGCGACGCGGAGAGGGGTCTCTTCGGTTCCGATCTTGCTCATGGGATCGCGCAGGATACGGAACTCGGCCGCTCAGCCGAGCGCCGGGGCGCTGGTCCCGACGGCGCTGGGGGTGCCGTCGAGGGCGTCGAGCGCCTTGGCGACGGACATCGAGACGCAGGTGAAGATCGGCGTCTCGCGCTCGGTGTACTCGCTCGACTCCGTCGGCCGCAGCTCGTTGACGAGGTCGAGGAATTCGCCGGGGTCGTCGCCCTCGAAGCAGACGACGAACTCCTGGTCGTCGATCCCGTACGAGTAGGTCGTGTTGATCGTGATCTCGGGATAGCGGCGGCCGACCTCGATGTGGCTCTTCATGATCCGGCCGCGCTCGTCCGGCGCCAGCCCGTACCAGCGGCGCTGCTTGACCATCGGATAGAGGAAGAGGTACCTGCGCTCGGAGGTGCAGATCTCCGGCCGCGCGTCCTCTGCCGAGTAGGGCGAGCGTTTCGTCATCGAGAGGAACGAGTGCGGCGTGCTCGCCCATTTCGCCAGCCCACTCTGGCCGAGGACGACGTGGAAGGTGTGGATGTCGTTCAGGTTGGCGCTCTGGCTGAGCAGGACGAGGTCGACGTCGCCGCGCGTTCCTATGGTTGAGTAGGCGCGCAGAGAGCGGTCGACCGCGAAGTCCTCGCAGGCGGCGAGGAACTCCTGCTTGTCCGCCGCCCGCAACTCCGGGTCCCGACGACGCCAGGCTGGATCGATCTTGAAAAACGAGAACTTGGCGAACGTGCGCTCGGCCATCGGGGCCACGATAGCGCTCGTCCTGCTCCTGGCCCTGGCGCCCGGCGCCGCGGCCAAGGATCCCCCGGCGGTGCACCTCGTGGTGCTGCCGTCAGGGACGACGGTGGCCGAGCTCGCCGACGCCGGTTTCTCGCCCGGCCTGATGAGCGCCGGCCTCGGCACCGTCCCGCCCGAGCAGACCTACCTGGACATCACGCAGGGCAACCGCGTCTTCGATTCGCTCTACGACGAAGATCTGAGGGAGTACGAGGGGAGTCGCGCGGCCTGGTGGCGAGCGGTGAGAGAGCGAGCCGAATCCGCCCCTGCCGACATCGTCCCCGGCTTGCTCTCGGCGACTTTGAGGCAGGCTGGGGTGCCGCGGTTCGTAGAGTTCCGCCGGACCTACCTGAGCCGCCTCGATTCCGCTGGCCGCGACCTGACGATCGCGTTCGCCGACCCCACCGGGGAAAGCGACGCGCCGCTTCCGATCGGCATCGCCGGCCCCGGCTTCGACGGCAACCTCACCTCGGACAGCACCCGGATGGACGGATACGTCCTCTCGACCGACGTCGCGCCGACGATCCTCGACCACTTCGGGATTCCGATCCCAGCGGAGATGTCCGGGCAGCCGATCCGCTCCGAGGGGAGCATCGACGCCGCGGCGATCGATTCGCTGGGCGCCCGCATGGCCGTGATCTCCTCGCGGCGCGGTCCCGTTGTCGGCCTGAACATCGTCATCTGGCTGGCGGCTCTGGCGCTGGTCGCCCTCCTCAGCCGCGGCCGACTGGCGCGACCGGGGGTACGCGTTACCGGGTTGTCGATCGTTTTCCTGCCGCTCGTCCTTCTCCTCGGTGCCGCGCTGGAACCGGGGGAGGCGGTGGAACGCCTGCTCGTGCTCCTGCTGACCCCGGCGCTGGCGGCGCTCACCCTGCTGCTCCTGCGCGGGTACCGGGCTCTCGCCGTCGCCTCCGCGCTCACGGTCATCGTCTACGCGATCGACGTGATCGCCGGCTCGCCGCTGACCTCGCTCTCGCTGCTCGGACCGAACCCCGGCCTGGGCGTCCGCTTCTACGGGATCGGCAACGAGCTCGAGGCGCTGCTGGCGGTGCTGGTGCTGGGCGGCACCGGCGCCGGTCTGGTCGCCTTCGCGCCCCGCGCCTCGGGGCGGGCGTCTGCCTGGGCCTTCCTCGGGTTCGGTCTCCTCGCGGCGATCGTCTTTGCCGCCGGCCGCTTCGGCGCCGACGTCGGCGCCGCGATCGTCTTTCCGGTGGGGGCCGCCGTCGCCGCCGCGACGATCGCCGGCCGAGGCAGGCGGCCGCTCGCCCTCGCCCTGATCGCGGCCCCGCTGGCCGTCCTCGCCTTGCTCGCCCTGGTCGACCTGCTCAGCGGCGCCAACGCCCACCTCACCCGCTCGGTGCTCGACGCCGGCGGGCTGGGAGACCTCGCCGACGTCGCCCAGCGCCGGCTCCAGCTCTCGGCCCACAGTTTCGCCCGGCCGGTGCTGCTCGCCTTCCTGCCCGTGGTCGCGGCCGTCGCCGTCCTCGCCTACCTCAGGCGCGATCGCCTGCGGGCATGGCTCGCTCAGGTCCCGGCGATGCGCGCCGGTCTGGCCGGTGCCCTCGCCGCCACCGCCGTCGGAACCCTCGCCAACGACTCCGGCGCGCTCCTGCTCGAGATCGGGACCGCCTACCTGCTGGTCTTCACCGGTTTCGCCTGGGCGGAAAGCGACCCAAATCGGGAGAACGCAGCGCAGCAGACGAAAAGTTACAATTTCGTGTGCCACACGTATGACTCGATTCCCTAGCCTGGAGGCATGAGGGCGATGCGATCCACCTGGACCGATTCCCGCTTGGATGATCTGAATGGGCGGGTGGACGGGATCGCGGCGGAGGTCCGTGAGCTGGGCCGGGACGTCCGTGACCTGCGGGGCGAAATCGGCTCTCTGCAGCGGACCATGATCCAGATCGGCGGTGGGGTCATCGGCACGCTCCTGGTCGGCATGCTGGGACTGATCGGGACTCAGCTCTGACGTGAGGGGCCGGTCACCCGGCCCCTCTCTGCGTTCCGGGCGATGATCTACCCTTAATCGTCCGTGCGCATAGGTCTCGTCTCGCCATATTCCTGGTCCTACCAGGGGGGCGTGAACCGGCACGTTGAGGCTCTCGCCGAGGAGTTTCTCGGTCGAGGCCACGATGTCCGTGTTCTCGCTCCCGTCGACCCCCCGGGGCGGCTCAGCCGCGTCCTGCACCGGGCACAGGCGGAAGCGCGGGAGCTGCCGGAATACCTGACGCCGCTGGGGCGGACCATGGGCTTCGGCGCCAACGGCTCGGTCTCCAACCTCGCGGCCTTCCCCGCCGGCGGGGCGGTGGCGCCGCGGCGGCTGGTCCGCAGCGGCGAATTCGACGTCATCCACGTGCACGAGCCGGTGGTGCCCCTGGTCGGCTGGAACGCAACGCTCGGTGCCCGCGACCCGGTCGTCGGCACCTTCCACACCTACTCGACCAGGCCGATGCCCAACTACATCGCCAACGCGCTCGGCGCCCGGCGGGTCTTCAACCGCCTCTCGGCCCGGATCGCGGTCTCCGAGGCCGCCGCCTGGACCGGCCGCCGCTGGTTCGGCGGCGAGTACCGGATCATCCCCAACGGCGTCGACGTCGACGCCGCGCCGAAGGGGCCCGGGACCCCCGACGGCGAGCTGCGGATCCTCTTCGTCGGCCGCTCGGAGGAGCGCAAGGGTCTGCCGATCCTGCTCACCGCCTTCAACGCCCTGGTCGAGCACGTCCCCTGTCGGCTGACCGTGATCGGCACCGATCGCGAGGAGGTCCTGCGCTACGTCGCCGACCCCGACCTGCTGCGCTTCATGGACATCCGCGGCCGCGTCTCCCGCGAGGACCTGTGGGCCGAGCTCCACGGCGCGGACCTCCTCTGCGCCCCCTCGCTGTCCGGCGAGAGCTTCGGCATGGTCCTGACCGAGGCCTTCGCCGCCGGGACCCCGGTGATCGCCTCGGCGATCGCCGGTTACAGCGACGTGGTCAGCAACGGCGTCGACGGCCTCCTGGTGCCGCCCGGCGACCCGCAGCGCCTGGCCGAGGAGCTGCAGCGGGTGCATTTCGAGCCCGAGCGCCTGCAGGAGATGGGAGAAGCCGCCCGTCGCAGCGCGCAGAGGTACGCGTGGCCGCGGGTGGCCGATCAGGTGACGGCGGTCTACGAGCGGGCGATCGAGGCGCCCAAGCCCGAACTCGCCTCCGAGAGATTTGCCCACTGGGCCGGTCTGCGGCCCGCCGACGGCGGGCCGAGGCGACCGGCCGAGCGGCTTCCCTCGCTCGATCCGCCTCCCGCTCAGGCGCAGAAGAAGGGCCGCGTCGTCGCCCGCCGCCTCGCCCTCGCGGCGGCCGGGATCATGGGAGTGGGGCTGACCCTCCTCGCCGCCCAGAAGATCGGCATCGACAAGGTCGTCGAAAGCATCGTCCGCTCGAACCTGACCTGGGTGCTGATCGCCTGCGCCCTGATGGCCAGCTCGCTCTTCTTCCGCGCCGCCTCCTGGTACTGGATCGCCCGCGCGGCGCTTCCCAACCGTCCGATCCGCCGCCGCGACGTCACCTCGGCGACGATGATCGGGGTGCTGATGTCGGCGACGCTGCCGGCGCGCCTCGGCGAGCCGGCCCGTGCCCTGACCCTCGCCCGGCGCAGCGGCCGGATGCGGGAAACCTTCCCGGTGCTGCTCGGCACCCTCGTCTCGCAGACGATGCTGAACCTGATCGCCCTGGTCCTGCTCGGCGTGATCATCGTCTCGACGACGCCGCTCTTCCACTCCGGGACGAAGCAGATCTTCGCCTTCAGCCTCGTTCCCCTGCTGGTGCTGATCGTCGTCCTCTTCGCGCCGCTGCTCATGCGGCGCAACGGCAACGGCCGCATGGCGCGGCTGGGGGGCATGGTCCACCGGGCCCTGATTCAGGTCAGGGCCGGCCTGACGGTGTTCAAGGACCCGCGCTACGGGACCCTGGCAGCAGCCGCCCAGCTGACCGCCTGGGCGATCCAGCTCGCCGCCTGCTGGGCGCTCCTCTATGCCCTCGGGCTCGACGGAAAGGCCGGGATCGGGGCCGCGGCGGCCGTCCTCTTCGCCGTCAACGTGACCGCGGTCGTGCCGGCGACGCCGTCGAACATCGGCGTCTTCCAGCTCGCGGTGATCAGCGTCCTCCACACCGGGTTCGGCATCAGCACCCAGGACGCGCTCGCCTACGGCGTGATCCTGCAGGCGGTCGAGATCGCCACCGCGGTGGCCCTGGGCCTGCCCGCCCTCGTTCGCGAGGGCTTGACCTGGAGCGATCTGCGCATGCAGGCCCTGCAGACGACCCCTGTGCGGCTCGAGCCCAAGCCCAGGGCCAGACCCGGGCACACCCAGCCGTAGCCGCAAATTGCGGGGGCCGGATTAAATACTAAAAAACCCCAGTGTATTGATCTAGTATCTGCGGCGGAGGCGTGCCGCCACCATTCCCAGGCCGGCACTCCTGGTCCGGGAGGGCGTGCGGCCGGCGCCGCTCCATCCAAGCGGTGCCCTGGCCCCCTTCTCGGACCCCACTTCATAGTCGGATCGACAAGGTTCCTTGACGGGTCCACAGTAATGTGCATAGAGTCGAGCAATCGGCCAACAACTCACGCGAACTGGGGGAAGTGAGCCGTGAGATACGACTCAGCAGTGCTGGAGAGGGTCGCGCAGCGCTTCCGGCGCGACATGTGGGATTCGGTAGTCCCGGAAGCAGTTTCCGAATCAGGGGTTGAAGTGGAGAAGTTCGGGCCCGTGCAGGCGACCGCCTTCGGCGACCTGCCCGAGGTCCATCTGCTGCAGCAGATCCAGGGGGCGGCGGAGCCAGGTGCGATCGAGGGCGGCCATCTCGCCGCTGCGGTCGAATGGATGCGGGCGCGCGAAGTCGACTACCGGATTCCGGTGGCGGCGGGGCGGCCCGGGGCGGCGGCAGCCGAAAACTGGCTGGGAGCAAGGGGCTACGAGCGCGGAGCGGGCTGGGCGAAAATGGTCCGCGACGGTTCGCCCCCCGACTTCGATGTCGATCCCGGCATCACGCTCTACCGGCTCGGCGAAGACGAAGCCGAAGGGGAAGGGCTGAGCACGATCGCCGCCGAAGCGCTGGAAATGCCGCTGGTCGCGGGGACGCTGTTCTTCTCCCTGCCGCAGCGGAACGGGTGGCACTGCTACACGGCGGCGCTCGGCCCCGACGAGGTGCCCGTCGCCACCGGCTCGATGCTGATCGTCGACGGGGTCGCCCAGCTCGGCGCCGGCACGACCCTGGAGCAGGCACGAGGGCACGGCTGCAACGCCGCCCTGCTGCACCGGCGCCTGCTGGACGCCCATCGGGCGGGCTGCCACACGATCTTCGTCGAGGTCGGGGAATGCGACCTCGCCTCCTGGTCGGCCGTCAACCGCAACCTGCGGCGGGCTGGCTTCGAGGAGGCCTACGAAGGTCGCAACTGGCAGCGCCCGGCGCTGCACCCGGCGGAAATGCCGGGCCGCTTCAGCGGCTGAGTTCGGGAGCCGGGGAGGCTTCGGCGTCCCCGGCCTCCTCGCCGGAGTCCGGGTCGGACTCCGGCGGCAGCCCGCCGCCGCGGGCGGTGCCGGCGATCAGCTCGTCGGGCGCTTTCTCGGCGGGGATGAAGCCCGACTTCATCCCGAAGTAGACCGCCTGCGGGTGGTGGGCGACGATCGCCACCGTCGATTGCTCGGGCATCACCGCGTAGCCGCCGGAAAGGGTCATGCCGATCTCTTCCAGGCCGAGCAGGCGCCAGACCTTCTCGTGCTCGGACTGGTCCGGGCAGGCGGGGTAACCCCAGGAGTAGCGCCGGCCCTGGTCGAGGTCGATCCCGAGGCCGCGCCGGACCTCGGAGTGGAGCCACTCGGCCAGCCCCTCGGCGCTCTGGACGCCGAGGCCGTGCACGTAGAGCTGCTCGGCGAACTCGCCTTCGCGCTCGAGCTTTTCGATCAGCTCGGTCACCTCGGGGCCGACGGTGACCCCCTGCAGGGCGACTACGTCGCGCTCGCCGGAGTCGAGCGGGCGGTAGAAGTCGGCCAGGCAGATCCGGTCGTGCCGCGGCTGGCGCGGGAAGACGAGCCGCTCCAGCTCCCGCTCGGGGTCCTCGGGGTCGAAGACGACGAGCTCGTTGCCGTCGGCGTTGCACGGGAAGTAACCGAGCCGGACGCGCGGATGGAGGTAGTCCTGCTCGCGCCACATCCGCTCCAGCCGAGCCGCGAAGCCCTCCTCTTCGGCGGTCCCCTCGACCAGTTCGCGCCAGGCCTCGCCCTTCACCCCGCGCCCGCCCCAGTGCAGCTTGAAGAGGACGTGCCGGTCCAGGTAGGGGAAGACGTCCTCGAGGTCGACGTCCAGCTCCCGCACGCCCCAGAACGGCGGCGTCGGGATTGCCACGTCGGTCGCCGTCTTCGAGCGGACGCTGTCGTCGGTCACCGGCGGGCCGTCATCGGCCACGACCGGCTTCTCGCGCAACTGCCGCGCCTCGGCCCTGATCCTCTCGACCAGCGCCGAGCGCGCCTCGTCGTCGACCAGAGCGTCCATCGTGTCCAACCCCTGAAACGCGTCCTTGCAGTAGAAGACTCCGGGCTCGTAGACCTCGTCGGACTCTTTGCCCTTCGGGTAGAGCGTGCGGCGGCCGAAGTCGCGGTTGATCGCGGCGCCGCCGATCAGGACCGGGAACTCGAGCCCGCGCTGGTGCAGCTCGGCGATGCAGGTCGGCATCTGCTTCGAGGTCGAGACGAGCAGCGCCGAGAGGCCGATCGCGTCGGCTTCGTTCTCGACCGCGGCCTCGATGATCGTGTCGACCGGGACCTGCTTGCCGAGGTCGATCACCGTGTAGCCGTTGTTGGTGAGGATCGTGTTGACGAGCGACTTGCCGATGTCGTGGACGTCGCCGAAGACCGTTGCGATCACGACCTTGCCCTTGGTGTGGCCCTCGATCCGGTCGAGGTGGTTCTCCAGCTGCGCCACCGCCCGCTTCATCACTTCGGCCGACTGCAGGACGAAAGGCAGGATCAGTTCGCCGGCGCCGAATTTGTCGCCGACCTCCTTCATCGCCGGCAGCAGCACCTCGTTGAGGGTCGGGACGGCGCCGATCTTCGCGACCGAGAGCTCGATCTGGTCCTCGACCCCGTCCTTCTTGCGGCGCAGGATGTGCCAGTGCAGCGCCTCCTCGGGCTCCATCCCGGCGGTCGGGTCCGCCGTTTCGGCCTCGGCCTCCTCGCCCTTGGACTCGAAGTGGGAGATGAAGCGCTCCAGGGCGTCCTCGCGGCGGTTGAAGACCAGGTCGTCGGTCAGCTCCCGCTCCTCCTCGGGGATCTCGCCGTAGGGGGTGATGTGGTTCGGGTTGACCATCGCCAGGTCGAGCCCGGCCTCGACGCAGTGATGCAGGAACACCGAGTTGAGGACCGCCCGCGGCCGCGGTGAGACGCCGAAGGAGACGTTGGAGACGCCGAGCGAGGTCTTGACGCCGGGGATCTCCGCCTTGATCCGGCGGATGCCCTCGATCGTCTCCACCGCCGAGGGCTTCCACTCCTCGTCGCCGGTGGTGAGGGTGAAGGTGAGGGCGTCGAAGATCAGCGCCTCGGGGTCGAGGCCGTGCTCGCCGCAGGCGATGTCGCGGATCCGTTCGGCGATCTCGACCTTGCGCTCGGCCGTCTTCGCCATCCCGACCTCGTCGATCGTCAGCGCGATCAGGGCGGCGCCGTGGGCCTTGGCCAGGGGGATCACTACGTCGGCCTTGTCGCGGCCGGCCTCGAGGTTGATCGAGTTGACGATCGCCCGTCCGGGGATCTGCTCGAGCGCGGCCTTGATCACCTCGGGCTCGGTCGAGTCGACCTGGATCGGCGCCGGCTGGGTGAGCGAGATCCGCTTCACCACCGCGGTCATCTGCTCGTCCTCGTCCTGGCGCTCGGTCAGGGCGACGCAGGTGTCGAGCACGTGGGCGCCGCCTTCGACCTGGTCTTCGGCGACCTGGACGAGCCCGTCGTAGTCGTCGGCCAGCAGCAGTTCCTTGGCCTTTTTCGAGCCCTGCGAGTTGACCCGCTCGCCGACCAGGGTGGGGCGCGGCTCCTGCACCAGCGGGGTCGAGGTCATCATCGAGGAGACCTCGATCGGGCCCGGCGCCGGGCGCTCGCCGGGAGTGCGGCCGTCGACCCGCTCGCGGATCGCGGCGATGTGCTCGGGCGTCGTCCCGCAGCAGCCGCCGACGATGCCGACGCCGTAGCGCTCGACGAACTCGCCCAGCGTCGCCGCCAGGGGCTCGGGCTCTTCCGGGAAGATCGTCTCCCCGTCGGGCCCCTGCAGCGGCAGGCCGGCGTTGGGAATGCAGTGCACCGGCACCGTGCAGCTCTCGCCGAGGAAGCGGATCGCGTCGCGCATGTCTTCCGGCCCGGTCGAGCAGTTGAGGCCGATCACGGCGACCTCGAGGGCGGTCAGCGTCGTCAGCACCGAGCGGATGTCGGTGCCGAGCAGCATCTTGCCGCCGTTGGGCAGCAGCGAGACGCTGCACTGGATCGGCAGCGCCCGCCCCGTCTTCGCAAACGCCTCGCGGGCGCCGAAGATCGCCGCCTTGACCTCGAGGATGTCCTGCGCGGTCTCGATCATGATCAGGTCGGCGCCACCCAGGACCAGGCCCTCGGCCTGCTCGGCGAAGACCTCGACCAGGCGGCCGAAGGAGATGTCGCCCAGGGTCGGGTCGGTGGAGGCGGGGAGGAAGCCGGTAGGGCCGATCGAGCCGGCGACGAAGCGATCCTCGCCCGCCGCCCTCCGCGCGATTTCGGCGGCTTTGGTGTTGACCTCCAGCGTGTGCTCGCCGAGGCCCCACTCTTCGAGCTTCAGCCGCGAGCCCTGGAAGCTGTCGGTCTCGACCACCTCGGCCCCCGCCTCCAGCATCGACGAGTGAACCCCCTCGATCACGTCGGGCCGGTTCAGCACCAGCGCCTCGTGGCACTTGCCCTCGAGCCCGCCGTAGTCCTCCTGCGTGAGGTCGAACATCTCCAGCGTCGCGCCCATGCCGCCGTCGAAAACGACCACGCGCTCGCGAGTTGCAGCTAGATAGTCACGCTCAGCCATGACCTAGAGAGGCTACCGAGGTGTTCAAAAGCGGATCTACAGGCTCAACCACACGCTCTCTGGGATGTCGAGCTCGGGGAGCTCGGTGGATGAGGCGATAGGGGAGGGTCCCTGGGTACTCAGCATGGAGCCGGCCCAATATGGCTCGAGGCGTCAGCCAGATCCGATCTGTCCAGCCGGCGGAGGTGCTCCCAGGGACCCTCCCCTATCGCCTCTCGCTATCTACGCAATCCCAGTTTGCGGCGCCAGTCCCGCGCTCCGAAGAAGCGGGAGATGTGGGGGAGGAGGCGGCGGCGGGCCTTGCTGTAGGGGTACCAGGTGGGCTCGCGCTTGCCACCGAAGCGGGTGATTACCAGCGACTCGGAGCGGCAGAACTTCTTGATCCCCGGCTCGCCGTGGCGGTAGCCGATCCCGGACTGCTTCCAGCCGCCCATCGGCACGTCGGTGGCGAAGTAATTGACGAGGACGTCGTTGACGTTGATCGCGCCGCACTCGACCCGGCGGGCGACCTGCTCGGCGCGCTCGCGCTCGCCGAAGACGCAGCCGGAGAGGCCGTAGCGGCTGTCGTTGGCGAGCTGGATCGCCTCCTCGGAGTCGCGCACCTTCATCACTCCGACCACCGGCCCGAAGGTCTCGTCCTTCATCACCTTCATCGAGTGGTCGACGTCGACCAGGACCGTGGGTTCGAAGTAGTCGCCTGGCCCCTCGACCCGCTTGCCGCCGGTCAGCGCCCTGGCGCCCGAAGCGAGGGCGTCGTCGACGTGGTCCTCGACGATCGCGGTCTGGTTCGGCGAGGTCATCGCGCCGACGTCCTTGGGGTCGGAGGCGTCGTCGGCGCCCTGGCGGAGCCGCCCCACCTCGGCCGTCAGCTTGTCGACGAAGCGGTCGTAGGCCGTCTCCTCGACGTAGATCCGCTCCACCGACATGCAGATCTGACCCGAGTTCATCATCCCGCCCCAGGCCGCGGCGTTGGCGGCGCGGTCGAGGTCGGCGTCGGCAAGGACGATCATCGGGTCCTTGCCGCCGAGCTCGAGGCTGACCGGGGTGAGGGTCTCGGCCGCCCGCGCCATCACCTTGCGGCCGGTGCGGTCGGAGCCGGTGAACTGGATGAAGTCGACGGCGTCCACCAGGGCGGCGCCGGTCTCGCCGATCCCCATCACGCAGTCGAAGACGTCGGGTCCCCCGATCTCGTTCTTCCAGGCGTCGACCACCTCGGCCAGGCCCAGCGGCGTGAACTCGGACGGCTTGATCACGACCGCGGCGCCCGCCTGCAGGGCCGGAATCGCGTCGCCGAGGGCGAGGATCAGGGGGAAGTTCCAGGGGCTGATGATCCCGACCACCTGGTGGGGCCGGTACTGGACCCGCAGCTTCTTCGAGGCCAGCAGCGGCGTGTGGGGACGGATGCTCTCCTCGCCGATGAACTTGGCGGCGCGGGTGCCGTAGAAGTTGATCAGGTCGGCGAGGTAGGCCGGCTCGTTGCTGGCGTCGGCGTAGACCTTGCCGGTCTCCGCCTGCATCGTGTCGAGCACCCGCTCCTGGTTGTCGAGCAGCCAGTCGCGCAGCTTGCCGAGCCAGTGGTAGCGACCCTCGATCCCCATCGCCTCCCACTCGGGCTGGTTGGCGCGGACGCGCGCGACGGTCGCGGCGACGGCCTCCGGCGGGTCGACCGGGATCTCTCGGATCAGCGTCCCGGTGGCGGGATTCTGGACCGCGATCGTCTCCGCGGCAGGCGCCGACGCTCCGTTCGTCTCCGTGCTTCGTGCCGCCGTTCCGCTCTCCACCACAGCTCCCTTCGCCCGTTTGGCTGGTCAGCCAACTCTAGCGGCGATTCAGAGCTGGGTGGCGATGAGGCCAATGAGGGCGACCAGCACTGCGCCCATCAAGCCGAAACCGATCTGCATCGTGCGACCCAGATCGTCGAACCTCGCGTCCATATGTTTCTGCTGGGCGTCGAATCTCGTGTCAATGTGTCTCGCGAGGTCGTCGAGACGCTCGTCGGTCCAGCTTTCTCGGGGAGCCATCAGGTGCATGAAATCAACTGTAGACAAAAAGATGCAACAAGAGGCTCGCGAAATGTAAATTCTTACGCGCGTTAGCGGGGGACTAAGCGGAAAACGGGACCTTCGAGCGAGGTCACGTAGAGCCGGTGCCGCTGGTCTTCGCCGAAGGAGCTGGGGCTCGAGACCTGAAGGCCAAGCTTTCGGTCGTCGCTCGCCCGCTTCAGGTGCGGGACCAGCGAGCGCAGCTGCCCCTCGCAGAGGTCGGCGTAGACGTAGCGTCCGCGCAGGCCGGCGAGGCGGCGGTCCCGGACCACGTAGCCGCCGATGATCGTGCAGCCGCGAGAGCGGCCATAGGCGAAGATCGGCTTCACGGTTCCCCCCGGGTCAGGAGTACCGCCGTTCTCTTCCTCGTATCTGCTGAAGCCCTCGAAGGCGTCCCATCCGAAGTTGGCTCCGTTCGCCCTGCCGACGGTGAGGTAGTCGAGCTCCTCGAAGCGGTTCTGGCCGACGTCGCCGATCGCGATCCGCGGCTGCCCGTGGCCCGTGTCGAAGGAGAAGCGGAAGGGGTTGCGCAGGCCGTAGCTGTAGATCTCGTTGCGGCCGGGCCGGCCGACGAACGGGTTGCTGGCCGGGACCGAGTAGGGCCTGCCGCCCGACGCCCTGGGGTCGATTCGCAACAGCTTCCCCAGCAGCACCTTCTCGTTCTGGGCGTTGTTCGGCGGGTCGCCGCCGGAGCCGCCGTCGCCGGTCGCGAAGAAGAGGAGGTTGCCGAGGAACTGCAGCTGGCCGCCGTTGTGGTTGGAGTTGACGGGGTGGGGGACGGTGATCACTGGCCGGCGCGAGCCGCGGGCCGCCCGGGTTGCGCTGCGGCGGCGGAACTCGTCGATCTGGATCGAGCCGTCGCTGCCCGTGTAATAGACATAGAAGCGCTTGCTGCTGGCGTAGTCGGGCGGGAAGGCGACCGAGAGCAGGCCGCGCTCGCCGCCGTGGTTGACGAGGCCCCGGAGGTCGAGAAACGTGCCGGCGCTGCGCCCCCCCTCGAGAACCATGATCCGCCCCGGCTGCTCGACGACGAAGAGCAGCTTCGGAAACCCGGGGGCGCCGGTGACGTAGACCGGAGCGTCGAAGGAGCCGATCCGCTTCAGCCCGACCCCTCGCTTGGCGCTGGGCGTCGCCGGGGTCGCGGTGCTCTCGCCCCGGTCGTCGGCCGAGCCGCAGGCGGGCAGGACCAAGGTGAGGAAGGCCGCCAGCGCGAGCGCGACCGAGGAGGCTCTACTTGCCCTTCTCGATCTCAACGATTTCGCCGCTGTCGGTGACTTCGGTTTCCGGCAGCCGGTCGCTGATCTCGGTCGTGAACGAGCCGCCCGGGGTGACGCCGCCCTCGGTCTCGGCCTTCGCTTCGCCCCCGAGACCGGCGCCGACGTCGTAGAGCAGCGTGTACTCGCCGGCCCTCACCGCGCTCAGCTTCCAGACCGCGCTGGTCGTCTCGCCGGGCTCGAGCGGACCGAAGGCGAAGGTCTTCGGGCTCGAGGTCGAGGCCCCACCCGGGTCGGAGGAATCGACCAGCCGCGGATAGGTCGCCGAGAGGACCCAGACCGGCCGATCCGGCTGGGCGAGCTCGGGCTGCGGGTCGCTGGAGCCGAAGGGAAGCGAGGAGTCTTCTCCACGCTGGCCCTTGATCGTGAAGCTGACCGTCAGGTTCGGCACCGTGCGATCGCCGGTGTTGCGGATGCTCAATTGCAACAGCGAGGTCTGACCCAGGCGCTGGAGCGAGGGGAACCGCGCGTCGGTCACCTTGACGTCGAAGGTGCCGCTCGGTTCGTCGGCCGAAGTGGATTCGCCGCCGCCGCAGGCAGCGAGCGGCGCCGCCACCGCCAGCGCGACCAACCCGATCGCGATGGCCTGGAGGCGGTTCCGCCGGGAATGTCGTCCGGTCCCCCGCAAAGCGGCCCGAACATAGCACGGGGTTTGGCCGCTTTCGCAGGCATTTCCGCCCCTCGCCGAGGGGTTAGCCGGATCTCAACACGCGGCTAACGGTAGGCGCGCCGGCATCCCCTAGACTGCTGCCCACTGGGTGGGATGCCGCGCGCGTGCGGCATGCTCGGACGGAGGAGCTAGATGGTCGGATCCGCGGTCAACAGGGCTTTCTTGCCCGCCAAGTCGCTGTTCGAACAGGTGGGGGAGATGATGATCCTCACCGCGCGTACGATCGTCTCTGCGGTCAAACCTCCCTATCCCTACGGCGAGGAGTTCATCGGCCAGTTCCTCTTCGCCCTGCAGCTCTGCTGGTTCCCGCTGCTGGTCTCGACCGTCGCCTTCGGTTTCGGCGCACCCGGCCTGCAGGCGGCGAACTTCCTCTCGCTGTTCGGCGCCCTGGACCGGCTCGGCGGCTTCTTCGTCCTCGCCTCGATCCGCGAGTTCGCGCCCTTCGTGACCGCCGTCGTCGTCGCCGGCGTCGCCGGCACCGCGATCACCGCCGACCTCGGCGCCCGCAAGATCCGCGAGGAGCTCGACGCCCTCCAGGTGCTGGGCGTCGACCCAATCAAGAACCTCGTCGTGCCCCGCTTCCTGGCGCTGATGTTGATCACCGGCCTGCTCGACATCTACGCCCTGGTCTTCGGGATCAGCGGCGGGATCCTGACCGAGATCCTCTACAACCAGCCGCTCGGCGGCTTCTTCGCGACCCTCTTCTCCAACGCCTCGATCACCGATCTCTGGGGCTCGGTGATCAAGTGCACGCTGTTCGGGGCGCTGATCGCGGTGGTCTGCTCCTACAAAGGGATGACCGCCTCCGGCGGCGCCGCCGGCGTCGGCCGGGCGGTGAACGAGGCCGTCGTCATCTCCTTCATGGGCGTCTTCGCCTTCAACTACGTCTTCACCCAGACCCTGCTCGCCACTAACCCGGAGCTGCAGACGATCCGATGAACGCCTGGCTCGCAGTTCCGCGCGGCTGGCTCGACTCGGCGGGGGAGATCGCCCGCTTCGGCTCCCGCGTCGCCGGCCTCGTCTACTCCGGCCGCGTCCTGCGCTTCTTCGGCGAGAGCCTGCGCCAGGCCGGGATCCTGATCCTCGGCTCGGCACTGATCATCTGGGGCCTGGTCTTCACCCTCGGTCTGCAGTGCGGGATCGAGGGTGCCTACCTGCTCCGCGCCCAGGGCGCGCCCGCCTACGCCGGCGTCTTCTCCGCCTGGTGCGACCTGCGCGAGATCATGCCCTACGCCTTCGGCTACATGCTCGCGGCCAAGGTCGGGACCGGGATCGTCGCCGAGCTCGGGGCGATGCGGATCTCCGACGAGATCGACGCGCTCGAGGTGATGGGCGTGCCGCCCGTGACCTTCCTCTGCGCGACCCGCCTGCTCGCCGCCTGGATCGCTTTCCCGTTCATGTACCTGGTCGGGATCGGGATCATGTACCTGGCCAGCTACCTGGCCGTCGTCGAGCAGATCGGCGACGTCTCCTCGGGTGGCTACCTGCTGATCTTCTGGATGTTCCAGAACCCGCCCGACCTGATCTTCAGCTTGATCAAGGGAATGGTCATGGCGACCGCGATCGTGCTGGTCGGCTGCTACTACGGGTACACCGCCGGCGGCGGGCCCGTCGGGGTGGGGACCGCGACCGCCAAGTCGATGGTCCTCAACATCGTCTTAGTCCACATCATCGGAATGCTCGGAACCCTGGTCTTCTGGGGTGCCAACCCACGCGCGCCAATAGGAGGCTGAGGTGTCGATCGAGGAAGAGAACCGCTACTCCGAGGAGGAGGCCCGTCGCGAAGAAGAGGACCTGCGGGACGAGGCGACCTCCAGCGCCGAAGCGCCGCCGGAGGTCGTCACCGATGGCGGCACGCCCGGCCATCCCGAAAGCGCCACGGCCGAAGGCCCCTACGTCAGCGAGGACGGCGCCACGATGGGGCGTGACTTCGTCATCCCGGGCGTCAACCCGCGCGAGCACGACCCCTACAAATTCCACACCGGCCGCAAGCGCGATCACGGCGGCGAGGACGCGATCGAGATCATCGACCTGGTCAAGCAGTTCGGCCGGGCGCGGATCCTCAACGGACTCAACCTGGGTCTGCCGGAGGACCAGGTCTCGATGGTGCTGGGCCCGTCGGGCACCGGCAAGAGCGTGCTGATCAAGCACATCGTCGGTCTCCTCTACCCCGATTCGGGGGACGTTCTCGTGCACGGCGAGTCGATTCCGAACATGACCGACGACGAGCTATTCGAGGTGCGGAAAAAGTTCGGCCTGCTGTTCCAGGACGGGGCGCTCTTCGGCTCGATGAACATCTACGACAACGTCGCCTTCCCCCTCCGCCAGCACACCGACAAAGGCGAGGAGGAGATCGGCGAGATCGTCAACCGCCGGCTCAAAGAGGTGGGGCTCAGCGAGGCGACCTACAAGATGCCGAACGAGCTCTCCGGCGGGATGCGCAAGCGCGCCGGCTTCGCCCGGGCGCTGGTCCTCGAACCGCAGATCGTCATGTTCGACGAGCCCGACTCCGGCCTCGACCCGGTCCGCACGGCGCTGCTCTGCGAGCTGATCCGCGAGATCCACGCCGAGAACGGCGGCTGTTACCTGGTGATCAGCCACGACCTCAACACGGCGCGCCGTATCTCCGACTTCATCGCGGTGCTGTGGAACGGCAAAATCGTCGAGTCGGGGCCGAAAGAGGAACTCTTCGACTCCGAAAACAGCTTCGTCAGCCAGTTCCTCAACGCCGACGTAACCGGCCCGCTCTCGATGGACTAGACCCAGGTGTTCGCCCGGGTTGCGGCCTGGGCCGTCCGCCATGCGCGGCCGGTGCTGGCGGTCTCGATTGCGATCGCCGTGGTGGCGGGGATCGGCTCGCTGTCGCTGTCCACCGACGCGGCGCCGAGCACCCTGATCGACACCGACGCGCCCAGCTACCGCGCCACCCAGCAGGTGCGGGAAGCCTTCGGGGAAGAACCCGTCGTCGTGTTGGTCGAGGGGGATCTGCAGGAACTCGTCCTGACCCCCAACCTCGGCCGCCTGCTGCGGCTGGAGGGATGCCTCTCCGGCAAGGTTCCCGCGGGTGTACGGCCGATTCCGGGGCCCTGCGCGGAACTGGCGAAGCTGAATCCGGTCGAGTCGGTCAACGGCCCGGCGACCTTCCTCAACGAGGCG
>DASVAT010000016.1:0-204083 GCA_036376215.1 Solirubrobacterales bacterium
GATGGGACCTCCCCGACTCCCCACTTGTGAGGCTGGTCAAGTTTCTCGCCCACGGTGGGGTTGCTTCGAGGAGGCGGGCGGAGGAGATCATTGGGAAGGGGTTGGTGACCGTTGGCGGCGAGGTGGTCACCGATCCGGCGCGGGATGTGGGGGAGGGCGACGACGTTCGGGTCAACGGCGAGCCGGTGGTGGTCGAGGCTCGCGAGGTGTGGGCGGTGAACAAGCCGGCGGGGGTGGTCTCGACGGCGCGAGAGCCCGGCGATCGTCGCCCGGTGGTCGACCTCGTCGACACCAGCGCCCGCCTCTATCCGGTCGGCCGACTCGACGCGGACTCGACCGGCTTGCTGTTGCTGACCAACGACGGTGAGCTGGCCAACCAGCTCACCCATCCTCGCTACGAGGTGCCGAAGACCTACGTGGCGCGGCTGGGCACCCCGATCGCCGCGCGCGACCTCGCCCGCCTGCGCGACGGTGTCGAGCTGGAGGACGGCCTGACCGGGCCGGCCGATGTGCGACGCCTGGGCGAGAGGGAGATCGAAATTACCCTCCGAGAAGGCCGCAACCGCCAGGTGCGGCGGATGCTGGAGGCGGTGGGGAACCGGGTGGTGGACTTGACACGTGTCAAGTTCGGACCGCTAGCGCTTGACGATCTGCAACCGGGATGTGCGCGGCGGCTCTCCGATAGCGAAATCACTGAACTGCGAGAAGCCTCTCGATAGGGGCCGCCTCGCCCTCCTACTTTGCTGGGTGGGAGGGTGAGGCGGCCCCTTACCAACCGCGTTGGTGGGAACGCCGGAGCTCTCGCCGGGGTGGCTAGGAGAGGCGGACTGCGATTGCGTCGGCCACAGCGGCGGTTTCGCGTTCGGCCTGGTGGTGAGTGACTCGCAGGGTGGAATAGCCAACGACGAACAGTTCGCGGTCGCGCCAGCGGTCGCGCTCGAACGCGAGGTCGGTCCCGTGGAAGTCACGGCTGTCGGCCTCGACCACGAGGCGCTGAGCCGGCCAGAGGAAGTCGACTTCGATGCGGCCGTTGGCGATCTCGACCGGGGCGTTGAGGAGCGGGGTGGGAAGGTCGCGACGGAGGAGGAGCGGCAGCACCTTCGCCTCCAGCGGGCTCTTCAGCTTGCCCTTCTTCGCAACGGGCGCGGCACGGCGCCATTCGTCGACGAGTGCGCGAAGAGACTTGACCCCCCGCCGCCCCGGGTCCATCGACGCCTCGATCGCCGGGATGTCGAGCATCCGCCGCTGCGCCGCCCGCTCGAAGCAACTGCGCAGCGTCCAGTCGCCGACCGTCCCGGCGAGATCCACCAGCGTCCGCGCCGGGCTCGTGCAGGGAATGCCGTCCACGGTCCCAACCTCGTCCCGTCGCGGCGCCCGCACCCGGTGGAAGCGGATCCCGTCGATGTCCCTGCCGTGTTCCTGAGGGGAGAGCACGTCGATCACCGCGGGTTCATCGTTCAGCAATCCCAAGAGGGCTCCAGCGCTGCGGTGAGAGATCACGGCTCCTTTGCCACAGGCGAGGACGGCGGCACTGAGGCGCCCGTGGCGACTGATCTGCGGGGTGGCAAGGGCATAAGTGCCACGAAAGAGGCGATGCAACCGCCCAGTGCCGATTGCGTGTGCGATGGCGCTATCGCTCATCCCAAGCCTGCGCAGCTGACCCCGTGAGATCACCCCATGCTGCCTGCTGGCCAGATTCACCATGCGGCGACCGCGATCGGTGGGAGTTTTGGCCGCCATAGCGGTCATAAGTCCCACCGCTGTGGGGATTCGCCCCCCTCCTCTGGAAAGATGCGGGATGTGAGCCAGAACGGCGACATCTTGCACGGGCGCTCCGAGGGTCCGGAGCGCCTCTTCGCGGTGCGCGGTGCCGCGCAGGCCGGGGCGAACGAGCCGGAGGCGATCCTCGCGGCGACCGAGGAGTTGATGCGGGGGCTGATCGAGCGCAACGGGCTCGAGCCCAAGGCGATGGTCAGCTGCCTGTTCACGACCACGGAGGACCTCGACGCGGAGTTCCCGGCGGTGGCGGCGCGGGACCTGGGGCTGACAATGGTGCCGCTGATGTGCTGCCGCGAGATCCCGGTGCCCGGCTCGATGCCGCGGGTGATCCGGGTCCTGCTCCACTTCTACGCGCCGGCCGACCACGAGCCCGCGCACGTCTACGTCGGCGAGGCGCAGAAGCTGCGGACCGACCTCGAGGCCGCCCAGTAGCCGCACACGCGGCCTTCGTCGGCTCTCTGCGCCGCCGTCCGTCACAATCGGCGCGATGACGATCACCTTCGCCGAGAAGCTCGCCCGCATGCCGGGCTACCAGGCCGGGGTCCCGACCGGGCAGGCGCCCGAGGCGATCGCCTCGGGGAACATCGCCCAGCTCGCCTCCAACGAGTCGCCGGCGCCGCCCCACCCGAAGGTGGTCGAGGCGGTCGCCGCGGCGGCCGGGTTGATGAACCGCTATCCGGACCCCGACGCGACGCTGCTGCGCCGCCGCCTCGCCGAGCGCTACGAGACCGAGCCCGCCCGGGTCGCCGTCGGCAACGGTTCCTGCGAGATCCTCCTCGCCGCCGCCGAGGCGCTCTGCGAGCCGGGCGCCGAGATCGTCTACGCCTGGCCGGCCTTCTCGATGTACCCGTACCTGCCGGCACTGACCGGTGCCCGCGAGATCCGCGTGCCGCTCGCCGAGGGCGACGTCCACGACCTCGACGCGATGGCCGCCGAGGTGACCGCGGCGACCCAGCTGCTGATCGTCTGCAACCCGAACAACCCGACCGGGACCCACGTTCCGGCGGCGGAGATCGCCGCCTTCTGCGAGCGGATCCCCGAGCACGTGACGGTGATCCTCGACGAGGCCTACGTCGAGTTCCAGACCCACGACGACCCCGACGCGACGCTCGACCTGCTCGGCGACTTCCCGAACCTGGTCGTCCTGCGCACCTTCAGCAAGTGCTACGGCCTCGCCGGGCTGCGGGTCGGCTACGCGATCGGCTCGCCGAAGTTCCGCGCCGCCGTCGATGCGGTGCGCCAGCCGTTCAGCGTCAACGCCCTCGCCCAGGCGGCGGGGGCGGAGGCGATCCTCCACCAGGACGACGTCCTGCGGCGGGTCGAGACGACGGTCGCCGCCCGCCTCGCCGTCGAGGAGGGCCTCGCCGGGCTCGGCCTCCGCACCGCCGACACCCACGCCAACTTCTCCTGGATCGACCTCGGCGACGCCGACGAAGCCGCGGTGATCGCCGGCCTCGCCGAGCGCGAGATCGCGGTCCGGCCCGGCACGGCGCTCGGCGGTCCCAGCCACATCCGGGTCAGCTACGGGACCGTCGAAGAGAACGAGCGGTTCCTGCGCGCCCTGTCGGAACTACTTGACTAAAAACGCGCGCGTGGTACAACCTCTGGACCGTGAGGTTGAACGAAGCCCATACCGCGACCGGCATCCCAGCCAGCGCCGTCGCGCGCGGCCACCTCACGTACTGGTATTGGCGATTTAGCTAGGCGCTCGGCCCGGCGGCGAGGAGCTGCCCCGAAGAGTTCACATCTTCCGGTCGGGCGCCGTTCAACGTTCGCGTCGCGTGCGCGCCGACCCAAACCGGCAGCGGGCGACCAGAAAGTACGATTTCTGCGGTTTGGAGAAAGGCGAAGGCAAAATGTTCATCGGCATGGAGGGGGCGAAGAGAGACGGCGTCCGCGACCAGCGGATCGCGAAAGTCGTCGAGCTGGCGCCGCCGGCGCGGCTGCTCGAAGAGCTGCCGCTCGGCGAGGAGCGGGCGAAGGTGGTCGTCCGCGGCCGCGAGGAAGTGCGCGACGTGCTGCAGGGCAAGGACCCGCGGCTGATGGTCGTCGTCGGCCCGTGCAGCGTCCACGACCCGAAAGCGGCGATGGAGTACGCGACGCGGTTGAGCGCGACGGCGCGGGCGCTGCGCGACGATCTGCTGGTGGTGATGAGGGTCTACTTCGAGAAGCCGCGGACGACGACCGGCTGGAAGGGGCTGATCAACGACCCCCACCTGGACGACAGCGGCGACGTCAACGCCGGCCTGCGGATCGCCCGCAAGCTGCTGCTCGAGGTGCTGGACACCGGGCTGCCGATCGGCTGCGAGTTCCTCGACCCGATCACGCCGCAGTACATCGCCGACGCGGTCGCCTGGGGGGCGATCGGGGCGCGGACCTCGGAGAGCCAGACCCACCGCCAGCTCGCCTCCGGCCTCTCGATGCCGATCGGGTTCAAGAACCGGACCGACGGCAACATCCAGATCGCGGTCGACGCGGTGCGGGCGGCCGCGGCGTCCCACGCCTTCGCGGGAATCGACGACGCCGGCATGCCGGCGATCCTGCACACGACCGGCAACCCCGACTGCCACCTGATCCTGCGCGGCGGCCACGGGGTCCCGAACTACCACCCGCCCGAGGTCGAGGACGCCCTGGTGACCCTCGGCGTCGCCGGGCTGCCCGAGCGGCTGGTGATCGACGCCTCCCACGACAACAGCGGCAAGGACCCCGAAAAGCAGTTCCTCGCCGCCGGCGACATCGCCGACCAGGTCGCCGACGGCAACAAGGCGATCGTCGGGGTGATGCTGGAGTCGTTCCTGGCCGAGGGCCGGCAGGACCTGGTCCCCGGACAGGAGCTGACCTACGGGCAGTCGATCACCGATGCCTGCATCGACTGGGAGGACACCGCCTCGGCGCTGGAGCGGTTCGCGGCCGCGGTCGAGGCGCGGCGCGGTTCATGAAGGACGCCGCCCGCCGATGAGGGTCGCCGTCCTCGGAGTGGGCCTGATCGGAGGCTCGATCGGGCTCGCTGCGCGGCGGCGGCTCGACGCCGAGGTGGTCGGCCACGGGCGCAGCCCGGAGCGGCTCGCGCGCGCCGTCGAGCTGGGGGCGATCGACCGCGCCGCCGGCTCGCTAGCCGAGGCCTGCGAGGGCGCCGACCTCGTCTTCTGCTGCGCGCCGGTGGCGGCCCTGTACGAGCAGGCGCGCGAGGCGCTGGCGGCCGCCGGCCCCGAGGCCGCGGTCACCGACGTCGGCTCGACCAAGGGCGAGCTGGTCGCGGCGGTGGGCGGCGACGAGCGCTTCATCGGCGGCCACCCGCTGGCGGGGGCGGAGACGGCGGGGGTCGAGAACGCGCGCGAGGACCTCTTCGAGGGCGCCCGCTGGTACCTGACCCCGACAGACCAGGTCAGCGGCCTGCTCTACGACCGCCTGCAGCGGGCGCTGGCGGCGCTCGGGGCGCGGCCCCAGGCGATCGACCCGCTGGGACACGACCGCCTGATGGCGACGGTCAGCCACCTCCCGCATGTGCTCGCCAACGCCCTCGCCTCCGAGGGGGCGCACTCGCTCACCCAGGACAGCGAGCGGCTCCCCGACGTCGGGCCGAGCTTCCGCGACGCGACCCGCGTCGCCGGCTCCAACCCGGCGATCTGGGCCGACATCTTCGCCTCGAACCGCGAGGCGGTCGCCGACTCGGTCGACTCGGTCGCAGCGCGGCTGCGGGAGGCGGCGGAGCTGATCCGCTCCGGCGACCGCGAGTCGCTGGCGGCCTGGCACGCCGCCGCCGGCGCGGACCGCAGTCAGCTGCTCGAATCCGAAGGCGAGAGCGGGCCGCTGCGGGAGCTGCGGATCGTCGTCGCCAACAGGCCCGGGACGATCGCCGCGCTGGCGCTGGCGCTCGGCGAGGCCGGGGTCAACATCGAGGACATGGCCCTGCACCCGGCGCCGGACATGACCTCCGGCGCGGTCTCCCTCTGGGTGCGCGGCGAGGAGCAGGCGACGAAGGCGGCGGAGCTGGTCCGCGGCCTCGGCCACACCGTCACCGTGCTCGACGCCCCGGCGCCGTAGATAGGGTCGCCGGATGAGCAGCACCCGCTTCGCTCCTGCCGGCTCGCTTCGCGGCTCGCTGCGCCCGCCCTCCGACAAGTCGATCTCCCACCGCGCGGCGCTGATCGCGGCGATGGGCGAGGGGGAGACGGAGACGATCGTCGAGGGGTATTTAGACGCCGCCGATACGCGCTCGACTCTCCGTGCCGTTCAGGCGCTGGGCGCGGAGGTGGTCGAGGAAGGGCTGGGTAAGGGGGAGGGGGTTGCAGGCGCGCGCGGGCTTCAGCTGCGGATTCGTGGCATCGGCCTGCGGAATCCTAAAGCGGCAAATATCGACGTCGGCAACGCGGGGACCCTGCTGCGATTGCTGCCGGGATGGTTGGCGGGGCAGGCAGGGGGAGAGTGGACGCTCGATGGAGACGAGTCGATCCGCCGCCGTCCCGTCGACCGGATCGCGATCCCGCTGCGGGAGATGGGCGCCGATCTAACGGCACGTGAGGACCGACTGCCTCCGCTCGAAGTCCGCGGCGCGCCGCTCCACGGAATCACCTACGAGATGCCGATCGCCAGCGCGCAAGTCAAGTCTTGTCTGCTTTTCGCGGGCCTTCTTGCCGAGGGCGAGACGCGGGTGGTGGAGCCGGCGGCGAGCCGCGACCACACCGAGGCGATGCTTAAGGCGGCGGGCGTATCGGTGTGGCGCGAGGAGAGCACGGGCACCGTCGTCCTCCAGCCTGCTGAGAAACTCGAACCCGACGACCTCCTTGTCCCCGCCGACATCTCCTCGGCCGCCTTCTTCCTCACTGCTGCAGTTCTCGTCCCTGGAAGCGAAGTCGAACTGAGATGGGTCAACGTCAACCCGACCCGCACCGGTCTGCTGACGATCCTCGAGCGGATGGGCGCTGCGATCGAGGTCGAAGACGAGCGCGAGACCGGGGGCGAGCCGATCGCCACCCTCCGCGTCCGCTCCACCCCCCTGCGCGCCACCGAGGTCGGCGGCGCCGAGATCCCGCTCGCCATCGACGAGCTGCCGCTCGTCGCCCTCGCCGCCTGCTTTGCCGAGGGGACGACCGTGATCCGCGACGCCGAGGAGCTGCGCCGCAAGGAGTCCGACCGTGTCGAGACCGTGACCGCGGCGCTGCGTGCCCTCGGCGGCAGCGTCGAGCCGACCGCCGACGGAATGGTCGTCGAGGGCACCGGCGGTCTCGCCGGCGGCACGATCGATTCCCACGGCGACCACCGGATCGCGATGCTCGGCGCCGTCGCCGGCCTCGCCTCCCGCGAAGGCGTCGAGGTCCACGGCATGGACGCCGCCGCCGTCAGCTACCCCGGCTTCGAGCGCGACCTCGGCTCACTCACCGCCCGCTGAATACGCTGCGGTCATGGTGATCGCGATCGACGGGCCCGCCGGGGCCGGCAAGTCCACGGTCGCGCGCGCTGTCGCGGGCGAGCTCGGCTTCACCTACCTCGACTCGGGGGCGATGTACCGCTGCGTGGCGCTGGCGGCGTCCGAGCGGGGGCTCGACCTCGATGACGGCGAGGCGGTCGGTGCGCTCGCCGAGGGGCTCGAAATCGGCTTCGACGGCCCGCGGGTGCTGCTCGGCGAGCGCGCCGTGACGGGGGAGATCCGCACCCCCGAGGTGAGCGCCGCCGCCTCCCGGGTCTCCGTCCACCGGCGGGTGCGGACTGCGATGGTCGCTCGCCAGCGGCAGCTGATCGCCGCCGGCCGCTACGTCGCGGAGGGGCGGGACATCGGCACCGTCGTCAGCCCCGACTCGCCGCTGAAGGTCTTCCTCACCGCCTCCGACGAGGAGCGCGCCCGCCGCCGCGCCGCCGAGAACGAGGAGGACGTCGAGGTCGTCCTCGCGGCGCAGCGCCAGCGCGACACCCGCGACACCGAGCGCGAGCACGGCGCCCTGCGGCCCGCCGAGGACGCGGTCGAGCTCGACACCACGGGCCTCGCCCTCGACGAGGTCGTCGCCCGCGTCGTCGCCCTCGCCCGCGAGCGGGGAATCGCATGAGCCTTCCCACCGTCGCCGTCGTCGGCTTCCCCAATGTCGGCAAGAGCACGCTCGTCAACCGCCTCGTCGGCAGCTCCGAGGCGGTCACCTCGCCCGAGCCGGGGGTGACGCGCGACCGCAAGCGGCTGGCGACCGAATGGAACGGCGTCGCCTTCGAGCTCGTCGACACGGGCGGGATCGACCTCGGCGACGAGGCCGAGCTGGCGCGCGACGTGCAGGCCCAGGCCCGGCTGGCGATCGCCGAAGCCGACGCGATCCTGCTCGTCGTCGACGGCCGCGCCGGCCTCCGCGCCGGCGACGCCGAGCTGGCGAAGACGCTGCGCGGCGGCGACGTGCCGGTGCTCGTCGTCGTCAACAAGGCCGATCGCGCCGACGACCACGGCATCGCCGCCGAGTTCCACGCGCTGGGCTTCGGCGAGCCGCTGCCCGTCTCCGCCACCCACGGGCTCGGCACCGGCGATCTGCTCGACGCGATCGTCGCCGCGCTCGGGGAGCGCGAGCCCCAGGACGGCGACGACGACGCGGTTCGCGTCGCGGTGATCGGCCGGCCCAACGTCGGCAAGTCCTCGATGGTCAACGCCTTCCTCGGCTCCGACCGGGTGATCGTCTCCGACGTCGCCGGCACCACCCGCGACGCGATCGACACCGAGCTCGAGGTCGATGGGCGGCGGGTGACCCTCGTCGACACCGCCGGCCTGCGACGGCGCTCCAAGGTCGCCGGCACCGTCGACTACTACGCGCAACTGCGCTCCGAACGCGCGGTCGAGCGCGCCGACGTCGCGATCGTCGTCTGCGACGCCTCCGAGGGGGTCACCGCCGAGGACCTGCGGGTCGCCGAGATGGCGATGAAGGCCGGCTGCGCCACCCTCCTCGTCCTCAACAAGTGGGACGTGACGGAGGCCGACATCGACGACGCCCGCGCCCGGGTCGCGCGCAAGCTGCGGCTGCGCCCGGCGGTGATCACCGCCTCGGCCACCCGCGGGCGCAACGTCGGCAGCCTCCTGCCCAAGGCGCTGCAGCTCGCCGACAAGGCGGCCGAGCGGATCCCGACCCCGGAGCTGAACCGCTTCGTCGGCGACGTCGTCGCGAAGACGCCGCCGCCGTCGCGCCGCGGCAAGCGCCTGCGGCTCTACTACGCCGCCCAGATCGGGGAGAGCCCGCCGCGGTTCGCGATCCAGGTCAACGACCGCAAGCTGATCGTCCGCGACTGGGCCTACCACCTGGAGAACCGGATGCGGGAAACCTACGAGTTGGAGGGAGTTCCCCTGATCATCGATTTCACCCCGGCTTCCGGACGCAGGCGGTACTCGGAATGACCCTCCGGCACCGCACAAATTTCCTCTAGGCTTCCTCGCATGCCTACTTCCAAGCCTCTCGCCGAGGGCGAGTACCTCTTCACGTCGGAGTCCGTCACCGAGGGCCACCCGGACAAGGTCGCGGACCAGATCTCCGACGGCGTCCTCGATGCGATCATGAGCGGGGACCCGGGCGGCCGCGTCGCCTGTGAGACGCTCGTCAACACCGGCATGGCGGTGGTCTCGGGCGAGATCTCCACCGACGTACACCTCAACATCCCGGACATCGTTCGCGACACGGTTCGGGACATCGGCTACCAGGGCGGCGGCTACGGCTACGACTGCGACCACATCTCGGTGATCGTCTCGATCGACGAGCAGTCGCCGGACATCGCCCAGGGCGTCGACCAGGCCTACGAGACCAAGGTCGAACCGGGCGACAGCGACGAGCTCGACGTCGCCGGCGCGGGCGACCAGGGGATGATGTTCGGCTACGCCTCAGACGAGACCGAGGCGCTGATGCCGATGCCGGTCCACCTCGCCCACCGCCTCGCCGAACGGCTGGCGGCGGTGCGCAAGGACGGCTCGCTCGGCTACCTCGGCCCCGACGGCAAGACCCAGGTCACGGTGCGCTACGCCGACGGCCGCCCGGTCGCGGTGGAAAAGCTCCTGATCTCCACCCAGCACGACGAGGGGGTCGACTCGCAGAGCCAGATCAAGCCCGAGCTGTGGGAGAGCGTCGTCCTCCCGGTGCTGCAGGCCGAGGTCCCCGGCCGCTTCGACGAGAGCGAGCTGCTGGGCGAGTTCCTCGTCAACCCGACCGGCAAGTTCGTGATCGGCGGCCCGGTCGGCGACGCGGGCCTCACCGGCCGCAAGATCATCGTCGACACCTACGGGGGCATGGCCCGCCACGGCGGCGGCGCCTTCTCCGGCAAGGACCCGTCCAAGGTCGACCGCTCGGCGGCCTACGCCGCCCGCCACGTGGCGAAGAACGTCGTCGCCGCGGGCCTGGCGCAGCGCTGCGAGGTCCAGGTCGCCTACGCGATCGGCGTCGCCCATCCCGTCAGCCTGATGGTCGAGACCTTCGGCACCGGCAAGCTGCCCGACGCGAAGATCTCCCAGCTGGTCGAGGCCGAGTTCGACATGCGCCCCGGCGCCTTCCGCGAGTACCTCGACCTGCACCGTCCGATCTTCCAGAAGACCGCCGCCTACGGCCACTTCGGCCGCGCCGACGACGACTTCACCTGGGAGAAGACGGACCGCGCCGACGCCCTCCGCAGCGCAGCAGGCGCCGAGACCGCCGCGGCGTAGCGGTAAGTCCCGCGTTAGCCGGAAAACGGCGCACAACTGGCTGGGTAAGGGGGCGAGACCGGCGCCTCTCCGAACTTTAGGGGGCTATGACCCCCCAAATCTCGGAGTCGCAGAGCCGGCAGGCGTGGATTCTGGCGCTCCGGCAGCACGGCGTGGTCACGCGGGGTCAGTTGCTTGACCTCGGGTTCAGCGCTGAAGCGATCAAACACCGCGTCCAAAAGGGACGACTTCATCCGATGGTCCGAGGCGTTTACGCAGTGGGTCGGCGCCAGCTGACCCGTGAGGGACGTTGGATGGCGGCCGTGCTCACCTGCGGACCAGAAGCGGTATTGAGCCACCGCAGTGCGGCAGCACTCTGGGGGTTCGGCAACGAGCACTCCGATTTCATCGACGTCAGCGTCAGACGCACCTCCGAAGCCCGCATTCCCGGCCTGCGCTGCCATCGCCGCCCTTCCCTACCCAGCAACGAAGTAGATCTTCGCCGGGGCATTCCCGTCACCGCACCCGTTCGCACCTTTCTCGACCTCGCCACCGTCACCGGCCCGAAGACGATCGAGCGCTCGATCAACGAGGCGGACAAGCTCGACGTGATCGACGCCGACTCGCTGCGCCGCGCCCTCGAGGACCATCCCGGCCGGCCCGGCATCTGCCTGCTCCGCCACGTGCTCGACAAGGACACCTTCCGCCTCTCCGACGACGAGCTGGAACGCCTCTTCCGCCCGCTCGCGACGGCCGCCGGCTTGCCGACCCCTCTCACCAAACACATGGTCGACCGCTTCGAGGTCGACTTCTTCTGGCCCGAGCTCGGGCTCGTCGTCGAGACCGACGGGTGGCGCTACCACCGCACCCCCTCGGCCCAGACCCGCGACGCCCTCCGGTTCCAGATCCATGTAGCGAACGGCCTCACTCCGCTCCGCTTTTCTCATCACCAAGTCAAGTACGAACCCCGTCACGTAGAAGGAATTCTCAAGAAGACCGCCGCGAACTTAACCGGCTAAGCCCGCTGTTCCGGCGGCTGGGCCTCGCCGAGACCGTGTGAACCTGCCGATGCCGCGCCGGTCGCCTGGTCGACTCTGTGGACGACCTCGCCGGGGTTCGCGACCCCGTTGAAGACGAAGTTGTAGTCGTCGCTCGCCGCGGTGTCGAAGTCGACGTCGCCGATCTGCATCAGGCGCTGGTAGGCGCTCTGGCGGTAGTTGACGTTCTGGACCCGCTCCAGGCGCGTCTCCTGGATCTCTTTGGAGACGATCCCGCGCTTGATGTTGAGCCGGCGGTCGGTGATCGTGTAGGTCGTCGCCACCCGCTTGACGAAGCCGATCAGGACGGTCAGGGCGAGGACGACCAGGACCACGACGAAGGTCGTCGCGCCGCCGTCGATCAGGTTCGCGATAAAGCCCAAGACGACCGCGACCAGGGCTCCCTTCAGGTAGAAGCCGAGGATCGCGCGCCAGGAGGGATGCCCTTCGAAGAGCACCCGCTCGCCCGGGTGGAGGTTGACCATCACGGGCGCCAGCATATGTCCTCCTCCGGCCGCAGGCCAGGGCATCCCCGGCCACCCATAACCTCGCTTCGATGGCGATCCTCCGCGTCGAGCCGCTGACCACCGCCCGCGCTCTGCGTGGCCCCTTCGACTACCACCGTCCGGAGTCGATGGAGGACCTCGACGTCGGCAGCGTCGTCCGGGTGCCGTTCGGGCCGCGGCGGCTGCTCGGCGTCGTGGTCGAGGTCGCCGAGGCCTCCGAGCTGCCCCCCGAGCGCCTGGCCGAGCCGCTCGAGGCGCTGGAGGCAGGGGCGACGCCCGAGCTGGTCCGCCTCGGCCTCTGGGTCGCCCGCGAGTACTGCTCGACGCCCTCCCGCGGCCTGCAACTGGTGCTGCCGCCCGGGACCGGGACCGGCGGCGGCCGGACGACCCGCGCCAAGACGGAGCTGCGGGCCGAGGTCCTCCCCGCCGGCGAGGCCGCCCTCGACGGGGGCGAGCGACTCGGCGCCAAGCAGCGCGCCGTGCTGGAGGCGCTGCGCGCCGGCGAGATGTCGGCGGGGGAGCTGGCGACCGCTGTCGGCTCCGACCGCCAGACCCTGCGCCGCCTCGAGCAGCGGGGCCTGATCGCCACCCGCACCTCCGGCGTGCGTCGCGCCCCCGCCTCGTCGGGCCTCCCCGGCGCCGCCGACCGGCCCCGGCTGCTCCCCGAGCAGGAGGAGGCGGTCGAGGGGATCGTCGCCGCCCTCGACGGCGAGGGCGGCGCCCCGCGCAGCTTGCTCCTCCACGGGGTCACCGGCTCGGGCAAGACCGAGGTCTACCTCGCCGCCGTCGAGGCTGCTCTCGCCCGCGGCGAGGGCGCGATCGTCCTCGTCCCCGAGATCGGCCTCGCGCCGCAGGCGGTGGCCCGCTTCCGCGCCCGCCTCGGCGACCGCTTCGCGGTCCTGCACTCGGCCCTCTCCGCCGGCGAGCGCTACGACGAGTGGCGGCGGCTGCGCAGCGGCGAGGCGAGCGTCTGCGTCGGCCCGCGCTCCGCCGTCTTCGCCCCGATCCGCGAACTCGGCCTGATCGTCATCGACGAGGAGCACGACCCCTCCTACAAGCAGGAGGGGGACCCGACCTACGACGCCCGCGCCGTCGCCCGCAAACGCGCCGCCGACAACGGCGCCGTCCTCGTCGCCGGCACCGCGACGCCGCGGCCGGAGAGCTGGCTGGAGCTGCCGCGCCTGGAGCTGCCGCGGCGGGTCGACGGCCGCCGCATGCCGCCCGTCCACCTGGTCGACATGCGCAGGGCCGACCCCCGCTCGGGCCCGGTCCACGCCGAGACCTGGGAGGCGCTGGAGGGCGTCCGCGGCGCCGGCGCCAAGGCGATCGTGATGATCAACCGCCGCGGCTTCGCCCCCTGGCTCACCTGTCGCTCCTGCGGGCATCACTGGGACTGCCCCAACTGCGACGTCTCGCTGATCGTCCACCGCCACAGCGGCCGCCTCGTCTGCCACCACTGCGCCCACTCCGAGCGCGCGCCACACGCCTGCGTCGAGTGCGGCTCGACGACGCTCTCGCGGGCCGGCGCCGGGACCGAGCGGATCGAGGGCCTGCTGGCCGAGCGCCTCGACCCGATGCCGGTCCTCCGCCTCGACTCCGACACCGCCGCCGGCCGCGGCGCCCACGCCCGCATCCTCGCCCGCTTCGACGAAGCCGAGAGCGCCGTCCTCGTCGGCACCCAGATGGTCGCCAAGGGCCACGACTTCCCCGAGGTGACCCTGAGCGCGATCCTCGACGCCGACGCGACCCTGCGCTTCCCCGACTTCCGCGCCGAGGAGCGGACCTTCGCGATGGTCGCCCAGCTCGCCGGCCGCTCCGGCCGCGGCGAGGCCGGGGGAGAGGTGATCGTCCAGACTCTGGCGCCGGCGGCGTCGAGCATCGAGCACGCCTCGCGCCACGACTCCGCCGGCTTCCTCGAGGTCGAGCTCGAGCGCCGCCGCGTCCTCCACTACCCGCCCTTCTCGCACCTGGTCCGGATCAACCTCTCTTCCGAAGAGGAAGAGAGGGTGGACGAGGTGGCTCGATCCGTGGCCCGGGAGTTGGACCGCGGCCTCCCCGAGGGTTCCGAGCTGCTCGGCCCGGCGCCGATGTTCCGCGTCCGCAACCGGCATCGTCGCCGGATCCTGATCAAGGCCGACGATCGGGCGGGGACTATTGCTGCGGTCCGAGACGCCGTGGAGCGCCGCGCCGCCGACCGGTCGCTCAAGGACGTGGCGATCGGCGTTGACGTCGATCCGCAGTAGGTAGGGAGGGGCGGGCACCCCCTCTGCCAAAGACCGTCGCGCAGCTGATCGAACTTGTGATTTCGAGCGTGACTTCTTGAGCCTTTGTCAGAGGGGGTGCCCGCCCCTCTACGACAGCCTCTATTCGCCGAGCCCGCATCAGCCCTTGTTGAAGACGGGTTCACGCGGTTCGAGGGAGCTGTTGAACCCTGGTCGTCTGACGACGTCTGACGGGGCTCTGTCGGGAGGAGGGTCGGTAGGGGGTCCCCGGGTACTCAGGATGGAGCCGAGCCAAGGCGCTTTGAGGCGATAGCTCTCCCCGGTCCACTCGGCGGAGGTGCTCCCGGGGACCCCCTACCGACCCTCCGGCCCACACAGGAAGTATCAGACCGGAGAGGAGTTTTAGACTCACGCCGATGACCGAGGAAGTGCAGACCGAGGAGCGCGACACGGAGGATCGGCGGCTCGAAGTCGAGCTGCTGGAGCGGCGCGAAGCGGCGCTCGCCAACGTCGTCAAGTTCGGCGATCCCGTGCTCAAGAGCAAGGCCTCGCCAGTCACGAACTTCGGCCCCGAGCTGCGCGCCGAGGTCGAGCGGATGTTCTCGATCATGCGGGACGGCCTCGGGATCGGCCTGGCGGCGACCCAGCTCGGAATCCTCCGCCGCCTGCTCGTCTTCCAGGCCGGGCCCGAGAGCGAGCCGACTGCGCTGGTCAACCCCGAGGTCGAGTGGCTCTCGGCGGAGGTGGCGGTCGCCGAGGAGGGATGCCTGAGCCTGCCGCGGGTCTCGATGGACGTCGAGCGGCCGCTCTACGCGCGCTTCAGCGGCCGCGACGCCGAGGGAGAGCCGATCTCGATCGAGGCCGCCGGGCTCGAGGCGCGGGTCCTCCAGCACGAGATCGACCACCTCGACGGCGTCCTGATCCTCGACCGCACCCCGCGCGAGCAGCGCAAGGCGGCGCTGCGGGCGCTGCGCGAGGGCGAGAGCTACAGCCCCTCCTCGGAGGAAGAGATCGACGAGGCGGACGAGCTGCGCGAGCCCCGCACCGACGCGTGAGGACCGTTTACCTCGGCACCTCGGACTTCGCCGCCACCGTGCTGCGCCGACTCGCCGGCTCGCCCCACCGCCCGAGCCTCGTCGTCACCCCGCCGGACCGGCGCCAGGGCCGCGGCCGCAAGGTGAAGCCGCCGCCGGCCGCGATCGCGGCGGCGGAGCTCGAGATCGACCTGTTGCAGGCCGAGAACGTCAACGAGGACGCGGCCCTGGAGCGGATCCGCGCCGCCGCGCCGGAGGCCGTGGTGGTCTGCGCCTTCGGGCAGCTGATCCGCGAGCCGCTGCTCTCCGAGTTGCCGATGCTGAACGTCCATCCATCGCTGCTGCCGCGCTGGCGTGGGGCGGCGCCGATCGAGCGGGCGATCATGGCCCGCGACGAGAGGACCGGCGTCTGCATCATGCGGCTGACCGAGGGCCTCGACTCCGGGCCGGTGGCCCTCTGCGAGGAGGTGGCGATCGACCCCGGGGAGGACTTCGAGGAGCTCTCCGCGCGCCTGGCCGGGATCGGCGGCGACCTGCTGGTCCGCGCCCTCGATTTGCAGGCCGAAGGCACGCTGGAGTTCGCCGAGCAGGACGAGGACGGGGTCACCTACGCGGCGAAGATCGAGTCGGGGGAGCGGCGCCTCGACCCGGCCCGCCCGGCCGCCGAGCTGGCCGCCACGGTCCGCGCCCTCACCCCGCACGTCGGCGTCTACCTCGAGCTCTCCGACGACGAGCGGCTCGGTGTCCGTCGCGTCGGCGCCGTCGACGACCTGGTCGAGGCCGGGAAGCTCGAGGAGCGCGACGGCGCCCTCCTGCTCGGCACCGCCGCCGGATCGCTGCGGCTCGACCTCGTCCAGCCGGCCGGCGGCAAGCCGATGGCCGCCGACGCCTACCTCCGCGGCCACCCGCTGCCGGGCTCGTGAGCGCCGCCGGCGGGGATGCCGCCGCGGGCAGGGTCTCGCCGGCCCGCGCGCTCGCCTTCGCGACGATCCGCGCCACCTTCGAGGACGGCGCCTTCACCGAGCGCGCCTTCCGCGCCGAGGCCGACCGCCTCGCGCTCTCGGGCCGTGACCGCGCCCAGGCCCAGCGGCTCACCTTCGGCGCCGTGCAGCGGCGCGGCACCAGCGACGCCGCGATCGAGCGGCTCGCCGACCGCTCGATCCGGCTGCTCGACCCGCCGGTCCTGGCCGGGCTCCGCCTCGGCCTCTACGAGCTGCTCTTCGCCGACGCCACCCCCGACCACGCCGCCGTCGACCAGGCGGTCGAGCTTGTCAAGGCCGCCGGCGCCGGCCACGCCGCCGGCTTCGCCAACGCGATCCTGCGCCGGGCGATCCGCGAGCGCGCCCAGCTGACCGCGGCGCTGCTGGACGACTCGACCCCCGCGGCCGCCGCGGTCGCCGACTCGGCGCCGGAGTGGCTGGCCGCGATGTGGTGGGAGGAGCTGGGCGCCGAGGCGGCGCGAGCGCTCCTCGCCGCCTGCAACGAGCCGGCCGAGGTGGCGATGCGGGTCAACGCGCTGCGCACCGATCGCGAGGCGATGCTCGCGCGGCTCGGCGAAGCCGGCGTGGAAGCCAATCCCCCGGCGGCGGAGCTCGGCTGGCCGCTCGCACTCCCCGAGACGATCGTCCTCGAGGGGCGGACCGGCGAGGCCGTCCCCGCGACGGTCGCGGCCGGCGAGCTGACGCCGCAGAGCCGCGGCTCGGCCGCGGTCGTCGAGGTCCTCGACCCGAAGGAGGGCGACCACGTCCTCGACCTCTGCGCCGGGCCGGGGATCAAGACCGGACAGATCGCCGAGCGGATGGGCGACCGCGGCGAGGTGATCTCGGTCGAGCTCGACCCCGGCCGGGCGGCGGAAACCGCCGCCCAGGCGACCCGGCTCGGCCTGCGCAGCGTCACCGTGATCGAGGCCGACGCCACCAAGGGTGCGATCGGCCCCGGCTTCGATCGCGTCCTCCTCGACGCGCCCTGCTCGGACCTCGGCGCGCTCGCCTCGCGCCCCGACGCCCGCTGGCGCAAGTCGCCGAAGGCGATCCAGCGCCTGACCGAGGTCCAGGACGATCTCCTGCGCAACGCCGCCGCCGTTCTCCGGCCCGGGGGGACCCTCGTCTACTCGACCTGCACGATCTCCCGCCGCGAGAACGAGGAGCGGATCGCGGCGTTGCTGCGCGCCGCCGAGGCGGGGGAGGTGCCGCCGCTCGCGCTCGACGACCTCGGCGCCCTGGCGCCTCCCCTCGCCGCGCCAGCCGAGCGCCGCTGCCTGCAGCTGCGCCCCGATCGCGACCGCACCACCGGCTTCTTCATCGCTCGGTTCACCAGAACTGTCTAGAGCGATGAGGCATGATTAGGGCGATGAGCCACCCCAACCAGTCGGCTCAGGGGGACTCCAACCCGCTGGGCCGCGCTCCATGCCCGAACTGCGGCGAGCCCTGGCTGCGCCCCACCCAGCTGCCGGGCCGGCTGCGCTGCGTCAACTGCCTCACCCGTTTCGAGCTCGTCTCGCAGTGCCCCAACTGCGGCGAGCACCAGACGATCGCCCGGATGACCAACACGGCCGACATGGAATGCCAGTCGTGCGGGGCTTCCATGCTCAGAGTCGCCTAACTGCATCCGCAGACACTCAGTAGGTTTCCGGTTGTGAGCGACCGGATGAGAGACCTGATCGCCGAGCCGCGGGTGCTGCCGTCGATCCTCTCGGCCGACATGAGTCGCCTGGGGGCGCAGGTCGAAGAGGTGATGGACGCGGGGGCGCGGGTCATCCACTTCGACGTGATGGACGGCCACTTCGTCCCGCCGATCACGATCGGCCCGCTGGTCCTCAGCGGGATCGCCGACCGGGTCCACGAGGCCGGCGGCGCCGTCGACGTCCACCTGATGATCGAGGCGCCCGAGCGCCAGATCGAGGACTTCGCCAGGGCCGGGGCCGACTCGATCACCTTCCACGAGGAGGCGACGCCGCACGCCCACCGCACCCTCGCCGCGATCCGTGAGCTCGGCTGCCTGGCCGGGATCGCGATCAACCCCGGCACCCCCGTCGAGACCGTCCAGGAGCTGCGCGGGATGGCCGACCTCGTCCTCTGCATGACGGTCAACCCGGGCTGGGGGGGTCAGTCCTTCATCGAGACCTCGCCGGAGAAGGTCGAGCGCCTGGCGCCCCTCGCCGGCAAGGCCGCGATCGAGGTCGACGGCGGCGTCGACACCCAGACCGCCGGCCCGCTCGCCGCCGCCGGCGCCCAGCTCTTCGTCGCCGGCTCCGCGGTCTTCGGCGCCGCCGACCCCGCTGCCGCCTACGCCGAGATCGCAGCGGCTGCCGGCGCTTCCTAGCTCAACCCCTCGCGATCAGGGCGCCGGTGACCTCCTGCCACCAGGCCCGCTCGGCCGCGTCGACTTCTGGTCTCGCTGCTCTGCGCTCGCACCAGCCGGCCAGGGCGCGGCGCCCGCCGATCGCGGTCATGCCCGAGCTCAGCACCGCGTAGCGCCCGTCGGCAAGGGCGACGAGGTAGGCGCCCCGCTCGCTGCGGTCACGCATCACCCTGACGATCGGGATCCCGTCGATCTCCTCACCGAGCTCGCCATCTCCCCGGGCCGGGCGCACCGTGAAGACCTGGGAGGCTCCGCGCCGTGGCAACGGCGGCGGGGCGGGCTTGCCGATCGGTCCCTTGGCCCAGTGGCCGGTCAGGCCCTCGACCTCGTCGCGCAGCTCGCTGCGGACGAGGATGTGCAGCTCGTCGCCCTCCTGCAGCTCGGTCGATCCTCGCGGCGGCATCGCGCTCCCCTCGCGGACGATCACGTTGACCAGCGCCTCGCGCGGCAGCTCGAGGTCGCGGACCCGGTGGCCGGCGATCGCCGCCCCCTCCGGCACCCGATAGGCGATCACGTCGCCGCCCATGCGGCGGATCCGGCCCGACTCCAGCAGCCGCCGCGGCAGCGCCGGCTCGTCGGTCGTCAGCCCCAGCCGCGTCGCCAGCGGCTCGAAGCTCGCCCCCTGGACCAGGGTCGAGGTGACGACGACGAAGAAGACGATCGCGAACTCTTCCTGGCCGCCGGCGATCCCGGCGACGACCGGGAAGGTCGCGAGCCAGATCGGGGTCGCGCCTCGCAGCCCGGCCCAGCCCAACATCAGACGCTCGCGCACGTTCAGCGGCGCCAGGGCGGTGGCGGCGAAGGTCGCCAGCGGGCGGGCGACCAGGATCAGCACGGCGGAGAGCGCCAGGCCCTTCAGCGCCACGTCGTCGAGCTGGCTGGGGAAGACCAGCAGGCCGAGGAGGATGAAGAGCGCGAGCTGGGCGACCCATCCGAGCCCCTCGTGGAAGGCGACGACGGTGCGGCGGGCGGGGATGTTGGCGCCGCCCAGCGCCAGCGCGGCCAGGTAGGTGGCGAGCAGGCCGGAGCCGTGGGCGACCTCGGCGAGGCCGTAGGCGAGGGCGGCGATCGCGATCGTCGCCACCGGGTAGATCCCGTCGGTCGGCAGCCGCACCCGGTCGAGCGCCACCACCGCGAGGCGGCCGATGGCGTAGCCGACGGCGATCCCGACCGCGAGTTTGAGCGCCAGCAGGGCGGCCATGTCGGCCAGCCCGTAGCCGGGCTCCTGGATCCATTCGATGAACCCGATGACGAGCAGCAGGGCGACCGGGTCGTTCATCCCCGACTCGCCCTCGAGCGAGCGCGCCAGCCGCTTCTCCAGGGTCGAGCGGCGCAGCACGGCGAAGATCGCCGCCGAGTCGGTCGCCGCGATCGCGGCGCCGACGATCATCCCTTCCAGGGTGCCGATGTCGAAGATCAGCTTCGCCGCCAAGCCGGCGACCACGGCGGTGAGGACGGTGCCGATCGTCGCCAGCGATGCGGCCGTCCCCAGCACCGGCCGGATCTCCGGCCAGCCGGCGGTCAGGCCGCCCTCGAAGAGGATCAGGATCAGCGCGATCGTCCCCAGCGTCCGCGCCAGCTCCATGTTGGAGAACTCGATGCCGCCGATTCCCTGCGAGCCGGCGATCATCCCCAGCGCCAGGAAGAGCAGCAGACCGGGAACGCGCACCCGGTCCGCGAGCAGCGCCCCGACGATCCCCGCGCCCAGCAGGGCACCGGCGATCAGGATCAGCTCGGCGTCGTGGTGCCCCATCGGGGGACCCTAACTAGGTGTTCTCGTCGATCGAGGCGAGGCGCAGCTCGAGCTCCTCGGTCGAACCCTCGCGGGGGATGTCCTCGGGCCGGCCGTGCGGGCGGCGGTAGACGAGGCAGAGGAGGGCGAAGAGAACGCCGGCGGTGAGGGCGAAGCCGATCTCCACGCGGCGGAACTCGTCGGAGACGATCGGCAGGAAGTTCCAGAGGATGAAGAAGGCGGCGCAGGAGATCCAGCGGACCGCCGCGCGTCGCACCTGGCCCTGGGCGAGGCAGGCCTGGTTGACCGTGACCGAGGCGAGGTAGAGGCCCATTCCCAGCGTCACCAGCAGCAGGCCGGGCCGGTCGTACTCGAACTTCTTGGAGAAGGCGATCTGCATGCACTGCGGGCCGGCGATCAGGACGACGAGCGCGGTGAGCGCGGTGAAGGCGGCGACGCCGAGGAGGACGCCGCGGACCGAGCGGTGGAATTCGCGCTCGCTGTCGGGGGCGGTCGAGGTGTGGAGGTTGGTGAGGTGGGGGAGGATGCTGGTCGAGACCGCCTGGAAGAGCTGCAGCGGCGCCCGCGCCAGCATCAGGACGTTGAATATGAAGCCGGCGGCAGCGGCGCCCTGCAGGCCGCGGGTGATCAGCGGCCCGGCGTTGAGGAATGCCTGTTCGCTGAACATGATCACCAGCACGGCCGCGGCGAAGCCGCCCCCCTCCTTCATCGTGAAGTCGTCAGTCGCAGCCTCCTCCGCTTCGCGTCCGGGGGCTGCTTGGGGCGGTGCTTGCTTCTTCCTCGCCCGCCGGGCGAAGGCGAACGGCACGACCAGCAGCGAGAGGCTGGGCGCGGCGACGATCCCGATCGCGACCCAGGACTGGCCGCTGAGCAGGCCGATCGCGACCAGCAGCGCGAACAGGGTGCGGAAGCAGGACTCGGAGAGGATCAGCGCCGTGAACAGCCCGAAGGTCCGCTGCCCGGCGAGGAAGCCGCGGGCGAAGTAGCTGGCGGCGTAGAAGAGGACGGCGCCGAAGAAGACCCAGTACAGCGTTTCGTTGCCTTCCAGCAGGCCGTCCTGGATCGGGCCGCGGAGGACCAGCGCGACGACGGCGAAGAAGAGGGCCAGGCCGATCTGGATCGTCGAGGCCACCCGCAGCTCCTGTCGCAGCGGTTCGCCCTTCGCCAGCCGCTCGGAGACGTGGCGGCTGAGCAGCTGTTCGACCGGCCGGTAGAGGGTCGAGATGGTGATGAAGACCGCCGACCAGAGGACCGTGATCTGGCCGTAGTCGGGCTTCGAGAGGGTGTGCGAGGCGATCAGGAAGTAGGCGTAGGTGATCAGGCCGGTGAGGCCGACGCCGATCGCCAGGAAGCTCGCCGTTTTCCCGTACTCGGCGCTGGTCGCCGAGCCGCCCTGCCGCTCCTCGCTCACTCGCCGTGCTCGCGTGGGGCGGGCGCACCGCCCCGCTCGTAGTGGGAGGGCTCGATCCCCAGTTGCAGCTCGACCCGCCGCACCCGCTCGAAGACCCGCTGGGTCATCACCCGCTGGCCGGCGAGCAGGTCGCCGATCACGCCGAGGGCGAAGAGCTGCACCGCGGCGATGAAGAGGACGGCGCCGAGGATCAGCGACTGGACGTGGCCGGTGCTGTCGCCGTTGAAGATCGCGTCGACCAGGAACGGCAGCCAGGCGCAGAGGGCGAGGAGGAGGACGACGGCGCCGGCGGTGGCGAAGGCGCGCAGCGGCTCGTAGCGGGCGTAGATGCGGAGGATCGCGGGCGCGTTGCGGCGGACGTAGGCGCCGGTCGAGGCGAAGAGGCGGGACTCGCGCGTCTTCGGGTTGGTCCCGACCTCGACCTCGTCGACCGCGACCAGCATCTTCCCGGCCTGGATCAGGCTCTCCAGCGTGTAGGTGAAGTTGTCGACGACCGAGAGCTGCAGGGCGGCCTCGCGGTTGTAGGCGCGAAAGCCGGAGGTGGCGTCGGTGACCTCGGTGCCGGAGAGGCGGCGGACCACCCAGCTGCCGAGCCGCTGGAGACCTTTCTTCGAGCCCGAGAAGTGGTCGATCTCGCCGACGCGGCGGTCGCCGACGACCATGTCGGCCTCGCCGGCGACGATCGGCGCGACCAGCTTGGCGACGTCGGCGCCCCTGTACTGGTTGTCGGCGTCGGTGTTGACGACGACGTCGGCGCCGAGCTTGAGGCAGGCGTCGAGCCCGGCCTGAAAGCCGGCCGCGAGGCCCTTGTTGTTGGTCAGCCGCACGATGTGCTCGACCCCGCACTCGCGGGCGACCTCGACCGTGCGGTCGGTGCTGCCGTCGTCGATCACCAGCAGCTCGACCTGGTCGATGCCGGGCAGCGCGCGGGGGAGGTCGGCGATCGTCTGCGGGAGCGTCGCTTCCTCGTTCAGGCAAGGAATCTGAATGATGAGCTTCATGGGTGGCGGGCCAGCGTATCCGTCTGGACTTCCATAGCTACGCCGGGGAGGGGGTAAACTCCTGGTTGATTGACGAGTCAATCAGTCGCATGAAAGCCGAGCTCACAGCCACCGATCAAGCCCACCTGCGGCGGGCTCTGGAGCTTGCCGAGGGCGGGCGAGGTCGTGTCAGCCCGAACCCCTTGGTCGGAGCGGTGATCGTCCGGGACGACGAGGTCATCGGCGAGGGGTTTCACGCCGAGCTGGGCGGTCTGCACGCGGAGCGCGCCGCGTTGGCCGACTGCCGCGAGCGGGGCGAGGACCCGGCGGGGGCGACGATGTACGTGACGCTCGAGCCCTGCGCGCACCAGGGACGTCAGCCCCCGTGCGTCGAGGCAATCCTCGAGGCCGGGATCGGGCGGGTGGTGATCGCCTCCGAGGACCCGAGCGAGAAGGCCGCCGGCCGCGGCCCGGGGATCCTGCGGGACGGCGGGGTGGAGGTCGCATTTGCGAGTGGGGCCGAGGCCACGGCGGCGCGACGCCTCAACCAACCCTTCCGCAAGCACTCGCGCACCGGCCTGCCGCTGGTCGTCCTGAAGATGGCGATGTCCCTCGACGGCCAGACCGCGACCGCCCCCGGCGACTCCCCCTGGATCAGCGGCCCCGAGAGCCGAGAGCTCGTCCACCAATGGCGCGCGGAATCGGACGCCATCGCGGTCGGCATCGGCACCGCCCTCGCCGACGACCCGCTACTCACGGCCCGCATCGAGGGAGCCCGCCAGCCGATTCGCGTCGTCTTCGACTCCCGAGCGCGACTCCCGCTCGATTCCCAGCTCCTCCAGACCCTCGACCAGGCCCCGGTTCTCGTCGTCATCGCCCCCGGCGCCCCGGCCGACCGCGTCGGCGCCCTCGAATCCGCCGGGGCCGAGGTCCTTGTCGCCGCCGACCTCGAGTCAGCCCTCCGCGAGCTCGGCCGCCGCGGAGTGACGAGTTTCTTCCTCGAGGGCGGCCGGACGCTCGCAGCGGCCTTCGTCGCAGCCGGCCAAGTCGACGAATCCCGTACCTTCGTCGCCCCGATGCTCCTCGGTCGCCAACCCAACCCGGCCCGCCTGACCGCCCTCTCCGCGGAGCCCCGGAACGTCGGCGAGGACACCCTGATCACCGCGGCCTACAGGGAGTGGTGAGGTGTTCACGGGACTGATCGCAGACGTCGGCACCGTCGAGTCCCTCGAGCGCAGCGGCGACGGCGCTCGGCTGCGGATCTCGTCGTCCCTTACGGGGGAAATCGCGCTCGGCGACTCGATCGCGGTCAACGGCTGCTGCCTCACGGCAACCGCCGTCGACGGGAACCACTTCGAGACCGAGGCGATGAATCAGACGCTCGAGGTCACCGCTCTCGACTCGATCGCGGAGGGGTCGAAGGTCAACCTCGAGCTCGCGATGCGAGCCGACGATCGCCTCGGCGGCCACATCGTCCAAGGGCACGTCGACGGCGTCGGTACGGTCGCGTCGGTCGAGGACGATGGGTTCGCCAAGCGCGTCCGGGTCACCCTCCCTACCCAGCTTCTCTTGTATGTCGTCGACAAGGGCTCGATCACCCTGAGCGGCGTCAGTCTCACGGTCGCTGACCTTGGCGAGACCTGGGCCGAGGTCTCGCTCATTCCCGAGACCCTGGAGCGCACGAACCTCGGCGATTTGGCGCCGGGAGACCGTTTGAACGTGGAGTGCGACGTGGTCGCCAAGTACGTGGAGCGTTTGGTGTCACCATTCGCCCGGAAGGAGCAGGCGTGAGCACGATGGCCGAGACCCAGAGACAAGAGCAGAGCACCGGCGCCGGGAAGAGCCCGTTCGCGACGATCGAGGAGGCGATCGAGGAGGTCCGCGCCGGCCGGATGGTCGTCGTCTGCGACGGCGAGGACCGCGAGAACGAGGGCGACCTGGTGATGGCCGCGCAGTTCGCGACGCCCGAGGCGATCAACTTCATGGCCAAGGAGGCGCGCGGGCTGATCTGCCTGGCGCTGACCGCGCAGCGCTGCGAACGGCTCGGCCTCAACCTGATGGCGGCGAAGAACGAGGCGCCGCTGCAGACCGCCTTCACGGTGACGATCGAGGCCGCCGGCGGCGTCAGCACCGGGATCTCGGCCCACGACCGCGCCCACACGATCCAGGTCGCGATCGACCCCGAGTCGGGCCCGCGCGACATCGTCGTCCCCGGCCACATGTTCCCGCTGCGGGCCAAAGAGGGCGGCGTCCTGGAGCGGACCGGCCACACCGAGGCCAGCGTCGACCTCGCCCGCCTCGCCGGCCTCACCCCGGCCGGCGTGATCTGCGAGGTGATGAACGACGACGGGACGATGGCCCGGGTCCCGGACCTGGTCCCCTACTGCGAGAAGCACGGGCTGAAGATGATCACCGTCGCCGAGCTGATCGCCTACCGGCGGCGGACCGAGAAGCTGGTCGAACGCGTCGTCGGCACCGCGCTGCCCACCGCCTTCGGAGACTTCCAGGCGGTCGGCTACCGCTCGCTGGTCGACGACAAACACCACGTCGCGATGGTCAAGGGCGAGGTCGACGGCGCCGACGACGTGCTCGTCCGCGTCCACAGCGAGTGCCTCACCGGCGACGTCTTCCACTCGATGCGCTGCGACTGCGGCGAACAGCTGGAAGCGGCGCTCTCGATGATCGAGCGCGAGGGCCGCGGCGTCCTGCTCTACCTCTCGCAGGAGGGTCGCGGCATCGGCCTGCTCAACAAGCTGCGCGCCTACAAGCTGCAGGAGGAAGGCGCCGACACGGTCGAGGCCAACCTCAAGCTCGGCCTGCCGGCCGACCTGCGCGACTACGGGATCGGCGCCCAGATCCTCGGCGATCTAGGCCTGACCAGCATCCGCATCCTCACCAACAACCCGAAAAAGATCGTCGGCCTCGAGGGCTACGGCCTCTCGGTCACCGAGCAGGTGCCGATCGAGTCGGTGCCCAACGCCCACAACGATGCCTACCTGCGCGCCAAGCGCGACAAGATGGGCCATCTGCTCCACCACCAGGGCCTGGCGCTCGACGAGGAGATGATCCACGACGAGGAGGAGCGCGACGCCCGCGAGGGCCGCAACGGAGACGCCGATGGCTGAGGCGGGCTCCTTCCTCGAGCAGTTCAGCGACGAGGAGAAGGAGAAGCTGGCGAAGCTGCAGTTCGCGGTCGTCGTCGGGCGCTTCTACGAGGACCTGGCGCTGCGCCTGCTCGACGGCGCCGACCACGGGTTCAAGCTGGCCGGGGTGCCGATCGGCAACGTCACCCACCACTCGGTGCCCGGCGCCTACGAGCTCCCGTTCGCCGCCAACTCGATCATCGACGGCGTCCGCCGCCACAACGCCCAGCAGGGGGGCGGGCCGGAGATCGGCGGCGTCGCCTGCCTCGGCGTCGTCATCCGCGGCGAGACCGACCACTACGACTTCGTCTGCGCCGAGGCGGCGCGCGGGATCCAGGACGTCCAGCTGGCGACCGGCGTCCCCTGCGCCTTCGGCGTCATCACCTGCGACGACATGGAGCAGGCGCTGGCGCGCTCGGGCGGCGACAAGCGCGACCAGGGCCGCAACGCCGCCCTCACCGTCGCCCGCATGGCCCTCCTGAAACGCGAAGCCGGCTGAGGCCGCAGGCCGCAGCCGACCCTGTACCATCCAGCGTCCTTCATGGCCAAGGTATGCCACAGCTGCGGCAAGGGACCCGCGTTCGGCCAGTCCCGGAGCCACTCGATGGTCGCCACCAAGCGGCGCTTCGACCCGAACCTGCAAAAGGTCCGGATCCAGGAGAACGGCCGCCCCCTCCGCGCCTACGTCTGCACCCGCTGCCTCAAGGCCGGCAAGGTCACCAAGGCCGCATAGTTCCCACGTAGCGCGAAAAGGCTGGGTAAGGGGGGCGAGTTACGAGGCCCTGTCGACTTTGTGGACTCATGGGCCACAAAAGCGACACGGTCGATGCTCGGCTGAGTGAGATTGCAGCGTGTCAGCACGGTGTGGTTTCGCTGAGACAGCTCGAAGAGCTTGGATTGAGTCGCTATGCGGTTGCGAAGCGAAGTGAGAAGGGTCGCCTCCACCGCATCCACCGCGGCGTCTACGCCGTGGGACACCGCGGGCTGAGCCTCCACGGCCGCTTCATGGCTGCAGTCCTCGCCTGCGGCGAGGGCGCGGTCCTCAGCCACACCTCCGCCGTCGTGCTTTGGGGGCTCTTGAAGCCACTCGATGGTCCCGTCCATATTTCGATTCCTTCCACCTCCGGCCGCGCCCGGCGCCCCGGTATCCACCTCCACCGATCCCCGTCCCTAGCCGAGCCTTCCCCGTCGCCCTCCTACCCGCCGCAAGCAGGAGGGCGACGGGGAAGGCTCTCGCCCCGCGCAACCACCCACCGCCATCGGATCCCCGTCACGAACGTCCCCCGCACCCTCGAAGACCTCCGCGCCACCAACCTCCTCGCCCCGCATCTCCTCCGCCGCGCCATCCGCCAGGCCGAGCTCAAGGGTCACCGCCTCGGAGGCATCGTCACGGACCGGACCCGAAGCGACCTCGAGTCCCTCTTCCTCGCCCTCGTCGGTCGCTACGGCCTGCCTCGCCCCGAGGTCAACGTCAGACTCGGCCGCCACGAAGTCGACTTCCTCTGGCGCGCTCAGCGCCTCGTCGTCGAAACGGACTTCTGGGCCTACCACCGCGGCTCGGTCGCCTTCTACGCCGACAGCGGGCGCGATCTCGACCTCCGCTCGGCCGGCTACGCCGTCCTGCGCTTCACCGACCGACAGCTCGAAGCCGAGCCCGAGCGCGTTGCGGCGGACGTTGCGGCCGCGCTCTCGGTATCCGGCATCGCGCCCGGCTAGAGTCGCCCCCGTGCCCGACGCCGCCGCGCCACAGCTCTTCCTGATCGACGGCAACAGCCTCGCCTACCGCGCCTTCTTCGCCCTGCCCGAGTCGATCGGGACCAGCGACGGGCGACCGACGAACGCGATCTACGGCCTCGCCTCGATGCTGGTGAAAATCATCGACGAGCACCACCCGCAGGGCGTGGTCGTCGCCTGGGACGCCGGCTACAGCGGCCGCGAGAAGACCTACGACCTCTACAAGGCCCAGCGCAAACCGCGCCCCGACCTGCTGCGCGAGCAGTGGCCGCACCTGATGCCGCTGGTCGAGGCCTTCGGCTACACCAACGTCAAGGTCGAAGGGTTCGAGGCCGACGACGTGATCGCCTCGCTGGTCAAGCAGGCGCGGGAAGACGGGATCGAGGTGATGGTGGTCACCGGCGACCGCGACGCCTACCAGCTGGTCGACGACGGGGTGCGGGTGATGAGCACCTCGCGCGGGATCACCGAGACCAAGATCTACGATCGCGCCGCGGTCGAGGAGCGCTACGGCGTGCCGCCGGAGCTGATCACCGACCTGATGGGGCTGCGCGGCGACACCTCGGACAACATCCCCGGCGTCCCCGGGATCGGCGAGAAAACCGCGACTCAGCTCCTGCAGCAGTTCGGCTCGCTGGACGCGGTGCTGGCCAGCGTCGAGGAGATCTCCGGCGCCAAACGCAAACAGAACCTGACCGAGCACGCCGACGACGCCCGACTTTCCAAGCAGCTGGCGACGCTGCAGTACGACATCGAGACCGGCGTCGACCTCGCCGCGGCGATGGCGAGCGAGCCCGATCGCGGTGCCCTGCGCGAGTTCATGCGCGAGTTCGAGCTGCGGGCGGTGCTGGAGCGGTTGGAAGAAGCGCTGCCCGAGGGCGACGCCGTCCCCGGCCGCAGGGTCGAGACCGAGATCGAGGTGAGGGCCGAGGAGGGCAAGCCCGCGGACATCGGCGCCGGGCCGGTGGCGCTGGCGATCGACGGCGAGCGCTGGGCCGCCGCCGAAGCCGACCGCGTCGTCACCGGCTCGGCGAGCGAGGACGAGCTGGCGGCGGCGCTGGGCGAGAAGCCGATCGCCGCTCACGACGCCAAGTCCCTCGGCGGCGGCCGCCACGGCCTGCTCGCCGCCGCGGCCCGCGAGGGGGTCGAGCTGAACCTCGACCACGACACGATGGTCGCCGCCTACCTGCTGGAGCCCCAGCGCCGCACCTACGACCCGGTCGAGCTCGCCGCCGACGCCGGTATCGGCCTCGCCGAGGGCGCCGCCGCCGAGGCGGACGAGAACGGCGGGCAGCTGGCGCTGGGCGAGGAGCTCGAGGCGGGGCTCGACCCGGCCGAGGAAGCGCGGCTGGTCGCCGCGCTGGCTGCCGTGCAGGGGCCGCGGATCGCGGAGCTCGGGCTGGAGCAGCTGCTGCACGACGTCGAGCTGCCGCTGGTCGCGGTGCTGGCGGCGATGGAGCGCGAGGGGCTGAAGCTCGACGCCGAGCGCCTGGCCGAGGTCGGCGCCGGCTTCGGCGAGCGGATCGAGACCCTGGAGCGCGAGATCTTCGAGCTCGCCGAAGAGGAGTTCACGATCGGCTCGCCGCAGCAGGTCGGCCGGATCCTCTTCGAGAAGCTCGGCCTGACCCGCAAGCGCCGCGGCAAAACCGGGTTCTCGACCGACGCCCGCGTCCTCGCCCAGATCCGCGACGAGCATCCGATCGTCGAGAAGATCGAGCAGTGGCGCGAGCTGACCAAGCTGAAGAACACCTACCTCGACTCGCTGCCGGAGCTGATCGACCCCGAGACCGGTCGCGTCCACACCACCTTCAACCAGACCGCGACCACGACCGGCCGCCTCTCTAGCACCAACCCGAACCTGCAGAACATCCCGATCCGGACCGAGATCGGCCGTCCGGTCCGCGCCTGCTTCGTCGCCGAGCAGGGCTCGCAGCTGCTCTCCGCCGACTACAGCCAGGTCGAGCTCCGCGTCCTCGCCCACGTCGCCGACGAGGAGGTGCTGAAAGAGGTCTTCCGCGAGGGGGAAGACGTCCACGCCGCGACCGCCGCCGAGGTCTTCGAGATCGAGCGCGACGAGGTCGACGTCGGCCAGCGCTCGAAGGCGAAGATGGTCAACTTCGGGATCGTCTACGGGCTGACCGGTTTCGGGCTGGCAGACCGTCTGAACATCCCGCGCAAGGAGGGCGAGGAATTCGTCTCCCGCTACCTCGAACGCTTCCCCGCGGTCCGCGCCTTCCGCGAGCAGGTGATCGAGCGCGCCCAGGAGGAGGGGTTCGTCACCACCCTGATGGGCCGGCGCCGGGCGATCCCCGAGCTGCGCTCGGGCAACCCCAACACCCGTCGCCTCGGCGAGCGGCTCGCCGTCAACACCGTGATCCAGGGCACCGCCGCCGACATCATCAAGGTCGCGATGGTCCGCTGCCAGCGGGCGCTGCGGGAGGCCGGGGGGGAGACCCGCCTCGTCCTGCAGATCCACGACGAGCTCCTCTTCGAGGGCCCGCCGGAAGAGATGGAGGCGGCGGCCGAGCTGGTGGAGCGCGAAATGTGCGCCGCCTACCAGCTCGATCCGCCGCTCGAGGTCGACGTCGGCATCGGCCGGGACTGGCTCGATGCCAAGTAATTAGACCTCTTTCCCGGAGAGCTCGACCTCGTCGAAGATCGCCTGGCCGTTTTCGATCTTCAACTCAGCCTCCTCGACGACCGCGCCCGGGACCAGCTCCGCGGTGGTGCAGAGGTGGTCGCCGTGGTCGTCGCTCTCGTCGCCGGAGCCGGAGTTGTCGCTGGGGCCGGAGTTGTCGTCCCCGTGCTCACCTTCGCCATCGTGGTCGTCCCCGGCCTCGTCGCCGTCTTCGCCGTGGTCGTCGCCGGACTCTTCCTCGGCGCCTTCGTCGTCACCGGGCTCGACGGAATCGCTGCTTTCGCCGTCGTCGCCCTCGCTGCTGACCGTGGCACCGGAGTCGTCGTCGCACTTGATCTCGGTCTGGTCGGTGACCAGGCCGGCGACGGTGTCGCCGCCGAAGAGGTTGATCACGAGCCGGCCCGTTTCCTCGTCGAAGGAAGCGATCGTCCCGGCCTGCTCCTGGCCGTCGACCGTGCCGTCGTCGTCGCTGTCGCGGTCACGCGGGTTGTCGCCGGCGAGGAACTCGGCGCGGTTGCGGAGGTGGTCCCGGTCCTGGTCGAGTCGCGCCTGGTTCTTGTTCAGCGAGAGGTGGTGGCGCTTCTCCCACTTGTCCGGGATGCGGTCATGGTTGCGGTCCTTGGCGGCAGCCAGTCCGGGCATGGCCAGGAGCGCGAGCGCTCCCAGCGCCAGCGCGAACCAGGTCATGCCGAGGCGGGATCGCCGTGCTTTCTTCGGGGTCATGCCTTCCTCCTAGGGTTGAAGTAACAACTGGTTGCCGCTGAAACCCGGCGGCGGCGCGAAGATCACGCGGCTTCGGTCATCCGTCCAAGCTGCTGGTCTCACCGTTGGTGAGATCGCCGCTGCCCTCGCCGGAGCTGTCGCTGCCGGAGTCCGAGCCGGAGCCGCTGCCGTCGTCGATCACGGGATCCGGTTCGAGTTCGTGCTCGGGCTCGATCTCGCCGGAGCCGCTGCCGGAGCTGTCACCGCCGCTCTCGAGGCTGCCGTCGTCGCTGCCGGAATCTCCCGAGGTGCCGCTGTGGTCGTCGAAGCTGTCGTCTGAACCTGAGCCGGGACCGCTGTGGTCGTCGCCCCCGTCATCGTCACCGCTCTCGTGATGGCCGTCGGAGATCGAGCCCGGGCCGGAGTTGGGGCTGGAGCCGTCGTGGCGGTCGCTGTTGCCGGAGTGGCCAGGCCCGCTGCCCGAGTGGCCGGAGACATCGTTCGAGCCCGTGCGGTCACCATCGTCGACGCCTCCGCCAGGTCCGCTGTGGTCGCCGCCGCGATCGTCTCCCGAGTGACCGCCACCGTGTCGGTCCTCAGATCCCTGGCTGCCGCTGTTCGCTTCGCCGCTTCTATCCGCGGAGCGGCCGTTCTGGCTGTCCTGCGGCAAGGTTGCTGCCTCGGCTGCTTCCGGGCCGGGACGGTCGCCCGGGTGGTACTCGATCGCAACCCCGGCGCCGACCGTCCCGGCGATCAGGACCGCCGCCATTCCCGCTTTCAAAGCTCCGCCGCCGAGGCCGCCCAGCGCCGCGCCGCCCGCCGAGGAGGCGCCGGCGCCGGCGAGCGCTCCGCCCGCCCGGGCCGCATCGTCCCCGTGCTCGGCCAGGGCGCGCACGATCGGCAGCGGCATCAGTAGGCCGAGGCCCTCGCGGAGCGCCGCCCGCGCCCGGTAGATCGTCTGCCTGGCGGCGCCGCCGCTGACGCCCAGCGCCGCGGCGATCTCCTCGTGGCTCAGCCCTTCCAGCTCGCGCATCACCAGCGCCGCCCGCTGCGGCTCCGGCAGCGCCTGCAGCCGCTCCATCAGCTCGCGCAGCTCCTGCCGGGACTCCGCCACGGCGGCGGCGCTGCGGGCGCCGGGCACCGCCTCGTCCAGCTCCTCGGCCGCCGGCCCGCGGTCGCGCAGGTCGTTCAGCGCCGTGTTGCGGACGATCCGGTAGAGCCAGGGCCGCAGCTCGATCTCCGCCTCGGTGCCGCGCAGCGCCAGCAGCGCCTTCGAGAAGGCGTCCTGGGTGACGTCCTCCGAGCGGCCGCCGACGATCGCCGCCGCGAAGCGGTCCAGCGGGCGGCGGTAGCGCCGCACGATCTCCTCGAAGGCGGCGTCGTAGCCGTCGCGCACGAGGCCGACGAGGCGGCGGTCGGGCTGCGCGCGCAGGGTCGGGCCGAGGAAGACGCGGGCGGCGAACTGTTCGGCGGGGGGCGGTGACATCGCGGGCTCTCCTCGCTGCATCGACTGGTCTGCTGTTCTGCGTTACTGATAAGCAGGCGGGGAGGTTCAAACCCCGCACTAATCGTCAACACATGGCCAGGGCGAAAATCACGCGACTCGACGGAGAAATCCATGGATAGGGGCCTCGCGGTCCTCCTCACCGCCGCCGCGGGCGGCCTGATCGCCGCCCAGGCGCCGATCAACGCCGGTCTCGGCAAGGCCACCGGCAGCCTGCCGGCGGCCTTGATCTCGTTCTCCGTCGGGACCGCGGCGCTGGCCGCGGTCGTCGTCCTCAGCGGCAAGGCCGGCGGCCTCTCCAGCACCTTCGACGTCAGCTGGTACTACCTGCTCGGCGGCCTGCTCGGCGCCCTCTACGTGTTCAACGCCCTGATCGCGGTCTCGGCGATCGGCGCCGGCGGGGTCGCCGCGGCGACCGTCTTCGGCCAGTTGACCGCCTCGGTGGTGATCGACCGGCTAGGCCTGTTCGGCCTTGACGAGGTCCCGCTCAGCCCCGAGCGAATCCTCGGCGTGGCCCTGCTGCTGGCCGGCACCGTTCTCGTCGTCCGCTGAGCCGCCGGGCCTGCCCGCGCCGGCGAACTCCGGCGGCGCGATCCGCAGGTAGTGGTCGAAGGACCAGTCGACGAACCGCTTCGAGCCCATCAGCCTGATCAGCGGCGCCAGGATCCGCGGCGGTACCCGCGGGATCAGCTTCTGCACCCGCAGCATCCACCTGAACTTCCACTCGTGCGAGTCGTGGAACTCGGCGTAGCGCTCGGCCGCCTGCTCGCGGCTCTGCCGCCCCTCGACGACGCCGCGCAGCTCCCGCCCCAGCGCGATCCCGAAGTAGAGCGCGGTGCGGATCCCCTCGGCGCTGAGCGGCAGGCAGTGGCCGGCCGAGTCGCCGACGAAGAAGACGCCGCCCTCGGTCGCGGTGCGGAGCTCGTGGGGGATCCAATTCCCTTGGTACTCGTTCGGCTCCTTGCCGAGGTCCCGGGTCAGCGCCACGGTCGTGTCCTTGACGTGGAAGCGGGGGTCGAAGGAGCCGATCCCGATCCGCAGCTCGTCGCGGGCGGGGAAGGACCAGCCGTACCCGGCGGGGACGTACTTGCGGTCGATCCAGATCTCCAGGTCCTCGGACTCGCCGCCGGGATGGACCTCGAGGCCGCGCGAGAGCGGGGCGTCGGGCGGCTGGTAGCCGTCGCCGGTGGCCAGCATCCGCCGCCAGCCGAGCGCGTCGACCACCAGCGGGGCGGAGACGACGCCGCGGTCGGTCTCGACCGCGATCGTGCCTGTCGAGTTCCTCTCGCTATCCGAGAGCAACTCGACAGGGGCGCGTCCGTGCACCTTGGCGGTCTCGAAGGTCGCGTCGCAGTCGCGCCAGAGCAGCTGGCAGATCTCGCGGTAGTCGAAGGTCGAGAAGGTCCAGGGGAGCCGGTAGCGGCTGGTCCCGTGGGGGGTGTTCATCACCAGCGTGTCGAACCGCTGGCGCTCGGCGTCCATCAGGCCGAGGCGCTCCAGCCACTCGGTCGGGATCCCGCAGGCGGAGGTCTGGCGCTCGCCGATCTCGTAGCGGTCGACGATCAGGACGTCGGCCCCCGAGCCCGCGAGCTCGCGCGCCACGGTCAGCCCGGCGAAGCTGGCGCCGCAGACGAGGACCTCGTACTCGCCGCGCAGGGGCGTGCGCTCGCTCCCGCGCTTGGTGGCTCGGACCGGCATCGCGGCAGATTCTGCCATCATTCGCCGCCGTGTCCGCGACCGAGACCCTGACGCCTGCGCCGAGCGCCACCCCCGTGGAGGGCTCGGGCGGGCTCCTGCTGCAGATCGACGGCAAGATCGTCCCCAATTACGCGGCGACGATGGTGTCCTTCGAGGAGGGCGACGTCGTCAAAGGCAAGGTCGTCCGGATCGACAACGACGAGGTCCTCGTCGACATCGGCTACAAGGCCGAGGGGGTCATTCCCTCCAACGAGCTCTCGATCCGCAAGTCGGTCGATCCGCACGACGAGGTCGAGCTGGGCGAGGAGATCGACGCCCTGGTCCTCACCAAGGAGGACGCCGAGGGTCGTCTGATCCTCTCCAAGAAGCGCGCCCGCTTCGAGAAGGCCTGGCGCCGCATCGAGGTCGCCGCCGACTCGGGCGAACCGGTCGAAGGCAGCGTCATCGAGGTCGTCAAGGGCGGCCTCATCCTCGACCTCGGCGTCCGCGGCTTCCTGCCGGCCTCGCTGGTCGACATCCGCCGCGTCCACAACCTCGACGAGTTCATGGGCCAGACGCTCGAGTGCAAAGTCATCGAGCTCAACCGCAGCCGCAACAACGTCGTCCTCTCGCGCCGCGCGGTGCTCGAGGAGGAGCGCAAAGAGGTCCGCGAGCAGATCCTCGGCCGGCTCGAGCCCGGCCAGGTCGTCGAAGGCAAGATCTCCAACATCGTCGACTTCGGCGCCTTCGTCGACCTCGACGGGATCGACGGCCTGATCCACATCTCCGAGCTTTCCTGGAGCCACGTCAACCACCCCTCCGAAGTGGTGGCGATCGGCGACACCGTCAGGATCAAAGTCCTCGACATCGACCGCGACCGCCAGCGCATCTCCCTCGGTCTCAAGCAGACCCAGGAGGACCCCTGGCAGCGGGTGATCAGCACCCACCGCTCCGGCGACGTGCTCGAGGGCACGGTGACCAAGGTCGTCGCCTTCGGCGCCTTCGTCGAAATCCTTCCCGGCGTCGAGGGCCTGGTCCACATCTCCGAGCTCGCCGACCACCACGTCGAGAACCCGAGCGAAGTCGTCGAGCCGGGCTCGAAGCTGAACGTCAAGATCCTCGAGATCGACGAAGAGCGGCGCCGCCTCTCGCTCAGCATCAAGCGGGTCGAGGGGCAGAACATGGCGATGGCCGGGCTCGGCGAGCAGATCGCCCAGGCCGAAGGCGCCCAGGAGGGGGAGGCCGAGGTTCAGGCGGAGCCGCCCTCGGGTGCGATGGCAGATGCGTTTGCCGACGCCGAAGCCCCCGCCGAGGAGGCTCCGGCCGCCGCAGAGCCCGAGGCTCCGGCCGAAGAGGCTCCCGGCGAGTTGCCGACCGAGGTCGAGGCTTCCGAGGACGCCGAGCCGGCCCCGGTCGCCGAGGAGAATGGCACCACCGAGGAGAGCGGCGCTTCCGAGGAGGAGCAGGCCGAGCAGCAGGAGGGGGAATCGGTCCAGGAGCGGCCGGACTCCCCCGACGACGTCGACGGGGCGTCAGGCGACGAGTCCTCGGACGACGACGCGCAGACGGGCGATTCAGAGCAGAGCTGAGCGGCGCCGATGGCGCCGCTGAAGATCGGCCTCACCGGCGGTATCGCCGCCGGTAAGTCGGAGGCCCTGCAGGCGTTCGCGCGCCTCGGCGCGGCGACGCTGTCCAGCGACGCGGTCGTCCACGAGCTGCTCGAAAGCGACGAGCTGCGCGAGAAGCTGGTCGAGCGTTGGGGGCCGGAGGTCGCCCCGGACGGGAAGATCGAGCGGGCGAAGATCGGCGAGATCGTCTTCGCCGACCCCGAGCAGCTGACCTGGCTGGAGTCGCAGATCCACCCGCTGGTGCAGCAGCGGACCGCCGCCTGGCTGCTCTCGCTGCCGGCCGAGACCGAGGTCGCCGTGGTCGAGGTGCCGCTGCTCTTCGAGGCCGGCAACCACGGGGCCTTCGACACGACCGTGGCCGTCGTCACCGCCGACGAGGTGCGCCGCGAGCGCGCGGAGGCACGCGGCCACGCCCTGGTCGACGAGCGCGAGGCCCGCCAGCTGACCCAGCCCGAGAAGGCCGAGCGGGCCGATCACGTGGTCGCCAACGACGGCTCGGTGGAGGACCTCGAGCGGGCGCTGTCCGCCCTGCTCGACAGTCTGCGGCGATGAAGCGGAAGCTGCGCCGCCGCCGTCTGATCGCCCTCGGCTGCGTCGCCGCGCTGATCGGCGTCTTTGCCGGAGCTCTAGTCGCGAGCGGGACCTTCGACCATGCTCTGAAAGAGCTGACGCTGCCGCTGCGCCACGAGGACGTGATCCGCCAGCAGGCCGACGAAAAGGGAGTCGACGCCGCGCTGATCGCCGCCGTGATCTACTCCGAGTCGAAGTTCAGCGACCAGACGTCGAGCGCGGGGGCGCGCGGGCTGATGCAGATCACTCCAGAAGCAGCCGACACGATTGCCAGGAACAGCGACGCGACGACGTTCGAATTGAAGGATCTCGGCGATCCCGAAATCAACATCCGCTACGGGACCTTCCTCCTGCGCGAACTGCTCGACCGCTACGAAGGCGACGAGGCGGCGGCGCTGGCCGCCTACAACGCCGGGCCCGGCAACGCCGACGAGTGGGGCGGGGCGGACCTGACCGTCGAGGAGATCCCCTTCCCCGAAACCCGCGCCTACGTCGAAGAGGTGCTGGAGAAGCGCGACGAGTACCGCGGCGAGTACGCATCGGAGCTGGGCTATGCCCGCATCCCCTAGGCCGCGCGTCGCCGCCTTGGCGCTCGCGGTCGGCGTCGTCCTCGCCGACTCCTCGATCGTCGTCCTGGCGCTGCCGGAGATCTATCGCGAACTGGACACGAGCATCTCCGGCGTCACCTGGGTGCTGATCTCCTTCAACCTGGTGATCGCGCTGGCGGCGGTGCCGGCGGGGCTGGTCGCCCGCCGGGTCGGCCCCGCGCGGACCGCCGCCGTCGGCCTAGCGGTGTTCGCCGGCGCCGGGCTCGCCTGCGGGCTCGCCGACGAGCTCTCGACCCTGATCGTCGCCCGCTGCCTGCAGGCGCTCGGCGGCGCCGCCGCGGTCACCGCGGCGCTGGAGCTGTTGCCGGCGACGGTCGGCTCCGAGCGACGGGCGGCGACGGTCTGGGCCGCGGCGGGAGCGACCGGCGCGGCGCTGGGGCCGGCGGTCGGCGGCCTGCTCACCGAGCTCGTCTCCTGGCAGTCGATCTTCCTGATCCAGGTGCCGGTGGCGCTCGCCGCCGCGGTGCCGATCCTCTCGGTCGCCAGGGACGAGGCGGCCACGGGGATCATCGAAGCCGAGGTCCGCCGCACCGGCAAACCCCACCTCTGGGCGAACCTCGCCCTGGCGATGGTCTCGGCGGCGATCGCCGCCGCCCTCTTCCTCCTCGTCCTGCTGCTGATCGAAGGCTGGCTTCTGAGCCCGATCGAAGCGGCGCTCGTCGTCACGGTGATGCCGCTGGCGGCGATCCTCGGCAGCCGGCTGGCGGAGCGGGTGGGGGACAGCCGCTCGCGGGCGGCGGCGGGGGCGATCCTCGTCTCCGGCGGGCTCGCCGGGCTCGCCTTCCTGCCGAAGGCGACGATCGTGCTGACGATCCCGCCGCAGATCCTGGTCGGGCTGGGGCTCTCGCTGGTCCTCTCGGCGCTGACCGAGACCGCCCTTCACGGCCGCTCGCCGCAGGCGATCCACGGCGGCTGGACGATCTCCTCGCGCCACGCCGGCGTCGTCATCGGCCTGCTGGCGCTGACCCCGATCTTCACCGCCGAAATCGACCAGCAGCGCAAGGACGCGATCAACGCCGGCACCGCGGTGATCCTCGACTCGCCGATCAACCCGCTGCTGAAGCTGGACCTGGCGCAGAAGGTCAGCGACCAGCTCGAGACCGAGAAGGGGAAAGTGCCGACGATCGAGCCGGCTTTCGAGCCGGAGCCCTCCGATCCGGTCGAGCGAGCCGAAGTCGAGCAGCTGCAGGGCGAACTCCAGGACCAGCTCGACCGCGGCGCCACCCACGCCTTCAGCACCTCCTTCGTCCTCGCGGCGCTACTCGGCCTGATCGCGCTGTTCCCGATAGGGCTGTCGCGGAGGGTCGACCTGTGAGCGCGGAGGGCCGCTGGAGCGGGCGGGCGCTGGTCGTCGGCTCGATCCTCGCCTCGCTGGTCCTGGTCGGCGCCTACCTCGCCGCCGGCGGTTCCTCCTACGAGCCGGAGAAGGTGCAGAACCCCTGCCAGCCGCGGCCCTGGAGCAACCCGCAGACCCTCGGCCAGATCGCCAACCAGTTCACGATCTCGGCCCTGGACGGAGCCGCCTGCCAGCTGGGAGTCTCGCGCGAGGCGCTGGCCCGGGCGCTGGCCACTCCGGAGGGCCGCGAACGCTTCAAGGAGCGCTACGGGATCGACGACGAAAAGCTCGCCAAGGCGATCCGAGCCGGCCTCGTCCGCGCAGTAGACGACGCCGAAGAAGCAGGCGCCCTCCCGTCCCTGATCGCCGGTCCCCTGCGCCAAGCAGTCCAGAACATCCCGCTCGAACAGGCGATCGAAATCATCAACGACGCCGAAGGCTTCCTCGGCAACGCCGAATCCTTCCTCGCGCCGGCTCAGGGTCTGCTCGAACAGTTCCTGGGGTAGGGGCGTAGTCAGGAGGGCCCATGTGTGCCCCTCCCCCAAAGACCGTCGCGCAGCTGGGCGGACTTATGGGCGCCACCGTGACTTCTTGAGCCTTTGTGGGAGGGGCACACATGGGCCCGGCCAACCGCGCTCAGGATTCTCGAGCTTCGCGAGGGGTTCGAGGGTCCAGGGGTTGCGTGTCGTGAGAGGGAGTGGGTGCCCTCTCGCAAAGGCTCAGGAAGTCACGCTTCGCAGCACGCAGCTCGACCAGCTGCGCGACGGTCTTTGAGAGAGGGCACCCACTCCCTCCCTACCGAGGACGCTAGCTCGGGTCTTTGACCTTGTAGTCGCGCTTTTTGGTGTCCCAGGTGATCCCGGAGCAGAGCTGTTCTGGGGTGGTGCCGAGGGCCGTTGCCAGCTTGACCATGGTGCCGAGGCGGGGTTCGCGGCCGCCGCGCTCGAGCAGGGAGACCTCGGTGCGGTGGATTTCGCAGCGCTCGGCCAGCTCTTCCTGAGAGATGCCGGCGGCCTGCCTGGCGTGGCGGAGGTTGGCTGAGAATCGGTCGCGGTGGTTCATTTCAGACAAAACATTCTATTACTTCGGCCGGGTCACGTGCCAGACCGACAGCATCGCAAGCGGTTGCAGTGGAAGGCGGGCCCAGAGCGCCCAGCGTGGAATCTTGCGCAGGTCCAGTCCCCGGATCTGGTCGGGGTTAACCGCCATGTGGATGTTGGCCGGGAAGACCGCGACCAGCAGGGCCAGCAGCCACCAGCGCCCGAGGCGGCGGGAGGCGGGGTGGAGGACGAGCGCCGCGCCGGCGATCTCGGCGACGCCGCTGATCGCCACGACCTCCTTCTTCTGCGCCTCGATCGCCGGTGGCACGATCGCTTCGAAGAAGCGCGGCCGGACGAAGTGCATCGTGCCGGTGAAGGTGAATAGGGCGGCGACGCCCGCGCGCGAAAGTTTCATCGAAGGCGCAGCATATGCGCCAGCTATGTTCTGGCTGTGCCCGATTTCAAACTGAATCCCGCCTACACACCGACGGCGGACCAGCCGAAGGCGATCGAGGGCCTTGCCGAGGGGCTCCGCGAGGGCGACCGCTTCCAGACCCTGCTCGGCGCCACCGGCACCGGCAAGACCTTCACGATGGCGGCGACGATCGCCGAGGTGCAGCGGCCGAGCCTGGTGATCGCGCACAACAAGACGCTCGCGGCGCAGCTCTGCAACGAGTTCCGCGAGTTCTTCCCCGACAACGCGGTCGAGTACTTCGTCTCCTACTACGACTACTACCAGCCGGAGGCCTACGTCCCGGCCCAGGACCTCTACATCGAGAAGGACTCCTCGATCAACGACGAGATCGACCGCCTGCGCCACGCCGCCACCGCGGCGCTGTTTGCCCGCCGCGACGTGATCATCGTCGCCTCGGTCTCCTGCATCTACGGGATCGGCTCGCCCCAGGTCTACAACGAAAAAATGCAGCTCTTCAAGGTCGGCGCGGAGATCGACCGCGACGACGTCCTCCGCAAGCTGGTGAAGATGCAGTACCAGCGCAACGACCAGGTGCTCGGCCGCGGCGCCTTCCGGGTTCGCGGCGAGGTGCTGGAGATCATGCCCTCCTACGCCGAGTCGGCCTACCGGATCGCCCTCTTCGGCGACGAGATCGAGGGGATCCAGCACTTCGACCCGCTGACCGGCGAGGTCCTCGACGTGATCGACCACGTCTCCGTCTGGCCGGCCTCGCACTACGTGACCAAAGACGAGACCGTCGACCGCGCCGTCGAAGAAATCCGCGCCGAACTCGAATCGCGCACCGCCGAGCTGGAGGAGGAAGGCAAACAGCTCGAGGCCCACCGGCTGCGGCAGCGGACGATGTACGACCTGGAGATGATCAAAGAGCTCGGCTTCACCTCGGGGATCGAGAACTACTCGCGGATCCTCGACGGCCGGCCGGCCGGCAGCCCGCCGCACACGCTGATCGACTACTTCCCCGACGACTTCGTCGTCTTCGTCGACGAGTCCCACCAGACGGTCCCGCAGATCGGCGGCATGTACGAGGGGGACCGCTCGCGGAAGACGACCCTGGTCGACTACGGCTTCCGGCTGCCCTCGGCGATCGACAACCGGCCGCTCAAGTTCGACGAGTTTTTGGACCGGGTGAAGCAGCTGGTGATGGTCTCGGCGACGCCGGGGCCGTTCGAGAAGGCCGAATCGACCCGCACCGTCGAGCAGATCGTCCGCCCGACCGGGATCGTCGACCCGGAGATCGAGCTGCGCGAGACCCGGAACCAGATCGACGACCTGATGAACGAGGTCAAGAAGGTCGCCGAGCAGGGCGACCGCACCCTGGTCACGACCCTGACCAAGAAGATGGCCGAGGACCTGACCGCCTACCTGCTCGAGTACGGGGTCAAGGTCCGCTACCTGCACTCCGAGGTCGACACCCTCGAACGGATCCAGATCGTCCGCGACCTGCGGCTCGGCGAGTACGACGTCCTCGTCGGCGTCAACCTCCTGCGCGAGGGGCTCGACCTGCCCGAGGTCTCGCTGGTCGCGATCCTCGACGCCGACAAGGAGGGGTTCCTGCGCGGCGAGACCAGCCTCGTGCAGACGATCGGCCGGGCCGCCCGCAACGTCAACGGGCGGGTGGTGATGTACGCCGACAAGGAGACCGAGGCGATGCGCGCGGCGATGCGCGAGACCGACCGCCGCCGGGCGATCCAGGTCGCTTACAACGAGGAGCACGGGATCACGCCGGAGACCGTCCGCAAAGGGATCTCCGAGATGTCCGAGTTCCTGGCGATGGAGGACCGGGCGCCGCGCAAACGCCGGCGTCGGCGCGGCGACGACTTCGAGACGCCCGAGGAGCTGGAGAAGACGATCGTCGCGCTCGAGGAGGAGATGCTCGCCGCCGCCGACGAGCTGCGCTTCGAGGAGGCGGGCCGGATCCGCGACGAGCTGCGCGAGCTGCGCCGCGACCTCGACGGCATGACTGCGGGTACCTGAGCGGCAGATGTCCCTGGACGTCAGCGAGGCGAACTTCGAGCGCGAGGTACTGGAGCGCTCGCGGCAGCTGCCGGTCGTCGTCGACTTCTGGGCCGACTGGTGCGGGCCGTGCAAGCAGCTGACGCCGGCGCTGGAGAGGGCCGAGGCGGCGCGGGAGGGCAAGGTCGCCCTCGCCAAGGTCGACGTCGACGCCAACCAGCGCCTCGCCGGCGCCTTCCAGGTGCAGGGGATCCCGGCGGTCAAGGCCTTCCGCGACGCGAAGGTGGTCGACGAGTTCGTCGGCGCCCTGCCCCCGGCGCGGGTCGAGGCCTTCTTCGACGGCCTGGTGCCCTCGCGCGCCGACGAGCTGCTGGCGGCAGGCGACGAGCTCTCGCTGCGCGAGGCGGCGGAGCTGGAGCCGGCCCGCGCCGACCTCGCCGTCGCCCTCGCCAAGGCCCGGCTCGAGCGCGGGGCCGAGGACGAGGCCATGGAGGCGGTCGAGGGGCACGAGGGCGATTTCGGCGCGGCGGGGATCGCCGCCCGTGTCCGCCTCGCGAAGGCGGGCGTCGGCACCGAGGCCTTCGAAGCCCTCGACCGTGGCGAGCGCGAGGCGGCGCTCGACGCGCTCATCGCCGAGATCGGCGGGGTGGAGGGGGAGACCCGCGACGAGCTCCGGCGCGCAATCGTCGGCATCCTCGCCGAGGATCCGGCCTGGCCCGAGGCGAAGGCCTACCGTCGCCGCCTCGCGACCGCCCTCGGCTAGAGCGCGGCAGAGCTTTGGGCCCCTATAGGGCCCCTAACCTCTGCCGCGCCCGGCACGCGCGCCTTCAGGCCTCCTGGTCGAGGAAGCGGAGGACGGCGAGGACGCGGCGGTGGTCCTCGCCGCTGGCGGTCAGCTCGAGCTTGGCGAAAATGCCGGTGACGTGCTTCTCCACGGCCCGCTCGGTCACCACCAGCTCGGCGGCGATCGCGCCGTTGGAGCGGCCCTCGGCCATCAGCGCCAGGACCTCGCGCTCGCGCGGGGTCAGCTCGGCGAGCGGATCGTCGCGGCGCTGGCGGCCGAGCATCTGCGAGACGACCTCCGGGTCGAGCGCCGAGCCGCCCTCGCCGACCCGGCGCACCGCTTCGGTCAGCGCCCCGACGTCGGCGACCCGGTCCTTGAGCAGGTACCCGAGCCCCTCGGCGCTCTCGGCCAGCAGCTCGCGCGCGTAGGCGACTTCCACATACTGGGAGAGGACGAGAACCCCGACGTCGGGCTGCTCGGTGCGTATCTCCCGCGCCGCTCGCAGGCCCTCGTCGGTGTGGGTGGGCGGCATCCGCACGTCGACCACCGCCACGTCGGGCTTGTGGGCGCGGACCTTGCGCAGCAGATCCTCGCCGTCGGCGGCCTGGCCGACGACCTCCATCCCCGCCTCCTCCAGCAGCCGCACCACCCCCTCGCGCAGCAGGGTGGAGTCGTCGGCGACGACTACGCGCACGGGATCCGCGCCTCCACGGTCGTCCCCTCTCCGGGCTCGCTGCGGACGGCGAAGCTGCCGTCGAGCGCCGCGACCCGGTCGGCGAGGCCGCGCAGGCCGGAGCCCGCGTCGGGGTCGGCGCCGCCGGCGCCGTCGTCTGAGACCTCCACCTCGAGGGTGCCGTCGCGGCGCTCGACCCGCACCGTCGCCAGCTCGGCGCCGGCGTAGCGGGCGACGTTGGTCAGCGACTCGGCGACGACGAAGTAGGCGGCCGACTCCACGGGCGTCGGCAGCCTCTCGTCGGGGGCGGCGGCGATCTCGACCGGGACCGGCGAGCGTTCGGCCAGGCCGCCGAGCGCCGCCGCGAGGCCGCGGTCGCTGAGCACCACCGGATGGATCCCGCGGGCGAATTCGCGCAGCTCGGCCGTAGCCGCCGAGAGCTCCTCCATCGCCTCGTCGAGCAGCTCGGCGCTCGCCGCCGGGTCGGCGTCGAGCTTTTCGCGCGCCAGCCGCAGGGTCATGGTCAGCGCCATCAGCCGCTGCTGGGCGCCGTCGTGGAGGTCGCGCTCGACCCGCCGCCGTTCGGCGTAGCCGGCTTCGACGATCCGGTGCCGCGAGGCGCGCAGCTCCTCGACCTTCGCCTCCAGCTCCGCGGTCAGCTGTTGGTTCTCGGCGCTGAGGGCGGTGGTCACTTCCTCGGCGCGGCCGATCCGCGAGCGCAGGAGCCCGAGCAGGAAGGCGAAGGGGAGGCAGGCGAAGATCGCCACCGCGACGACGAAGGTGACCACCTGGAAGGCATGCGGGGCGCCGAGTTCGCCGGCGACCAGCTGCAGGAGGAGGATCGCGAAGGCGGTGCCGCCGGTGGCGAAGACGGGGGTCAGAACCCGTCGCTCGCTGGCCGAGCTGCCCCGCCAGTTGCGGAAGAGGAGCCAGATCGCGATCGCGATAGAGACGACGCCGCCGAGGACCTGGAAGGCGGCGATCGCGTTCGCCACGCCTTCGGCGCCGCCGATCAGGAACGGGTTTTCCGGGCAGCCTTCGCAGCCGCTCTGCTTGGTCGGGTCGGTGAACAGGGCCCAGATCAGGTTCAGGGGCCCGGTGGCGAGGTAGGCGAGCGCGACGGCGACGATCTGCGCCCGGGTTTGGAGCCGGCCGGAGGGGAAGGTGACGAGGAGCTGGACGAGGATCGCGAACGGGAGGTTCTGGCCGAGGATCCCGATCGCGAAGATCCACTCGTTGTTGGAGGCGGAGAGCCCCTGGAAGAACCAGGCGAAGCCGGCAGCCGTCATCAGCAGGCCGGTGTTGTTGCTCGGGCGGCGCTCCCAGGCGTAGAGGCCGGTGAAGGCGAAGCTCCAGCCGGCGGCGAGGACCAGCGCCAGGAGCAGGCCGCGGGGGCTGGCGTGGTCGCTGGTCAGGATCAGCGCCGTGGAGAGCAGGCCGAGCAGGAAGGCGAGGACGCCGAGCGCGGCGAGCGCGCGCCGCAGGCCGATCATCCGACCAGCTCCGCCAGCGCCCGGCCGCTCAGCTCGGCCTTGGCGATGAAGCCGCGGGCCGGGCTCTCGGCGACGGCGTCGCCGAAGTCGGCGCGGTCGCGGCTGGAGGTGAGGACGACGTCGGGCACGCGGTCGAGCCCCTGCAACCGCGCCGCGACCTCGAAGCCGTCGCCGTCGGGCAGCTGCACGTCGAGCAGCACCAGGTCCGGCGCCAGCGCCCCGGCCGCGGCCAGCGCCGCCTCGCCGTCCGGCGCCTCGCCGACGACCGCGTAGCCGCTCGCCTCCAGCATGCGCCGCGCGCTGGCCCGGAAGCCGGCGTGGTCGTCGACGATGAGGACGGACTTGGGCACGCCCCGATTCTCCATCAGACGGGGCATGCCGGGGGTACGGCTGTCCACACCTTTCGCCGCGGCGACCCGTACCCCGAGACGCCTGCCAGCCCCATGGGAGGCCGGCCCGCGCGTTGGGAGTCTGGGCTGGCATCACCCAACCCGACCGAAAGGAACCCGATGCACGCCAAACGCAACATCGCCGCCCGCGCCGCCCACTGGAGCGCGGCCCATCGCAAAATCGCCATCTTCGGCTGGATCGCCTTCGTGGCCGTCTCCGTCGTCCTCGGCGGAGCGATCGGCACCAAGCAGCTGACCGACGCCGAAGCCGGGGCCGGCGATTCCGGCCGCGCAGAGCTGGCGCTGGAAGAGGCCGGTCTCACTCCGAATGACGAGATGGTCATGGTCCAGAGCGACGAGCTCTCGGCCGGCGACCCCGCCTTCGACGCCGCCGTCGGCGAAGCGACCCGGAAGCTGGCGCCGCTGCCGTCGGTGACGCACCTCAGCTCGCCGGCCGGCGGGGGCGGTCAGGTCTCCGCCGACGGCCACACCGCCCTGATCGAATTCCAGGTTCCGGGCGACGATGAACAGGCCGAAGAACGGGTCGACGCCAGCCTCGCCGCGACCGCGGCGGTGCAGGCCGCCAATCCCGAGGTCCGGGTCGAGCAGTTCGGCGGCGCCAGCGCCGGCAAGGCGCTGGAAGAGGTCTTCAGCGAGGATCTGGCGAAGGCCGAGACGACCTCGCTGCCGATCACCCTGCTGATCCTGCTGCTCGCCTTCGGCGCCCTGGTCGCGGCCCTGGTGCCGCTGCTGATCGGCTTCTCCTCGGTGGTCGCCACCGTCAGCCTGCTGGCGTTGCCTAGCCAGATCGTGCCGATGGACTCCAACGTCGCCTCGGTCGTCGTCCTCGTCGGCCTCGCCGTCGGCGTCGACTACTCGCTCTTCTACATGCGCCGCGAGCGCGAGGAGCGGCGGGCCGGTCGTTCGGAGTCGGCGGCGCTGGAGGCGGCGGCGGCGACCTCGGGGCGGGCGGTGCTCGTCTCCGGCCTGACCGTGATCGCCGCGATGGCGGGGATGCTGATCAGCGGCAGCCCGACCTTCACCTCGTTCGCGGTCGGGACGATGACCGTCGTCGCGGTGGCGATGTTCGCCTCGATCTCGGTCCTGCCGGCGGTGCTCTCGAAGCTCGGCGACAGGGTCGAGCGGGGCCGGGTCCCGTTCCTCGCCCGCATCCGCCGCCGCCGCGCCGGCCGTTCGGCCTGGGCCGCGGTGGTCGAGCGGGTGATGCGCCGCCCGGCGCTCTCGCTCGCCCTCTCGGCCGCCTTCCTGGTCGCCCTGGCGATCCCGGCGCTCTCGATGCAGACGGTGGTCAGCGGTGCCGAGGACCTGCCGCGGGACATCCCGGTGGTGCAGACCTACGACCGGATCACCGCCGCCTTCCCGGGCGAAGCGGCCGGCGCGACCGTCGTGGTCGAGGCCGACGACGTCACCACCGGGCCGGTGGCGGCGGCGATCGACGACCTCGTCGCCGACGCCGACACCGATCCCCGGGTCAGCGGCACGGTCGAGGTCGAAACCAGCCGCGACGGCACCGTCGCCGCGGTCCAGATCCCGACCGTCGGCAACGGCAGCGACGCGACCGCGACCCGGGCGATGGAAGCGGTCCGCGAGGAGATGGTGCCGGCGGCCTTCGCCGGGGTCGGCGCCGAGGTGAACGTCGGCGGCGAGGCGGCCGAATCGAAGGACTTCGGCGATCTGTTGGCCGAGCGCCTGCCGCTGGTCTTCGCCTTCGTCCTCGGCCTCGCTTTCCTGCTGATGCTGGTCACCTTCCGTTCGATCGTCGTCCCGATCAAGGCGATCCTGCTGAACCTGCTCTCGGTGGGGGCGGCCTACGGAGTGCTCGTCCTGGTCTTCCAGAACGGGCTGGGGGAGTCGCTGCTCGGCTTCCACTCCAACGGCGGCGTCAGCTCCTGGCTGCCGATGTTCCTCTTCGTCATCCTCTTCGGCCTCTCGATGGACTACCACGTGCTGATCCTCAGCCGGGTCCGCGAGTACGTCGACCGGGGGATGAGCACCGAGGACGCGGTCAAGCGCGGGATCACGGCCACCGCCGGCACGGTGACCAGCGCCGCGGTGGTGATGGTGGCGGTCTTCTCCGTCTTCGCCACCCTCAGCATCCTCGACATGAAGGAGATGGGCGTTGGCCTCGCCGTCGCGGTCCTGATCGACGCGACGATCGTCCGGGCGATCATGCTGCCGGCGGCGATGAAGCTGCTCGGCGAGCGCAACTGGTACCTGCCCGGCTTCCTCTCCTGGCTGCCGCGGCTGCGCGAGCCGGAGCCCGAGGCGGCGTAGCCCCGACGGGCTCGGGTTACCTCAGCGGTGGGACTTTTGGTCGCTATAGCGGGCAAAAGTCCCACCGCTGCATCTATTTCGGCTTCCTCGAGCCAGTTGTCACCGAGGGAACATCTGTTCGCCTGGCTAGAATCGACGTGAGTGGCTGCCTCTGAGCGAATCGTCATCTCGGGCGCCCGGGAGCACAACCTCAAGGACATCGACGTCGAGCTGCCCCGGGACGCGCTGATCGTGATCACCGGACTCTCCGGGTCCGGCAAGTCGAGCCTTGCCTTCGACACGATCTATGCCGAGGGCCAGCGCCGCTACGTCGAGTCGCTCTCCTCCTACGCGCGACAGTTCCTCGGCCTGATGGAGAAGCCCGACGTCGACTCGATCGAGGGGCTCTCGCCGGCGATCTCGATCGACCAGAAGACGACCTCGCGCAACCCGCGCTCGACGGTCGGCACGGTGACCGAGATCTACGACTACCTGCGCCTGCTCTGGGCCCGGATCGGGACCCCGTACTGCCCCGAGTGCGGCGAGGAGATCACCGGCCAGACCCAGGAGCAGATCGTCGACCGGCTGATGACCCTGGACGAGGGGACCAAATTCATGGTCATGGCGCCGGTCGTCCGCGGCCGCAAAGGCGAGTACGGGAAATTGCTCGACCAGATGCGGCTCGAGGGCTACTCGAGGGCCAAGATCGACGGCGAGCTCCTGCGCCTCGACGAGAAGATCGAGCTCGACAAGAAGTACAAACACGACGTCGCGATCGTCGTCGATCGCCTGGTGATGAAAACCGACCTGCGCCGGCGCCTCTCCGAGTCGGTCGAAGCGGCAGCCGGGCTGGCGGCCGGGCTGGTCGAAGTCGAGATCCTCGACAAGGAGGGACGCACCGGCAGCGGCGCCGGTAACTTGCTCTTCTCCGAGCAGTTCGCCTGCCTGAACTGCGGCACCTCGATCCCCGAGCTGGAGCCGCGGATCTTCTCCTTCAACTCGCCCCACGGAGCCTGCGACCGCTGCCACGGGCTCGGCTTCCAGCGGGTGATCGATCCCGAGCTGGTCGTTCCCGACCCGACGCTCTCGCTCGCCGAGGGCGCGCTGCAGCCCTGGAACCGCGGCATCACCGCCTACTGGAGGCGGCTGATCGCCTCCGTCGCCGACAGCTACGGCGTCGACGCGGACAAGCCCTGGTCGCAGCTGACCAAGAAGGAGCGGGAGATCTTCCTCTACGGCACCGGCGACGAGCGCCACCACGTCAGCTACACCAACCGCTTCGGCCGCAAGCGTTCTTACAAGGTCCGCTTCGAGGGGATCGTCAACAACCTGCAGCGGCGCTACGAAGAGACCGACTCGGAGTCCAACCGCGAGCGGATCGAGGGCTACATGGCCGAGCAGCCATGCCCCGCCTGCGACGGCGCCAGGCTGCGCCCGGAGAGCCTCGCGGTCAGGGTCGGCGGGCTCAGCATCGCCGAGTACAGCGACCTCTCGGCGCACAGCGCCGCCGAGTGGATCCGCGGCCTGGAGATGACCGAGACCGAGAAGGCGATCGCGCGGCTGATCGTGCGTGAGATCACCGAGCGCCTCTCATTCCTCGAGAACGTCGGCATCGGCTACCTCTCGCTGGCCCGCTCGGCGCGCTCGCTCTCCGGCGGCGAGGCGCAGCGGATCCGGCTCGCGACCCAGATCGGCTCGCACCTGGTCGGGGTGATGTACGTGCTCGACGAGCCCTCGATCGGCCTCCACCAGCGCGACAACGAGAAGCTGATCGCGACCCTCGACCGCCTCCGCGACCTCGGCAACACGGTGATCGTCGTCGAGCACGACGAGGGGACGATGATGGCCGCCGACCATCTGGTCGACCTCGGCCCCGGGGCCGGCGAGCACGGCGGCCACGTGATCGCCGCCGGCACCCCGAAGGAGGTCGCGAAGAACCCCTCCTCGCTGACCGGCCAGTACCTCTCCGGCAAGAAACGGATCGAGGTGCCGGAGGAGCGGCGCAAGCCGACCGGCGAGCTCGTCGTCCGCGGCGCCCGCGAACACAACCTCAAGGGCGTCGACGTCGAGATCCCGCTCGGCGTCTTCTGCTGCGTCACCGGCGTCTCCGGCTCGGGCAAGTCGACCCTCGTCAACGAGACCCTGCACCACGCCGTCGCCAACCGCCTGCACCAGGCGAAGCTGCGGCCGGGCGCCCACGACGGCATCGACGGCCTCGGCCAGATCGACAAGATCATCAACATCGACCAGTCGCCGATCGGGCGCACCCCGCGCTCCAACCCGGCCACCTACACCGGCGTCTTCGACCACATCCGCCAGCTCTTCACGCAGACGCAGGAGTCCCGTGCGCGCGGCTACAAGCCCGGCCGCTTCAGCTTCAACGTCAAGGGCGGCCGCTGCGAGGTCTGCAAGGGCGACGGCCAGATCAAGATCGAGATGCACTTCCTGCCCGACGTCTACGTCCCCTGCGAGCAGTGCCACGGCAAGCGCTACAACCGCGAGACGCTGGAGGTCCGCTTCAAGGGCAAGAACATCGCCGACGTGCTCGAGATGTCGGTCGAGGAAGGGGTCGAGTTCTTCGAGAACGTGCCGAAGATCGCCCGCCGCCTGCGCACCCTCAACGACGTCGGCCTCGGCTACATCCGCCTCGGCCAGCCGGCGACGACGCTGTCCGGCGGCGAGGCGCAACGGGTCAAGCTCGCCACCGAGCTCTCCAAAGTCGCCACCGGCGACACCCTCTACATCCTCGACGAGCCGACCACCGGCCTCCACTTCGCCGACGTCCAGCGGCTGCTCGAGGTCCTCGGCCGCCTCGTCGACGCCGGCAACACGGTGGTCGTGATCGAGCACAACCTCGACGTGATCAAGACCGCCGACCGCCTCGTCGACCTCGGGCCCGAGGGCGGCGAAGGCGGGGGCGAGATCGTCGCCACCGGCACCCCCGAGGAGGTCGCCGCCGTGCCCGGCTCCTACACCGGTGGCTTCCTCGCCGAGCTGGTGCGCCCGGCGAAGCCGAAGCGCCGCAGGCGTGAGCCTGTGGCCGCCTAGGCCAACGCCGCCGCCTCTCCTACTGCGCGCCGGCCAGGATCCTCGCTCCCCCATTTGCGGGTGAATGAAATGTCCGCAATGGGGTAATGGTCCAATTGCCAATCCCCGAGGAGGAGGGTTATGTTCAACCCAGCGTTGTTGCGGCGGCTCGTAGTTGTCGGATGTGCGCTGCTGGCGGTAGGCCTACTGGTGGCCGGCTGCGGCAGTAGCGACGGAGGTGGCGGGACGAAGATCGCCCTCCTGCTCCCCGAAAACGAAACGCCCCGGTACGAATCCAACGACAAGCCGGACTTCGAAAAGTCGGTCGAAGAACAGTGCGAAGACTGCGAAGTCCTCTACAGCAACGCCGGCGGTGACGCCTCCAAGCAGCAGAGCCAGGCCGAAGCGGCGCTGACCCAGGGCGCGGAAGTCCTGGTCGTCGACCCGATGGACTCGAAATCTGCCGCGGCGATCGCCGAACAGGCCAAAGCCCAGAACGTCCCGGTGGTCAGCTACGACCGCCTGATCGAAAACGGCGAAGTCGACGCCTACGTCTCCTTCGACAACGAAAAAGTCGGCGAACTGCAGGCCGCAACGCTGGCCAAAAAACTGAAAGAAGACGGCAGTCCCAGCGGCCCGATCATCATGATCAACGGCGATCCCGCCGACCCCAACGCCGCCCTGTTCAAAAAAGGCGCGCACAACGGGTTCGAAGCCGCCGGGGTGGACGTCGCCAAGGAGTACGACACGCCCGGCTGGTCTGCCGAAAACGCCCAGCGTGAGGCGCAGCAGGCGATCACCGCCCTCGGCAAGGACGGCTTCGCCGGGGTCTACGCCGCCAACGACGACACCGGCGGCGGCGCGATCGCGGCGCTGAAAGGCGCCGGCATCAACCCCGAAGAAAAGCCGGTCACCGGCCAGGACGCGACCGTCGCCGGCCTGCAGCGGATCCTCGCCGGCCAGCAGTACCTGACCATCTACAAGGAAATCCCGCCCCAGGCGAAAATCGCCGCCGAACTGGCGATCGCCCTGGCGGAAGGGGAAGAACCCCCGAAGGACCTGATAACCGAAGAGATCAACAACGGGAAGACCGACGTGCCGTCGGCCATCCTCGAACCGGTTGCCGTGCTGAAAGACAACGTCAAGTCGACGGTGGTCGCCGACGGGTTCGTCAGCGCCTCCGAACTGTGCACCGGCGCCTACAAATCCGCCTGCGAAGAAGCCGGGATCTCCGGGTGATGTAGTGGCGTCTGGCGCTCCACTCCTCGAGCTGGAGAAAGTCAGCAAGAGGTTCGGCCCGGTCCAGGCTCTGGACCGGGTCGACTTCGCCGTCCACGCCGGTGAGGTCGTCGGCCTCGTCGGCGACAACGGGGCCGGCAAGTCGACGATGGTGAAGACGATCGCCGGGATCTATTCCGCCGACGAGGGCACGATCCGCTTCGACGGCGAGGAAGTGAAGATCAAAGGCCCGCAGGACGCGACCGAACTCGGGATCGCGACCGTCTACCAGGACCTCGCCCTCTGCGACAACCTCGACGTCGTCGCCAACCTCTTCCTCGGCAGCGAGGAGGTGGCGCCGGGCCCCGGCCGGATCTCGCGCCAGCTCGACGAGGCGAGGATGGAGCACCAGACCAGCGACCTGCTCTCGAACCTGGCGGTGACGATCCCCAGCCTGCGCAGCGAGGTCGGCACCCTCTCGGGCGGCCAGCGCCAGCAGGTGGCCGTGGCCCGCTCGCTGCTCGGCGATCCCAAAGTCGTCCTCCTCGACGAGCCCACCGCAGCCCTCGGCGTCGCCCAGACCCAGCAGGTCCTCAACTTGATCCGGCGCCTGCGAGAGCGCGACCTCGGCGTCGTCGTCATCAGCCACAACCTCGCCGACGTCTTCGAGGTCGCCGACCGGATCTTCGTCCTGCGGCTGGGCCGGGCGGGGGGCGAGTTCGACGCCCAGCAGACGACCGAGGAGCACGTGGTCGGGGCGATCACCGGCCTCGGCGAAGACAACGGCGGTGCCGAGCGAGCGGAGGGAGCGGAGCTCGAGGCGGAGAAACGCGAGGAGGAGCGATGAGCGAGACCGTCGAGAGCGCCGAAGCGCAGGGGCCCGAAGCCGGCAAGGGCGAGCCGAGCGCCCGCCGCGAGACGATCCGGCGCATCGTCCAGGGCGATCTCGCCTCGCTGCGCGTCGTCATCGGCCTGGCGCTGATCTGGATCATCTTCCAGTCGCAGAACGACCGCTTCCTCTCGGCCGAGAACCTGACCAACCTCGGACTGCAGATCACCGCCGTCGGGCTGATCTCGGTCGGCATCGTCTACGTCCTGCTGCTGGGCGAGATCGACCTCTCGGTCGGCGCCGTCAGCGGCCTCGCCGCCGCGGTGATGGCCGTCCTCAACGTCAAACACGGCTGGAACCCCTACCTGTCGATCCTCGCCGCGGTCCTCGTCGGCTGCGGGATCGGGCTCCTCCAGGGGTTCCTCTTCAGCCGCTTCGGGGTTCCCTCCTTCGTCGTCACCCTGGCGGGACTTCTCGCCTGGCAGGGAGCGCTGCTGCAGGTGCTCGGCTCGACCGGGTCGCTCAACATCAACGACCCGAAAATCACCGGCCTGGCCAACACCTTCTATTCGGACGCGGTCGGCTGGATCTTCGCCGTCGTCGCGATCGCGGCCTACGGCGCGGTCCTGCTGATCGGCTACAAACGCCGCCGCGACGCCGGGCTGGCGGCCGAAAACCCGGCCTCGATGATCGTCCGCTTCGTCCTCGTCGCCGTCGTCGTCATCGCCGCGATCCTCGTCTTCAACTCCGACCGCGGCCTGCCGCTGGCGCTGCTGATCCTCCTCGGCTTCGTCGTCGGGATGGAGTACGTGGTGAAGATGACCCGCTTCGGGCGCCACGTCTACGCGGTCGGCGGCAACGCCGAGGCCGCCCGCCGGGCCGGGATCAGCGTCAACGGGATCCGCATCGTGGTCTTCTCGATCGCCGGCACGATGGCCGCGATCGGCGGCATCATGGCCGCCTCGCGCCTGCTTGCCGTCAACCAGAACTCCGGCGGCAACGAACTCCTGCTGCTGGCGATCGCAGGCCCGGTGATCGCCGGGACCAGCCTCTTCGGCGGCCGCGGCTCGGTCTGGACCGCCCTCCTCGGCGCCCTGGTGATCGGCTCGATCTCAAACGGAATGGACCTGCTCGCCCTCTCCTCGGCGGTCAAGTTCATGGTCACCGGCGGCGTTCTTCTGCTGGCGGTCCTGGTCGACGCCATTGCGCGCCAGCAGCGCCAGACTTCAGGCCGGGTCTAGAAACCCAAGCCCGCGTCTAGCGCGAGACGAGCAGGCTGGCGCCGATCGCGCCGCCGAGGTCGCCGAGGGAGGCGACGCGGACGGCCGGCGGGCGCTCGTCGAGGAAGAGGTGCTTTCCCATCTCTTCCATCAGCGGGTCCATCAGGCGCCCGCCGAAGCGGACGCCGAGCCCGCCGCCGATGATCACGGCTTCGGGGTCGAGCAGGTTGACGGCGGAGGCGACGCCGGTCCCCAGCGCCTCGACCGCCCGCTCGATCAGCTTCTCGGCGAGGTGGTCGCCGTGGTCCAGCGCCCGCTCCCAGATGCCGCTGGTGAGTCGCGGTTTGTCGTGCTTCTTCATCAGGTGGAAGAGGTCGGTCTCGTGCCCCTCTTCCTGCCTCCGGCGCGCCTCGGCTTCCATAGCCGAGCGTCCCGCGTAGGCCTCCATGCAGCCGCGCCGCCCGCAGGGGCACTTGGCGCCGCCGCGCTTGACGACCACGTGGCCGATCTCGCCGGCGGCGCCGCGGCCCAGCCACGGCCTGCCGTCGAGGACGAGACCGCCGCCGACCCCCGTGCCCCAGAAGACGCCGATCAGGCTCTGGAACTCCTGGCCGGCGCCGAGGTGGAACTCGGCTTCGGTCGCGACCTGGACGTCGTTGCCGACCTTGACCGGGGTCCCGAGCGACCCTTCGAGGTTTTCGGCCAGAGGGAACGAGCCCTCCCAGCCGGGGAGGTTTCGGGCGCCGGAGACGATCCCGGTCTTCTCGTCGGCGTCGCCCGGGGAGCCGACCCCGATCCCGGCCAGATCGCCGCTCTCGACGCCGGCCTCCTTCGCCGCCTCGCGGAGCGCCTCGGCCATCGCCGCGGCGACGTCCTCGGGGCCGCCGCTGGTCGGCGTCGGCCGCCGCGCCTGTCCGCTCACCTCGCCGCGCGCGTCGACGATCGCCGTCTGGATCTTGGTGCCGCCAAGGTCGATGCCGCCACGGAGCTCAGCCACGCGCGCAGTCTAAGCGGCGTTCGTCCTTTGTTCATCGGACAGCGAATAAAGGACGAACGCCGGTGGCATAACGTGCGCTTGTGGCGAACAGCGGCTGGAGACTCTGGTGGCAGAAGCGGCGCTGGTACGAGCGCAACCATCGCCTGCTGCGGCGCTGGCGGATCGACCGCCACGCGGCGCGCGGCGGCTTCTTCATCCGCCACCCGGTCGAGGGCGAGGTGTTGGAGGCGCTCGACGAGGGGCGTCTGACGATCGGCGAGGGGACCCTGCTCGAGCCCGGCTGCTGGCTGACGCTGGCGCCGGGAGCACGGATCGAGATCGGCGCCGGCTGCTTCCTCAACCGCAACGTGATGATCGCCGCCCAAGAGAGCGTCACGATCGGCGACCACACGATGTTCGCCAACGGCTGCTTCGTCGGCGACGCCGAGCACCGCTACGACGACCCGGAGCAACCGATCACCTGGCAGGGGTTCACCAGCAAGGGACCGGTGCGGATCGGCGCCAACTGCTGGTTCGGGATCGGCTGCGCGGTGACCAGCGGGGTCAGCGTCGGCGAGCGCTGCGTGATCGGCGCCAACTCGGTCGTCACCCGCGACGTCGAGGACGGGACGATTGCGGCCGGGGCGCCGGCGAAGCCGATCCGGAAGATCGACTTCGCCGCTCCCGGGGGGTGAACTACTGGAGGAAACCCGTGAGCGGATCAACGGATCGAAAGACTTTCCGGCTGAAAGGACGCACCGAGCGGCTTCTCTTGCCGCTACACCCGATTATGTAATCGAGAAGTCTTGACAGTGGACGCGGCCGTCCTAGGTTCGGTCCATGGCCACGCCGCACCGCTCTCCGATCAATCCGCGCAAACGGATCCGCCACCGCAAGAGCATCGCGAAGCTGCGCCCAGACCAGCTGACGGCGCTGCGCACCGGTTTCAGGAGGATCCAGCGCCTACGGGACACCAACGGGTTCTGGTACTGGGCCGGCATCCACGGGGCCCCGCGCTACCAGTGCCAGCACTCGCCGGAAAACGGTTACGACAACCTCTTCCTGCCGTGGCACCGGGCCTACCTCTACCGCCTCGAGCTGGCACTGCAGACGAAAGAACCGCGCGCGACGCTGCCCTGGTGGGATTGGCCCTCCTCCCGGTCGGCCGGGATCCCCCCGGCCTTCGCCGAGCAGGAGATCGGCGGTGAGCCCAACCCCCTCGCGGGTTCCGACCTGCCGCCGCTGCTGACCGAACGCGAAGGGTGGCCGGCGCACACCTGGCGCCAGCCGCGCCGCCCCGAAGAACTTCCCGACGCCCAGAGGGTCCGGGAAATCCTCGAACTCCCGAACTTCGACGACTTCTCCCTGCAGTTGGAGGAACAGCTGCACGACCGCGTGCACGGCTGGGTCGGGGGGACGATGAAACAGGTCGCCGTCGCGGCCTACGACCCGATCTTCTGGGCGCACCACACGATGGTCGACCGGCTGTGGTCCCTCTGGCAGACCACACACTCCAGCCGCGGTCCCCGCCCGACCCTGTGGCGGCAGGTCCTGCGGGGCCTCGACATGACCGTCGAGGACGTCCTCGACACCACCGCGCTCGGCTACGACTACGCCGGAAGCACCGCCAGCCGGCTGGTGCGGGCGCGGGAGGCGGAGCCGGTCTGATGGAGAGGTACACCACGCCATCCGACGAACCGTTTGCGGTTCCGGTCTGGGAGGACCAGCCGGACTTCTACCGAGCCGACCTTCACTTTCACCGGGTCGAGCACCGCGGGAACTCCTACGAGGGCCGCATCTTCTTCAACGCACCCGATGCCGGTCCAGAGACCCCGCCCGAGGCAGAGGCCGGTTATGCGGGGTCCTTCTACGTCTTCGGCCACGGGCCTTGCTTCGGTGACGAGGGGCATTGCGACGTCCCCGCGGGGCCGATCCACCCGTTCGACTACCGCCCGCCGCACCAGCTCAACCCGCAGCTCAGGGTGGTGATCGTCACCGCTGCCCTGCGCCGCCTGGTGGAGGGCGGGGAGTCGGAGTTCCAGGTCACCGTGGTTCCGATCGTCGTCCCCGGCGAGGGAGCCGGCGACGTCCTGCATTTCGACGAACTCTCCCTCGTCACGTACGACTGAGATGGTCGCCGGCCACGTCGGAGGCCTGCCGGTGGAGGAGGCGCTGCTGGGGCTCGGAGGTCCCGCCGCCATCTACCTGGCTGCCGTCGCCGTCTCCCTGCGAGGCGCCAGGCGACGGCTGGCACGGCCTCGGCGCCGCCGATAGGCGCCACTTCGCCGCATTCGGCGAGCTTTCCGTCGCATTCGTCACAGAACCGCCACGAAGCGTGCCTATAATTTGCCTCTGCACGGCCGTGACCCCCAGGGCATGGACCTATGAACCCGAATCTCCTCACCGATACCCCTCGTCCCACCGTGGCCGCTCCCGCTCTGCGTACCAAGGCCGAGCTCCGCGCCGCGCTGCGCGACGCCCGCCGCGCCGGGATGACGATCGGCCTGGTGCCGACGATGGGCTTCCTGCACGAGGGGCACCTCTCGCTGATCCGGGCCGCCCGCGCCGAGTGCGACCTGGTGGTGATGAGCCTCTTCGTCAACCCGACCCAGTTCGGGCCTGGCGAGGACCTCGACCGCTACCCGCGCGACGAGGAGCGCGACCTGCGCCTCGCCGCCGAGGCGGGTGCCGACCTCGTCTTCGCCCCGCCGGCCGAGGAGATCTACGCGCCCGGCGCCTCGACCGCGGTCGAGGTCACCGGCCCGCTCACCGGCGTCCTCGACGGCGACCCCGAGCGGCGCGGCCCCGAGCACTTCCGCGGCGTCACCACCGTCGTCGCCAAGCTCTTCAACCTCGTCGGCCCCGACGCCGCCTACTTCGGCCAGAAGGACGCCCAGCAGGCGGTTGTGATCCGCCGTATGGCCCGCGACCTCGACTTCCCGGTGCGGATCGAGGTTCTGCCGACCGTCCGCGAGCCCGACGGGCTGGCGATGAGCAGCCGCAACGCCTACCTGGAGCCCGCCGACCGCGAGCGGGCGACGGCGCTCTCGCGTGCCCTCGCCGCCGCCGAGTGCGGCGCCCACGCGGGCTCGCTCGCCGAGGGTCTGGAAGCGGCCCGCGCCGAGCTCGCCGCCGCCGGAGTCGAGCCCGAGTACCTCGAGGCCCGCGACGCCGAGACGCTGGAGCCGGTCGAGCGGCTGGGCGAGCGTCCCGTGCTCGTCGCCGTCGCCGCCCGCGTCGGCGCCGCGCGCCTGATCGACAACGTCTTGATCCACCCGACCCACGTCCCGAACACGTAGCCCGAAAGGGGAGCCCCTGTGCAAAGGCAGATGCTGAAGTCGAAGATCCACCGGGCGACGGTGACCGACTGCGACGTCGACTACATCGGCAGCATCACGATCGACACCGAGCTGATGGCCGGCGCCGACATGATCACCAACGAGCAGGTCCACGTCTGGGACGTCGACAACGGCGCCCGCTTCGTCACCTACGTGATCGACGGCGAGCCGGGCTCGGGGGCGATGCAGGTCAACGGCGCCGCCGCCCACCTGGTCGAGCCCGGCCACAAGATCATCGTCGCCACCTTCGGCGCCTACGACGAGTCAGACCTCGAGCGCTACGACCCGGTCGTCGTGCATGTAAACGACGACAACGAGGCGATCGCCGTCGACAGCCACCCGGAGGTGCTGCTCAAATGAGCTCCGGCGGCCGCTCCCACACCGCCCCGACCTCCGACCGCAAACCGGTCGGCCTGCCGCGCCTGGCCGAGATGCAGGCCAACGGCGAACCGATCGTGATGGTCACCGCCTACGACTACCCCTCGGCGACCGTCGCCGAGGCGGCCGGCGTCGACATCGTCCTCGTCGGCGACTCCGCCGCCAACGTCGTCCTCGGCTACCCGGACACGAGGCTGGTCTCGATGGACGAGATGGTGATCCTCGGCAAGGCCGTCCGCCGTGGCCTGCAGACGCCGCTGATGGTCGGCGACATGCCGATGGGCAGCTACGAGGCGAGCAACGAGGAAGCGATCCGCAGCGCCCAGCGCCTGGTCAAGGAGACCGGCTGCCAGGTGGTCAAGCTCGAGGCCGGCGGCGTGATCGTCGAGCGCGCCCGGGCGATCGTCAACTCCGGCATCCCGGTGATGGGCCACGTCGGCCTCACCCCGCAGACCGCCACCGCCCTCGGCGGCTACAAGGCCCAGGGCAAGAGCGCCAAGAGCGCGATCAAGCTGCTCGAGGACTGCCTCGCCCTGCAGTCGGTCGGCTGCTTCGCGATCGTCATCGAGGCGGTGCCCTCGGCGATCACCGACGAGATCGTCAAGAAGCTCGAGGTGCCGACGATCGGGATCGGCGCCGGCCCCGGTACCGCCGGCCAGGTCCTCGTCTTCCACGACCTGCTCGGGATCACCACCGGCCACATGGCGAAGTTCGTCAAGCGCTACGCCGACGTCCACGAGACGATGGTCGCCGCTGTGAAGCAGTACGGCGACGAGGTCCGCCGCCGCCACTTCCCCGAGCCCGAGCACGTCTACAGCGTCGAGCCGGCCGAGCTCGACGAGTTCCGCCGCTACCTCAGCGAGGAGAGCCTGGCCAGCGCCAAGGGCTGGGAGTGGGAGCCGCTGCCGTAGCGGCGCCCGAGCTGCGCGCGTTCCCCCCGCGGGAAGCAGCTCTCGAAGAGCGAGAGGCTGGGGCAGAGGTGGGCGCTGAAGCCCTCGCCGGCGAGCGGTAACGCCGTCAGCCCGGGCAGGGCCACGGTCAGCGAGCCTTCCCAGCTCGCCGGTTGGCCGGCGGGATCGCGGAAGCGGGCGGAGCCGCTGAACGGTAAGGGGGGCGAGACCCCCGCGCGCGAGGTCCCGGTGGCAGTGAAGTCGCCCCGCTCCCCCGAAACACGGACGTGGCGCTCGATCCGCATTCCTTCCACGCGTTCGTCGGCGTCGGCGCTGAACTGGATGGTGCGACGAGAGCTGCGCTCCCGGGACGCCCGGAAGCTGACTTCGCTCTTTCCGTTCTTCATCCGCGCCGCAAGGACCGTCTCCCGGGGCAGGCCCGGCGGCAAGCCGGGCCGGAAGCTCCCCAGCCCGCAGAAGCCGTCCGGCAGGCGAAAGACGTCGCCCTTGGGATCGTCGACTTCGCTGACGACGTAGCCACCCTCGCCGACGAAGCGAACGCTCCCCCGAAAGACGCCGACTTCGATGATCCAGCGGCAGTTCCGTTCCGGCCGTTCGACCACCTTCTTCTGCCGGTGGAAGGCCAGATCGACCTGGCCGAGCGAGCCGAAGGTCGCGTGGATGCCCGGGCCGCTGCCGGTGCGGACCGAGTAGCTGGCGTTGGCGGTCTCCCGCTGCGCGGTCACCGCGACGGCCGGCCGCCGCTTGCCGAAGCGGCCGGAGACGAGTTCGAGCTCGTAGCCGTTGCTTTCGCCGAGCTTGATCGAGCTGAGCGATACGGCGCCTTTGGGGAGGCCGGCCGCGGCGTTCGCGGGCAACAGCAGCGCCACCAGCGCGCAGGCAAGAACCCCCGGTAGTCCCCTTGCCTTCATGGCCGCAGAGTATTCGAGTGCGGAAAACCCGGTTGTCGCCAACTACGATGCGCGCAGATGCCGATCTACGAGTTCGAGTGCGAGGCGTGCGGGTCTCGGTTCGAGGAGCTGGTCACCGCGGATGCGACCGCCGCCTGCCCGAGCTGCGGCTCGGAGCGGACGCGGCGGCTGCTCTCGACCGTCGCGCCTCCCGGGCGGCAGCCGCGGGGCGCCGGGGTGCGCTCGGACGAATCGCGCCGGCGCGAGCGGGAGGCGGCGCGGGGAGAGCGGCTGGGCGAGGCGAAGAAGCGGCGGGAGGCGGGGGAGACACCGTGAGCGCGAGCGCCGAGGAGCGGCGAGAGGGGCTGGTCGCTCTCTTCAACGAAGTCAAGGACTGCACCAGGTGCCCTCTCTACGAGACCCGCACCAAGGCGGTCTTCGGGGCGGGCAACGCCGACGCCGACCTGATGTTCGTCGGCGAGGCGCCAGGGGAAGAAGAGGACCGCTCGGGGCTGCCGTTCGTCGGCCGCGCCGGGCAGCTGCTGAACCAGATGCTGGAGGAGATCGGGCTGGCCCGCGACGACGTCTTCATCGCCAACGTACTCAAGTCCCGCCCGCCCGGCAACCGCGACCCGCAGCCGGAGGAGATCGCCGCCTGCGAGCCCTACCTCTGGGAGCAGGTGCGGCTGATCGAGCCGCGCGTCGTCTGCACCCTCGGCAACTTCGCCACCAAGCTGCTGAGCGGCAGCCCGACCGGGATCACCAAGGTCCGCGGCACCCCCCAGGTGCACGAGCTCGGCGGCCGCACGGTCTTCCTGCTGCCGCTCTTCCATCCCGCCGCAGCCCTCCGCACCCCCGCCGTCAAGGAGACCCTGCGGGGCGACTTCGCGACGATCCCCGATCTGCTCCAGCGCCCGCTCCCCGGCCCTCTGCCCAGCGCCGAGGAGATCGCCGAGCTGGAGGAGGAGGGCGGCTCGACCCCGCCGCCGCCCAGCGACCAGCTCGGCTTCTTCGGGTAGGGCCTCCGACTATGGAGATCGTCGAGACCGGCAGCGCCGCCGAGACCGAAGCCCTCGGCGCCCGCGTCGCCGAGCGCCTGCGCCCCGGCGACGTGATCCTCCTGTCCGGCGAGCTGGGGACCGGCAAGACGACCCTCGTCCGCGGCGCCTGCCGGGCACTCGGCGTCTCCGACCCCGTCACCTCGCCGACCTTCACGATCGGCCAGACCTACGGCGGCGGCCGGATGCCGGTCTCCCACCTCGACCTCTACCGCCTGCAGACGCTCGACGGGGAGGACCCGGCGCTGCTCGAGGACTACCTGCGCCCGGAGGGGGTCGCCTTCGTCGAGTGGCCCGCCGCCGGCTCGGGTCGAATCGACCGGCCGGCCCTGGAGATCCGGCTCGCCCACGTCGCCGAGGACCGCCGGCGGATCGAAATCGTCGCCGAGGAGTAGAGATGCAGGGGAAAAGCGCAGCGTTCACCGCCTGACCGTGTTCAGGGGGGAGCGCGCCCAGCTTGTAGCATCGGCGCTCGGAACTTCGATCGAGAAAGGCAAGGACGGGATGAAGGGACTGAAGGCACTCGCAGCGGCGATGCTGGTGAGCGGACTGCTGATCACGGCGATGCCCGCTTCGGCCAGCGCGGCGGCCTACAAGCACTACGTCGGGTGCGGAGTCTCCCGCAACGCCAACCCCTCGCACTCCTGCCCGAAAAAAGCCAAGAAGGGCGCCTTTTTCAAAAGCCTCAACGGTGACGTCGCCTACAGCGTCTGCGTCAAGTTCCCGAGCGGGAAAAACCTCTGCGCCCAGGCCCAGAAAGCCGAACAGGGGACCCTCTACGTGAACAAGATCACCTCGACGATTCCCGGCAAGCACGTCGTCAGCTGGTACGTCAAAGGCAAGAAAGTCGGCTCCTGGGCTTTCCGGGTCACGGGGTAGCGCGCCCCTGAACGTCGTCGGCTTCGACACCGCGACGGTCGACACCGTCGCCTGCGCCTGGCGCGACGGCGAGGTTCTTCACGAGTCGCAGCTGGGGCTCTCCTCGCAGGGGAGGCCCCGGCACGCGACCGGGCTGCTGGCCGAGGTCGAGCGGGCCGCCGAGGCCGCGGGCGGCTGGGATTCGGTCGACTTGATCGCCGTCGGGCTCGGTCCCGGCACCTTCACCGGGCTGCGGGTCGGGATCGCGACCGCCCGCGGCCTCGGCGCCAGCCTCGGCCTGCCGGTGTGTGGCGTCTGCACCCTGGACGCGCTCGCGGCCGGGATCCGCGAGGCGGTCGCTTCGTCTGTTCCTCTTGGGGGAATAGCAACGGAAAGGAACAGGCGAATGCTCGCCGTCCTCGACGGCTGGCGCGGGGAGGTCTTCGCGGCGCTGTACGCGCCGGGCGGCGAGCGGATCTGGGATCCGGCCGTCTACCGGCCCGAGGAGCTGGCGGCGCGCGCGGGCGAGCTGGGGGAACCCCCGTCGGTGGCCGGCTCGGGGGCGATACGCTTTCGTCACGAGTTGACCCGAGACGGCGTCCGGATACCGGACGATTCCGATCCCGTCCACCGGGTCGCCGCGCGGCACGTCTGCGCGCTGGCGGCGGCGGGCGGTTCGGAAGCCGTCGGGCTCGACCCGATCTACCTGAGACCCCCCGATGCGGAGCGGTGGCGTGAGCGAGACGCTTCACAAAGAGCACAGTGAGCCGACCGGAGAGGTCCAGGTCCGCAGGCTCGCCTACAGCGACCTGCCGGCGGTGATCTCGATCGAGCGGCGCTCGTTCCCGACCCCCTGGTCGCTGGCGATGTTCGTCCTCGAGCTCTCCAAGCCGTCCGGGATCTGCCTCGCGGCCAGCTCCGGCGACGAGCTGCTCGGCTACGTGGTCTGCTCGCGCTACGACCAGGTCTGGCACCTGATGAACATCGCCGTCGCCCCCGAGCACCGCGGCACCGGGGTCGCCGGCCGGCTCTTGCGGCACCTGATCGACGAGGCGCAGGGCAGGCTGCCGTTCACGCTCGAGGTCCGCGTCACCAACCACCGCGCGATCGGAATGTACGAGCGCTTCGGCTTCCGCTCCGCCGGTGTCCGTCCTCGCTACTACCACGACAACGGCGAGGACGCGCTGATCATGTGGCTGGACTGAGGTAGCTCGGCTGACGGGCGAAGAGATGCTGCTGGCGATCGAGACCTCCTGCGACGACACCTGCGCCGCCATCCTCGACGGCGGGCGGATCCTCAGCAACGTGATCTCCTCCCAGGCCGCCGCCCACGAGGGCTTCGGCGGCGTGGTGCCCGAGGTCGCGGCCCGCCACCACCTGGAGCTGGCGACCCCGGTGGTCGAGGCGGCGCTGAAGGAGGCGGGGGTGACCCTGGACGAGATCGAGGCCGTCGCCGTGACCGCCGGACCGGGCCTGATCGGCGCGCTCTTGGTCGGGATCAGCACCGCCAAGGGGATCGCCGCCGCCCGCCGCCTGCCGCTGATTCCGGTCGACCACCTGCAGGGCCACGTCGCCGCCAACTTCCTCGAGCCCGAGCCGCTAGAGCCCCCCTTCCTCTGCCTGATCGCCAGCGGCGGTCACACCCTGCTCGCCGGCGTTCGCGACCACGAGGGCTACGAGCTCCTCGGCCAGACCCTCGACGACGCGGCGGGGGAGGCGTTCGACAAGGCGGCGCGGCTGCTGGGGCTGGGGTACCCGGGCGGGCCGCTGATCCAGCGCGAGGCCGAGGGCGGCGATCCCGAGGCCTTCGAGATGCCGGTGGCGATGACCCGCAACCCCGGGCTCGACTTCAGCTTCAGCGGGCTCAAGACCGCGGTCCTCTACCGCTGCCGCGAGCTCGGGCCGGAGGGGGTGGCCGAGCGGAGCGCCGACCTCGCCGCCTCCTTCCAGGCGGCGGTGGTCGAGCAGCTGAGGGCGAAGCTGAAAAGAGCGCTGAAGGCGGGGGAGTGGGATGCCGTCGCGCTCGGCGGCGGGGTGGCCGCCAACGGGCCGCTGCGCGAGGCGGTGGGTCGGCTGTGCGAGGAGATGGGGGTGCGGCTGAAGCTCGTCCCGATCGCCCTCTGCACCGACAACGCCGCGATGATCGGCTCGGCGGCGCGCTACGCGGAGCCGATCGCCTACCCCGAGTACCTCGGCTATGACGCCTTCGCGACCGGCGAAGCCTCGGCCGCCGTCCCGCACTGAGCCCGATGGCCGACGTCGTCGTCTACTCCCGTCCGGGCTGCCACCTCTGCGAGGAGGCGCTCGAGCAGATCGTCGCCCTTCACGCCGAGGGGTACCGCTTCGAGCTGCACGAGGTCGACATCGAGAGCAACGAGCTGCTGCTGCGGCGCCACCTCGAGCGCATCCCCGTCGTCGAGGTCGACGGGATCGAGGTCTCCGAGCTGATCCTCGACCGCGATGCCCTTCGGGCCAGGCTCGATACTGTGGGGGCATGGTCGAGGTGATCGAGGAGTTCGACGCCGCAGGGGCGTTCCCAGTCGAAGGTGAGCGCCTGTCGCTGGGCGTCGCCGCCCGCCTCTCCCGCTACCTGCAGGTGCTGACCCAGGCACGGAAGATGGGGCGCGAGACGATCTCCTCGCAGGAGCTCTCCGAGTACACCCACATCAACCCGACCCAGATCCGCCGCGACCTCTCCGGTTTCGGCAAGTTCGGCAAGCGCGGCGTCGGCTACAACGTCGAGTCGCTGGTCTCCGAGATCCGCAAGATCCTCCGCACCTCCGGCCAGCACAACATCGCCCTCTTCGGCGCCGGCAACCTCGGCCAGGCGATCGCCACCTCATCGATCTTCGCCGACCACGGCTTCCAGGTCGTCGCCGTCTTCGACAGCGACCCGGGCGTCGTCGGCAGCCCGATCGGCGAGATGACCGTGCGGGACATCGGCGACCTCCCCGACGTCGTCGCCGAGGAGGAGATCGTCGTCGGCGTCCTCGCGGTGCCGGCCGAGGCGGCCCAGGACGTCGCCGACCGCCTCGTCAAGGCCGGGGTGAAGATCATCTTCAACTACTCCGAGCAGCTGCTGCAGGTGCCGCCGGAGGTGACGGTGCACACCTCCAGCCCGGCCGTCGACCTGCTCTACGCGCTCTACTTCTACCTGGCCTAGCCGGCCTCTTCGCCTTGTCCCTCGACCTCGATCTCGCCCGCGAGAAGTTCGAGTCCTCGCAGGACTTCACGATCGGCCTCGAGGAGGAGTTCGCGATCCTCGACCCGCGGACGCTGGAGCTCGAGCACCGCTTCGAGGACGTCTTCGCGGCCTGCCGGCGCGACGAGGTGCTGGCCACCTCGGCGGCGGGGGAGCTGATCGCCTCGGAGGTCGAGATCCGCTCCGGGCGGGCCGAGTCCTTCGCCGAGGCGGTCGAGCGCCAGCGCGAGCGCCGGGCGCGCCTGTTCGACGTCGTCGGCGGGATGGGGCTGACCCTGGGCGCGATGGGGACGCACCCGTGGGCCCACTATCTCGACCAGCGGATCATCGACACCCCGCACTACAACCGCCTGCGCCACGAACTCGGCTGGGTCGCGCAGCGCAACAACACCTGGAGCCTGCACCTGCACATGGGGGTCCGGGGGGCCGACCGGGCGATCGCCGTCTGCGACTGGATGCGGGAGCTCTTGCCGCTGCTGCTCGCGGTCTCGGCCAACTCGCCGTTCCTCGACCGCCGCGACAGCGGCCTGCACAGCGTCCGCAGCGAGATCTTCACCCGCACCTTCCCGCGCTGCGGGGTTCCCTCGCCGTTCCGCGACTGGGCGACCTACGCCTCGTTCGTCGAGACGCTGGAGCGGCTCGGCTCGGTGGTCGAGTCGACCCAGCTGTGGTGGAGCGTGCGGCCCCACCACAGCTTCGGCACGGTCGAGGTGCGGATCTGCGACGCGCAGACGCGGGGGGACGAGTCCTTTGCGCTGGCGGGGCTGATCGCCGCCTGCATCGCCCAGACCGCGCTCGATTTCGACCAGTACGGCTACGGTGGACGCGGGGCGCCGCTCGAAGACCGCGAGATCGAGGAGAACCTCTGGCGGGCGATCCGCCACGGCGCCGGCGGCCGGATGATCGACTTCCGGCGCGGGGAGGAGCTGCCGACGCGGTCGCTGCTGGAGCAGGTCCTGGTCTGGACCGAGCCGGCGCGTGCGCAGCTCGGGATCGACCTGCGGCTGCCGGATCGCAACGGCGCCCAGCGGGCCCGCGAGGCGCTCGATTCCGGCGTCTCGATCGAGGACGTCTACCGCGACGCGGTCGCCGAGACGCGCCGGACCTACGCCGGTGCGCACGCCTCCGAGCCCGCCTGAGCGACCGCCCGAGGTCCCAAGTCACCTTCCAGAGCGGGTCTCGGCGCTGTGCCGCCGCCTTCGTCTATAGACTCCCGCGCCGCTAAATCCACCGGAGGAATAGGAACTTGACCGAATTTCTGACCGATTACGGAGTTGTCGTCGCGCTGGTCTGCGCAGGCGCCGCCGTTCTCTATGGACTTCTCGTTACCCAACGCCTGCTTGCGAAGCCGGCCGGCAACGACCGCATGCGCGAAATCTCTGGCGCGGTCCAGGAAGGGGCTCAGGCCTACCTGAACCGGCAGTACACGATCATTGCCGCGCTCGCGGTGCCGATCGCGATCCTGCTGCTGGCGCTGCAGAACTGGGAAACCGCGGTCGGGTTCCTGATCGGGGCCGTGCTCTCGGGCGCCACCGGCTTCATCGGGATGAACGTCTCGGTGCGGGCCAACTCGCGGGTCGCCGAGGCGGCCCGCGGCGGCGTGCCACCGGCGCTCGACGTCGCCTTCAAGGGCGGCTCGGTCACCGGTCTGCTGGTCGTCGGCCTGGCCCTGATCGGGGTCGCCGGCTACTACGGGTTCCTGCTCCTGATCGGCAGCACCGACAAGGAGGCCGTCGACGCGCTGATCGGCCTCGGCTTCGGTGGCTCGCTGATCTCGGTCTTCGCCCGTCTCGGCGGCGGTATCTTCACCAAGGCCGCCGACGTCGGCGCCGACCTGGTCGGCAAGGTCGAGGCGGGAATCCCCGAGGACGATCCCCGCAACCCGGCGGTCATCGCGGACAACGTCGGCGACAACGTCGGCGATTGCGCCGGCATGGCCGCCGACCTGTTCGAGACCTACGCGGTCACCTCCGTCGCGGTGATGCTGCTCGGCGTTCTCACCTTCAACGCCGACTTCGCCCGCGAGGTCGCGATCTACCCGCTGGTCATCGGCGGCGTCGCGATCATCGCCTCGATCATCGGCGCCCTGGTGGTGCGGACCAAATCCGACCGCGTCGAGGGCGCGCTGTACCAGGGCGTGATCCTGGCCGGGGTGATCTCGATCGCCGCCTTCTACCCGGTCACCGACTGGCTGATGAGCGATCCGCTCCGGGTCGGGGTGCTCGACACGGCCGCGGCCGCGGTCTCGGTCGGCGACCTCTGGCTCTGCGCGGTGATCGGCGTCGCGGTCACGGCGCTGCTGTTCGTGATTACCGAATTTTATACGTCGACCCGGTTCCGGCCGGTGAAGACGATCGCCCAGGCCTCCGAGACGGGGCACGCGACGAACATCATCCAGGGCCTCGCCCAGGGCTTCCAGTCGACCGCCGCTCCGGCGCTGGTCATCGCGCTGGCGATCCTCGGCGCCAACGAGCTCGCCGGCATCTACGGCATCGGCATCGCCGTGATGGCGCAGCTCTCGCTCTGCGGTCTGATCGTCGCCCTCGACGCCTTCGGGCCGATCACCGACAACGCCGGCGGCATCGCCGAGATGGCGGAGCTGCCGGAGGACGTCCGCAACGTCACCGACCCGCTCGACGCGGTCGGCAACACGACCAAGGCCGTGACCAAGGGTTACGCGATCGGTTCCGCCGCGCTCGCCGCGCTGGTGCTGTTCGCCGCCTTCAAGAGCGAGCTCGCCGACGAAGCCCCCGACGGCTTCGACCTCAACGGGCTCTTCAACCTGACCAGCCCCGACGTGCTGATCGGGCTGATCGTCGGCGGCATGATGGTTTACCTGTTCTCAGCCCTGGCGATCGAGGCCGTCGGCCGCGCCGGCGGGCAGGTGGTCGAGCAGGTCCGCAAACAGTTCAAAGACCACCCGGGGATCATGGACGGCACCGAAAAGCCCGAGTACGGGGAAACGGTCAGCATCGTCACCCTGGCCGCCCAGAAAGAGATGATCGCGCCGGCTCTGATCCCGATCATCGTGCCGGTGATCGTCGGCCTGCTCAGCGTCGACGCGCTCGGCGGGCTGCTGATCGGCGTCATCGTCGTCGGTCTCTTCATGGCGATCTCGATGACCGCCGGCGGCGGCGCCTGGGACAACGCGAAGAAGTTGATCGAGGACGGCGCCCACGGCGGCAAAGGCTCCGAGGCCCACGCCGCCTCGGTGACCGGCGACACGGTCGGCGATCCCTACAAGGACACGGCTGGGCCGGCGATCAACCCGATGATCAAGGTCGCGAACATCGTCGCGATTCTGATCATCCCGATCGTTCACTTCTAGGAACTACGGAACGGTTTTAAGGGGAGGGGCGTGGTGCCCCTCTCCCGAAGACCGTCGCGCAGCTGGAGTGGACTTATGGGCGCAAGCGCGACTTCGTGAGCCTTCGTGAGAGGGGCACCACGCCCCTCCTCGGTAGCGTTTCGGCGATGCGGAAAGTCATTAGATATCGAGGTTGCTGAGGTTCCCCATGCCGAAGTGGCGATCGTGCCGGGGGCTCTGGTCGAGCCGGATGGGGACATGAGCGCGATGCTGGCGGCTCGGGTCGAGCAGGCTTCGCGGCTCTGGCACGCGGGGAAGGTGGAGAAGGTGCTCGTCTCCGGCGACCACGGGGCGTGGCGGTACGACGAGCCGGACACGATGCGGAAGGCGCTGGTGCGGGACGGGGTCGCCCCGCAGGACGTCTTCGAGGACCACGCCGGGTTCGACACCTGGGCGACGATGGTGCGGGCGAAGAGCATCTTCGGCGTCCGCGACGCGGTGGTCGTCACCCAGGGCTTCCACATGCCGCGGGCGCTCTACCTCGCCGACGCGGCCGGGATCGACGCCACCGGGCTCACCGCCGACCTGCAGGGGTGGGGCGTCCAGGGTCGCAAGAGCGAGGTGCGCGAGGTCCTCTCGCGGGTCAAGGCGGTCGCCGACGTCACCCTCGACACTCCGGCGATGGCCGGCCCCAAGATCCCGATCGCGACCACCGACGGCCGCGAAAGCTGGGGCCCCGCGCCGCCCGAAGGCACGCCGCCGGCCGGATCGCCCGGGCGCTGAGTGTCGACTTTGTCTCCCTATGCGAGACAAACTCGACACTGGAATCCCTGACCGGTTCAGCAGTGCGCGAGGGAGTTCGCGTAGAAGCGCAGGTAGGCCGGCCAGTGACGGCTCCAGTAGGCGCCGTCGTGGCCGCCGCTGCCGGTGTGGGCGCTGAGGTCGGCGCCGTCGGCGCGCAGGTAGCGGACGAAGCCCTCGTCGTAGACGCGGAACGGGTCCTCGTCGCCATAGTCGTTCCAGACCCTCATCCCCTCGAAGGCATCCGGGTTGCCGCGGACCATGCCGACGACGTCGTTGCGGTTGAAGTCGGCGGCGCCGTCGAAGGCGCCCGGAGCCGTTTCGCCGCTCTCGAACCAGAGCGCGGGGGAGTGGCCGCCGACCGCGCAGAACCGCCGCGGGTGCAGCAGCGCCAGGTCGTAGGCGCCGAACCCGCCCATCGAGATGCCGCCGATCGCCACCAGATGCGGATCGGTGCCGAAGCGTCGTTCCACCGCCGGCATCACCTCCCGCATCACGTACCTGCCCCAGTCGCCTTCCCTGCGGTCGTGCCAGTAACTGTGGTCCCCACCGTCGGGGAAGGCGACGATCGGCGCTCTGCGTCCCAGCTTCGCCAGTCCTTCGAACACCGCCTCGTTGCCGACGAAGGTCTCATCCGACCCGCCTCGCCCGTGGAGGAAGACGAGCAGCGGCCGCTCGCCACGCGGTTTGGTCTTCGCCGGCACGACGACGTTGACCCCGAGCTCGCGACCGACCGCCCCGCTGTGGACCGTGACGTGCTCCACGCGCGCCCCGTGCTCGTCCACGGGCGCGAATAGGAGGGCGGTGAGAGCTAGATAGATGGCGAGGGCGGCGGCGATCAAGCTGCCGGCAGCATAGACCTGGCCACATCACCCTCTACTTGCCGGGTGGAGGGTGATGTGGCCAGGTCTCGGGCGGCGCCGTGGGAGTAGGGTCGCGCCGTGATCTCCGACTGGATCAACGTCGCCGACGCCGAGCGCGAGGGCTCCGAAAAGCTCGAGCAGGGCCCGCGCGACTACTTCGCCGGCGGCGCCGGCGACGAGGTGACGCTGCGGGAGAACGTCACCGCCTGGGGGCACTGGCGGTTGCGGCCGCGGGTCCTGAACGACGTGCGCGAGGTCTCGACCCGCGCCGAGGTCCTCGGCAAGCCGGTCGAGATGCCGGTGCTCGTCGCCCCCGTCGCCTACCAACGGATGGCGCACCCGGAAGCCGAGCGGGGGATGGCGGCGGGGGCAGCCGCGGCCGGGACCGCGATGTGCCTCTCGACGCTCTCGACCACCCGCCCGGCTGAGGTCGCCGCCGCCGCTCCCGGGGGCCGGCACCTCTTCCAGCTCTACGCGTTCAAGGACGCCGGGGTGACCCGGGCGCTGATGGACGAGGCGATCGACGCCGGTTTCGAGGCGATCCTCGTCACCGCCGACGCTCCGCCCGGCGGAAACCGGGAGCGGGACCGGCGCAACCGCTTCACGCTGCCCGAGGAGCTCGGCACCCCGAGCCTGACCGCCGCGACCGGCGGCTCCGAGGCGCTGACGATCGAGCAGACCTTCGCGCTGATGAACCACGCCCTCACCTGGGCCGACGTCGCCGACCTCGCCTCCGATTGCAGCATTCCCGTCCTCGTCAAGGGCCTCGTCACCGCCGAGGACGCCGAGCTCGCCCTCGACCACGGCGCCGCCGGGGTCGTCGTCTCCAACCACGGCGGCCGCCAGCTCGACCGCTGCGTGGCCACGGCCGAGGCGCTGCCGGAGGTCGCCGAGGCGATCGACGGCCGGGCCACGGTCCTGGTCGACGGCGGCATCCGCCGCGGCACCGACGTCGCCACCGCGCTCGCCCTCGGCGCCGACTCCGTCCTCGTCGGCCGCCCCGCCCTCTGGGGCCTCGCGGCGAGCGGCTCGGAGGGCGTCGCCGCCGTCCTCGGCCTGCTGCGGCAGGAGCTCGAGCTGACGCTCGGGCTCTGCGGCTGCACCTCGCCCGCCGAGCTGACCCGCGCGCACGTGCGGAGAGCACCGCTCGCGTCCGTATATTCGGTCTGAGTGACCGGTCCTCGTCCCGCATAGATGGCCCAGCGGATCCCCAGAGACGAATCGCTGAGCCGCGTCCACGGCGTCGGAGCGCTGTTCTCCGCCGCCTACGGCAACGTCGGCTCCTCGATCTATTACGCCCTCGGCGTCACCGCCGCCTTCGCCCTCGGGCTCACGCCCATCGCCTTCGTCGTCTCCGGCCTGATCTTCGCCGCCACCGCGGCCACCTACGCCGAGGCGACGGTGATGTTCCCCGAGGCCGGCGGCTCCTCGAGCTTCGCCCGCCACGCCTTCAACGAGCTGGTCAGCTTCGTCGCCGCCTGGGGGCAGATGCTCAACTACACGATCACGGTCGCGATCTCGGCCTTCTTCGTGCCGCACTACCTGGCCGTCTTCTGGCCCTGGCTGGGGGACAGCCCGGGAGACATCATCGGCGGCGCGGTGCTGATCGTCGCCCTCGCCCTGATCAACATCCGCGGCACCGAGGAGTCGGCGAAACTGAACCTCGTTCTCGCCGTCGCCGACCTGGCGACCCAGGTGATCCTCGTCGGCATCGGCCTGGTCCTGGTCCTCAGCCCCCAGATCCTGGTCGACAACGTCCATCTCGGCGTCGCCCCGACCTGGACCGACTTCCTGCTCGGGATCGCGGTCGGGATGATCGCCTACACCGGGATCGAGACGATCTCCAACATGGCCGAGGAGGCCAAAGAAGCGGCCCGCTCGATCCCCCGCAGCGTCGGTCTCACGGTCGTGGCGGTCCTCGCCCTCTACCTGCTGATCCCGATCGTCGCCCTCTCGGCGATGCCGGTCACCCAGGACGCCGCCGGCAACTACGCGACCGCGCTCGGCTCGACCTTCGCCGACGACCCGATCCTCGGCATCGTCGAGAACCTCGGCCTCTCCCACCTGCCGACCGAAGTCCTCCGCTACTACGTCGGCATCCTCGCCGCGGTGATCCTCCTGATCGCCACCAACGCCGGGTTGATCGGCGTCTCCCGCCTCACCTACTCAATGGGCCAGCACCGCCAGCTGCCCGAGGGCCTGCGCCAGGTCCACCCGAAGTACCGCACCCCCTACATCGCGATCCTGATCTTCGCCGCGATCGCGATCGTCACCCTGCTGCCGGGACAGACCGACTTCCTGGCGACGATGTACTCGTTCGGGGCGATGCTCTCGTTCACGATCGCCCACGTCGCAGTGATCCAGCTGCGGCGCAGCGAGCCCGACGTCGAACGGACCTGGAAGCCCCCCATGAACGTCCGCGCCTTCGGATTCGAGGTGCCGGTCAGCGCCGTCCTCGGCGGGCTCGGCACCTTCATCGCCTGGCTGGTCGTGATGGCGCTGAACCCGCGCACCCTCGTCGTCGGGCTCGGCTGGATGGCGCTGGGGATCGCCGTCTACGTCCTCTACCGCCGCAACCAGGGCCTGCCCCTGACGCAGACGGTCAAGGTGGTGCTGCCGGAGCCGCTCGGGGTCGAGGAGGTCGAGTACCGCAGCGTCCTGGTCGCCTTCGAGGACGACGAAACCCTCTCGCCGGAGATGGTGGCGACGGCGGTCAAGCTCGCCGGCAAGCGCCGCCGCGGGATCCACGTCCACTCGATGCTGACCGTGCCGACGAACCTTCCCCTCGACGCCGAGATGCGCGACCGCGAAGCCGAGGCGCAGAGCAAGATCGAGGAGGCGAAGCTGATCGGGGGGCAGCGGGTGACGGGGCACGTCGCCCGGGTGCGGCCCGGCCAGGCCGGCTACTCCGTCGCCGACGAGGCGGCCGAGATCAAGGCCGAGGCGATCGTCGTCGGGCTGCGCTATCGCAACGGCGTGCCGCTCTACGACAAGACCCTGCAGACGATCCTCGGCGAGCGCCCCTGCCGGGTGATCGTCGTCTCCGACCCGACCGACAAGCCGCCGGCGATCCCCGGCGCGGCCCTGGCGGAGGCCGGCAGGTGAGCGGCGAGCGCGTCTACCGGGGCGCCGTCCGCGCCTTCTCGCTGGTCTTCGTCGCGATCGGCCTGCTGGTCCTGGTCGTCACCCTCGCCAACGGCGGCGGCCCGGCCTCGCTCGGCTTCCTGATGGGGGTCGCCTTCCTGGCGGTCGGGATCGGGCGCCTCTGGGTCACCGCGAGGATGGAACGGTGAGCGGCTCGGAGGGCACGCCGGGCCAGGATGGCAAGCCGGGCGCCAGGCCGAAAGAGCCGCGCTCCGAACCGGTCTTGATGCGCGGCCTCGGCGTCCCGTCGCTGTTCGCCGCCGCCTACTCGGCGGTCGGCTTCTCGATCTACTTCGCCCTCGGCGTCGTCGCCGACAAAGGGCTCGGGCTGACGCCGCTGATCTTCCTCGCCGCCGGCCTGCTCTTCGGCCTGACCACGCTGACCTACGTCGAGGGCGGGGCGATGTTCCGCGAGCGCGGCGGCTCCTCGACCTTCGCCCGCCACGCCTTCAACGAGCTGATCGCCTTCGTCGCCGGCTGGGCGATCCTGATCGACTACCTGATCGTCATCGCCCTGGCGGCGCTCTCGGTGCCCCACTACCTGGAGCCGGTCAGCGCCGACTTCGCCCAGCCCGGCTGGGAGGTCGCGATGGCGGCGGTGGTGATCGTCGCCGTCTGCGTGCTCAACATCTTCAACGTCACCGGCCGCGAGCGGCAGGGCTCGCTGACCTTCCTGGCGCTGGCCGACCTCGGGCTGCAGCTGGCGGTGATCGGCGTCGGCTGCCTGGCGGTCATGCACCCCGACCGCCTCACCGCCCAGCTCGACCTCTTCACAGACCCCAGCTTCCGCGACATCGTCTACGCGGCGGTGGTGGCGATGCTCGCCTACGCGGGGATCGAGGCCGCCTCCGATCTCGCCCCCGACATCGACGTCAGCCGCCGGGACCTGCGGCGGGTGGCGAGCGTCGGCGCGATCGGCGTCCCGCTCGTCTACGCCGGGATGGCGGCGATCGCGTTGATGGCGGTGCCGGTCGTCGGCACTCCCGACGGGCCGCAGACCGCGCTCGGCGGCGAGTTCGTCGAGGAGCCGGTGCTGGGCGTCGTCTCCGCCTACGAACCGGCCTGGGTTGCGGACACGATGCGCTGGCTGGTCGCGGCGATCGCCACCCCGGTCCTGGTCTGGGCCGCGAGCACCTCGATGCTCGGCGTCTCCCGTCACATCTACACGCTGGCGATCAACCGGCAGATCCCCAGCTGGCTCGGCAAGCTGCACCGTCGCACGGCGACGCCCTACGTGGCGATCGTGCTCAGCGGCCTGATCGCGATCGGCCTCGTCGTCCCGACCAGCGTCAAGCTGCTGGCCGGGATCTACGCCTTCGGCGCGACCCTGGCGATCACCATCGCCCACCTCTCGATCATCCGCCTGCGGATCACCCAGCCGGAGAAACGGCGCCCGTTCCGGATCCCCTTCGGTTTCACCTGGGGCCAGGTGCAGCTGCCGTTGCCGGCGATCTTCGCCGCTCTGGTCAGCGGCCTCGCCTTCCTCAGCGTCCTCGCCTATCACTCGACCGCGCGCTGGGTCGGCCTCGGTTGGATGGCCTTCGGGCTCACCTTCTACGTCGTCTACCGCAAGGTCTTCGAGGGGACGACGCTGACCAAGCGCGTCTCGGTCACCGAGCGGGCGCTGACCAAGCAGGTCCCGGAGATCGAGTTCAGCAACATCCTCGTCCCCGTCTTCGGGACCAAGTTCGACGACGACATCGTCGCCACCGCCGGGCGCCTGGCGGCCGCCGAGGCCGGCACCCCCAAGGGCGGGCACGACTCGCGCCTCGACGTCGTCTACGTGATCGAGGTGCCGCTGACGCTGCCGCTCGACGCGAAGCTGCCCAAGGAGCGCGAGGAGCAGGCCCGCCGGGCGCTGGAGCGGGCGCGGGAGGTGGGGGAGGAGTACGAGGACGTCGAGGTCGTCACCGACGTGATCCGGGCGCGGAAGGTCGGCGCCGGGATCCTCGAGGCGGCGCGGCGCAGCAACGCCGAAGCGATCGTGATCGGAGGGGAGGCGCCGACCAAGATCCGCGGCGGCGGCGTGCTCGGCGGGATCGGTGCCGCCAAGCCGGCTGAGATCGGCGCGGCGACCGAGTACGTGCTGAAGAAAGCCCCCTGTCGGGTTCTACTCACGGCCCCGCCGGAACCGCCTGGATGACGCGCCTGGCACTGCGCATATCTGCGTCCTCGGGCTTGCCTTTGCAGCCAGCAAAGGCTGCGCCCTGCGTCCTTGATCTGCTTGGCCAGGCACGCCCCCAGGCACACGGCATCCATCTAGTATCCGGCCCATGTTCGTTCTGATCGTCGGCTGCGGCCGGGTTGGCTCCTCGGTGGCAAGGGCGATGCTCCGCGAGGGGCATCAGGTCTCCTGCCTGGACGAGGACCCTGAGTCCCACGCCCGCCTCGAGGTCGGCCTGGAGAAGGGCTGGGAGGACCTCGGCGGCCAGTTCACCGTCGGCGCCGGGCTCGAGACCGAGGCGCTGGAGGCCGCCGGGATCGAGGGGGCGGACGTCTTCATCGCCTCCACCGATGGCGACAACACCAACATCGTCATCGCCCAGATCGCCCAGCGGCACTACGAGGTGCCGACGGTGATCGCGCGCGTGCTCGACCCGCTGCGGGCCGAGTGGTACCAGCGCCAGGGCCTGAACACGGTCTGCCCGACCCGGGTTGCGATCGACATGCTCGAGGGCGCGGTTCGCGACGCCGCTCGCGGCGGCTCCCCCGACGACGCGCCGACGGCGGCATAGGGGAGGGCGGGGACCGTGTACATCATCGTCGTCGGAGCGGGGAAGGTCGGCTGGAACCTGGCGCGCGAGCTGCTCGACAAGGGCCACGAGGTGACCCTGATCGAGAGCGACCGCCGCCGCTACCTGACCGTCGAGCAGGAGCTAGAGCACAACGTCTCCTACGGCGACGCCTCCGAGCTCTGGGTGCTGGAGCGGGCCGGGATCCAGCGCGCCGACATGGTGATCGCCGTCACCGGCGACGACGAGGACAACATGCTGATCTGCCAGGTGGCGAAGGAGAAGTACCTCGTCGACCAGATCATCGCCCGCGTCAACAACCCGCGCAACCGCCGCCACTTCGACCTGCTGGGGATCAAACCGTCGGTCTCGGCCACCGACCTGATCCTGCGCCTGCTCGAGCACGAGGTGCCCGAGTACGGCTTGGTCCACCTGCTCGACCTGCAGGAGGAGCAGCTGGAGATCATCGAGATGCTGCTCGGCAAGGACTCGGGCGTCACCGGCCGCCGCGTCGGCGACCTGCAGATGCCGGAAGGAAGCCTCCTGATCTCGGTCCTGCGCTCCGGCAAGGGCTTCGTCCCCAACGCCGACACCGTGCTCGAGGAGGGGGACGAGATCCTCGCCGTCCTCGACCCGGGCAAGGAGGAGGACCTGAAGGCCCTCTTCGGCCCCGAGGGCAACGGGGCCAACGGGGCTGGCGAGTCCTGATTCCGGGTAGACGCCTGTAGATGGCCGATCGCGAGGTCGATTTCCTGCTGGTCGGCGGCGGCATGGCCTCCGCCCACTGCGCCGCCGAGCTGCGCCGCCGCGGCGCCGAGGGCTCGGTCCTGCTGGCCGGCCGCGAGCCCGAGCCGCCCTACGAACGGCCGCCGATCTCGAAGGAGTACCTGCGCGGCGAGGCCGGCCGCGAAGACGCCCACGTCAACGGCGGCCACTCCTGGTACGAGGAGAACGGGGTCGAGCTGCTGACCGGCAAGAACGTGATGGGGCTGGACGTCGAGGCGCGGACGGCGACGATCCAGGGCGGGGAAGAGGTGAAGTTCGGCAAGGCGCTGCTCGGCACCGGCGCGATGGTCAACATCCTCCGGGTCGAGGGGGCCGAGAACGAGGGAATCCACTACCTGCGGGCCTTCGGCAACGCCGACGCGATCCGCGCCGACGCCGAGGCGGCCGAGCACGTCGTCCTCGTCGGCGGCAGCTACATCGGCTGCGAGGTCGCCGCCTCGCTGACCGCGCGGGGGACGAAGTGCACGATCCTGGCGATGGAGGACGTCACCCTCTCGCGGACCTTCGGCACCGACGCCGGTCGCTGGTTCCAGGAGCAGCTCGAATCCCACGGCGTCACCTTCCACGGCGGCGAGACCCTGAGCGCCTTCGAGGGCGACGGGCGGGTCAACGCGGTGATTACCGAGAGCGGGCTGGCGATCGAGTGCGACGCGGTCGTCGTCGGCGCCGGCGTCAAGCCCGACGCGATGCTCGGCCAGCGGGCGGGGATCGAGGTCGGCGACGGCGGCATCGTCTGCGACTCGAAGCTCGAGACCTCGGTCCCGGGCATCTTCGCCGCCGGCGACTGCTGCTCGTACGAGAGCGTCGTCCACGGCCGCCGCATCCACGTCGAGCACTGGGACGTGGCGATGCAGCAGGGCAGCCACGCCGCCGGAAACATGCTCGGCGACGAGGCCGACTACGAGGTCGTCCCCTACTTCTTCAGCGACCTCGCCGACTGGGCCAGTCTCGAGTATGTCGGCCCCGCGTACGAGTGGGACCGGGAGGAGTGGCGCGGCGACCGCGAGGGCGGCGAGTTCTCGGTCTGGTACCTGCAGGGCGACCGCGTCGCCGGCTGCCTCAGCGTCGGCCGCTCCGAGGAACTCGCCCAGGCGCGCCAGATGATCGCCGAGCGAACTCCCTTTTCCTGAGTCCCTTATCCTGAGGGGACGCCGTTGCGGCCTGGTGTAATGGCAGCACGCCTCGCTCTGGACGAGGTAGTCGGGGTTCGAGTCCCTGGGCCGCAGTGTCTGGCGCCTCGCATGCTGAAGCGGGGCGCTTCTCGTTTCCGGAGTCGGTGCGCCAGCCCGAGCGTAGTCCGCGATGATGCCGTGCCGAGATGACTGAGAAGACGGCCATGCCTGAGATCACCGTTTGCCTTCGGCAAGCGCATCATTTGCACTCGCTCTCGCGGACGCTCAGGGACCTACGGCCGATTCTCGATCTCCAGGAGGCAACTCAAGTCACGCTAGATCTGACCGAGCTGACTTTCATAGGCCCGGCGTGTCTGGCGTTCCTGGTCGCCGTGGTCAGGAACGGCCGAGAAAGCGGGATGATGGCGGATGGCAGCATGATCGTCTGGCCCGCCAGCGTTCCGGCTCGCACCTACCTTCATCGGATGGACGCGATCCGTGTCCTTTTCGAGCACGAGGCCAACGATCCGCCGGATCCGGTCGTTCGACACGAGGCCAGCGGCCTTAAGGAGTGTGAGCACTTCTCCTCCGAGAAGGGTGGCAGGCGGGTCGCTGCAGCGCTTTCCAAGGCGATTCAGGATGAGGTCGACACGGATCGGGCGACCGAGGCGGCGCTGGACGTTTGTCTGACGGAGCTCGCAGAGAACGTTTACTTCCACGCGGAGGCGGAGGCGGGGGGATTCGCCGCCGCACAGCGCTTTAAGAACACCCAGGAAATTGAGATCGCGATTGTAGATTTAGGCCGAGGCATTGCCGCGAGCCTCGCGGGAAATCCTGAGTACGCACAGGAGGCCAAAGACGACATTTCGGCGATTAAGGCAGCGATCCGGCCTCTCGTCACGTCCACGCCTGAACGCAACAGCGGGTACGGGCTTGCGCTGACGCGGTTTCTGTTAGAGATGAACGACGGTCGGCTTATAGTCTGGTCCGGCAAAGGAAAGGTTCAGTTCGGTGAGAAGCATGCCGAGAAACGGGTAGACGAGATGCCGGGGACCGTGGTGGCACTCCGCTTGCATACGGATCGACCTTTCGATATCAGCACTGCTTACCGGCGCTTGAATGAGGCAATCGAAGAGATAGAGGGAGCCTTCGACCATGACGACGTCCGCCCCTTGCGAGGCAATGAAACTAGCTAAGGAACACGGCGAGGTTCTCGGCGGCCGGGTGCTCGGACAGGAAATCCGCGCCAAGGTGGTTCGGCTGGTGCAGGCCGGCGAGGTCGTCACTCTCGACCTCGACGGGGTTCTTGCCGTTTCACCATCCTTCGCCGACGAGGTTTTCGGCAAGCTTCCGGCCGAAGTGGGCGACGACGCGATCGTCTTCTCGAACGTGAGCGCTCAGATCCAGGAAGTGGCCGACATGGCTCGCGCCGGTCGTCCTGGGAACGGCAGTCATTAGCCGGGGCCCCGAGGAGCACGGGCCATAGCGCTCTGTATCCCTAACTGCTTCTGACTCCCCTGCAAAGGCGTCGAATCGCTTTTGCTAGCGTCGCCACCCAATGCGGACCCACGGCAACAAAATTCTCCTCCTGCTCGGCCTCGTGGCTGCGCTCGCGATCGCCGGCTGCGGCGGGGGCGGCGAGGAGACCGAAACCTCGACGCCGACGGTCGAAGAACCGGCGGCGCTGTCGAAGCAGGACCTGCTCACCCAGGGCGACGGGATCTGCGCCGAGGTCAACGCCGCCGTCGGCGCGCTGAGCGGCTCCGAAACGCCCGAATCGTCCCCCGGCGATTCGACCGAAAAGGTCGCCAACCTCTACATCGGCATGGTCGAACGCCTGCAGGACCTGGGGGCGCCGGAGGGCGACGAAGCCGAGTACGCGAAATTCATCGAAGCCGGCGAAGAGCTGGCCAAGGTCGAGGGCGAAGCCAAGCTCGCGGCCGAACGCGAAGACACCGCGGCGATGGAAGAAAAGGGCCAGGAAGCCGCCGCTGCGCTCGAAAGCTTCCAGTCCGCTGCGGCGATCTACGGCTTCGAAGACTGCAGCGCCGAACCGGGCCTGCCGCCCGCGGTCGACGGCGGCCCGACGACCCCGAGCGGCGAAGAATTCGAAGCCGGCGAAGAAGGCGGGATAGAAGCCGAATCCGAATACGTCGAACCGGAATACGAAGAACCTGTCCCAGAAGAAGAAGTCGCTCCTGAAACCGGCGGCGCCGGCGGTAGTCCCGAAGCACCTGAAGCAGCCCCGGAAACCGGCGGCGAATCAGGCGGAGTTGGGCCCGGCTGATTCACGAGCTGGTGTAGGAGGGAGCGGGTACCCCTCTGCCAAAGACCGTCGCGCAGCTGATCGAATCTCAGGGCGCCACCGTGACTTCTTGAGCCTTTGTCAGAGGGGTACCCGCTCCCTCCAACGACAGGCCCTTATTCGCCGAAACCGCATCAGCCCGTCTCTGTGCTCTGTTGGGGGAGGGGTGGTAGGGGGTTCCCGGGTACTCAGCATGGAGCCGAGCCGGTGACACTCGAGGCGCCAGCAAATTCCGCTCCACTCGGCGGAGGTGCTCCCGGGAACCCCCTACCACCCCTCCAACCTCAGGCGGCGGTGGAGTCCGACCAGGCGCCGTAGAGCTTGGCGTAGGGGCCGTTGGCGGCTATCAGCTCGTCGTGGGTTCCTTGCTCGGCTATCTGGCCGCCTTCGAGGACGACGATCTTTCCTGCTCTTCTGATCGTGGAGAGGCGGTGGGCGATGACTATCGCGGTGCGGCCGTGGAGGAGGCGCTCGAGGCCGCGCTCGATCGTCTTCTCGGTGCGAACGTCGACGTTGGAGGTGGCCTCGTCGAGGATCAGGATGCGCGGCTCGGCGAGGAGGGCGCGGGCGAAGGCGACCAGCTGGCGCTGGCCGGCGGAGAGCTGGATGCCGCGCTCGCCGACCTCGGTGTCGAGGCCGTCGGGGAGGGCGGCGACGAACTCGGTCGCGCCGACGGCGGCGATCGCCGCTTCGATCTCCTCCTGGCTCGCCTCGGGGCGGCCGAAGGCGATGTTCTCGCGGACGCTGCCGGAGAAGAGGAAGCCCTCCTGCGGCACGATCCCCAGCTGGCGCCGCAGCGCCCGCTGCTGGACGCCGCGCAGGTCGTGACCGTCGACCCGGACGATCCCCTGCTGGGGGTCGTAGAAGCGGGCGACCAGCTTGGCGAAGGTCGACTTGCCCGCCCCGGTGGCGCCGACCAGGGCCAGCGTCTGGCCCGGCGGCACGTGGAGGTCGACGTCGCGCAGCGCCCAGGCGTCTTCGGTCGGCTCCTCGTCTTCGGCGTAGGAGAACCAGACCCCCTCGAGCTCGATCTCGCCGCGCAGCGTCCCCGGGTCGATCGCGTCGGGCGCGTCGACCATGTCGGGCGGGGTGTCGAGCAGGTCGAAGATCTTGTCCAGCGCCGCCATCCCCTGCTGGTAGGTCGTGTAGAGCTGGGAGAGTTCCTGGATCGGTTCGAAGAACCGGGTCAGGTAGCCGACGAAGGCGACGACGACGCCGATTTGGATCGCCCCGTCGATAGCCTGGCTGCCGCCGTAGAGGAGGATCACCGCCGTCCCCACCGCCGCCAGCAGTTCGACCGCCGGGAAGTAGGAGGCGTTGAGGTAGACGGTTTTCATGTTGACGTCGCGGTTCTGTTCGTTCAGCTCGGTCATCGTCGCCATGTGTTGCGACTCCTGGCCGAAGCTGCGGACGACGCGGACGCCGCTGAGGGTTTCCTGCAGGTGGGCGGTTATGGCGGCGATCCGCTCGCGGGTGGCGCGGTAGGTCCCGGCCGAGACGATCCGGAAGACGACGCTCGCGATCGCCAGCAGCGGGAAGGTGAGGAAGGTGATCAGCGCCAGCTGCAGGTCGAGGAAGAGCATGATCACGACCACTCCGACCAGGGTCAGGGTCGAGGAGAAGATCGTCACCATGCCGCTGGTGACGAGCTGGTTCAACGCTTCGACGTCGTTGGTCATCCGCGAGATCAGGACCCCCGGGCTGCGGCGGGTGAAGAACCCGATCGACATCGACTGCAGGTGGGAGAAGATCCGCTCGCGCATGTCCTGCAGCGCCCGCGTGCCGACCCAGCCGACCAGGTAGGTCTCGGCGTAGGTGCTGACCGCGTAGAGGACCGAGGTGATCACGAAGGCGACGACGATCAGGTCGAGGGCGGCGACGTCGCCGGTCTGGATGCCGCTGTCGATCGCCTTGCCGAGCAGGTAGGGAGGAGCCAACCCCGCACCCGTCTCCAGCAGCAGGGCGACGAACATCAGGATCAGGCGGCCGCGGTAGGGCCGCAGCAGGCCGATCATCCAGCCCACCTTGCGGCCGCGCTGATCCTGACCGCGGATCAGCTGCCAGAGAGAGGAGAAGAGCCGCCTGACGTCGCCGATGCCCCCGTTCACAGCTTCGCCATCTCCTCGCGCTCCTCGAGGTCGCGCTGGATGAAGACCGAGTCGGCGAGGCCGTGCTCGGCGATCTCGCGGTAGAAGCCGCACCCCGCCATCAGCTCCTCGTGGCTGCCGCGGTCGACGAGCGTGCCGCCGTCGAGGACGACGATCTCGTCGGCGAGGGAGATCGTCGAGAGGCGGTGGGCGATGATCAGCGTCGTCCGCCCCGCCATCGCTTCCCGCAGGCCGTTTTTGATCTCGGTCTCGGTCGTCGCGTCGACCGAGGAGGTGGCGTCGTCGAGGATCAGGATGCGAGGGTCGGCGAGCAGCGCTCGGGCGATCGCGATCCGTTGGCGCTGGCCTCCGGAGAGGGTGAGGCCACGCTCGCCGACGCGGGTCTCGTAACCGTCGGGGAGCGTGCGGATGAAGCCGTCGGCCTGGGCCCGCCGCGCCGCCGCTTCGATCTCCTCGAGCGTCGCCTCCTGGTGGGCGTAGGCGATGTTCTCGGCGACGGTCGCGGTGAAGAGAAAGCTGTCGTCGGCGACGAAGGCGATCTGCGAGCGCAGCGAGCCGAGGTCGATCTCGCGCACGTCGGCGCCGTCGACCCGAACGCTCCCCTCGCTCGGGTCGTAGAGGCGGGCAACGAGGCCGACCAGGCTGGTCTTGCCGGCGCCGGAGGGGCCGACCAACGCGACCGTCTTTCCGGCCTCGACGTCGAGGTCGATGCCCTGGAGCGCCGGGGCGGCGTCGCCGTAGCGCAGGGTGACGCCGCGCAGCTCGACCGAGCCGTCGCCGGGGGGCAGGTCGGGGGCGCCCGGCGGGCTCTGGATCGCCGGTTCGCGGTCGAGGATTTCGAACATCCGGTTGCCCGAGGCGACGGCGCGCTGGGCCATCCCCATCGCCATCCCCAGCGAGCGCAGCGGTCCGGCCAGCATCGCCACGTAGGTGGAGAAGGCGACGAAGGCACCGAGGCTGAGGCTGCCGTCGATCACCTGGCGGCCGCCGACGAGGAGGACGAGGGCGATCCCGATCTGCGGCAGCAGACCAATTAGTGGGGAGAAGGTGGCCTGTAGGCGGGTCGCGTAGATGCTCTGGTCGAAGACCCGGCCGACGGCCCGCTGGAAGCGCTGGAACTGGAACTCCTCGCGGGCGAAGGCCTTGACGACCCGGATCCCGGAGACGTTCTCCTCCGCCTCGGCGGTCAGTTCGCCGATCCGCTGCTGGACCTCCTGCTGCGCCGGCCGCGAGACGAGGTTGTAGCGGGTCGCGGCGACGACGACGAACGGCGCCGGGATCAGCGCGAACAAGGCCAGCAGCGGGTTGACCACGATCATCACCACCGCCGCGAGGGTGATCGTCAGCAGGTTCTGGGTGATGAAGATCAGCCCATAGCCGAGGAAGAAGCGGATCGATTGCAGGTCGACCGTCGCCCGCGACATCAGCTGGCCGGTCTGCTGCGAGTCGAAGAAGCCGAGGTCGAGCTTCTGCAGATGCGCGTAGAAGCGCTGGCGGAGGTCGAATTCGACCGCCAGCGAGACTTTGCCGGCGACCACCCGGCGGACGACGATCAGGCCCAGCCGCAGGATCGCGGCGCCGAGAATCGCCAGCGCCAGCGGCAGCAGATCCGGCTGGTTGCCGCTCTTGATCGCGTTGACCGCTTTCCCGGTCAGCCAGGGGATCAGGACCGTCATCCCCATCCCTGCCCAGGCAAGCGCCAGGGAGCCCCATAGCTGCGCCCGATAGGGGCGCAGGAAACCCATCAAGCGGCGGTAGGTGCGCACCTTGCCACTATACAAAGTGAAGTATTGGAACCCGGTGTCGAGTTTGTCTCCCTATGCGAGTCAAACTCGACACGGCTCGGCTATTCGAGTCGCGCCGCGGCCTTGGCGCTGGGGACCTTGCCGGGACCGCACGGTTTCGGGCCGTGGCCCGGCCGCGGCAGGATCTGGAAGTTGGTCACGTCGTGGAACTGGGTCGTCGTGCCGCTGTTCTGGGCGAGGTTGACGATCAGGCGGTAGAAGCCGGGGACGAGGCCGTGGTAGTAGATCTCCGGCCGGGTGGCGGGGGAGTAGCCGCCGGCGGAGCCGATCCGCTCGGCGAGAACGCCGTTGGGGCCGGAGTACTCGGCGTAGTCGAAGGATTTGCCCACCAGCCGGCCTTTGCCGACGGGGCTGTTGATCGCGTCGGAGAGCTTCTTCGGGTCGACGCAATCGGGGACGCGCTTGAGGCTGAAGCGGAGGTGGCCCTCGCCGAGCTGGGGTTCGCCGCCGAAGTGCCGAGGGGCGAGCTGGAAGTTCTCCACCGCGACCTTCACCACGGCCGCGTGGCTGGTCTGGCGGGCGCCGTTGCGCGGAGAGACGATTTCGACCGACGGTGCCCCCGGGCGCGCCTCGCTCTCGGCTGCGGCGGTGTCCGGGCTCTGCGAGCCGCCGAAGGCCAGCGCCAGGGCCACGGCTGCGGCGGCCAGGCCGACGGCCGCCAGGGTTGCCTTCCTCGCGCGCACGGCGGCGAAGACTACGCGGATCCGGGTGCCGGCCTCGGCTCTCGTTAACCTGCCGGGTTCGCGATGACCCCTGCTACCGAAGTCGCCTCCAGGATCAGCGCTGCTGCCCGCCAGCCCGCCAAATGGATCCAGCTGTTCAAATTCTGCCTCGTCGGCGGCTCGGGCTACCTGATCAATCTCGCCGCTTTTGCCCTGCTGACGGGCGTCTTCGACCTCCATCATGCGATCGCCGCGATCGGCGCCTTCGTCGTCGCCGTCACCAACAACTTCTTCTGGAACCGCCACTGGACCTTCGAGCCGGGCGAACGGCCGGCGCATTTCCAGGCGGCCCGTTTCTTCGCCGTCAGCATCGCCTCGCTCGGGATCAACCTCGTCGTCCTCGAAATTCTGGTCTCCGGCGACGTCGTCGGCGAACTCACGGCCCAGGCGATCGCCGTCGCCGTAGCAATGCCCTTCAACTTTGTAGGCAACAAGCTCTGGACCTTCGACGAATGAGGGCCTGAGACCGGCGCATCTCGGGGTCCTCGGTCGCTCGCGTGCAGAGCACGCCACGCTCCCTGCGTCCCCCGACCTGCTCGGTCTCAGGACCTCATAGCTAGCCTTGAGCTAGATGAGCAGCAAACCGAACTACGACCCGCAGTCGATCGAGGCCGCGCGGCAGCGGGCCTGGGAGCAGCGTGGCGACTTCGCCGCCCCGCAGCCCACTGACGGCCAGGAGCGCGTCTACGTCAAGCCCTCGAGCCCGTTCACCTCGGGCAACCTGCACATGGGCCACGTCCGCGACTACTCGATCGGCGACGCCTACGCCCGCTTCCGCCGCGGCCGCGGCGACGCGGTCCTCTTCGGGTTCGGCTTCGACGCCTTCGGCCTCCCGGCCGAGCTGGCGGCGATCGAGCGCCAGGAGCCGCCCGCCGAGTGGGTCGCCGAGTGCGGCGAGCGGATGCTGGGCCAGATGAAGCGGCTCGGATTCTCCTTCGACTACGACCGCGTCTTCTACAGCTCCGACGAGAGCCAGTACCGCTGGTCGCAGTGGCTCTTCGTCACCCTGCTCGAGCGCGACCTGATCTACCGCGCCGACACCACCGTCGACTGGTGCGACACCTGCCAGACGACCCTCGCCTCGATCCAGGTCGAGGACGGCCGTTGTTGGCGCTGCCACAACGAGGTGCGGTTGATCCGGCGGCCCACCTGGTTCCTGCAGATCACCCCCTACCTGGAGGAGAACGACCGCAACACCGAGGCACTCGCCTCGGGCGGCAAGTGGGACGACCTCTCGCTGGCGACCCAGCGCTACATCCTCGGCCGCTCCGACGGGGTCGAGCTGGAGCTCGGCTCGGGCGACCGCGCCCTGACGGTCTTCACTCCGCACCGGAAGTTCGCCGGGCTGGCGAGCTTCGTCCTGCTCTCGCCGCGCCACCCCGAGGTCGACGCCTGGGTCGCCGATCCGGCCGTGCGCGAGGAGCTGGAGCAGATGCGCTCGGGCGGCTGGGAGCGGAGCGCCCGCGACGCCCGCTCGGTCCCCGTCGTCGACACCGGCGCCTCGATCGCCGGTCCGTCCGGGGAGGAGCTGCCGGTCGTCGTCTCGCCGCTGGTCGACGCCCGCTTCGGGCCGACCGCCGCGCTCGGCATCCCGGCGATCGACGAGGCGGATCGCGACATCGCCGCGCGGCTCGAGCGGGTGGGGGCGCCGGAGCGCGGGGAGGGGGAGGACGCGCCGCCCCCCGCTCCCGTCGACGGCGCCCGAGAGGCGACCCGCTACCGCGCCAACGACTTCTCGATCTCCCGCCAGCGCTCCTGGGGGACGCCGATCCCGGTGATCCTCTGCGAGGCCTGCGGCCCCGTGCCCGTCCCCGAGGAGGACCTGCCGGTCGTCCTCCCGCGCGACCTGAAGCCGACCGGCGAAGGGAACCCGCTCGCCGAGCGCCCCGACTTCGTCGACGTCGAGTGCCCGAGATGCGGCGCCGCCGCCAAGCGCGAGACCGACACCCTCGACTGCCACTTCGACGCGCTCTGGCTCTGGGTCCCGGCGGCGGTTCCGCCCGAGGCCCGCGACGAGCAGATGTTCACCCACCCCGACCTGCGGGAGTGGCTGCCCGCCGAGCGCCTCGTCGCCGGCAACGACAGCGGCGGCTTCGTCTTCGACCAGCGCGTCGTCACCAAGGCGCTGCGCGACATCGGCGCCTTCGCCTTCATGGCCGAGGGTGAGCCGTTCGCCGGCTGCCTCTTCCACGAGATGGTGATCGCCGACGGCCGCAAGATGAGCAAGCACCTCGGCAACGTCGTCAACCCCGACGAGCTGGTCTCCCAGCACGGGGCCGACACGGTCCGCCTCGCCGTCCTCTACGCGGCGGGCCCGGCGAAGACGCTGAACTGGAGCGACGGCGCGGTCCGCTTCGCCTCCCGCTTCCTGCGCAACCTCTGGAACTACAGCCACGAGCGAATCGCCGGCCTGGAGGGGCTCTCGCACGACCCCGAGGCGGCGGCCGACACCGAGCACATGCGCGACCGCCTGCGCAAATGGTGCGAGAACGGCTTGGAGCGGATCACCGCCGACGTCGAGGGGCTGCAGATGCACAAGGCGGTCCGCAACATCACCCGCCTGCTGGAGCGGATCCAGGACTACGAGAAGCGGGTGCTCCAGCGCCGCGGAGAGCTCGACCGCGCCGACGCCGAGGCGCAGCTCGCCGCGCTCGGGCTCCTGGCGCGCACCCTCGTCCCGTTCGCCCCTCACCTGGCCGAGGAGCTGCTCGTCGCGCTCGGGGTGGGGGACACGGCCGAGGCGCTCGGCGCCTGGCCGCAGAGCGCCGAGATCCCGGTCTCACCCGCCGCCGCGCCCGCTTCCTGAGCTCGCTCCGCACGTCCTCCCGGACGATTGAGCAAACACCCTTGATTGCTATAGGGAAGTCTGTTATGAATGGTCCAGCCGGGCGATCAACCGGTGAAGGAGGCGGGGCTCTCGGATATGGGAAACCGCCTTGGGGTGGCAAAGGAGGACCAATCCTGAGCCAGGATCTAAATCGTCATGACGGATCCTGGTCACGTCGGCTCGGCCGTCGTCGCCCCGCCTCCCTTCGCTTCTTCTCAGGGGGATGCAGGCAGCGCCAGGGGGGCCGCTGCCGCGAAGCGCACCGACCGCAGAAGAGGTGCTCTAGGTCCGCGGGGGGCGCTTGACCTCGAAGCGCCGCGCTTTGGGCAGCCAGGAGATCCCCTCGCAAAGCGCGTTCGGCGTCGTCTTCAGCGCCCCGGCCAGCTTCACGATCGTGGCCAGGCGCGGCTCCCGCCCCGCCCGCTCCAGCAGCGACACCTCGGTGCGGTGCAGGTCGCAGAGGTAGCCCAGCTCTTCCTGGGAGACACCGGCCCCGGTGCGGGCCTTTCTGAGGTTGGCGGCGAAGCGTTCCTGGGGGGTCACGGCGAGGATCCTTCTCGGTTGCTGACAGAAACTCTACAGACAGGAAGAATCACCCATCCCGCGCCGGCTGGCAGTTCCGCTACCTTGCTGGGAGGAATCGGCCCGGCGATCTCGCGATAGTTACGCAGAAAGCGTTGAGCGGTAGCGAACCATGTGTTATACCCGTGCGACCAATTGGAACTGACGCCGAGGCATCGGCGGCAAAGGAGGAGCTATGAGTGACGCGGTAGATCCGCATCTCACCGAGCCCTATGGGCTCCGGACCGACTCCTGCGCCACCGAACTCACCTGCCGCGACTGCGGCTACCGGACGCCGCTGCTCGACAAAGCGTTCAAGTGTCCGGCCTGCGGCGAAGGTCTCGACGTCGACTACGACTACGAGCTGGCCCGGAAGCGGATCGAGGAGCGGCCGCTGGCGGAGCGCCCCTGGAACATCTGGCGCTTCGAGGAGCTGCTGCCGATCCTCAACCGCCGCGCCCAGCAGCGGGTCGGCGCCTTCGCCGGCAAAACGCCGCTGATCCACGCCGAGCGGCTCGGCGCCGAGCTCGGCCTCAGCAACCTCTACCTGAAGGACGACTCGACCAACCGCCCCTCGCTCTCCTACAAGGACCGGGTCGTGGGGATGGCGATCGCCCGTCTGCTCGAGCTCGGCAAGGACGAGGTCGGCTGCGTCTCGACCGGCAACGTCGGCACCGCCGTCGCCTCCCTGGCCGCCCAGGCCGGCGCCAAGCCGTACATCTTCTATCCGGGCAACATGGAGAAGGGCAAGGCGAAGGCCTGCCGGGCGATGGGCGCGCAGGTGATCCAGCTCGACGCCAACTACGACCAGGCCAACCGCGCCTGCCGCGAGCTGGCGCTCGCCACCGGGATGGAGTTCGCCAACATCACCCTGCGGCCGTTCTACGCCGAGGGGGCGAAGACGATGGCCTTCGAGGTCGTCGAGGAGCTGGGCTGGCAGGCGCCGGACCACTTCGTCATCCCGGCCGCCGGCGGCACCCTTTCCTCGCGGGTCCACAAGGGGCTGGTCGAGCTGGAGACCGTCGGGCTGGCGGAGACCGCCGGCTCGAAGATCGACATCGCCCAGGCCAGCGGCTGCTCGCCGATCGCCACGGCGATCGTCGGCGGCGGCGAGATCGAGCACCAGAAGCCGGAGACGGCGGCCCACTCGCTGGCGATCGGCGCCCCGGGCGACGGCAACCTGGTCGTCGACGCGGTCCGCTCGCGCGGCGGTTCGGCGGCGACCGCCTCCGACGAGGAGATCTGGAACGCGATCGACCTGCTGGGAGAGACCGAGGGGATCCTCACCGAGCCGGCCGGCGGGACGACGATCGCTTCGACCGCGCACCTCGCCCAGGAAGGGAAGATCGGCCCCGACGAGACGGTGGTCGCGGTCATCAGCGGCAACGGGCTGAAGACGCTGCAGGAGCATCCCGAGAAGAGCTGGCCAGAGATGGTCCCCTGCGAGGTCGGGGAGATGGAGCGAATGCTGAACGACTTTCGCCGAGCAGCGTCGGCCGCGCTGCGCTGAGCGAAAGGGCAGGCGACTGGCGCGACTTACCCGGCGCGCCGCCGGTCGCCTCGCCCGCCCTGGAATCAAAGCCCGGCGCTCACCACTAGCCTGCCTGGCTGGTGAGCCAGTCGATACCTCAGGTCGAAGGTGTCTCCCACCACACGGTGGAGGCCCGCGGGATCCAGTTCCACTACGCCGAAGCCGGCAGCGGCGAGGACGTCGTCCTCTGCCTGCATGGCTGGCCGCAGCACTGGTACGAGTGGCGCAACCTGATGCCGGCGCTCGCCGACCGCCACCGGGTGATCGCGCTCGACCTGCGCGGCTTCGGCTGGACCGACGCGCCGGGCGACGGCTACGAGAAGGAGAACTTGGCCGACGACGTCCTCGCCGTGCTCGACGAGCTGGGGATCGAGCGGGTGAAGCTGGTCGGCCATGACTGGGGCGGCTGGATCGGGTTCCTCCTCTGCCTGCGCGAGCCGCAGCGTTTCGAGCGCTTTTTCGCCCTCAACATCGTCCCGCCGTGGGTCTCGACCAGGGCGATCGTCGGCCACCTCTGGCGCTTCTGGTACCAGCAGCTCGTCCTCACCCCGGTCGTCGGCTACCGGCTCCACCGCGGCGGCCAGTTCATCCGCAAAGTCCTGGTCGGCGGCTCGACCGTCAAAGAGGTCTGGAGCGAGGAGGATCTCGCCGCCTTCGCCGACAACCTCGCCGAGCCGGACCGCGCCCGCGCCGGGGTCCAGCTCTACCGGGTCTTCAACCTGCGCGAGACCGGCCCGATCGCCCGCGGCCGCTACGCCCGCGCCCAGCTCACCGTGCCGACGCTGATGCTCTTCGGCGAAGACGACTTCGTCCTCCGCCCCTCGATGCTCGCCGGCTACGAGCGCCACGCCGAGGACATGCAAATCGAGTTCGTCCCCGACTGCGGTCACTTCATAGTCGAAGAGCGCAGTGACCTCGTGATCGAGCGGGCCAAGGGGTTCCTCGCGTAGGTGGTTGGTAGGGAGGGGGTGGGGCACCCCTCCCGGGAGCACCTCCGCTGAGTGAGGCGGGGATTGGCCGAGCCCCGGACCGCTCTGGCTCAGCTCCATGCTGAGTACCCGGGAGGGGTGCCCCACCCCCTCCACGACACGCCCCTCGCGCCGAGGCCGCATCAACCCTTGCTGAAGACGGGTTCATGCGGTCTCGGCAAGCGGTGAGCTCTCGGTAGCTCTCTTCGAGAGCTGTTCGACCCTGGGCGTCTCTCGGAGCTCTGTCCGGGAGGGGGTCGGTGGGGGGTGACTGGGTACTCAGCATGGAGCCGGGCCTATTCGCATCGAGGCGCCAGCCCATCCCCGATTCGCCCGGCGGAGGTGCTCCCAGGCACCCCCCACCGACCCCCTCGTACCACCTAGCTCCGAATCCGTGCCTCTTCGAGGTCCAGGTCCCTCTCGATCTGCCGCAGCGTCTGGTCCCGCAACCTGCCCGCCCCCCGCAGGTCCAGCAGCTCCTCCCGCTCGACCCCGATCAGCTCGCGTCGCAGCAGGCCGTAGTCGGCGAGGCGCTGCTCGCGGATCGCCGTCTCCTGATCCTCCCCGGCGAGGACCGCCTGGCACATCCGGAAGCGGGCTCGGTAGAGGTCGCGCAGGCGGGTCAGCTGCTTCTCGCCGGCCCGCTCGTCGTCTTCCATCTGGTCGAGGCGGTCGAGCGCCGACTGCGCCGCCTCCATCCGTGCCACCGCCTCTTCGTCGGACCATCGCCGCGGCTCCTCCAGCCCCAGGGCGCGGACGATGTATGGGAGCGAGAGGCCCTGGCCGACGATCGTGACGAGGATCAGGGCGAAGGTGAGGAAGATGATCTGCGGGCGGCCGTCGACGCTGAGCGGCACCGCCAGGGCGGCCGCGAGGGAGACGGCGCCGCGCATCCCGCTCCAGCCGACCGCGAAGCGCTGGCCGGCGGTTTCGCCGGCTTCCGAGCCGATCGCGAAGACGAAGGCGAGGCGGGCGGCGATCGAGGCCGCGGCGATCGCGACGATCGGCCCGACGAGCTCGCTGACCCCGGTCGGGCTCGCTTCCAGGGTGTCGACGATCTCCGGCAGCTGCAGGCCGAGGAGGACGAAGAGGGTGATCTCCAGCCCGAAGACGAGCACGCTCCAGAAGGCGACGGCGTTGAGGCGGACGTCGGCGTCGAGGGTGTGCGGCGAGCGGTAGCCAGCGTAGACGCCGGCGACGACCGCGGCGAGGATGCCGGAGACGTGCAGCTCCTCGGCGCCGATGTAGGCGCCGTAGGCGGTCAGGACAGAGAGCATGATCGTCAGGTCGGAGTCGCTGAGGCGGCGGAGGATGCGGTCGGAGAGGACCCCGATCGCGAGCCCGGCGACGATGCCGCCGAGGGCGACGCCGACGAACTCCAGGGCGGCGTCGCCGAAGGCGAAGGCGCTGCCGGTCGCCACCCCGACGGCGATCCGGTAGAGGACCAGCGCGGTGCCGTCGTTGATCATCGACTCGCCTTCGACCAGCAGCCGCACCCGCTCGGGGGCGCCGAGGCGGCGGAAGATCGAGGTGGCGGCGACGGTGTCGGTGGGGGCGATGACGGCGCCGAGGATCGCTGCCTCGGCCCAGGTCAGTCCCGGCACCGTCGCGTGGGCGACGAGGGCGACGACCGCGGCGGTGAGGAAGACGAGGCCGACCGAGAGCAGCGCCAGCGGCCGCATCACCGTCCGCAGCTCGAGCGGCGAGGAGCGCCAGCCCGCCGCGTAGACCAGCGGCGGCAGGAAGACGAGGAAGATCGTGTCCGGCTCCAGTTCGACGCTCGGCAGTCCGGGGATGAAGGCGATCGCCAGGCCGCCGACGACGAGGACGATCGGGGCGGGGATCTTGCCGAAGTCCGCGAGCCGCACCAGCAGCGCCGCGGCGAGGACGAGGACGAGGATCGACTCGATGTCGTGCACGCGCACATAACATCAAGGGCGACGTGGACGAACTGCTCTCACCCCCGCTCGGGGATCTCGACCATGTTCGCGGCGAGCGCGGCGCGCCGCTGGAGCTGGTCATGTTCGGCGACTTCCAGTGCCCGTTCTGCCTCGGCGCCCAGTCTGTCCTGCGCCGGGTCCGCGAGCGGCTCGGCGAGCAGCTCCTCTTCGGCTTCCGCCACCTGCCGATCCCCGAGCGCCACCCGCTGGCGCCGCTGGCCGCGGAAGCGAGCGAGGCGGCGGCCGCGCAGGGCCGCTTCTGGGAGTACCACGACGCCCTCTTCGCCGCCCAGCCCCGCCTCTCGCCGGAGACGATCTTCGCGGTGGGCGGGGACCTAGGGCTCGACCTCGAGCGGATGCGAGCCGAGGTCGACTCCGGCGCCCACCGCGGCCGCGTCGCCCGCGACCTCGCCTCGGCCGAGGCCAGCGGCGCCACCGGCACCCCGACGTTCTTCGTCAACGGCGTGCGCTTCTTCGGCGCCTACGACGCCGGCTCCTTGGTCGAGGCGCTGAAAGCGGATTCCTAGCCGCGCGCGATGAAGGCACTCGTCCAGCGCGTCAGCCAGGCTGCGGTCGACGTCGAGGGCGACCGCGTCGCGCAGATCGGGCCGGGGATGCTGATCCTGCTCGGGGTCGGGGCCGGCGACGGCACCGAGGAGGCGGACCGGCTCGCCGAGAAGGTGCGGAAGCTGCGGGTCTTCGACGACGCGGCGGGGCGTATGAACGAGCCGCTCGGCGATCGCGAGGTGCTCTGCGTCAGCCAGTTCACCCTCTACGGCGACGCTCGCCGCGGCAACCGGCCGAGCTACGTCGAGGCGGCGCGGCCGGAGGCGGCCGAGCCGCTCTATGACCGCTTCTGCGAGCGGCTGGGGGCGAAGAAGGGCGTCTTCGGCGCCTGTATGGGGGTGGCGCTGATCAACGACGGGCCGGTGACGCTGATGCTGGAGGTGCCGCCGGCTACCGGGCCGTCAGCGAGGTAGACACCGAGCCAAATGTGCTTCTTTCGAGGGGGATGTTCTGTCTGAGAATGCTCTTCTGGCGGAGGCGGTGGCGTGACCTACACTCCGAACATGCTCCGGGTATTGGCGTTTGCGGTGCCGTTTGTCGCGCTGGCAGGGTTGACGATCTTGCTGAAGCGGGTCGGGGCCGACGCCGGCGTCGCCTTCGCTGCCTTTGCCTTGATAGCGGTCCTGACCGGCACTGCGATCGGATACTTTTCCGATCGTCTCGCTGGGCCTCGTAGTTCTGGCGGGAGATCTAGCGCCAGCCGTCGCGCAGCACGCGCCGGGCGTTAGCGCCGAGCACCGCCTCGACCTCGGGGCGGGAGAGTCCCTTGGCCTCGAGCATCTCCCGCACGCGGGGGAGCTCGCCGGCGCTCTTGCAGTCGTCGGGGGGATCGGTCCAGCCGTCGAAGTCGGTGCCGATCCCGACGTGCTGCCATTCGCCGCCGCTCCACTCGTTGATCTGCTTCATCGTCCGCCAGATCGGCTCGAGCCCGTCCTTCGGGTGCGAGGCTTCCAGCCAGTAGGGCATGAAGATCACGCCGACGCAGCCGCCGGAGGCGGCGATTTCCCTGACGTCCTCCTCGCTCATGTTGACGGGGACCGGGTTCAGCGCCTGCACGCCAATGTGGGTGGCGACGACCGGGATCTCTTTGCCGACCAGGGCGTAGACGTCCCGCCGTGACGCCGGCGAGCAGTGGGTGAGGTCGGGAACCATCCTCAGCTCGGCCATTCGCTTCACCACCGCCTTGCCGGTCTCGGTCAGGCCGCGGGTGTCGTCGACCTTGGTGTCGAGGCGCCAGAAGAGGATCCTGTGCTGGCTGGCCGGGATGCACTCGCTGTGGCCGGCGATGTCGTTGGGGAAGAGGTGGGCGAGGATCAGCGAGGCGACGCCGCGGTCGGCCAGCTTCTCCAGGCGGTCCAGGTGGCCCTGGACGTCGTCCGCGGCGAGGCCGGCGCTGAGCTGGTGGCCGCCCTCGATGGTGTGGACGAAGACCCTCTTCCCGGCCGCCAGCGCGGCGTCGAGCTCGGCGTTCGAGCGCGCGACCGCGAACTCGTCGTCGGCCCGGGCGACCTGCCGCTCCATCGCGTCCATCATCTGCAGCGTGGACTCCCAGGCGTTCTGCTTCAGCATCTTGCGTCCGCCGGGGGTGAGGCGGGCGAGGAGCCGCAGCGGGGGGCTGCTGAGTTGCTCCTGCTCGGGGACGTGGGAGATCGACCAGACGACCCGGACGTCGCCCTTCCTCAGCATCGGGAAGTCGGTGAGGCTGGCGAGCGGGTTGAAGGTGCTGCCGGCGAAGTAGTGCTTGCGCAGGTCCCGGCCCCAGAAGTAGGCGTTCATCCCCGGGTGGGCGTGCATGTCGATCAGGCCGGGGAACTCGGTGCCGTCGTTCACAGGGGTCCCAGCCTCTCGGTCAGGTAGTCGTTGAGGAAGATCGGTGAGATCAGCGGCCGGAAGCGGTCGAACTCGTGGTTCTGGCGGACGAACTCGGGGTCGATGAAGTTGATCTTTCCCCAGTGAGCCTTGAACTCGACCCCTTCCCGCCGCAGGTGCTCCCAGAGGCCGCGCAGGTGGGCGTAGATCTGCTCCTTCTCGCCGGGGGAGCGGCAGACCTCCGTCAGGTGCATGAAGTTGAGCTTGACGATGTATGGGACGTCGGCCCAGTTCCAGGCGGACATCAGGGCGCCGTCGACGCGGGTCAGCTCGATCTCGGTCGGGATGTTCGGCCAGCCCGCCTCCTCGAAGTAGTCCTCGCACTCGCCCAGCACCCGCTGCAGGTCCACCGGCCGGAAGCTCCACTCGGCCATCGACACCCGCAGCGGCGCCCGCCGGTCGACCGGGAGCATGTTGCGCAGCGGGCCGGTGAAATGCGACTCGTCGTAGGTCATCGCGAGGACGTTGTAGATGCCCTCCAGGACCGGGTTCAGCAGCGGCCCGGTGTCGGCGATCTCGTCCATCGCCTCGAAGACGAAGTTCAGGATCTGCTCCGACTGTTCCTCCGGGTAGTCGCCGTCGGGCTCCGACTGATCGCGAGGGACTGCCGTCGCCGCCCACAGCAGCGCCTTGTCGCTCTTCTGCAACCAGTTGACCCGCCAGAAGTCGTACTGCTGCGAGGTGGCGTCGAGGTCGGTCAGCACCTCGTCGAGGCGGACGACCTTCATCACCACGTCGAAGTAGATCTCCTCGACGAGGCTGAAGTTGACCCGGGTGATGACGCCGAGCAGGCCGAGCGAGCAGACCACCGCCGGGAAGTCGGGGTCGCCGCGCGAGATGCGCCGCTCGACCGCCGTGCCGGAGGCGTCGACGCTGACCAGCTCGACCCACTCGAGTTTCTCGTAGAGGGCGTGGCGGGAGCTGGCCGGGGCGGTGCCGGTGGAGATCAGCCCGGCCAGGGTCTGGTGGTCGGTGCCGCCGGTCGCGGTGACCGATTTGCCGTGGCGCCCGAGCTCGGCGAGGAACTCGTGCAGGGAGACGTTGGCCGTGGCGGTCACGGCGGTGTCGCCCGCTTCGAGCTCGATGCTCTTCGGCAGGGTGGAGACGTCGACGATCGCGTCGCCGACGGCGATCTCCGAGCAGGAGTGGAGGCTGCCGGGGACCCGCACGCGGCCGTTGCCGAGCTCCCCGCGGTGGATCTTCTCCAGGATCTCCTTCAGCTCGGCGATGCTCGCCGGCTGCAGGACCTCGCTCGGGGAGAAGCTGATCAGCTCGCCCCAGTCTTGCAGCGGCAGGTCTGAGTAATCGGGCATTTGCGGAGGACCCTAACCGCCGTTCGGCGAACCCGCTTGTGTTTAGGCTGCCATCCCCCTCAGCTCAGGAGCCCGAGCTCGCCGGCGCGGTGACTCGCCTCGACCCGCGAGCGGCAGTCGAGCTTGCCGAGCAGGTTGCGGACGTGCATGTCGACGGTCCGCTGGCTGATGAAGAGCTCCTGGGCGATCTCGCGATTGGTCCGCCCGACGGCGACGTGGCGCAGCACCTCGAGCTCGCGGCGGGTCAGCTGGACGCCGTCGGCGGCCGCGGCGGCGCGGCTGCCGAGCCGCTGCGCGACCGACTCGCCCAGCCCCGCGACCTCTTTGGCCGCGGTCGCCGCCAGCGGCCGGGCGCCGAGCTTGGCGGCGCAGCGGTAGGCGTCGCAGAGCCGCTCCAGCGCCTCCTCGCGCTCGCCGGCGGCGGCGAGGGCGACCCCGGCCCGCAGTTCGACTTGCGCCCGCTCGTGCGGGGTCGCCATGTTGCGGTGCAGCTCGACCGCGCGGGAGAGGCTCTCCGCCGCCCCGGCGGCGTCGCCTTCGAGCAGCGCCAGCTCGCCGACAGCCTGCGCCAGCGCCGCGACGGCGTCGTCGTGCCCGCCCTCGGCGGCCATCTTGCCCAGCGCCGCCGCGCAGAGCTGCGCGTCCTCGCGGCGCCCCTGCTGGGCGAACCAACTCGCCGCCCAGCGGATGCCCCAGACCGCGTAGTGGTGGTCCTCGCTCTCCTCCCAGCGGGCGAGGAGCTCGCGGCAGCGGCTCGCCGCCTCGTCCTCGAGCCCTTCGGCGGCGGCGACGATCGCCAGCGAGGTGGTCGAGTCGACGTACATGTTGTAGTGGCCGACCGAGGAGGAGACCGCGCGCGAGGCGGTCAGCATCCGGCGCGCGGCGCCGTACCTGCCCTCGAAGGCGTGGATCGCGCCGACCAGGCCCTCGGCGACCCAGACCGCGGTGTCGGACTCGATCAGCTCGTGTCCGAGCTCGGCCGCCCGCGACCACTCGCCGCGCTCGCGGAGGACGTAGACGAGGCAGGTGACGCAGGCGACCTCGGTCCCCGCGTCGCCGTCGGTGCGGCAGAGGTCGAGCGCGGTGTCGAGCGCCTCCTCGGCCTGGCGGTAGTCGGCGCCGTCGTAGAGGACCAGGCTGAGCCGCTGGTAGAGCTCGGCGGCGACGGGGGTGAGGTCGTGCTCGAGCGCCAGCGCCAGGCCCGAGCGGACCGATGCGAGCCCCTGCTCGAAATCCCCGCCCTTGGCCTCGACCACGCCCTGCAGGCCGAGGACGCGCGCGTCGAGGTCGACCCGCCCGGCCTCCCGCGCCTCGGAGGCGGCGAGCTTCGCCAGCTCGGTCGCCTCCGCGTAGCGAGCTCCCCGCCGGTGGTGGTCGGCCATCGCCAGCCGCTCGAGCGCGGCCTCGGCGGGGCGCTCGGCGGCGGTGAACGCCTCGGCCGCGAGGCGGCGGGCGGCGAAGGCCTGGTCCCGCTCGCCGCCGAGGTCGTAGACCGCCGCGAGCCGCCGCTGCGCCTCCGCGTACCCGGGCCGGTCGCCCCGGCGCTCGCAGCCCGCGGCGAGCTCGCGCCACGCTTTCGTCGCTTCGCCGAGCTCGCCGACCAGCTCGGCGCAGCGGCCGTAGCGCTGCAGGGTCTCCACCCGCACGGCCTCCGAATCGTCCTCGGGCCAGAGCTCGAGCGCCTCGCGGGCCGCCCGCATCGCGTCGCGGTGGGCGTGGACCGCCTCGGAATCCTGCGCAGCGACGAGCAGCGCCTCGCGGGCGCGGGCCTCGTTGCCGGCACCGCGCCAATGGGCGGCGATCTCGAGGCTGCGGCCGCCGCTCGCCTCCAGGGACTCGGCCAGCTGGCGGTGGAGGTCGCGGCGACGGATCCAGGGCACCTCGGCGTAGAGCGCTTCCTGGGCCAGGGCGTGGCGGAAGGCCGCCGAGCCCGAGCCCCGTTCCTCCAGCAGCCCGACTTCGACCAGCTCGGCCAGCCCGGCGGCGGGGGCGAGCTCGGCCGCCAGACCGAGGTCGACCTGCCGGCCGACGACCGCGGCCGTCTCGGCAGCTTCGTGGGCTTCCGGGGAGAGGTCGGAGATGCCGACCAGGACCGCTTCCCGGATCGAGTCGGGGACCGGGATCTCGTCCCGCTCGGCGAGCTCCAGGCCGCGGCGACCGGACCGCAGCGCTCGGCGCGCCTCGAGGGCCGCGACCAGCTCGCCGACGAAGAAGGGGGAGCCCATCGTCCGGTCGTGGACGGTGCGGACGAGGGCGGGGGAGGGCGCCTCCGGCAGCAGCTCCCGCAGCAGCTCGCCGACGGCGACGCGGTCGAGCGGCTCCAGCGTCAGCTCCTCGAGCTGACCGCCGCGGCGCAGCTCGTTGCGCAGCCAGCGCAGTCGGTGGTCGCGGGGCAGGCCGTCGGAGCGGTAGGCGACGACGAGGAGGACCGGCAGCTGCTGCAGCGGGCCCGCCAGCGCCGCCAGCAGCTCGAGCGTGGTCTCGTCGGACCACTGCAGGTCGTCGAGGACGACCGCCGCCGGCTCCCGCTCGCCGAGGTGGGCGAGGGCGCAGCGGATCGCCTCGAAAATCGTCGCCCGTTCGCTCTCGGCGGCGGCCTCGCCGAGCTCGGGGAGGAGCAGCGCGAGGTGGGGGAGGAGCGGCCCGCACCCGGCGAGCGCGTCGGGATCGGTGCGCAGCCGCGAGCGCAGCGCGTCGACGATCGGCCCGTAGGAGACCGTCGCACCGTCGGTCGCCGAGCCCCAGAGGGCGAGGTCGAAGTCGGCCGCCGCCGCGGCCGCGAGGGAGCTCTTGCCGACCCCCGCCTCGCCCGAGAGGAGGACGATCGAGCCCTGGCCGAGCCGCGCCCGCTCGGCGGCCTCGTTCAGCCGGGCGAGCTCGTCCGCTCGCCCGACCAGCAGTCTCGCCTCGCCCATAGCGATTTTCAGTCTAGGCGCGACCGCGCCGCCCCTCTCCCTCTGAATCGTTTCCACCCTTTTGCCCCTATAGGGACCCAAAAGGTGGAAACGATCGAGGGGGCCGGCCGCGGCTAGTGCGACGCGGGGACCGGGTCGGGCCGGACGACGACCGTGTCGAGGATCGGGACGATCTCGTCGCAGGGCAGGCCCGAGGCCTCGGCGTGGGCGCGGATCGTCTCCGGGCTCTCGCCTTCGTAGACGCAGAAGGTGCCGACCTCGCCGCTCTCCTCGCCGAGCGCGTAGCTGCGGATCCAGCGCACGCCCGAGCCGGGCTGATCGCCGACTTCCGCTGATTTCTTCCCGGCGACTTCCAGATCCTCCGGGGTCCGCCAACCGTTGCGACGAAGAATTCCGTACAGCTGCATTTGATGCCTCCAATGTCGTGTGCTTGACCTTGCACAGCGAAATTACGCCCGCCCAGAGGCCTATGCATCAGTGAGAGTGCCGTATTTTCGCGGGCGGTATGCCGTAATCGGGCTTCCCGCGCCGGAAACCGCCTACTGTGCCGCGCGGAAGGTGATCCCGTCCAGCGACAGCGATTCGCTGTAATCGCTGGTTGCCGCGGTGACGTCGCCGTCGACCTCCAACTGGATCGGGACGATTTTTTTGCTGTCGGCCATCGCCCCGAAGTAGGTGAAGTTGTAGGACTGGTCGGGCAGGTACCCCTCGGGCAGCCTGAAGATCGCGCCGGCGAACCCCGGCGGGTCGACCAGGCCCTGGAGGTGGACGATCCCGAACTGGTCCTTGTAGAAGCCGGCCGGGGCGAACGAGGGCCCGAAGTTTTTCCAGCTGCCGTTGAAGTCCGGGTTGCCGGGGGTGCCGACCAGCCGCACCGGTTCGGTCGGCCCGGTCAGGTAGCGGCTCGCGGCCAGGCCGCCGAGCGAGTCGGCGTTGCCCGCCTGGACGGCGCGATCCGCCTGCAAGGCGGCAGGGACCTTGCCCAGCGTCTCCTCTCGCACCTTCTCGCCGGTCACCGCCCCATCCGCGAGCTTGGCGGTGGTGACCGCCCCGGGCTTCAATTTCGCCGCCGTCACCGCACCCTTCTTCAACTGCTTGGGGCCGACACTGTTCTTCCCCAGCTGGTTCGCCGCGTAGGCGCTGCTGAGGCCCAAGGCGACGAAGAGGGCCAAGGTCGACACCACGTTGGCGTAGGTGAGGCGCTTGCGAATCTGCTCCATGTCAACTCCCCTTTTGACAGTGCGACAGTGCCGGAGGAGGGACTCGAACCCCCGACACGCGGATTATGATTCCGCTGCTCTGACCAGCTGAGCTACTCCGGCGGGGATGGAGGATGGTATCGGTGCAGCGGCGCGGCGGATCTCCCCAAACTGATCGCTCGCCCGGAGGGGTGGATCGCGCCCTTCCTGACCTTCGGCTTCGTCCTGATCGGGCTGGTCGGCTTCGAGGTCTGGGCGATTGGACACCGGCGGGACGACGGGTGAGTTCTCGACCTCGTGGGAATGCTGGAATGGTTTCCAGTAAATCGCTGCAAATGCGGCGGTTGCAGGGGAAACGCCTGCAACAGGCGGACATCATGGGTAGGGTTGCCCGGTGACCGCGGAACTGGACAGGGCAGTGAAGACGGTCATCCGGCAGTGTATGGGGATCTCGCCGGGTGAGGACGTGCTGGTCGTCTGCAACCCGGTCACCGAAGAGATCGGCGCGCTGATGCGGATCGAGGCGCAGGGCGATGGCGCCGACGCGACCCTCGCCGTGATCTCCGAGCGCGACTCCGCCGCCGCCGAGCCGCCGCGGGCGGTGGCTGCCGCGATGGCCGCGGCCGACGTCGTCCTCGCGGCGACGATCCAGTCGCTCTCCCACACCGCCGCGCGTAAGGCGGCGAGCGAAGCCGGCGTTCGCGTCGGCTCGCTTCCCGGCGTCACCGAAGAGATGCTGAGCCGGTTGATGACCGGCGACCTGGAGGAGATCCGGCGCCGCGGCTGGGCGATCGTCACCGCTCTCAACCGCGGCTCGGAGGCGCGCATCACCTGCTCCCACGGCAGCGACCTGCGGATCGGCCTCGAGGGCAGGCTGGGGACTGTCGACGCCGGCGAACTCGGCAACAGGGGCGCCTTCGGCAACCTGCCCTGCGGCGAGGGCTTCATCGCCCCGCTCGAGGGGACGACCGAGGGCACGCTCGTCGTCGACGGCTCGATCGCCGAAGTCGGGCTGCTCGATACCCCGGTCTCGCTGACGGTCCGCGAGGGCCACCTGGTCGAGGCCACCGGCGCCGACGGCGCCCGGCTGATGGAGCTGCTGACCGAACACGGCCCGGACGGGACCAACGTCGCCGAGCTCGGGATCGGCACCAACGAGGAGGCCGTCCTCACCGGCAACATCCTCGAGGACGAGAAGATCCTCGGCACCTGCCACGTCGCCTTCGGCGCCTCGGCGGCGATCGGCGGCACCGTCCAGGTCCCCGTCCACCTCGACTGCATCGTCCTCGAACCGACGATCGAGATCGACGGCGCGACGATCGTCGGCGGCGGCGAGCTCCTGATCTGAGGCTGGAGAGATGCCGCCCCTCCTCGCGGTGCCCAACGTCTCGGAGGGGAGCGACGGGGAGCGCCTGGCGCGCCTCGAGCGGGCCTTCGCCCAGGGGGCGACGCTGCTCGACCGCCACTCCGACGCCGGCCACGGTCGCACCGTCTTCACCCTGGCCGGCGAGGGCGAGGCGCTGGTCGAGGCGCTCGCCGCCGGCGCCGAGGAGGCGGTGGAGACGATCGAGATGGACCGCTACTGCGGCGCCCACCCGGCGATCGGCGCGCTCGACGTCTGCCCGATCGTCTGGCTCGACCCCGCCGACCACGAGGCGGCGCGTGCCGAGGCGGTGGCGGTCGCGACCCGGATCGGCGGCCTCGGCGTCCCGGTCTTCCTCTACGGCGAGCTGGCGCGGGAGCCGGGCCGGGCCGAGCGGGCCTACTTCCGCAACGGCGGCCTCGGCGAGCTCTGGCTGCGGATGGAGTCCGGCGAGCTGCGGCCCGACTTCGGCCCCGACCTGCCGCACCGCACCGCCGGCGCCACCCTGGTGACCGCCCGCCCGCCGCTGGCGGCCTTCAACGTCGAGCTCGACAGCGCTGACGTCGAGGTCGCCCGCGCGGTCGCCGCCGGCCTGCGCGAGTCGGGCGGCGGCCTCGCCGGGGTGCGGGCGATCGGCCTCCTGCTCGGCGGCGGCCGCGCCCTGGTCTCGACCAACGTCCACGACCCCCTCGCGGTCCCGCTCGGCGAGGTCGTCGAGCGGGTGAGGGAGCTGGCGGCGCCCCTCGGCGCGCGGCCGCTCGAGGCGGAGCTGGTCGGCCTGGTCCCGCGCGCCGCGCTCGCCGGCTACCCGGCCGACGTGCCGATGCGCGGCTTCGACCCGCAGCGCCACGTAATCGAGGCGCGGCTCGCCGACCTGACCGACTAGATTTGGAGCGGCATGGCCCAGACGAGGAAAAAGCGCCAGCGCAAGCGCCGCGGCACCCAGGGCGGGCGGATCGACGGCAAGCCACGCTCCGGCCGCCCCCGCAGCCGCGAGGAAGCGAAAGCGCGCGCCCGCTCGCGCCGTAAACCGGCCCCGCAGCAGGACCTGCCGCCGACCTGGCGCAACTCGCTCCTCCGCGGCCTCTTCGCGGCGGTCATCTTCGCCGTCCTGCTGATCCTGCTGTTCAAAAAACCGGTCGGCGCGTCGCTCGCCTTCGGCGCCTTCATGCTTGCCTTCTACGTTCCCGCCGGCTACTACATCGACATGGCGATGTGGCGGCGGCGCGAGCGCGCCCGCATCCGCGCCCGCGGCGAGTAGAGGGTCTGGTGGCCCTCGACGTCGAGATGCTCACGGTCGGCCCCGTCGCCGAGAGCTGCTTCCTGGTCCGGGCCGAGGGTGGCGAGAAGCTGCTGGTCGTCGATCCCGGCGAGGAGGCGGAGCGGATCCTCGCGGCGGTCGAGGCGACCGGGGCGGAGGTCGAGGCGATCCTCGTCACCCACTGCCACTTCGACCACATCGGCGCCGTGACGCCGGTGGCACGGGCGACCGGGGCGCCGGTCTACTGCCCGGAGATCGAGGTCCCGGTCCTCGCCGACATCATGGCCTTCGTCCCCTGGGAGGGCTTCGGCCCGTTCGAGAGCTACGAGGCCGACGAGACCGTCCGCGGCGGGGAGACGCTGGAGCTGGCCGGGCTGGAGCTGGACGTCGTCTTCACCCCGGGCCACAGCCCCGGCCACGTCACCTACGGGGTCCGCGGCGAGGACGCGATCTTCTCCGGCGACGTGCTCTTCCAGGGCTCGGTCGGACGCACCGACCTGCCCGGCGCCGACGGGCCGACCCTGCTCGCCTCGCTCGGGACGCTGCTCGAGACCTACCCGGACGAGACCGTCGTCCACCCCGGTCACATGGGCCTGACGACGCTCGGCGCCGAGCGCGCCACCAATCCCTTCCTCGGGTCTTTGACTCGGTAGATGGCCAGCAAGTTCCAGGCACCCCGCGGGACCTTCGACATCCTGCCCGAGGCGGCGCGGGCGCGGGCGCGCCTGGAAGCCGCCGCGGCCGGGGTCTTCGCCCGCGCCGGCTACGAGCCGATCGCGACGCCGGCCTTCGAGGACACGGCGCTGTTCGAGCGCGGCGTCGGCCGGTCGACCGACATCGTCCGCAAGGAGATGTTCACCTTCGAGGACAAGGGCGAGCGCAGTCTCACCCTGCGGCCGGAGGGGACGGCCTCGATCTGCCGCGCCTACCTCGAGCACGGGATGCACAAGCTGGCGCAGCCGGTGAAGCTCTCCTACCTCGGCCCCTTCTTCCGCCACGAGCGCCCGCAGGCCGGCCGCTACCGCCAGTTCCACCAGCTCGGGATCGAGTGCATCGGCACCGACTCGCCGCTCGCCGACGCCGAGGTGATCATGCTCCTCTCCGACCTGCTCGGGGAGCTCGGAGTGCCGGGGGTCGAGCTGCGGCTCGGCAGCCTCGGCTCCTTCGACGCGCGCCGCGCCTACCTCGAGGACTTGAAGGCGCACCTGCATGCCCACGAGGGCGAGCTCTCCGGCGACGTGCGCGAACGGATCGACATCAATCCCCTGCGTGCCTTCGACTCCGACCACGAGGGGACGCGGGCGGTGATGGCGAGCGCGCCGACGATCGTCGGCGCGCTGGAGGGCGAAGACGCCGAGCACTTCGCCGAGGTGCGGGCGTTGCTCGACGCGGCCGGCATCTCCTACGTCGTCGACGAGACCTTGGTCCGCGGCCTCGACTACTACACGCGGACGATCTTCTCCTTCGTCTGCGACGCGCTCGGGGCGCAGTCGGAGATCGGCGGGGGCGGTCGCTACGACGGCCTGATCGAGCAGCTCGGCGGGCCGGCGACGCCGGCGGTCGGGTTCGCGGCGGGGATCGAGCGGATCCTGCTGGCGCTCGACGAAGAGGTGCCGGCCGCGGGGCGCGACGCTTTCGTCGCCGTCGCCGATCCCGGCCAGCGGGCGCGGGCGATGGCGCTCGCCGTCGAGCTGCGCCACGCCGGGGTCGCGGTCGAGGTCGACCTCGCCGGCCGCACCCTCAAGAGCCAGCTCAAGCACGCCGACCGGATCGGCGCCCGCCGCGTCCTCATCCTCGATGCCGACGGCAGCGCCCAGCTGCGCGACATGCAGACCGGTGAGCAGCGCGCCGCCGATCCCGGCAAGCTTCTCGACGAGATGACCGGAGGGGACCGATGAGCACCGAGGCGCCGCCGCTGCGCGCGAACGGCTACCGCGACACCTGGAGCGGCCGGGTGCTGAGCGACCGGGTCGACTCCGAGGTGCGGGTCGCCGGCTGGGTCAACCGCCGCCGCGACCACGGCGGGCTGATCTTCATCGACCTCCGCGACCGCACCGGCGTCGTCCAGCTCGTCTTCAACCCCGACAGCTCCGGCGAGTCCTTCGAGCTGGCGCACAAGCTGCGGGCCGAGGACGTGCTGAGCGCGACCGGGACGGTGGTGCGACGCTCCGCGGAGACCGTGAACCCCGACCTCGCCACCGGCGAGGTCGAGCTGCTGGTAACCGGTGCCGAGCTGCTGGCCGGCTCGGAGACGCCGCCGTTCCAGATCGAGGGCTTCAGCGGCGAGGTGGGGGAGGACACGCGGCTGCGCTACCGCTATCTCGACCTGCGCCGCGAGCAGATGCGCGAGGCGCTGCTGCTCCGCCACCGCGTCGTCGCCGCGATGCGCGAGTTCCTCGACGGCGAGGGGTTCGTCGACGTCGAGACCCCGGTCCTGACCCGCTCCACGCCCGAGGGCGCGCGCGACTTCCTCGTCCCCAGCCGCCAGCAGCAGGGCTCCTTCTACGCACTGCCGCAGTCGCCGCAGCTGTTCAAGCAGCTGCTGATGGTCTCGGGCTTCGAGCGCTACTACCAGGTGGCGCGCTGCTTCCGCGACGAGGCGACGCGGGCCGACCGCCAGGCCGAGTTCACCCAGCTCGACGTCGAGATGTCCTTCGTCGACGGCGACGACGTGATCGCGGTCAACGAAGGTCTGCTGGCGCACGTCTTCGAGCGCGTCGGCGGCCCGAAGATCGAGACGCCGATGCAGCGGATGTGCTTCGACGAGGCGATGGGCCGGTTCGGCACCGACCGCCCGGACCTGCGCTTCGGCCTCGAGCTGGTCGACCTCGGCGACGCCCTGCGCAAGACCGAGTTCAAGGTCTTCCGCTCGGTGCTCGACGGCGGCGGCTCGATCCGGGGGATCAACGCCGGCCGCCGGGAGATGCCGCGCTCCGAGCTCGACGGTCTCATCTCCCGGGCCCAGGAGCTGGGGGCGAAGGGCTTGGTCTGGGCCTTCCGCGAGGGCGACGGCTGGCGATCGCCGACGGCGAAGTTCCTCAGCGAGGGTGAGCTCGCCGACCTCAACCAGCGGCTCGCGGCCGAGGAGGGCGACCTGCTGCTGCTGGTCGCCGACAAGCCGGCGGTCGTCAACGCCGTCCTCGGGCAGATGCGGTTGGACCTGGCCGAGCGCTTCGACCTGATCGACCCGGAGGAGAACCGCCTGGTCTGGATCGTCGACTGGCCGCTGATGGAGTGGAACGAGGGCGAGAAGCGCTTCGACGCGCTGCACCATCCCTTCACCGCGCCGGCGGGCGAGTTCGATCCCGACAACCCGGGCGCGGCGCGCGCCCAGGCCTACGACGTCGTCTGGAACGGACAGGAGCTGGGTGGCGGCTCGATCCGTATCCACGACGCGAAGACGCAGGAGGCGGTCTTCGCCGCCCTCGGGATCGACGCCGAGACGGCCCGCTCCCGCTTCGGCTTCCTGCTCGAGGCGCTGCAGTACGGGGCGCCGCCGCACGGCGGCATCGCCTACGGCGTCGACCGCATCGTCCAGCGCCTCTCCGGCGCCGAGACGATCCGCGACGTGATCGCCTTCCCGAAGACCGCCTCGGGCTTCGACCTGCTGACCGGCGCTCCGGCTCCGGTCGACGAGCTGCAGCTGCGAGAACTCGCGATCGGCATCCACAAACCGAAACTGCCCGGCCACTGAGATGGGCCTGCGGGACTGGTTACCCCGCAGGTGGCGACCGGCTCCCGGGCCGGGGCAGACGCCGGTCTTCATCGACGACCCGAGCTTCGACAGCTGGGAGGTGGTGCGGGACTTCGCAGACCTCAAAACCGCCCGCGCCTGGCACCAGGCGCTGGTCGAGGCCGAGATCGAGGCGGTCCTCACCTCCGACTGGCCGCTCGACCGCTTCGGCCGCGGCGACATCTCCCTCCGCGTCCCGGCCGACCGCTGGAGCGAAGCCGAGTGGCACCTCTCCAACCTCGACTGAGGCGTTCATGCGGCAGGTTTGGACAGGCCGTCCGGGTGGTAACTTTGCACCAGGCTCGAACCCGTACGAGAGCCGTCTCACCGTTTGACCCAACACAAACGGCGCGGGAGCTGGAAAGTCTCCGGTCCTCTTGGGGGCAGGAGCAGGCACCCACCTTCATTTGAAGGGATCAAAGCCAGAGGCGGCAACGGCGGGTTGGGGCCTTTCGTGCGCTTTGCGAGACAGAGTTGGCGCACGGTGCGCGCCACACGTGCGAAGCGACGCTTCACCATCGACCGGGTGGAGCGCGAGCTGGCAATAAGGCCCCTCAGAGGGGCAAAATCGCCAGCTCGATCCTGGGGAGGAGCTATCGCGGAGGTGGCGGGGCGGCAGCACGGTGTGGTCAGTCGCGCCCAACTCCTCGAGATAGGCATGGGTAGGAGAGCGATTGCCTCGCGAATCGACCGTGGCGAGCTTCATCGCCTCCACCACGGCGTCTACAAAGTCGGCTACCGGCGGATCAATCGGAAGGGTCGCTGGATGGCCGCGGTGCTGGCTTCGGGATTTGGCGCCCTTCTCAGCCATCGCTCGGCGGCGCGCATATGGGGACTGATGCCGCCTGGCGACGAATGGCCCGAAGTCACGGTTTCGCCAGGATCGCGGGCGCGAAGGCACGGGATCGTTTGCCGCCAAGGCCTCGTCCCTGAGGACGAGCGCGAGGTGGTGGACGGGATCCCGGTGACGTCGCCGTTTCGGACGGTCTTCGATCTTGCGGCGGTGCTGGACTTGCGAGGCCTGGAGCGGGCTTGGCACGAGGCGGAAGTGCGGGGGCTGCGGGACCGGGTCTCGCTGCCGATGCTGCTCGAGCGGTATCCGGGGCGGCGGGGCTCACGGAACCTGCGGGCGCTCCTCAGCGACCCCGAGCCGGTGGGGTTCACGCGCAACGACTTCGAGGAGGCGTTCGTGGCGGTCGTCGATGCGTACCGGCTGCGCCGGCCGCGGATGAACGGAACTTTGGCGCTGCGCGGCCGCTTCTTCGAGATCGACGCGCTGTGGGAAGACGAACGGGTCGCGGTGGAGCTCGACAGCCGCAGCGTCCATGGGACGAACAGGAACTTCGAGAGCGACAAGCAACGCGACCGGATCCTCCTCGCCGAGGGGTGGCGGACGGTGCGGGTCACCTGGCGGCAGTTGAAGGACGAACCCGCCGAGGTGGCGGCGGATCTGCGGCAGGCGCTCAGGCAGGGCCGCCACCCACACCCACATGGCAGGTAGGTGTGGGTGGCGGCCCTGTGAGCCCGGGTTTGGGGTGGAAGGACGGGATGCGCTCTACCCTTGGTGGCGTGGATCGCGAGCTGCTCGAGCACTACCTGAGCGACGAGAGTCGGCGTGGGCCGGCGGCCGATGGTGCCTTCACGGGCGCCGCGGGTGGGGCTGCCTGCGGCGATCTTTCGCGGGTCTCGTTCACTGTGGCCGATGGATTGATCGAGAACGTCACCTTCGACGCCGAGGGGTGCGGGGCCACCAAGGCGGCGACGGCCGCGGTTGCAGAGACCATCGATGGCTCTCCGGTTCTCGATGCCGCCCTCCTCGACATCGATACCGTCGACGCCGCAATCGGCGGCCTCACCCCGGCCAAGCGCCACGCCGCCCAGCTCGCCACGGACGCCCTCCACCGAGCCTTACAAGCGGTCGCGTCCTCGCCGCTGGACCTCATCCCGGCCGAGGTGGGAGAGGGGGGTCTCCCGGAGGAGCCTCCCCAAAACTCGCGACGGAGGGAGACCCCCCTCTCCCGACCCCGTGTCGCGGTCGCCATGTCCGGCGGCGTCGACAGCGCCGTCGCCGCGCTCCTGGCCCGCGAGGAAGGCGCCGAGGTCGTCGGCATCACGGTCAAGCTCTGGTCCGACCCCGAGACCGACGGGGCCAAGGCCTGCTGCTCGCCCGAGGCGGTGCTCGGCGCGCGGGCGCTGGCGCACCAGCTCGGCATCCCCCACTTCACGCTCGACCTCGAGGAGGACTTCCGCCGCCGAGTCGTCGATCGATTCATCGGCGGCTATGCCGAGGGCAGCACGCCGAACCCCTGCATCCTCTGCAACGGCGAGGTGCGGCTGGCGGCGATGGTCGACCTCGCCGAGCGCCTCGGCGCCGAGCGCCTCCTCACCGGCCACTACGCGCGCATCGTCGAGGACGGCGACGGGCCGCTGCTCGCCACCGCCGCGGACGGCGCCAAGGACCAGAGCTACATGCTCGCCGCCCTGCCGATCGAGCTGCTCGCCCGCCTCGGCTTCCCGCTCACCGAGCTGACCAAGCCCGAGGTGCGGGAGATCGCCGCCCGGCACGGCCTCGCCGTCGCCCGCAAGGCCGAGAGCCAGGACCTCTGCTTCCTCGCCGGTCAGGGCAAGCGCGGCTTCCTCCGCCGCCACGGTGGCCTGCGCGAGCGCGACGGCGCGATCGTCGACTCCGCCGGCCGCACCCTCGGCCGCCACCGCGGCCACCACGACTTCACCGTCGGCCAGCGCCGCGGGATCGGCGTCTCGGCGCCGGAGCCGCTCTACGTGCTCGCCACCGACGCCGCCGCCAACACCGTCACCGTCGGCACCCGAGCCGAGCTGGAGCGGCGCACCGTCCAGGTCCGCGACGCGGTCCTGCACCGCGACGGCACCGCCGTGGACGCCGTCAAGCTGCGCTACCGCTCCCGCGCCCTGCCGGCCAGGGTGGCCGCGGTCGGGACGGGACGACACCCGTCCCTAGAGGTGGAGCTGGGCGAGAGCTTCGCCGGCGTCGCCCCCGGGCAGACGGCGGTGCTCATGGCCGGCGATCGGATCGTCGGCCACGGCACCATCGCCGCCTGAGCAAGGGTCGCCCGTTCAGACAGCCGAGCTGGAGGCGACGGCCGCCGCCTCTTCCCGTCGCAGCTGGTTGACGCCTTTGACGCAGCGGCTGAAGGGCGTGCCCTTCTCGCCTTTGACGTGCTTCTTGCTCAGCGCCTTGCACGCCTTCTTCGCGGTCACGCCGTCGTTCTTGTCGGCCTGCGCCATCGCTTTGACGCAGCGGCTGAAGGCGGTCCCCTTCTCGCCTTTGACGTGTTTCTTGCTCTGGCCGCGGCAGTAGTAGCCGTACGCTTTGCCTTTCGGCGCGGTCTTCGGCCCCTGCGGCGGGTGCTCCGGCTGGTATTTCGGCCCTTCGGGGTGGTACTCGGGCGGGTCGGCCGCGGCCATCCCCGGGATCAGAGCCAGCGAGAAAATCGCCAAGCCCATGGTTATCAGCATTCGAAGCTTCATCTGTTGCCTCCTCGGACAGGATCGAACGACTGGTCCGGTCTCCCCTGAAACGCGCAAGCGCGGCGTCTATTAGGCCAAACATTTCGATCTGGCCAAACGTCCAGCCCGGGCGGGCAGGTGTCCGTGCCCACGAATATTTAGGCTTCCTAACATGAGGGCGCAGGAGATCCGGGACACGTATTTGTCGTTCTTCGCCGAGCGCGAGCACAAAATCGTGCCCTCGGCCTCGCTCGTGCCCTCGGTCCACGACCCCTCGGTCCTGCTGACGACGGCCGGGATGCAGCCGTTCAAGCCGTACTTCCTGGGCCGCGAAAAGCCGCCTGCGCCGCGCCTCGCCGACGTGCAGAAATGCTTCCGCACCACCGACATCGAGGAGGTCGGCAACACCGCGCGCCACCTGACCTTCTTCGAGATGCTCGGCAACTGGAGCTTCGGCGACTACTTCAAGGCCGAGTCGATCCCCTGGGGCTGGGAGCTCTCGACGCAGGGCTTCGGGATGGACCCCGAGCGGATCTGGGTCACCGTCTTCGGCGGCGACGAGGATCTCGGCCTGGGACCGGATGAGGAGGCGATCGAGATCTGGCGCGCGACCGGCGTCCCGGAGGAACGGATCGTCCGCCTCGGCCGCGAGGACAACTTCTGGCAGGCAGGGCCGACGGGGCCCTGCGGCCCCTGCTCGGAGCTCTACCTCGACCGCGGTCCCGAATTCGGCGCCGAGGGTGAGCGTCCCGGCGACGACACCGACCGCTTCCTCGAGTTCTGGAACCACGTCTTCATGAGCTACGACCTCGCCGAGGACGGCTCCCTGACCGAGCTGCCGACGAAGAACATCGACACCGGAATGGGCCTCGACCGGATGGCGGCGGTCCTCCAGGACGTCCCCTCCGTCTTCGAGACCGACCACGTGCGGCCGCTGGTGGACCTCGCCGAGGAACTCTCCGGCCGCCGCTACGACGAGGGCGGGGCGGTCACCCGGGCGATGCGGATCGTCGCAGACCACAGCCGCGGCGCCGCCTTCCTGATCGCCGACGGCGTCGTCCCCTCGAACGAGGACCGCGGCTACATCCTGCGGCGGATCATGCGCCGGGCGATCCAGCAGGGCCGCACCCTCGGCCTCGAGGCGCCCTGGCTGGGCCGCTTCGCCGAGCGCACGATCGAGCTGATGGGCGACGCCTACCCCGAGCTGGTCGCCGAGCGGGAGACGATCGGGCGCTGGGTCGGCGACGAGGAGGAGAGCTTCGGCCGCACCCTGGAGCGCGGCACCGAGCTGCTCGAGCGGCTGGTCGCCGAGGCGAAGGAGGGCGGGACCTCCTGGATCGACGCGGCCGACGCCTTCAAGCTGCACGACACCTACGGCTTCCCCTATGACCTGACCAAGGAGCTCCTGGCCGAAAACGGCCTCTCGGTCGACGACCAGGGCTTCCAGGAGCTGATGGAGGAGCAGCGCCAGCGGGCGCGGACGGCGAGCGCCACCGCCCACGGCTCCGAGAACACCCATGAGCGCGTCCTCGCCTTCGCCGACGGGGCGCCGCCGACCCGGTTCGTCGGCTACGAGACGCTGCGGGCGACCACCGGCCTCGCCGCGGTCGAGGCGGCCGACGGGCGCGCCCTGGTCAAGCTCGAGGAGAGCCCCTTCTACGCCGAGGGCGGCGGCCAGGTCGCCGACTCCGGCGTCCTGCGCTGGGGCGGGGAGGAGGCGCGGGTCGTCGACGTCTACCGGCTCGGCGAAGACCAAGCGCTCGCGGTCGAGCCGGGCGGCGCGGCGATCGAGGCCGGCGTGCCGGTCGAAGCCGAAGTCGAGGCCGAGACCCGCCACGCGACGATGCGCAACCACACCGCCACCCACCTCCTGCACGCCGCCCTGCGCGAGCGGCTCGGGACCCACGTCCGCCAGGCTGGCTCCGCCGTCCGGCCCGACAAGCTGCGCTTCGACTTCACCCACGGCCAGGCGCTCAGCCGCGAGGAGCTGCGCGACGTCGAGGAGCGGGTCAACGAGTGGGTCAAGGCGAGCCGCCCGGTGCGCTGGATGAACATGAACCGCGCCGAGGCCGAAGAGCTCGGCGCGATGGCCCTCTTCGGAGAGAAATACGGCGAGTGGGTGCGGGTGGTCGAGGTCGACGGCGTCTCCCGCGAGCTCTGCGGCGGCACCCACGTCGCCAACACCGCCGAGGTCGGCATCTTCAAGATCAGCTCCGAGGGGTCGAGCGCGGCCAACGTGCGCCGGGTCGAGGCGATCACGGGTCCCGCGGCGATTGACTGGTTCCGCGAGCGTGAGGCGCAGCTGCAGGAGGCCGGCGAGCTGCTCGGCAACCCGCAGGACCCGCTCGCCGCCGCCCGTCGCGCCGCCGAGCAGCTGAAGGAGGCGAGCGCCGGCGCCGAGAAAGTCCAGCGCGAGCAGCTCGGGACGGCGGCCGACCGCCTCGTGGGTGAGGCCGGCGATCTTCCGGGTAGCGGTGGCCGCATGGTCGCGGCCGGCGTCGATCCCAGCCTGCAGGCGAACCCGAAGCAGCTGCTCGAGCTCGCCAACCGCGTGCAGTCGAAGCTCGGCTCCTCGGTCGTCGTCCTCGGCGGCGAGTTCGGCGGCAAGGCCGGCCTCGTTGCGCTGGTCTCCAAGGACCTGACCGGCGGCGGCCTCTCGGCCGGCTCGATCATCCGCGAGATCGCCCCGATCGTCGGCGGCGGGGGAGGGGGCCGCGACGAGATGGCCCAGGCCGGGGGCAAGGACCCGACGAAGCTCGACGAGGCGCTCGCCGCCGCCCGCGCGGCGATCGAGCGGGATATCGCCTGAGGACATGCGGGTGCTCGCGCTCGACCATGGCACGGTGCGGATCGGCTGCGCGCTCTCGGACCCGAGCGGGACCCTGGCGACGCCGCTGCCGGTGATCGAACCGCCGGAGGCCCGCGCGGTCGTCGAGCTGGTTGACGAGCACGGGGTGGAGCGGGTCGTGGTCGGGCTGCCCCTGCACCTGAGCGGCGAGGAGGGGAGCCAGGCCGGCCTCGCCCGCAGCTTCTGCCACGAACTGGAAGCGATGCTCTCGGTCCCGGTCGAGACCTACGACGAGCGCCTCACCTCGCGGATGGCCGACACCAGCCGCCGCGGCGGCGCCTCCGCCGCCCGCGACTCGCTCGCCGCCGCGCACCTACTCGAGTCCTACTTGGACAGTAGGTCATGAGCGACGACTGGCTCACGGAGGACCCCTTCGCCGACGCCGACGACCCGGCCGCGCGCGAGCGCGAGCAGCGCCGCCGCGAGCGCGAAGAGAAGCGCGCCAGGAAGGCGGGGAAGAAGGCCGAGGCGGAGCCGCCGCCGCCTCCTCCGCCCGCTCCACCGCCGGAAGAGCCGCCGTTGCCGCCGCGCACGCCCGAGGAGGAGTTCTGGGACGAGGATCCCGAGGAGCCCGAGGCGCCCGAGGCGCCACTGGCGGAGCCGCCGCAACCGCCGCCGCTTCCTCCTCCTCCCGTCGTGTCCGGCAACGGCCGCCCCCGCGAGCCGCGCCGGCGCCCGGCGTTCCTGAAGACGCTCGGCCGCCACCCGTTCCTGATCTTCGCGGTGATCGCCGCCCTCTTCGTCCTCTGGTTCCTCGGCGCGCTCTTCCAGCCCTTCCACGGCGACGGCTCGGGCAAGGTCCAGGTGACGATCCCGAAGGGCTCGAGCGTCAGCGAAGTCGGGGACCTGCTCGCCGAAGAAGGCGTGATCGACAACTCGACCCTCTTCCAGGTCCGCGTCACCCTCGCCGGCAAGCGCTCGGAAATCTATTCCGGCAACTTCACCCTGGCCGACAACATGAGCTACGGCGCCGCGATCGACGCGCTCTCGGTCCCGCCGGTGAAGCGGACGCTCTCGGTGACGATCCCCGAGGGCTACACCCGCTCGCAGGCCGCGCAGGTCGCCGAGGAAGCCGGCGTCCCGGGCGACTACACCAAGGCGACGATCAGGTCGAAATACCTCGACCCCGCCGAATACGGCGGCAGGAACCCCAAGGACCTCGAAGGCTTCCTCTTTCCCGACACCTTCGAACTGAAGCCGAAGGCGCCCGTCGAGGACCTGGTCCAGCTGCAGCTGCAGGACTTCAAGCGGCGGATCAAAGGCGTCGACATGAAGTACGCGAAGTCGAAGAACCTGACGGTCTTCGACGTGGTCACGATCGCCTCGATGGTCGAGGACGAGGCCGGCGTCGACAGCCAGCGCGGCCTGGTCGCCTCGGTGATCTACAACCGCCTGCACGAAGGGATGCCGCTGGGGATCGACGCGACGATCCGCTTCGCGACCGGCAACTACACCGAGCCGCTGACCGAATCGGAACTGGCGATCGACTCGCCCTACAACAGCCGCACCAACGTCGGCCTGCCGCCGGGCCCGATCAGCAATCCCGGCCTCGCCTCGCTGGAAGCGGCCGCGCACCCGCCGAGGACCGATTACCTCTTCTACGTGACCACCCCGGGAGCCTGCGGCAAGCTCACCTTCGCGAAGACCGAAGCCGAATTCGAAGCCGCGGTCGCCAAGTACAACTCGGCCCGCGAAGCGGCGGGCGGCAACTCGCCCGACAGCTGCGAGGAATAAGTGCCGAAGCTCGCGGTGCTAGGCCATCCCGTCTCCCACTCGCGCTCGCCGGCGATGCAGAACGCGGCGCTGGCGGCGTTGGGGCTGGACGACTGGCGCTACCAGGCGATCGACGCCGCCCCTGAGGTCTTCGAGATGACCGTGCGCGAGCTGGCCGACGTCGGCTACGCGGGAGTCAACGTCACCGTCCCGCACAAGGAGGCGGCGCTGGCGCTGGCCGGCGAGGCGAGCGAAGCCTCGCGCCAGATCGGCGCCGCCAACACGCTGGTCTTCGAGGGCGGGCGGATCGAGGCCCACAACACCGACGCCGACGGCCTGCTGGCGGCGCTGCCGGACCCGCCGCGCGACCGCCGCGCCCTGGTCCTCGGCGCCGGCGGTGCGGCGCGGGCGGCGATCTGGGCGCTGCTCTGGGAAGGGGCGACAGTAGACGTCTGGAACCGCACCGCCGAGCGCGCCGAGGCGATCTGCGCCGAGCTGGGAGGGACCCCGACCCTCGCTCCGCGGCAGGAGGGCTACGACCTGATCGTCAACACCAGCGCCGCCGGGCTCGGCGGCGAGGACCCCTTCGAGCACCTGCCGCTGGCGCGCGAGGGCTTCGCCGAGTCCCAGACGGTCGTCGACATGGTCTACGGAGAGCGCCGCAGCCGCCTGCTGAAAGCCGCCGAAGGGGCGCGGGCGACGGTCGTCGACGGCATCGAGATCCTCGTCCAGCAGGGGGCGCGGTCGCTGGAAATCTGGACCGGACGCGCGCCCGATCTCGACGTGATGCGCGAGGCGGCGGCGCGCCGATAGCCTTGCCGCGATGACGACGTTCCGTTTCACCACCGCGGGGGAGTCGCACGGGCCGGGGCTCGTGGCGATCGTCGAGGGCCTGCCGGCGGGGCTCGAGCTCGACCGCGAGGCGCTCGACCGCGACATGGCGCGGCGGCAGCTCGGCCACGGCCGCGGCGGCCGGATGAAGATCGAGACCGACACCGTCGAGGTCCGCGCCGGCGTCCGCCACGGCCGCACGCTCGGCAGCCCGATCGCGCTGCTGGTCGCCAACCGCGACTACGCCAACTGGGAGGAGCGGATGAACCCCTGGCCGGTGGAGGGCTTCGCGCCCGACGAGGTCCACCTGCCGCGGCCGGGGCACGCCGACCTCGTCGGCGCCCAGAAATACGGCCACGCCGACATCCGCAACGTGCTCGAGCGCGCCAGCGCCCGCGAGACCGCGGCCCGCGTCGCCGCCGGCACGATCGCCCGCGCCTTCCTCGCCAAGCTCGGGGTCGAGATCCACAGCCACGTCCTGCAGATCGCCTCGGTCCGCGCCGCGGAGCGCCCCGACCTGAAGCCCGAGGACTTCGCCGCGGTCGACGAGGACCCCGTCCGCTGCCTCGACCAGGAGGCCAGCAAGGCGATGGTCGAGGAGATCAACCGCCTGCGCAAGGCGAACGAGAGCCTCGGCGGCAGCTTCGAGGTCCTGGTCTTCGGCCTCGTCCCCGGAATCGGATCCCACATCTCCTGGGAGGACCGCCTCGACGGCCGCCTCGCCGGCGCCGTCGCTTCGATCCAGTCGATCAAGGGGGTCGCGATCGGCGAAGCCTGGGACGTCGCCGGCCGCCCCGGCTCGGAGGCGCACGACGAGATCTTCTGGAGCGAGGAGCGCGGCTACTACCGCGAGACGAACCACGCCGGCGGCCTCGAGGGCGGGATGACCAACGGCCAGCCGCTCTCGGTGCGGGCGGCGATCAAGCCGATCTCGACCCTGACCAAGCCGCTGCGCTCGGTCGACACCGAGACCAAGCAGCCGGCGCAGGCGCTGCGCGAGCGGACCGACTCGACCGTCGTCCCCGCCGCGGCGATCGTCGCCGAGGCGATGGTCGCGCTGACCCTCGCCCGTGCCTACCGCGAGAAGTTCGGCGGCGACCACATCGACGACGTCGTCGCGGCGCTCCGGGCCTACGAGCAGCGGATCGACTTCCGGGGCTGAGCCGGTGAGCAGGCCGGCGATCGTCTTCATCGGCTTCATGGGTGCCGGCAAGAGCACCGCGCTCGCCGCTGCCCGCGAGGCGGGGCTGGAGACGGTCGAGATCGACGAGCTGATGGAACGCGAGCTCGGCAAGCCGATCCGGGCGGCGTTCGAGGAGGACGGGGAGGAGGCATTCCGGGCGCGCGAGGCCGAGATCGTCGGTGCGCTGCTGGAGAACGCCGAGGGTGGCGCGATCGCCCTCGGCGGCGGCAGCGTCCTCTCCGAGCGCGTGCGCGCTGCGCTCGGGCGTCACACCGTCGTCCTGCTGGAGATCGACGCGGCCGAGGCCTGGAAGCGGATCGAGGGGACCGAGCGTCCGCTGGCGACGAGCGAAGCCGACGTCGAGCGCCTGCTGGCCGAGCGGCTGCCGCTCTACGAGGAGCTGGCCGACGCGGTGGTGCCGATGGCCGACGAGGGGGTCGTCGAGCGGGCGCTGCCGGCAATCCAGGCGCTGGCGGAGATGCCGGCGGGAACGAGGCTGCTGTGGGCGTCGAGCGCGTCGGGGGACTATCCGGTCTTCGTCGGCAGAGATCTGCTCGGAACCAAATGGTGGCCGCTGAAAGGAAATCGGTTCTGCGTCACCGACCAAAATGTCCGTGCCTACGCGGACCGGCTGGAGTCGGTGCGCGCTGTGATCGAGATCGAGCCGGGCGAGAAGTCGAAGACGCTGGGGCAGGTGGATGAGGTAATCCGCCAACTGGCGGAAAGCGAGATGACCCGAGGAGACCACCTGGTCGCTCTCGGAGGTGGCGTGATCGGCGATCTCGGCGGCTTCTGTGCCCATATCTACCAGCGAGGAGTGCCGGTCGTTCAGGTGCCCACGACGCTGGTTGCCCAGGTCGATTCGGCCTATGGCGGAAAGACCGGGGTCGACGTGGAGTGGTTGAAGAATTATGCGGGCGCATACCACCTGCCCGCGGCGGTGTTCGCCGACAGTTCGACCCTCGAAACGCTGCCGTCCGGGGAGCTGGCGGCGGGCTTCGTCGAGGTGATCAAGACTGGACTGCTGGCGGGTGGCGCGCTCTGGGAGCGGGTCCGGAAGATGGAGGAGATCGATTCCGGCGACCTCGACGAGATCGTCTTCGCCTGCGCGCGGTACAAGTGCGGGGTCGTCGCCGCCGACGAGCGGGACGCTGGTCTTCGACATGTCCTCAACCTCGGCCACACGATCGGACACGCCATCGAGGGGATGTCTGCGTACTCCTACATTCACGGGGAGGCGATCGGGCTGGGGCTCCTGGCGGCGCTGCGACTCTCAGACGCTCCAGAGCTTCGTCGCGAAGTCGAGACGATCCTGGAGCGGCACGGTCTGCCGACTCGCATGGACGAGGCGATGGACCTCGAAGCCATCCTCCTGACCGTCCAGAACGACAAGAAGCGCACCGCGGCCGGGGTCGGCTTCGTCCTGCTCTCCGAGCCCGGCAAGCCCCGCACCGGCCAGATCGTCGATGAGGCTAAGGTCCGGGCTGCCGTGGAGGAGCTCTACTGATGGCAACCGTCGAGAACCGCGTCGCCGTCCTGCACGGGGTCAACTTCGACGTTCTGGATCGTCGCGACGCCTCGATCTACGGCGGCATCTCGCTGGCGCAGTTGGAGCAGCGGATCTCCGACTGGGCTCATGAGCTGAACCTTGAACCGATCTTCTTCCAGACCAATTCCGAGGGCGAGTTCTGCGAATACCTGCACCGCTCGATCGAGCTCGCCGACTCGGTGATCGTCAACGCCGGCGCCTGGACCCATTACAGCCGGGCGATCGCCGACGCGCTGGAGCTGACCGGCCTGCCGGCGGTCGAGGTCCACCTCTCCGACGTCGAGGCCCGCGACGAGTGGCGCAAGCTCTCGGTCTTCGACGGCCTCGTCCTCGCCAAGGTCGCCGGCAAGGGGCCCGACGGCTACCGCGTGGCGCTGGAGCTGCTCGCCCGCGAGCTGGGCGCCGTTTGATGGGCGGTCGCGGCGACCGCCTCGAGGGGCTGCTGGCCGAGAAGGAGCTCGACCGTTTCCTGGTCACCGACCTGACCAACGTCCGCTACCTGACCGGGTTCACGGGCACCAACGGCGCCTGCGTCTGCGGCCCCGGCGTCCGCCTCTTCCTCACCGACTTCCGCTACACCGAGCGCGCCGCCGCCGAGGTCGAGGGCTGGGAGGCCGAGACGCTCGCCGGCGACTGGCTGAAGGGGATCGCCGAGCGGCTCGAGGGCCGGGTCGGGTTCGAAGACGACCAGATGTCGGTCCGCCTGCTGGAGAAACTGAGCGAGAAACTCGGCGAGGGGACCGAGATGGTCGCCGCCGGCGGCAAGGTCGAGCAGCTGCGGCGGGTCAAGGACTCCGACGAGCTGGAGGCGATCGGGGAGGCGTCGAAGCTGGCCGACGAGGTCTGGCGCTGGACCCTCGAGCAGGGGCTGGCCGGCCGCCGCGAGCGCGACGTTGCCCGCGCCGCCGAAGCGCGGATCCGCGAGGTCGGCGGCGACCCCTCGTTCCCGGCGATCGTCGCCGCCGGTCCGAACGGCGCCCTGCCGCACGCCGAGCCGGGCGAGCGGGAGATCGGCCGCGGCGAGCTCGTCGTCTTCGACATGGGCGCCAAGCTCGACGGCTACTGCTCCGACGGCACCCGCACCTTTGCCACCGGCGACCCCGGCGAGGAGGGCGGGGAGGTCTACGAGGTCGTCCGCCGGGCTCAGGCCGCGGGCCTGGAGGCGATCCGGGCCGGAATCAAGGGCGAGGACCCCGACTCCGCCGCCCGCAAGGTGATCGACGACGCCGGCTACGGCGATCACTTCGGGCACGCGCTCGGGCACGGCGTGGGGCTCGAGGTCCACGAGGGACCGCGCCTCTCGCAGCGCTCCGACGACGTCCTCGCCCCGGGCGAAGTCGTCACCGTCGAGCCCGGCGTCTACCTGCCGGGCAGGCTCGGGGTGCGGATCGAGGACCTGGTCGTCGTCGCCGACGGCGGGGTCCGCAATCTCAGCTCGCTGCCGAAAGAGCTGCAGATAGTCGAGTGAGCCCGCTACAGCGGCGTTCACCATTCAGATTCAAGCCCCGCTTCACCTCGGTCGATGCCCGGCCATGGGTAAGAAGCGGGACACGCTGGTCTCGATCCACTCCGAAGCGCGGCGCGAACGCCTGCTCGACATGGAGGAGCGCCTGCGCCGCTACCGCTTCGCCTGCTTCGCGATCCTCGCCGTGGCCCTCGCCGTCGGCGGTCACAGCTCGGTCGGCTACTGGTGGGTGGCGCTGCTCGCCCTCGGCCTGCTCGGCTTCGCCGTCGCCGACCGCTTCATGCGCCAGAGCGCCCACCCGGCGCTCTGGGTCGCAGGGGCCTGGGCGGCGCTGCCGGCGCTGCTGGGCGCCTCGGTGCTGGTCACCGGCGGCGCCACCAGCCCCGCCCTCGTCTGGCTCGCCCTGCCTGCCGTCACCCTCGGATTCCGCTTCGAGCCGCGCGGGATGGTCGTCGGGACCGTCTACGTGCTCGCCGTCTTCGTCGCCGCGACGGTGACCCCCGACCCGCAGGCGGCATGGGCCGAGCGCCAGACGCTGATCGCGGTCGCCGCCCTGATCGTCAGCACCGTGATCCTCAGCGGCGCCCTGGTCGAGTCCGACCGGGCGCACCGTCGCCGCTCGACCCTCGACTCCCTCACCGGCCTGTTCAACCGCACCGCGCTCGAGCAGCGCCTGGGCGAGCTCGACGGCCAGCCCTGCAATCCGGCGGAGGGCCTCTCGCACGCCTTCCTGCTCTGCGACCTCGACCACTTCAAGCGCGTCAACGACCAGTTCGGCCACGCCGCCGGCGACGCGGTCCTGCAGGACGTCGCCTACACGATGCGGGCGGCCCTGCGGGCGGGCGACTCGATCTACCGGGTCGGCGGCGAGGAGATCCTCGTGATGCTCCCCGGCGCCGGCCACGAGGACGCGCTGGAGATCGCCGAACGCCTGCGGATCGCGGTCCGCGAGCGCCGGCCGGTCGGCGTCCCGGTCTCGCTCAGCATCGGCGTCGCCGTCGCCGAGCCGAAGTTCGTCGACACCGAGGACCTGCTCGCCCGCGCCGACGCGGCGCTCTACGCCGCCAAGGCCGGCGGCCGGGACCTCGTCTACATCGACAGCGATGGGCCGGGTGCCGGTGGGGGTGTCCCGGGAGCACCTCCGCCGAGAGCTGCGTCTTTCGGCTGACGCCTCGAGCGCTCACGGCTCGGCTCCATGCTGAGTACCCGGAACACCCCCACCGGCACCCGTCCAAAAGCCGTCGTCACAGTCCGAACCCCGAAAGGCTGTCGCAAGGAGGGACGGGTGTCCCCTGGCCGACCGGCGTCCTGATTTTCGCACTGACCACTCGGCGAGAGAGACCGTGTTAACGGCGAAAATCCCAGGGAGGTCAGGGGACACCCGTCCCTCCCTACCGCAGCGGACCTTCGCGGATTAGCGACTCAGGTCCCAGTCGGCGCTCAGCCGCTCGCCGAACGCCGCTAGGAGCTTCACCGTCGCCTCGACGTCGGCGAGGTCGACCATCTCGACCGGCGAGTGCATGTAGCGCAGCGGGATCGAGACCACGCCGGTGGGGATGCCGGCGCGGGAGATCTGCAGGACGTCGGCGTCGGTGCTGGTGCCGCGGCCGCTGGCGCTGATCGAGTATTCGATGCCCTCCGCCTCGGCGGTCTCGACCAGCAGCTCGAAGACCTTGGGGGAGAGGGTGGAGCCGCGCCCGATCGCCGGGCCGGAGCCGAACGGGTGGCTGCCGACCTCCTTCTCGTCGACTCCGGGCGCGTCGGTCGCGTGGGTGACGTCGACGGCGATCGCGATGTCGGGGCGGAGCTGGAAGGCGGCGGTGCGGGCGCCGAAGAGGCCGATCTCCTCCTGGACCGCGGCGACGGCGGCGAAGGAGCCGCCCGGCCCCTTGCCCTCGGCGCAGCGGCGCAGGCTCTCCAGCGCGACGTAGGCGCCGAGGCGGTTGTCCATCGCGCGGGAGACGAGCCGCTCGCCGGCGACCGGCATCGGCTCGGCGGCGATCACCACCGGGTCGCCGACCCGGACCAGCGTCTCGGCCTCCTCGCGGTCGGCGGCGCCGATGTCGATGTGCATGCTCTTCAGCTCGACCACCTTTTTCCGCTGGTCGGGCTCGAGCAGGTGGATCGGCTTGCGGCCGGCGACGCCGGGCACGAGGCCGTCCCGGCCGCGGATCTCGACCCGCTGGCCGACGAGGATCTGCGGGTCCCAGCCGCCGACCGGGGCGAACCAGAGGAAGCCCTTCTCGTCGACGTGGGTGACGATCAGCCCGATCTCGTCGATGTGGCCGACGACGGCGAGCAGCGGCGCACGGTTGGCGCCGACGCGGGCGATCGTCGAGCCGATCCCGTCGGTGCTGATCTCGTCGGCGAACGAGGCCGCCTCGCGCCAGACCTCGGCGGCCGGTCCCTCGTATCCGGAGGGGGCGCCGGCGCGGAGCAGGTTGTCGAGAAGATCTGGAGTGCTCAAAAGGTCCGGGCAGTATGCCTAAAGGTGGGCCGCGCTTGCTTCCCGGCGGAACTGCTCGCGGTTCGGCCCGTAGCCGCGGTGCTCGTAGGCGATCAGCACCCAGATCAGGACGACGGCGATCGCCAGGGTGACGAGCGCGGGCATCGCCGTCGCGACCGGGACCAGGAACAGCAGGACGATCGCCAGGCCGAGGCGCCGGCGGTTGAGCGTCTGGACGTGGCGGTAGCGGAAGGCGACCAGGCCGAGCAGGTAGATGGCGAGCCCGCCGAGCAGGGCGAAGGCGGGAACGTCGTGCAGGTCTTCGTCGTAGTGGGCGATCGTCGCCTTCAGCCCGAAGGCGACGAGGACGATGCCGGCGCCCATCAGCAGGTGGATGTAGGAGTAGGAGTCGCGGGCGAGCTCGTTCTGCACCCGCCCGACTTCGGCTTCGCCGAGCCGGCGGGCCGAGATCAGGGCGACGACGTCGAAGTAGGTCCACCACAGCGCGGCGGTGAGGAAGATGCCGAGCACGGCGGCGGTGCCGATTCCGAGGTCGAGGGCACCTGAGGCGCCGACCCCGATCGCGACGATCGACTCGCCGAGGGCGATGATGATGATCAGCCCGTGGCGCTCGGCGAAGTGGCCGGGGACGATCTTCCAGCCGTCGGAGCCGAAGAAGTAGGGGCCGGCCATGTCGAGGAAGATCGCCAGCGCCCAGAGGGCCCCCTGCGCGAAGCCGTCGAAGAACGAGGCGACCGCGAGAAGCCCTATCGCCACCGCGGTGCTGACCGCGAGCCCGGCCACGGAGCGGCGCAGGTCTTTGTCGTCGGCGCCGGCGAGCCAGAAGAGGGCGATGTGGGCGGTGCGGTAGAAGCCGATCGCGAGAGCGAAGGTGAGGGCGAGGTTGCCGAAGGCCTCCTGGACGCAGAGCGAGACGATCAGCATCGCCGCCATCGCGGCGAAGATGACGAGGCGGACGACCCCGGCCTCGGGGTCGATGACGCTGGTCAGCCATGCGTAGCCGACCCAGGCCCACCAGAGGACGCCGAGGATCAGCAGGCCCTGGGCCAGCCCCGACCAGGTCTGGTCGTGGGACATCAGCGCCGTGCACTGGGTGATCGCGAGGACGAAGACGAGGTCGAAGAAGAGCTCCAGCGGGGTCACCCGCTCGCCCTCGCGGCGGACCGCGCTCAGCCGTGAATGATGCGAATTTCCCTCCACGGCTCCCAATCCTCGCAATAAGGTTCCCCCGATGGGCGTTGCAGTGGTGACGGGAGCATCGACGGGGATCGGCAGAGCGACGGCGGTTCGCCTCGCCCGCGATCCCGGGACCGAGCTCGTCCTCGTCGCCCGTCGCGGGGAGCTGCTGCGCGAGCTGGCGGACTCGCTGCCCTGCCGGGCGACCTACCTGGCGGCAGACCTGACCGCCGAGGACGTCCCGCAGCGCGTCCGCGCCCACCTCGAGGCCGAGCACGGCGGCAGGCTGCACCTGCTCGTCAACAACGCCGGCGCCGCCTGGCGCGGCAGCTTCGCCGAGAGCGGCTACGCGAACGTGCACCGCCACATGGAGCTCAACTTCGACGCGGTCGTGCGGCTGACCGAGGCGCTGCTGCCGCTGCTGCGCAAAGCGGCGCCGAGCGCGATCGTCAACGTCGCCAGCACCGCCGGTCGCGTCTCCCGCGCCCGCAGCGGCGCCTACTCGGCCAGCAAGTCCGCCCTGATCGGCTGGACCGACTCGCTCCACTCCGAGGAGAGGGCGAACGGCGTCCACGTCGGGATGGTGCTGCCGGGCTTCGTCGCGACCGAGGGCTTCCCGGCGACCGAGCTGCGTGAGAAAGCGCTGACCCGCTGGATCGTCTCCGAGCCCGGGAAGGTCGCCGAGGCGATCCACCAGTGCGGCCCCGGCGGCAGGGCCGAGCGCTACGTCCCGCGTCCATACGGGCTGGCGGCGGCGCTGCGGATCCTCGCGCCCTCGCTGGTGCGCCGGGCCCTCAGCGGCGGCGCGGCCTCGAGCCTCACCACCAGCACCGGCGGCGACCAGACCCCGCGCCCAGGCTGATGCCGCTCTACGGCGACATCATCATCGCACTGGCTCTGGCGGTGGTCGCCGTCGTCGCCACCGTCTCGACGAGGAGGGTGCGGCTGGTCAACCGCCGCTTCCGCATGCTCGACGAGATCTCCCGCGTCGCCGACGAAGGCATGGCGCTGGACGAGACCCTCGACGCGATCGCTGAGATCATCGTCCCCGAGCTGGGCGACATCTGCGCGATCGACGTGATCGAGGACGAGCGGGTGCGCCGGGCAACGCTGCGCGCGCACGGGCCGGACGCCGAGGCGATCGCCGAGCGGCTGAAGGCCCGCGGCCCGCGCCTGCAGACCCAGATGGCAAGCGAGGCCTCCCGCCAGCGGCAGGAGCCGCGCCGCTTCGAGCTGCGAACCGACGAGGATCTGCGCGAGTTCGCCAGCGACGAGGAGGACCTCACCTTCCTGCGCAGCCTCGGGGTCCGCTCCGGGGTGACCGTCGAGCTGCGCGCCCGCGGCCGGCCGACGGGGATGCTGACGATCAGCGTCGGTCCCTCCGGGCGCCGTTACAGCGACGCCGACGTCCACTTCGTCACGATTCTCGCCGGTCGCGTCGCCCTCGCCCTCGACAACGCCGGCCTCTTCTCCGACCTGGAGCGCTCCGAGCGCGAACGGGCCGAGATCGCCGAGACGCTGCAGCGCGGCCTGCTGCCCCCGCCCCTGCCGCACATCCCGGGCTGGTCGGTGGCGGCCACCTACCGGCCCGCCGGGGCCGAGAACGAGCTCGGCGGCGACTTCTACGACGCCTTCCGCATCGCCGGCGGCTGGATGGTGGTGATCGGCGACGTCACCGGCCGCGGCGCCAAGGCCGCCGCGGTGACCGCCCACGCCCGCTACACCCTGCGCACCGCCGCGGCGCTGACCGGCGACCCGGTGGTCGCCCTGCGGACCCTCAACCGCGAGCTGCTCGCCCGGCAGGGCGCCGCCCTCTGCAGCGTCGCCGCGATGGCGATCTCCGAAGACCCGGCCGAGCCGGTGCGCCTCGCGGTGGCCGGCCACCCGCCGCCGCTCCTGGTCGACGGCAGCTCGGTCTCCGAGGTCACCAACCCGGCCCCCGTGCTCGGTGCCTTCACCGACGAGCCCTGGTCGCTCGAGTCGACGCCGGTTGCGCCCGGGCAGCAGCTGGTCGTGGTCACCGACGGCGTCACCGAGGTCGCCGGCGAGGCCGAGCGGTTCGGCGAAGAGCGGCTGCGCGCCCAGCTCGAGGGGGTGAGCAGCCCCGCCCTCGCGGCTCAGCAGATCGAGGTTGCCCTGCACGAGTTCGCCGGCGGGACGCTCGACGACGACGCCGCGATCCTCGCGATCGCGCCCGCCTCCTCGGCGATCGAGCTTGCCTCCGAACGGGAGCAGGGACTTGTCGAGCGGCTCTACGGGGCGTTCAACCACCGTGACCCCGAGGAGATCGTCGCCCTCTGCGACGAGGGGATGCAGTTCTTCCCGGTCGGCACCGCCGAGGAGCTCGGCCGCACCGCTCCCTACGTCGGTCCCGAGGGCCTCCACGAGTACCTGGTCGACGTCGACCGCGCCTGGGACGAGCTGCGGGTCAGCCCCAGCGTGGTGGAGAGGCGCGGCGGCTCGCTGCTGGTGCGGGGCCGGGTCTACGCGCGCAGCCGCCCGCTCGGCATCCGCGACATCCCCGTCGCCTGGATCTGGGACCTCGACGGCGACAAGTTCGTCCGCGGCGAGGTCTTCCGCGACCCCGAGGAAGCGGTCTCCCGCCTCGCCGCCTCGCCCGGCTGAGGGCCCCCACGGCGGGGTGGAGCCGCCGTTGCTCGTCCGGGAACGTCAGAATCTCAACATGGCCGACATGGACGTCAACTCAATCGAGATTCCGCCACCCGTCCTCACCGGCGAGGAGGCGGAGTCGGCGGCGCGAAGGGCCGGAACCTTCGTCATCGGGCTCACGGGACCCTTCGGCTCGGGCTGCACCACCGCGGCGCGGCTGCTCGAAACGGGGGATCCGCCGTTCACCGTGATCAGGCTCTCCGACGTCCTGCGCGAGATCGGCGGGCCGGAGCTCGACCGGGGTCAGCTCCAAGACCTGGGCAACAGGCTCCGCCGGGGCGAGGGGAACGAGGCCCTGGTGGTGCGCGGCCTGGGTGGGCTGCTCGACGCTCAGCCGGCGCTGGAGCGGGTGGCGATCGACGGCCTGCGCAACCTCGGCGAGATCAGGTGGCTGCAGAAGGCGCTCGGAGACCGGTTCTCGCTCTTCGCCGTCCTCGCCGAGATCCCCGAGCGCTTCGACCGGCAGAACACCGACATGAGCCCGCAGCAGTTCAACGAACTCGACCAGCGGGATCAGGGGGAGGACGAGGATTTCGGCCAGCAGGTCAACCGCTGCGTCGATTTCGCGGACGTCCTCATCAACAACGGCGAGCAGCTGCCCGAGTGGCGGATCGACCGGGATCTCGCGGCCAAGGTGCGTGGCTACGCGGATCTGGTCCAGGGCGCCAGCCCGCGGTACCCGACTCGGGAGGAGCAGCTGATGAACGTGGCCTACGCCTCTTCTCACGGGTCCCGGTGCCTGAAGCGGCAGGTCGGCTGCGTGATCGGCGAAGGAGACGAGCCCCTGGCCAGCGGGTACAACGAGAACCCGGACGGGCTGCGCCCCTGCATAGACGAGTTCGAGACCTGCTTCCGGGACATAGTCAGGCACGAGCGGTTCGTGGAGCTCTCCCAGCTCGGGACGAGGTGCCCGTTCTGCACCCACCCGATCCCACGACCCCTGCCGCACCCGTGGGACTGCCCCAACTGCGGCAAATCTCTGGACGCCGCCTTCTTCCCCGACCGAGCGATGAAGTGGTGCACCGCCCTCCACGCGGAGGAGCGAGCCCTCCTCAATGCCGGGGCCCGCGACCTGAGCGCGACGACCCTCTACTCGACCACCTTCCCGTGCATGCTGTGCGCGGAGAAGATCATCCAGGCCGGGATCCGGGACGTCGTCTTCATCGAGGCCTACCCCGATGCCCACGGGCAGATCCTCTTCAAAGCGGCCGGGGTACAGGTCCGGCGCTTCGAGGGGGTTCGCTCGCGGAACTTCCAGCAGTACTTCGGCGAGACTCAGTCGAAGATGGAGGAGCAGGGCATGGAGCGCCTGCGTCAGATGGCCGGTCTCGCCTGAGCGGCGCTCGCCTCGGGGCCACTTGCCGGGGCGCTCAGAACCGCCGGTCCCTCGTCGCCCTCCACCCGAGGCGACCCCGTCAGGAGGCTCGCCAGATAACCGTCGGGGAGGATGTTCGCCGCGCCGCCCGCGCCCACCGGCCGCAGGTTCGTCCCCGGAGTCGAGTTTTCAGTGTTCGTGTCCATCGTCGCGATGAGCGGCCAGCAGGCTGGCCAGGAAGCCCCCGGGCAGGATGTTCAGGTTCTCGCTGCGCCCGACGGGCGCCAGCAACCTATAGCCCGGAAGCCCGAGCTGTGAACCCCCGCTGTCGGGTTCGGCCTCTTTGCGAGGATTGATCTTCTCTGGCGCTAGAACCGCGACCATTGCCTTGCTCTCATCGGTACTCGACAAGTTCTCAAACCCACCGGACGTCACCGCGCGGGTTCGGCGCGAGCGGCATAGGATGCTTCGCCGATGACGATCAGCACCAACCAATTCAAGAACGGCACCCATATCGAGATCGACGGGAAGATCTGGAAGATCATCGAGTTCCAGCACGTCAAGCCCGGCAAGGGCGGCGCCTTCGTCCGCACCAAGCTGCGGCGGATCGAGGACGGCTCGGTGATCGACAAAACCTTCAGGGCCGGGGAGAAGTTCCGCCCGGTGCGGACCGAATCGAAGAAGATGCAGTTCCTCTACGACTCCGGCGACGCCGCGGTCTTCATGGACTCGCAGGACTACGACCAGATCGAAATCCCGCGCGAGTCGCTGGGGGACTCGATGCAATGGGTGCTGCCGAACGCCGTGGTCGACGTGCTCTTCGTCGACGAGAAAGCCAGCGACGTGCAGGTCCCGAGCGCGATCGAGATGAAGGTCGTCCAGACCGACCCTGGCCTCAAAGGCGACACCGCCTCCGGCGGCGGCAACAAGCCGGCGACGCTCGAGTCGGGCGTGGTCGTCCAGGTGCCGCTCTTCATCGAGGAGGGCGAAACGGTCCGGGTCGACACCCGCAGCGGCGAGTACATCTCCCGCGCCTAGGCGCGCTTGGTCGATGGTCGAGATCCTGCGCTGACAGAATGTCGGCATGCGCAGATCCGACCAGCGGCGGGACGCCGTCTTCGCCAACTACCAGCGCGACGTGACCGGCCGCCCGCTCGCGGAGCTGCTGGGCGAGGCGCGGCCGCTGACGCGGGAGCTGGCCGAGGGGGTCGACGGCCACCGCGAAGAGCTCGACGACGCGATCGCCGCCCACGCGAAGGGCTGGACGGTGGACCGGATCGCGCCGCTGGACCTGAACGTGATGCGGATCGCCGTCTACGAGATGGAGTTCACCGACACCCCGGCCGAGGTGGCCATCAACGAGGCCGTCGAGATGGCCAAGGAGTACTGCGGCGCCGACGCGCCCGGGTTCGTGAACGGGATCCTCGGCGCGATCGTGCGCGAGCGGGAGCCGGCCAAGTGAGCGCCCGCCTGAGGGAGATCTCGGCCCGTCTGCAGGAGATCACCGCGCAGCTGCAGGGCACCGACGTCGCCGACGACATCGCCGCGCAGCTCGCCGCCGAGGCCGCCGACCTCGCCGCCGAGGCGGTTGAGGAGGCCAACCGCGAGGCGCGGCAGCAGGCCAGCGCCGAGTGAGAGGCTTCGCCTGTTCCTTTTCGGTGCCAGGGAACGAAAAGGAACAGCTGAGATGAGCTACCCGGAGGATCTGCGCGCGCTCGTCGACGACGCGCTCGCGAAGCTGAGCTTCTCCAGCGGCGATTCCACCGCCGGCCTCGAGCAAGCGATGCGGTACTCGCTGCTGGCGGGCGGCAAGCGGGTGCGGCCGGTCCTGGCCCTCGCCACCGCCCGCGCCCTCGGCGCCGACTCCGAGCGGTTCCTGCCGCTCGCCTGCGCGATCGAGCTGATCCACACCTACTCGCTGATCCACGACGACCTGCCGGCGATGGACGACGACGAACTGCGCCGCGGGCTGCCGACCTCGCACGTGAAGTTCGGCGAGGACGTCGCGATCCTCACCGGCGACGGCCTCTTCGCCGAGGCGATGCGGCTCTTCTGCGAGCAACCGGGTGAGCCGGCGCGGGTATTGGCAGCGCTGCGCGAGCTGGCCGGAGCAACCGGGGTGGACGGGATGGTCGGCGGCCAGTACGTCGACGTGATCGGGGCCGAGTCCGACGCCGAAGGCCTGCGCGCCTTGCACTCCCTGAAGACCGGCCGCCTGATCGCCGCCAGCGTCAATACCGTTCTCCTGCTCGAGGGTGCCCCGGAACCTGAGACAATGCCCTACCGCCGTTTCGCCGAGGAGTTGGGCGTGTTGTTCCAGATCGTCGACGACATCCTCGACGTGACCGAGTCGGACGAGCAGCTCGGCAAGCCACATGGAAGCGACGAGAGACATGGCAAACTCACCTACGTCAGCCTCTTCGGGCTCGATCGGGCCCGGGAGCTGGCTGCGGAGTCCCATGCGAAGGCGACAGCCGCGCTGGCCGATGCGAGCGGCGAGACCGAGGACCTGAGGCGCGTGGCCGACTACATCTTCACGAGGAACGAATGAGCGATCAGCCCCCCACCCAGGGCAACGAAGACGAGAACAGAGAGCCGCTGCTGCCGGGGATCGAAGGCCCCGAGGACCTCCACGGTCTCGACGACGACCAGCTGCAGCAGGTTGCGCAGGAGATGCGCACATACATCATCGACACGATCGGTGAGATCGGCGGCCACTTCGGCGCCAACCTCGGCACCTGCGAGCTCGCCGTCGCCCTCCACAGCCTGCTCGACTCGCCGCGCGACAAGGTTCTCTGGGACGTCGGCCACCAGTCCTACCCGCACAAGGTCCTCACCGGCCGCCGCGACCGGCTGCCGACGATCCGCCAGTACGACGGCCTGGCGCCGTTCTGCTCGATCGCCGAGTCCGAGCACGACGTCATGGGCGCCGGCCACGCTTCGACCTCGATCGGCTACGCGGTCGGACTGAAGGAGGCGATGCGCAAGGGGATCGGCACCGACGGCCGGGTGGCGGCGGTGATCGGCGACGGCGCCCTCACCGGCGGGGTCGCCTACGAGGCCCTGCACGCCGCCGGCGGCCTGCAGACCCCGATCGTGATCGTCCTCAACGACAACGGGATGTCGATCTCCCCCAACGTCGGCGCGCTCTCGCGCTACTTCAACCGGATCCGCCTCAACCCGCGCCTCTGGCACGCCCGCGAGGGGGTCGAGGACCGGCTGACGAAACTGCCGCTGGGGCTGGGCCGGCGGATCGAGCGGCTGGGGCCGGAGATCAAGGCGGCGATCAAGGCCTACTGGGCGCCCGGCCTCTTCTTCGAGGAGCTCGACCTCGCCTACATGGGCGTGATCGACGGCCACGACGTGCACGCCCTGCGCGAGGCGCTGATCGAGGCCTTCGAAGCCGACCGTCCGGTCGTCGTCCACATCCACACCGTCAAGGGCAAGGGCTTCGCCCCCGCCGAAGAAGGCGGGCTGGAGTCGATGGAGGAGTGGCACGCGGCGAAGCCGAAGTCGATCGTCAACGGCGAACCGGCGAGCGCCAAGCCGGTGCCGGTGACCGAAACCGACTCGCCGGAGGGGATCGAGGTGCTGGAGAAGCCGCCCGCCGCCGGCTCGCCGCCCCAGTACACGAAGGTCTTCGCCGGGGCGATGGTCGCCGAGGCCGAAGCCGACGAGAGGGTGATCGGGATCACCGCGGCGATGGCGGGGGGGACCGGCCTGCAGCAGCTCGCCGACGAGGTGCCCGAGCAGTACTACGACGTCGGCATCGCCGAGCAGAACGCCGTCCTCTTGGCCTCCGGCCTGGCGCTGCAGGGAGCGAAGCCGGTCTGCGCGATCTACTCGACCTTCCTGCAGCGGGCCTTCGACCAGATCGTCCACGACGTCTGCCTGCAGGACCTCGACGTGACCTTCGCGATGGACCGCGCCGGCCTGGTCGGCGACGACGGGCCGACGCACCACGGCGCCTTCGACGTCTCCTACTTCCGCCCGATCCCGAACGTCGTCGTGATGGCGCCGCGGGACGAGGCGATGCTCGTTCACATGCTCCACACCGCGATCGCCCACGACGGCCCGGCGGCGCTGCGCTACCCGCGCGGCGCGGCGGAGGGGGTGGCGCTGCCGGCGAAGCCGAAGAGCCTTCCGATCGGCGTCGGCGAGGTGCTGGCCGAGGGCGAGCGCGTCGCCCTGCTCGGCTACGGCTACGGCGTCACGGTCGCCCGCGAAGCGGCGGAGATCCTCGCGAAACACGGGATCGACCCGACCGTCGCCGACGGCCGCTTCGCGAAGCCGATCGACGCCGATCTCGCCGAGCGCCTCGCGCGCGAGCACGAGCTGGTGGTGACGATCGAGGAGAACGTGCTCCCGGGCGGCTTCGGCTCGGCGGTGCTCGAGCACCTCGAGGACGCTTTCGACGCCCCCGGCGAGCGCGCGCGGGTGCTGCGGGTGGGGCTGCCGGACTCCTACGTCACCCACGGCAAGCCGGCGCTGCTGCGGGCGGAGGTCGGCCTGACCGGGGAGTCGGTGGCCGATCGGGTGCTCGAGTCGATCGCCAGCGCGCAGCCGGCGCTGACCTAATCAATTTTGACGATTGATTCAATTGGCGCAATCGAATAGCCTGCGCAGGTCTCTCCGGTGAGAGAAGCAGGCACTTAGAGCCGCGCTTCTGGGGGAAAACACCAAGGGGAGGAGAGGCGCGCATCTATATATGTGTGGATCCGCTTGGGGAATCGGATCTCTCGCGCCCGCCTTCCAGGTCGGGGCGCGAGGCGCGCCGCTGGCCCGCAAATGCTCGAGCGTCTGCTTCAGCGCCACCAGGTGGCGAGCACGCGCCGCCAGTTGTCCCAGCAGACGGCTTCGATCTCCCGGCGGGCGAAGCCGGCGTCCGCAAGCGCCACGATCAGGCCCGGGAGCCCCGCCACGTCTCCCAGCGCGGCGGGAATCGTCGCCCCGTCGAAATCCGAGCCGAGGGCGACGTGGTCGGCCCCGATGCGATCGGCGATGTAGCGGGCGTGGTCCGCGATCAGCGCTAGCGGGGTGGCGGGATCGTCGGCGAAATCGGCTCGCAGGAAGGGCGTGGCGAAGACGATGCCGACGAGGCCGCCGCTGGCGCCGATCGCGTCGAGCTGGCGGTCGGTGAGATTTCTCGATGCCGGGCAGAGCGCATGGGCGCCGGAGTGACTCGCCACCAGCGGGCCCGGCTCGAGGCGCGCCACGTCCCAGAACCCGGCCTCGTTCAGGTGGCTGAGGTCGACCAACACGCCGCGCTCGGCGCAGGCCCGGACCAGGGCGGAGCCGCGATCGGTCAGGCCGGGGCCGACGTCGGGCGGGGAGGGGAACCGGAACGGGACCCCGTGGGCGAAGGCGTTGGACCGGCTCCAGACCGGCCCCAGCGATCGCAGTCCGCGTTCGTACCAGGCGTCCAGCAGCTCGAGGTCGCCGTCGATCGCCTCGGCCCCCTCCAGGTGCATCACCGCGACCGGGCGCGAGCCATCCCGCCGGGCGCCGTCGACGTCGGCGATGGCGCGGGCGACGACGACCTCGCCGCGGCGCTCCAGCTCCAGCAGGCGGTTCGCGATCTCTCGGGCGTGGGCGGCGGCCACCTCGTGGGCCACCGGCGCGGCGAGGGGCTCGGCGTAGGCCCCGCTCGCCCCGAAGGTGACCTGGCGGGGCGGCTCCCCGTCCGAGGGGGTGAAGATCGCGAAGATGCCGCCGCGCATCCCGCCTTCGCGCATCCGCGGCAGGTCGAGGTGGCCGCGGTCGCTCCGCCGCGAGAGGTCCTCGGTGCCTTCGCGGGTCAGCGCGTCGTTGTGGCCGTCGAAGACCGGAATCATTGGGGGAATGTAGGAGACTCACCGACGTGTCGAGCGAATCTGCGCCCAGCGACCCCGCCGAGCGAGCGGCAGCCGGCAAGGCGGTACGAGCCGATCGGCCCCGTTCCGGGCACGCCGAGCTCGGCGATGCGAGGCGCGACCCGGTCGCCATCCTGGCCGGCCAGGACGAGAGCCGTGTCCCCGAGCTCGTCCCGATCCGCTACGCCCGGATGCTCGCCTCGCCCTTCACCTTCTTCAGGGGAGCCGCGGCGCTGATGGCGGCAGATCTGGCGGAAACGCCGACCACGCCGTTGGCCGTCCAGCTCTGCGGCGATGCCCACCTCTCGAACTTCGGCGTCTTCTCGGCCCCGGACCGGCGCCTCGTCTTCGATTGCAACGACTTCGACGAGACCAGCCCCGGCCCCTTCGAGTGGGACGTGAAGCGGCTGGCCGCCAGCGTTGCGATTGCGGGCCGCCAGCGCGGCTTCGGCAGGAAGGAGCGGCGCGGCGCCGTGCTCGCCACCGCGGCGGGCTACCGGCGCGCGATGCGGGAGTACGCCGCGATGCGCAACCTCGAGGTCTGGTACTCGCGGATCGACGTCGAGCCGGCGCTCGAGTCGCTGCGCGGGCAGGCCGACGAGCGGCGCCTCCGCCGGGTGGAGCGCAACCTCGCCAAGGCACGATCCAAGGACAGCATCCGCGCCTACGGGAAGCTGACCGAGGAAACGGAGGACGGCCCGCGGATCGTCGGCGACCCGCCGCTGATCGTCCCGATCGAGGAGCTGGCCGGCGGCGGCGACGTCGAGCACCAGCTGCGCGAGGTGATCGGGTCCTACCGGGAGTCGCTGAGCCCGGACCGGCAACACCTCGCCGCCTCCTACCGCTACGTCCACGCTGCCAGGAAGGTGGTCGGCGTCGGCAGCGTCGGCACCCGCGCCTGGATCGTCCTGCTGCTCGGCCGGGACGAGGGCGACCCGCTCTTCCTGCAGGCCAAGGAAGCCGGCGAGTCGGTGCTCGAGCCCTACGCGGGGGCGAGTCCGTACTCCCACCACGGGCGCCGCGTCGTCGAAGGCCAGCGGCTGATGCAGGCCGCGAGCGACATCTTCCTCGGCTGGGTGACCGTCTCCGGGGTGGACGGGGTCGAGCGCTGCTTCTACGTGCGGCAGCTGTGGGACGGCAAGGGGTCGGCCGACGTCGAACGCCTCACGGCGGCGGAGCTGCCCACCTACGGCGCCCTCTGCGGGCGGGCTCTGGCGCGTGCTCACGCGCGATCGGGCGACCGCCTCGCGATCGCCGCCTACCTCGGCGGCGGCGAGACCTTCGACGAGGCGATCGCCCGTTTCGCCGCGGCCTACGCCGATCGCAACGAGAGCGACTTCGAGCAGGTGCGCGAGGCCGCCGAGAGCGGTCGGATCGAGGTCGGGGAGAGTTACGCGTGAGCCTGGCGACGATCCGGCGGGGGATCCTCGTCCTCCTCCTCGACGCGGGGATCCTGCTGCTGCTATCCGAGGTGATGGACGGCTTCGTCCTCGACGGCGCCGCCACCGCCCTCGGCGCCGCCGCGATGATCGGCCTCCTCAACGCCTTCGTCTGGCCCGCCCTGGCGCGGCTGACCCTGCCGCTGACGGTGATGACGCTGGGGATCGCGGCGCTCGTCCTCAACGGGATTCTTGTCACCTTCGCGCTCGACCTCCTGCCGGGGGCCGAAGTCGCCGGGGTGGCGGAGGGGACCGTGATCACCGTGGTCGTCGCCGCCCTCACCGCAGCGGTCTACTCGCTGCTGGCGATCGACGAGGACGACTCCTGGTACCGCAACGTCGTCCGCCGCCAGGCCCGCCGCCGCGGGCAGGCGATCGAGACCGACGTGCCGGGCGTGCTCTTCCTCGAGATCGACGGCCTCGCCCACGACATTCTCCTGCGGGCGCTGAAAGACGGCAGCGCGCCGACCCTGTCCTCCTGGGTGCGGGGAGGCTCGCACCGGCTGCAGCGCTGGGAAACCGACTGGTCCTCGCAAACCGGCGCCTGCCAGGCGGGGCTCCTGCACGGCTCCAACGAGGACATGCCCGCCTTCCGCTGGTGGGAGAAGGAGCGCGGCCAGGCGATCGTCACCAATCACCCGCGCGACGCCGAAGAGATCGAGCGGCGCCACTCGGACGGGCGCGGGCTGCTGCACGCCGACGGCGCCAGCCGCGCCAACATCCTCTCCGGCGACGCGCCCCACTCGATGCTGACGATGAGCACCGCGCTGCGCCGCCGGCGGCCGATCGGCAGGGACTACGCCGCCTACTTCGTCAACCCCTACGCGGTAGCGCGGACCTTCGCGCTCTCCCTCGCCGAGATCGCCCGCGAGCGGCGCGCGGCGCGCAGTCAGGTCCGCGACGACGTCCGGCCGCGGATGCACCGCAGCCGTGGCTACGTCTTCGCCCGCGCCTGGGGGACGGTGGTCCAGCGCGACCTCCAGGTCGCGACCGTGATCGGCGACGTCCTCGCCGGCCGCCCGGTCATCTACACGACCTTCCTCGCCTACGACGAGGTCGCCCACCACTCCGGCATCGAGCGCCACGACGCGCTCGCCGTCCTCCGCGACCTCGACCGCCAGATCGCCCGCATCGCCCGCGCCTGCGAGGACGCCCCGCGGCCCTACCGGCTCGTCGTCCTCTCCGACCACGGCCAGTCGCAGGGGGAAACGTTCCGCGACCGCTACGGCCAGACGCTCGAGGAGCTGGTGCAGGGCGCCTGCGAGGCCGACAGCGTCGTCGCCTCCGAAGCCGGCGACGACGACTCGCTCTCCTACCTCAGCGCCGGCCTGACCGAGGTGGCCCGCGACGACACGGTGGCCGCCCGCACGGTCCGCGCCGCGACCCGCGACCGCCTCGCCGACGGCGCCGTCGCCCTCGACGCCGACGCCCGCCGCGAGGTGGAGGAGACCCACGACGGCGACGGGCTGCCGGAGCTCTCGGTGATGGCCTCCGGCTGCCTCGGGCTGATCACCTTCCCGCGTGAGCCCGGCCGCGTCTCGCTGGAGCGGATCGAAGCCCTCTATCCGCGGCTGATCCCGGCCCTGCGCGACCATCCCGGCATCGGCTTCGTCCTCGTCCGCTCCGAGCGCGACGGGGCGCTGGCGATCGGCGCCGGCGGCACCCGCTACCTCGCCGACGACCGGGTCGAGGGCGAGGACCCGCTGGCGCCCTTCGGCGAGAACGCCGCCGACCACCTGCGCCGCACCGACGGCTTTCCCCACTGCGCCGACCTGATGATCAACAGCACCTACTGGGAGGGCTTCGGCGAGGTCGCCGCCTTCGAGGAGCTGGTCGGCTCGCACGGCGGGATGGGGGGGACCCAGAGCTTCCCGTTCGTGTTGCACCCGAGCGAGCTCGAGTGGCCGGCCGAGGAGGTCGTCGGGGCCGAACGCGTCCACCGCGTCTTCCGCGGCTGGCTCGCCGGGCTCGGGCAGTCGGCCTACGCGAGCGAGGCCGACTCGCCCGGCGAGAGCACCCGCGTCGCGACCTGAGGGGCCAGCTCGCGCGCGCGGGCGGTGAACTCCTTCGCCGGCAGGACGAGGCGGCCCGGACGCAGGCGGCGGAGGCCGAGGGGGTAGAGCGTGCCCCAGTGGATCGGGACCGCGAGCCGGGGGGAGAGGAGCGCCGCCGCCCGCGCCGCCCCCTCGGGGTCGAGGTGACCGGGGCCGAGCGTCGGCCCCCAGCCCCAGACGGGGAGCAGCGCCAGGTCGAGGCCGGGCGCCAGGCCCTCCATTCCCTCGAAGAGGTCGGTGTCGCCGGCGAAGTACACGCTGCGGCTGCCGCCGATCAGGAAGCCGACCGGCTCGACCTCCGCGGCGCCGCGCCGCCGACCGCCGTCGTGGCGGGCCTCGACCGCGGTCACGGTCAGCCCGCCGACCGTGTTCGACTCGCCGGGACCCAGTTCGGTTGCGTCGGCGAAGCCGTGGCGGGAGAAGAAGCCGCCCGACCCCGGCGGCACGAGCAGCCGCACCTCGCGCCCGAGGCGCCGCAGCGACCCGAGGTCGGTGTGGTCGTGGTGGAGGTGGGAGATCAGGACCGCGTCGAGGCCGGCGGTGGCGTGCGGCGGGGGCAGGGGGCCGTGTCGGATCAGAGGGCCGACCCGGGGGCGGAGCACCGGGTCGGTGAGCAGGCGGGTGCCGTCGAGATCGACGAGGACGGTCGCATGTCCGACGTAGGTGAAAGTGTCAGGCCTGCTCATGGCCCGTCGAGTATGGCTCCGTCGAGGGAAGGACACGACCGAAGACGAAGTCGTAGAGATCGCGCCGGGCGAGCTGAGCGGTCTCTTCGCCGCCCCGCAGTGGCTGCGCGACCTCGGCGTCTCGGCATGGCTGCTGTTCGGCGTTGGCGCCGCCCTGGTGGCGGCGATCTGGTTGTTGTCGCTGACCGAGACGATCGTGATGCCGGTGATCACCGCGGGGATCATCGCCGCCGTCGCCGGGCCGCTGGTCGACCGGCTGCGCGGCGTCGGCATCCCACGGGGAATCGGCGCCGGCCTCGTCCTGGTGGCGATCGTCGCCATTGCCCTGGGGGTGGGCTACATCGTCCTCACCGGCATCGCCAGCCAGGCCGACAGCCTCTCGACCCGCCTGCAGGAAGGCGCCGCAGAGATCGAGTCGTGGGCCCACAGCCTCGGCGTCGAGGCGCCCACCGCGGCCGATGCCAACGCGGAAGCGAGCGCCTCGATCAGCGCCGGGTTCCAGGCGCTCACGCAAGGGGTGCTGGGCGGCGTCGACAAGCTCGCCGGTCTCGCTGTCTTCCTCTCCTTCACCGCGCTCAGCCTCTTCTTCCTGCTCAAGGACGGCCCGCAGATCGGCGCCTTCGTCGAGCGCCACCTCGGGGTCCCGGTCCCGGTCGCGCACTCGATCCTCGGCCGCGTCGCGGGCAGCATGCGCGGCTACTTCCTCGGGGTGACGATCGTCGCCGCCTGGAGCGCGCTGATCGTCGGTGTCGGGTCGCTGGTCCTGGGCGTCCCGCTCGCCGGGACCATCGCCGTCGTCACCTTCCTCGGCGGCTACGTCCCCTACATCGGCGCCTGGACCGCCGGCGGGTTCGCGGTCCTGATCGCACTCGGCGGCTCGGGCCCGGAGGCGGCGGGAGCGATGGCGGTCATCGTCCTGCTCGCCAACGGCGTCTTCCAACAGCTGGTCCAGCCGATCGCCTACGGGGCGGCGCTGAAGCTGCACCCGCTGGCGGTGCTGATCGCGACGATCGCCGGCGGCTGCCTGTTCGGCACCGTCGGCCTGGTCCTGGCGGCGCCGCTGCTCTCGGCCGCGGTGAAGATCACGGCGGACCTCAGCGCGGCGGTGGAGACGGAGGAGGAGGCCGAGGCCCCCTCCTAGTCGGTGGCTATTCCTCCCAGCGGGCGGTCAGCTGGTAGATGATCGTGACGTCGAGGATGATCATCAGGAACGCCCACAGCGGCGCCGCGGGGAACCAGACGACCTGCGAGATGGCGTTGATCATCACGAAGAAGATCGCCGCCCACCGGGCCCACTCGGCGCCGGCGAAGAGGCCGAGGCCGGTGCAGGCGATGATCGAGCCGAGGATCAGGTGAATCCATCCCCAGGTCGTGACGTCGGCGATGATCACTCCCTGGCCGCCGACGAAGACGATTTCGTCGTTGAGGATCCCGGCCAGGCCCCAAAGGGCGTCCAGCGATCCGACGATGAACAAGAGGACGCCTGCGAAGACGGTCCAACCCGTCGGCTGGCGTTCCTCGACCCTGTGCCGTTCAGTGGCTCTGCTGCTCTCCATGTTGCTCTCCCTCCGGTTTGGTCTCTATCTGGTGGCAGACAGCGCCCCTACCGACAACAACACGCTGGATGCACGCAGACCATAGAACTCGCTTGATTCCCAAGCAACAACTTCTCTGTCAAGAGTCGGCGTCCTGCGTGCGTCACCCTGGACAAACAGGATGAAGCGCTCTCCGATCTACCTGGCTGTCCTGGCCGTCGTCGTCGCAGCGATGCCCCTGGTCGCCTGCGGCGGCGCGAACGACGGCGAAAGCGTCCCGCTCTCCCGCCCGGTCGAGAAGAGCCGCGTCCCGCTGCCCGCCGACTTTCCCTCCTGGCGATTTGAATCGCTGCGGCCCGCGCCACCCGGGCTCTTCGTGGTCACCTTCTCTAACCCCGCCGACAAGCGCCCCTGGGTGATCGTCTTCGACGACGAGGGAGTGCCGCGCTGGTGGTACAACCCGGACACGCGGGCGCTCTGGGGTCAGGTCCTCGGCGACGGCAACCTCGTCTGGGCGCGGTCGTTCGGCGACGGCTACGGCCTCGACCCGCGGATGGCGCACGAGGTCCGCACCGAGTCCGGCAAGCTCGTCCGCCTGGTCAGCACCGAGGGCTCGATCGTCGACGGCCACGAGTACCGCGAGCTCCCCAACGGCAACGTCCTGCTCGACACCTACGTCCCGGAAACCGCCGACCTGCGCCGTTTCGGCGGCCCGAAGCTCGCGGCGATCGCCTCCGCCGAAGTCCAGGAAGTCGACCCCTCCGGCAAGGTCGTCTGGCACTGGAACTCCCGCGGGCACATCGGGTTGCGCGAGACCGGCCGCTGGTGGCGGAACGTGCTCAGCAACCCTCGCCGCCGCCTGCAACGCGAGATCTTCGACCCCGTCCACATCAACTCGATCGAGCCGCGCGGCGACGGCGAAGTCGTGATCTCCACCCGCCACACCGACGCCGTCTACGGGATCGACCGCGCCAGCGGGGAGATCGCCTGGAAGCTGGGGGGCATCCGCACCGGCAAATCGCTGCGGGTGACGGGGGACCCGGCGACGAAGCTGCTCGGGGGTCAGCACGACGCCCGCATCGACCGCCGCGGGCGCCTCACCGTCTTCGACAACGGCAAGGACCGGCCCCGCCGGCCCCGGGTCGTCTTCTACCGCCTCGACCTGGAGCAGCGGCGGGCCCTCTACCGCGGGCAGCTCAACGACCCCGAGGTGAGCCGCAGCCACTGCTGCGGCTCGGCCCGCGAACTGAGCGGCGGCGGCTGGCTGGTCAGCTGGGGCGACAACCCGCTGGTCACCGGATTCGACCGCGAGGGGAGGATCGCCTTCCGCCTCCACCTCCCGGCCTCGACCTTTCGCGCCGTCCCGGCCCCCGCGGGGGCGACCAGCGTGGCTCAGCTGCAGAGGGGGATGGCCGCTATGCGGGCCGGGCGATGAGCGGCTGGGGGCGCTGCTCCTCGCCTGCGCGCGAGGGGGGGAGGAGCAGGGCCGAGGCGCAGACGAGAGCGAAGGCGGTTGCCTGCAGGCCGATTCCCACCGCGCCGCTCGCCATCGGATCTCCGAAGACGAGGATGCCGCTGAGGATCTGGGCGGCGCTGGCGACGAGTCCCATCAGCCCGATCGTCTCGATCGCGCCGCCGCGCTGAAGGGCGGCGACGGCCGAGTACTGGGCCAGGGCCCCACAGGCGACGATCAGGGCGATCCACGGCGCCAGGACCGCGAGCGGGAGATCGCCCTCCCCGGTCAGGGCCTTGATCGCCACCCCGCCGAAGGCGAAGAGGGTGCCGGCGATGACCGCCAGCAGGGCGCCGCGGCGAATCGTGGAGCGCTGGTAGCCGATGGTCAGGGCGAGCGCCAGCAGCCCGAGGCCCCCCTCGAAGCCGAGGATCGCGGCGGGGGCGAACTGGGAGTGGCTGCCGTGGAAGCTCGGCAGGGTCAGGGCGAGGAGGACCAGGCCGATCCCGCCCAGCAGCAGGGCCAGCCACTGGCGCGGCTCGACGGAATGGCCGAAGAGCCGCTGCGAGAGGACGGCGAGGCTGACGGCGCCGCCGGCGAGCGCCGCCTGCACCAGCGAGATCGGCGCCATCGAGAGGGCCGCGACGTGGACCAGCCAGGCCACCGCCGCGGTGCCCCACCCGGCCGCGAACCACGGCGAGGCGGCGAGCCGGCGGGCGCTCTGCAGCGGCGCCTGGAGCCTCACCGGCGGGACCTGCTGGCAGCCGCGGTGCTTGAGCAGCGAGGCGAGGTTTGCCATCACCGCGCCGAGAAGGGCCAGGGCGATGCCGACTTCGACCGATCCAACCGCCGGGGTCACGACCTGGACGCCCCCTTGCGGCCACGCCGCCGGCCCTTCGGGGCGGGTCGCGAGCTGAGCTGCTTCGGACGGCCGCCGTGGGTCACCTCGAACTCCCGGACCAGGCCGAGGTTGCCCGCCATGCGGCGGACGTCGTCGGCCTGGTCGGCGAGGACGAAGCTGACGCCGGTGCCGCTGCGACCGGCCCGGCCGGTGCGGCCGACGCGGTGGACGTAGGCGTCGTGATCCTCCGGGGCGTCGTAGTTGATCACGTGGGTGATGCCCTCGACGTCGATGCCGCGGGCGGCGACGTCGGTGGCGACGAGAGCATCTACCTCGCCGTTCTCGAACCGCGCCAGGGCGCGTTCGCGCTGTCCCTGGCTCTTGTCGCCGTGCATCGCGACGGCCTCGACCTTGCGGCCGCGCAGTCGCTTGACCAGCCGGTCGGCGCCGCGCTTGGTGCGGACGAAGACGATCGTCGGCCCGCACTCGTCCTCACTCAGCTGGGCGACCAGGTGGTCGAGCTTCTCGCCCTGGCTCTCGACCGGGAGGAAGCGGTGCTCGATGTCGGCCTTCGCCTGCTTCGGCGCGTGGGTGTGGGTGCGGGCGTCGCGGGTGTAGGCCTTGGCGACCTTGCCGGTCGCGCCCTCGAGCGTCGCCGAGAAGAACAGGGTCTGCCGCTTGTCGGGCGTCTGTTTGACGATCCGGTCGACGGCCGGCTTGAAGCCCATGTCGAGCATCCGGTCGGCCTCGTCGAGGACGAGCACGCGGACGTGCTTCAGGCTGACGACGCCGCGGGCGATCAGGTCCTCGAGGCGGCCGGGGGTGGCGACGACGACGTCGGCCCTGCCGACGGCCTTGATCTGGGGACCGAACCCGACCCCGCCGTAGACGGCGGCGATCTTCAGCCCCTGGGTCTCGGCGAGGGGGCGGAGGTCTTCGACGATCTGACCGGCGAGCTCGCGGGTGGGGGCGAGGACCAGGGCGCCGATGCGTCCCTGCTCGGGGGAGAGTCGCTCGACCGTCGGGATGCCGAAGGCGAGCGTCTTGCCAGACCCGGTCGGGGACTGGACGAGGAGGTCATGCCCGGCGAGCGCGTCGCGGATGACCAGCTGCTGGACGGGGAACGGGGTGGTGATCTCACGGCGCGCGAGCGCACGGATCACAGGTTGGGATATGCCGAGATCGGCAAACGAAACGGTTATGGAAGTGCTCCTTATTTGAACGCTAGGGAGATCCTGCGGCCCCTAGGCGCCGGATGGCACACGGAGGAAACGGAACCTCTCGGGATGGCGAATCGGCCAAGCCCGACCCAGTCACGGTAGCAGGCGACCTGGTTTCCGGTTGCCGGTCGAGGGGTACTTCACAAAAAGCATCCTGAACAGAATTCCTCGCAGCGCCACCAGTCGGAGGAAGGCTTTTCGGGCTCATCTGCAAGGCCTGGTGTCGCGCCGTCTCTCATCTCTGATTCGCGCCGATCTCGGGACTCGAACCCCCACTCAGGAGGAATCAAGATGGAGTCAGCAACCACCCGCGTCCGCGGTGCGGACGCAGTAAACGACCGCCCCGCCGGCCGCGGCACCGTCCGGCGTCTCGCTACCGAGACCAAGCAGGCGTTCAAGACCACCGAGTTCTGGGCGATGGTCGGCGTGATCGTCGCCATCCTCGTCAGCGCCGCGGTCATCAAGGGCGGCGACACCGCCGGCACCGACGAGTTCATCGCCAAGCAGGCGTGGCTCTACGTCGCCATCGTCGCGGTCGGCTACATGATCAGCCGTGGCCTGGCGAAGTCCGGATCGCGCGATCCCTACGACGCCGACAGCGGCGACCGCGACGGGCGCCAGCGCTAGGCCCGATCGCACGCGTAGTTCAGGGGGCGGTGATTTCACCGCCCCCTTTTCATTGCCCCTGCCCCTGCCGATGCGGACTGCGGCTATCTTCGCTTGCTTCCTGTGAATATCGCCCTCAGAGCCGTGCTCGTCGCCCTAGCCCTGCTTGCGCTCGGCGCCGGCCTCAGCGACGAGTCCTCCGGGGCAGAGTGGGAAGGGCTGCCGGTCGTCCCGGCGCTCGAGCCCGGCGTCGCCGGCCACCTGGAGGAGATCGCCGGCCGGGGGGAGCGGCTGGGCAACAGGCCGGGGGTCTTCGCCAAGATCGGCGACAGCATCACCGCGTCGCCGTCGTTCCTGCAGGCGCTTGCGTGCCGGGCGCCCCGCCTGGGGGCCTGGAGCGAGCTGCGGGGGACGCTGGAGTTCTTCGGCGAGACCCCGGTGCCGGCGGGCTCCGAGTTGGCCCTCTGCGCGGTCAGCAACAGCTACTCGCGCCTCGGCGTCGCCGCCGTGGGCGGCTGGAGGGCGGTCGACGCCCTCGCCCCGCGCGAAGCGCTTCCCGAATGCCAGGCGCTGCCCGCCGTCAGCTGCGAGCTGCAACTGCTCCGCCCGTCGGTCGCCCTGATCATGCTCGGGACCAACGACCTGGAGTCCTTCACCGCGGCCGAATACCGCCGCGATCTCGCTCGCCTGGTCCGGCTCGTCTCCGGCGCGGGGACGATTCCGGTGCTCAGCACGATCCCGCCCCGTGTGCAGTTCCCCTTCTCGCAGCGGGTCGCCCGGTTCAACGCGGAGATCGCCGCCCTCGCCGAGAACCGGGCGCTGCCGCTGTGGAACTTCTGGCGGCAGCTGGCCGGGCCGGGCGTTCCCCGCCAGGGGCTGGGCAGGGACGGTGTCCACCCCAGCGCGCTCTGCCCTCCCTGCACCGCAATCGACTTCCGTCCCGCCGGCCTCCGCTACGGCTACGCCCTGCGGAACCTCGGAGCGCTGCGGGTCCTCGATCGCCTCCGCCGCCGGATCCCGCTGGGCGAGGGCGGTGGAGCCGGCTAGCCGGCCACGTGGCGTGGACGGAGGCGCCTGCTCGCCAGCCTACGAGTCCCTCGGATCAGCGCATAGGAGCCGAGGGCCAGCGTCAGGGTCCCGGTCACGGTCAGGCCCCAGCGGACGGGGATCGCCAGGTCGGTGGTCGAGAGCGAGCTCTGCAGGGCGACCAGGAACGGGATGTGGATCAGGTAGATCCAGAAGCTCGCGTCCGACAGGTAGCGCAGCACCCGCGACTCCTTGCGTACGTAGCGAGCCAGCACCCCCCAGAGGCCGAACAGGGTGAGCCAGCAGACGATGCCGACGGTGAACAGCCCGTAGAGGCGCAGCGCGTCGATTTCGGCAAGCACGCCCGGCGTGCCGACGTTGCCGGTGAAGTCGCCGTTGTCGTAGAAGAGGAGAAAGGCGGGAACCGCGATCGCCGCCCCGGCCGCGAGCCGCAGCCAGGCCCGGTGTTTCAGCTGCTCGATCAGCTCGCTCTGGCCGCTGAGCAGCCAGCCGAAGAGGAAGAAGAAGCTGTAGTAGGCGAAGAGGGTCGGGGCGGGGATCAGCGAGTTGGAAGCCGCCCCTCCCGCCACCCAGCCGGTCTTGGTGCTCAGGATCGCGGCGCTGATCGCCGCCAGGGCCGGCACCGCCCACCACGACCTCATCAGCTGGCCGAAGCCGCGGTTGATCGCCGCTCCCAGCTGCGGCGCCCGCTGGATCGCCAGCCAGATCCCGATCGCGACCAGGGAGATCATCAGCAGGTAGGCGATGAACCAGAGGTGCCGCGGCGTCAGGCTGAAGACGTTGGCGAGGTCCAGTTCCCGTTTCGGCGGCAGCTCGCCCTTGCGCGGCCAGAGGGCAGCCGCGCCGATGACGAGGAGGTTGGCGAGCGGCACCACCGTCAGCATCCCGACGAACAGCGGCACGCCGAGCCGGCGAAAGCGGGCGCGCAGCTGCCGGGCGGCGGTGGACCGGCGCAGCGCGCTGGCGGCCAGGAAGCCGGAGATGGCGAAGAACAGGGGCATGTGCCAGGCGTGGACGAACCAGACGACGGCGTCGACGATCCTCGGGTCCCCGTCGCCCTTCTGGATGTAGCGAGCGGCGTGGTAGGGGATCAGGAGCAGAATCGCCGAGACCCGGATGGCATCCAGGTGGTGACTACGCCGGGCTCCGGACTGCGCACGCAGGGCTTTCTCCTCGATGGATGGTCGCCACGTGAAGTCACGCACTCCGCTGCCCCGTCGCGATGTTCGGACGGGACCTCGGAGCTATGCCCTCCGCGAACCACCTACCCTGCAAACCGCGTTTGACACGAGGAAGCCCCGCCTTATCTGTCGGCCTCCTCAGAGGAGATCGGACGGGTCCAGCACGAACACCTCGCACATCAGGTCGGGCTCCTGCTGGTTGCCGCTCATGAAGCCGATCACCTTGCGGCCGGTCGCCCTTTCGACGACCTCCTCGAAGCGCTCGCGCATCAGCTCCTGGAACGCCATCCGCTGCTCGATGACAGCGGAGCCGCGGCCCCCGTCGAGGAGGGTCTGCTCGACCTGGGTGAAGCCACCGCGCAGGACGCAGACGACGAGGTCGTCCTGGTAGTAGGACTTGGCCTGGGTGGGACCGCGCCCGTAGAACTCCTTCAGCAGCGCGACCAGCCCGTCGGAGATCGCCGTCAGCTCGTCGCCGTGGCGGCGCTTCGCTTCCGCTGCCGTCTGGCTCTGGGCTGGGTCGAGATCGGGTCGAGGGATACGGCGATGGTAGACCAGCGCGCTACGCTGGTCTAACCGCTCGTTGGGTTCTTCCACCCTCTGCCTCGCGCGCGCTCCTAGTCAGAGGACGAGAAAGAAGGCCCGACATGTCGGCCCCGATCCCACCCCTGAACGGCGACGAGTTGCTCGCCGCGGTGACCGATTCGATGGTCGCCCTGCACGAGCGCTACTACCACCGCGCCCCGGTGAGCGCCAAGACCCAGATGCTCGGGGAGGACCTCCTCGCCTGCGTGATGGGCGGCGTCTACACCGAGGTCGAGCAGACGATGATCGAGCTGCAGCGCGGCACCCTGGTACAGGAAACCCGCAGCGCCTTTCAGCAGGCGATGCAGCAGAGGTTCATCGACGAGGTGGAGCGTCTCTCGGGGCGCGAGGTGATCGCCTTCATATCCAATTCCCACGTCGGCCCCGACATGGAGGTCGAGCTGTTCATGTTCCGGGACCCGGTCCCTGTCTAGGGGTCGACGGGAGCACAGGGCTCCGCTAATCTGATTCGAGGAGGGCATCACTGCGGTCGGCGCTCAGCCGGCAACACCAAGTGACTTCCGGACCCAGCTGTCGAATCGAGGAGTCCGAAATGTCCCTTCCCACCGCTTCCCTCACTTCATCCAGCGGCCCCGCTGTCGCGTCGCCGCCCCTCTTCTCCTGCACCCGCAGGGCCGAGGGTCGAGGCTCGATTCGGCTCGTCCTCGCCGGCGAGCTGGACCTCAGCGCCCGCGCCCACTTCGAGGAGGCGCTGAAGGACGCCCAGTCCGACGCGAACCGCGTCGTCCTCGACCTGCAGGCGCTGACGCTGATCGACTGCGCCTCCCTCTCCGTCCTCTTCGACGCCGCCCTCGAAGCTCGCCGCCAGGACGCGGTGCTCATCTTGCTCGAGCCTCGCGGGCAGGTGCGGCGCGTGCTCGATCTCACCGGTGCCCCCAACGGGGTCGCGGTCCTGGAGCGCAGCGACGGCGAACGGCGGGCCGCCGGCGCTTTCTGAGAACACCCGGCCACGGACCAGGGCGATCATGGAGAGCAAAGGCTCGACTCCCCATCTCGCCCTGCTGCTGGCGGCGCGATGTTCGTCTGCGTGATCGACACGTCGCTGATGAACGATCGAGGCGCTGGTCTCCCGAGCGCGGAGCGCGGCTGGTATCTCGTCATCCCGCTGATGTTCGCCGGGGCTGGGCTCAACGATGACGCCCGACCCCTGGCCCTCCAGGTCGCCCTTCTCGTCCCTCTCCTGGCTGCGCTGATCGGCCTTCTCAGCTCCATTCGAATGATGCGCCTTCCCGACCCCGCGCCATTGGCGCGGTAGATCCCTGCCCACGCATCCTTGCGCGACGCGGCCGGCCTCTCTGGCATCATCGAGGACGTGGAGCGGCCCCACGTAAAGCTGAGCGGAGACGTCGAAGGTGCCTACGTCGTTGAGGAGACGCGGAGCGATGGGCGTCTCGTGTTTTCGCCAGATACGTCTGCTCAGGCCATCATGGAGCGTTTGGCCCATGAGCCAACGACCCTCGCAGAGTTCGAAGCCGAGTACGGGGCCGTGAAGCCGCCTGACGGCGAGGGGTAGTCGTGCCGATCAAGCGAGGCTTCGCTTCCGTCGCCTTCGACGAGCTGGCCTGGCATGAGGATCTGCGCCAGGCAGCGCGAAGCGAATCGGCGAAGAAGCTCGCTTCCGGCTGGAACGCGAGGGTCAAGCAGTCGATGCGCTCTTCGCCTGCGACGAGGATGCGCGATGGGACCAGTCTCCCTGGCTGCGTCAAGGTCTACCTTCCTCCTCCCGGCGGACCTCTCGGCCTCGTCTTCCGACTCGCCAAAGGGAAGGACGGGCGGCTCCATCTCGACCATCTGGCATTCGGCGTGCGACACATATACTGGCGGACCCAGTTGATCTCGGATATTGACGGCCTCGTCGCACGGGCGGAAGCTCAGACCGACATGGAAGTCCAGTCTGACTACGCCAAATATTTGACGATTCGGGTCCTTGGGCTAGTCGAGCAGGTAGTGGCAGAGATCGTTCTGGCTCACGTCAGCGCCCAAGCGAGTCCGCCCGTGCTCAGCCACACGACCTGGAAAATGAAGCGCTTCCAGAATCCGAACCCCCAACGTCTAATCGAGCTTGTTGGGTCGTTCGACCGAAGGTGGGGGGACTCCCTCGAATCCGCCCTAACTAGTAGTTCAGAGCGCGAGGCGCTGGGAAGTATCCGTTCGCAGCGGAATCGCATCGCGCATGGTGAACCGACGACGATCTCGCTGGTCCAAGTCAAGGGCTACTTTGCCGAAATCAAGTCGATGCTCAATCGGGTCGCAGCTCCTTTCTAGGTGCCGAACTGAGAGGGGGGTCTTCCGCATGAACTTGAGCCGGACGGCCGCTGGGCCTGCGGTTTCAGGATCGGGAGCGTCGTAGATTACGATTCATGGGATGGAGCCTCCACGCGACCACGTCCGCCTCAGCGGCGAGCGAGCCGGCGATTACGTCGTCACCGAGGAGCGGCCCGACGGTTCGCTCACCCTCGTGCCCGATACCTCATGGAAGGCCATCAAGGAGCGCTCCGGCGCCCGGGATGCCACCAAGGAGGAGTGGGAGAGCTTCATGCAGGAGCATGGCCCCAACATGCTCCCCCCCGACGGCGAGGGGTAGCCGTTGACCGACAAGTTGCGGTTCCCGGCTCGCTTCGACGCCGACGCTTTTCGCGAGGACATGGCGGGAGCGACGCCAGCCGGCCGAAGCGCCGCCGAGATCGCCAAGCGCGACTACGAAGCTAACGGCGTTCCCATGTCGGATCTCCGGTCCTGCGACCCGGAAGGACGCGACGGAACGGTTCTTCCTCAGTGCCTCAAGCTCTATCTCCCACCGCCGGTGGGGCGTTTCGGGATGGTCTTCAGGTTCGTGGTCGCTAACGACGCGCCTCGACTCGACTACCTCGCCTTCGGCGTCCGCCATCACCCCGCCGGCTCGAACGCACCGACGGTCTACGAGATCGCCCACCGTCGACTGCACGACTAGGACTCGTCTTAAGCAGCGAGGCCGCAGGACTGTGGCACCGACTGTGTGGCACGAGGCCAAGAACGGCAGCATGTAGGCGGGGCGGGCAAGGCGCAGTCGCGCGCATTTGGCTCTACGAAGCCCCCACAACAGAAAACGCCCCGGCGGGGGAGCCGGGGCGCTTCTGGGGTTACTACAGGGAGGAGAGATATGTATCTCTATATATGTGTGGATCCGTGGGAGGTAGGTGAGCCCGGTTTATGTCGAGTGCGTCGCTGTGGGAAGCAGCGAGGCGATAGTCGACGCGGGGTTCAGCCTTGAAGTCTTTGGTTGATCTCCTTGATCGGTCTTCCCTTGCGAATCCTTGAACAGCGTACGAACGTATGTGCGACTTGTGTGTGAGTGGGGTCACAGAGATCCTGCAATTGACGGACTCTGCGGCCTCTCTACCCGATTTGCCCTAGACGACCAGATCAAATTTGGTGATCGGTGGGGCGGCGGGCTCGGCTGAGTGTCGCATCGCATTCTTCAGCTCGAATAAAAGGCCAGTCCGGGGGCCTCGCTGTAGCTTTCGGCGGGTGAGAAAGTCCCGGATAGACGCGGTTTTGGCCGACCGCGGGATCTTTCCGTCCCGCTCGGCGGCGGCGGGCGCCGTGCGGGCCGGCGAGGTCCGCATCGGCCAGGACGGCCCGGTGGCGCTGCGGCCGAGCCAGCTGGTCGAGCCGGACGCGAACCTGATCGTCGCCGAGGGCCCGCGCTACGTCTCCCGCGGCGGCACCAAGCTGGAGAACGCGCTCGAGGCGCTGGGGATCGACGTCGCCGGGCGGGGCTGCCTCGACGTCGGCGCCTCGACCGGCGGCTTCACCGACTGCCTGCTGCAGCGCGGCGCCACCCGGGTGGCCGCGGTCGACGTGGCCTACGGGCAGCTCGACGTGCGCCTGCGGGAGGATCCACGTGTGCACGCGATCGAGAGGCTGAACGCGCGGGAGCTGGCGCCGGCGAACCTGCCCTTCGTGCCGTCGCTCGCCACGGTCGACGTCTCCTTCATCTCCCTGGCCAAGGTGCTGCCGGCGGTGAGCCGCTGCCTGGAGCCCGGAGGGGAGATCCTGGCGATGGTCAAGCCGCAGTTCGAGCTTGGCCGGGACCGCGTCGGAAAGGGGGTCGTGCGCGACCCCGCCGACCGTCGCGAGGCGATCCTTGCCGTCGCCCTCGCGGCCCGCGATCTGGGCCTGGCGGTGCGCGGCTTCGCCTCCTCCGGCCTGCCGGGTCCGAAGGGGAACCGGGAGACGTTCGTCTGGTGCGGAGGGAGCGGCGCCGAGGTCGACGACCTCGAAGGGGCGATCGCCGCCGTCGAGGGGGACGAGTGAAGACCGCCGCCCTGATCACCCACTCGCACCCGCCGAGCGCCTCCGAAGCGGTCGCCGTCGCGGCCGAGGTCGCCCACGAGGCCGGCTGGCGCCTGGCGGCGACCGAGCAGGAGCTGGAAAAGCACGGCGCCGCCGGCGAGGGCGTCGACGTCACCGCCGAACACACGGTCCCCGACATCTGCCTCGTGCTGGGCGGCGACGGCTCGATCCTCCACGCGCTGCGCCGCTACGCGCACACCGAAGTCCCCGTCTTCGGCGTCAACTTCGGGACTGTCGGGTTCCTCGCCGCGGTCGAGCGCGACCAGGCGGCCGAGGGAATCCGCCGCGCGCTCGCCGGCGACTACGAGACGATCCACCTGCCCGGCCTCGAGGTGAAGGTCGACGGCACCGAGCAGGTGGGGCTGAACGACATCACCCTCGCCCGGCGGCCGCACGACCGCGTCGCCGAGCTCAGCTACCGGATCGCCGGCGAGGAGGTGGGGCACGTCCGCTGCGACGGCCTCGTCGCCGCCACGCCGGTCGGTTCCACCGGCTACAACCTCGCCAACCAGGGACCGATCCTGGCCTGGGGCGTGAAGGGCTACGTCGTCAGCTACATCTCGCCGCACTCGCTGACCGCGCGGGCGCTGGTCGTCGCCCCCGGCGACGTCCTCCACGTCGGCAACGCACCCGAACGCGAGCCGGTCGAGGTCGCGGTCGACGGCGGCAAGATCGCCGACCTCGCCGCCGGCGGTTCGCTGGAGATCCGCTTCCTCGACTCGGTGAGCCGCCTGGCCCAGCTCCCGGGGACGAGCTTCTACCAGCGCATACGCGAGAAGTTCGGGCATTTAGCGGTCTAAGGCGACTTCCTCAGCCGAGATAGACGGTTCTCTAGGGTCTGCCGCCATGGAGCGCAAGTGGTGGACCCTGGTCCTGGTCTCGGTCGCGACGTTCATGCTGCTGCTCGACGTCACCGTCGTCAACGTCGCCCTGCCGGACATCCAGCGGGAATTGAACGCCAGCCTCTCGAGCCTGCAGTGGGTGGTCGACGCCTACTCGCTGATGCTCGCCGCCTTCCTGCTGACCGCCGGCTCGCTCGGCGACCGGCTGGGCCGGCGGCGGGTGTTCACGATCGGTTTCGGCGTCTTCACCCTGGCCTCGTTCCTCTGCGGGATCGCCGAGGACCCGACCCTGCTCAACCTGGCGCGCGGGCTGCAGGGCGTCGGCGGGGCCGGCATGTTCGCCACCTCGCTGGCCCTGATCGGCCAGGAGTTCCACGGCAAGGACCGGGCGACGGCGTTCGGTGTCTGGGGGGCGACCGTCGGCGGCGCCGTCGCCGTCGGCCCGCTGATCGGCGGCGTCGTCACCGAGAGCCTCGGCTGGGAGTGGATCTTCTTCATCAACGTCCCGATCGGGATCGCGGCGATGGTCCTGACTGAGCGCCAGATCGTCAACGTCTCGGCGCAGGACCCGGAGCCGATCGACTACCCCGGCCTCGTCACCTTCTCCTCGGCGCTCTTCCTCCTCATCTTCGGCCTGATCCGCGGCAATCCCGAGGGCTGGGGGAGCCCGCTGATCCTCGCCTGCCTGATCGGCGCCGCCGTCCTGATGGCGCTCTTCGTCGCGATCGAGCGCCGCAGCGGCCACCCGATGCTGGACCTGACGCTGTTCCGCAAACCCGCCTTCAACGGGGTCTCGGCGGTCGCCTTCTTCCTCTCGGCGGGGATGTTCGCCCTCTTCCTCTACCTGACGATCTACATGCAGGGGGTGCTCGACTACTCGCCGCTCGAGGCCGGCCTCCGCTTCCTGCCGCTGACCGTCCTCGGCTTCGTCGTCGCGCCGATCTCCGGCGCGCTCTCGCACCGGGTCCCGATCAGGATCCTGCTGGGCGTGGGCCTGGCCACCGTCGGCGTCGGCCTGCTGCTGATGCACGGCGTCGAGGTCGACTCGACCTGGACGACGCTGCTGGTCGGCTTCCTCCTCGCCGGGATCGGGATCGGGACGACCAACCCTGGCATCGGACAGGCTGCGATCGCCGTCGTCCCGGTGGAGAAATCGGGGATGGGATCGGGGATCAACACGACCTTCCGCCAGGTCGGGATCGCGACCGGCGTCGCCGGGCTCGGCGCCGTCTTCCAGGGTCGCGTCGACTCGAAGCTGAGCGAATTGCTGCCCAACGCCCCCGACGGGTTCGGCGAAGCGGTCGCCTCGGGCGGCTCACGGGCGGTATCCGAACTACAGTTGCCGCCCGGGCTCCACGTCAAGGCGACCCACGCCGCCGACGTCGCCTTCGTCGGCGCCTTCAACGACATCATCCTGATCGCGGCGATCGGCTCCTTCCTCGGCGCCGTCCTCGGGTTTCTTCTCGTGAGATCCGAGGACTTTGTTCAACCGACCGACGGCCCGAGCGAGCCGTCTGGGTAGGTGCAGCGCCTGTAGACAAAAGATGTCGTATGCTTTTGTCTATGGCTGTGATGGAGAGACCACGCTGGACTGACGAGCGGATCGAAGAACGCTTCACTCGTATCGACACCGACATCCGCGGACTGCGGACGGAGATGAGGGAAGGCTTCGAGCGAAATCGACAAGCGCTTCGATCAAATCGACAAGCGCTTCGATCAAATCGACAAGCGGTTCGAGCGGGTCGATGACAAGTTCGACGCGGTTCAGCGAAATATGACGACTTGGGCTATCGCGCTGTTCTCCACCATCGTCAGCCTGAACGCCGCGGTCATCGCTGCAATCGCTCTCACCTAGGCGGAACAAGCGGGAAAATCGCGCCGGTCGGTCCGCCCCCGGTGCTACACAGACCCCATGCTGCGTGAGCTGCGGATCGAGAACCTCCTCCTGATCGAGCGGGCCGAATTGCGGCTGGGGGAGGGGCTGAACGCGATCACCGGCGAGACCGGCGCCGGCAAGACCGTGTTGGCGCACTCGCTGGACCTGCTGATGGGGGGTAAGGCGAAAGCGCAGATCGTCCGGCCCGGCGCCCCCGAGGCCTGGATCGAGGGGGTCTTCGACCTGCCCGAGGGTCTGCTCGAGGAGCCGGAGTTCGCCGAGCTGGCCGAGCGGCTTCCCGAGGACGCGGAAGGGGTCGTTCTCGGCCGGCGGGTCTCGGCGAGCGGGCGGACCAGCGCCTTCGTCGCCGGCCGCGCCGCGACCGCCGCCGACCTGAAGCTGCTCGGCGGGCGCCTGATCGCCTTCTTCGGCCAGCACGAGCACCGGCGCCTGACGATCTCCTCGGCCCAGCTCGAGATCCTCGACGGCTTCGCCGGCGCCGAGCACCTGGCGCTGCGAGCCGCCTATCGCGAGGCGCACCGCGAGTGCGGGCGGCTGGCGAGCGAGCTGGCCGAGCTGCGCGAGCGGGAAGGGTCGCGGGAGCGGGACCTCGACCTCTACCGCTACGAGCTCTCCGAGATCGAGGACGTGGCGCCGGTCCCCGAAGAGCGGGATCGGATCGCCTCCGAGCGGGAGCGCCTGCGGCACGCCGAGGGACTTCGCGAAGCGGCCGCCGGCGCCCATGCCGGGCTCGCGGGCACCGACGAGGACGGCGGCGGCGCCGTCGCCGCGATCGCCCAGGCCGAAGCGGCGCTGCAGGGCGCCGCCGGCCTCGATCCGAGCCTCGACGGGATCGCCGAGCGGGTGGCGGCGCTCGCGGTCGAGCTCGGCGACGTCGCCTCCGAGCTGCGCGACTACGCCGAGGGGGTCGAGGCCGACCCGGCCTCGCTGCAGGCGATCGAGGAGCGGCTGGAGGCGATCGACCGGCTGGAGCGCAAGCACGGCGGCAGCGTGGAGTCGGTCCTCGCCCACGCCGAGCGCTGCCGCGAGGAGATCGCGCGGCTCGAGAGCGCGGAGGTGCGAAGCGCCGAGGCCGAGGCGGCGCTGGCCGCGGCCGAGGCCCGGCGGGCGGAGCTCGGCGAGAGGCTGAGCGCCGGCCGCGAAGCCGCGGCGGGCCCGCTGCAGGAGCGCGTCGCGGAGGAGCTCGAGCAGCTCTCGATGGCCGGCGCCTCGCTCCAGGTCGTCTTGGAGCCGCACCCCGACGGCTTCGGTGCCGCGGGCCGCGAGACGGTCGAGCTGCGGGTCGCTCCCAACCCCGGCATCGAGCCGGCCCCGCTGCGCGAGGCGGCCTCGGGCGGCGAGCTCTCGCGGGTGATGCTGGCCCTCAGCGGGCTCGGCCGGGCCGCCAGCGCCGGGACGATGGTCTTCGACGAGATCGACGCCGGCGTCGGCGGCACGACCGCGCGGGTCGTCGGCGAGCGCCTGCAGGCGCTGGGCCGCGAGCGGCAGGTCCTCTGCATCACCCACCTGCCCCAGGTCGCCTCACTCGCCGACGTCCACTTCCGGCTCGACAAGGACGTCGCCGGCGAGGAGGCCGTGGCCACCGTCGAGCGGCTCGAGGACGAGGGGGTCGTGGCTGAGATTCGGCGCATGCTCGGCGGCGAGAGCGAGGCCGCGACCGAGCATGCCCGTGAGCTCCTGAAGGCCGCCTGAGGCGCCACTGACGCAGTTGTCCCCGGTATGCGGGGACAACTGCGTTCCGTCCTGGTTGCGGGTGCCGCTTACCTTCGCCTAGTCTGGGGCGGTGGCCACCGCTAGTCGTCGTCGCTTCCCCGCCCTGCTCGGGCGCAGGAACGGCGCTCGGCCGGGGGGGGCGATCGAAGGGATCGCCCGGCTTGGGGAGCGGACCAAGCACCTGGTCAAGCGCCTGCGCCCCGGCGAGGTCGCGGTGATCGACCACGTCGACATCGACCGCATCGCCGCCGAGGAGTTGATCGAAGCGGGCGTGGTCGCGGTCCTCAACGCCTCGCCCTCCTCGCAGGGGCGCTACCCGAACGCCGGGCCGCTGATGCTGGCCCGCGAGGGGATCCGGCTGATCGACGCGCCCGGCGCCGGCCTGTTCGAGCGGCTCGAGGACGGCGACCGGGTGCGGATCGTCGAGGGGTCCGTCTTCGTCGGGGAGGAGGAGGTGGTCCGCGGTCGCGTCCTCCGCGTGCCCGAGCTGGAGCGCGAGATGCAGGAACACCGCGCGCGGATCGACGAGGCGCTGGGGGAGTTCGCCGAAAACACGGTCGCGCACGTGCGCGAAGAGACCGATCTCCTGACCGGCAACATCGCCTTCCCGGCGACCAGGGCCAGCTTCCGCGACCGCCACGTCCTGATCGTCGTCCGCGGCGACCGCCACCGCCGCGACCTGAAAGCGCTCCGTGCCTACATCCGCGACGTACGGCCGCTGATCGTCGCCGTCGACGGCGGCGCCGACGGGGTCCTCGAAGCCGGCCTCACGCCCGACGTGATCCTCGGCGACATGGACTCCGCAGGCGACGAGGCGTTGCGCTGCGGTGCCGAGCTGGTCGTCCACGCCTATCCGGACGGCCGGGCCCCGGGCCGCGAACGACTGCTGGAGGCCGGGCTCGACCACCAGGTCGTTCCCGCCGCGGGGACCAGCGAGGACGTGGCGATGCTGATGGCCCACGAGAAGGGGGCGGCGCTGATCGTCAGCGTCGGCGCCCACTTCAACCTGGTCGAGTTCCTCGACCGCAAGCGCGGCGGGATGTCCTCGACCTTCCTCACGCGGCTGAAGATTGGCGAGCGCCTGGTCGACGCCAAGGGCGTCAGCCGGCTCTACAACCCGAGCTCGACCCTGGCGCCGCTGGCCTTCTTCGCGGTCGCCTTCCTCGTCCTGCTGACGATCCTCGTGATCACCTCTCCCGCCCTCAACGACGTCTTCGAACTGGTCTGGCTGAAGATCCGGATCTGGCTCGGCATCGACTGAGGAGACCCCCGGAGCACTAGCCTTCGGCTCTCGATGGGGTACTCCGCCCGCTACCACGCCGCCTCCCTGATCGCGGTCTTCATCGCGCTCGCCGTGGGGATCCTGATCGGCGCCGAGTTCGGCGGCGACGCCCTCACCAACACGCGCCGGGACCTCGAGCGGAGCCTGGTCGGCAACCTCCAGGACGCGCGCTCCCGCGCCGACGAGCTGAACGCCGATCTCGAGCGCTCCGACGAGTTCGCCGAACGCGTCTACCCCGTCCTCACCCGGGAACGGCTGGGGGGGAGGCGGTACGCGATCCTCGCCCTCGGCGGGCTGCCGAGCCCCGTGACCGAGGAAGTAGAGGAGGCGCTGGCGCCGACCGGCGGGCGCCTGGTGGGGGTCGGGGTGGTGCGCGAGCCGGTGGACGTCAACGGCCTCGGTGAAGACCTGGCGCAGACGCGCTTCGCGGAGCTGCGCTCCGAATCCGACCAGCTGACCGCACTCGGAACCGGGCTGGGGCGGCAACTGGTCCGCGGCGGCTCCCTGCCAGACGTCGTCCGCGGTCACCTCTTCTCCCGCGCCAGCGGCAACTTCGGCGGCCTCGACGGGGTGATCGTCGTCCGCGACCAGCCGGAAGAGATGGGGGTGACCCAGCGCGAAAAGACGAGCCAGTTCGAGACGGCGCTGATGGACGGCGTCACCGCCACCCGCCGGCCCGCGGTCGGGGTCGAGACCTCGAGCGACGACTCGTCCTCGATCTCCTTCTTCCAGTCGAACGGCCTCGCCAGCGTCGACGACGTCGACCTGACCGCCGGCAAGCTGGCGACCGTGTTCGCCCTGCTCGGCGCGGACGGCAGCTTCGGCGTCAAGGGGAGCGCCGACCAGCTGCTGCCGGACCTGCTGACCGAAGGGCAGTAGGCGGTGTACTGGGTCGGCCTGCCGCTGGCGCTGGCGATATCGCTGTTCCTCGTGCCGGCGGGGGCGCGGGGGCTGCGGGACGCGGGCCTGGTGCGGGAGAACTACCGCTTCGCGCTGCTCGCCTTCCCGCTGGGCGCGGTGCTGGCGACGGCGGCCCTGGTGGCGCTCGCCCCGCTCGCCTTCCTCGACGATCGCGGCGACCTCGACCTGCTCGAGCCCGACCTGCGGCGCTGGCTGCCCTACCTGCTCGGGATCGCCTTCCTCGGCTTCCTCGACGACGCGCTCGGGCGCGGCGAGGCGGTGGCGACCCCGCGCGGCTGGCGCGGCCACTGGTCGGCGCTGCGCTCGGGCTCGCTCTCGACCGGGGCGATCAAGGCGATCGGGGGGCTGGCGCTCGCGGCCTACGTCGTCTCCGGGCGGGGACTCGAAGACTGGCGCTACCTGGCCGACGTGGTGCTGCTGATCCTGGCGACCAACCTCTTCAACCTCCTCGACCTGCGGCCGGGCAGGGCCGAGAAGGGGCTGGCGCTGCTCGGCGCCGGGCTCTGCCTCGGCGCCTGGACCCTCGCGCCGCTCGAGCTGCTGGGGATCTTCGTCGGCCCGGTGCTCGTCGGCGCCCGGCTGACGCTGGGCGAGCGGGCGATGCTGGGGGACACCGGCTCCAACCTGATCGGGGCGATCGCCGGGGTCTGGCTGCTGACCACCCTCGGCGCCGATGCGCGGCTGATCGCCCTCGCCGCGGTCCTGGGGCTGACGATCTACGGGGAGATTCGCTCAATTTCCGCAACCATCGATTCGGTTCCGCCTTTGCGCTGGCTAGACTCGCTCGGCAGAGCATGAGTCCAGGGAACAAAGGCGACACGCGGTTCATCTTCGTCACCGGCGGCGTCGTCTCGGCCCTCGGCAAGGGGATCACCGCGGCGTCGATCGGGCGCCTCCTGGTCTCCCGCGGCTACCGGGTCCAGCTGCAGAAGTTCGACCCCTACATCAACGTCGATCCGGGGACGATGAGCCCGTTCCAGCACGGCGAGGTGTTCGTCACCGAGGACGGGGCGGAGGCCGACCTCGACCTCGGCCACTACGAGCGCTTCACCGACGAGAACACCTCGCGGGCCTCGAACGTGACCGCCGGTGCCGTCTACAACTCGGTGATCCGGCGCGAGCGCCGCGGCGACTACCTCGGCGCCACGGTCCAGGTGATCCCGCACATCACCAACGAGATCAAGCAGAAAATCCTCATCGTCGCCGAGTCGCAGTCGGTCGACTTCGTGATCACCGAGATCGGCGGCACCGTCGGCGACATCGAGTCGTTGCCGTTCCTCGAGTCGATCCGCCAGCTCTACACCGACATCGGGCCGAAGCGGGCGATGTTCATCCACCTGACCCTGGTGCCCTACGTCGGCCACGCCGGCGAACTGAAGACCAAGCCGACCCAGCACTCGGTCAACGAGCTGCGCCGGATCGGGATCCAGCCCCACGCGCTGGTCTGCCGCTCCGAAGGTCGCCTCGATCGTGAGATCCGCAGCAAGATCGCCCTCTTCGCCAGCCTCCCCGTCGATGCGGTGATCTCCGCCCACGACGTCGACAACATCTACAAGGTGCCGCTCGTCTTCCGCGCCGAGGGGGTCGACGACCTCGTGCTCGACCACTTCGGGATGGAGGCCCCGTCGCCCGACATGAGCGAGTGGGAGGCGATGGTCCGCCGCGCCGAATCTGCCACCGCCAAGGTGAAGATCGCCGTCGTCGGCAAGTACGTGCAGCTTGCCGATGCCTACAAGTCGGTGATCGAGGCGCTCGAGCACGGCGGTTTCCACCACGGCGTCGACGTCGAGGTGGAGCTGGTCGACTCGGAGAATTTCGAACCCGAGCGTCTCGAGGGTTGCGACGGGATCCTGATCCCGGGCGGCTTCGGCGAGCGCGGGATCGAGGGCAAGGTCGAAGCGGCGCGGATCGCCCGCGAGAAATCGATCCCCTATCTGGGGATCTGCCTCGGGATGCAGATCGCCGTCGTCGAGTTCGCCCGCCACGTCGCCGGCATGGGCGGCGCCAACTCCGCCGAGTTCGACCCCGAGACGCCGTTCCCCGTCGTCGACCTGCTGCCGGAGCAGAAGGAGGTCTCCGACATGGGCGGGACGATGCGGCTGGGCGCCGACCCGGTGAAACTGCACGAGGGCACCAAAGCCCGCGAAATCTTCGGCGAGGCGGTCATCTACAAGCGCCACCGCCACCGTTACGAGGTCAACAACCAGCTGCGCCGCCGGCTCGAAGACGAGGGCCTGGTCTGCGGCGGCACCTCGCCCGACGAGCGCCTGGTCGAGATGGTGGAGCTCCACGACCACCCATTCTTCGTCGCCTCCCAGTACCACCCGGAGTTCAACTCCCGGCCCAACCGCCCCGAGCCGCTCTTCCGCGAGTTCGTCGGCGCCGCAGCCCGCCAGGCGGGCGATCGGCCGGCCGACGGCGGCGAGATCGTGGCGGACGCCGAGGAGGAGGGCGTCGGCGACGACGCCAGCCTCCGCCGCTCCGCCTGAGCGGCCCCGAGCGGTTCCCGGTTAGCCTTCTGCGCGTGGAGGGTTCCCGACTGCACGAGCGGTTCGTTCGCTACTGCGAGGTTCGCAGCCCGACGGGGGAGGAGCGCGAGATCGCCGACACCCTCGCCGCCGAGCTGCGGGCGATGGGCTTGGAGGTGGAGGAAGACGATGCGGCGGGGCCGGCGGAAGCCGGCGCCGGCAACCTCGTCGCCCGCTCGGCCGGCAGCGGCGAGGACTGGCTGATGTTCTGCGCCCACGTCGACACGGTTCCGCACCGGGGCCAGGTCGAGGTGGTGGACGACGACGGCGTCTTCCGCAGTCGCGGCGAGACGATCCTCGGCGCCGACAACAAGGCGGCGGTTGCCGTCTTCATGGAGCTGATCGCGCGGCACGTCGAACAGCCGGGCCCGGTCGGGATCGAGCTGGTCCTGACGGTTGCCGAGGAGCAGGGCCTGCGCGGGGCGAAGGCCCTCGACGCTTCGCAGCTGCGCTCCCGCGCGGGTTTCGTCCTCGACCACGCCGGCCCGGTCGGCGAGGTGATCGTCTCGACGCCGACGCAGCAGAAGATCCTCGCCGACTTCATCGGCGTCGAGGCCCATGCCGGGATCCGGCCCGAGGACGGCAGCAGCGCGATCGCCGCCGCCGCGGCGGCGATCACCCGGATGGAGGTCGGCCGGCTCGACGAGCGGACGACCGCGAACGTCGGCCTGATCCGGGGCGGCACCTCCGGCAACGTCGTCCCCGGTCACTGCTCGATCCACGCCGAGGCGCGCAGCCTCGACTCCGAGCGGGCGGCGGAGGTCGCCGGCAAGATCGCCGACGCCTGTGCCTGGGGCGCGAGCGAGCACGGCTGCGACGTCGACGTGCGGATCGAAGAGCTCTTCCGCGGCTACGAGGTGCCGAAGGACTCGGCGGCTCTGGCGCTGGCCGAGGCGGGCCTGCGGGGGTCCGGCCTGGAGCCGCAGCGGGTGGCGATCGGCGGCGGCAGCGACGCCAACGTCTTCCGCCGCGACGGCTTCGACTGCGTCCTCCTCTCCAACGGCACCGACGCCGTCCACACCTCTGACGAGATGGTCCCGGCGCGCAGCCTCGACACGATGCTCGAGGTGTGCGAGCGGATCGTCGCGGCCGCGGAGTAGGCGTGGGGCGGCTGAAGCTGCGCCGGGGCGTCGTCGTCTCGGCCAACCCCCTCGAAGTCGAGAGCGACGGCGAGCGCAGGCGCGCCTGGGCAGACGAAGTGCTGCTCGGCGAGATGCGCGAGGGCGACGAGGTGGTCGTCAACGTGGCCGCCCTCGACCTGAAGCTCGGCTCCGGCGGCTTCGACGTCGTCCACGTCAACCTCACCCGCGGCCTGGAGGGCGGGGCGGAGGGCGCCCACGTGATGAAGCTCAACTACACCTCGCTCCAGCACCCAATCGAGCCTGTGGAGCGGGAGAGCATTCGTCTGTTCCCTATCGGTGCTGAGCAAGGAAAAGGAACAGACGAAGGGCCGCCGGTGCTCGTGCTGCCGCTGCACGGTCACCTGGCGCCGGCGGCGTGGGCGGCGGCGCAGGCGGCGCCGGGGCTGCGGGTCGGCTACGTCCAGACGGGAGGCGGCGCACTGCCGGGGTCGCTGTCCCGGGACGTGGAGGAGCTGCGCGAGCGCGGTCTCCTGGTCGACCACATCACCGCCGCTCCTGCGTACGGCGGAGGGCGGGAGGCGTTGAGCACGATCGGCGCGATCCATGCCGCGCGGGCACTGGGTTGCGAGGCGGTCCTCGTCGGGCCGGGGCCGGGGATCATCGGCTCCAATACCGAGTTCGGCCACGGCGGCATCGCCGCGCTGGAGAGCGCTCACGCCGCGCTGTCCCTGCGGCTCCCGACGATCCTCTCCCCGCGCCTCTCCTCCTCCGACCCCCGGGAGCGCCATCTCCACCTCAGCCACCACACCTTCACGGTCCTCGAACACCTGCTGGGTGAGGTGGACGTCGCGATCCCCGACGTGGACTTCCCCGGCTCCGAGGAGGCAGCGGACTACCTCGCCAAGGCAGCCAGCGGGCGCCACCGCCTCCATCGCGTCCCCGTGGCCGTGGCCGCCTACGAGACATCCGGCCTGCCGACCAGGACGATGGGGCGGGACCTGAAAGACGACCCGCTGTTCTTCGCGGCCCCGCTCGCCGCCGGGACCCTCCTCGCACGGTCCCTTGCGTCCCAAGGGTTGTAACGCCGCAGGCAGAAACAGCGGCCCATGGCTGTCGCGATCAAGCCCCGGGCGCCCAGCGCCCCGGCGAAGCCGGGCGCCGAGGCGCGCTTCGAGAGTTTGGTCCTCGACTTCCTCTCCTACCTGGAGCTGGAGCGGGGGCTCTCCCGCAACACGCTGAACGCCTACCGCACCGACCTCCTGCAGTACGGCGAATACCTCTCTGCCCACAATCGCGACGCGCTGGGGGCGAGCGCCGCCGACATCGCCGACTTCCTCGCCGAGCTGGCGACGGGGGAGGGGCGGCCGGCCTGCTCGGCGGCGACGATCCACCGCAAGGCCGCCTGCCTGCGCTCCTTCTACAAGCACCTGCGCCGCGACGAGCTGATCGGCGACGACCCGACCGCGGCCCTCAGCGCCCCGCGGCGCTCGAAGAAGCTGCCCCACGTCCTCAACTACTCCGAGGTGCAGAAGCTGCTCGCCTCACCGAAGGGGAGCGAGCCGACGGCGCTGCGCGACCGGGCGCTGCTCGAGCTGATGTACGCGTGCGGGTTGCGGGCGTCGGAGACGATCGGGCTCGAGCTGGGCGACGTCGACCTGCGCGAGGGCTTCCTGCGGGCCCGCGGCAAGGGCTCCAAGGAGCGGCTGGTGCCGCTCGGCCGCCAGGCGATCGCCGCGATCGCCGGCTACCTGCGCGGCGGCCGGCCGAAGCTGGTCGGCGACCGCCACGAGCCGAAGCTCTTCGTCAACTTCCGCGGCGGGCCGCTGACCCGCCAGGGCCTCTACAAGATCGTCCAGCGCCACGCCCGCGACGCCGGCCTCGCCGGCAGGATGAGCCCCCACACGCTGCGCCACAGCTTCGCCACCCATCTGCTCGCCGGCGGCTGCGACCTGCGCGCCGTCCAGGAGATGCTCGGCCACGCCGACATCTCGACCACGCAGATGTACACCCACCTCTCGGGCGATCGCCTCAAGGAGGTCTACTTCAGCTCCCACCCCCGCGCCAGCGAGTAGCCGGCGTTCGTCCTTTCCTAGGCATATGCCCGGGAAAGGACGAACGCCGTCATGAAGTAGAACTCAGGCCATGCCCGAGCTGCCGGAGGTGGAGACCGTCGTCCGGCAGCTGGAGCCGGAGGTCGAAGGGCACAGGATCGAGCGCATCGAAGTGCTGGACGAGCGCTGGTCCCGGCCGGTGCCGCCGGAGGAGCTGGGTGCGGCCGTGGACGGCGCGACGATCGAGCGGCTCGGCCGCCGCGGCAAGTACATCCTCATGGGGCTCGACGGCGGTCGAACCCTGGTGATGCACCTGCGGATGACCGGCAACCTGATCCTCCGCGACGGGGACGAGGCGCTCGACCCCTCCGAGGGGCGTCGCCTCTACGAGGGCGAGCGCTCGACCGAGGAACGCCATCTGCGGGCCCGCTTCGTCCTCGACGACGGCCGCGAGCTGTGGTTCACCGACCCGCGGCGGTTCGGCGAGGCCTTCCTGATCGACGACGACCGGCTGGGGGAGCGCTTCTCCAGGCTCGGCGTCGAGCCGTTCTCGCCGGAGTTCACCCCGGCGGCGCTGGGCGAGATGGCGGCGGGCCGGACGGCGCCGCTGAAGTCCTTCCTGCTCGACCAGTCGAAGGTCGCCGGGGTCGGCAACATCTACGCCGACGAGGCGCTCTTCCGCGCCGAGCTGCACCCGCTCTCTCCCGCCGGATCGATGAAGCCCGAGCACGCCGAGGCGCTGCGCGACGCGGTGGTCGCGGCCCTGGAGGCGGGGATCGAGTCCGGCGGCTCCTCGATCGACGACTACCGCGATGCCCGCGGCGAGAAGGGCTCGATGCAGGAAGAGTTTCTCGTCCACACCCGCGAGGACGAGGACTGTCCGCGCTGCGGCGGGACGATCGTCCGCATCGTCGTCGGCGGTCGCTCGACCTACTTCTGCCCCGCCTGCCAGGTCAAGCTGCGAAGACGTCCGAAGCGCCGGGCAAAGTAGGAGGGTGGCCGGAACTACGGTCAAGACGGAGGCGGTAGTGCTGCGCAGCATTCGCTACGGCGAGGCTGATCGCATCCTCCACCTCTATTCCGAGAGCCGCGGCCGGATCGGGGCCATCGCCAAGGGGGCGCGCAAGCCCCGATCCCGGTTCGGCGGCCGCCTGGAGCCGTTCTTCCGGCTCGACCTGGTCCTGCACGAAGGCCGCGGCGACCTGATGACGGTTACCGGCGCCACCACCGTCGACGGCTACCCGCGGCTGCGGTCCTCCGGCCCGGCACTAACCGCCGGCGCCCGCGCCTGCGACGCGGTGCTGCGGCTGCTCGACGCCGCCGAGCCGAACCCGCCCGCCTACAACCTCCTCTGCCGCTACCTGGCCCTGCTCGACGACCCGGCGCAGCCCCGCGCCGCCGCCTTGGAGACGGCGCTCTCGTTCCGGATCAAGCTTGCGCTCGTCGCCGGCTTCTCGCCCGAGCTCGCCTCCTGCGCCCACTGCGGGGAGGCGGAGCACCTGGTCGGCTTCTCCGGCGCCGCCGGGGGCGTCGTCTGCAGCGGCTGCGAAGCGGGCGCCTTCCCGCTCGGCGAGGCAGCCCACGGGTTCATGGTCGAGGCCCTGGCGAAGCCGCTCAGCGAGGCTCCGGAGGCCGAACTGCAGGCACTGCGTCAGGTGGAGCGGGCGGTGGGCGAGACCCTTGAGCACCATGCGCATGTGCAGCTTCGCGCAGCCGCTTGACAGGGGGCGAGGGGAGGGGTTCGGCGGACAAAAGCGGGGAGGGTCCGGCGAACCCCTCCCCTCGCCCCGCGACAGGCGATGGTTGTGCGGCGGCCGCCCCTATGATCGACGGGTGCCTGCGACCATTGCCTTCCAGGAGAGAATCTCTGCCCTTGAGGAGGAGTTCCTGGCTCCGGAGGCGACGCGGTCGTATCCGGCTCGGCGGCAGCGCGAGGAGGAGGACAGTCCTTTGCGGACTCCTTTTCAGCGGGATCGGGATCGGATCGTCCACTCGAAGTCCTTCCGGCGCCTGAAGCACAAGACCCAGGTCTTCGTCGCCCCGGAGGGCGACCATTACCGGACCCGCCTCACCCACACGCTCGAGGCCTGCGGGATCGCCCGCACCGTCGCCCGCGCGCTGCGGCTCAACGAGGATCTGACCGAGGCGATCGGGCTCGGGCACGACCTCGGCCATCCGCCCTTCGGCCACGCAGGGGAGGAGGCGCTCGACGCCGCGCTGAGGGACCGCTGCAGCGGCGGCTTCCGCCACAACGAGCACTCGCTGCGGGTGGTCGACGTGCTCGAGCGCGAGGGCGAAGGGCTGAATCTGACCGAGCAGGTCCGCGACGGCATCCTCAACCACACCGGCCCCCGTAAGCCCGCCACCTTGGAGGGGCAGATCGTCAAGCTCGTCGACCGCGTCGCCTACATCAACCACGACATCGACGACGCCCTGCGGGCCGGGATCCTCCACCCGGGGGACCTGCCTGCGGGGGAGATCGAGCTGCTCGGGCCGACCGGCTCGGAGCGGATCGACACCCTGGTCCGCGACATCGTCGAACACTCGGCCGGCGCCGGGGAGATCTCGCAGGGGCGCGAGGTCGGTCAGGCGATGCTGCGGCTGCGCAAGTTCATGTTCGACCGCGTCTACCTCGGCCCCGAGGCGCGCAGCGAGCAGGGCCGGGTCCAGCGCACGATGCGCGGCCTCTTCGACCATTACCTCGAGCACCCGGAGGAGGCCCCGAGCCGCGACCCCGGGGCCGGCGACTGCCAGCGGGTCGCCGACTACATCGCCGGGATGACCGACCGCTTCTGCATCGCCAAGTTCACCGAGCTGACCGTGCCGGAAGAGGCGCGGTTCTGATGGCCCTGATCTCCCCCGACAGCGTCGAGCGGGTCAAGCAGGCGGCCGACATCGTCGAGGTCGTCTCCGCCCACACCGACCTGCGCCGACAGGGCGCCCGCTACGTCGGCCTCTGTCCGTTCCACGACGAGCGGACGCCGTCCTTCTCTGTCGAGCCGCAGGAAAAGCTCTACCACTGCTTCGGCTGCGGGGTCGGCGGCGACGTGATCAAGTTCGTCGAGGAAAAGGACGGGCTCAACTTCGCCGAGGCGGTCGAGCTGCTCGCCGACCGCTACGGGGTCGAGATCGAGCGCGAGCAGGAGGATCCGCGCGCCGAGGCCAAACGCCAGCGCCGCCGCCGCCTCGAGGAGCTGCTCGACCGCGCCGCCGCCTTCTACTCCAGCTACCTCTGGGAGTCGGAGGAGGCCGGCAAGGCGCGCGACTACCTCGCCCAGCGTGGGCTGCGCGAAGAGGTGCTGCGCGGCTTCGGCGTCGGCTACGCGCCGAGCGCCTGGGACAAACTGCTGGTTCGCGGCCAGCGGGCCGGCTTCAGCGTCGAGGAGCTGCGCGGCGTCGGCCTCGTCCAGCGCGGGCGCAGCGGCGGCGAGTACGACCGCTTCCGCGAGCGGATCATGTTCCCGATCCGGGACCGCCGCGGCCGCGTGCTCGGCTTCGGCGGCCGGGCGATGCGCCCCGACCAAGGGGCCAAGTACGTGAACACGGCCGAGACCGAGTTCTTCCACAAGAGCCAGATCCTCTACGGCGTCGACCGGGCCAAAACGGCGATCGCCAAAGCCGGCCGGGCCGTCGTCGTCGAGGGCTACACCGACGTCCTCGCCCTGCACCAGGCCGGGATCGAGGAGGCGGTGGGGGTGATGGGAACGGCGATCACCGGCGAGCAGGTTGCGGCGCTCTCGGGGATGGTCGACGAGGTCGTCCTCGCCCTCGACGCCGACTCGGCCGGCCAGGAGGCGATGCTGCGCGCCCAGAGCGTCGCCGCCGGGCGGCGGATGCGGCTGCGGGTGGCGGCGATGCCCGCCGGGGAGGACCCGGCGGAGATGATGGCGGCGGCGGAGGGGGCCGAGCGGTTTCGCGAGTTGCTGCACGGCGCCGAGGAGCTGGTCGCCTTCCAGGTCGGGCTGGTGCTCGGCCGCACCGACGTCGGCTCGCCCGTCGAGCGCGACCGGGCGCTCGCCGAGGTCGCCCCGGTGCTGGCGGGGATGGGGGAGACGGCGGGGCGGGAAGACCTCGTCCGGCGGGTCGCCGAGCGGCTCGACCTCGAGCCGGCGATGGTGATGGGCCGGGTAGTCGCCGCGACCCCGGCCAGCGGGGGCAGCGAGCCGGCGCCGCCGCAGGAACCGCCTCCGGGCTCCAGGCCGGCGCAGCCGCGGCGGCAGGGCGAGCTGACCTCGCGCGAACGGCGGGAGCGGTCGTTGCTGGCGATGTGCATCGCGATGCCGAACGAGGGCAGGGAGTACCTGGCGCGGCTCGGCGAGGCCCACCTCTCGGGGACCGGGCAACGCGTCGCCGCCTGGCTGCGCGAGCATCCCGAGGACCCCGCCTCCAACCTCCCGCACGACGACGACGAGCTCGCCGGTCTGATCGCCGAACTGGTGATCATGTCCCGCGAAGAGCCCGCCTCCCGCGAAGCGATGGAGCTGAACTACCTCCTGCTCGAGCAGCGGCGTTTGGAGGACGAAATCGCCGCCGCCGGCGAGCGCGGCGACTACGAGCGCCGCGCTGCCCTGAGCCGCGAACGGGCGGCGCTGGTCCAGCGGATCGCGCATGCGGAGCGCCCGGCAGGGAGCGTTTAGCTCCGCATCTTTCTGTCTGCGCCGTCTGAGATACTTCTGGTGTGGACAAAGAGTTGCTCGAAGAGTGCCTGGGGGAGGGCCTATCGCTCGAAGCGATCGGCAAGCGCGTCGGCAAGCACGAATCGACGGTCAGCTACTGGATGAAGAAGTACGATTTGGGGGCGACGAAGGCCGAGAAGCATGCTGCGAAGGGGGCGCCTCCTAAAGAGGAGATGGAACGGCTCCTAGGAGCTGGGCTGTCGCTCCGAGAAATCGCCGACCGACTGGATCGTAGCCTCGCGACGATTCGCCATTGGATGCGCAGGTACGAGTTGAAGCCATCGCCTCGTCGCAAGCGGGGCGATGAGCATGGGCCACGGGAAACGTTGTCGAACTGCCGACAGCACGGGGAGGCACCATTTGTGCGGGAGGGGAGCGGCTACTACCGATGCAAGCGATGTCGAGTTGAAGCGACCGTGCGAAGACGCCATCGCTTAAAGCGAATCCTCGTTGAAGAGGCAGGAGGACAATGCATTCTCTGTGGCTACTCTCGTTGCGTGAGAGCGCTCGAGTTTCATCACTTGGACCCGGAGAAAAAGGAGTTCGAGCTCAGCTATCGCGGTTGCACCCGCTCGCTTGCCAGCTTGCGGGCGGAGGCTGGCAAGTGCGCACTTCTTTGTTCTAACTGCCACGCGGAGGTGGAGGCAGGAATCAGCTCGGTGCCGCTAAATTCTGTTCCAGACGCTGTTCCGGGGTAGCTCACCTGGCATAGCACGGTCCGGGGTAGCTCAATGGAAGAGCGAGCGGCTGTTAACCGCTAGGTTGTGGGTTCGAGTCCCACCCCCGGAGCTTCCTAAGCGGCAGCGAGTTTCTTCAGCGCCAGCCGCTCGACCAACTCCGCGCCTCGCGCGGAACCGTCGTTCGCCCGCCCCCAGGCGGCAATCTCCTCAGCCTTGGCGGTGTAGCTCGGCTCGTGCAGCAGCCGCCGCAGCGCCCAGCGCAGCGGGGCCGGGCGGCAGAGGCGCCAGGGAAGGGAGAGGCCGGCGCCGGCCCAGTCGACGCGCATCGCGGTCTCGCTCATGTCGCCGATGATCGGGCAGACGAGGACGGGGGTGCCGGCGCCGAGGGCGCGGGCGACGGTGCCGTGGCCGCCGTGGGAGACGATCGCCGACGCCGCCGGCATCAGCTGGCTGTAGCTGAGCCATTCGACCAGCTTCGCGTTGGCGGGAACCTCGATCGGCCGCTGCGGCGCGACCCGGTTGGTCGTCGCGACGACGCGGACCGGCTCGTCCGCCAGCGCCGCCAGCGCCGTGCGGACGAGGTGGTTGTCGGAGTCGTGCGCGGTGCTGGGGGCGACGAGGACGAGCGGGTCCTCGCCGGGCGGCAGCTCGATCTCGGGATGCGGCACCTCGAAGGTCATCGGGCCGGTGATCTCGACCCCGGCGGGCCAGCGCCGCGGGTACTCGAGCTGCGGGTAGGTGGCGACCAGCGCCAGGTCGGGGCTGATGCCGCCGTGGAAGCGGTCGATCGCCGGCAGCCCGAGGCGGCCGCGCTGGACGTTCAGGTCCCGGCGGCCCTGATCGAGCCCGACCCGCAGCGCCCGATCGTGGCCGCTGCGCCAGAGCGCGCGCCCGAGCCGGGTGCGAGGCGGCTGCAGACCGATCGCGAAGAAGGGCAGGCCCGGCTCGACCACCGGGTAGATGTGGGGGATCAGCGTCGCCAGCGGGATCCCTGCCGCCTCGGCCGCGAGCGTCGGGGCAAGGGTGAGGATGTCGCTGACCACGGCGTGCGGTTCGAAGTCCCGCAGCAGCGGCCGCAGCGCGAGCGCCGCCTCGGCCGCGTGCTGGCCCCCCTCGGACTCCGGGTCCGGCGGCGGGAACATCCGGTATTCCTCCGCCCCGGCGAATCCCAGTCCCTCGCCCTCGACCGCCCCCCGGCGCTCCTCCCAGGTCTCGATTACGACCTCGTGGCCGCGACCGGCCAGCGCCTTGCCCAGCGCAATTGCGGGGAAGACGTGGCCGGCGTCGCCAAACGCTCCGACCAGGATGCGCAGGCGCTCGCTCACGCCAGGCCCGTCAGGGGGTATCTAGACCCTCGCCGGGGCGGGTGAAGACGATCTCCGGCACGTGGCAGTTGCGCGAGGTGCGGAGCAGGAAACGGACCGCCTCGCCGAGGTCCTCGGGGCGGATCATCTCCTCCGGCGGGATCTGGCCCTGGACGAACTCGGTCATCGGGGTCTCGACGAAGCCCGGGGCCAGCGCCGTGCACTGGATCCCGGCGCCGCCCGTCTCCCGGTGGGTCGACTGGGTGAAGTTGATCACCGCGGCCTTGGTCGCGGCGTAGATCGAGAGCCAGGCCTGGCCGCCCTTGCCGGCGATCGAGGCGGTGTTGACGATCAGCGCCTTGCCGTGCTCACCGCCGGCCTGGCGCAGCATCGGCAGCCCCTCGCGGGTGCCGAGGATCAGCGCTCGCAGGTTCACGGCCAGCTGCATGTCGAGGTGCTTGGTCTGGATCTCCTCCATCGGCGATCCGATCCCCACCCCGGCGTTGTTGACGAGGACGTCGAGGCGGCCGTACTTCTGGCGGTGGGCGGCGAAGATCGCGACGACGTGGTCCTCCTCGGCCATGTTGGCCGGGATCGCCTCGACCTCGAAGCCCTCGCCGCGCAGCCCCTCGGCGGCCTCCTCGAGCTTCTCCGGGCGGCGGGCGGAGACGGTCAGCGCGTAGCCCTCCTGGCCGAGCGTCTTTGCGATCGCGAGGCCGATCCCGCTCGAAGCTCCGGTCACAAGTGCAGCCCGCTCAGCCATCTCCATCTCCTTCTCGTCGAGAACCCCGGCCACCCTATCTCTCCATAACATGCCGCCGATGCGCGCCCCCCGCCTCGCTCCAGCGCTGCTCTGCCTGCTCGCGGCGGGGTCCCTCCTCGCCGGTTGCGGCGGCTCGGAGGGGGACGAGTCGACGGGGTCGACGGTCGCCGGCGCCGAGAGCCGCCCGGCGCCGCCGGCGTCGCGGTTTCCCAACGCCCAGGGCCGGACCCTGCGACAGGTGCTGAAGGCCGCCGACGGCCCCGCCGAACTGGTCGTCTCGCCCGCCGCCGAAGTCTTCTACCCGGGGGTCAACCGCTATCCCTTCGGCGTCACCGATCGCGACGCCGGCCCCGTCGACGACGCCGAAGTCGCCCTCTACTTCGCCAAGGTCCCGGAGGTCGAGACGGGGGCCAAGTCGAAATCCGGCAACCGCGGCCAGGCGGCCAAAGCCCAGGAACAGGCGCTCGACCGGCCGGCGGTGGGCCCCTTCCCCGTGGCAATCGAAACCCTCGCGACCGAGCCCGGGTTCGTCTCGGAGACCACCGCCGAAGACGCCGAGGCAGCCCGGGTCGTCTACTCGACCGGCCTCGACCTGCCGAGCGAGGGGGAGTGGCGGATCGCCGCGATCCTCGCCGAAGACGGCGAACTGAAAGGGGCGTCGCTGCCGAGCGCGGTGGTGGGGGAGTTCCACCGCATTCCGCGGCCCGGTGAGGAGGCCCCGCGGATCCACACCCCGACCGCGCAGGACGTCGGGGGTGATCTGTCGAAGATCACGACTCGCATCCCCTCCGACACCCAGAACGAGGTCGATTACGCGCAAGCGCTGGGAAAAGAACCGATCGTGCTCTTGTTTGCGACCCCGCAGTTCTGCCAGAGTCGGGTCTGCGGGCCCGTCGTCGACGTGGCGGAGCAGGTCAAGAGCGAATACGGAGACCAGGCAGCCTTCATCCACATGGAGATCTACAACGACAACGACCCCGCCCTCGGCGTGCGGCCGCAGGTGCGGGCCTTCCACCTGCCGAGCGAGCCCTATCTGTTCACGATCGACCGCCGCGGTGTCGTCCGGGACGCAATTGAGGGAGCATTCGGGCTCGAGCTGATGCACGAAGCAGTCGACAAGGCGATCGCACCATGAACGACAAAGCCGCCACCGAGGAGGAGCTCCTGCAGTCCTTCGCCGAGGAGGCGAAGCGGCGCTGCGACGTGATCTCCGCCGGCCTCGCCACCGCCACCACCGACTTCGAGACGATGCGCGCCGAAGCGCACGCGCTGAAGGGAACCGCCAGCGTCGTCGGCCTCCGCCGCCTCGCCGAGCTCGCCGGGCTGATGGAGTCCGACCTCGCCGAAGCGAAGAAGACCGGCACGATCCGCGGCGGCCGCGACCACCAGATCGCCGACGCCGCCAAGGCCCTCGCCGAGGGCGCCGCCGCCGCGGCCAGGGGCGAAGAAGAGCCGCCGGACGTCGGCCGCTCACTCGCCCAGCTCTTCAGCGCCTGAGCCCCGGCGTCGCGGTACGCTCGGCCCGCGGGGCAGTAGCTCAGTTGGTTAGAGCAGCGGACTCATAATCCGTCGGTCCCTGGTTCGAGTCCAGGCTGCCCCATCTCTACGCCGTGTTCCCGATCTCGAAGGTCCCGTCGCCGCCGGGAATGGGAATCCAGTGGATGTCCCCGTCGAGCGAATATTCGAGCGACGCGCGCCAGCGGAAGTGGGCCGATTCGGAATACGCGAAGAGCCAGAACCGCAGAGGGTGGTGCGGGCTGGGCGAGAAATCGACGGCTCCTACCGGCTGGTAGAGCTCGTTGAAGAATTCGAACCGGGGCGGCGACTCGTCGAAATCGATTCGTGCGTACTGGTCTTCGGGCGGCCCCCCTCCGCCATTCGGGCAGAGCGAGTAGGTGTTTCCCTGAAGCGGGGGAAGCTCTTCGGCGCTCGAGAGATGGAGGCCCTCGACCAGCAACGTGCTGTCAGAGTCGTTGATCACCTCCACCCGGGCAACCACCTGGCCGGTGGGTAGACCCCCGTGTGCCTGGAACCACCGGCGTCTCCTGATCAGCTCGGGTTGGGTGCAGGTGCCGGCCGGGGGAGGATCTGAGCTCACTCTTCCGGGCAGCGTCCACAGATCGCTGACCAGCGGTTCCTGGACGAGCCGCAGGTGGACCGCGTCATCGGCCTCTGCCGACCCGCCGCCCACGTCCACGGCGAAGGCCAGGACCGCGACTATGGCGACCACCACCGCGGCGATTGCCGACACTGCGGCTGCGGAGATCTTCGGTTTTGGCGGGCGCCTGCTCGAAACTTCTCTGGTCACTCGATCGAACTCTGACTGATCGGCTGGATCAGGGAGTGGACCCGGCGGCCGCCGACAGGTACCGCGCCACCGCCTGGGCACGGTTCGAGACCCGCAGCGCTCGCAGGATCTTGCGGACGTGCCATTTGACGGTGCTCTCGGTCAGGTAGAGGCGGGCGGCGATCTCGGCGTTGCTCATGCCCTCGGCGACGAGGGCGAGGATCTCGACCTGGCGGGGGGTGAGGAGCTGGGTCAGGTCGGAGGCGCGGGGGCCGCGTGAGCGCTGCAGGGCCGCGGCGCGGCGGCCGAGGTCGCTGGCGGTCTGGTGCAGGGCCTCGGCTGCGGCGTGGAGATCGGTCACGTCCTGGGCGGTGCCGGTCAGGCGCAGGGGCTTGCCGTCGCTGTCGACGATCAGCTCCGCCCGGCTGTGGAGGCGGCGAACGTGCCCGTCGGGCCGGATGATTCGGTATTCGAGGTCGACCGGGGTGCCGGTCGCGATCGCCTCCCTCATCTCGGCTTCGACCCGGTCGCGGTCGCCGGGGTGGACGTACTGCGTGTTGCTCGGGTCGTAGCGGCCGTCGAAGTCGCTTGGGTCGATTCCGTAGATAGCGAAGAGACCGTCGGAGCAGATCAGGCGGTTGGCGGGAATGTCCAGCTCCCAGCTCCCGAGGCGCGCCACCCTCTCGGCATCGGCGAGCCGGGCGCGGCTGCGCTCGACCTCCTCTTCGATTCGGCGGCGCTCGGTGATGTCGACGACGAGGACGAAGAAGCCGCGCGCCTCGCCGTCGACGATGTCGGGAATGTAGGAGACCTGCGTGTAGCGGACGTCTCCGGAGGGGATGACGAGCTCGCGGTCGAAGATCTGGCTCTCGCCGGCGAGGGCGCCTTCGATGTGCGGCAGTGCCTGCCTGTAGAGATCGGGCGCGAGCAGGTCGCGGAGGTGGGTGCCGCGCAGCTCCTCCGGCGACCTGCCGAAGAACTCGATGTAGGCGACGTTCGCCATCCGGTTGCGGAGGTCGCTGTCCCAGTAGCTGACCATCGCCGGCAGCGCATCCAGCATCGCCTGGATCCCTTCGGGCGTCTCGGGAGGCTGGCGCGATGCTCGTTTCCGCGTCTCGGACCCCATGGACAGAGGATGGACCAGTCGCAGGGCGGGCTCAACCCCTCCCGGGGAGGGGTTGATCAGCTCTATCGTTTTCCCGCGTGCTCGATTCCGGCAATACCCCGGCACCCCGCCCCTCTCGGCGCCGGTCAGGCAGCCGGAAGAGCGCTTCCCCCGCCGGGGCTCAGGGCACGCGGCCGGCCGCCCAACCCCTGCCGGCGGCCGGCCGCGCCGCCTCGGAGAGCCTCCTCCACGAGGTCGAAACGCTGCTGGCGGAGGAGCGCGACCTGCGCCTGTCTAGACAACGGTCAGCTGCAAGAGCGCCCCGGCGGCACCGCAGCTGAGGACCACGTAGAGCACGGTCATCTTCCCGTGCCAGCGATTTAGGGCGAGAAAGGCCGCGACGGCGAGCGCGGCGGTGTAGGCGTCGACGACCCCGGCGTCGACGATTTCGACGGTGACGGCGGCGATCAGGCCGACGACGCCGGCCGCCACGCCGAGGAGGAACTGGTGGAGGCGCTCGTTTTCGGCAATCGCCACTAGGTGCCGGTGGAAGAAGATCGGAAAGCAGAAGGCGGGGATGAAGATCCCGACGGTGATCGCCAGCGCTCCGGCGAGCCCGCCCGCCATGTACCCGACGAAGGTGGCGAAGACGATCAGCGGTGCCGGCAGGACGCCCCCGATCGCCAGCCCGTCGACGAACTGGTCCTCGGTCAGCCAGTGATGGCTGCCGAGTGCGCTGTCGTGGAGAAAGGGGACGACCGTGTAGGCGCCCCCGAAGGTGAGCAGCCCCGCCTTCAGGCCCTCGAGGAATATCTCCCCGGTAAGGCCGACCGCAACGGCGCCGCTTAGGATCCAGGGCAGCGCCCCGGCGCCGAGCGAGAGCGAGGGCGCTCCGCCCAGCCAGCGCCGCGCGTTGCGCCAGACCTCGTAGGCGAGGCCGCCGCCGAGCAGGACGAGGACGAAGCTGAGATCGGCGAACAGCGTGAGGACGAACCCGGCGAACGCGATCGCGGCCAGCGGCACGTCCTGGATGAACGAGGTGCCGAGCCGCACCAGCGCCCGCGCCACCAGCGCCCCGACCGCGGCGCTGAGGCCGTAGAAGAGGGCGTCGAGGTGTTCGGCGACGTCCGCCTCGACGTAGAGCGCCGAGAGGCCCAGCATCAGCAGGAAGCCCGGCAGCATGAAGCCGAGCCCGGCGAGGAAGCCGCCCAGCTTGCCTCCTCGCAGCCGGCCGAAGTAGACGCAGAGCTCGTGCGCCTCCGGTCCCGGCAGCACCTGGTAGACCGCGAGCAGGCGCTGAAACTGGAGCTCGCTGACCCAGCCCTCCTCCTCCACGCACTCGCGCTTGATCATCGCGATCTGCGCCGCCGGGCCGCCCCAGGCCAGGCAGCCGAACCTGAGGAAGCGAGCGAAGATGGCACCCCGGGATTCCAAAACGGCTGTTTGTCTATCGCAACCAGGGGTACCCGCACAGTGACCCCGACGTCGCGCCGTCTCACCTAGGTTCGAGCCGATCTCGGGGCAACACCAACCAGCGGAGTGGAGAGGTTGACGAGCCTCCGTCCTGACCGCCGGCCAAGCAAGAGGAAAAGCCCGCTTTCGCGTGTCCGTGACGCGGCGGGCGAAGGCCAACGACGCAACGAACTGGAGGATGGATATGGCTGACGGAAGCGTTGGCGTAGCGCAGGATAGGGCGCAGGAAATCGCCGGAGAAGCGCAGGAAAAGGCGCGGGAGGCGGCGGGCCAGGCGCAGGAGGGCGTTCGAGCTCAGATCGACGACCGCTCCACGCAGGCCGGCGAGCGGGTTGCCGGCACCGCCGGAGACCTTCGCTCGGTGGGCGAGGAGCTGCGAAAACAGGGCAAGGAGTCCCCGGCGAAGCTGGTCGACCGCGCCGCCGAGGAGACCGAGAAGGTCGGCTCCTACCTGAAGGAAAAGGGACCGGACGAGATGCTGGAAGACGTCGAGGAGTTCGGCCGCCGGCGCCCGTGGGCAGTGCTCGCCGGAGGCGTTGCGGTGGGCGTTCTCGCCGCCCGCTTCCTGAAGGCGTCCAGCCGAAACCGCTACCAGCAGCGGAACGGAGCGGGGGCCCCGACCCGGAGCCCGCGGCCGCTCCAGCGCTCGGCGGCGGAGCCGGTGGCAACCCCGGCGACTCCCGCGCTCGCACCCAACGCGGCGCCGCCCGCTCCCACGGCAGCGCCATGAGTACCGCGAACGGGGAGAGCAACGAGCTGCGCCAGCACTCGACCGGCGAGCTGGTCAAACAGCTCTCCGAGCAGACGACCACCCTGGTGCGCAAGGAGATCGAGCTCGCCAGGGCCGAGCTGAGCGCGAAGGGAAAGGTGGCGGGCGAAGGCGCCGGCATGTTCGGCGGCGCCGCCGTGATCGGCCTGCTGGCGCTGGGTGTCCTGACGGCGATGATCGTCGCCCTGCTGGACAAGGCAATGGATTTCTGGGTCGCCGCGCTCATCGTCGCAGTCGTCTACGGCGCCATAGCCGCGGTCCTCGCCGTCAGCGGCAGGGACCGAGTGAAGAAGGGGATGCCACCCGCCCCCGAACAGACCGTCGAAACCGTGAAGGAGGACGTGCAATGGGCCAAGAGCCAAGTCAAATCCGCGAGGAGATAGAGGAGACGCGCGCAGAAATGGGAGACACCGTGGACGCGCTCGCCTACAAGACCGACGTCAAGACCCGGGTCAAGGAGTCGATCTCGGACAAGCGCGAGCGCCTGATCGAGCAGGTCCAGGGCACCTCGCACAAAGTCGGAGAGGCGACCCCGGACGGGGAGCAGATGAAGGACGGCGCCCGGCACGCCGTCGGGATCGCCCAGGAGTACCCGCTCGGCCTCGCCCTCGGCGGGATCGCCGCCGGCTTCCTCGCCGGCATGATGCTGCCGAGCACCAAGGTCGAGGACGAGAAGGTCGGGCCGCTCGCCGACCAGGTCAAGGAATCCGCGGCCGAAACCGGCCACGAGGCCCTCGACCGCGGTCGGGAGGTAGCCACCCAGGTCGCCGAGCAGGCGGTCGAAGGCGCCAAGGAAGTCGGCCAGGAGGCGGTGCAGACCGCCAAGGACGCCGGCCAGGAGCAGGCCTCCGAGCTGAAAGACAGCGCCCAGGAGAACGCTCAGGAAGCCAGGGAGCAGGCCCGCACCTGAGAAAGGCGGGTGAGGACTGGCGCCGGCGGTCCTCACCCGTCAGACTCTCCGATGTGCCGACGGCGCGCTGGAACGATGGAAGGCGATTCGAGGGGAGAGTCGCGGTCGTCACCGGAGCTGGTGGTGCTCTCGGTGGTGCCGTCGCGCGGGCGCTGGGGCGCGAGGGCGCGACCGTCGCGCTCGGCTACCGCTCCTCGGAGGACTCGGCGCAGGCTGCGCTCGCGGAGATCGAAGCCGCCGGTGCCCAGGGCCATATCGGCCGCCTCGAGGTGACCGATCCCGGCTCGGTCGAGGGTTTCGTCGCCGGCGTCGCCGATCGCTACGGCCGGATCGACGTCGTCGTCAACACCGCCGGCCGGATCGACCCCGACGATGCCGTCCGCTTCGCGGATTCGAAGGACGACGCCTTCGCGGCCCTGCTCGACGTCGACCTGCTCGGCACCTTTCGCGTCTGCCGGGCCGCGGTGCCGCACCTGAGGCGCAGCGGCAACGGCGCGATCGTCAACTTCTCCGGCTCCTACGGCAACGGCGTCAACCGGGAGAACGTCGTCAACTCCGTCGCCGTCACCTACTGCGCCGCCAAGGGCGGGGTCCGCGCCTTCACCTCGGCCCTGGCCCGCGACCTGGCGCCGGAGATCCGGGTCAACGCGATCGCCCCGGGGCCGATCGCGGCCAACTGGGAGGACGACTGGGAGATCCCCGCCGAGCAGATCGACGAAGCGCTGCAGATGACCCCCCTGGGGCGGATGGGAATGCCCGAGGAGATCGCCGAAACCGCTCTGTACCTCGCCTCCGACGGCGGCGGCTACACGACCGGTCAGGTGCTCGAGGTCAGCGGCGGCTGGATCCTGGACGGCTGAGATGACGGAGCTCGACGTCGACCTGACGGCACTGCTCCCGGCCGACCTGCCGGACGGGCGGGAGGCCGTCGAGGAAGGCCGGGCGCTGGCCGCGGGCATCGAGCGCAGCCGCTCGCTCTTCTGCGAGGAGAAGGGGGTCGCCTCCGAGCGCGAGTGGCGCGAACGGGCGCGACGCGAGGGCTTCTCCTGCACCTGCATGAACATCGGCCTCGCGACCTGGGACGACACCCGCGAGGCGCTGGGACTGATCTACGAAGACGCGCTCTCGCGCGGGGTGCGCCCACCCGACCGCTTCAACCTGATCGCCGAGCGGCGGATGGGGCTGCCGAAGGACAAGCGCGCCGAGGCGCCGCAGGAGACCGGCCCGGCGCTCTGGGACGACCAGGACTGGTGGGAGTTGGCCCACACGGTCCCGATCCAGCCCGAGGCCGCCGACAACATGATCGGCGGCCCAGGCTCGGTCGAAAACGCGCTCGACGCGCTGCGGGTCGGGATCACCCACATCGGCGTCCTCTCGCAGTACTCCTGGCGCTGGCCTTACTGGAGCGACGACGTCAGCCAGACGATGGCGGTCCTGAAGGGCGCCGGCGCCCTCTCTGCCTTCCGTGAGGAGGGGGTCTGCTTCGACTCCTACCTCGAGGACGGCTACCCTGGCGTCTTCCACGATTACGCCAACTACGTCGGCTGGGCGATGGTCGAGCGCTACATCTCAGAGCAGCTGATCGGCGCCGCCTACTCCTGCTCGTGGGGCGGTCTGACCCAGAACCCGGCGGTCAAGTCCGCGGTGACCCTGGCGCTGCACGCGGTCAACCCCGACGGCGTCCCCGCCGGGTTCGTCCAGGGCGACACGATCGGCAACACCCCCGACTTCGACTCCAACATGGCGGTGCTGAACACGGACGTCCTGTTCATGAAGATGGTCGACCGGCGCTACAACCTCGGCGGCGCCCCGATCGCTGTCCCGGTGACCGAGACCGAGCGGATCCCCTCCTGGCAGGAGGTGGCGACGGTGCAGACGATCAGCCGCCGGCTGGAGGACTACGTGCCGCTGGTCGAGCCGGTGATCGACTGGGCCGAGATCGAGGCGACGCGCGACGCGCTCGTCCGCGGCGGCCGCGCCTTCTTCGACGCGGCGCTGCAGGGCCTGGGCGGGGCGGGAATCGACGTCCGCGATCCGGCACAGCTGCTGCTGGTCCTCAAACGGCTCGGATCGACCCGCTGTGAGGAGCTCTTCGGCGCCGGCGAGCCGGACCCGGAGTTCCCCCGCGGGCGCCGCCCGGTGCTCGAAACCGACCTGGTCAAGAGCACGATGCAAGAGCGCGAGCGGCTGCTGGCCGAGCTACGGGGCCGGGGGAGCGAGGAGGCGATCCGGGGGATGAAGGTCCTGGTCACCTCGACCGACGTGCACGAGTTCGCCGAGTTCCTGCTGACCTCGGCGCTGGCCGCGGCCAGCGCCGAGGTGATCGACTTCGGCATCAACCGCGACCCCGAGGACATCGTCAAGGCGCTGGTCGAGACCGATGCCGACGCGGTCGTGATCACCACCCACAACGGGGTCGCCCGCTCCTTCGGGCAGCGGTTGATGGAGGAGCTGCGGACGGCCGGCTCGGGCGAGGTGCCGGTGTTCATGGGGGGCGTCCTCAACGAGGACGTCGACGGGTCGGAGATCCCGATCGACGTCAGGGCCGATCTCGCTGCCGTCGGGATCCGGACGCCGGGGACGATCGATCGCCTGATCGAGGAGCTGATCGAGCGCCGCGCCGGCGGCGTTCCGGCTTGAGGCGACGGTGGGCCTCGTCGCCCTCGCCGACTTCGGCAGCACCTACACCAAGCTGAGCCTCGTCGACGCCGACCGGGGGGAGCAGGTCGCACGGGGCGAAGCCCCGACCACCATCGCCAGCGACCTGATGGAGGGCTACGCGGCGGCGCTCGAGCGGGCCACGGCCGCGGCCGGGGGGACGGTGAGGATCGACGAGCGCCTGGCGGTCTCCAGCGCCGGCGGCGGGCTGCGGGTCGCTGCCGTCGGCCTGGTCGAGGACCTGACCGCCGCCGCCGCCCGCCAGGGGGCGCTGAACGCGGGGGCCCGGGTCGAGGCGGTTCTCTCGGGGGCGCTCGGCGACGAGCAGCTCGACGCGCTCCGGGCCTCGCGGCCGGAGATCCTGCTCTTCGCCGGGGGGACGGACGGCGGCCAGGCCGAGCTGGTGGTGGAGAACGCCCGCCGGCTGGCCGGCGGCGGGATCGGCGGCAACGTCGTCGTCGCCTGCAACGCCGAGGTGGCCGCGGAGGCGGCCGAGCTGTTGCGGGCTTCCGGGGCGCGGGTCGATGTCGCGGCGAACGTGATGCCGGAGCTCGGCCGGCTCGAGGTCGAATCGGCGCGCGAAGCGATCCTGCGCGTCTTCCTCAACCACGTGATCGGCGGCAAGGGCCTCAGCGCCAGCCCCGAGTTCGAGCGGATGGTGCGGATGCCGACCCCCGAGGCGGTCCTCGAGGCGACCCGGCTGCTGGGTGGCGCGGTCGTGATCGACGTCGGCGGGGCGACCACCGACGTCCACTCCAGCCGCCCGGTCGAGGCCGCCGCGCCGGGCATCGAGGACCCCCTCCTACCTCCGCCGCCGACCCTGCGGACGGTCGAGGGAGACCTCGGTTTGAGGGCCGGCGCGGCGGGCATTGCCGAGGTCGACGCGCGCTGGCTGGGGGAAAAGGGCAGCGGGAGCGAGGCCACGGTTCGACAAGCTGTCTCGAAACGGGCAGGGCATCCCGGCTGGGTCCCCGACGACGAGGAGGGGCTCCGTTTCGACGCGCTGCTGGCGACCGGAGCGGCCGCCCACGCCCTCACCCGTCACTGCGGGACGATGCTGCTGACTCGGAGCGAGGGCGGCCCGCCGACGCTCGTCCGCGACGGGCCCGATCTGCGCGAGGCGCCGCTGCTTTTGGGTACCGGAGGGGTTTTCGCGAGCCGGAGCGACGGCGAGGCGATCCTCCGGGGCGCGCTCGAACGTCGCGCGCCCCGTTCGCTGGCGCCTCGCAACCCGCGGGTGGCGATCGACCGCGGCTACCTGCTGGCCTCCGCCGGGCTGCTGGCGAGCGCCGACCGATCGGCCGCGATGCGACTCCTGGAGCGGGAGTTCGCTCCCGACCGAAACTAGACACTGTGACCAATTCGGGCTAGGCTCGGGGTTGCCAGCCGTCGGGTGTATCGCGGATGATCCCGGTGGAGGGAACGAGGGAGAGATGTTCAACCGCCGCCAGAAAGGGACCTTGACGCGCGTCTTCTACGCGGGAGACGTGCACGGCTCGCGCGTCTGCTGGAAGAAGTTCGTCAACGCCGCCGCGCACTACCCGGCCGACGCCCTGGTGATGGGCGGCGACCTCACCGGCAAGGCGCTGGTCCCGATCGTCCGTGAGGGCGACGGCTCCTATTCGGCCCGGGTGATCGGCGAGCACCGGGTGGCGCACACCGCCGAGGAGCTCGACGAGATGCAGCGGGCGATCTCGACGAACGGGATGTACCCGCTGATCGTCGATCCCGAGGAAGCCCGGGCGCTCTCCAGCGATCCGCGCCGCCGCGAGCGGGCCTTCGAAGCGGCGCTGCTCGAGGAGCTGCGGCTCTGGGTCCGGCTCGCCGACGAACGGCTGGCCGGGACCGGCACCCGCGCCTACGTGATTCCCGGCAACGACGACCCCTGGTCGGTCGACGAGGTGCTCGCGTCGGGCACCAGCGTCGAGGCCTGCGACGAGCAGGTGAAGATGCTCGGCCCGCACGAGATGGTCTCCTTCGGCTACTCGAACCGGACCCCCTGGGGGACGCCGCGCGAGCTCGACGAGGACGAGATCTACTCCCGTCTCCGCCGCTTGGTGGACCAGCTGGAGACGCCGGGTCGGGCGATCTTCAACATCCACGTGCCGCCCTACGAGAGCAGCCTGGACACCGCCCTCGAGGTCGACGAGGAGCTGCGGTACGTGATGAAGGGCGGCCGGCCGCACGAGGTCCCGACCGGGAGCCCGGCGGTGGGGCAGATCATCGAGGAGACGCAACCGCTGCTCAGCCTTCACGGTCACATCCACGAGAGCAAGGGTGTGACCCGAATCGGTCGCACGGTGGCGATCAATCCCGGGTCGGACTACGGCAGCGGTCATCTCGACGGCTGCCTCGTCCACCTGGAAGCCGACCGTGTCGTCAATCAGTACCTGGTCTCGGGGTAACTCGATCGCAACTGAACAAAAGGGGAGAGGAATGACTGAATCTGGGGAAGGCGCGGCGCCTCGCGGGGCGCCGTCTGGAACGACGCCGAGCGGTACCTACGCGCGTAGAGCCACCGGGCTCGTGCGCGAGGTGTCTCCGTTCTCGACCTTCGTCTTCAACATGGCGGCGCAGCCGACCGCGATTCTGATCGCGACGGCTGCCTTCATACTCCCGCTCGCCTTCTTCCCGGGCGGCTCGATCTGGCTGGGCTTCGCGATGGCCTTCGTCCTCGCGATCCTGCTCTGCGTCTGTTACGGCCTCTTCACCTCGGCCATTCCCCGCAGCGGCGGCGACTACGTTCTCGTCGGCCGGGTGACCCACCCCGTGGTGGGAGTGATCTCTTCGTTCTTCTGGGTCTCCGGCGTGATTCTGGTGATCGCCTTCGTCGCGCAGTCGTTCGTCCTGATCGCCCTGGCTCCGTCGCTGACCGCCGTCGGCCTGGTGGGTGACCATCACTCCCTCGTCACCGCGGGCGAAACCCTGGCCACCGACAAGTGGTGGCAGTTCGGAGTCGGCGCCGCCGTGATTCTCGGGTCGGCCGCACTTCTGGCCGGTGGCTGGCGCTGGACGACGAGGATCATGAACGGCCTCTGGGTGGCGACGATGATCGGCCTCGGAACCGTCCTCCTGTTCCTCCTCTTCAAGAGCCATGACGGCTTTGTCCACAGTTTCAACCAGTTCGCCGGGCCGGTGACCGGCGAAAGCGACTCCTACAACGGGATCGTCGCCGCCGCGCAGAAGGAAGGGATCGACCCCTCGCCTGCTTTCAGTCTCGACAACACCTGGCCGACGATGGCGGCGATCGCCGGCCTCTCGATCTACGGCTGGCTCTCGATCTACATCTCCGGCGAGGTGCGCCGGGCCAAAGACATCACCCAGGTGAAGATCATGAGCCTCGCGACCTTCGTCCACATCCTGATCGCCGTGATCCTCGGTGTGGTCTTCTTCTGGAAGTTCGGTCACGACTTCTTCGTCGCGATCAACGGTCTCAGCTACACGGAAAGCTACCCGTTCGCCGGAGCACCTCCGTACTACACCTTCCTCACCTCGATCGCCGGCGGCAGCACCCTGTTTTCGTGGTGGCTGTTGATCACCTTCGCGGTGGCCTATCCGTTGCTGATGCTGCCGCAGATCGCGATCTCGGTGCGAAGCTTCTTCGCCTGGGCGCTGGACGGCCTGTTGCCGTCCAAGTTCGCAGAGGTCTCGCCGCGGACCCATGCCCCGAACTACGCGATCGGCCTGGTCGTGGTCCTCGGCCTCGCCGCCCTCTACTGGGCCGTGAGCAACAACGAAGGCTTCAACAAATTCCTCTACGAGGCCGTGCTGCTGCAGCTGGTGACGATGATCCTGCTCTCTGTCGCCGCCGTCCTGCTTCCCTACCGCAGGCCGGAGGTCTGGCGCGCCTCGGCCACCACCCGGCGGATCTTCGGTGTGCCTGTGGTGTCCCTGTCCGGGGCGACGACGATCGTCTTGATGGCGGGCTTGTTCTTCGTCTACATGCACTATCCGTCGCTCGGGATCGAAGACAAGGGTCACTTCTTCCGCGACTGCGGGATCATCCTCGGCGCGGCCCTGCTGACGTTCTTCGTCGCCCGGGCGACGCGGCGGCGGCAGGGCGTCGACGTCGACAAGCTCGCCGCCGAGATCCCGCCGGAGTAGCGTCGGGTCGCGTGGAGCCGCTTGCCGATCCCGTCGCCGAGGGGACCAGGATCGCGGAGACCGCCGCCGGGCGCGGCGTTCCCCTGCGCCTGGTCGGCGGCGTCGCGGTGGCCGTCCTCTGCCCGAGCAGCAGGCGACCGCCTTTGCGGCGGTCCTACGCCGACGTCGACCTGGCGACCCGCGGCTCGGCGACGCGGGACGTGGCCTCACTGCTGGAGTCGCTCGGGTACGTCTCCGACCGCGAGTTCAACACCCTCCACGGACACCGGCGGCTGTACTTCTTCGACGATGGCAATCAGCGCCATGTCGACGTCTTCGTCGACGAGGCCGACCTGTGTCACCGGATCGACCTGCGCGAGCGGCTCGAGGCTGTGCCGCTGACGCTTTCCCTCGCCGACCTGGCGGTGTTGAAGCTGCAGGTGGTGGAAACCAACGAAAAGGACTACCTCGACATCTGCGCGATCTTCGCCGATCACGACTGGAGCGAGGACGAGAGCGGCGTCAACCGCGTTTACATCGCCGAGCGGGCAAGTGGTGACTGGGGCCTGTGGCGAACGATGGGGATGGTCGCCGAGCGCAGCGCACAGTTCGCACGCGACCTGCCCGGGTTCGAGGCGGGCGAGCGCGTGGCGGAGCGGCTGGAGGAGTTGAGAGTCGAACTGGACACCGTCCCCAAGAGCCGGGGCTGGAAGCTGCGAGCCCGCCTCGGCGATCGCAAGCGTTGGTACGAGCTTCCCGAAGAGGTCCACTAGGAAGGGTCATGTCACATTCATTGGATAGTCTCGCCCGTGTGAAGTGTCTGACCAATCGCCATCGGAGGCGGCAAAGATGACGCGTCCACGCCGGGGGGAGCCGCGCGCGAGAACGAAAATAATCGAGGCCAGCCGCAAGCTCTTTGCCCGGCGGGGGTTCTCGGAGACCTCGATGGGGGACATCGCCAGGGCGGCCCAGGTGGCGCGGGCGACCGTCTACAACAACTTCGACGACAAGCAGGACATCCTCGCGGCGATCATCAGCGACTACATGACGGGGTACGCCCGCATCGCTCAGCGGCTTCGCGAAAACGCCCGCTCAGGTCAGACTTCGTTCGAGCTGATCCAGGAGATGGTCCGCGAGGCGCTCGACTGGCGGGTGAAGAACGCCGATCTGCGCCCGATCGTCGCCGTCGCCCGCAACCTGCGCGGCAGCGGCTGGGAGGAGGCCAACAAAGCCGCGGACGACGCGATGCTGGGGTGGATCATGGCCGTCCACGCCGCCGACGAAGACGCCGGCCTGATCCGCGAGGACATCGACCTCGAATTCGGGGTCCGGGCCGCCTACAACATGATCGAGTCGATCCTCTCTACCTTCGACGTATCGGCCACCTCGAACGAGATCGAGGAAAGGGCCCACCAGCTCGCGCTGCTGCACTGGTACGCGATCTGCTCGGTGTCGCCGAACGAGGCCCCGCGCAGCCCGCTGGGACGAAAGTCGACCGCCGACGAGCTATAGACAGGCTGTCTAATCTCGAATAAACTGTGTGGGCTCTTGTCCGCACCAGATCATTCCGCAGGGGATCTGGCTCATCTGATCCACCCCCTGACCGACCACTCGCGGCTGCCCGAGGCGGGCCCGCTGGTTATCGTGCGCGGGGAGGGCTGCGAGCTCGTCACCGCCGAGGGGCAACGGCTGATCGACGGGTCGGCGGGGCTGTGGACCGTGAACCTGGGGCACAGCCGGGAGGACCTGGTGGCGGCCGCCTGCGATCAGATGCGGCGGCTTCCCTACGCGTCCACCTTCGGCGGCGTCTCCTCGCCGCCCGCGATCGAACTGGCGGAGCGGCTCGTCGGGCTGGCGCCTCCCGGTCTCGGCGGCGTCTTCTTCGTCAGCGGCGGCAGCGAGGCGAACGAGACGGCGATCAAGCTCGCCCGGCGGCACTGGGTGCGGCAGGGCCGGCCGGAGAAATCGATCGTCCTCGCCCACGACCGCGGCTACCACGGGCTCACGGGCATCACCACGACCGCCACGCGGCTGCGGCCCTATCACGCTGAATTCGGGGTGCAGGCGCCGGACGTCGCCGAGGTGCCGGCGCCGTATCCCTACCGCTGCGCCGCCGGGGTTCCCTGCGAGCCGCAGAGCTGCCCCGTCTGTCGCGGCGAGGTGCTCGAGGCGAAGATCGAAGAGCTGGGGCCGGAGCGGGTGGCGGCGGCGATCGTCGAGCCGGTGTTCGGCTCCGGCGGGGTGATCGTCCCGCCGGCCGGCTACCTGCGCCGGCTGCGCGAGATCTGCGACCGTCACGGCGTCCTGCTGATCGCCGACGAGGTGATCACCGGCTTCGGCCGCACCGGCAGCTGGTTCGGGTGCGACCACGAAGGGGTCGCACCGGACGTGATCACCTTCGCGAAGGGGGTGACCAGCGGCTACGTACCGCTCGGCGGGGCGATCGTCTCCGACGAGCTGTGGGACGAGCTGCGCGACCCCGATCGCCGCCCCGGCCACTTCATGCACGGCTTCACCAACTCGGGCCATCCGGTCGCCTGCGCGGTCGCGCTCGCCAACATCGAGGCGATCGAGCGGGAGGGGTGGTTGGACCGGGTCCGGGCGGCGAGCGAGACGCTCGCCGGCTTGGTCGCGCCGTTGCGCGGGCACCCCGAAGTCGGCGAGGTGCGGCAGGCGGGGCTGATGGTCGGGATCGAGCTCGTCTGCGACCTGGAGACGCGTCAGCGCTGGCCGGTGGAGGTCGAACGCGGCCGCCGGGCGGCCGCCGCGGCCCGCGAGCGGGGCCTGCTCACCCGCGGGCTTCTCGACGACATCCTCTGCCTGGCGCCGCCGTTCACGATCTCCGACGAGCAGATGCGGCGGTCGGTGGAGATCCTCGGCGAGAGCATCGACGCCACCGGGGACCTCCACCGCTGAGAGCGGCGCCCGTCAGGGCAGGTACTTTTCCGCCTGTTCCTTGGCTTCTTCGATTCCCTTTTCGGCCTTGGCCTGGCCTTCTTCGATTCCCTCTTCGGCTTCCTTCTGGGCCTTTTCGAGCTTCTTCTTGGTCTCGCCGGTGGCCTGTTCCTTGGCTTCTTCGAGGCCCTTCTTCGTCTCTTCGACCCCTTCGTCGATCGCTTCTTCGGCCTTCTTCGTGCCTTCTTCGACCTGAGTTTCGGCCTGCTCGCGGACGGTTTCGGTGTCGTCGCCGCTGTCGCTGCCGCAGCCGGACCAGGCGGCTCCTGCGGTGGCGAGCGCGAGCACGGCGAAGAGGGAGTAGACGGTGCGCAGCTTTCTGCTCATGTGGGTGGCTCCAGATCGGTTGCGGGTTAACGTGGTGCGGCAGTGAATCAGACCCAGCCTGACAGCTTCGAAGACCTCGTGGCCGACGCGATCGACGCCCTCCCGGAGGAATTCCAGCGGTTGCTCGAGCCGGTCGCGGTGGTCGTCTCCGATCTCGGCTTCGAGCGCAACGCCTACGGCGAGTACTTCGGCGACGGGGTGGCGGCCGAACGCTTCGAGGACAGGATCGTCATCTATCGCGACACGCTCGAACGCGATTTCGGCCACAGCCGCGAGCTGCTCGCGCGCCAGGTCGAGCGGACCCTGCGGCACGAGCTCGCCCACCACCTGGGGTGGGACGAGGGCGGCGTCGGCGGCCTCGGGCTCTGACTCAGCGCACGCGGCAGAGGCGCAGCAGGGTTTCGCGGATCTCCGCGTGGCCCTCGAAGTGGAAGCTGCCCTTGGCGAACGGGAACAGCGCTTCGTTCAGGTTCGAGGGGGCCCGGCAGGCGGCGGAGACGTAGCTGCGACTCCTGCCGCCGAAGGAGTAGCGGCGGCCGATCGTCAGGTTGATTTCGGTGACCGAGCCGAGGTCTCCCGCCAGGCGGGGGATCTTGGCCCTGAGGACGGTGCCGAAGTCGCCCTCCGGGAGCTGCTGCACGGTCAGCGGTATGACCAGGGTGAAGCGGACGGGGATGCCGGAGAAGAGGTGGAGCACCAGCGCCTTCTGGCGGCCGCGGCGACTGTTGAAGGCGAGGATCTCGCCCGACGTCTCGACCTCGCGCCCGAGCTTGACGACGGCGTGGAAACGGCCGCGGCCGACGAGGGCGCCGCGGCAGCGAGCGAGCGCGGTCCTACTGCTGGTCGACTGCAGCACCGGGGCGGTGCAGACCGGCAGGCCGGTGGTTTCGAGCCGGCCGTTGCGGTTGATGGCGACCTCGATCTGGCGCAGCGGCGGGGGATGGCTGCCGTCGGCGGTGGCGATCTTGCCGGTGACCCTGACGTTCACCGGGGCCGGTTTCGAGCGCGGCAGGACGTGCGGTGCGAAGTCGGCGTCGAAGGTCACGATCAGGCCGTCCTGGGCCACCCTGACGGCATCGGAGCTCGCCGTCCAGGCGGCGGCCAGGACCGCGATCAGCAGAGGTATGGCGATTCGGCGGCGCATGCTCCCGATCACGAGTCTATGCAGGGGAATCTGCGGCTAGGGTTGAGCAATGGTTGAGCCTTCGCGGTGGACGGACCTCTCCGAAGGGGAGGAGTTCGCCGGTTACCGGATCGAGGGGCGCCTCGGCCGCGGCGGGATGGGGATCCTCTATCTGGCCGTGGAGCCGGGCCTGGAGCGGCGGGTGGCGCTGAAGCTGATCGCGCCCGAGGCCGCCTCGGACGAGGTCTTCGCCAGGCGCTTCGCCGAGGAGTCCCGGATCGCTGCCTCGATCGAGCACCCCAACGTGGTGCCGATCTACGCCGCGGGCGAGGAGGGTGGCGTGCCCTGGATCGCGATGCGCTACGTCGCCGGCTCCGATCTCCAGCGCCGCCTCGCCCGCGAGGGGAAGCTCGAGCCGGGCGATGCGGTGCGGCTGATCGCCCAGCTGGGGAACGGCCTCGACGCGATCCACTCCGCCGGCCTCGTCCACCGCGACGTCAAGCCGGCCAACGTCCTGCTCGGCGGCGACCCCGGGGCCGAACACGCCTACATCACCGACTTCGGCGTCGCCCGCAACCTCGCCACCCAGTCGGGCCTGACCCAGACGGGGCGGTTCGTCGGCACCCTCGACTACGTCGCCCCCGAGCAGATCTCCGGCGAGCCGATCGACGCCCGGGTAGACGTCTACGCGCTCGGCTGCCTGCTGTTCCAGCTGCTGACCGGCGAGGTGCCGTTCCCGCGCGAGGGCGAGGCCGCCCGCCTCTACGCTCACCTGCACGACCCGCCGCCCGCGCCCTCCCTCTACGCGCCGGCGGTGCCGACGGCGCTCGACGACGTCGTCATCCGGGCGATGTCGAAGTCACCGGGGGACCGCTATCCCTCCGCCGGCGACCTCGGCCGCGCGGCGGAAGCCGCCCTCAGCGGCACCGCGCCCTCGATCCCCGAGCGCACCGTCGCGACCGGTGCCGCGGCGACGCGGGAGCGCCGCTCGCCCGGGCCGCGCGAGGCCGAGACCGCCAAGCTCTCCGGCGAGCCGGCCGCAAGGCGGCCCCGCCGTCCCCTGCTGATCGGCGGCGCCCTGCTGGCGCTGATCGCCGCCGCGGCGATAGCGGTCGTGCTGGCGTCCGGGGGTGACGGCCAGGGCGGGAGGGCCGGCGCCGAGTCCGGCCTCTCGACGGCGGAGCAGCCGAAGCCGAAGCCCGAGCCGCAGACTCTGAGCGCGGCGCAGCTGATCGCGAAGGGCGACGAGATCTGCACCGAAAGCCGCGACAAGTTCCTCCGCTACCGCGATCCCGAAGCAGAGGTCGTCCCGGACGTCGCCTACTCCCGGGTGCTGGTCGGGATCTCCAGCAACGCCGTCGAGCGGTTCGAGGCGCTGGTGCCGCCGCCGTCCCTGGAGGCGGCCTACGACCGCTACGTCGGCTCGCAGCGGGAAGTCAGGGAATGGGACCGCGACGCCCTCGCCGCGGCCGAGGCCGAAGACCCGACCGCCTACGTCGAAGCCCGCGAAGACCGCAACGACACCGAGGACGACCGCAAGGTCCTGGCCGAAGAAGTCGGCTTCGAGGAGTGCAGCGGCAGCGACCTCTGAGGAATCAGGCAGCGGTGTTCCTTTTGGGTCCTATGCACCCAAAAGGAACACCGCTTTGGCGATTGTCCTCAGCGGTCCTCGCGCTCGCCCGGGTGGGTGACCCGTTCGGCCCGCTGGCGCATTTCTTCGCTCGCCTCGCGGGTCGCCGCGAAGGCCTCCTCCTTGGCGGCCGCGAGGCCCTCGCTGGGCTTGCCGCCGACGATGTCGCGGAAGGCGTTCTTGAAGCGCTCGGTGCGGCGGTCCGGCGGGAAGCGCTCCTCGGCGCGGGCCTGTTTCCTCGGGTGGCGCTCGCCGTAGCGGCGCCGCGCCCAGGCCGAGCCGGGCTTGCCGAGGCGACAGGCCCCGTAGAGGGCGACCGGAAAGACGAAGAAGCCGATCGTGCCGTGCAGGATCCGGCCCTTGGCGAAGCAGGCTGCGACCAGGAGGAAGACGACCAGGGCGCTGAGGGCGGTGCCGAGGATCGACTCGATCGAGCCGTCTTCGATCGTGAACGGGGTGAAGCCGAGCAGCGCCAGCAACATCGCCGCGGCGGCGATCACGGTGGCGTCGATCGAGCTGCGGCCCTCCTCGGCCCAGTAGACGTCGTCGAGGTAGACCCAGAGGGCGAACTCGTCGATCGTCAGCCCGGCGCCGATCCCGAAGGCGAAGGCGCAGATCTCGGTCCAGGGGCTGTTGCCGAAGGCGGCGAAGCCGCCGGCGCCGGCGACCATCATCGTCACGATCCCGAAGACGAGGTGGTGGAGGTGGACGCCGCTGTCGCTGACGATGCTGCCCGGCCACCAGGGGACCCTCGGGCTCCGCATCAGCCGGGTGCTCATGCGGATGAAGGCGAAGGAGAGGATGAACCCGATCAGGACCAGGTAGAGGCCCTGCAGCTCGTGCTCGGCGATCCGGTTGTAGAAGTCGCCGACGATCGAGGCGGTGCTCATGCCGGCACCGGGGTCGCGTGCAGGGGCGGCGAGGTCCCGTCCTTCTCGCGCATCAGCTCGACCGTGAGCAGCACCGCGGCGACGGCGAAGACGGGGGCGAGGGCGGCGTCGGAGAGCGACTCGGCGAGCCAGGTGGCGACGAAGGTGTGGCCGAAGAGGTCGTGGACCAGGGCCGCGAGGCCGCCGCCGATCGCGTCGCCGGCGAGCTCGATCGGCGCCAGGACTCCGAAGACGAGCCAGAAGTTGCCGCGGACCAACTGCATGCTGCGGCGCAGGGCGCCGGCGGCGGAGCGATCCTCGAGCTCGACCACCGGGCCGGCGAGGCCGAGCCAGACGAAGGCGAGGATGCCGGGGACGAGGCCGAGCAGCAGCCCCAGGGCGACGATCGCGACGAAGACCAGGTCGACCGCGATCAGCCGGCCGTAGTTCAGCCGCCGGGCGATCTCGCCCAGCGGCGGCGGGTCCTCGCCGTGGGGATGAGTGAGCGAGATCGCGATCGCGCCGCTGAAGAAGACCTCGCCGATCAGCCCGGTGGCGGTGACGACCCCGACCGCGAGGGCGAAGGCCGCGAGTTTGATCCCGTTGGTGATGTCGAGCGAGTCGAGCTCGACGTTCATGGTCAGCGCGTTCAGCAGCCCGAGGGGGACGAAGACGATCACTGCCAGCAGCAGGATCGAGGGTGCCCAGCCCCTGTAGGTGCGCCAGATCCGCGCGTAGGTCGCGGCGACTCGGCGGCCCAGGCTCACCGGCGTCGGTCTCGCCGGCCGGCGGGGCGGCGCCCCCGTGCCTCCAGCCGGGACTGGCTCGACTCGGAGGCGGGCACCCGCTTGAGGTTGCCGAGCTCTGGCAGGAGCAGCTCTTCGGCGCAGCGCCGGTGCCAGTGGTGGTGGTCTGTGCCGCCGAGCCGGCGCACATACTGGACGACCGTGTGCTCCTCGCCGACGGGGATGTCGCCGTGGCAGCCGGGGCAGTGGTAGAGCTTGCGGGCGATCCCGCGGATCAGCCAGGTCTCGTCGCCCTCTTCGTTCAGCCCGGTGAGGCTCCAGCGCATGCTCGGGAGTCCCTCGAACTGGCTCACGTCAGCGTCTCCGCGAGAGCCAGGCGAAGCCCGCCGCCATCGCGACGTTGGCGACGCCGGCCAGATGCAACCCGAGCTTCGCCCCCGGTCGGCTGACCGCGGGCGAGGTTGACCAGAGCGCGTCGGTCGCGATCTCGGTTCCGCGCAGCCAGGCGAGCGACTGCCAGTCGGCGGCGGTGCCGCGGCGCTCGGCGACCAGGTGGGCGGCGGCGAAGGTCAGCCAGATCGGTCCGCAGCGGCGGAAGAGGTGTTCCGCGTCGGGAGAGGGCTGGTCGTGACCGAGCACCTTCAGGGTCGTCGCCGGCGCCGCGATCGCGGCGCTGCCGAGCAGCAGGTCGAAGGCGATCATGTTGCGATTGGTCAGGCGCAGGGCCTTTTCGAGGTTCATCTGCGACGAATCCAACCAGAACCCGGAAGGGAAAGGGGCCGGTTCGGCGAAATGGACCGCCGTGACCAAGACCGCAACGAAGTCCCCACAGCTCAAAAGCCTCTCCGACTACATCCAGGAGCGCTTCGACGAGTTCTCGCGCTCCCAGAAGGACGTCGCCCGCTACATCGTCGACCACCTCGACGAGGCCGCCTTCCTCACCGCCGAGGAGCTGGCCCGCAGGGCGAGCACCTCTTCCTCGACCGTGGTGCGCTTCTCGCAGGCGCTCGGCTTCGAGGGCTACCCCGAGCTCCAGCAGGCCGCGATCGAGGAGTACCGGACGACGATCGCCGCCGCCAGCGCCAACGGCGGAGCGCTCTTCTCATTCGACCACTCCGAGCTGGAGGGATCCCTCAGCGCCGATTACGCGAACCTCGAGGAAACCGCGCGCAAGCTGACCCCCGAGCAGGTCGACGCCTCGGTCCAGGCCCTGGCGACGGCGCAGCGGATCGTGATCGTCGGCGTCGACCAGATGGCCTTCTTCGCCAGCTACCTGCGTCACACCCTCAGCCTGCTGGACATCCGCGCCGAGATCGTCGCCAGCACCGGCGGCGAGTCCCTGCAGCGGCTCGGCCGGATCGACGAGAACACCCTGGTCATCACCCTCTCCGCCGGCCGCGCCCACCCGCTTCTGCTGCGGGCGATGAAGCTGGCCCTGCACCGCGGCGCCCGCACCCTGGCGATCTCCGACGCGACGATGTCGGAGGTGGGGGAGCACGCCGAGCTGACCCTCTACTTCTCCTCGAACAGCCCCAGCTTCACCCGCAGCCACACGGCTCTGATGGCGCTCGTCCAGGGCCTGGCCCACGGCCTCTACGCACGCGACGAAGCGGCGCACAAAGACCGCATCAGAGCCTACAAACTCAAGTAAGACAGAGATCATCGGCCCGCGGGTCCTGTCACCCGTACAGGTACCTGCGCTGGATGCTCGGCACCTGTACGGGCGCCACCCGCGGGAGGAGCCTGCCTCCCTAAGATGTCGGCCATGAGCGAGCGAGCGACTTTCAGGTTGAAGACCGGCCTGGCCGAGATGCTGAAGGGCGGGGTGATCATGGACGTGGTCACCCCCGAGGAGGCGAAGATCGCCGAGGAGGCGGGCGCCTGCGCGGTGATGGCGCTGGAGCGGGTCCCGTCCGACATCCGCCGCGACGGCGGCGTCGCCCGGATGTCCGACCCGGCGATGATCAAGGGCATTCAGGAGGCCGTCTCGATCCCGGTGATGGCGAAGGCCCGGATCGGCCACTTCGCCGAGGCCCAGGTCCTGCAGTCCCTCGAGGTCGACTACGTCGACGAGTCCGAGGTGCTGACCCCGGCCGACGAGCACAACCACATCGACAAGTACGCCTTCGAGGTCCCCTTCGTCTGCGGCGCCACCAACCTCGGCGAGGCGCTGCGGCGGCTCGGCGAGGGCGCGGCGATGATCCGCTCCAAGGGCGAGGCGGGGACCGGCAACGTCGTCGAGGCGGTCCGCCACATGCGCGAGATCACCTCCGGCATCAAGCGCCTCGCGCAGCTCGGGCCGGAGGAGCTCTCCTCGGAGGCCAAAGAACTCCAGGCCCCGCTCGAGGTGGTGAGGGCCGTCGCCGAGGCGGGCCGGCTGCCGGTGCCGCTGTTCTGCGCCGGCGGGATCGCCACGCCGGCCGATGCGGCGCTGATGATGCAGCTCGGCGCCGAGGGCAACTTCGTCGGTTCGGGGATCTTCAAGAGCGCCGACCCCGAGCGGCGGGCGCGGGCGATTGTCGAGGCGACCACCCACTTCAACGACCCCGAGCGGGTCGCGGCCGCCTCGATCGGTCTCGGCGAGGCGATGCCCGGGCTGGAGATCGCCGGCCTCGCCGCCGAGGACGCCCTGCTGCAGAACCGCGGAGCGTAGGTGGCCGACGCTGGGACCGCCGACTCCCTCGCGGTAGGCGTCCTCGCGCTCCAGGGCGACTTCGAAGCCCACGCGAGGACCCTGCGCCAGCTCGGAGCCGAGCCGCGCGAGGTGCGCGTCCCGCAGGACCTCGAGGATCTCGACGCGCTCGTCATCCCCGGCGGGGAGAGCACCACGATCGGCAAGCTGATCGAGTCCGCCGGGCTGGAGCCGGCGCTGCGGGCGCACCACGACGCGGGCCGCCCGCTCCTCGGCACCTGCGCCGGGTTGATCGTCTGCGACGCCGAGCACCTCGGCTTCATCGACGCGACCGCGAGGCGGAACGCCTTCGGCCGCCAGCTGCAGAGCTTCGAGGCCGACCTTGCGGTCGAGGGAATCGGCGACGAGCCGCTGCGGGCGGTCTTCATCCGCGCGCCGTGGGTCGAGCGGCACGGGCCGGAGGTCGAGGTCCTCGCCTCCCACGAGGGCCATCCGGTGGCGATCCGCGAGGGGAGCGTCCTCGCCTGCGCCTTCCACCCGGAGCTGACCGACGACCCGCGGTTCCACGCGATCTTCATGGCGATGACTACTGCCGCCCGCGAGCGGGCGGGGGAGGAGGCGAGGCGATGAGCGGCGGCGACCCGAGGGTTCAGAACCTGGCGAAGATCCTGGTCGGCTACTCGACCGGGGTGAAGGAGGGCGACGTCGTCGCGATCGACGGCGAGAGCGCTGCCGCGCCGCTGTTGCTGGCGGTCTACGAGGAGGTGCTGAAAGCCGGCGGCCACGCGGTGATGAACGTTGCCCTCGACGGTCAGATCGCCGCCTACTTCAAGCACGCCTCCGACGCGCAGCTGGAATGGATATCCCCCTTCGCCGAGTGGATGGTCGACAACGTCGACGTGCGGATCGCGATCGGCGCGACCACCAACACCCGCGAGCTCTCGGGGGTGCCGCCGGAGCGCCAGACGCTGCGTCAGTCGGCCACCGGGGACCTGATGACGCGGGCGATGAAGCGCGCGGCCGAGGGCGATTTCCGCTGGTGCTACACGCTCTACCCGACCAGCGCCTACGCCTCCGAGGCCGAGATGAGCCTGGCCGACTACGAAGACTTCTACTACGGCGCCTGCCTGGCGAGCGACCCCGAGCCGCTGACCGCCTGGAAGCGCGCCTCGGAGGAGACGACGCGGTTGGCGGGGTGGATCGAGGGCCACGAGGAGGTGCGGGTGACCGCGCCGGGGACCGACATCAGGCTCGGCATCGCCGGGCGCCGGTTCATCCCCTGCGTCGGCGACAACAACATGCCCGACGGCGAGTTCTTCACCGGTCCGGTCGAGGACTCCGTCGAGGGCGAGGTCAGCTTCCACCTGCCGGCGGTGATCGGCGGCCGCGAGGTCTCGGGCGTGCGCCTGCGCTTCGAGGCCGGCAGGGTCGTCGACGCCTCCGCCGAGCGCGGCGAGGAGTACCTGCTGAAGCTGCTCGACACCGACGAGGGCGCCCGCACCCTCGGCGAGCTCGGGATCGGCACCAACTACGGGATCGCCAAAGGCACCCGCGAGGTCCTGCTCGACGAGAAGATCGGCGGCACCGTCCACATGGCGGTCGGCAGCAGCTATCCCGAGTCCGGCGGCGAGAACGAGTCCGCCGTCCACACCGACCTCGTCTGCGACCTCCGCCTCGGCGGCAAGCTCGAAGTCGACGGCGTCGTCATGCAGGAAGACGGCAGGTTCGTGGTCTGACGTGCTCAGACGAGGGAGATCAGCGCGGCGATCGTCCCCATGAAGCCGAGGAAGATGGTGCCGACCACCCCCCACAGGAGCTGAGTGACGGAGCGGTGGAAGGCGCCGGTGTCGGCGCGAAGCTGGCCCATCTCGGCGCGGAACCCGCGGAATTCCTGTTGCATCTCCGCGCGAAGGGTCTTCGACTCCTCCTTGAACTCCGCGCGAAGGGCTTTCGACTCCTCCTTGAACTCCGCGCGAAGGGCTTTCGACTCTTCCTTCATTTCTGCGCGGACCGCCTTGAATTCCGTGCGCATCTCTTCGAAGCCAGCGTCCACCTGCATGCTCAGCTGATTCAGATCTGCGTCGGTCCACCGGTCCCTTGCCATCACGGCCATGATGGCAACCTACCAAGCCAAATGCAACTTTTGGTCTGCGAAACTTTAAAATTACCGTGCCGGAAGTGTTACTGGTCGGGCAGGGGCGAGCCGGCGAGGAGGAAGAACCACAGGGTCAGGGCCAGGGCGGCGAGCATCACCGAGGCCATCAGCACCGCCTCGACCACGGTGACCGAGTTGGAGACCGGGCTGGTGTCGCGCATGCTCTTCAGCCAGGTTGGCCGGATCGGCGCCAGCCGGTTGGTCCCGGTGATGCGGATGTAGAGGTTGTTGAGGCGACCAATCAGCCAGGCGACGACGAGGATCGAGGCGACGATGCCGACGGCGACCACCGCGTAGGGACCGCCGCTCGGGAACTGGGTCTCGGAGAGCTTCGAGGCGATGTAGACCCAGCTCAGCGGGATCGCGGTCCAGAGCGAGAAGGCGGCCAGGAGCATGGCGAGGAAGACGAGGCCTGCGGCCAGCGCGTGTCCCACTCCGTGGGTTCTCTCCGTCGGTGCCATGGGGCGACTTCATAGAATGCCAGGCGATGTCCGGACATTCCAAGTGGCATTCGATTAAACACAAGAAGGGCGCGGCCGACGCGAAACGCGGCAAGCTCTTCAGCAAGCTCGCGCGCGCGATCACCGTCGCCGCGCGCGACGGCGGCGGCGACCCGAGCGGCAACCCGACCCTGGCGACGGCGGTCCAGAAGGCCAAAGACGCCTCGATGCCGAAGGACAAGATCCAGAAAGCGATCGACGTCGGCACCGGGGCGGGCGCGGACGGCGCCGCGATCGAAAGGATCGTCTACGAGGGCTACGGCCCCGCCGGCGTCGCCGTCCTCGTCGAGGCGCTGACCGACAACCGCAACCGCGCCGGCGCCGAGATCCGCCACGCCTTCTCCAAGCACGGCGGCAACCTCGGGGAGCCGGGCTCGGTCGCCTGGATCTTCGAGAAAAAGGGGGCGATCGTCGTCGACGGCGAGCGCTATGGCGAGGACGACCTGATCGGGGCGATCGACGCCGGTGCCGAGGACGTGCGCGAGGACGAGGGCAAGCTGCGGGTGGTCTGCGAGCCGACCGACCTCACCGCCGTGCGCGAAGCGCTGGAGGGAGAAGGCATCGAGGTCGAGTCCGCCGGCCTGATCACCGAGCCGAAGAGCAGCGTCGAACTCAAGGGCCACGACGCCGAGCGCCTCCTCGCGCTGCTCGACTCGCTCGACGACCAGGACGACGTCGACGAGGTCTTCGCCAACTTCGACATTCCCGCGGACGTGCTCGAGAAACTGGCCGCCTGAGCCCTCGCCGGAAGGCATCCGGCACTCATTCCAGAATCAATCCCCATGCAGGTCGTGATGGGCATCGATCCCGGTGCCGCAAACCTCGGTTTCGGCATCGTCCGGGTGGAGGGGACCCACATGGTCGCCCTCGACGGCGGCGTGGTCGAGACCACGCCGGATCAGCCGATGGAGCGGCGCCTGGAGCGGATCCACCGCTCGCTGTCGGAGCTGCTCGCCTGGCACGAGCCGAAGGCGATGGCGATCGAGGACGTCTACTTCGGCAAGAACGTCCGCTCGGCGATGGCCGTCGGCCAGGCGAGCGGCGTGGCGATGCTGGCGGCCGCCGAACGCGGAATCGAGTGCTTCACGTACACGCCGCAGGCGATCAAGATGGCGGTCTGCGGCTCCGGCGGGGCCGGCAAGCGCCAGGTCCAGAAAATGGTGGGAACCCTCCTCGGCCTGCCCGAGCCGCCGACCCCCGACCACGCCGCCGACGCCCTGGCGGTCGCGATCTGCCACGGCGGCGGCAACGGTCATCGCAGCGCGGTGACGATCGCGCGCGAAGCGACGGACGCCCTGCGCGGGGAGCGGATCGCCGGGTGATCGCCGGGGTGCGCGGAGAGGTGATGGTGCGCCGGGCCGATCACGTGGTGATCGACGCGGCCGGCGTCGGCTACCGCCTTGCCGTCTCCTCGGAGACCCTGAAAGCCGTCCCGGCGGCGGGGAGCGACGCCTTCCTCCACGCGGAGCTGATCTCCCGCGACGACTCGCTCGCGCTCTACGGCTTCTCCTCCGAGGAGGAGCGGGACCTCTTCCGGCTGCTGATCACGGTCAGTGGCGTCGGCCCGAAAGTCGCGATCGCGACCCTCTCCGGCGGCACCGCGCGCGACCTGCTGCGGGCGATCGCCGCCGGCGACGCGAAGCGCTTCCAGGCGGTGCCGGGGATCGGCAAGCGGACCTCGGAGCGGATCATCGTCGAGCTGCGCGAGAAGGTCGCCGGGGCGCTGGAGGAGGAGGTGGCGCTCGCCGTGGCCGAGGAGGGCGACCCCCGCACGCTCGCCCGCGACGGGCTGGTCAACCTCGGCTACGCCCCGCTGGAGGCCGAGCAGCTGCTCGACGGGGTCGAGGGCGCCGAGCCGCAGGAGCTGGTGGCGGCGGCGCTGCGCAGGGCCGCCGCGGCGAGGAACGCAGCGTGAACGAGCCGCCGGACATCGGGGGGAACCGGATCCGCACGCCCGGGATCGAGAACGAGCCGGTGCCGGTCGACGCCGAGGTCAGGGTCCACGACGCCCGCGCCGAGCTGCCCGACGAAGACCTCGACCGCTCGCTGCGCCCGCCGACGCTCGGGGACTTCGTCAACCAGACCCAGGTGACCGACCAGCTGGCGATCTTCATCGAGGCGGCCAAGCGCCGCGGCGAGCCGCTCGACCACGTGCTGCTCGCCGGCCCTCCCGGGCTGGGCAAGACTTCGCTCGCGCACATCGTCGCGGCCGAGCTCGGGGTGCCGATGGTGCAGACCGCGGGCCCGGCGCTGGAGCGCAAGGCCGACGTCGCCTCCTTTCTCACCGCCCTGGAGCCGGGCAGCGTCTTCTTCATCGACGAGATCCACCGCCTCGGCCGGGCGGTCGAGGAGACCCTCTACCCGGCGATGGAGGACGGTGAGCTGCCGGTGGTGCTGGGACAGGGCGCCGGCGCCCGCACCGTGACGCTGCCCTTGCCGCCGTTCACGCTGGTCGGGGCGACGACCCGCTCCGGGCTGCTGACGACGCCGCTGCGGGACCGCTTCGGGGTCTCGCACCGGCTGGAGTACTACGAGACCGAGCACCTGGCGCTGATCGTCACGCGCTCCGCCGGGATCCTCGGCATCGACATCGACGCCGGCGGCGCGGAGACGATCGCCTCGCGCTCGCGCGGGACCCCCCGCGTCGCCAACCGCCTGCTCAAGCGGGTCAGGGACTTCGCCCAGGTGAAGGGGTCGGGGCGGATCGGAATCGAGGACGCCGCGGCCGCCCTGGAGATGCTGGAGGTCGACGCCGGCGGGCTGGACCGCAGCGACCGGGCGCTGCTGGAGACGATCGCGACCAAGTTCGGCGGCGGGCCCGTCGGCCTCTCCACTCTGGCGATCGCGATCGGCGAGGAGCAGGACACGATCGAGGACGTGCTCGAGCCCTATCTGCTCCAGCAGGGGCTGCTCAAGCGGACCCCGCGGGGCCGGGTCCTGACCGAGCGCGCCTTCGCCCATCTAGGCGTGCCCGCGCCCGAAGGTGCGGCGAGCCTCTTCTGAGCCTCGCCAGCTAGCCTGTCGAGCATGCCGTTCTTCATCTGTCCGAATTGCGGTCACCGGGAGGTGAGCGGGGAGCGAACCGCGGGGTTCAGCACCCGTCCCAAGGGCTGCTCCAAATGCGGGTTCGGCTTTGTCTTTGAATTACTCGACGATTATTATCCGGCTCCTAATGCGGCCTTTTTCGTCTGTGACAAGCAGGAACGCGTGATCGACGCCGGAAAAGGCAGCTTCGAGCTGACCGGGCTGACCGACGAGGACGTGATCGGCCGGCCGGTGCGCGAGGTTCTCGGGCTCGACTGGATCGACAAGGGCGACGGCGGCGCCGAGGCGGACACCGACAAAGACGGGGTCAGCGATCCGATCGAGACCTCGCTGGAGTGGGGGGTCCGCTCGCTCGGCAAACGGGTCTCGGTCAACGCGGAGGGCGATCTGCCGGCACGGGCGGTCGCCGACGTCTTCCCCGCCTACGACGACGACGGCGGCCTGCTCCTCGTCCTCACGCCGGAGGGCTAGGAGATGGGGACCCGGCGCCGCCACCTCTTCGTCCTGCTGTTCGTGGTCGGGCTGGTGGCCGTCTCCGGGCTCGTCATCGCCAGCAAGGAGACGAAGCTGGGCCTCGACCTGCAGGGCGGCCTCGAGCTCGTCTATCAGGGCCAGGCGACCGGCACCGACACCGAAGTCAGCGGCGAAGACATCGAGGACTCGATCTCGATCATCGAAGAGCGGATCAACAAGCTCGGCGTCTCCGAGCCCGAGGTGGCTCGCCTCGGGGTCGACCAGATCACGGTCAGCCTGCCCGGCGTCACCGACGCCAACCGCGCCGCCGAACAGGTGGGCAGCACGGCACAGCTCTACTACTACGACTGGGAGCCGAACCTGATCGGGCCGGAGAAGGCGATCGGCGGCGTGCCGGGTGCGCAGCCGCCCGAAAAACCGCTGAAAGAATCGGAAAAACGGTGGGAAAAAGCCGGCCGCAACGTCAACAAACCCGAGGAGCAGCGTCTGATCTTCGCCGGCGCCTACCCGACCGCCTACGAAGCCGCGCTGCTCGCCTCCGAACAGAAACCGGACGAGAACTGCGAGGACTGCTCGGTTGCCAGGCCGCGCTACTACCTCTTCGCCAAAGAGGAGCCCCACGCACTGCTCGCCGGGCCGGAGCTGGCGAAAAAAGACCTCTACGTCAGCCCGACCGGGGAGAAACTGCCGAAAGACGGGATCGTCGTCGAGGTCCCGGCGGGAACCGTCCTGGTCTCGGAACTGCCGGTCGACGAAAGCGGTCAGGTCGTCGAAGACGCCGATCCCGGCTGGTACGCGCTGAAGGACCAGCCGGCGCTCAGCGGCCACGACATCACCGATCCCGAACAGACCTACGGCCCGAACAACGAACCGGTCGTCTCCTTCAACTTCACCGGCGAGGGGCAGGACGCCTTCCAGGAAGTGACCCGGGAGATCGCCCGCCGGGGCCAGGAACGGGCGATCGGGCCGGTCAGCTCGGAAGAAGCCGAACAGCTCTCGGGGCACTTCGCGGTGATCCTCGACAACGAAGTCAAAACCCGGCCGATCATCAACTTCCAGGAAAACCCCGACGGGATCGACGGCCGCACCGGCGCCCAGATCTCGGGTGGCTTCAACGACGTCGGCGAGGCCCAGGACCTGGCGACCACCCTGCAGATCGGCGCCCTGCCGATCAACCTCAAACTGATCAGCCAGACCCAGGTCTCGGCGACCCTGGGCAGCGAAGCCCTCGACCAGGGCGTCAAAGCCGGCCTCGTCGGTTTTGCCCTGGTGATCCTCTTCCTGCTCCTCTACTACCGCTTCCTTGGCCTGATCGCCTCGATCGCCCTCGGCGCCTACGCGGTCATCTTCTTCGCCCTGATCGACCTGATCCCGATCACCCTCACCCTGCCGGGCATCGCCGGCCTGGTGCTGACGATCGGGGTCGCCGCCGACTCCAACATCGTCATCTTCGAGCGAATAAAGGAGGAGGTGCGGGCCGGTCGCTCGATGTCGAGCGCGATCGCCGCCGGCTACAAACGCGGCATCAGCACGATCATCGACGCCAACGTCGTCACCCTGCTGACCGCCTTCATCCTCTTCGTCCTGGCCACCTCCGGGGTCAAGGGGTTCGCCTTCACCCTCGGCGTCGGCACGATCGTCTCGCTGCTGACCGCGGTCGTCTTTACCCAGGCGCTGCTCGGCAGCATGAGCCGCTCAGGGCTGTTGCGCTCGCCGAGCGCCCTCGGCGCCGGCGGCGAGGGCAAACAGTGGCATTTCGACTTCATGGGGGCCAGCCGCTGGTTCTTCTCGATCTCCGGCGTGATCCTGATCGTCGGCGGCCTCGCGCTGGCGACCAAGCAGCTCAACTTCGGCATCGACTTCGAGTCAGGCACCCGGATCAAGGTGGCGCTGGAACAGCCGGCCGACGAGGAAGCGGTGCGCGACACCCTCGACGAAGCCGGGATCAAGGGCGAGGAGATCCAGCAGGTGACGGACGACCCGAACTTCGGGGACAACGTCTTCCAGATCCAGTCGCACCAGCTCGAGCCCGGCGAAGTGCGCGAGGCGCAGGCGGCGCTCGCGGCGGAGTTCGGGATCGCCGAAGACGGGTTCGACAGCACCAGCGTCGGGCCGACCTTCGGGCAGCAGGTCGCCGACAGCGCCCTGAAGGCCCTGATCTTCTCGCTGCTGGTGATCTGCGGCTACGTCGCGCTGCGCTTCGACCCGAAGTTCGCGGTCCCGGTCCTGATCGCGATCTTCCACGACATCCTGATCACCGCCGGCGTCTACTCGCTGACCGGAAAAGAGGTGAGCAGCGGTACGGTCGCCGCCTTCCTCACGATCTTGGGCTACTCGATCTACGACACGATCATCGTCTTCGACCGGATCCGGGAGAACGTGCCGCGGATGCCCCGCGCCGCCTTCTCGCAGATCGTCAACCGCTCGATGAGCGAGGTCCTGACGCGGTCGCTTGCCACCAGCTTCTCGACCCTGCTCGGCGTCCTCTCGCTGCTCGTCTTCGGCGGCGCGACCCTGCAGGACTTCGCCTTCGCGATGCTGGTCGGGATCGCTTCGGGGACCTACTCCTCGATCTTCATCGCCTCGCCGGTCCTGACCGCCTGGAAAGAACGCGAGCCCGGCTTCGTCCGCCGCCGGCAGCGCATCGCCGAACTCGAGGGTGGGCGCGTCCCCGCCTACGCCGACGACATCGAGATGGCCCAGCTGCGGCGCGACGACGAGACCGAAGCGGCCGCGGCCGAGGAGCTGGAGGCCGAAGCCGAAGCGGCTCCGGGGGCGGTGGCGACCGCCGAGCGCTCCGACGAGGGCGGCAACGGCGCCGGATCGCGCGAGAACGGCGACACCGAGGCGGCCGCCGCCGCCTCGGCCGAGCGCCGCCAGCGGAACGCCGAGCGCAAGGCCCGCCGGCAGGCTCGACGAAAGCACGGGAGGCGGTAGATCGAATGGCCTTGGTCGTCTTCTTCATGATGGGGATCGCCCTCTGGCACTTCACCGTCTTCCTGCCCGACCGCTTCTGGCAGGGAATCGTCGGCGCCTTCATCGGCGCCGTGCTGGGTGCGATCGTCTTCGGGTTGATCGTCCAGGAGGCGAGCGGCAAAGACCTCGGGGACACCGACCTCTCGACGGCGCTGATCGCGATCCCCGGCACCGCGATCGGGCTCGCGGTCGTCTACCTGATCGGCGTTCGCTCCGAAGAGCGCGCCGGCTGAGCCGCCGGCATCTTTCCCGCATCTTCGGGCGCTTCAGGAGCGGGTTTCCGCCGCGACGCTTCCTAGCCTGAGGGCGTGCCGGAAACCGCCACCCCATTTGCCGCCGAGCCCTATTCCTACGCAGAGGCGCACGCCCTCGCGAGCGAGCTCGGCCTCAGCGAGCCGGTGGCGGTGACGCTGGTCCGCCGCGGCTACCGGACCCCGGAGCAGGCGCGGTCCTTCCTCGCCGCCGACGAGTCCCACTCGCCGTGGGAGTTCGATGCGATGGAGGCGGTCTGCGAGCTGGTGCGGTCGACGATCGGCGCCGGCCGGCGGATCACCGTCCACGGCGACTTCGACGTCGACGGCGTCTGCGCGACGGCGCTGACGGTCTCGGTCCTGCGCGAGCTCGGCGCCGACTGCGACTGGTTCATCCCGAACCGGATCGAGGACGGGTACGGCCTCTCGCAGGAGAACGTCAGGCGTCTGGCCGAGCGCGGGACCGGTTTGCTGATCACCGTGGATTGCGGCATTACCTCAGTGGAAGAGGTGCGGCTGGCACGGGAGCTGGGGATGGAAGTCGTGGTCACGGACCACCACCAGCCTGCGGCCGAGCTGCCGAACTGCTTGATCCTCCACCCGCAGGTGAGCTTCGAGCTCGACCGCGCGGGTGGGCGCAAGTTCGGCGAGGGCACCGGCCGGCACGTGGGCGACTACATGGCGATCGTGCTCGACGGCCGGGTGCAGGGGCGCCCGCCGGTGATCCAGAGCCGGATCGGCCGGAACGGGCAGATCACCTTGACCGGCCGGGGGCTGCAGGAGGCGCAGGATCTCGCCCTCACCCTCAAGGCCGGCGCGCTGCCCATTCCGCTCAAGATCGTCGAAGAGCGC
>DASVAT010000021.1:0-7153 GCA_036376215.1 Solirubrobacterales bacterium
GGTACCTACCAGAGCCAGTTTGGGAAAGAAGGCACTGGCAACGGCGAATTCAAATCGCCCGAAGGCATCGCCATCGACTCCGAAGGAAACATCCTCGTCGCCGACACCGGCAACAACCGCTACCAGGAATTCAACTCGGCCGCTGAATTCGTCCGCAAAGTCGGCAGCGAAGGCACGGGTAGCGGACAGTTCAAATCCCCCAGGGGAATAGCTGTCGATTCCGAAGAAAAGGTCTGGGTTGTCGACTCGTCGAACCACCGGATACAGCGCTTCAGTGCGAAAGGCGGCTATCTGACTCAGGTCGGACAGTATGGCCCCAACGACGGTCAGTTCGTTGGACCCAGCGGAATTGCTAGCTCGGGCGCGAGCATCTGGGTTGCCGACACCGCTAATGATCGAGTGCAGCAATTCACTCAAAGCGGAGAATTTACCCGCAGGTTCGGCGGCGAGTCTGCGGGAGCCGGCCGACTCTCCGGGTCTCGAGACGTGGCGGTCGACGGCAGTGGCAACGCTTGGGTGGCCGATACCGCCCACAACCGGGTCCAGAAGTTCAACTCGAGTGGCGAATTCGTCAGCCAGTTTGGGACCCCCACCCCCCAAGGCATCGGCATAGATCCCGAAGGTGATATCTGGGTAGCGGGATACACTCAGCTTCGCGAGTACGCCCCAACTGGCGAACTGAAACTAAGTCTCGGCAGTATTGGCAGCGGCGAAGGCCAATTTTTCGGTGCCAGTGATGTCGCGGTTGATGGCTTCGGCAACGTTTGGGTGGTCGAATCGGATTTCAACACCCGCGTGCAGAGGTTTAATGACAAAGGGGAATACCAGAGCAACTTCGGAAAATTTGGAACCGGCAACGGCGAATTCAAGGAACCCCAAGCCATCGCCGTCGACTCCGAAGGGAACGTTCTTGTCGCTGACACGGCCAACAATCGTTACCAGGAATTCAACTCAAGTGGCGAATTCGTCCGTAAAGTCGGCAGCGAAGGCAGTGGGAACGGTCAGTTCAAATCGCCTCGCGGGATATCAATCGATCCCGAAGGCGATATCTGGGTTGTCGATTCTCTAAACAGTCGCATACAGCAGTTTACCGCCAAAGGTGCCTATCTCAGTCAATGTGGTGGAACCTATGGACCCAATGACGGCCAGTTCGTCGAACCGCGCGGGATCGCCTTGTCGGGTTCCAGTGTCTGGGTCGCTGACACCAAGAATGATCGGGTGCAGCAACTAAGCTATCCATAGGGAATTAGACTCAGCTGAATTCGTCGATAAAGGCTCGCCGCCGTCGTTCTCGCCTGCGAGCGCGCTCGGTCTGTCGCCTTTCGGTTTCGGCACGCATTCGAAGGATCGCGCGAGCTTCATCGGGGCGTCGTTGAACTATTTCGAGAGCGGTATAGAAGTCGAGAATCTTCGAGCCTTCCCAGAGTCGTCGAGCCAGATCTCTCTGCTCCGCTTCGTTCATGCTCTCGAACCTATCGCTGGTCACCTTTTGTCATCTCCCAACTTTCGATTCACTTGGTTGATTGCCAGTGCCAGCTCTTCTCTGAGTTCACCGGCGGCGTGTTCGAGATCCGTAGCTGCGACCTCGTCGTCCTCTGCTGATCGCTCGGCCTCCTCGGCGAATTTGGCACCGCGCGTTGAAATCTCGGTCGGTAAACGGCCACCGGCCAATCCCGAGAATGCGGGGGTGATGATCAGAAGGCAGCCGTAGAAGAAAGAGAGAGCGACCTCCAGTCGGTATAGCCCGGGCTGGCCGAGTGCAACGGCTGGCAACTCCTGAGGCGGCGGAAGGAAGACGGAGGCCGCCAGGGCGAGGCTCAGCGCCACCCCGACGAGGATCCGCACGAGCTCACGCTTGCCTGACACGCTCGACTCAAGCTCTTGGATAGCGGAGTTCTCCCCTCCTTATCCGCCTTTTCACATCTGTTCCTCGCAAGTAGCGAACCCTGTGGTTGAAACAGGAACCGAGATAGGGAGAGCACCGATGACTTCCCGTGTTGACATGCATTGCCACTCGACGGCATCGCACTTCTCGAAGCTCGGGGTGCAGCGATCGCTGGGCCTGCCGGAGTGCGCGACGCCTCCGCAGGAGGTCTACGAGCTCGCCAAGCGGCGGGGGATGGACTTCGTCACGATCACCGACCACGACACGATCGACGGCTGCCTCGAGCTCGCCGATCGTCGCGACTGCTTCGTCTCCGAGGAGCTGACCGCCCGCTTCGCCGGCGAGCCCCAGGCGGTTCACGTCCTCTGTTACGGGATCACTCCCGGAGACCACGAGTGGCTGCAGGCCCATTCCGGCGATGTCGAAGCCTGCGCCGCATACCTTCATCAGCAGGGGATCGTCTGCGCTCTGGCGCATCCCTTCTTCAACGTCGCCGCGCCGCTGACCCGGCGCCACCGGCGGCGACTGGCGGAGCTGTTCCCGATCTGGGAGGTCCGCAACGGCTCTCGGGCCGCCGAGCTGAACATGCCCGCAGCCGTCTACGTCGATACGCACGGCGGCACCGGCATCGGCGGATCCGACGACCATGCCGGCGTCGACATCGGCCGCACCTACACGGAGGCACCCGCGGCCGCGACGCCGGAAGAGTTTCTCGCCCACCTGCAGCGGGGCGACGCCGACGCCCACGGTGAACAGGGCAGCGCCGCCAAGTGGGCGCATGCGGCGATGGCCTTGGCGACTCGGGCTCTGGTGGTGGAGGACGGGCGGGGTCCCCTCGGCGGACAAAGATTGGGAGGGTCCGGCGAGGGGACCCCGCACGTCCAACCGGGCGCGGTCTTGAAGATGGCCGAAAGGGTCATCAGCGAGGGCGCTGCTCGTGAGGGGAAGATTGCCGCTGACGTAACGCCGGAAGATGCTCGCGCGCTGCTCGACGCCTGGCTCGACGGGGTCGGACTCCACCAGCGCGGCGCCGAGTTGATCGCCTATCTGCAGGCCGACGACTTCTCCCACGCCGACCTCTACCGCCGCGCCCGCCGCCGGCACGATCGCGGTCTGCGTGCCGCGGTCGACGGCGGCGCCGAGGCGGTTGCCGGCGGCGACTTCGCCGCTGCCGTCAACGGCCTCTTCCAGGCGCTCGTACCCGCCGTCCCGTACGCGCCGGCGACCGCCTTTCTCGGGACCGAGAAAGCGAAGCTGCGCGACCGCCGCGGGGAGCGCCGCCGCGTCGCCGTGATTGCCGACGGGATCGGCTCGATGCACGGCGTCACCCATACGATCGAACAGATCCGCGAGCGCGGGGTGCCCGGCTTCGACGTCGACATCGTCGGCACCGACCCAGGTGTTGATCGACGGCTGCCCGCCGCCGCCGAGCTGGAGATTCCCTTCTACGAGGGCATGACACTGGGCGTCCCGGGACTCCCGGACCTGGTCGAGACCCTCGCCGAGGGCTCCTACGACCTCGTCCACGTCACCGCACCCGGCCCAGCCGGGATCGCGGCCACCCTGATGAGCCGGATCACCGGCGTGCCGCTGCTCGCCAGCTACCACACCGAGATCGCCACCTACGCCGGTATGCGCACTCGCGACGAGGGCCTCGAGGCGCTCACCCGCGCCGGCCTCGGCGCTTTCTACTCGGCGCCGGCGGCGGTCCTCTCGCCGAGCCCTTCGGCCGACGCCTCGATTGTCTCGCTCGGCGCCGACCCCGCCCGGCTCGGGCGCTGGGAGCGCGGGGTGGACACCGATCGCTTCGACCCCGCCAAGGCCGATCGCGATGCCTTCCCGGGGGAGATCAAGGTCCTCTATTCGGGTCGCCTGACCCGCGAGAAGGGGGTCGACCTGCTGGCCGAAAGCTTCCTCCGCGCCCACGAGAGCGACCCGCGACTGCACCTGCTGCTCGCCGGCGGCGGCCCGGAGGAAGGCGAGCTGCGCGAGCGGCTCGGCGGTCGCGCCACCTTCCTCGGCTGGCTCACCGGCGAGGATCTGCCGCGCGCCTACGCCAGCGCCGACGCCTTCCTCTTCGCCAGCAGCACCGACACCTACGGCCAGGTGATCCTCGAGGCCGCCGCCAGCGGGCTGCCGATCGTCGCCGTCGCCGAGGGCGGCCCGGCCGCCCTGGTGGAGAACCGCCACACCGGCCTCCTCTGCCGCCCGGACGCGGCTCACCTGGCCGGGGCGCTGCTGCAGCTCGCCTCGCAGCCGCAGCTGCGCCGCCAGCTCGGCGAGGCCGCCGCCCGCGCCGCTCGCGAGCGCTCCTGGGAGCGCTCGATGGGGCAGCTCGCGGCCGGGTACCGCCGGGGGCTCGACGCCACGGCCGCGTCGCGGCAGCAGTCCCTCGCCCGTGTCGCCTGAGCCCGGCGATCAGCCGGGGGCGCCTCAGTACGATGGGGCCATCGACGACCCAGCGCTCTACTTCAACCGCGAGCTTTCCTGGCTCGACTTCAACCAGCGGGTTCTCGAACTGGCGGAGGACCCTGAGGTGCCGCTGCTCGAGCGGCTCCGGTTCTGCGGCATCTACGCCTCCAACCTCGACGAGTTCTTCATGGTCCGGGTCGCCGGCCTCTTCGACCAGCTCGACGCCGGGATCGACGCGAAAGGCCCCGACGGCCTCGCGCCGAAGGCCCAGATCGACCTGATCCAGCAGCGGGTGCTGGAGCTCGACGACCGCCTCTGTGAGTGCTTCAGCGGAAAGATCCGCCCCGCCCTGGAGGAGCGCGGGATCCAGATCGTCACCCTCGACACCGCCAGCAAGGAGGAGCGGCGGGAGATCGACGAGCGCTTCAAACAGCAGGTCTTCCCGGCGCTGACGCCGCTGGTGGTGGGGATGGGCCGTCCCTTCCCGTACATCTCCAACCTCTCGCTCAGCCTTGGCGTGCTGCTGCGGGATCCCGACAGCAGCAACGAGATCATCGCCCGGGTAAAGGTCCCGAAGGAGCTGCTCGGCCGCTTCCTCCCGGTCGGCGACGACGGGACCTCGTTCGTTCCGCTGGAGGAGGTGATCGCGGCGAACCTCGACGCCCTCTTCCCCGGCACCGAGGTGATCGACCACGGCTACTTCCGGGTCACCCGGGACGCCGACTTCAACATCTCCGACGAGGCCGACGACCTCCTGCAGGCGGTACAGGACGAGCTCCGCCGGCGCCGCTTCGGCGAGGTCGTGAGGCTGGAGGTCGCCAGCGGGATGAACCCGAAGCTGCGCGAGCAGCTGGTCGGGGCGCTGCGGCTGGAAGACCGCGAGGTCTACGACGTCGAGGGGCTGGTCGACCTCGCCGACCTGGAGACGATCGCCGACGTACCCGGCCACGCCGACCTGCGCTGGCCGCCGTGGACCCCGGTCACCCAGCCCCGCCTGCAGGGGGAGGACGACGAGCCGGTCGACATGTTCGCCGAGATCCGCCAGCGGGACGTCCTCGTCCACCATCCCTACGACTCCTTCGCGACCTCGGTCGAACGCTTCGTCTCCCAGGCGGTCGCCGACCCCGACGTGCTGGCGATCAAGCAGACCGTGTACCGGACCAGCGACGACTCGCCGCTCGTCCCGTCCTTGATCCGGGCCTCCGAACGCGGCAAGCAGGCGGTCTGCATGGTCGAGCTGAAAGCGCGCTTCGACGAGGAGGCCAACATCCACTGGGCGAAGTCGCTGGAGGAGGCCGGGGTCCACGTCGTCTATGGCATTCCCGGGCTGAAGACCCACGTCAAGGCGATCGTCGTCGCTCGCCGCGAGGGGGAGGAGGTGCGCGAGTACGTCCACATCGGCACCGGCAACTACAACGCGAAAACGGCGCGCCTCTACACCGATCTCGGTCTCTTCACCGCCGACCCCGACGTCGGCGCCGACGTCGCCGAGATGTTCAACTTCCTCACCGGCTACGGCCGCCCGACGGAGTACCGCAAGGTGCTGGTCTCGCCGACGACGATGCGGGACCGGATCATCGAGGAGATCGAGCACACCGCCGAGGCACACACGGCCGGGGAAGAGGCGCGGATCGCGCTGAAGATGAACTCCCTGGTCGACGCCCGCTGCATCCGGGCCCTCTACGAGGCCTCACAGGCGGGGGTTCGGATCGACCTCAACGTGCGCGGGATCTGCTGCCTGCGGCCGGGGGTGGAGGGGGTCTCGGAGAACATCACCGTCTGCTCGGTCGTCGGCCGCTTCCTCGAGCACTCGCGGATCTACGCCTTCCGCCGCGGCGAGGAGACGCGGGTGCTGATGGGCTCGGCGGACCTGATGCCGCGCAACCTCGACAGTCGGGTCGAGCTGGTGGCCCCGGTCGAAGACGCGGCCCTGAAAGCGGAGATGCTGGACGTCCTGGAGCGCTCCCTGGCCGACAACGTCAACGCCTGGGACCTCGACTCCGACGGCAACTGGGTCCGGCGCCGGCCCGACGGGGAAGCGCGCAGTACCCAGGAGGAGCTGATGGCACGCCATTCCGCCCGTGCCGCGGAGCACCTCGCCGGTCCACCTACGACGGAAGCGCAGGCCTTGACGCGTCACTAGGATGCGGTCGCAGTGGCGCGCTTCTCGCTCCTTCCCCGCGACCAGACCTTCTTCGACCTCTTCATCGAGGCCGGTCAGAACTCGGTTCGGGCGGCCAAGCTGCTCGACGAGATGATGCACACCTGGCCCGAGAGCGCCGGTCTGCTGGGAGAGATCGTCGAGGCCGAGCAGGAGGGCGACCGGATCACCCACGACATCATCCGTCGGCTCAACTCGACCTTCGTCACCCCGATCGACCGCGAGGACATCTACAACCTGGCGACGCAGATGGACGACATCGTCGACTTCGCCGAGGAGGCCGCCGACTTCCTCGGCCTCTACAAGATCGAGGCGCCGATGGAGCAGGCGCAGGCGCTGACCAAGGTCCTCGTCGCCTCCTGCGAGCAGCTGGCGATGGGGCTGGAGAACCTCCCCTCGTTCAAAGACCTCGACAAGTACTGGATCGAGATCCACCGGCTCGAGAACGACGGCGACCGCATCTACCGCGATGCGGTGTCCGCCCTGTTCGCGGATCGCATCGACCCCCTGGTCGTGATCCGCTGGCGCGACATCTTCCTCCGCCTCGAGCGCGCGATCGATGCCACCGAGACGGCAGCGAACGTGCTCGAGGGCATCGTCATCAAGAACGCGTGAGTGAATCGGATCTGATCCTTGTCATCGTCGTGGCGACGGCGCTGGCGTTCGACTTCACCAACGGCTTCCACGACACGGCC
>DASVAT010000028.1:0-12028 GCA_036376215.1 Solirubrobacterales bacterium
GCGCGTCCGCCGCCGCGGCCTGTAGCTCCTCGGGGATGTCGATCGGCGCGGGCGTCTCCGTGACGTCGCCGGTGAACATCAGGGCCTTCATGCGCACGAGATCGATCGCGCCCGAGAACTCGTCCTCGGTGCCGATCGGCATCTGGATCGGCACCGCGTTCGCGCCGAGGCGCTCGCGCATCGTCTCGACGGCCTTGTCGAAGTCCGCGCCGATGCGATCCATCTTGTTGATGAACGCGATCCGTGGAACCCCGTACTTGTCAGCCTGGCGCCAGACGGTCTCGGACTGCGGCTCGACGCCGGCGACGGCGTCGAAGACGGCGATCGCTCCGTCGAGGACGCGCAGGCTGCGCTCGACCTCGACCGTGAAGTCGACGTGGCCGGGCGTGTCGATGATGTTGATGCGGTGGCCGTTCCACTCGCAGGCGGTTGCCGCCGAGGTGATCGTGATGCCGCGCTCCTGCTCCTGTTCCATCCAGTCCATGACGGCGGCGCCCTCGTGGACCTCGCCGATTTTGTGCGTGCGGCCGGGGTAGTAGAGGATGCGCTCGGTCGTCGTCGTCTTACCGGCGTCGATGTGCGCCATGATCCCGATGTTGCGGGTTTTCTCTAGGGGGAAGCTGCGTGGCATGGTCTTAAGGTAAAGGTGTCGGTGTGATGCGGGGACGAGCGAAAAAGAAGCCTTCCGGCAAGGACCGGGATCGGCGCAAGAAAAAGGCCCTCTCGGGCCCGCGAAAGCCCGCGGAGAACAAGCGGACTCGGCGACGCGCGATGATAGCAGCGAGGAGGCGCCGCCGGGCGTCGCTGTCCGAGGTGGCAATCCGCTGGTCGCGCCGGGTGGACCGCCGGGTCGACCGCGTCCTGGTCCGGGCCGAGCCCCTCGCGCTGCGCGCCTGGGCGGACGGGCGCCGGAGCTGGGAGCGCTGGACGAAGCGGCTGCTGCGCTGGGCGAAGCCCGTATATGCGCGGGCCGGCCGCCTGCTGCGCTGGACGGGCCGGCGGCTGCGGCCGCTCGGGGTGCTGGGCCTGCGCCTGCTCGGCCTGCTCGAGCGACGCACGCGCCGCGGCGCGGCATGGGCGGTGCGCGCCGCGACCAGGGCGAGCGCCGCGATCTCCCCCGAGCGGGCGATCTGCGCGGTGATCGTCGCCTCCGCCGCCTGCCTTCTCGTCGCGCAGTTCGTCGAATATCGCGCGGTCGAGGTCGGCGGCCCCGGCTACGCGGGCCTGCCGGAAACCGCGCGGGCGCCGACGGTCGACGCGCAGACGCCGATCGACGCCCACTCCTACGTGCTGGTCGCCGTGTCCCTGCTCGCCGGCGGGCTCGCGGTCGCCGCGGCCCGTCGCCGCCGGCCGCAGCTCGGCCGTGTCGTCTTCGTCCTCGGCCTGCTCAGCGCCGCCCTGATCCTCCTCGTCGACCGGCCGGCCGGCCTCGACGCCGGCTCGCAGGCCTCGCTGTTCTCGGGTGCGACGGCGGTCCTCGAAGAGGGCTTCTACGCCGAGCTCGCCGCGGCGGGCGGGCTGATGCTGGGCGGCGCCCTGCTCGTCCTCGCCCCGAAAGCGGCGGCCCGCTACCATGCGCGGCCGTGCCGAACACGAACCAACTTGTACGCAAGGGCCGCAAGCGCCCTAAGAAGAAGACGACGACGCCGGGCCTCAAGTCGGGGCAGGGCCGCAAGAAGAGGGTCGCGGCGCCGCAGAGGCGTGGTGTCTGCACCCGCGTCGCGACCGTGACGCCGAAGAAGCCGAACTCGGCCCTGCGCAAGATCGCCCGTGTGCGGCTGACCAACGGGATGGAGGTCACGACCTACATCCCGGGCGAGGGCCACAACCTGCAGGAGCACTCCGTGGTCCTGATCAGGGGTGGTCGCGTCAAGGACCTGCCGGGCGTCCGCTACAAGGTCGTCCGCGGCACCCTCGACGCGGCCGGGGTCTCCGACCGCAAGCAAGCCCGCTCCCGCTACGGCGTCAAAGCTTCGTAATGCCTCGCCGCTCCGCCGCACAGATTCGGCCGGTCGAGCCGGACGCCAGACACCGCAACCGGCTCGTCCAGCAACTGATCAACAAGGTGATGAGCGACGGCAAGAAGAGCCTTGCCGAGCGCCTCGTCTACGACAGCCTGGCGATCGTCGGTGAGCGCACCGGCGAAGACCCGGTCGAGGTGCTGGAGTCGGCGATCAAAACTCTTACCCCCGTCCTCGAGGTCCGCTCCCGCCGTGTCGGTGGCGCCACCTACCAGGTCCCGGTCGAGGTGCCCGCCCGCCGCGCCCGCACCCTTGCGGTCCGCTGGCTGGTCCAGTTCGCCCGCGCCCGGCGCGAGTACTCGATGGCCGAGCGCCTCGCCGCCGAGATCCTCGACGCCAACCAGCAGCAGGGCAGCGCCTGGAAGCGGAAGGACGACATCTACCGCATGGCCCAGGCCAATAAAGCGTTTGCTCATTACCGCTGGTAACTCCGCCCTCTAAGCCCCTCCTGGCCGTCGACATCGACGGCGTCATCTCGCTCTTCGGGTTCGAGGAGCGGCCGGCCCATACGCAGCTGCAGCTGGTCGATGGGGTGCCGCACTGCATCTCGCTGCCGGCTGGAGAGCGGCTGATGCGGCTCTCCGAGCACTTCGAGCTGGTCTGGGCCAGCGGCTGGGAGGACAAAGCCAACTTCTACCTGCCGCAGATCCTCGGGCTGCCGGAGCTCCCCCACGTCTCCTTCGACGTCGCCGCCCGCAGCGGTGGCGCCCACTGGAAGCTGGCGGCGCTGGAGGAGCTCGCCGGCGGGCAGGCGATCGCCTGGATCGACGACAACTTCGACCAGAGCTGTTACGAGTGGGCGGAGCGGCGCACCGCGCCGACGCTACTCGTCCCGACCGAGCCCCAGCTCGGGCTCGAGGAGGGCCACGTCGAGGCCTTGAGCGCTTGGGCCACCTCTCTAGACTAGATCGGGTGACGGGGTTCTGGCCGATCTTCTTCCTGCTCGTGGTGCTCAAGATTCCGGTCTTGGCGTCGATGTGGCTCGTCTACTGGGCCGCCAAGCAGCACGACGAACCGGAGGCGGCGACCGACGAGGACGGCGGCTTCAAACGGCGGCCGCGGCCGAAGCTGCCCCGCGGTCCGCGGCGCGGCGGCCCTCACGGCGGCGGCGCGGCGCTACCGGTGCCCGACTGCCCGCCCGGCGGGCGCACCCGGGTCGTCAAGCCGGCTGCGCAACCCGCTTTCGCTCGCGCCGGATCTCGCGCAGGTAAGGATGGAAGTCGACCTCGACGGTATGACGCTTAGAGGCAACGAAGCGCTTCGCCTGCCTGCGTTCCTCGCGCGCGATCTCCCGCTTCATCTCTCCCGCCGGCGGTAGCACCGCGCGGCCGGCGAGCAGGTCGGCGACCCACTCGCACTGGGCCTCCGCCAGCGGCATGATCGGGCCCAAGGGCTGGATGAAGCCGATGAAGTAGAGGCCCGGGCGCTCGACCGAGACGACGCGGCGGTAGAGCGGCAGCCGGTTTTCCGGCGCGGCGAGCACCTTCGGATCGAAGAACGGGAAGGTCATCTTGTAGCCGGTGCAGTAGACGACGAGGTCGATCTCCTCCTCGCTGCCGTCGAGGAAGCGGATCGTGCGGCCGCCGGGGTAGCGGTCGATGTTCGGCTTCGCGGTGATGTCTCCGTGGCCGAGCCGGGGCAGCAACTCCGAAGAGACCGTCGGGTGGGCCTCGAAGAGCTTGTGGTCGGGCTTCGGCAGCCCGTAGACGGTGGGGTCGGCGGCGGAGGCCACGCCGAGCGCCCGCATCGCGAAGAATCGCTGCACCGCCAGCGGCGTCATCGCCGTGATCGGGTTCGCGAGCTCGTCGATCGGCTTGCCGTTGATGTACTTGGGCAGGACGTAGGCGCCGCGACGGACCGAGAGGAACGTCTTATCGGCAATCCGCGAGGACTCGACGGCGATGTCGACGGCGGAGTTGCCGAGGCCGAGGACGACGATCCGCTTGCCGCGCAGCACGTCGGGCTCGCGGTAGTGGTGGGCGTGTATCTGCTCGCCCTCGAAGTCGTCGGCGCCGGGGAAGGCGGGTTCAGGCCAGCGCGGGTCCCAGTGGTGGCCGTTGGCGACGAGCACAGCGCGGTAGCGCCCGGTCGTCTCCACCTCGCCCTCGCCGCGCGTGGTCACCGCCCAGGCGCCGTCCGAGGGCTCGACGTTGACGACCTCGGTGCGGAAGCTGATCTTCTCCCGCAGCCCGAAGTGGTCGGCGTATTCGTCGAAGTAGGCCGCCATCTGGAAGTGGTCGGGGTAGTCCGGGTAGTGGTCGGGCATCGGCAGCGTCTTGAAGGCCATCACCTTCCGCGAGGTATTGATATGCAGCGAGCGGTAGGCGGACGACATCCCGTTGTCGTTTTCGAAGCGCCAGTTGCCGCCGATATGCGACCCCTTCTCGAAGCAGTCGAAGGGGATGCCCCGCGCGTCCAGCACCTGCGCAGCGACGATGCCGGAGCCGCCGGCGCCGATGATGCAGACCTTCTCCGCGGAATCCATGGCCGCGAATCTATCGGACTGGCTGACTGGCCAGCTATTGATCCCGTGCGGCCTCGAGATCCTCCAGATCCGCAAGATCTCGAGTCCTCCCCGCCGCCCTCTTCATCGCCTTCAGATCCTCGATCGAGCACACCATGACGGTCACCCCGAGGATCTCTGCCTCGATTGCCCTCGCCTGAAGCTGCCCAAAAGACGGGATACCGTCCAATCCCTGCACCACGTCGAGGCGACCAAGGTCGGTCTCGATCGGGACCTGCTTACCACCAGCCAGAGCGGCAGCGATAGAGATCGGGGTCCCGAGCAGTGCTTCCCCCCGCTGGATGTGACCACCGACAGCCACCGCGACGTCAGCGATCCGCCGCAGGTTCCCGGGCTCGGGGGAGACCACGATGTCGACGTCCTTGGTCCCTCGGACCACACCCCAAGCACCCACCGCCAACCCGCCCACGACCACGAACCGCGCCTCAGCCGCCACCAGACGGCGAAGCAGCTCATCGAAAGCGGGTTCCGTCAACTGCGTCGGGCAGCGCCGGCGAATTGCATCAGCTTGTGGCTGAGCGCAATGGTTTCGGCGAGGTTCACGCTGAGCGGACGCCGAGCGTCTTCTCGGAGCCTTCGTACCCGCACTGCCTCCGCGCTCTCGGCGGGCGAGTAAGTGCGCTTTGCGTCGCCCTGATTCACGATGCAGATGCTAACGGCGCCTTTGGTAAGGGGTGAGGAGGTTCACCCCTGGGGTCCGTAGTTGCGGGAGGCGATCGAACCGAAGCTGGAGCCATCGGGATTGACAAACAACGAAAGGAGCCCCCGATGACCAGCAAGACCCATTCATTCCGCCCCTCCCCCGCCCTCGCGATCGCCTGCCTGGCCCTGTTCATGGCCCTGACCGGCAGCGCCTTCGCGGTCGGGATCGCCAAGAACAGCGTCCGCTCGGCGCAGATCGTCGACGGAGCGGTTCGCACGATCGACCTCCGCGACAACGCGGTCAACTCGCCGAAGATCGCCCCCGACGCGGTCGGCAGCGAGGAGATCGCCGAAAACGCGGTCGCATCGCCGGAGGTCGCGCAGGACGCGCTGACGGCCTCCGATCTCGGAGCCGCCTCCGTGGCCTCCCCCGAGGTCGCCGACCAGTCGCTGACCGCCAGCGACCTCGGGCCGGACTCGGTCGCGGCAAGCGAGCTGGGCGCGGTGACGCTCCGCAGCAACAGCGCCAAAGTCGCCAAAGGCGCGACCGGCACCGTCTCGGTCACCTGCGCCGCCGGCGAGCAGGTGCTGAGCGGCGGCGGCCAGCCCGGCCACTTCGGCACCGAGATGACCAGCAGCAAGCCCTCGGGCAACGGCTGGATCTACCAGGCGGTGAACAACACGGGCGCGGAGGAGACGATCACCGCCTTCGCCCTCTGCCTCGCCACCTGACCCGACACTGGACACCCGAGAAACGCCGAAGGCCGGGAGGTGGATCCCGGCCTTCGGCGTTCAAGGAGAAACGAAGTACCTCGAGAGCAGGCAGGCCCTACTTCGACTCTTCCGACGTGGACTCGATCTCCTGCGCGAGCTCCTCGAGCTCCTCCGCGAAGGAGGTGCCGAAGCCCTCGACCGGGGCCTCGACCCCGTCGACGCCGAGTTCCGCCGCCAGCTCGTCTTCTTCGAGCAGGTCGTCGTCCGTCGGCGGTTCGATCGGTTCGGCCGGCTCGATCGCGACCGTGCGGTAGTGCTTGAGGCCGGTCGCGGCCGGGATCAGCTTGCCGATGATCACGTTCTCCTTGAGGCCGACCAGGCGATCCCGTTTGCCCTCGAGGGCGGCGTCGGTGAGCACCTTGGTCGTCTCCTGGAAGGAGGCAGCCGAGAGGAAGGACTCGGTCGCCAGCGAGGCCTTGGTGATCCCGAGGATGACCTCCTCGCCTTTGGCCGGGGTCCCGCCGTCTTCCTTGGTCTTTTTGTTGAGCCGTTTGAGGTTGCCGCGATCCTCCAGCTGGCCGGGGAGCAGGCTGGTCGAACCCTTCGATTCGATCCGCACCTTCTTCAGCATCTGGCGGGCGATCAGCTCGATGTGCTTGTCGTTGATGTCGACGCCCTGGGCGCGGTAGACCTTCTGCACCTCGTCGACGAGGTAGAGCTCGGTCGCGGTGCGCCCGCGGATCGCCAGCAGGTCGGCCGGGTAGAGCGAGCCTTCGTTCAACTGCTGCCCGACCTCGACCCGGTCGCCGTCGGCGACGTGCAGCCGGGTCCGCAGCGGGAAGCTGTAACTGTGCTCCTCGCCGCTCGACTCGGTGACGATCACTTTCAGGGCTTTGTCGGTTTCTTCGATCCCGACTTTCCCGGCAGCCTCGGCCATCTGCGCCAGGCCCTTCGGTTTGCGCGCCTCGAAGAGCTCGACGATGCGCGGCAGACCCTGGGTGATGTCCTGACCGGCGACACCTCCGGTGTGGAAGGTCCGCATGGTCAGCTGGGTGCCCGGCTCGCCGATCGACTGCGCGGCGATGATCCCGACCGCGTCGCCGATGTCGACGGTCGAACCGGTCGCCGGTGAGATCCCGTAGCAGGAGCGACACACACCCGACTCCGCCTCGCACTTGAGGGCGGAGCGGACGGGGACTTTGGCGTCCTCTTCGCCGAAGGCCCCGGCGATCTCTTCGACGTCGGCCAGGGTGATCTCCTGGTTGCGCTTGAGCAGATCGCGACCGCGTTTGGTCTCGAGCTTCTTCGCGGCCAGGCGGCCGATCAGGTTGTCGTTGAGCGAGCCGTCGTCCTTGCGGATGACCATCTCGATGTGGTCTTTGGTCTTGCAGTCCTCCTCGCGGACGATCACGTCCTGGGCGACGTCGACCAGGCGGCGGGTGAGGTAGCCGGAGTCGGCCGTCCGCAGCGCCGTGTCGGCGAGGCCCTTTCGGGCGCCGTGGGTCGAGATGAAGTACTCGAGGACCGAGAGCCCCTCCATGAAGTTGGCCTTGATCGGCCGCTCGATGATCTCCCCTTTCGGGTTGGCCATCAGGCCGCGCATCCCGGCCAGCTGGCGAATCTGTTTGAACGATCCGCGAGCACCCGAGTTGGCCATCATGAAGATCGGGTTCAGCGTGTCGAGGTTGTCCTCCATCGCCTGCGCGACCTCGTCGGTCGCCCGGTTCCAGTGGGCGGTCACCGCCTCGTGACGCTCCTCGGCGGTGATGTAGCCCTCGTCGTACTGCCCCTGGATCGCTTCGGTCTCCTTCTCGTAGCGATCGAGGATTTCCGGCTTCTCCGGCGGTGAGACCACGTTGTTCTTGGAGACGGTGATCCCGGCCTGGCTCGCGTAGTGGAAGCCGAGGTCCTTGAAGGCATCCAGCACCTGCGAGACCGCCGGCGCACCGTAGGACTCGACCAGGTCGGAGACCATCTGGTTGATGTCCTTCTTCTTCAGCGAGAAGTTGACGAACTCGAACTGCTCGGGATCGAAGTCGTCTTCGAGGGCTTCGGCGAGGGCGCGCTCGATCTTCTCGTTGAAGATGATCCGCCCGACCGTGGTGAGGAAGTGCCCGCGCCCGGCCCGCCGGTACTCGGCCTGGTCGTGGAGTTTGCAGCCACCGTTCTCGTAGACGAGCTCGGCCTCCTGAGAGGAGCGGAACACCTTCACGTTCGGGCCGGAGCCGTTCGTGCCCTTGCCCGCCTTCAGCTCCTCGTCGATCTTTGCCAGCTCGTCCGCTTCCGGGCCGTAGGTCAGGTAGTAGATGCCGAGCACCATGTCCTGGGTCGGGGTCGCCAGCGGCGCCCCGTGGGCCGGGGAGAGGATGTTGTTGGCGGAGAGCATGAGGATCCGGGCCTCGGCCTGAGCCTCGGACGAGAGCGGCACGTGGACCGCCATCTGATCGCCGTCGAAGTCGGCGTTGAAGGCGTGGCAGACCAGGGGGTGAACCTGGATCGCCTTGCCCTCGACCAGGACCGGTTCGAAGGCCTGGATGCCGAGACGGTGGAGGGTCGGCGCCCGGTTGAGCAGGACCGGGTGCTGGTGGATGACTTCCTCCAGCACGTCCCAGACCTCCGGGATCATCGACTCGACCATCTTCTTCGCGGCCTTGATGTTCTGGACCGCCTTGCGCTCGACCAGCTGGGCCATGATGAACGGCTTGAACAGCTCGAGCGCCATCAGCTTCGGCAGGCCGCACTGGTGCAGCCGCAGGCTCGGGCCGGAGACGATCACCGAGCGGCCGGAGTAGTCGACGCGCTTGCCGAGCAGGTTCTGGCGGAAGCGACCCTGCTTCCCCTTCAGCATGTCGGAGAGGGACTTCAGCGGCCGGTTGCCGGGCCCGGTGACCGGGCGCCCGCGACGGCCGTTGTCGAACAGGGCGTCGACGGCCTCCTGCAGCATCCGCTTCTCGTTGTTGACGATGATCTCGGGAGCGCCGAGGTCGAGCAGCCTTTTCAGCCGGTTGTTGCGGTTGATCACCCGGCGGTAGAGGTCGTTGAGGTCGGAGGTCGCGAAGCGGCCGCCGTCCAGCTGCACCATCGGCCGCAGCTCCGGCGGAATCACCGGCACCGCGTCGAGGATCATCCAGTCGGGCTTGTTGTCCGAGTTGAGGAAGGCGGAGGCAACTTTCAGCCGCTTCACCGCGCGGGCCTGTTTCTGGCCTTTGGAGCTGTTGATGATCAGCTCCAGTTCCTCGCAGTCGGCGGCGAGATCGACCTGTTCGAGCAGGTCGCGCACCGCTTCGGCGCCCATGCCGCCGCGGAAGTACTCGCCCCAGCCGAACGGCGAGCCGAACCGGTCCTTGAGCTCACGGAAGACCGTCTCGTCGTTGATGACGTCCTTCGGCTTCATCTCGGTGAAGATCTTCCAGACCTCCTGCATCCGCTCCGCGGCCTCTTCGAGGTAGGCCTCGGTGTCGGAGATCTCGGCGTCGAACTGTTTGCGCAGTTCTTTGATCATTTTCGCCCGGTCGTCGTCTTTGAGCTTGCGCAGCTGCGCCGCGGTCAGTTTCAGGGAGTCGGCCCAGATGTGGTCTTCGTCGTCGAACTTGTCCTGGGCGCCGCCCTCCAGGTAGGCGATCCGGCGCTCCAGGGACTCGTTCAGCTCCTGCGTCCGTTTCTGTTTTTCGGACTCGTAGGAGTCGACGACTTTCTTGACCTCTTTCTCCAGTTTCCCGATGTCCTTGTCGCGGGCCTCCTCGTCGACCCAGGTGACCATCGAGGCGGCGAAGTAGAGGACCTTCTCCAGCTCTTTCGGAGCCATGTCGATCAGGTAGCCGATCCGGCTCGGAACGCCCTTGAAGAACCAGATGTGGGAGACCGGGGAGGCGAGGTCGACGTGCCCCATCCGCTCGCGGCGGACCTTGGAGCGGGTCACCTCGACGCCGCAGCGCTCGCAGACGATGCCCTTGTAGCGGACCCGCTTGTACTTGCCGCAGTAGCACTCCCAGTCCTTGGTCGGACCGAAGATGCGCTCGCAGAAGAGCCCGTCTTTCTCGGGCTTCAGCGTCCGGTAGTTGATCGTCTCGGGCTTGGTTACCTCGCCCCAGCTCCAGGAGCGGATCTTCTTCGAAGACGCGAGCCCGATCTCGATCGCGTCGAAATTGTTGATGTCGATCATCAGTCCTCCACCTCGGCCGGCGTGGCCTCTTCGGCTTTACCGGCACCATCACCATCAGTTCCAGCCTCGCCCTCGGCGACCACCTGCTCCTCCTGCTCGTCGGCGGCTCCGTTGGAGGAGTCGGCGCGAACCCCGGTCAGGTCCATGCCCAGCTCCTCGGCCGCTTTCAGCAGGTCGTCCTCCTCGTCGGAGATCTCGACGTCGCCTCCCTCGGAGACGACATTGGCATCGAGCGAGAGGCTCTGGATCTCCTTCAACAGCACTTTGAAGGACTCCGGGATCGAGGGCTCGGGGATGTTCTCGCCCTTGACGATCGCCTCGTAGGCCTTGACGCGCCCGACGGTGTCGTCGGACTTGACCGTGAGCATCTCCTGCAGGGTGTAGGCGGCGCCATAGGCCTCCAGCGCCCAGACCTCCATCTCGCCGAAGCGCTGACCGCCGAACTGCGCCTTGCCGCCCAGCGGCTGCTGGGTGACGAGCGAGTACGGCCCGGTCGAGCGGGCGTGGATCTTGTCGTCGACCAGGTGCAGGAGCTTGAGGATGTACATGTAGCCGACCGTGACCTTGCCCTCGTAGGGCTCGCCGGTGCGGCCGTTGTACAGCTGCGCGGTGCCCGCGGCGCGAGCGCCGGGACGGGCGTTCAGGTCCAGCCCGAGGTCGATCCCGCGCTCTTCGTTCTCCTGCTGCCAGGAGACGAGCGCGTCGTCGACGTCCTCGACGGTCGCCCCGTCGAAGACCTGGGTCGCCACGTAGACGCGACCGTCGCCTTCGGAGTGCGCCTGCTTGTAGGCCTCGGAGCCGTCGTCGTACCAGCCGTTCGCCGCGACCCACCCGAGGTGGGTCTCGAGGATCTGGCCGATGTTCATCCGGCTCGGCACGCCGAGCGGGTTGAGGATGACGTCGACGGGGGTCCCGTCGGCAAGGTGCGGCATGTCCTCCTCGGGCACGATCTTCGAGATCACACCCTTGTTCCCGTGGCGGCCGGCGAGCTTGTCGCCCTCGGCGATCTTGCGCTTGGTCGCGACGTAGACGCGAACCAGGTCGTTGACGCCGGGCGGCAGGTCGTCGCCGTCGTCGCGGCTGAAGGTGAGGACGTCGATCACGACCCCGCCCTCGCCGTGCGGCACTTTAAGCGAGGTGTCGCGGACCTCGCGCGCCTTCTCCTTGAAGATCGCGCGGATCAGCTTCTCCTCGGCGGTCAGCTCGGTCTCGCCCTTCGGCGTCACCTTGCCGACCAGGAGGTCGCCGGAGACGACCTCGGCGCCGACGCGGACGATGCCGCGCTCGTCGAGGTTGCGCAGGCTCTCCTCGGAGCGGTTGGGGATGTCGCGGGTGATCTCCTCGTCGCCGAGCTTGGTCGTGCGGGCGTCGATCTCGTACTCCTCGATGTGGATCGAGGTGAGTTCGTCGTCCTTGACCAGGCGCTCGGAGAGGATGATCGCGTCCTCGAAGTTGTAGCCCTCCCAGGACATGAAGGCGACCAGGCAGTTCTTGCCCAGCGCAATCTCTCCCGAGGAGGTCGAGGAGCCGTCGGCGAGCACGTCGCCGGCGGAGACTTCGTCACCGAGGGAGACGATCGGCCGCTGGTGGATGATCGTGCCCTGGTTGGAGCGCTGGAACTTCTCCAGCTCGTAGGTGTCCTTCTTGGACCCGTGCGTGACGATCATGCGCTCGGCGTCGATCTCGGTGACCTTGCCGTCGTTGCGGGCGACGATCACGTCGCCGGAGTCGATCGCGACGCGGCGCTCCATGCCGGTTCCGATGAGCGGCGGCTCCGGCTTCAGCAGCGGAACGGCCTGACGCATCATGTTCGAGCCCATCAGGGCGCGGTTGGCGTCGTCGTGCTCCAGGAACGGGATCAGCGACGTCGCCACCGACCAGATCTGGGTCGGTGAGACGTCCATGTAGTCGACCTCGTCGGGGGTGACGGCGCGAACCTCGCCCTCGTCGCGGACGCGGCAGAGG
>DASVAT010000029.1:0-30052 GCA_036376215.1 Solirubrobacterales bacterium
ACGTCTGGCGGCGCCGGACACACTGCGCGGGGCGTCGTCCTCAGTCGGCCAAATGGCGCTGCCATTCGGCCTCCCTGCGTCCTACCCCCGCTTGGTCCGGCACTCGCCAGCCGCACACGCGGGTTTCGCCAATCCCTCCTAGGGACGGTGCGTTTCCGCCGTCGAGGGTTCGGAGCGCCGCAGCGCCTCCAGCACCTCCTCGGCCAGCTGCGAGCCGTCTTCGGGTCGCAGCGGCGTCGCGTTGACGCGAAAGACGACGTCATCGCCGTCGAGCTCCTCGAGCGAGACGCTCGGCTTGTAGCGGGTCGGGACGGTGATCGCCTGCAGGAGGCGCCCCTCGATTTCCCGCGGGCTCGCCCCAGACGGGAAGCGGACCCGGACGTCGACCTTGTCCGGCTCGCGCAGGGGCACGACGACCAGGCTGAGGAGGACGTTGTTGGGGACCATCAGCCGGTCCGCCCCCTGGCTCAGCGTCGTGTAGAAGAGGCCGAGCGAGGTGACCGTTCCCTCGATCGAGCCGGCGAGGGCGCCGCCGACCAGTCGGACCCGTTCGCCGACCCGGAAAGGCCGGGTGCTCTGCAGGACGATGCCGGCGAAGATCCCGCCCAGCGCCTGCTGTGCCGCGAGCCCCAGCAGCACGGCGGTGAAGGCGCCGCCGACCGCGAGGGTGCCGGCATTGACGCCCGCGATCCGCAGGGCGAGCACCACCACCGCGGTCATCGCCAGCAGGCGGACGACGAACCCCGTGGTCCCCGCGGTCGCCGGGTCGAGCCGCCGGTAGAGGCGAGGGGAGAGGCCCCGCACCAGCCAGTGGACCGCGGCGGAGCCGACGACGACCAGGATCACGACCGTCCCCGCCCGGATCCACGGCCCGTAGCCGGGGGCGATCTGGTGGCGGTGGCCGTAGACGACCAGGGTGCCGGCGATCAGGGCCAGGGCGAGCAGAAGCCCACCGAACTGGCGCTTGGAGAACCGCGGCGCCAGCTCGTCGCCCAATCCGAGCGAGTGCCAGGCGTGGCTGCGGGTCTCGAACAGCTCCCGCGGGAGCCGTGGTCGACGCGGAGCGGGGGGCACCCCCAGCGGCTACCCCGCCGCTGTCGCTCTTATGCGGGAATATCGCGGCCGCTCAGGCGGTGAGCGCCGAGATCGCCTCGTCCCTGGTCTGGTGAACCGGGATCGAGAGCTCCAAACCGGTTATCTCCAACACCCGGCGAACCTGGTCGTTCTGGCTGCAGAGAACCAGGTCGCGGCTGTTCTCGCCACCGTCCAGGCGCTGCCAGGCGCGGACGATCAGGGCGATGCCGGTGGAGTCGATGAATTCGCACTGGGAGAGGTCGATCAGCACCGAGCCCTCGCCGCTCTCCAGGGCCTGCTCGAGCGGGCCCTCCAGGTCGGGGGCAGTGCTCAGATCGAGCTCGCCACGCACGGAGATGGTCCGGACGCCGTGCTCGAGATCTCCCACTTTCACCTCGAACGGGGCTGGATTCACGGCACGATGCTACCGCAGCGTGACAAAAGTGGTCATCGGTTTTATGCCGGTGGTGCAGGGGTAAGCAGGCTTAGAAGAGAGGCGGCAAGTTATGCTCGCGCCTCTGCAAACGAGCCTCGACCGGTCTTGAGGGCAGGCTGGAAACTTGAATACCGCAACCAACGATCGCTCGGGGCTTCAAATGTCCCTACCGGCGCGGGCTGAGAATGTGGCCGTGGTCCGCCACGCACTCGCCGGACTGGCCGAAAGGCTGGGGATGGACGAGGCATCGCTCGCCGACCTGAAGACGGTCGTCACCGAGGCCTGCATGAACGTGGTCGTCCACGCCTACGCCGGGAGCGACCCGGGGCCGCTGGAGGTGGAGGCCGAGAGCGACCTCGACGGGCTCACCGTGGTGATCCGCGACCACGGCAGCGGGATCAGGCCGCGCCCCGACGTCGAGCGGCCCAGCCTCCGCATCGGCCTGACCCTGATCGCAGCCCTCTCCAGCAGCTTCGAGATCAAGGGCGGGGCGGACAAGGGCACCGAGATCCGCATGCACCTGCCGCTGCAGGCGCGCGAGGACAGCGCCGCCGCCGGCTCCACCTTCACCGTGACGGCCGACGAGGAGACCCGGATCCGGGTCGGTCCTCCCGAGATCGTCGGCCCGGTGCTGAGCCGCGCCCTCTCGGCGCTCGCCGCCCGCCAGGACATCAGCGTCGACCGCCTCTCCGACACGATGCTGCTCAGCGACGCGATATCGGCCCGGGCGCCGCAGGGCTTCTCGGACGGCCATGTCTCGCTCAGCATCGCCGAGCTCCCCGAGGGGATCGAGCTCAAGGTCGGCCCGATGACCCACGGCGGCGCCGAGCGCCTGCGGGAGAGCTTCGAGCTGCCCGAGGTCGGCGGCTCGCTGGAGAAGCTGACCGACGAGTTGCGGATCGAGGATGGGGACGAAGGCGAGTACCTCGTCGTCGGCATCTCCTCGCTGTCGAAGAACTAGAGAGCGTTATATCTGGGGCGTGCTGGTGGGGGTGCCTGGGAGCACCTCCGCCGAGAGGTGCGGGGGATTGGCATAGCCCCGAAACCGCTTCGGCTCGGCTCCATGCTGAGTACCCAGTCACCCCCACCAGCACGCCCTGCCATCGAGCTCTGTTGGACGTCCGAGGTGATGCCTCTCCTGCTCCAGCTCTTGTGAGTTGTTACTCGGCCTCGGTTGTGGCGTTGCTCTGCTCGGCCACCTCGGCCCTGATCCGCTCCAGGGTCCGCCGCAGGATTCGGGAGACGTGCATCTGGGAGTGGCCGATCCGCTCGGCGATCTGAGACTGGGTCAGGTCCTCGACGAAGCGCAGCTGTAGGACCAGGCGCTCGCGCTCGTCGAGGTGGGGGAGCGCCCCCTCGAGGGCCAGCTTGTCCTCGATCAGTTCGTAGCCTGCATCCTCGTCGCCGACCCACTCCGAGGCCGGCGATTCTTCTGAGTCCTCGCCGCCGACCGGCCGGTCGAGCGAGAGCGGGCGGCGATTGTGGTTGGCCTCGAGCACCTCGAGCACGTCGGTCGGGTCGACCTCGAGCCGTTTGGCGATCTCGCCGACCGAGGGCGAGCGCTGCAGCTGGACCGTCAGCTCGGAGATCGCCTTCTCCACTTCCGCCATGCGGTCGTGGAGGCCGCGGGGGACCCGCACCGTCCAGACCCGATCGCGGAAGTGGCGCTTCAGCTCGCCGAGGATCGTCGGCGAGGCGAAGGCGGTGAAGGGGGCGCCGCGCTCGGGGTCGAAGCGGTCGATCGCGTTGACCAGCCCGAGGCTCGCAACCTGCAGCAGGTCGTCGAAGGACTCGCTGGCGCCGCGGTAGCGGAGAGCCAGGTTTTTCGCGAAGGGGAGGTAGCGGCGGACCAGCTCCTCCCGGATCGCGGGATCGCGGTCTTGAACGAATCGCTCCCAGAGCGCCCGCTCGCTGGCAAGGCCCTCGCCGGGGCCGGGGCTCTGCTGATTGGAGTTTTTCCGCGTCTCTTCGCTGTTCACAGCATCGATCGTTAGGCGGCGATACCTATCCAAACGTCGCTGCCCTGAGGGCGTCAGTCCGAAGCCGTGCAGCGTGACGGCGACCTCGCCGTCAGGTCAACCATAGCGAGAGCAAGAGCCGGGTCCGACTGGTGGTGCGGCTCGTTCGGCGGAGCAGCACCGGACCCGGCGTCTAGGGCGATCAAGAGGCGGTCGACTCGGCCTCGGAATCCGGGGTTGGCGACTTGAAGTGGAGCATCACCACTTTGGCGAGCATGCCCTCCTCGCCGCTTCCGGCCAGCCGCTCGGTGGCCTCGGTCTGGATCTCCAGCAGCCTGTCGAGGGTTCCCGCCAGGAGGTCGACCGTGTCTTCCCAACCTCTCTTGTCGACGACCATCGGGGTCCGGCTCAGATGCCGGTCCTCGAGCTCGTCCAGGGTGCCTTTGTCGAGTGCCTCCTCGACGTCGTCGAAGGCTGACTTCAGCATCGCCCCCGACAGTCCGGGGCGGAGGCTTTTCGGCAGCCGCGCCCATTCGCTGTCGGTGAGGAACTGGCGGCGGGTGGCGCGATAGAAGTGCTCGGTGGCGCCGCGGCGCTGCTTGGTGTCGACCAGCTCGATGCAGTCGTATTTCTCCAGGACGCGGACGTGGTAGGCGACCAGGTTGAGGCTCTGGTCGAGCTGGTTAGCGAGCATATTGGGGCTCGCAACCTTCTCATTCAAAATGATCAGGATCTGCACCCGCAGGGGGTGCGCGAAGGCTTTCGCGACTACTTGTTCGATGCCCTCTTTCTTGTTTTTGGTTTTCGGCATGGCCTTTTCTCGGTTCGTTTCCAGGGGTTATGGCCGATACCAAGACTTTACACCTTGTCAATCAGGATTTTCACAACAGTCCCGCGTTTTCCGATTATTGACGAGTTTTGCTGCTCTCACCTTGATTGCTGGAAAGATTTAAAGTATTAATTGATCAGTCACTTTCGAGTGATGGCCGCCAGCGCGGTCTGGGGAATCGAGGGGAGAGGGGAGGTGGACTCGTGAGGATCGAAATCGAGCGTGTAGCGCCCAATGCGATCACCAAGGGCTCCTGAGTAGGGGATTTTCGTGGGGACGGCGGTCGCGCTCCTGAGAGGCTCTGGGGGTGACCCCTTGGAAGCTGCCACTCGTAGTTGCAGCGATCGCCGTCCCGATCATCTTCGGGTTCTACGTTGGGGGCCCCGGCGTGGGCCTCGCCATGGGGGCCCTGGCGGCGGTGGGGATCGTCGTAGTCGCCGTGCGCCAGCGTCCGCGGGGGGCGATCGCGCCGCTCGAGCGCGAACCCGGCCGCCGGACCCTGATCGTCCTCGCCGAGCCGCTCGAGGACCCCGGTGCGGTCGAGCGGGTCGCGGCGGCGATGAAGGGGGAGGACGCGGATCGGGCGCTGGTGCTCTCGCCGGTGCGGATCGGGTTCCTCGATCGCTGGGCCTCCGACGTCGAGGAGGCCCGCCGCGACGCGCAGCGGCGCTCGGTCCTCAGCCTCGCCGCCCTGGCCGCAGCCGGGGTGAAGGCCGAGGCGCGGGTCGGCGACGAGGACCTCGTTCAGGCGGTGGAAGACCAGCTCGGCAGCTTTCCCGCCTCCGAGGTGATCCTGGTCAGCGGCGAGGACGACGAAGCCGCAGCCGCGGCGGCCGAAGAGCTGCGGGCGCGGCTGCGGGTCGAGTTTCGGTGGATCGTCACCGGTCCGCCAGCTCGCTGAACCGGACGGCGGCCCGCGTCGGCTCGACGAACTCCGTCTCCCGGTAGAGCAGCCCGGCGGCGGCGAGATCCCGCACCGCGCGCTCGAGCGCGTCGCGGTCGGCAAACGTGTCGTGGCCGTTGGCAATCTCACGCGTCAGCTCCTCGAGCGTCAGCCGGGCGGGGTGCAGGTCGAGCAGCTGGTGCAGCACCGCCGACTCGACCGCCTCGTCTTCCTCCCTGTTGGTCCGCCCCTCGATGGTCTCGTTCATCGCCCCTCCCTTGCCTCAGTGCGGGTGGCCGTCCGGGCTCCCCCGGTTCCGCCCCGCTCGCTTTCCCCTGTCCGAGTGCCTGCAGGCCGCATAGCCGCTGGCACTATAGGCAATGTTGAAATTCTCTGTCTGTAGACCTTTTGTCTACGAGACACCTAACGGGGGGAAAGCTAGCCGTCCTCGCGGACGCCCCCCATTTCGGTGAAGACCGCGGTGACGCCGCCGTCTTCCCGCTTCTCGTCGGCGATCACGTGGGAGACGGCGTTGATCAGCGCCAGGTGGGTGAAGGCTTGGGGGAAGTTGCCGAGGTGCTGCCCGGATTCCGCGTCGAGCTCCTCGGCGAAGAGGTCGAGCCAGCCGGCCGCCTCTAGCAGGCGTTCGCAGAGGTCGCGGGCGCGGCGCGGCTCGCCGATCTCCGAGAGCGCCGAGACCAGCCAGAAGGAGCAGATCAGGAAGGTGCCCTCCTTGCCGTGCAGCCCGTCGTCGGTCTCCTCGACCTTGTAGCGGCAGACGAGGCCGTGCTCGGTCAGTTCGGTGGCGATCGCGTTGACCGTGTCGCGCACCCGCGGGTCGCCGGGCGGGAGGAAGCGGAAGAGGGGGATCAGCAGCAGGGAGGCGTCGAGCGCGTCGGTCTCGTAGTGCTGGCGGAAGACCCCGTCGCGGACGCCGCGCTCGAGGATCTCGGCCTTGAACCCATCCGCCTTCGCCTGCCACTCCGCCGCCAGCTCGTCGAAGTCACCGATCCGGGCGAGGCGGGCGCCGCGGTCGACCGCGACCCAGATCATCAGCTTCGAGGAGACGTAGTGCTGGGGCTCTCCCCGCGACTCCCAGATCCCCTGGTCGGGGTGGGGCCAGGCTTCGATCGCGGCTTCCACCTGGTAGCGGATCAGCTCCCGGGTGGCCTGGGTGCCGCGACCGCGGAGCGCCTTTTCGTGCAGGTAGACGGAGTCGAGCAGCGAGCCCCAGACGTCGTTCTGGCGCTGGTCGTAGGCGCCGTTGCCGACCCGCACCGGCCGCGCCCCGCCGTAGCCCTCGAGGTGGTCGAGCGTCTTCTCGGTCAGGTCCCGCTCGTGGCCGATCCCGTACATGATCTGCAGGTCCGGGTGGTCCTGGCAGACGTCGACGATGAAGCGCATGAAGTCGCGCGCCTCGTCGTCGAAGCCGAGCGTGTGCAGCGCCCAGAGGGTGAAGGTCGAGTCGCGGATCCAGCTGAAGCGGTAGTCCCAGTTGCGCTCGCCGCCCGGCGTCTCCGGCAGCGAGGTGGTCGGGGCGGCGACGATCGCCCCGGTCGGGGTGTAGGTGAGGCCCTTGAGGACGAGCGCCGAGCGCTGCAGGTGGATCCGCCAGGGGTGGTCGGGGAAGTCGCCGTCGCGCAGCCATTCGCGCCAGAACTCTTCGGTCGAGTCGATCCGCTCGAGCGCCTCGGGGGCGCTGCGCGGGCCGCCGAGGTTGCCGGCGCTCCAAGTGAGCGCGCAGAACGCGGTCTGGTCTTCGTGCAGGGCGACGCGGCCGCGGGCGCTGCCCTCGCCGAGCTGGAGGTGCATGTCGCTGGTCAGCAGCAGCTCGGTGCCATCGGCGGCGACGGCCCGCGCTTCGCCGAGCTCGCCGCCGCTCCACTCGGCCGCTTCGAGGCCGTACCCGAAGCGCGGCAAGCACTCCATCTCCATCTCGACCGAGCCGTCGATGCAGGTCATCGTCCGCAGCAGCGAGCAGTCGTTTTCGTGCGCGGTGTCGGGCCGGCCCCTGCGGCTCTCGTCGTTGCCGGCGGCGGCCCACTCGGCGATCGTCAGCGCGTCCTTGACCACGACCCAGCCGGTCTCGGTGACCCAGGTGGTCTCGATCACCAGCGTGCCGGGCACGTAGCGGCGGCTGATCGGGACGATCACGCCCTCGGGCCGCAGCAGCATGTGGCCGGCGCCGCGGTCGAGCAGCGCCGCGAAGGCGCTGGGGGAGTCGAAGCGCGGGAAGCAGAGCCACTCGACCGCGCCGCCGAAGGAAACGAGGGCCGAGGTGTGGCAGTCGGAGAGGAAGCCGTAGCTCCCGATCGGGGGGAAGCGATGGTTCTGAGAGCTCACGGGCGAGCCAAGCTACCAGCGGGCTACGCTGAATTTTCATGAATCTCCCCTTGGCCCACGTCAGCGCGACTTTTGCCCCGCTCGAGGTCCTGCCGCTCTTGGTGGCGGCGGTCCTCTACGCCAAGCGCTCTCTGACGCTGGCGACCCGCGGCCGGCCCGTGCCGCTGTGGCGGCAGCTCTGCTTCGCGGCGGGGCTGCTGACGATCGCCGTCGCCCTCGTCTCGCCGGTCGCCCACGTCGCCGAGGAGCTGGTCATCGCCCACATGGTCGAGCACCTGATGCTCGGCGACGTCGCGACCCTGCTGCTGGTCCTCGGTCTCACCGGCCCGCTGCTGCAGCCGATCCTCGCGATCCCTGTCTTCGACAGGCTGCGGATCCTCGCCCACCCGCTCGTCGCCTTCCCGCTCTGGGCGCTCAACTTCTACCTCTGGCACATCCCGGCGCTCTACGACGCCGCCTACGGCGGCGCGGCGGCGCACCTCGTCGAGCACGCCAGCTTCATCTTCTTCGGCTGCCTGATGTGGATGCCGGTCTTCGGCCCGCTGCCGAAGCCGACCTGGTTCACCGCCGCCTGGAAGGTCGGCTACGTGATCGCCGTCCGCTTCGCCGGCGCGATCCTCGGCAACGTCCTGATGTGGTCGGGTTCGGTGCTCTATCCGAAGTACGCCGCCGGCGAGGCCTACTGGAACATCACGCCGCTCGCCGACCAGAGCACTGCCGGCGTGGTGATGATGGTCGAGGGCACCTTCCTCGGGCTCGGGCTGCTGGCCTGGGTCTTCTTCGAAGTCTCGCGAGAAGGAATCGAGAAGCAGCGACTGCTCGATCTCGCCCTCGCCCGCGGCGTCGAGCTGGACGAGGCGCGGGCGCAGCGGGCGGTCGCGGCCGGGCAGGGGGAGAGGCTGGAACGGCAGCTGACCGGGGCCGGGGGTGAGCGGGACGACCGCTCGGGCTGACCGCCGGCTGCTGGCGCCCCTCGTATTCGTCGTCGGCGCCTCCAGCCTCGGGGTGGAGATCGCCGCCGCGCGGCTCCTGGCGCCCTATTTCGGGGCCTCGACCATCGTCTGGGCGAACACGATCGGGGTCGTGCTCGTCGCCCTCTCGGCCGGCTACTGGTTCGGCGGCCGCTACGCCGACCGCCACCCGCACCTGCGCGGCCTCTGCCTCCTGGTGCTGGCCGCCTCGGTCCTGATCGCCGCAGTCCCCTTCGCGGCGCGTCCCTTCCTCGGCTTCTCGGTCGACGCCTTCGACACGGTCTCGGTCGGCGGCTTCGCCGGCTCGCTGTTCGGGGTGCTGGTGCTGGTCGCGGTGCCGGTGACTCTGCTCGGCGCGGCGGCGCCCTGGGCGGTGCGGCTGGCGGTCGGGGAGGTGAGCGGCTCGGGCGAGGTGGTCGGCCGCCTCTACGCGATCTCGACCGCCGGCTCGCTGGTCGGGACGATGGTCTCGGCTCTGGTCCTGATCCCGCTGCTGGGGACGCAGCGGACCTTCCTCGTCTTCGCCCTGGCGCTGGCCCTGGTGGCGATGGCCGGGGTGGGGGCTCGCGCCGCGGTCGTGCCGGCCTGCCTGCTGGCGGTCCTGGCGGTGCCGGCGGGGACGATCAAGGCCGACGGCGAGGGCCGCGTCCTCTACGAGGCGGAGACCACCCACCAGTACGCGCGGGTGATCGAACGCGACGACGGCACCCGCGTGCTGGAGCTGAACGAGGGGCAGGCGGTGCACTCCGAATACCGGCCCGGCTCCTACCTGACGGGCGACTACTGGGACGGGCACCTGGTGCTGCCCGCGGCCGCCGCCGAGCCGCCTCCGCGGCGGATCGCGATCCTCGGCAACGCCGGCGGCACGGTCGCCCGCTCCTTCGGCCACTTTTTCCCCCGCACCGCGGTCGACGCGGTCGAGATAGACGCCGAGCTGACCGAGCTCGGCCGCCGCTACCTCGACCTCCGCAACCCGCGGATGCGGACCTTCGCCGAGGACGCGCGCCCCTGGCTCGAGCGCTCGGAGGGCGGCTACGACGCGATCATGGTCGACGCCTATCGCCAGCCCTACATCCCCTTCTATCTGGCGACCCGGGAGTTCTTCGAGCTGGCCCGCGAGCGCCTCGCCCCCGGCGGGCTGGCGATCGTCAACGTCGGCCACCCGGAGGGTGCGCGCGAGCTGGAGCGGGTGCTGGGGCGGACGATGGCGGCCGCCTTCCCGCGGGTGCTGCGCTATCCGATCGAGGACACCAACACGCTGCTGGTGGCGGGGGAGGGATCGTTCTCGGGCGCGCGCCTGCGGGCGAACCTCGAGTCGCTGCCGCCGGCGCTGCGCCCGCAGGCGCGGGAGGCCGCCCGGGAGCTGGCGCCGCGCCTGCCCGGCGGCGAGGTCTACACCGACGACCGCGCCCCGGTGGAGTGGCTCGTCGACTCCTCCCTGCTGGAATACGCGAATGAGTGACGCCGGAGAGCGAGCGCGCGCCTGGCTGGTGACCGGGCCCGTCGGGCGGGGCCTGTCGTTCGCGATCGACTTCGCCGTCGCGCTGCGCACGATGATCTCGCAACGTCGCTAGGCGTTGCCGATCATCTAGGGTCACTCGCTCATGCAGACCACCCTGAAAGAGCTTCCCAATTCACGTGTCGAGGTCGCGGTCGAGGTTGCGGCCGCCGACGTCGAGAAAGCGACCTCCCGCGCCGCCCGGGCGATGGCGAAGGAGATGCGGATGCCGGGCTTCCGCGCCGGCAAGGCGCCGCCGTCGCTGGTGATCCAGCGCCTCGGTTTCGGTCCGGTGCTGCAGGAGGCGATCCGCGACGCGCTGCCCGAGTGGTACGAACTGGCGCTCTTCGACGCCGGCGTCAGCCCGATCGGCGACCCCAGCATCGAGATGGTCTCCACCCCGGAAGAGGAGGGTGGGGCGCTGGAGTTCAAGTTCGAGGTCGGCGTGCGCCCCGAGGCGAAGCTCGGCAACTACAAGGGTCTCGAGGTCGGCAAGGAGGAACAGGAGGTCCCCGACGAAATCGTCGACACCGAGGTCGAGCGGATCCGAGAGGGGTTCGCGCGCCTGGAGCCGGTCGAGCGCGAGGCCGCCGAGGGCGACTCGCTGCTGATCGACTTCGAGGGCTTCCTCGACGGCGCGGCCTTCCAGGGCGGGGCGGCGGAGGACTACCTGCTGGCGCTCGGCTCGGGATCTCTGATCGAGGGCTTCGAGGAGCAGCTGGCCGGCGCCAAGGCCGGCGAAGAGCGCGAGGTGAAGGTCACCTTCCCCGCCGACTACCAGGCCGAGCACCTGGCGGGCGAAGACGCGGTCTTCGAGGTCAAGGTCAAGGAGGTGCGGGAGAAAGTCCTGCCCGAGCTCGACGACGAGTTCGCCTCCGACGCCTCGGAGTTCGACACGCTGGAGGAACTGCGGGACGACATCCGCGAGAAAGTCGGCGCCGCGCTGGGCAGCCGGGCCGAGGAGGACTTCCGGGTCGCGGCGATCGACGCCGCCGTCGCCGAGGCGACCGTCGCCGTGACGGAGGAGCTGGCGACGGCGCGGGCGACGGAACGCTGGGAGCGGATGGAACGGCAGCTTGCCGGCCGCGGCATGGACCCGAACCAGTTCCTGCAGATGCAGGGCAAAACCCGCGAGGAGCTGATCGAGGAGACGAAAGAGGACGCCGAAAAAGAGCTGCGGCGCGAGGCGGTGGTCACGGCGATCGCCGAGGCCGAGGCGATCGAGGTCTCCGAGGAGGAGATGATCGAGGCGCTCGAGCACAGCGCCGAACACGAGCGGACCACTCCCGAGAAACTGCTGGAGCGGCTGCGGCAGAGCGGCCGCGACGCGATGATCCGCGAAGACCTGCGGGCGCGCAAGGCGATCGAGCTGGTCGCCGAGTCGGCCAAACCGATCCCCAAAGACGAGGCCGACGCGCGTCAGGGGAAAGCCGAGGCGCGCGAGAAGCTGCTGGCGCCAGACGAGGGAAAACCCAAATCCGGCGGGCTCTGGACTCCGGGCGGCGAGTAGGGCTGTTGGTAGGGAGGGGGCGGGTGCCCCTTCCCGGGAGCACCTCCGCTGAGTGGAACGGGGATTGGCTGAGCCCCGAAGCGCTTTGGCTCAGCTCCATGCTGAGTACCCGGGAAGGGGCACCCGCCCCCTCCACGATCCGCGCTAAAACCCGGCCCTGGCTACGAGAGCTGTGGAAAAGCAGGCTCTCGCCCCTTGGTCGTCTGCTGTAGCTCGATTGCGAGGGTGTCGGTGGGGGGGTGACTGGGTACTCAGCATGGAGCCGGCCGGGTGCGGCTAGAGGCGACAGCCAATCCCGCTTCAGCCGGCGGAGGTGCTCCCAGGCACCCCCCACCGGCACCCTCCTCACCTCGCGGTCACAGGGGAGCGCTTCTATAGAGTGCGCTGCGATGAGTCCCTTGATTCCGATGGTGGTCGAGCAGACGTCGCGCGGGGAGCGGGCGTTTGACATCTACTCGCGGCTGCTCGGCGAGCGGATCATCTTCCTCGGCACCCCGGTCACCGACGACATCGCCAACCTGATCGTCGCCCAGCTGCTGCACCTGGAGTCCGAGGATCCCGACAAGGACGTCAGCCTCTACGTCAACTCACCCGGCGGCTCCGTCTACGCCGGCCTGGCGATCTACGACACGATGCAGTTCATCAAGCCCGACGTGCAGACGATCTGCGTCGGCGTGGCGATGAGCATGGGGGCGCTGCTGCTGAGCGGCGGCGCCGCCGGCAAGCGGATGGCGCTGCCGAACTCGAAGATCCTCATCCACCAGGTCTCCGCCGGCTTCCAGGGCCAGGCGACCGACATCGAGATCCACGCCAAAGAGATCATCGACGTCCGCCGCCGCCTCGACGAGATCATCGCCCACCACACCGGTCAACCGTTCGAGAAGGTCACCAAAGACACCGAGCGGGATTACTTCATGAGCGCGGAGGAGGCGAAGGAGTACAACATCGTCGACCGCGTGATCGAGCACCACTGAAGCGCGCCGTCGCTCTCCTTCTCGCCTCATTGGCTGTGGCTGCGGCCCCGGCCGCGGCTCGGATCGGCTCCCACGACGGCGGGTTGCCCTACTACGGACACGTCTTCCCGGTGCAGGGGTCGCACGGGGTGCGGGGCGCGGTCGGCGAGTTCCACGCGCCGCGCAATGGCGGTCGCATCCACGAAGGCTTCGACGTCACCGCAGCCTGTGGGACGCCGCTGGTGGCGGTGCGCAACGGCAGGGTGCTGCAGCGCGGCTTCGACCCGGTCCTCTACGGCAACTATCTGCTGATCCACGGCGAAGGGGAGACGCGCAGCTAAACCGGCAACGCCGCCGGCACCGGCTGTCACCTCCATTTCGAGATCCGCCTCCGCGGCGTCCCGGTCGACCCCGAGCCGTCACTGCGCCGCTGGGACCGCTACAGCTGAGCGTCGATTCCGCCGATTGCAACCCGCTTTTGACCGCCTTCGCTCCGGTGGGCGTAGACCGTGTCCAAAGCGCGGATCAGCTCCGGCTCTCGGGTGTGAAACCCGGCGAGATCCCTGACGCCAATGCCGCGAACGGGAACGATGACGAATACGGCCTCCTGATCCTCATCGCGGAGCCAAAAGTAAACCGTCGGACCTTCATGCAGAGGCTTTTCGAATTCGAGCAGCTCGAAAGCAGTTGAATTGTCCTCGAGAACGGATTCCGCCACCTCGTTGATCTTCATCATGCTCTTCACGTATGACTCGGGCGTATCGGCCCAAGCTTCCAGCGGCTGTTGTCCATTGGAGGGCGGCGTGATGCCGCTGTGGCTTGCCAGGCGACTGAAGCTTTCACAGTTCTTCTGATTCCGGCCTTGCCAATTGCTCCAGGTCCCCTTGTCGGCCCGGATCTGGGCCCAGTGCAGCTGTTCGCGTCCGGGAGGATCGAAGAACGTGCACTCGACCTTGATTCCGTCGACCATCTTGTGACGTAGGCTGGTCAAGTACTCCTCGAAGGCGACGGTACTGCTGAAGGCGCCATGGGCAGGGGTGTCGCAGAGAATTTTGATGCTCTTCTGTGCCCTCTGAGTCAGCTCCGCGACCATCGGCATGTAGTGCGGAAAAACGCCGAGACCCCGGGTGGGCAGGGACCGGGCCACACCCTGGAGTTCATCTACAACGATGTCGAGGTCTCTGGCGTGTTGGATCGCGAGCACAACCGCGGCTACGGCTACGACGACGCCCTCCAGGCCGAGCTTCTCTGCCAAGTCAAGGTCGTTCAGTCCCCAGATGCCCTGGCCGACCAGCAATACGAACAAAACGGGGACGAGGTTTCTCTTATGCATGGCGCCTCCCGGTCAGCGCACGGCTTTGAACCCAATGAGAAACTGGTGGTTTTCTCAGACTAACTTATCCAATACATCTGGCAGGAGGGCCGTGCTGCGTGCTTTCTCTGCGAGGTCGCGGACACGACCCCGCAGGATGTCGGTGTCGCCGCCGCTCAGAACATTGTCGATCACCTCCGACAGCTCCTCGATGTGACTCGGTCCGAGACCGGCCATCGCGGAAAAGCTCGTTCCCAGGCGAAGTCCGTGTCCGAGGTCGTAGGGAAGCTCTCGGTAGTTGGTCTGGAGGTTGGCGGCCGTCAGCAGCTCGTACCAGGCGTACGCGGCGTCTTGGTTCTCGGCCCGCAGCCAGACGTGATGGGTGGCGGGCCAATCTTCGTGCCCCTGTTGGGCGCGGGGAATCACCGGCAGTCCTCGCTGCAGCAGGTGTGCTTCCAGCTCCAGTGCGGTCTCAAGCAGACGTTCGGTGTAGGTCTCGAGCCACCCCTGACGCAGCAGCGTCAGCCCGAACAGGTAGCTGTCCTCCGCGTGCGAGCTCGAGACGAACTTCGACAGCCCAGCGACAAGGTTTTTCCAGAGCCCATCGTCTTTGCGGCTGACGACGCCGGCCTTCTGGGGTCCCGGAAAGCTCTTGTGAAGGGAGAAGAGCATCAGATCGAAACCCCAGTTGAGAGGGTTGTCGTATCGGCCGGTGAGGATTTGGGGGAGGTAGTGCGAAGCGTCGAAGATCGTTTTCGGACCGCTTGCTTCTCCGAGGAAACCGAAGTCCTCGTAGCGGAGTCCCTCGCTGCGGTCGAGGAAGATGAAATCCGGTCGTTCATCTCGGATCAACCTGTGTGCCGCCAGCCTGTCGATGCAGAGACCGCGATCGTCCACGGGCAAGTCGATGGTGTGCAGGCCGAGCCGCTGGAGAATCGCATGGGTGTTGAAGTGACCCCCGGCGCGCACCGGAAGCAGCATGACCGTCTGGCCGATCTTGCTGATGCTCATGAAGGTGGCCGTATGAGCATGTAGCCCGGAGAGGAGGCGGAGGGAGCCCTTGGCCGCACCGAGTGTGCTGGCAAGCAGGTCATTGATTACGTTCAAATCTCTGGTGGCCTGATCGCGGCCCCCGAAAAGGATCGCGGCCTCCTTGCGGTTCCCCGGCTCCCGTTCCTTGTCCGTGAGATACAGGCCATGAAGAAAGCCGGTGTGGTCACGGTCCGCTAGGCAAGGTGGGAGGCTGTCCACCGGCGTAAGAACGATGGAGTCTGCGAGCGTGCGTCGCTGGAGGGCTAGTGACTGGAGGAGCGAATCTCGGTCCGGCGACTCAGTGGACACGTCGATCGATGGAGCTGCCCTCAGTTGCCGTTCGAACCATAGGTCGGCTTTAGGGTTCTCATTGTAGGCGGGGATTTCGCGATATCCGGCGGAGCGATAGAGCCCGACCGCTGGAGTGAGGTAGTCGGAGGTGTCGAGGCAGATGGCGTGGCAGCCGCGCTCGAGGGCCGTTTCTTCGAGGCGGGCGAGGATGCGGCGGCCGAGGCCGGTGCCGCGGTAGGCGGGAGCGGCATACATGCTCTTCACCTCGGCGACGTCAGTGTCTAAGTGGCGGACGCCGCCGAGCCCGGCGGGTTTGCCGTCGACCGTGGCCAGGAGGAGGACGCCGTTGGGCGGGACCAGGTCGGTCGGCGGCCCCTTGGCGATCTCCTCGTCGAGGTCGATCCCGGCCCCCTCGCGGTCGTAGACCAGCGGACCGTCGGCCTCGCGGACGAAGTCGGCGTAGAGCTCTCGCACCCGAGGATCGGCCCGGTCGACGGGCTCGAAGGAGAAAGTCACAGAAACGACGCTAACGGGTTGCGAATTTTCTCCATTCTGCGCGCGATGCGTACGGTCACCCCTGGCAGGATCGACTCCGTGACCCAGGAGGAACTCAACGCGGTCGTCGCCGAATGTGCCGCGCGCACCGAACGGGCGGCTGCGATCAGCGAGGAGGCAAGGGCGGGGATCGACGTGGCGAGGCGCAGGCAGGAGGCAGCGATCGCCCGTCACGAGGAGTTGCTCACTAAGCACCGGGAGATCGACGCCCGAATTTAAGGCGATGGTTCGAGACTCTGGGCGCAAGACCGATGCCATCCTCGCCGAGCTGAAAGAACACCGCGACGAGCGCCGCGCTTTGCTCGAGGCGATCTTCAGGGTGATGGACCGCCTCGACTAGACCCGCAGCTCGTAGCTGAACCACTCCGTGCGCTCGGCGCCGGTCGAGTCGTAGAGGCGCTGGGCGGTCTCGTTGTCGGGGGCGGTGGACCACTCGACGAAGGGAACCTCGCGTTCGCGGGCGACCCCGGCGGCGGCCTCGATCAGCGCCCGGCCGACACCCTGGCCACGGGCTGCCCCATCGACGTAGAGGTCGTTCATCAGCACGCTCTCGCAGGCCTCCAGCGAGCTGAAGTGCCAGTAGAGGCAGGCGTAGCCGACCAGCCTTCCCCCGCTGCGGGCGCCGAGGAGAAGGCCGTCCTCGCTGGGGCCGAGGAAGCGGCGGAAGAAGGCGCGGTTGCGGCCGTCGTCGATGTCCTCGACCTCGTAGAAGCGCTGATAGGCGGCGATCAGCGGTAGCAGCTCCTCGAACTCACTGGCGGCGACCGGCGCGATCTCGACCTCGGCGGGCACCCGCCCACGGTAGCGCCACGCAAGGCTGCGCTCACGTGAAGGGACCGCCGGGCCGATGCCGTAAACGACCCTCACGAACCGGTGCAGGACCCTGTCTAAGCTTTCGGGGCGCCGCCGGAGGCAAGAGATCCGTCCCTTTAGGAGGGGATTCCGCTGGCACGTCCTTCAGATTCGAACGAGCAGCTCCTGTGCAGCTTCTGCGGCAAGTCGCAGCGCCAGGTGAAAAAGCTGATCGCCGGCCCCGGCGTCTACATCTGCGACGAGTGCATCGACCTCTGCAACGAGATCATCGACGAGGAGCTGACGGCACCGCCCGTCTTCGAGCTGGAGAACCTGCCGAAACCGCAGGAAATCCACGACGTCCTGCAGGAGTACGTGGTCGGCCAGGAGGCTGCCAAGCGCTCCCTCTCCGTCGCCGTCTACAACCACTACAAGCGGGTTCAGATCGCCCAGTCCGAGGAGACCGAGGTCGAGTTGCAGAAGTCGAACATCATGATGCTCGGCCCGACCGGCTGCGGCAAGACCCTGCTGGCCCAGACCCTGGCCCGGATCCTCAACGTCCCCTTCGCGATCGCCGACGCGACCGCGCTGACCGAGGCCGGCTACGTCGGCGAGGACGTGGAGAACATCCTCCTGAAGCTGATCCAGGCCGCCGATTTCGACGTCAAGAAAGCCGAAACGGGGATCATCTACATCGACGAGATCGACAAGATCGCGCGTAAAGCCGACAACCCGTCGATTACCCGCGACGTCTCCGGCGAAGGCGTCCAGCAGGCGCTGCTGAAGATCCTGGAGGGGACCACCGCCTCGGTGCCCCCGCAGGGCGGCCGCAAGCACCCCCACCAGGAGTTCCTGACGATCGACACCACCAACATCCTCTTCGTCTGCGGCGGCTCCTTCGCCGAGCTCGACAAGGTGATCGAGCGGCGGGTCGGCGACCGCGGGATCGGCTTCGGGGCGGAAATCTCCTCGCGTGAGAAGAAGGACACCGGCGAGTGGTTCGAGCAGGTGCTGCCCGAGGACCTGATCGAGTACGGCCTGATCCCCGAGTTCATCGGCCGCCTGCCGGTGATCACCGCGATCCACCAGCTCAGCCGCGACGACCTCTGCACGATCCTGACCGAGCCGCGGCACGCGCTCACCCGTCAGTTCCAGCGCTTCTTCGAGTTCGACGACATCGAGCTGGTCTTCGCCGAGGACAGCCTCGAGGCGATCGCCGATCGCGCCCTGGAGCGCGAGACCGGTGCCCGCGGCCTGCGCTCGATCCTCGAGGAGACCCTGCTCGACGTCCAGTTCGAGCTGCCCTCCCGGCGCGACGTCACCAAGTGCGTCGTCACCAGGGAGACGATCACCGAGGGCCGCCGCCCGACGCTCGTCACCGAGGCCGTCCAGCAGGACATCGGCCCTGCCGATCCGGGCCTGAGCGAAGAATCCGCTTAGAGCTGTGGTGGGGAGGGGGTGGGTGCCCCTTCCCGGGAGCACCTCCGCTGAGTGGAGCGGGGATCGGCTGACGCCCCGAACCGCCCTGGCTCAGCTCCATGCTGAGTACCCGGGGAGGGGCACCCACCCCCTCCACGACACGCATTCTGCGCCGAGACCGCAAAAACCATCCCTGAAGGGGTGTTTTTGCGGTCTCGGCATTTCAGAGCTTCCCCGCCGAGCTGCTTCCCAGGGACCCCCCACCGGCGGCCTCCATCCCCCATTGCTTCTATCTAGACTCGCCGCGTGGACGCGGCGCAACGGCAGAGGCTCGAGGAGACGACTCGTTACGACCCTTCAGAGGTCGAGGCCCGGATCTTTGCCGAGTGGATGGAGGGCGGCTACTTTCACCCCGTCGCAGAGGGCGACCCGGAGGAGAACTTCTCGGTTGCGATCCCGCCGCCGAACGTGACCGGGGTGCTGCACATGGGGCACGCGCTGAACGGGTCGATGCAGGACGCGCTGGTGCGGATGAACCGGATGCGGGGCCGGAACTCGCTCTGGATCCTGGGGACCGACCATGCCGGGATCGCCACCCAGGCGGTGGTCGAGAAAGAGCTGCGCAAAGATGGGAAGAGCCGTCACGATCTCGGCCGCGAGGCGTTCGTCGAGCGGGTCTGGGAGTGGAAAGCCGAATACGGCTCGCGGATCGTCGAGCAGTACAAGCGGCTCGGCGCCTCCTGCGACTACGAGCGCGAGCGCTTCACGCTCGACGAGGGCTACGTCAAGGCCGTGTACCGGGTCTTCAAGCAGCTCTTCGACAAGGGCTACATCTACCGCGACAATTACATGGTCAACTGGGACCCGGGCTCGCACTCGGCGATCTCCGACCTCGAGGTCGAGAACCGCGAGGTCGAGGACTCCCTCTACTCGATCGACTACCCGGTGGAGGACTCCGACCAGGTGCTGACGGTTGCCACGGTGCGCCCGGAGACGATGCTGGCCGACACCGCCGTCGCCGTGAACCCCGACGACGAGCGCTACGGCGACCTCGTCGGCAAGCACGTGATCCTGCCGCTGGTCGGCCGCCGGATCCCGGTCATCGCCGACGAGCACGTCGACGTCGAGTTCGGGACCGGGGCGCTGAAGATCACGCCGGGCCACGACCCCAACGACTTCGAGATCGGCCGCAAGCACGGCCTGCAGGAGATCGGCGTGATCGGCTCCGACGGGCGGATGACCGAGGAGGCGGGCGAGTTCGCCGGGATGACCGCAGCCGAGGCCCAGAAGGCCGTCGTCGAGGCGCTCCGCGCCGAGGGCCGCCTCCGCGCCGAAGAGCCCTACGTCCATTCGGTTCCCTTCTCGCACCGCTCCGGCGAGCGGATCGAGCCGCTGATCTCGCTGCAGTGGTTCTGCCGCATGGACGAGCTGGCGCGGCCGGCGATTGAAGTCGTCGAACGTGACGAGGTCCGAATCACCCCATCGCAGTGGAAGCGGGTCTACCTCGACTGGATGGAGGAGATCCGGCCATGGTGCATCTCCCGCCAGCTCTGGTGGGGACACCGGATCCCGGTCTGGTACTGCGACGCGTGCGGGGAGACGATCGCCGCCGAGGCGGCGCCCGAGCGCTGCGGCTCCTGCGGCGGCGAGCTGCGCCAGGAGGAGGACGTGCTCGACACCTGGTTCAGCTCCGCGATCTGGCCGTTCGCCACTCTCGGCTGGCCCGACGACACCCCCGAGCTGCGCGCCTTCTACCCGACCAGCTTCCTGACCACGGCGCGAGAGATCCTCTTCCTCTGGGTGGCGCGGATGATCATGACCGGGCTCGAGTTCCCCGGCCGGGTCCCTTTCCGCGACGTCTACGTCCACTCGGTGATCCAGGCCCGCGATGGCCGGCGGATGTCGAAGAGCCTCGGGACCGGGATCGACCCGCTGCAGGAGATCGACGTTTACGGCGCCGACGCGCTGCGCTTCGGCCTGCTGGCGATGTCCTCGACCCAGGACGTCCGCTTCTCCGACGCCAAGGTGGAGCAGGGGCGCGACCTCGCCAACAAGCTCTGGAACGCCAGTCGCCTGATCCTGCTCAACGCCGCCGAGGTCGAGCCGGCTCCCCGCCCGGTCACGGTCGAGGATCGCTGGATCCTCTCGAAGCTGGAGCGGACGATCGCCTCGGTGACCGAGAAGCTCGAGACCTACGACTTCGCCCACGCGGTCCAGGAGGCCTACTCGTTCTTCTGGCGCGACCTCTGCGACTGGTACCTGGAGATCGTCAAGCCGCGCCTCTACGACGGCGAGGAGGAGGAGGTCTCGGCGACGCTGCTCCATGCGCTGGAACGGGTCCTGGCGCTGCTGCACCCGACGATGCCCTTCGTCAGCGAGGAGATCTGGAGCTTCCACCCGGCGCGCGAGGGGCACCTGGCCGTGCACGCATTCCCGGTAGCCGACGAGTCCCAGGTCGACCCGGCGGCCGAGGAGGACGTCGAGGGCGGGATCGGCCTCACCCAGCGCCTGCGCGCCTGGCGCGACCTCGCCGGGGTCCCGGCGGGGGCGACGCTGCCGGCGGTGATCGACGGCGTCGAGCCGCCGGGTTTCGTCGCCCGCCTCTCGCGCTTCGAGTTCGACGGCGTCGGTTCCGAGCCGGTCGCCTCGATCGGCCCGGTCCGGGTCCTCGACTCCGACCAGCTCGACGCCGCCGCCGTCGCCGAGCGGCTAGAGAAGCGCCGCGAGGAGCTTCGGGCCGAGGTCGAGCGCGGCGAGCGCAAACTCGGCAACGAGGGCTTCGTTGCCAAGGCCCCGGCCGAGGTGGTGGAGGAGGAGCGGGGGAAGCTGGAGCGCTACCGCAACGAACTCGCCGAGCTGAGCTGATCGACCCGGACGCATACCTCGAGTCGCTGGAACCGGTCGGCTGGCGGCTCGGCCTGGAGCGGATGCGCAAGCTGACCACCGCGCTGGGGCTGCCGCAGCACCGGTTCGCCTCGGTCCACGTCGTCGGCACCAACGGCAAGTCCTCGGTGACGCGGATGACCGCGGCGCTGCTGGAAGCGCACGGGCTGCGCGCCGGCGCCTGCGTCTCCCCCCACAGCGACCGCTGGTCGCAGCGGACCCTGGTCGGCGGGGCGGAGGTCGGCGCCGCGGCGTGGGCGGCCGCGGTCGAGCAGGTCGCCCGCGCCGCCGAGGGGGTCGATCGCAGCCTCGAGGACGACGACGCGGTGACTCAGTTCGAGGCGGCGACCGCGGCCAGCTTCGTCGCCCTGGCGAGCGCGCGAGTCGAGGTGGCGGTCGTCGAGGCGGGTCTAGGCGGCCGGCTCGACGCGACCAACACGATCCCCTCCAAGGTCACCGTGCTCACCTCGATCGGCCTCGACCACACCGAGTGGCTGGGGGAGACCGAAGCCGAGATCGCGGCCGAGAAGCTGGCGGTGCTGCGCGACCAGACGACCCTCGTCCTCGGCGAGGCGTCCGGCGAGGTGGCGCGGCTCGCCGAGGAGACGGCGCGGCAGCGCGGCGCTCGCCTGGTTCGCGCGGGCGCCGACCCCGGCCCCGGGGTCAGGGTGCGGGCGGCCGGCGGCTTCCAGCGGCGCAACTTCGCGATCGCCTCTGCCGCGGCGGAGGCATTCCTCGGCCACCCGCTGGACCCCGAGCGGACGAAGGAGGTGGCGGCCTCGGTCACGATCCCCGGCCGCCTCGAGCGGATCGCCCGGCGGCCGCCCGCCTATGTCGACGCCGCCCACAACCCCGACGGCGCGGCGGCGCTGGCGCGTTCTCTGCCCGAGGTCGCCGCGGGGCGCCGCGTGATCGCCTGCCTGGCGATCCTCGCCGACAAGGACGCGGCGGCGATGATCGCGGCGCTGGCGCCGGCCGTCGACCGGGTCGTCTGCACCGAGCTGCCGCGAGCTGCGCTGGAGGGGCACGGGAGGCCCGGTGCCCGCTCGCGCCCGGCGGCGGAGCTGGCCGCGGCCTGCGAGGCGGCCGGCCTGCCGGCCGAGGCAGAGACCGATTTCGAGGCGGCGCTGCTGCGCGGTCGCTCGCTCGCCGCCGAGCCGCCCGAGGGGGTCCTCCTGGTCGCCGGCTCCCACTATGCAATCGCCCCGGCGCGGGCGCTGATCGCACCCTGACTGTGCGAGGATTCGCGCATGGATCGTCCCCGCAGTGCCGGCTCCGAACTGCTCTCGATGATGGGGCTCGTTGCCGCCGTCGTCGCGATCGTGATCCTCGTCTTCTTCGGCGTCGGCTACCTGTTCGGAAGGCTGTTCCTCTAGAAACAGGGTTGACATCGGCAACGGCGAAGTAGACTGCCGCCCCCGCAGCGCCCGAATCACCGAAACCTTCCTATGCCCCTAGCGATCTTCGGCATCACCAACGACGGCCTCAATCTGGTCGCGACGCTGTTTCTCCTGATGCTGGTCGTCCTCTGGCTGGCGCTGATCGTCTACACCTACCTCGACGCGCGCCGCCGCATCTCCGACCCCTTCCTCGTCGCCTGCGCCACCGTCGCCTCGTTCTTCCCCTTCATCGGCACCGCCGTCTACGCGATCGTGCGGCCGCCGGAGTACCTGGAGGACGCCCACGAGCGTGAGTTAGAGATCAAAGCGGCCGAGCTGCGGGTGCGGCAGCTGCGCGAGCAGAGCTGCCCGAACTGCGAGTTCCCGGTCGAGCGCAACTACATGCGCTGCCCGAACTGCCAGCGCCGGCTGAAGGACCCCTGCCCGAGCTGCGGCAAGCCGGTCGACCCGCGCTGGGGCCTCTGCCCGTACTGCGAGAACAGCCTTGGCGGCGGCGGCGAGCGGCCGCGCCGCACACGTAGGGACCCCGATGAGCGCCAGGCGCAGCCGCAGCAGCAGCGCCAGGCACCGCCGCGCCGCAGGAAAGCGCCGCCGGAGGGAGACGAAGGGGCAGAGAAAACCAAAGAGCAAAGGAGCCCCCGTCGTGAGCCGAACCCTGATCCTCGTCAAGCCTGACGCCTTCGAACGCGCCCTGACCGGCGAGGTGATCGCCCGCTTCGAGCGCAAGGGCCTGCGGATCGCCGCCCTGAAGTCGATGCGCGCCGACGAGGCGATCGCCAACCAGCACTACGCCGAGCACACCGACAAGCCGTTCTTCGGCGAGCTGGTCTCCTTCATCACCGGCGGCACGCTGGTGGCGATGGTCCTGGAGGGCCCCGAAGCGGTTAAGGCCGCGCGGCAGCTGATCGGCGCCACCAACCCGGTCGAGGCGGCCCCCGGCTCGATCCGCGGCGACTTCGCCCTCGAGGTGACCTTCAACATGGTCCACGGGTCCGATTCGGACGAGTCGGCCGAGCGCGAGATCGGGATCTGGTTCCCCGAGCTGTCCTGAAGGTCACGCTCGCATCCGGGTCCCCGCAGCGCCGGGAGATCCTGCAGAAGCTGGGTGTCGAGTTCGAGGTCGTGGTGCCCGGCGTCGAGGAGCTGACCGAGGGGGATCCGGAAGAGCTCGTGATCGAGAACGCCCGCCGCAAGGCGGCCGCGGTCGAGGGCGGCTTGGTGATCGCCTGCGACACCGACGTCGTCCTCGACGGCGAGGTGCTGGGCAAGCCGGCCGACGCGGCGGAGGCGCGTGCGTACCTCGACCGGATGAGCGGCCGAGCCCACGTGGTGATGAGCGGGCTGGTCGTCGTCGAAGGCGGGGAGGGGCGGAGCGGGCTGGAGGAGACGACGGTCGTCTTCAAGCGGCTCTCCGACGAAGAGAAGGACCGTTACGTCCGTTTCGGCGAGTGGGAGGGCCGGTCCGGCGGCTACGCGGTCCAGACGCTCGGGTCGTCGCTGGTCGAGCGGCTCGAGGGCAGCGTCTCCAACGTCGTCGGTCTGCCGGTCGGGCTGCTCGCCGAGCTGGCTCCCGCGCTGTTCGAGCGGGGCTGAGTCAGTCCCTCAGCGTGAGCGCGTCCTCGAGATGGGCAAGGAGGACGTCGACGACTTCGGGGTCGAACTGGGTGCCGCGGCCTTCCTCGATCACGGCGGTCGCCTCCTCGACGCTCATCGCCTGCCGGTAGGGCCTGTCGCCGAGCAGGGCGTCGAGGACGTCGGCGACGGCGACGATCCGCGCTTCGATCGGGATCTCGTCTCCCGCCAGCCCTCGCGGATAGCCGGATCCGTCGAACCGCTCGTGGTGGGCGAGGGCGATCCGCGCAGCCATCTGCATCAGCTCGCTGTCGGACTCGGAGAGGATCCGGTGGCCGACCTCGGTGTGCCGCTCCATCCTCACCCGCTCCTCCGGCGTCAGCGGTCCCGGCTTGTGGAGGATCTCCGGCGGCACAGCGACGTTGCCGACGTCGTGCATCGGCGCCGCGGTCATCATCAGTTCGGCCTGCCTCTCTCCGAGGCCCATCCGGGAGGCGAGGTAGCGGGCCGTTCGCGCCATGCGGCTGGCGTGCTGCCTGCTTTCGGCGAGGAACGGCGCGATCGCCCCGGTGAGGAGCTCGACCGCCTCCTGGCGTGAGGCCCGCAGCTCCTCGATAGTCCGCTCCCGTGCCTCCAGCTGACCCTGGTGCGCTCGCTCGGTTTCGCGCTGCGTGGTGATCTCGGTCGAGACGCCGACGATTCCCGCCAGGTTTCCGTCCGCGCCGATGTATGGGAACCGGACCGTGAGGAAGCTGCGATTCCTCCCCATGATCTCGACCGTCATCTCCCGGAAACTCGATTCTTCGTCGCGAAGGACCTGCATGTCGCCCTCGTGGATCACCTGCTCGGTCTCCGGCGAGTGCATTTCGGCGTCGGTGCGACCGACCATCTCTCCCGGCGCCTGTCTCATGACTTCGTGCATGAACCGGTTGGCGATCAGGTAGCGCCGCTCGAGGTCTTTGGCGAAGATCGGCACCGGGGCGCGGTCGACCGCGGCCTGGATCGTCTCCTGCAGAGACCGCCGCCGCGCCCGCTCGACCGCTTCCACCTCGAGGCGGCGCAGCGCAGTCTCGGTCGTGATCAGCAGCTGACCAGTGGAAAAGGGCTTGAGGAGGTAGCCGTAGACGCCGATTTCCAGCGCGTGCTCGACCAGTGAGGAGTCCTCCGTCCCGGCGATCGGGACGACAGCCGTCGCCTCGCTCTCGGTGGTCAGCTCCTCGACCAGGGCAAGTCCGGACTCGCCCGGCATCTGCACGTCGCAGAGGACGACGCTGAACCCGTTGGCTGAAAGTCTCTGCCGCGCCGCGTCGACGTCTCTCGCGAGCTCGCACCTGTACCGCTGCCCGAGGACCCGCTCGACCATCTCCAACGTCCTGGGGTCGTTGTCGATTGCGAGGATCCTCGCGTCGGGGGTCATCATCTTTTTTTCCGTCTCAGCCGAGAGATCTCTCGAGTACTCCTCGCCCCTCGATGGTACGGACCGGCGAGCCCGCCTGCAAAGGCCGGATTTTGCGGCTCTGCGATCATTCTCCTTCTGGAACATCGCGTTTATCCACAGAGGGCAACGAATTGGGCTTGTTCAGTCGTCTGATCCGCCTCGGCGGCCGCGACATGGCCGTCGATCTCGGCACCGCCAACACGCTCGTCTACGTCCGGGGACGCGGGATCGTCCTCTCGGAGCCCTCGGTGGTGGCGATCGACTCGCTGAACGGGCACGTCCACGCGGTCGGCGTCGAAGCGAAGCGAATGCTCGGCCGCACCCCCGGCACGATCACCGCGATCCGGCCGCTGAAGGACGGGGTGATCGCGGACTTCGACGTCACCGAGCAGATGCTCCGCCACTTCATCGCCTCGGTGCACTCCAACCGCTTCGCCCATCCGCGCGTGGTCGTCTGCGTCCCCTCCGGCGTCACCGGCGTGGAGAAGCGGGCGGTCGAGGAGGCCTGCCTCTCGGCGGGCGCCCGCCAGGCCTACCTGATCGAGGAGCCGATGGCCGCCGCGATCGGCGCCGGGCTGCCGGTCGCCGAGCCAACCGGCTCGATGATCGTCGACGTCGGCGGCGGCACCACCGAGGTCGCGGTGATCAGCCTCGGCGGCATCGTCGTCTCGCAGTCGATCCGGGTCGGGGGAGACGAGCTCGACGAGGCGATCGTCAGCCACTGCAAGCAGCGCTACAAACTCGCGATCGGCACCCAGACGGCGGAGGAGGTCAAGCTCGAGGCCGGCTCGGCGTCGCCGCTTCCCGAAGAGGTCCGGACCGAGATCCGCGGCCGCGACCTCGTCTCCGGGCTGCCGAAGACGATCGAGCTGACCTCCGATGAGGTGCGGGGGGCGCTCGAAGAGCCGGTCAGCCACATCGTCGCCGCCGTCAAGGAGACGCTCGACCGCACTCCCCCGGAGCTCGCGGGCGACATCATGGACCGCGGCATCACCCTGGCCGGAGGCGGCGCGCTCCTGCAAGGCTTGGAGCAGCGCCTGCGCGACGAGTGCCAGATGCCCTGCCAACTGGCAGAGTCGCCGTTGACGTGCGTGGCGGTCGGCTCGGGCATCTCGCTCGAGGAGGTCGAGACGATCCACCGCGCCGGCAAGAACAACGGAGCGCGGCCCCGGCGCTAGCCGAGCCCTGCCCCATGCGAACCACCCGAGAGCTCAGGTCCCCAACGTGTATCGAAAGCAAGTACGCCGCCGCCGGGCGGTGCTGGCCCTGTTGATAGTGGGCTCGTTTGCCCTGCTCACCGTCACCTACGGCCAGGGCTCCGACGGCATCCAGCGCGGCGTCAGCGGCGTCTTCAGCCCGATCCAGTCGGTCGCCGACCGGGCCCTGAAGCCCGCCCGGGACCTGATCAACTGGTTCGACGAGACCTTTGACGCGAAGGGACGCAACGAGCGCCTGCACACCGAACTGGAAACGGCCCGCAAGCAGTCGGTCGGCGCCCAGGCGGCCCTGGCCGAAAACGAGCAACTGCGGAAACTCGTCGGCCTCGACGAGAGCGGCGCGATCCCCGGCGGTTACACGCCGGTGACCGGGAGGGTGATCGGCCGCTCGCCCACCGTCTGGTTCGCCGACGTGACGATCGACGTCGGCTCCGGCGAGGGGGTCGAGGTCGACGACCCGGTGGTCAACGGCGACGGGCTGGTCGGGAGGGTCTCCGCCGTCACCGGCGGGACCGCCCGGGTGACGCTGATCGCCGACCACTCCAGCGCCGTCGGGGCCAAGATCGTGCCGAGCGGCGTCCAGGGCGTGATGAAGCCCTCCGTGGGCGATCCCGACGACCTGATCCTCGACTTCCTCAGCTCCGAAAAGCGAGTGGGGAAGCGCCAGTCGGTCGTCACCTCCGGCTGGCGCGGGCAGGGGATCGAATCCGACTACCCGCCGAACCTGCCGATCGGCGAAGTGGTGGAAGCCTCGCTGCTCGAGCAGGAGGCCCAGCAGCAGGTCCACATCCGCCCGTTCGCCGACCTCCGCGACCTCGACCTAGTCCAGGTCCTGACCGGGGGCTCGCGCGGGTGATCCTCACCCCGAACATCCTCGCCCGGCTGGTCGCGATCGTGATCGGCGGCGTGATCGTGCAACTCTCGCTCTTCTCGCAGGTGACCCTGTTCGGCGTCAGCCCCGACCTGCTGCCGGCGCTGGTCGTCGTCCTCGGGCTGCTCGGCGGTTCGCTGACGGGCGCCGTCTGCGGCTTCTCCGCCGGCCTGCTGCTCGACTGCCTGCTGATCGTCCCGCTCGGCGGCGGCTCGCTCGTCCTCCTCGCCGCCGGCTACCTGGCCGGGCTCTTCCGCGAGCGCTTCGAGATCCACAGCCCGCTGGTGCCGCCGCTGCTCTGCATGGGGCTGACCCTGGCCGCCGAGCTCGGCTTCGGCGCGGTCGAGATGGCGCTCGGCTTCGACGCCCCGGTCAGCACCATGATCATCCGCGACATCCTCCTGAAGAGCATCTTCGCCTTCTTCGGCGGCTGGGCGATCTACGTCGGCGCCCGCCGCGCGCTGCGGCCGGCCCTGGTCGACGACCTCTCGATCCGGCGGAGCGGCAGGCGGCCGACCGTGTTGGGGGCCTAGGTCCATGCAACTGAGCAACGACCCACGGTCCCAGGGCGCCCGCCTCTCGCTGCGGGTCGCGGTGATGGGCGGCATCGCCGTCGCCCTCTTCGCCGTCCTCTTCTTCCGGCTCTGGAGCCTGCAGCTCCTCTCCGGCGACAAGTACCTCGCCGAGGCGAAGAACAACCGCACCCGCGAGTACAAAGTGATCGCCCCCCGTGGTGACATCCTCGACCGCAACGGAAAAGTGCTGGTCGACAACCGCACCAGCCTGGCGCTGCAGCTGAACACGCAGAAACTGCCCGAGGACCCGGCCGAGGAACGGGCCGATCTGGCGCGCCTGGGGGAGCTCGTCCACATGTCCCTGCGCGAGGTCCGGCGCACGATCGCCGAGAGCGAAGAGGTCGCCGCCGGGGCGCCGGTGACGCTGCGCCGGGACGTCGGCTTCGAGCTGATCGCCTACCTCGAAGAGAACCAGCGCGAGTTCCCGGGGGTGAGCGTCCAGCGGGTCTTCGTCCGCCATTACCCCGACGGGTCCCGTGCCGCCCACATCCTCGGCACCGTCGGCGAGATCGAAGAAGAAGAGCTGAAGGAACCGCGGTACAGCGGCCGCGAGCCCGGCGACGAGATCGGCCAGGCGGGCGCCGAGTACGCCTACGACGAGTACCTGCGCGGCGAACCGGGCCTTACCCGGATCCAGGTCAACGCCCTCGGGCAGCCGACCCCCGGCGGCGAACTCGTCTCGACTCCGCCGACGCCGGGCGACAGCCTGAAGCTGACGATCGACGGCGACGTACAGGCCGCCGGTGAAGGCGGCCTCGGGGCACGGGGGCTGCCCGGGGCCTTCATCTCGATGAACATCGAGAACGGCCAGATCCTGGCGATGGGGTCGAACCCCACCTACGACCCGACCGACCTGATCGAACCGACTCAGGCGCAGGTGAACGAACTGTACCGGGACGAAGTCCGGGCGCCGCTGGTGAACCGGGCCACCGAAGGCGCCTATCCGACGGGTTCGATCTTCAAGATCATCACCGCTCTGGCGGCGCTCGAAAACGGCGTCATCGCGCCCGAGGACGTCATCCAGGACAACGGCGAGATCGAAGTCGGCACCCAGACCTTCCAGAACGCCGGCGGCGAAGCCCACGGAGCGGTCGAACTGCGGCGGGCGCTGCAGGTCTCCTCCGACGTCTACTTCTACCTGCTCGGCCTCGACATGTGGGAGACCAACGACCTGCAGGAATGGGCGCACAAGCTCGGCATCGGCAGGCCGGCCGGGCTCGACCTGCCCGAGGAAGGCGAAACGCTGCTGCCGAGCAAGGCGTGGCGCGAACAGTTGGTCAAGGAAGGCCGGGCCCTCGAAGACCGCCCCTGGTCGGCGGGCGACAACATCCAGCTGGCGACCGGCCAGGGTGACCTGCAGACCAACCCGCTGCAGATGGCGATCGCCTACGCGGCGCTCGGCAACGGCGGCAAGATCGTCTCGCCCCACGTCGGCCTGGAAGTCGAGGACGCCGCCGGCCGGGTGCTGAAGGAGTTCGACCCGAAGATCCAGCGCCAGGTTCACATCGACCCGGGTTATCGCTCGGCGATCCTCGAAGGCCTGCACGCCGCCGCGCAGGAAGGCGACGGGACCGGGGCGGGCGTTTTCGGCGGCTTCCCGATCCCGATCGCCGGCAAGACGGGAACCGCCGAACGGCCGGGTCACGGGGACCAATCCTGGTTCGCGGCGCTCTCTCCGTACCCCGACCCGCGTATCGTGACGATTGCCACCGTCGAGGAAGGCGGCTTCGGAGCCGAATCTGCGGCCCCTATCGTCCTGGACATCCTCGAAGCGATCTACGACAAGCAGGCCTCGGCAGTCTCGAGCGCCGGTGGTGCCGAATGATGATGTACGCGACCCGAACCAGAAACGCCCGGCCGGAGCCCTTCTCGGTCCACGTCGGCATCGGCGAGCGGCTCGGCCTCGCCCACATGGACTGGCCGCTGACGATCGCCGCCGTCGCGCTGATCGCCTTCAGCGTCTTCGTCCTCGGCGAGGCGACGCAGAGCGACGTCCCCGGCGACCCCAACTATTACCTCGAGCGGCAGGCGATCTACGCCCTGCTCGGGATCGTCGGGATGGTGCTGCTGACCCGGATCGACTACTCGCGCTTCCGCGAGCTGCGGGTCGGGATCTACACCTTCCTCTGCGCCAGCGTCACCATGGTCTTCTTCTTCGGCTTCGCCGCCCGCGGCTCGCGGCGCAGCTTCGAACTCCCCTTCTTCAGTTTCCAGCCATCGGAGCTCGGCAAGCTCCTGCT
>DASVAT010000030.1:0-21339 GCA_036376215.1 Solirubrobacterales bacterium
ACGTCTGGCGGCGCCGGACACACTGCGCGGGGCGTCGTCCTCAGTCGGCCAAATGGCGCTGCCATTCGGCCTCCCTGCGTCCTACCCCCGCTTGGTCCGGCACTCGCCAGCCGCACACGCGGGTTTCGCCAATCCCTCCTAACTGCCGACCCGGAGGACGGCGATCCGCCGGCCGCCGGGAATCGCCACTACGACCTGCGTCTTCAGCTGTCCGCGCGAGCGCAGCAGCGCCCGGCCGCCAGCGCTGAGCGGCACCCGGTAGGTCTGGGCGCCGCCGCCCGTCAGGCGGAAGGGGATGCGACCGATCGTCCGTTTCACCGGCCGCGTGCGGGGTCCCGTGCGCGAGTGGCTGGGGATCCGGAAGCGGGAGCGGAGCACGATTTGGCCCGGGCACTCGGTTCCGGCCGGCCAGAGGCAGGCGACCCGCACGCGCACCCTGTTTCTTTCCGCCTCGAGGTTGGAGAGCCGCAGGGCGACGGGAATCGTCGCCCCCTTGCAGCCGAGCAGCCGGTCTTCGCCCGACGAGACGTTGAGCGCGTAGGCGCATACACGCTGGCGCCCGGACTTCACCGTCGCCATGCTGAGGTCGAAACCGTGCTTGGGGCCGGCTTCCGGGTAGGCCGCGGCGACGTCGCGGCGGCCACGGGTGGCGACGGCGCCGAGCTCGTAGGTGGCGACGCCCGGGGTTCCCTCCTTGCCGCCGACCGCGAGGCGGATCGCCAGCGGTTCGGTCGGTGCATTGGGGTCGAAGGCCCAGCCGCGGATCCGCACCTGCCCCGGCGCGGGTGCCTGCGCGAGGTCGAGGTAGCCGACCGGGTTGTCGCCGGCCACCAGGGTGGCGGAGCCGACGGTCTCCCCGTCCACGTAGTTGTTGTCGATGTTGATCGTCACCCCGCCGTAGGTCTCGTTGTGTCCGCCGCGGTACTGGTGGATGCGCCGGTGGGGGCTCCAGGCGCTGGCCGGAACCACCGGGTCGGCGGTGTCCTGCTGGCCGTTCCAGTTGGCGATCCAGAGGTCGTCGGGGAGTACGTAGCCGCTGCCGACCTGCCCGGCGAGGTCCTCGATCCCCGAGGCGCTGCTGCTGTAGACGCCGGAGACGTACCCGAGCGAGTGCAGCTTTTCGGTCCAGGCCTCGAGGAAGGCGAGCGTCGCCGCGGTCGCGCTCGAGGTCTGGGAGTAGGACTCCATGTCGAAGTAGATCGGGCTGCCGGGACCCATCGCCACCGCCCCCGCTTCTTCGACCGCGTCCAGCGCCGCCGCCACCCCCTGCGCGGTCGCCTGGCTGGAGGTCAGCTTGGCGCAGCTCGAGCAGGCGCTGGTCGGCGCCTGCAGCCCGACGTAGGTCGGGATCAGGTGCCAGCCGGCTTCGGTCTGCTGGGCGACCCAGCTCGCGGTGAGGTTCGGCTGCGAGCAGGCACGGTTGACGCCGCCGATGTAGACCCCGACGGCGCGGTAGGGCGAGTCCTCCCAGGCGGCCATCGAACGCGACGAGGGGGCGGCGCAGGCATCGAAGCCGAGGCCGGTGAAGACGGCGCCGCCGGCGGAGGCGGTGGCACGCCGGGGCGCGGCCGGCAGCGCAAACGGCCTGCCGGATGAGCGCGGTTCGACGAGGATCGCCCGGCGCCGGCCGATCGCCTCCGCGGGGCAGCGCTGCTGCGAGGAGGGCGTGCCGAGATAGACGGCCCGGCGGTCGAGCCGCACGCACGTCCGCGAGTGTTGATCGAGGCGGATGATCGCCCAGCCGGCCGGTACCGGAACGGCGCGACCATCGAAATGCACGGTACGGGCCCCAGCTCCCGCGGCGAGCGCGGCGCAGAGGATCAGCGTCGCAAGCAGGGCAGCCAGCCCCACCGCGACCGAGACGGTCAGGCGGCGGATCACGATCAGCACTCTCGGTAAAACCACCCCGGCGAGTCAAAAGTCGCGGCCTCCCGGGCGAAAGCCTGCAGCGCCGGCGTAGATATCCGCGTTTTCGCTTTTTCCGCCTCGCTCTTTGGTTTCCTTTAAATCTTTTCTATTTTATGTTTAATATCTAGGAATTACCGAGCCAGGACCCCCTCCCCCAGCAGCTCCTCGACTCGCGCCGCGCTCGCGTGAGCGACTTCGAGGCCTATCCAAGTTGCTACTCGGGAATCAGGATCGGCTGGAGGTGGGAGTCGCGGTCGCCAGCAGTAACGATGGGATGGTCAATGCGACTGACCTGAGCTTGGAGTTGGGGATAGCGCAGCCGCGAATTCGGAACCAGCTGATTGCACTGGAGAAAGCCGGACTTCTCGACCGGATGCCGAGGTCAGGAGACGCGAAGCAATGGTTCCTGAGGCGTAAGTCGCCCTTCTGGGACGTGTGTCTGCTGCTCTACGAAGATTGGGGAGGATGAGATGAGCGCGCCCGGGGAGGGGGCACCATCAAGTGGAGAAGCCAGCGCGGTGCAGCTGTTTGCCAAAGCGCTGGCCGAAGCTGCCTCGCCTGGCCCGCATGCCCCGCGGGGAGACCTATTCGAGGGCCTCGACGAGCTCGAACAGAACGTCCTGCTCCGGCACTGGGAGAACGGCAGTCCCAACGGAAATGGCAGCTCTTACTTCGACGAGGCGATCGATATACGGCTGACTCGCCTCCGCAAGAAGGCACGCAACGAGACGTGGGGAGAAAACATCTGGCTTGCTGGCAAGGTTGGAACGGTATTGCTGGCCCTTGCCGCCGCGTGGCAATACATCCTTTAGCCATCCCGATGCCCCGAGCTGGATTCGAACCAGCGGCCTATCCCTTAGGAGGGGATCGCTCTATCCATCTGAGCTATCGGGGCGGGAGCTGAATTCTCGCTTAGTTGGCCAAGGCTTGTCGAAGTTGGCTCGAAGTGCGCGCCACGGGTGCAGCCTTGCCCGGCAGGATCACTTGCATGAGAACGGCAGAGGTAGTGAACATGTCCGGGGCACGGAATAATGTGGTGCACATGTCCAAGATGATTCAGATCAGGAACGTGCCCGACGACCTGCACAGGGAGTTGAAGATCCGCTCCGCGGCAGCGGGGATGAGCATGTCCGACTACATCAAGCGGGAGCTCGACCTGCGGACCCGCAAATCGACGATTCGCGAGATCACGGCGAGGAGGGATGCCCGGGGGAGAAAATCGACCGGCACCATTCAGCAGACGGTCGACATCATCCGCGAAGCGCGGGGCGAGTGAATGGCGGTCCTCGACGCTTCGGTGGTGGTGGGATATCTCAGCGGTGAGGACGCCCTCCTCGATGAGCGATTGGAGGTCGAAGAACATGTTCTCTGGGCCCCGCATCTGATCGACGCCGAGGTGGGTCACGCCCTCCGTCGCAAGGTCCGATTGGGCCATATGGACGCAGAGACCGCGGGAGAGGCCATCGGGACGCTCAACGACCTTCCGCTGCGCCGGGTCGAGCACGAGTACCTCGTTCACTTCGCCTGGGACCTGCGCGACAACTTCAGCTTCTACGACGCGCTCTACGTCGTCCTGGCGCTGATGCTCGACGAAACGCTTCTTACCTTCGACGCCAAGCTGGCGCGGTCAGGCGTGGACCTCCCGATCGAGGTGCTCGCTCAGGCGTAGAGGGTCTCGGAGGCGAGCTCGTCGGCGCGGCGGCTCCAGAGCTTCACTTCCATAAAGATCTCGTCGCCGTAGCCCTCGAGCGCGTCGAGCGCGATCAGGGTGAAGCGGCCCTGGGAGATCAGCTCCTGGTCGACGGTCTCGGTCTCGAGCACGGCGGTGGCGGCGACGGCGCCGCGGACCAGGGGCCTGCCCCAGACCAGGGTCACCGCTCCGGCGCGGCCGTTCTCCCCGCGCCAGCGGCCGATCACGTCGTCGTTGAGGTCGATCCGCCAGTCCGGGTTGTCGGCGGCGAGGATGTCGGTGAAGTCGGCCTTGGCGGCGAAGTCGGTCGGCTCGTCCTCGAGCGGCTGCACGTAGGAGACGTGGCCGAACAGCTCCAGCCGCCCCTCCTCGCTCTCGGTGTGGGCCGAGCAGGGAATCCAGACCCGGCCACCCCAGGCGCGCTCCGGGAACCAGTCGACCTCGGCCGGGACCTCGGCGCCGGCCGGAAGGTCCTCGATCGCCGCGACCGCGCTGGCGAACTCCTCGCGCAGGCGCTCGGCGAAACGCCCGTGCGGGATCCCCTCCTGGGTGGTGTCGGCGACGAAGCGGGGGATCGGTCGCGGGTTCGGTCGCATCAGAGGCACTCCTTCAGGTCGGCGGCGGCCCGCTCGGGCGGGTAGACGTTGATGTCGACGCCGGTTCCCAGCTCGAAGCCGGCCTTGATCGTCAGCCGCGGCGCAATGTCGACGTGCCAGTGGAACTGGTCGGCGCCGCGGGGGGCGGTGCGGACCCAGAGGTTCAGCTCCGGCGGTCCGTCGAAGAGCTTTGCGAGGGCGCGCATCCCGGTCGCGATCATCGCCGCCCCGGACTCGTCCTCCTCGAAGCGAGCGGTCTCCCGCCGCGGGATCACCCGCAGCTCGAACGGCGAGCGCGAGGCCCAGGGGCAGACCAGCGCCGCCTCGTCGTCGATCGCGACCAGCCGCTCTCCGCGCCGCACCTCCTCGACCAGGACGTCGCTCAGCAGCCCGCCGCCCGCCGTGCGTTCGCCGTAGGCGCCGACCCTCTCGCGCTCGCGGGCAACCGCGGTGGGGACGAACGGCAGCGCGTAGAGCTGGGCGTGGGTGTGCTCGAGGGAGGCGCCGGCGCCGCCTCCCTCGTTGACGATCAATTGCAGATAGGAGGCATCGGGGTGCGCCCGCATCCGCTCGCGCCAGGTGGCGACCGCGGCGGCGAACCCTTCGTCGCTCAACTCCGCCATCGCCGTCAGGTGCTGCGGCCCGTTGATCAGCACCTCGTGCGCCCCCTCGACCGGGCGCGAGGAGAAGAGGTCGGGTTCGCCGGCCCGTTTGGTCGCCAGCAGCGGATCGCCGGCGCTGGCGAAGGCACCGGCGTCGGCGGCGGGACCGCCCTGAGGCGCTCTTGCGTCCTCCTGGTTCGGAAAGGCGCCTCCCAGGGCGGGATAGAGGTTCGGGACCACGCGGGTGGTCCAGCCGGGCCCGTCGGCGTCGCCGCCCTCCGGGCGCGTCGCGTAGAGCTCGGGCGGGGTGCGGTCCTCGCGGCCCTCGCAGAAGGGGCAGTTCTCGGGCCCCTTGGGTTCGCTCGCGCGCGCCGAGAAGCCCTCCGGGCGGTCAGCTCGACCCGGGGCGAGGATCGTCCTCAGCCCCGTCAGCTGGTCGATGCGTATCTCCGGCGCGCTCAGGAGCGGGAGGGGGGGAGGTCGCCTACGTCGGGGTCGCCGGCCGCCGGGGGCTCCGGAGGCGGCGGCGGCGGAGATGCCGGCGGCCGTGGCGGCCGCTCCGTGCCCGCGGCGCGCGCCGCGGAGCCTTTGCCGACGAACGGCTCGAGCACGTCCATCGGCAGCGGGAAGACGACGGTGGTGTTCTGGTTGGTGCCGATTTCCAGCAGCGTCTGCAGGTAGCGCAGCTGCAGCGAGGCCGGATTGGTGCTGATGATGTCGGCGGCGTCGGTGAGCTTCTGCGCGGCCTGGAACTCGCCCTCGGAGTTGATGATCTTCGCCCGCCGCTCGCGCTCGGCCTCGGCCTGGCGGGCCATCGCCCGCTGCATCTGCTCGGGGATCTCGACGTCCTTGATCTCCACCGCGGTGACCTTCACGCCCCAGGGCTCGGTCGACTCGTCGATGATCTTCTGCAGCTCTTCGTTGAGGCGCTCGCGGTCGGCCAGCAGCTGGTCGAGCTCGGCCTTGCCGAGCACCGAGCGCAGCGCCGTCTGCGAGATCTGCGAGGTGGCGATCAGGTAGTTCTCGACCTCGACCACGGCGCGGTTGGAGTCGACGACGCGGAAGTAGGCGACGGCGTTGACCCGGCAGGGGACGTTGTCGCGGGTGATCACCTCCTGCGGCGGGATGTTGAGGGTCACCGTGCGCAGGTCGACCTTGACCATCCGGTCGACGAGCGGGATCAGCAGGATCAGCCCCGGTCCCTTCTGCGCGATCAGGCGTCCGAGCCGGAAGATCACCCCGCGCTCGTACTCGCGCAGGATCCGCACCGAGGAGCCGAGCGCGATCGCCCCGAAGAACAGGAGGACGAGGAAGATTCCTGCGACGACGTCCATCAACCCACTCCTTCGCTCTCGTTGACCGCGGTCTGCGGATCCGGGCGGACGACCAGCGTCAGCCCGTCGACCGCCTCGACCCGGACTCTATCCCCAAGCCCGATCGGGCTCGCACCGTCGGCCAGCCGCGCGCTCCAGATCGTCCCCCCGAGCCAGACCCTGCCGTCGGGGTCGATCGTGCTGCGCGCCTCGGCGCTGGCGCCGACCATCTCCTCGGTCCCGGTCCGCACGCTCTCGTTGCGGTGGGCGGCGAGGACTTTGCGGGTGACGAAGTAGAAGGTGATCCCGGAGATCACGCCGAGGGCGATCAGCGCCCCGCCCGCGAAGTCGGCGGCGTCGCTGTCGGAGTTGAAGGCGACGATGCCGGCCACCGTCAGGCCGGCCACCCCGAAGAGGGCGAGTACCCCGCCGGTGGGCAGCAGCAGCTCGGCGAGGAGCAGGCCCACCCCGATCGCTGCGATGACGACGAACGCTTCCATCTGCTCGGATTATCCGCTCTGTAGGGCGAAGCGGTGAATATCGGCTTCCAGTTCGGCTTCGTCGCGGTACTGGCCTTTGTGGAGGAAAACTTCGCCGTCGCGGTTGTAGAAGGCGGTGTTTGGGAAGCCGTAGCCGCCGAGCGAGTTGTAGATGTCATTGCTCGGGTCCTCGTAGCTGGGGTAGGGAACCGGTGCCTCTTCGAGGAAGGTTTCGGCGGCGTCGCTCGAGTCTGCGGAGTTGACGCCGAGGAAGGCGACCTGCTTTCCGTAGCGGGCCGAGAGCTTCTGCAGGATCGGGAACTCCTGCCGGCAGGGGACGCACCAGGAGGCCCAGAGGTTGACCACGACCGGGTAGCCGTGCAGGTCGGCGATCCGCTTTTCGTAGGCGGGGGTACCGCCGTCGAGCAGCTGGTTTCCCTGCTTGTGCAGGGCGGCGAGCGGGGGCGGTGAGCCGGCGAGAGCCCTCGCGTAATCGGGGTGCGGACCCCCGTAGTCGCCCCCTTCGGAGCCCCCGCAGCCGCTGCCGAGGAGCACCGCCAGCGCCAGCGCCCCCACCGCAAGAAATGGTCTCGATCGCGCAGCCATCCGCTCAGTGGGTACAATACGGGCGTTCGGTTCGCGGCTCGCGGATCGCATGAGTACTCGGGGGGAGACTTCAGTCGAGCCCCCGCAGCCTCGTTCACTTGTCCCAGCCGCATCTCTGTGTATGTGTGGTGGGGACGGAAGCCCCGGAAGCCTTCTATGGCCAAGACCAGCGACGTTGCCGCAGACGCGGCAGTTCCTTCAAGCGCCGACATCGAGCGTGCGGCGGCGTTCGCCCGCGAGCCCCTCCTGCTCGACGGCGAGGGACCCGAGGCGTTGGCGCCGGGAACCGCCCGCCGGCGTGCTCTCGACGCGGCGCTGAAGGAGCTGGACGAGGGGGCCGAGGACCCCTCGATGGGGTGGCGACGGGACTTCTCCCTGCTGCTCGGGCTCGAGCGCTTCCTCGCCGACGAGCCGCCGAAACTGCGCGACGGGGCCGAACTGAACCCGCACCAGGTCGACGCCCTCTCCGGGACCCTGGCCGAGCTGATGGGCCAGCAGCAGACCGGCGCCGCCGTGGCGATCGAGAACGGCACCGGGAGCGAGCCCCTGGCCGACGCGGACGCCGCGGACGAGGTCGACGAGGACGAGGTCGATCCCGACGAGGAGCCGCAGGACTGGGAGGAACAGCCTTCGGAGGAGGACGAGGAGGTCGTCGAGGAGGCGCCCGAGGACCCCGGCGCGGAGCGCCGCTTCTGGTTCGAGCACGCGACCGGCGCCGGCAAGACCGTCGCCGCGGTCGGCTTCATCGAGGCGACCAAGACCGGCGGCGTCCTGATCCTCACCCACCGGCGCAACCTCGTCGACCAGTTCATCGGCGAGATCTCCGACCGCGGCTACAAGGAGCGCCTGCGCCCGCCGCTGATGGACGGCCGCGACGACCCCGACGGCCCGGTCACGGTCGAGACCTACCAGTGGTTCGTCCGCAACCACAAGAAAGTCTCCGACGCCTACTCGATCGTCATCTGCGACGAGGCGCACACCGCGCTGGGGGAGAAAACCAGCGCCTGCATCCGCCAGTGGAACGGCCCGGTCTACATCGGCATGACCGCGACCGGGGCGCTGATCGCGCGCCACGTCGCCGACCTCTTCCCGACCCAGACCTCGCGTTTCGACCTCGCCCAGGCGGCGCGGCGCGGGGTGATCGCACCCCTGCGGTGCCTGCGGATCCCGCCCGGGCCGGGGGTGCGGACGATCGCCAAGGTGCCGCTGCGAAAAGGCGAGGTCGACCAGGACTTCGACCAGGAGGAGCTGGCCGCGCTGCTCGACCAGGAGCCCTTCAACGTCGCGATCGCCGACCTCTACCGCTCCCGCTTCCGCAAGATCCCCGGCGTCGTCTACACCGCCGGCGTCCAGCACGCGAAGAACGTCGCCAAAGCCTTCCGCGACGCCGGCATCAACGCTCAGGCGGTCTCCGGGGAAACGCCGAAGCGCGAGCTGGCCGAGATCCTCGCCGGCTTCGAGCGCGGCACCGTCGACGTGCTCTGCAACGCGATGCTCCTGGCCGAGGGCTGGAACAGCCCGCGGGCGACGATCTGCATGCACCTGGCGCCGACCGCCTCGCGGCGGATCTACCAGCAGCGGGTCGGCCGCGTCACCCGCCGGGCACCGGGCAAGGAGGCGGGGATCGTGCTCGACTTCGTCCACCCGGCGACGACCCACGACGAGACGATCGTCACCCTCCACAGCCTGCTCGACCGCGACGTCTACCGCGGCGGCGCGATCGTCGTCGGGCCGGTGCGTCGCGGGCGCGGGCGCAAGGTCCGGGTCGAGCGGCGGATCGTCCCCGTCTCCGAGAGCGAGGAGCGGCGGATGGAGGTGCTGGAACGCGAGATCTGGCGGATCGCGGTCGAGAACCTCGACTACCCCGAGCAGCACGCCTGGGCGGCGCTGGCCGGGGCGCGGGTCAACACCCAGGGCTGGCGGCGGGCGCGGGCGATGCTGCAGAACGACCGCACCAAGGAACTGCGCCGGCGCTTCCTGCTCACCTGCGTGCAGCGCAACCGCAACTCGCAGCTGCGGCTGAAAGCCCTGAGCGAGATCGCCGACCTCGGCGACGCCGACGCGTTCGACGACGCGATCGACATCGTCGGCACCTGGAGCCGCGAGGACAAACGGGCGGGGACGAAGACGCTGCTGCAGGCGCTGATCGACAAACGGATCGGCCGGCGCGACCAGGCCCAGGCGTGGGTCTGGCGGCTCGCCTCCTACACCCGCGAACTGCACGAGGAGTACGCGGTGCAGCGCTGGCCGGAGACGAAGCGGCTGCTCGGCCTGCTGGTCAACTCCTCCGGCCGCGCCCACGGGCGCAACGCCCGGCGGTTGGTCCACGCAGCGCGCAAACAGGACCGGCGGCTGGCGGTTGCGCTGCTGGCGGCGGCCGTCTCCCACACGCCCGAGGGCGAGGAGGTGCTGCGCGGAGCGCGGATGCGGATGGCGCGGAAACCCTCGGCGGTGGCGCGTGAGCTGCTGAAGAACTTCCCCAAAGGCGGCAAGCGCCGCCGCAAGCGCAAACGCAAACAGCAGGGCGAGGGCGGCAATGGTGCGGCGCCCGAGAAGAACGGCAAGCGCAGGTCGCGCGAGAAGTCAGCAGCGGGTGAGGTGGACCTCGCCGGCGCCGACGGCGATGCGGTCGCCGCCGGGGGTGACGACGACGAGGTAGCCCCGGTCGTCGACGCCTTCGGCGACTCCTGAGCCTCCCTCCCAGGCGACCTCCCTTCCGAGTAGCGCGTCGCGTCTGCGCCACTCGGCGAGCACTGCGACGGGCTCCGCCTGGACCCAGTGGTTCAAGCGGTTGTTGAGTGGACCCAGGAGGGGGGGTCCGGCGGGCAACAGCGGGGAGGGCCCGGCGGACCCCCCCTCCTGGGTCCGGCGATCGGCGGCGAAGATCGAGGTAGCCCGATCGCGAAAGTCGGGCGGGAACTCGCTTTCCTCGATGAAGAGGTTGAGACCGATGCCGATTACTGCCCAGCCGTCTTGGGGTCTTGCCTCGATCAGGACGCCGGCGAGCTTGCGGCCTTCTACGTGGATGTCGTTCGGCCACTTGACCTTGCACTCGAGGTCGGGGTTGAGGTCTTCGGCCGCCTCGCAGACGGCGAGGGGGACGGCGAGGGGGAGCATTGTGTGGCGGTCCTCCAGGGGGCGGACGATCGCCGAGTAGAGGAGGGCCTTGTTCGGCGGGGCGGTCCAGGTTCGGCCCTGGCGGCCGCGGCCGGCGGTTTGCTCGCCGGCGGTTACGACGGTTCCGTGCGGTGCCCCCGCGGCGGCGAGCTCGCGGGCGCGGGTGTTGGTCGAGTCGGTCGAGCGGTAGTGCCGGTGCGGGCTACCGAACGTCATTCAGGAGGGCGGCTAGGAGGCCGTCGATGTCGTGGCGCTCTGCCTCTACGTCGACCTCGAGGCCGCGGGCACGGATCGTCTCGCTGGTGATCGGGCCGATCGAGACGATCCGGGCGCTGGTGGGAAAGCGGTCGCCGAGCGCCTCGGTGAGGTTGGTGACGGTCGAGGAGGAGGTGAAGGTCACGTAGTCGGCGCTCTGCGCGGCCTCGACCTCGGCGTCCCCCGGCTGCTCGCGGACGGTCTCGTAGAGGGCGACGACGTCGACCTCGGCGCCGCGCTCGCGCAGGGCGTCGGGGAGAACGTCGCGGGCCTCGGCGGCGCGGGCGACGAGCACTCGGGTGCCGGCGACCTCCTGGTCCTCCAGGGCCTCGATCAGCCCCTCGGCGACGAACCGCTCCGGGACCACGTCGGCGAGGACGCCGCGCTCCGCCAGCGCCCGCGCCGTCCCCGGGCCGATCGCCGCCACGGTGACGCCCGCCAGCGCCCGCGCGTCGAGGCCGGCGGCTTCCATCGCCTCGAAGAGGAGGCGGACGCCGTTCGGGCTGGTGAGGCAGATCAAGTCGTAGACGCTCACCGCGCCGGCGGCGCGCTTCACCTCCTCGCCGTCGAGCCGCGGCTCGATCCGGATCGCCGGCAGCTCGACCACCTCGGCCCCGAGCGAGCGCAGCGTCGCCGCCAGGCCGCTGGCCTGGGCGCGGGCGCGGGTGACGACGACGCGGCGGCCGTGCAGCGGGCGGCGCTCGAGCCAAGCGAGCTGCTCCCGGCGGCGGGCGACCTCGCCGACGACGATCAGCGCCGGCGCCTTCACCGCCTCGCGCTCGACCGCCTCCGCGATCGTCCCCAGCGTTGCCGAGACGGTCCGCTGTCCCGGCCAGGTCCCGCGTTCGATCGCGGCGGCGGGCTCGCCAGGATCGCGTCCGGCGGCGATCAGCGAGCCGGCGTTCTGCGGCAGTCGTTTGACGCCCATGTAGAAGACGAGCGTTCCGGGGAAGCGGGCCAGGGCTGGCCAGTCGATCGCACTCTCTTCCTTGTGCGGGTCCTCGTGACCGGTGACGAAGGCGACGGCGGAGGCGTCGTCGCGGTGGGTGACCGGGATCCCCGCGTAGGCGGTGGCGGCGACCCCGGCGGTAACGCCGGGCACGACCTCGAACTCGACCCCCGCCTGGCGCAGCGCTTCCCCCTCCTCGCCGCCGCGGCCGAAGACGAACGGGTCGCCGCCCTTGAGGCGAACGACGCTCCTGCCGGCGCGCGCGGCCTCGATCAGCCGCTCGCCGATCTCCTCCTGCGGCACAGAGGGGACGCCGGGCTGCTTGCCGACGTAGACGAGCTCGGCGTCTTCGCGGGCGCCGTCGAGCGCCCCCGGCGGGATCAGGCGGTCGTAGAAGATCGCGTCGGCGCCCGCGATCAGCTCCAGCGAGCGCGCCGTCATCAGGCCCGGATCGCCGGGTCCAGCGCCGACCAGGTAGACCACCCCAGCGCGCGCGCTCATTCGTCTGTTCCTTTTTGGCCCAGAGCAAGGGAAAGGAACAGACGAATGCTCACGCTTGTGCCTCCGCGCGGTCGAGGATCTCGCGGGCGCCGGCGGCGAGCAGGCGCTGGACGAGTTCGGCGCCGGCGAGGGCCGGCTCCTCGGCGCTCGCCTCGAGCCGGTCGCGCACCCACTCGCTGCCGTCGGGGAGGCCGACGAAGGCATCGATTGCAATCGATGCGCCGTCGACTCGGGCGTGGGCGCCAAGCGGGCTGGCGCAGGTCGCCTCGAGCAGGGCGACGACGGTGCGCTCGGCGGTCAGCTCGCGCATCGCCCGCAGGTCGCCGATCGCCGCCACGGCCTCGCCCGTCTCCTCGTCGTCGGCCCGGACCTGCAGCGCCAGGGCGCCCTGGCCGGCGGCCGGCACCATCGCCTCGACCTGGATCGCGAAGCCGATCTCCGCCTGCCGCCCGAGCCGGCGCAACCCGGCGGCGGCGAGCACGATCGCGTCCAGCTCGCCCTCGGCGAGCTTGCGCAGCCGGGTGTCGACGTTGCCGTGCAGCTCCTCGACCCGCAGGTCCGGCCGCGCCGCCAGCAGCTGGGCGCGGCGGCGCAGGCTCGCGGTCCCGACCCGGGCGCCCTCGGGCGCCTCGTCCAGCGAGCTGCCGGCTCCGATCCAGACGTCGGCCGGATCCTCGCGCTCGGGTACGGCGCCGATCTCCAGGCCCTCGGGCATCTCTCCCGGCAGATCCTTCGCGGAGTGGACGCCGATCTCGGCCCCGCCGTCCAGCAGCACCCGCTCGGCCCCGCGCACGAAGCGTGACTTGTCCCCCGGCTCCCCGTCGGAGCTCGCCTCGACGAGCTCGGCTCCGCCGAGCCGGTCCGCCACCCAGCGCGCCTGGGTCAGCGCCAGCGCACTGCCGCGGGTGGCGATCCTCACGCTCAGTCCTTGCGGCGGCGCAGCTCGGTGACGTTGTCGCGGCGTCCCCCGCCCTCGGGCTCGGTCTCGACGTCGAGACCGAAGAGCTCGCGCAGGGCGCTGACGTAGTGGTAGCCGTCGTCGGAGCCGGCGGAGCGGCGCAGTCGCAGGGTCGGGTCGTGCAGCAGGCGCGAGGCGATCGCCTTCGCCATCGTCTCCAGCCGCTCACGGTCCCCCTCGCTGAGACTCTCCCAGCGGTTCTCGTTCTCGGCCAGGACCCGGCGCACGATCTCGTCGCCGCGCTCGCGCAGGGCGCTGATCGTCGGCACCACCTCCAGCGAGCCGAGCCAGCGCTCGAAGCGGTCGAGCTCGGCGTCGACGATCCGCTCGGCCCGGGCCGCCTCCGCCTCGCGACCACCCTGGTTGCGTTCAACGATTTGCTGGACGTCGTCGATGTCGTGGACGCTGACGCCGGCGATCTCGCGGCAGGCCGGCTCGATGTCGCGCGGCACCGCCAGGTCGATCGCCAGCAGCGGCCGCTCCGGGCGCGCCGTCATCACCTGCTCAAGGCCGTCGCGCTCCACGATGTGGTGCGGCGAGTTGGTCGCCGAGACGACGATGTCGGCGCCTGTCAGCTGCTCGGGCAGCTCGTCGAAGCGGACGGCGGTGCCGTCGAAGCGCTGGGCGAGGCCGATCGCCCGGTCGTAGTGGCGGTTGGCGACGAAGACGGTGGCGACGCCCCGCGCAGTTAACGCCTTGGCGACGAGCTCGGCGGTCTCGCCGGCACCGACGACGAGGACGCGCTTGGCCGAAAGGTCGCCGATCGCCCGCCGCGCCAGCTCGACCGCGACGGAGGGGATCGAGACGCCCTTCTGGCTGATCCCGGTCTCCTCGCGGGCGCGGCCACCGGCGGTCAGCGCGCCGCGGAAGAGGCGGTTGAGGATTGGCCCCGTGGCCCCCTCGACCAGCGCCAGCTCGTAGGCCCGTTTGACCTGGCCCTGGATCTCGGCCTCGCCGAGGATCATCGAGTCGAGCCCGGCGGTCACCTGCAGCAGGTGGCGGGCGGCCTCGCCGGCGCGCAGCGAGTAGAGGTGGCCGAGCAGCTCGGTGGGGCGGATCTCGGCCTGGCGGGTGAGCACGCCGAGCGCGGTCGACTCGGCCTCGACCGGGTCGGAGACGATCAGGTAGAGCTCGGTCCGGTTGCAGGTCGAGATCGCCGCCGCCTCGTGGATGCCGCTCGCGGCGGTCAGCTCGGCGAGGGCGCTGACGGCTCGGCCCTCGGTCAGGGAGAGGCGCTCGCGCAGGTCGAGCGGCGCGGTCTTGTGGGAGACGCCGAGGGCGAGCAGCTCGGCCATCAGGCGTTCACCTCCTCGCGACGCTCGGCCTTGCGCTCCTCGGCGATCGCCGCGACCTCGCGCAGGTCGCGCTCGATCCGCTGCAGTTTCGCCGCCATGATCGCGACGTAGACGACGAGGAGCACGACGAAGACGACGTAGGCGCCGGCGACGTACTTACCGGCCTCGTCGAGCGGCAGCGCCGGGGCGGCGAAGAGGAACTCCATCAGCCCACCTCCGGCGCGATCCGGGAGCTGCCGCCGGAGACCGGCGCGTCGAGGGCGCGGCGCAGGCGCTTGACCTGGCCGGAGGCGCTCTTCGCGGTCAGCTCGAACTTGACCAGCGTCGTCCACAGCAGCGCGATCGCCGCCAGCGAGCAGAGGAAGGTCAGCATCATCTCGCCCGGCAGGCCGCCGTTGGAGGTCGCGAAGGTACGGGGATGGACGAGGCTCTCGGCCATCCGCACCGCCATGAAGTTGAGCGGCACGAAGGCGCCGGCGGTGACGGCGAATACCGACGCGTAGCGGGCCTGGCGGTCGCGGTCCTCGATCGCGTAGCGGAACGGGTAGTAGGTCGCATAGAGGAGGAAGACGATCAGGAAGCTGACCAGGGTCGGCTCGTCCCAGACCCACCAGTGGCCCCAGGAGGCCTTGGCCCAGATCCCGCCGGTGATCAGGACGGCGACGCCGAAGATCACCGAGATGTGGATCGCGACGTAGGAGTAGGCGTCCCACTTGCGGTTGTCGCTGCGCAGGTGGGCGATCGCGAAGATCCCGCCGACGACGAACCCGACCAGCGCCACCATCGCCAGCGGCACGTGGATGTAGAAGATCTTCTGGATGAAGCCCTGGTCGGCGTCGAGCGGCGCGTAGAAGAAGACCAGCGAGAGCGACAGCGCGAGCATCGCCACGGTGGCGATCGAGAGGGGCTTGAGTCCTTTGCCGTACATGCTCCTGCGGAGGGGTCGAAGCGTGGCGCCCGGTCAGTCCTCGAGGAGGAAGTCGAAAACGGCATAGCCGACCAGGCCGAAGATCAGATCGTATAGACCGAGCACCAGGAGCCAGGTGCCGAAGCGGTCGTAGGACGGGCCGCCCAGGGACAGGAGCGGCTCGGTCGCACCGGTCGCGGCGATCATCAGCGGCACGGCGAGCGGCAACAGGACTAGCGGAACCAGCAGGTCGCGGGCGCGCGAGTTGACCGCCATCGAGGAGATCAGCGTCCCGGTCACGGCGAGGCCGAGGTCGGTGAGCAGGAGGACGGCGACGAGCGGGCCGAGCCCAGCGGCGTCGTCGAGGAAGAAGATCGCGAAGATCGGCACGGCGACCAGCTCCAGCGCCGCCAGGTAGACGACGAGCGCCGCGACCTTTGCCGCGAAGAGGACGGTGCGGTCGATCGGGGCGAGGCGGATCGCGTCGAAGCCGCCCTCCTCGCGCTCGGAGACGAAGAGGCGGTTGATGCCGAGCACGGCGGCGAACAGCAGCGTCGCCCACAGCACTCCGGAGGCGAGGCTGCCGGAGAGGCTGGTGCGGTCGAGGCCGAAGCGGAAGACGACGAAGGTGGTGACCGCGAAGAGCGCCATCGCCGGCAGCGACTGCAGGGTGCGGAGCTCCGAGCGCAGGTCCTTGGCGAGGATCGCCGCGAAGGCGGCGCGCGAGGGGGTCACGAGACCACCGCGGCCTCGCCGATCCCGAGCCGCAGGACCTGGTCGGCCTCGGGGACATGGCGCTCGGGGTCGTGGGTGACGACCACGCGGGTGCGTCCGCCGCCGGGACCGATCAGCTCGCGGGCGAGCTCGCGGCCCTCGGCGTCGAGGTTCGAGTCGGGCTCGTCGAGCAGCAGCAGCTCGGGCCGGTGGAGGACGCAGCGGCAGATCGAGAGCCGCTGGCGCATCCCGGCCGAGAGCTCGGCGACCCGCTCGTCGGCGCGGCGCTCCATCCCCACCGCGCCCAGGAGATGCTCGATCCGCGCCTCGGCGGCGACCCGCTCGATCCCGTAGAGGCGCGCCTGGAAGCGCAGGTTCTCGCGGCCGCTGAGGTCGCGGTAGAGCAGCGGCTCGTGGCCGAGGTAGCCGATCCGGCCGCGCAGCTTCCAGGCCTCGCTCGGCAGCGAGCAGCCGAGCACCGCAACCTCGCCGCCGCTCGGCCGCAGCAGCGTCGCCAGGATCCGCAGCAGCGTCGTCTTCCCCGCCCCGTTCGGCCCGAGGACGACCAGCGAGGCACCCGCGGGCAGCTCGAAGCCGACGCCGTCGAGGGCGGAGCGGTCGCCGTAGTCGCGCCGCAACCCGGCGACGGAGATCGCGGGCCCGGCCTTCTCCTGCGCGGGGGGCATCGAGGGGATTCTGAACCGTCCCCCTTGACGGGGTCCGCAGCCGGGTGGAGGTCGAAATCGCCGGCGGCTGAGCCCACCTCCATCGAGACCGCAAAAACCCGGGCTGTATACGGGTTTTTGCGGTCTCGGCGATGCCGGCGCGGGAGCGCAGGCAGCTAACGCGCCTGGCAGCGGTCGACGAAGGTGCCGGCGATCTTCGTGTCGTCGCTGAACTCGACCGTGAAGCGGGCCTGCATGCGGCCGGTCTCGCAGCGGGCATTGACGTAGCTCAGCTTCTCCCCCTTGTACATCCAGCGGCGATCGAACCCGAAGTCGAAATGGGTGATCGAGCCGTAACCGCCGGCGATCGGCGGGAGTTTCGAGGCGACGCGGAATCCGTAGACGCCGTTGCGGATCCGCTCGATCCGCAGCGGCATCAGGTAGGTGGTCGGCACCGGAACCGTGAGGTAGGCGTGGAGGACGAGCGAAGGGTCGCCCCCGATCGGCGGTCCGTTGAAAAACGTGAGGGGCGAGTGGGCCGGCAGAGGGGCCTGTTCGGGAAACTCGACGATCGCCGCCCCGGTGCCGGTGCCGACGATCGCCCGGCTGCACTTCCTGCGTGCCTGGGCGACGGTCGTCGCCTCGAGATCGGCCTGGGTGCAGGTGGGGATGCCGCGCGTGTCGAGCTCGCCGAAGCGGTCGATTTCGAACGTCATCCGCTCGAGTTTCGGCGGGGTGGTGCCGTCCTTCGTGCGAAAGTCGCCCGAGCCCCAGAAGTCGACGGGCGCGTTCTCGTATTTCGGCAGCTTGGTCGGCGCCGAGTCGAGGTTGAAGTCGACGACGAGGTTGCCCAGCCCGAACGGCTCGGCCTTGGCGAGGTTGACCGCGAAGATCACGACAAACCCGACGATCAACGGGCCGACGATCAGGCGCTCCCAGATTTTCAGTTCCGACATGACTCCTCCTATCCGCTCCGATATAAGGGACCGGATGGATCAAAACCGACACGTACCGATACGGCAATTGGTCTCGCAGGACCGGTCTCGGCGACCCCGTGCGGAGCTGTGGAGGCGATGAAGCTCCGGACGATCTCCTACCTCGTCCTCGGCATGGTCCGGTTCGGGGCGACCTCGGGATACGCGATCAAGAAGGCCGCCGACGCAGGCACCAGCGCCTTCTGGCCGACCTCCCTCGCCCAGGTCTACCCGGAGCTCGCAAAGCTGGAGCACGCGGGCCTGCTGGCGCGCAGCGACGACTCCCAGGGCGCCCGTTCGCGGGCCCGCTACGCGCTCACCGACAAAGGAGAAGAAGCGCTGTTGAACTGGTTGCGCTCGACTCGGGAAGCCCCGCTGACGATGCGCTTCGAGGGAATGCTGCGTGCCTTCTTCGCCGATGCGCTGCCGAAGCAGGAACAGCTGGATCTGCTCCGCCGCCAGCGGCGCCAGTTGATCTCACTCAAAGAACACCTATTCGACGGCGATCTGCGGGCGGCGGCGAAGGCGATCGACGGCGGCGAGATGCGCTACCCGATCCTGCTCGGCGACTACGCCGAGGACGCGCTCGACTTCACCCACGAGTGGCTGGGTCGCCTCGAAGAGAAGCTGGAAGCGGAGCTCGCCGGGGAGCCGCGCCCGGATATCGGCTTCTCCGCGTAGGAGGGATCGGCTAGCGACGCTTCTGCAGGGTGCGGCGGCCGACCTTGAGCAGGGGACCCATTCCCTCGCGCAGGGCCTTGGCGCGGACCTCTCCCTTGCCGTAGAGGATCTTCGCCGAGGCTTTGACGGCCTCGCCCAGGGTCCGGTCGTAGGGGTGCCACCAGAAGTCGCGGGTGAGGCCCGGCTCCCAGGCGTTCATCTTGATGTTGACGCACTCGTAGAAGCCGAATTTGGAGTGCGAGCGGCCGAGGCCGGAGTCCTTGACGCCGCCCCAGGCGCACTGGCAGGCGCCGTGGCTGAAGGAGTGGTCGTTGACCCAGACCATGCCGGACTCGATGCGGCGGGCGATGCGGGCGCCGCGCTGGCGGTCCTTGGTCCAGACCGAGGCGCCGAGGCCGAACTCGGAGTCGTTGGCGAGGTCGATCGCCTCCTGCTCGGAGTCGACGACGACGATCGGCAGCACCGGCCCGAAGATCTCCTCGCGCATGATCCGCATCTCGTGGGTGACTCCGGTGAGGACGGTGGGGGCGACGAACTTCCCCGGCAGGCCGGCGACCTCGGTCGGGCCGCCGCAGCGCTTGGTCGCGCCGGCGGCGACCGAGTCCTCGATCAGGTCGCAGACGATCGCGTACTGGTCCTCGGAGGTCATCGGCCCGATCGCGGTGTCCCAGTCGAGCGGGTTGCCGAGCCGCAGCTTCTCCGCCTCGCGGACGACGCCCTCGACGAAGCGGTCGGCGACGTCGCGCATCACGTAGACGCGCTCGATCCCCGAGCAGGTCTGGCCGGCGTTGGCGAAGCCGCCCCAGACGGCGCCGGAGACGGCGTTGTCGAGGTCGGCGTCGGAGCAGACGATCATCGGGTCCTTGCCACCGAGCTCCAGGACCGAGCCCTTGAGGTCCGCGGCGCAGACCTCGCCGACCTTGCGGCCGACCTCGACCGAGCCGGTGAAGAAGACCTTGCCGACGCTGGAGCGGCAGAGCGCGTCGCCGATCCGGCCGCCGCCGTGGACGACCCGGACGAGGCCCTCCGGCAGCCCGCCCTTCTCGAAGACCCGCGCGATCCGCTCGCCGAGCAACGGCGTCAGGCTGGCCGGCTTGAGGACGACGCCGTTGCCGGCCATCAGCGCGATCGCCACCTCGCCGAAGGGGATCGACCAGGGGTAGTTCCAGGGCGCGATCACGCCGACGACGCCGATCGGCTCGTAGGAGAAACGACCTTTCTTGGAGAGCGTGAAGGCCTGGGTCATCGGCACCTTCTCGTCGGCGAGGATCTTCGGCCCCGCCTTCGCGCACCAGTGCAGCGCGTCGACCGTCGGCAGCAGCTCCATCGTGTAGGCCTCGGTCAGCGGCTTGCCCTGCTCTTCGGAGAGCAGCTTCGCGATCTCGTCGATGTCGTCGAGCAGGGCGTCGGCGGCGCGCTTCATGTAGCTCGCCCGCGTCTTCGCCGGCAGCTCGGCCCAGGCGGGCTGGATCCGCGCCACATCGTCCACCACTCCCTGCACTTCCTCGGGCACGATCGTCGGCACCGTGCCGATCAGCTCGCCGGTCGCCGTGTTGAACGACTCCAGGGTCGAGGTGGGCTGGGACGTCGGGACTGCCGTTGCGCTCTCCATAGGGGCGATTGTACGGCCGGATCGCAAGCGTTAGGTCGCGTCGGGCGGCAGAGCGACACCCGTGAGCGCCATCACCCCGTCCCGGTACTGCTGTTCGGTCAGGTGGCGGTGCGAGTGCTGGCTCATGTCCGTGGGCACCCAGCCGATCGCCTCCGGGCCGGGGCCCTTCTCCGCGTGCCAAACCGAGATCAGCATCTCGATGTCGATCCGCCATGGCCACTCGGCGACATCCTTCTTCCCTCTGAGTTCGAGTTCCTCGCGCCTGTCCTCCTTGCGCGGGGCAGACTTGAAGATCCCAGCCCCGATGATGCGGCCGCCGATCTTGGTGATGCCGTAGAGAAGGAAGTGGTCGCCGATCTCAATTCCGCTCGGACGCTTGTGCAGTGGGAAATGGACCCGCTCTGCCAGCCTGGGGGAGGAGCTTAGACCGCCGACGCCGACATTCTTTTCGCTCAGCCATTCGTCATCGAGCAGCGACCGAGTGGCTCCGATCGACTTGATCCAGTAGTTCATCTGGTTCCATTCTCCTATGGCGGATCGGCTTTTCGAAACGGCAGAGGCCGAAAGTCCCGAACCGGCACCGCCGACGGACGCGCCGCTCGCCGTCCGCATGCGGCCGCGCTCGCTCGACGAGATGATCGGGCAGGAGCATGTGCTCGGCGAGGGGTCGGCGCTGCGCAGCGCGATCGAATCCGGCAAGCCCCACAGCGCGATCCTCTACGGACCGCCCGGGGCCGGGAAGACGACGCTGGCGCGGATCGCCGCGGCGGGGGCGCAGGGGGCCTTCGAGGAGGAGTCGGCGGTCAACGCCGGCAAAGCCGAGATCCGCGCGGTGATCGAGCGGGCGCGCGAGCGGCGGCGGGCGAGCGGCCGCCCGACGATCCTCTTCCTCGACGAGATCCACCGCTTCAACAAGGCCCAGCAGGACGCGCTCCTGCCGCACGTGGAGGACGGCACCGTCACGCTCATCGGGGCGACGACCGAGAACCCGTACTTCGAGGTCAACGCCGCGCTCCTGTCGCGGATGCGCGTCTGGCGCCTCGAGTCGCTGACCGACGACGAGGTCGCCGTCGTCGTGCGCCGCGCGCTCGAGGACGCGGAGCGGGGCCTGGCCGGTCCGCTCGGGCCGGACGGCGGCGTGGCGCTCGACGACACCGCGTTCGAGCACCTCGTCGGGCTGGCGGGGGGGGACGCCCGAGCCGCGCTCAACGTCCTCGAGGGCGCCGTGGCGCTCGCCGAGGCCGAGGGGATCCACGACGCCCAAGGCCGGGTCACCCCACGGCTCGAGGATGTCGAGGCGGCCGCCCAGCAGCGCGTCCTTGCCTACGACCGCGCCGGTGACGGCCACTACGACACGGTCTCGGCCTTCATCAAGAGCCTGCGCGGCAACGATCCCGACGGCGCGCTCTACTGGCTCGCGGCGATGGTCGCGGCGGGCGAGGATCCACGGTTCATCGCCCGGCGCCTGATCATCAGCGCCTCGGAGGATGTCGGGAATGTCGACCCACGAGCGCTCC
>DASVAT010000031.1:0-136370 GCA_036376215.1 Solirubrobacterales bacterium
CCCCCCGCCCCCCCCCCCCCCTCCCCCGACACGCGTCCTCGAGACGCCCCAGGTCACGAGAGCTTTCTCAAAGCTGCTGGACCCTGAAGCGTCCTGCAGGGCTCGCTTGTCAGGAGGGGGTCGGTGGGGGTCCCTGGGTACTCAGCATGGAGCCGAGCCAGCTACTTCCGAAGCGCCAGCTATTCCCGATTCACTCGGCGGAGGTGCTCCCAGGGACCCCCACCGACCTCCTCCGCTTCTCACGCTGCTGTGCCTCGATCCTCCGCCTCAGTCCGAAGAAGTAGTCGACGCCGCTGACAACGGTGACGGCGAGGGCGACGTAGACGAGGATGTCGACGCCGAGGGGCGCGGGGTTGGTGGCTATCAGGGCGATCACGGCGGCGATCTGGAGGACCGTCTTCAGCTTGCCGAGCCAGCTCGCGGCGATGACGATGCCGCGCTCGGCGGCGATCGTGCGCAGGATCGTGACCGCGACCTCGCGGGCGATGATCACCATCGCCACCCATGCTTCGAGGCGGTCGAGCGAGACCAGCGAGATCAGGGCGCCGGTGATCAGCAGCTTGTCGGCCAGCGGGTCCATCAGCTTGCCGAAGGTGGTGACCGAGTCGCGCGAGCGGGCGAAGTAACCGTCGAGGCCGTCGGTCGCGGCCGCGAGGGCGAAGACGGCGGCAGCGAGGGTGTCGCCGTTGGGGGTCTCGCCGAGCAGGGCGACGACGACCACCGGCACGGCGAGGATGCGGAGGAGGGTTAGGGCATTAGGCAGATTGAGCGGGAACACTGGCGGCGTCCTTCTTGGCGAAGTACTCCTCGCCCTCGATGCTGACCTTCGGCAGCCAGCGGTCGATCCAGCTTGGCAGCCACCAGGCGCGCTTGCCGAGCAGCACCATCACCGCCGGCACCAGCAGGCAGCGGACCAGGGTCGAGTCGATCGCGATCGCCACCGCGAGGCCGACGCCGAACTCCTTCACCACCGGGTTGCCGCTGAGGACGAAGCTGGTGAAGACGCAGACCATGATCGCCGCCGCGGAGGTGATGACCCGGCCGGTGTTGGCCAGGCCTTCGACCACCGCTCGCCGCTCGTCGCCGAACTCCTCGTAGTGCTCGCGCATTTGCGTCAGCAGGAAGACCTCGTAGTCCATCGAGAGGCCGAAGAGGATCGCGAACATCAGCAGCGGCACGAAGCTGACGATCGGGATCGCGTGGTCGAGGCCGATCAGCGACGAGCCCCAGCCGAGCTGGAAGACGGCGGTCACCACCCCATAGGCCGCGGCGACCGAGAGCAGGTTCATCGCCGCCGCCTTGACCGGGACCAGCAGCGAGCGGAAGGCGACGAGCAGGACGACGAAGCTGAGCGCGACGACGATCGCGATCATCAGCGGCAGCTTGTCGCTGATCTGGCTCGCGAGGTCGATGTAGCCGGCGGTCTGGCCGCCGACGTAGGAGCTCGCCTTGGTCCCTTCCAGCGCCTGCGGAATCGCTTCTTCGCGCAGGTCTTCGACCAGGTCGACGGTCTCGTCCGCCCACGGCTCGGATTTCGAGAGCACGGTGAAGACCGCGGCGGTACCCGCTTTGTCGAGGGTCGGTTCGCTGACCGCGGCGACGTCGGGGGCGCCGCCGACCGATTTCTGCAGCGCCGGCAGCACCTGCTTGGCTTCCTGGGGCGAGGAGAATTCAGAAGCGATCAGCAGCGGCCCGTTGACGCCGGGCCCGAAGCCCTTGTTGAGCGAGTCGTAAGCCTGGCGCGAGGTCGTTTCCTTCGGCAGAGCGCTGATGTCGTTCTGACCGAGCTCGAGCTGGAAGATCGGCAGCGCCAGGACGATCAGGATCAGCAGGGCGGCGACGGTGGCGCTCCAGGGGCGCTGGCTGACCCACTCCGCCCAGCGGCGCCAGCCATGGGGCTCCTTGTCGTCGGGGTGGGTCTTGCCGAGCTTGACCCGCAGCGAGTTGATGTGCGGGCCGAGGGCGCCGAGCATCGCCGGCAGCAGCGTCGTCGCCGCGCAGACCGCGACGACGACCGCGACCGCGGCGGTGAAACCGAGCGTAGAGACGAGCGGGATGCCGGCGAAGGCGAGCGAGCAGAGCGCGATCACGACCGTGAAGCCGGCGAAGACGACGGCGCCGCCGGCGGTCGCGGTCGCCCGCGCGATCGACTCGCGCAGCTCCATCCCGTCGGCGAGCTGGAGTTTGTGGCGGGTGACGATGAACAGCGCGTAGTCGATGCCGACGCCGAGGCCGATCATCGTCGCCAGCGTCGCGGCGACCCCCGGCACCTCGAGCACGTGCTCGAGCAGGCGGATGATCGAGAGCGCACAGGCGAGCCCGATCACCGCCGAGACGATCGGCAGCATCATCGCCGTCGCGGTGCCGAAGGCGAAGAGGAGGATGATCACCGCCGCCGCCAGGCCGATCGCCTCACTCGTCTCGGTCGCCGGCTTGGAGAGCTGCTGGCCGACGTAAGCGCCGATCGCGGCGTTCAGCCCCGCCTGGCGGGCGGGTCCGGCGGCATCGAGGATCCGTTCCGCCTGTTCTTCGTCGATTTCCCCGGGGCCGATCGCGAGGACGACCGGGAAGTAGCCGATCGATTCGTCTTCGCTGAGGAAGTTCGCCCCCTGGGGGCTGAGCGGGCTGAGCGCGGAGTTGACGTCGCCCAGCGCGTTCAGCTTCTTGCCCGTTTCCGCCACCGCGGCCGCGTACTTCGGGTCGGTCAGTTTCCTCCCATCAGGCGCTTCGAGCACCAGCGGGTTGCTGCCGAAGGCCTGTTCGGGCAGGTCGTCTTCGAGCAGTTCGGTCGCGATCGTCGAGTCGGTGCCCGGCAGGGTCAGGTTTTCGCTGGTCTTGCTGCCGGCCGAGTGGCTGATCGCGAGCAGGGCGATCGCGAGCACGATCCAGGCGGCGATCACGGGGTAGTGGTGGCGCGAGGAAAAGCGCCCGAGGGCGTAGAGGGGAGCGGTCATGGCTGCATCATCTCCTCTGGGGCGGGCGTTTCGCCAGTCTCGAAGGCCTCGGGCACCAACTCCAGCGGTCCGGCGCCGAGCGCGCGGCGAATTAGTACCAGTCGCTGCGCCTGGTTGGCGGCCATCGAGGCGATCAGCGGCCGCGGCCAGCCGATCGTCAGCCTGCCGACCGCGTTGAGCTCGGCGTCGATCGTCGCGCTTTCCAGTTCGAAGAGGAAGTGCATCGCCTCCCGCGGCGTCCGCAGGTCGCCAGCCTCGACCGTTTCGGCCGGCGGGTCGGCCTCGCCGTCGAGCCCGCGCAGGGTCTTGGTCGTCGCGTCGACGTGTTCCTGTTCCTGGGCGCGGAAGCGGCGGGCGAGGGCCAGCTCGCCGCCGCGCAGAGCGGGCAGCGCTTCCCCATAGGCCTCGGCCGCGGCGAGCTGACGGGCGAGGATCTCGTTCAGCACCCGCACGTCCGCCTCCCTGTCGGTGGCCGAGCCGCCGTCATCGCCGCAGCCGCCGAATGCGAGGAGCGCGATGGCGGCGGTACCGACGACCAGGGCGCGGCGCACGGGTCTGCCGCGCATGATTCGGTTGGGAGCCATGAGGTCGGGACCAAGCCTATGAGCAATGACCGCGCCGGCGCCCTCGCCGCCCTCGCCGAGGAGATCCACGGCTGCCGGCGCTGCCCGCGCCTGGTCGAGTGGCGCGAGGGCCAGGCGGCCGATCCGCCCCGTCGCTACCGCGGCCAGGAGTACTGGGCGCGGCCCGTCTCGGGCTTCGGCGACCCCGACGCGCGGGTCGGGATCGTCGGTCTGGCGCCGGCGGCGCACGGCGCCAACCGCACCGGCCGCATGTTCACCGGCGACCGCTCCGGCGACTGGCTCTACGCGGCGATGCACCGGGCCGGCTTCGCCAACCAGCCCACCTCGGAGTGGCGCGACGACGGTCTCGAGCTGCGCGACGCCTACCTCACCGCCACCGTCCGCTGCGCGCCGCCGGCCAACAAGCCGACGCCGGAGGAGCGCGACGCCTGCCTCCCCTACCTGCAGCGCGAGCTCGAACTGCTCGAGCGCCTCCAGGTCCTGGTCGCGCTCGGCTCCTTCGGCTGGGACGGGATCCTGCGCGCGGCGCGGGCGCTGGGCGAGGAGGTGCCGCAGCCGCGTCCGAAGTTCGGCCACGGCGCGGAGGCCGAGATCGGCCGCTGGCGGCTGATCGGCTGCTACCACCCGAGTCAGCAGAACACCTTCACGGGCAAGCTGACCGTGCCGATGACCGACGCGGTCTTTGCGCGCGCGAAGTCGCTTCTGCCTTGAGTTCTCCTAGAAACGCTTCGACCGCTTAAACGGTCTCTACTGGGCTGACGGAGCTACCTGGGGAGAGGTTTTGTTGCGCAGACCACGCATCAAGAGAACGACGGAGGAGATCGAGACGCCGGAAGGTGACGTCTACCTGCTGCGGCCGAGCGCGGACAACGACATCCGCATCGAGCAACCCGACGCCGAGGAACGCCGGCTGCTCGCGGCGGTCGACGGGCAACTGACGGTCGAGGAGCTGCGGGCCGAGTTCGGCGCCGAGGAGGTCGACGACCTGATCGCGCAGCTGCTGGAGCTGGAGGTGCTCGAGGACGCCGCCGACGACGAGCTGGTGCCGCCGGGGGAGCTGGAGCGGTTCGACCGCCAGCTGCGCTACTTCAGCGACGTCGGCACCGGCGGGATCACTGCGTCGGAGTGCCAAGAACGGCTGCGGGAGGCGAAGGTGGCGGTGCTCGGGGTCGGCGGCCTCGGCGGCTGGTCGGCCCTGGCCCTCGCCTGCACCGGCATCGGGGAGATGTGGCTGATCGACGGCGACCGGGTGGAGGTCAGCAACCTCAACCGCCAGATCCAGTTCACCGAGGCCGACGTCGGCGAGCTCAAGGTCGAGCGCGCGGCGGCGCGGCTGCGCGCCTTCAACTCCGGCGCGAAGATCACCACCGAGGCCCGCCGGCTCGAGAGCGAGGCGGACATCGCCGAGTTCATCGCCGGCTCCGACGTCGTCATCGATGCCGCCGACTGGCCCGCCCACGACATCGAGCGCTGGTGCAACACCGCCTGCTTCGCCGCCGGCATCCCCTACATCACGATGAGCCACTTCCCGCCGATCGCCAGGGTCGGTCCCCTCTACGTCCCGGGCAAGACCGGCTGCTTCGTCTGCCAGGAGATCGGCTACCGGCGCGAGTACCCGCTCTTCGACATCGCCGTCGAGCAGCGGCGGGCGAAACCGAGCCCGGCGGCGACCCTCGGACCGGCCTGCGGCCTGATCGGCGGCCAAGTCGGGATGGAGGTCCTGCACCTGCTGACCGGCCTCAGCAGGCCGTCGACCCAGGGGGTCGCCCACATCTACGACCTGCGGACGATGGAGGTCAAACGCGAGCCGGTCGTGCCCGAGCCCGAGTGCCCGGTCTGCGGCCAGATGGAGCACGAGGAGGGTGCGGGCGAGTAGGTTCCGCGGATGCGATTTGCCGCCCCGATCGCGATCGTCGTCGCGCTCGTCCTGCTGGTGGGCTGCGGCGGCTCAGACGGGGAGACCTCCGGCACGCCCAGCACGGATCGCGCCGAGGCGCCCGCCCGGGAAGCGCGCGCCGCCTTCCTCGGAGAGGCGGGCTGCCGGCGGCCGCCCGGGGCCTCGCGCTGGGGCTGCTCGATCCCCTCCTACCGCTGCCAAGCGGTGGTCACCGACCGCGGCTGGTCGGTCTCCTGCTCACGGCCCGGGCGGTCGGTCGCCTTCGTCCTGCGCCGCTGAGCCGCGCTGCGCCAGGCATGAAGAGGGGTCGACGAAGAGCACCAGCCACAAGTAGGGGGCGACGTCCGGGGCAACGTAGGCGACCGGTACCGAGAGCAGGAAGATGCCGCGGATCTGGGTTTCGCGGTGGGTGCGGTCGTCGATCTTGGTCAGGTCACGACGGCGGGCGTCGACGTGCAACAGCAGCCCGAGCAGAACCACGACCGCCAGGTTGACCGAGTAGAAGACGACGGCCGTCGTCGTTCCCCCGTACTCGCCCAGCAGCTCGCTGTCGTCGATCTGCCCCTCGGTCAAGCCCTTGTCGATCCCCAGGTTGAGCACGAGCAGAGTGATCGCGATCGAGAAGACGCCGTCGCTGAAGGCGACGATCCGCCCGAACTCGATCTCGTTCTCCTGTCGCCGCTTGGCCGCCGGCTCCTCCATGCCGCGGATCATCTCCCCCGGCCGCGACGGAACCCTGATCTATCCGACCTTCCGTCAGATTCCGCCTGGTAGCGCGCTTCCCGTATATCAACTCCTTCTTTCCCAGATTCCCTGAAAGGACTTCCCAAATTACATAGCCGATATTCCCAATTTGCACTAGACTTACAACGGTGCCCGCCACCTTCGTCAGACACAGTCGCACGCCGATCCTGGAGGCGTTGGGGGATACCCGGGTGGTCTACGTAATGGGCGCAAGGCAGGTGGGCAAGAGCACCCTGACCGAAGACATTGTGAAGAGCGAGTATCCCGCCGCCGCACTCAGCCTCGACAACCAGGCGGCGAGAGACGCGGCGGGCAATGATCCCGAGGGCTTCGTGGCGGGCCTCTCGCGCCCCGTCCTGCTCGACGAGATCCAACGAGCGGGTCCAGATCTGCTGCTTGCAATCAAGGCCGCCGTCGATGCCGACCAGTCGCCGGGTCAGTTCCTGCTGACCGGCTCCGCCAACGTCCTGACCAACCGCAAAGTCCAGGACGCACTCACCGGGAGAATCGAGATGATCACCCTGTGGCCACTGTCCCAAAGCGAGATCGAAGGAACGAGCGGGAACATCGTCGACTCCCTCTTCGCCGCCGCTCCCCCGCAGATCCACGACGCCCCGATCGGCCGTGAGGCCTTCGTCGATCGGATCGCGGCCGGCGGATATCCCGAGGCGCTGAAGCGACGTGGCGCACGCCGAGCCAGCTGGTTTGAGAACTACCTGAACACGACGCTCGATCGCGACCTGCGCGACGTCAGTGACGCACAGAAACTCGGCCAGATTCCGCGGCTGCTGAAACTGCTGGCAGGCCGCGCCGCGAACCTCTTGAACTCCTCAGAGGCAGGCAAGCGACTGCAGCTCGAGCACAAGACCGTCCGCAGCTACACGACCCTCCTGGAGACCGTCTTCCTCGTCAAGACCCTCCCGGCCTGGAGGCCGTCGATCGGCGCTCGCGAGTCGACCACCCGAAAGATCTACGTGGTGGACAGCGGACTCCTCGCGCACCTTCTCGGTGCCGACCCGAAGCGACTCGCCGACGACGCGCGGATCACCGGCATGGTGCTGGAGAACTTCGTCGCGATGGAGGTGATGAAGCACCGCGAATGGGCAACCACCGCCGCCGGGTTGTTCCACTACCGAGCCGGAAACGACGAGGTGGACATCGTCCTCGAGGATCGCTCGGGAGCAATTGCCTGCCTCGAGGTCAAGGCGGCGGCGACGCTCCGGGAACGGGATTGGAGGCCGATGGCGAAGATCCGCGACGCTCGAAGCAAGGACTTTCGCGCCGGATTCCTGGTCCACGCCGGTTCTCAGACCTTCCCGCTCGGCGATCGACTCTGGGCGGTTCCGATCAGCGCTCTCTGGGCATGACCGGGTTGTCGTAGAAGCCCGTTCCCGGGATCGGGATCCCCAGCACCCGACCGCATGCCGTGGGACATCGCAGCGGCGAGTTCCAGTTGCGTGCCGTCGCCATCGCGGCAATGGCAGCGTCGCCGGGAACCGAACCGCTGCGTGTGGGCATATAGACCTGATGGCAGATGATCCGCAGCTCTGGGAGCGCGCCAGATCCGGCGACGCCGAGGCGTTCGGCGACCTCTACGAGCGCCATGCACGTGCCGTTCAGACCTACTGCCTCTGGCGCACCGCCGATCTGCAGGCAGCCGAGGACCCGACGGCAACCGTCTTTCTCGAAGCCTGGCATAAGCGCCGGCGGCTGAGGCTGACCACAGACAGCGCCGCGCCGCTGCTGCTGGGGATTGCCAACAACGTCGTTCGCCGCCAGTGGCGGAGCCAGCGACGTCACCGAGACACCCTCGAGCGGGTGCGGAATGTCGGCCAGATCCCCCATGACCTCGAGGCCGAGGCGATCGCCCGCATGGATGCGATCCAGCAGCTGCGCGATGGCGGTGAGGCGATCCGCCGGCTCCCGCGGCGGGAGCGCGAGGTGCTCGCCCTACTGGCCTGGAGCGACCTCTCCTACTCCGAGATCGCCGAAGCCCTCGGCTTGCCGGTCGGCACCGTCCGCTCCCGGCTCGCCCGTGCCCGCACCCGCCTGGGGGATGCCTTCCCCGACTCGACCAGACCCGCGGAGGAAGTCCCATGAACAAGCCCGAACCCGATCTATCGCCGCTGCTCCCCGACGACGCCATCCTGAAGGCGCGGCGGGCGGCGCTCGTCGACGCGCTCAGCCCGGGTGGGCAAGGCCCGCGGCCCGGGCGCGGCTGGCGTCGGCGCGGCCCGCGCCTGGCCCTGGGCGCCGCTGCGGCGGTAGCCGCCGTCGCGGCGGCCCTGATCGTCAGCGCCGGCGGCGACAACCCTCCGGCGGCCTTCGCCGTCGAACCGCAGGAGGGCGGCGGGGTGAGGATCGAGGTCTACAGCCTCGAAGACGCCGACGGCCTCGAGCAGGCCCTGGAAGACGCCGGGATCCGGGCCCAGGTGACCTGGCTGCCCCCGGGGGAGGTCTGCAGCGAACCGCACTTCACGCCGTCGAGGGTGAAACTGCCGGGAGGAGGCAGCCTGGGCAGTATCAGCGGGGGCGGTCCTGGAGCGTGGACGATCTCGGTCGGCAGCACCCAGGAGTCGCGCGAGCGGTTCGGAGAACACACGCGGGGGGAAATCTCCGATCAGGAATACCTTGACTCGACCGCCAACTTCAATCTCGATCCCGCTGCGTTCCGGCCCGACCAGAGCGTGGTCCTTTGGGGATCGCCCAGGCCCTTCAACGGAGACCCCGAGGGCGGCCACGAAACCCACTTCGCAGTCGCCCAAGGACCGGTCGAGCCGTGCAATCCGGTTGCGGCACCGGCCGGCAGCATCGGCTCGATCGCGATCCCGCCGGGGGCCGGAGCCGGAGCGTCAGATCACACGCCACAAGCGCCCCCCGGCCCCGGCCAGTTCCTCTACACGAAGACGAAGGTCGTCCAGCTGCAGGGCTGGGAACCCGGCGGCGACGGCGGCGGTCCGAGGAACAAGCCCCGGTACTTCTCGGCGAACCTCCTGGGCCCTGAGGGAGCGGCGCTTCCCACCCTGGTCCCGACTCTGAAGGAGGTCTGGCTGGCCGGGAACGGGAAGACCCATGAGCGGGAAACCCTGGGGCGGATCAGGTTCCTCTCGCAGGGGGATCAGCGGCGTTGGGAAGAAGCGGGCTCGCCCCCGCCCTTCGCCTACGACCCCGCGGAACATGCGGTGAAGCGCGACCGCGCCGGGCGGCCCGTCAAGGAATACGCGTCGCAGTCGTGGCGCGGTCGCAACGCGTTCGTCTACGTCCGCAAGCTCTCCCGGCTGCCGACCGAGCCCGAAGCGCTGCGCCTGGCGATCGAAAACCGCCGCGGCGGAGGCTCCTCCGTCGAGGCGGCGTCGGCGGGCTCGCAGCGAGGCGCCGCGACCGCCGAACGGCTGATCGAAATCCTCGGCGAACCGATCACCAGCCCGGAGCTTCGTGCGGTCGCGCTCAACGCCCTCGCCGAAATCCCGGGCATCGATGTCGAGCACGGTGTGACCGACGCCGTCGGGCGCCGCGGCGACGCGATCGTCTGGGTACGTGAACGTGGATTCGGCCACCGGGTCATCTTCGATCCCCGCACCACCCGACTCCTCGCCCAGGGCGAAGTGATCTTCGACGCCGAGCCCGCGGAATACCCCGGTGTCCCAGACGGCACCGTGTTCCGGGAAACCGCCTACCTGCAGTCCGGGATCGTCGACTCGCTCGGCGAGAGGCCGGCGCATGGGGCCGAATGAGATGACGAAGACGCTCGCGCGGAGGGCCGCCATCGCCTGGTGCTGCACGGTCGCGCTGGTCGCGGCCGTCGCCGCACCGGCAAGCGGAGCGGCGAGCGGGAAGTGGACGCTGCGGCAGCTGCCTCCGAGCTACGTCGATGAAAACTCGCGGCCGGTGAGCGCTTCGCTGTCCGGGATCTCCTGCCCGACCGATAGAACCTCTGCGTCGCGGTCAGCTACGAAGGCGTCGTCTATGTCTCGACCGATCCGGCGGGCGGCGCCGATACCTGGAGGCCGACGGTGGTCAGGGAAGGTCGCGGCGCCACCCACCTGACCGCGGTCTCCTGTCCCTCGCCGTCCTTCTGCGCCGCTGTCTCGGGCGGCTACAGGTCGAGCGGCAAGATCCTGACCTCGACCAACCCGGCCGGCGGCGGCGCGGGCTGGAGGGAGGCGAACGCCGGTGGCTCGGTGCAGATCACCGGCGTCTCCTGTCCGGCGGCGAACCGCTGCGTGGCGGTCGACAACAACGGCGACGTCCTCACCTCGAGCGACCCGACCGCGGGCGCCGGGCTCCTGGCACTTCGCCGAACGCTCCTGGAAGGTCACGGTCACGCGCCACCGACGCGCCCGCGTCCGCTTTCGCTTCTACTCGCCTACCAAGGCCCGAAGTTTCGAATGCAAGCCCGACCGCGGGCGCTACCGGCCCTGTCGCTCCCCCCTCCGCTACTGGACGACCCGGGGGCGGTCAAGCGCTTCCGGGTGGTTGCGTCTAATCCCATAGCCACTCAGTCAGCCGGCGCCGTGAAGACGCACGTCCCCGGGTAGCGACTGAGAGACAGATCGAGGGACAGCCGGGACCCCGCAGCCGAAACGGCGCCGTGTCTCTCTTAGAATGGCCCGAGCCCGCCGGCGTAGCTCAGTTGGTAGAGCACTTCATTCGTAATGAAGGGGTCACCGGTTCAAGTCCGGTCGTCGGCTCTCTCCTCGCGCCCGAGCGGGCGCTACTTCCTCTTCTGCCGCCGTTCCAGGACTTCGCCGAAGGCTTTTTCGATTTCGGTCGTCAGGGTGAGGCGGAAGGTGGCGTTGAGGGCGTCGAAGGCGAGCGGGCGGAGGCGGCCGATCGCGGCGATGATCTCGTCCCAGCCCTCCTCCGGGCGGCCGGCTTCGTCGAACGGCTTCCAGACGTTCTCGACGAAGAGGTCGACGAAGGCGCGGGCCGAGGCCTGGGAGTTGCGGTTCAGTTTCTCGATCGCGGCCAGGGCGGCGGGCAGCTCGATGCCCATCGCGAGGACTTCCTCGGCGGCCCGCAACAGGGCCGGGCTCGGGGCCTCGAAGCGTTCCTCCCCCAGGGCGACGAGGAGCCCGAGCTTCTGGGCTTTCTCCAGCAGCTTGTCGTCGTCGGCACCGAACTTCTCGACCAGCTCCTCGCGGCTGTAGACCTCCGGGGCCTCGGTCGCGAATGGGGCGGTGACCGCTTGGCGCAGGCCGACGAAGCGGTCGGCGTCGGCGCCGTGCTCGCCGATCAGGCGCGAGATCGCGCTCAGCTTGAAGCCCTCCGACTGCATCTCCTGGATCAGGCGCAGGCGGGCGACGTGCGCTGGGCCGTAGTAGCCGACGCGGGCCCGGACCTCGGGTGGCGGCAGCAGGCCACGGGACTGGTGGTTGCGGATGTTGCGCACCGACATCCCGGTCTCGTAGGCGAGTTGCTCGACCGTCAGGTTCGCCTCGTGGGCGGCGGAATCGTCGCTGGCATTCGGATTCTTCGCCATGTGACGATTCTACATTCCGAATGTAACCTCGTTTGAGGTAACGTTTATGAGGGAACACGCTTGTGGCAACCCGCTTGCAACCCAACTGAGGGGACCCCATGAACTTCGACTTCGCAGCTCTTCTCGCCACAGCCGCCCCGCCCGCGGGTGGCGCCGAGATCGCTCAGATCGTGATCGCGACGACGGCGGCGGCGATCGTCACCGCCGCCCTCCTCTTTCTCGGCCTCGGCCACCGCAGCGGCCGCGTCCAGATCCTGCAGCGCCTCGCCGACCACAGCGAACGCACCTCCGGCATGCCGGGCTGGGTCGCCTTCCCGTCGGGCGTCGCCACCGTCTCGCTGCTGACCGCGCTGTTCGGCATGTACTGGGACATCTCGGTCCACATCGACAACGGCCGCGACGCCGGCCCGCTCGCCAACCCCGCCCACTACTTCATCCTCGCGGGCCTCTTCGGCATCTTCAGCGCCGGCTTCTTCGCCATGGTCCTGCCCGAGGAGCGCCCCAGCTCGGTCGCGATCCGGATCGGCCGCGACTGGTGGGCGCCGCTCGGCGGCGTCCTGATCTGCGCCTGCGGCGCCTTCTCCCTGATCGGCTTCCCGCTCGACGACGTCTGGCACCGCCTCTTCGGCCAGGACGTGACCCTCTGGGGGCCGACCCACCTGATGCTGATCGGCGGCGCGGCGATGACCCTGGTCGGAATCGCGGTCCTGGCGGTCGAGGGGATGCGGGCGAACGCCGCCTCCGAGAACCCGATCGTGGAGCCCACCCACACCAGGATGGCCCGCGCCGTCGCCCTCACCGGCGGCCTGATGCTCGGCCTCTCCACCTTCCAGGCCGAGTTCGATTTCGGCGTCCCCCAGTTCCAGCTGATCTTCCAGCCGCTGATGCTGATGGTCGCGGCGGGGGTCGGGCTGACCCTGGCCCGCGTCTACGCCGGGCCGGGCGCCGCCCTCGGTGCCGCCGGCTTCTTCATCCTGCTGCGCGGCGGCCTGGCGCTGCTGGTCGGCCCGGTCCTCGGTCAGACCACCCCCCACTTCCCGCTCTACCTCGCCGAGGCGGCGGTGGTCGAGGCGGTGGCGCTGTTTGTCTCCACCCAGAAGCCGCTGCGCTTCGGGCTCGTGGCCGGGGTCGGGATCGGCACCGTCGGCCTCGCCGCCGAGTGGGCCTGGTCCCGCCTCTGGATGCCGCTGCCCTGGCCGGAGGCCGCCTTTCCCGAAGCGGTGGTCGTCGGGCTCGCCGGCGCTATCGCCGGCGCCACGATCGGCGCCTGGATCGGGACCCATCTCTCGGCGGAGCCGCTCAAGCGCTCGCCGCAGCTGCGCCGTGCCGCGCTCTGCAGCGCAGCGGTCCTGGCGGCGCTGGTCGCCTACGGCCTCTACACCCCGGCCCAGGACGGCGTCAGCGCCCAGGTCGCGCTGCATGAGGTCAGAGGCGGTTCGGATCGCGAAGTTGAAGCCACGGTGCGGATGAGCCCGCCCGACGCGGCTGCTGACGCCGAGTGGTTCGACGTCACCGCCTGGCAGGGCGGCGGCCTCGTCGTGGCGCCGCTGGAGCGGACCGGCCCCGGCGTCTACCGGACGACCGAGCCGGTCCCGGTGCACGGCAACTGGAAGGCGATGATCCGGCTCCACGACGACAACTCGCTGACCGCGCTGCCGATCTACCTGCCGCGCGACGAGGCGATCCCGGTCGGCGAAACCCCGGCCCCCGCCCGCTTCACCCGCAGCTTCGGCGACGAGCACCAACTGCTGCAGCGCGAGGCCAAAGGGGGAGCGCCGTTCCTGACCGTCCTCGCCTACTCCGCGGTAGTGGCGATTGCGCTCTCGCTGCTGGCGCTGCTCGCCTGGGCGCTGCACCGGCTGGCGCTCGGGGGTCAGCCCTCGCCGCGCCGGCGGCGGTTGCGCCTGCGCGGCCTCGGCTTCCAGCACGGCGGCGGCAGGTGACCCTGCCGCTCGCCCACCACAGCGCCCTGGTGGCGCTGCCGGTCTTCGCCCCGGCGCTGGTCGTGATCCTCGTCCTCCTCGTCCACCGCCTCCGCGAGGGCCGGCACTGGGACGAGGAGGAAGCCGACAGCTAGCCCGCGAGACCGCAAAATTGGCTCCTCAGGGGCCAATTTTGCGGTCTCGCCATATCGCGGTCTCAATCGCATCGGCGTAGGGGCCGTGGAGCGTCGCTCGGGGGGTTGGGATGGTGACTCCGTAGGCCTGGCGCATCGCCCGGTTGAGGACGCGCTTGAAGGTCGGGCCGTGCCAGGCATGGGCTTCGCGGGCGCGGCCGACGTGGAGGTGGACCAGCTCGTGCAGGAGGGTCTCGAGGACGTCGCCGGGCCGGATCCCTGGGTAGGCGGTCACCGAGAGCCGGAACTCGGTGGGGACCGCGAAGCCGAGGCGGTTGGGTTTGCGGCCGGCGCGGCGCACCTTCAGCTCTGGCCGCCGCCCGGCCAGAGGGCCGTCGGCGAAGACCGGCAGCGCCCGCAGGCGGTCCATCTCGGCGTCGAGCGCGACCCCGGCGACGAGGTAGTAGGAGGGCGGTCGCGGTCTCGGAGGAGCCGAGGGCGCGGCGCGGCGGCGCCTCAGCCTTGGCACCGCGGGCACCAGTAGGTGGTGCGGTTGGCGTCGCCCTGGCCGCGCGAGGAGACCGGGCCGCGACAGGAGGGGCAAACGCTCTGGCGGCGTTTGTAGATCTGGAAGCGGTGGCGGTCGCCTTGCTCCACCGCGCTCAGCATCTGCCGGCGGGCGGCGAGCAGGACCGTTCGCAGCTCCTCGTCGGAGAGGTCGCCGACCGGCCGCCAGGGGTCGAGGCGGGCGGCGAAGCAGGCCTCGCTCTTGAAGATGTTGCCGATGCCGGCGACGAGGTGCTGGTCGAGCAGGGCGTCGCCGAGGCCGCGGGTCGGGTCGGCGCGCATCGCCGCGATCGCCGCGCCGGGGTCGAAGTCGGCGGCGAGGACGTCGGGGCCGAGCCGGGTCAGCTGCGGATTGCGGCGCATGCGCGCGGTGGGCATCACCTGCAGGGTCGGGCCGCCGAACTGGACCGCGTCCCAGCCACCCCCGGAGAGGACCGCCCAGGCCGAGGTGCGCGGCCGCCGCCAGCGGGCGCGAGGGCGGTAGAAGTGCCAGCCGCCGCTCATCCCCAGGTGGCTGTGCAGTGAGAGGTCGCCGAAGCGGAGCAGCAGGTGCTTGCCGTGAGCATGGATGTCCTCCAGCGTGCGGCCGTCGAGCCGTTCGATCCCGGCCGCCTTTCCGCGCGGATTCGGGGCGGTGGCCGCCACCTCCTCCCCCACCAGCGTCGCCTCGAAGCGCCGCGCCGCCCGCAGGATCGTGTCCCCCTCTGCCATCGACCCATCATTCCGAACCGGCCACCCCGGCGAACTGCATCAACTTCTCCACCCAGCGGATGGACAAGTTGATGCAGTTCGGGATGAGGTGGGTAGGTTGGGGTGATGTTGGGGGGAGCGAAGATGGATCCGCAGGCGCGGCGGGTGGCGCTGGGGATCGGCGCCAGCCGGGTAGCGCTCGGGGTGGGGATCTTCTTCGCGACCCAGCCGGCGCTGCGGGCGATGGGCTTCGGCCCGACCAACGCCTCGGGGGAAGCGGTGACCAAGCTCGGCGGCGGCAGGGACCTGGCGCTCGGAGCGCTGACCCTGGCCGGCCGCGACGACCGCGAGGCGCTGCGGGCGGCGCTGCTGCTCTCGGGCGCCTGCGACCTCGCCGACGCGACGGCGATGGGCGTCTCCGCCCGCCGGCCCGAGACCCGCGCGGCCGGGATCGGCGGCGTCGTCGCAGGCGGGGCCGCGGCCGTCGCCTGCTTCTGGGCTCGGCGCCGCCTCGGCCGCTGAGCCCTCAGGGAGCCGAGCCGTTGCTCCCGGCCGGCGCCTCGCCCTGGAACTCGTGCGACTCGATCACGCGGTCGATCAGGCCGTAGGAGACGGCGTCCTTGGGCTGGAAGAATTTGTCGCGTTCCATGTCGGTGTGGATCTGCTCCGCCGACTGGCCGGTGTGCTTGACGTAGATCTGGTCGAGCCGCTCGCGCAGGGCGAGGATCTCCCTGGCGTGGATCTCGATGTCACTCGACTGGCCTTCGAAGCCGCCGCTCGGCTGGTGGATGAGGATCCGGCTGTTGGGCAGCGCCATCCGTTTGCCGGCGGCGCCGCCGGTGAGGATCAGCGATCCGGCCGACATCGCGATCCCGTAACAGATCGTCTGCACGTCGGGCTTGACGAACTGCATCGTGTCGTAGATCGCCAGGCCCGCGTAGGCCGAGCCGCCGGGCGAGTTGATGTAGAGGCTGACGTCCTTGTCGGGATCCTCGGCCTCGAGGTGCAGCAGCTGGGCGATGATCAGGTTGGCGAGGTCCTCGGTGACGGGCTCGCCGAGGAAGATGATCCGCTGCGCGAGCAGGCGGCTGTAGATGTCGAAGGAGCGCTCGCCGCGAGCGGTTTGCTCGACGACCATCGGAACCAGTGGCATAGGACCCTTTCCTAGTTTGCGTCTGGGCTGTACTTATAGCCAACGCCGCGCACGGTCAGCACCAGTCCGGGCTTCTGCGGGTCCCGCTCGACCTTCTGGCGCAGGTTGGAGATGTGCACGTCGCAGGCACGCTCGTCGCCGTCGAACTCGGTCTGCCACAGCTCCTCCATGATCTGGGCGCGGGAGAAGACCTCCCCCGGGCGGGCGACCATCAGCCGCAGAAGCTGGAACTCGGAGCGGGTGAGGTTGACGGGGACGTCGCGCACGGTGGCGACGTGGCGGACGAGGTCGATCGAGACCGGGCCGGACTCGATCTTCACCGCCTGGGAGAGCGGCGCCCGGTCGAGTTCGCGCCGCCGCAGTTGGGCGCGGACGCGGCCCAGCAGCTCGCGGACCGAGAAGGGCTTGGTGACGTAGTCGTCGGCGCCGACCTCGAGCCCGACGACCTTGTCGACCTCGGCGTCTTTGGCGGTGAGGACGATGATCGGCACGGCGCTGCGCGAGCGCACGTCGCGGCAGATGTCGAGCCCGCTCGGGCCGGGCATCATGATGTCGAGGATCAGGAGGTCGAAGGGGACGCCGTTGCCGAGCAGCTCGGCCGCCTCGTCGCCGTCGGCGGCCGGGGTCACCTCGAAACCCTCCTGGGCGAGGGCATAGCCGACCGAGTCGCGGACCGAGGGCTCGTCGTCGGCGATGAGGATGCGACCGCTGCTCATGCCACCGGGGTCGGGCTCGGTTGCGCGACCGGGAGGCGCACCCAGAAGGTGCTCCCCTCCCCCTCGACGGACTCGGCGCCGATGCGGCCGCCCATCACGTCGACCATCCGCCGCGCGATCGCCAGGCCGAGGCCGAAGCCCTCCTGCTTGCGCGACTCGGAGCGACGGTAGAAGCGCTCGAAGACGCGCTCCAGCTCCGCCGCGGGAATGCCGGTTCCAGTGTCGATGACCTCCAAGATGACTTCGCCCTCGCTGTCGTGGCGGCCGCGAACGGTAACGGTGCCGGGGGGCGGCGTGTTCTTGAAGGCGTTGGTGAGCAGCCCGATCATCACCTGGCGCAGCAGCGTCGGGTCGCCGGCGGCGGCGAGATCGGACTCGACGTCGACGACGAGATCGACGTGCGCCGGGGCGTCGCAGGCGGCGACGACGTCCTTGATCGCCAGCGGCACGTCGACCAGCTCGCTCTCCGGAGCGCCGCGGGACTCGACCCGGGCCAGGGTCAGCAACGACTGAGTCAGGCGGTTCATCCGCTCGGCATCTTCACCCAGACGCTTGAGGAAGTGGTCGCGGTCGTGGGGGTCGTTCTTGGCGCCGCTCTGCAGGACCTCGATCGCGCCGGAGATCCCGGCCAGCGGGTTGCGCAGCTCGTGCGCGGCGTTGGAGACGAAGTCGGCTTCGGCCAGCTCCTGGCGCAGCTCGTCGGTGCGGTCGCGCAAAACGGCGAGGACGGCGCGCTCGTCGGGCAGCGAGCGGGCGGTCATCGCGTAGGCGCGGTCGCCGATCCGCAGCGCCGGGTGGGCCGAGAAGCCGACCTCGGCGGCGCGGTGGAGCTGCGGCAGGACCACCTCAGGGGGCTGGCCCGAGTCGTCGAGCAGGCGCGAGGCGGCGCTGTTGGAGAAGCGCACCGGGCCTTCGTAGTCGACGACCATGACCACGTCGGTGAGGCCGTCGAAGATCGCCGCCAGCTTGTTGCGGTCGGAGGAGAGGACGCCGAAGCTCTCCTTCAGCGAGGCGCGCATCGAGTCCAGCGCGCGGGCGAGGTCGCCGATCTCGTCGGGGCCGGAGGTGTTGAGCGGCGCGTCGAAGGAGCCCCCCGCCATTTCCCCGGCGGCGCGGGCGAGGCCGACGACCCGGTGGGAGATCGCGACCGCGATCAGGAAGCCGGCGAGGACGCCGACGGTCACCGCGGCGATCAGCGCCTGCGGCTTGTCGCCGAAGAGGTAGACGGCCGCGGCCGTGATCAGGCTGACCGCGGCGAAGGCGCCGGTCAGCCAGAGGCGCATGCCGATTCTCAGCGAGCCGGGCTGGTGCCCGGCAGGGTTGCCGTCGGAGCGGGGCATGAAGATTTACTAACACAATCCTCGCCTCGAGGCGGCGGCTGGGGGCGCATCCGTGCCCGCATGGGAGAATCGAGAGCGTGCGGACCCTGGTCTTCATCCCCGCCTGGAACGAGGAAGCCTCGATCGCCGAGGTGATCGGCGACGTGCGCGAGGCGCTGCCGGACGCCGACCTGCTTGTCGTCGACGACGGCTCCGCCGACGCGACCGCCGAGCGGGCGCGGGAGGCGGGCGCGCTGGTCGCCTCGCTGCCCTTCAACCAGGGCCTGGGGGCGGCGCTGCAGACCGGCTACCTCTACGCGCTGCGAAACGGCTACGACGCCTGCGCCCACCTCGACGCCGACGGCCAGCACCCGGCCGAGGAGGTCGCCCGGCTGCTCGCCGAGGTGACCGCCGACCGCGCCGACCTGGTGATCGGCTCCCGCTACCACGCCGGCGCGGTGTCGGCCAGCGGCGACTACCGGCCGACCTTCTCGCGGCGGATCGGGACCAGCGTCTTCCGCTTCTTCCTCACCCTGGCGACGCGGCAGCGCTTCACCGACACGACCAGCGGCATGCGCGCCGCCAACCGCCGGGTGATGGCGCTCTTCAGCCAGCACTACTCGCCCGACTTCGCCGAGATCGAGTCGCTGCAGCTGGCGGTGCGGCAGGGGCTGCGGGTCGAGGAGCTGCCGGTGCGGATGCTGGAGAGGGCGGGCGGCACCTCCTTCCTGACGCCGGTGCGCTCGGCCTTCTTCATCTTCAAGGGCCTGGTCGTGCTGCTCGTCGGCCAGTTCCGCCCGCGCCAGGCGGAGGCCGAGCAATGAGCGCCCTGCCGCTCGCCGCCGGCGAAGCCCAGGTCCACCTCACCTCGCAGACGCGGATCGTCGCCGCGGTGATCGCGGTCTTCTTCATGCTCTTGATCCTCGACCTGATCCGCCGCGACAAACTGCAGGAGCGCTACAGCGTGATCTGGTTCGTCGCCGGGCTGGGGATGCTCGCCGGGGCCGCCTTCCCCGGCCTGCTCGAGCTGGTCGCCGAAGCGATGGGGGTGCGCAACACCAACGTCGCCCTCTTCTCGATCGTCCTCCTCCTGCTGCTGGGGCTGGCGCTCAACTTCAGCGTGATCATGTCCCGCCAGGCGGCCCAGATCACCCGCCTGGCGCAGGAGCGCGCGATCGAAAAGGCGCTGGCGGAAAAGGCGGGCGAGGGGCGGAACGGCGGCTCAGCCGGCGAGCAGCCGCTCGAGTCTGAAGAACAGAGCCTCTAGCGCCAGCTCCTCGCTGACGTTCAGTTGGAGGCCGCGGCGGGTCTCCTGGACGAGCTCGGCGCCGCCGCGCGCCGCGGCGGGATCGAGGCCGGCGGCCTGGGCGCGCAGCGGCTCCAGCCGGTCGCGGTTGAAGACGACCTCCTCGGCGCCGGCGGCGACCGCGGCGAGGTCCCGCAGCCAGGCGGCGCAGAGCTCGAAGCAGAGCCCGAGGATCTCGGTGCGGCGGCGGCGGCCGGCGCGTTTGGCGCCGTCGGTCACCTCTTTGGCGCTGCGTTTGATCCCCGCCTTCGCTTCCTCTTCGAGCGCCTCCCTGACCGCCGCTTCGACGTCGGCGCCGGCAGCCTGGGCGTCGTCGAGGAGCGCTTTCCAGGGAGCGGAGGCGCACTCCCCCGCGAGGGCGGCGGCGACGCAGCGCTCGGCCTCGGCGCGCAGCTCGCGCCCCCGCTCGCCGAGCAGCAGCCGCGCCCGCTCGAGGTCGCCGGCGGCGAGGCGCGCCGCGGCCGCGATCTCCTCCGGGCCCCCCGCGGCGCCGCCCGCGGTGAGCTCGGCTTCGAGCACGCCGGCGGGCAGGGGCGAGAACTCGATCGTCTGGCAGCGGGAGGCGACGGTCTCGAGCAGGCCCTCGCCCTCGGAGCTGAGCAGAATCAGGTGGACGAACTCGGGTGGCTCCTCGAGCGTCTTCAGCAGGGCGTTCTGGCTCTCGTCGCGCATCGCCTCGGCCGCCTCGACGACGAAGACCCGCTTGCCGCCTTCGAAGGGCCTGTAGGCGGCGGCGCGGATCACCCGCTCGCGGACCTCCTCGACCATGTGCTGGGCGCCGGTCGGGGCGAGCCAGACGAGATCGGGGTGCGGCGAGGGGTCGAGCAGAGCGCGTCGCCGAGCGTCCTCGGGATCGGCGGCGCCCGCCGCGAGGATCTCGGCCGCGAACGAGCGGGCAGCCGCGCGCTTGCCCGCGCCCCGGGGGCCGCGGAAGAGGTAGGCGTGGGAGGGCTCGGCGAGCGCCGCGTTCAGCGCCACCCGAGCCCGCGCCTGGTGCTCAGTCGCTTCGAGCAGCGGCGAGGTGTCCATTCACCGCCTCCATCACCCGCTCGTGGACCTCCTCGACGCTGCCGGAGGCATCGATGACGACGACCCGATCCGAGGCGATGATCGCGATCTCCTCGTAGGCCGTCGCGACCGCCTGCTGCAGGGCAAGGCCCTCCTGCTCGAAACGGTCGTCGCCGGCGGCCCGGCCGAGGCCGGCCTCGGGGTCGATCCGCAGCAGCAGGGTGAGGTCGGGCCAGAGCCCGTCGGTCGCCGTCTCGCAGAGGCCGATCACCTCGCCGACGCCGAGGCCGCGGGCAGCTCCCTGGTAGGCGACGCTCGAGTCCGAGAAGCGATCGGCGACGACGTGCCGCCCCGCCTCCAGCGCCGGACGGATCACCCGCTCGGTGAGGTCGGCGCGGGCCGCGAGGAAGAGCATCAGCTCGGCCAGCGGCTCGAGCGGGACGGCGGGGTCGGCGAGCAGCTCGCGGATCCGCTCCGCCGCCTCGGTCCCCCCCGGCTCGCGGATCGCGACCGTCTCGGCGCCGAGCGCCTCGACCAGCAGGCGCGCCTGGGTGCTCTTGCCCGAGCCGTCGACGCCCTCGAGCGAGATAAACAACGTCTAGGACCTCAGCTTTTCGCGCCGGCTTTGGCGCGTTTGCGCCCGCGCGTCGCAGTGTCCGCTTTCGAGGCTTTGACTTTCGCTTTTTTGGTCTTCGCCGGGGCGGCGTCCTCGTCGCCCTTCGGCGGCGCCTTCTTCTCCATCGCCGCTTTGGCGGCTTTGGCGGCTTCGCGCTCGGCCCGGCGTTTCTTCATCTCCTGCATCGACTCGCAGTCGTCGTTGAGGCAGAGGTTCCAGGGCCGGCCGCGGAAGGGCTGGACTTTGAGCCGCGGGGTGCGGTCGCAGATCGAGCAGCGTTCCTCGAGCCGGAAGACGTCGCCGCGCTGGGGCAGCGGGAAGGTCTGGTCGCAGGAGTCGGGGTCGTCGAGGACCCAGCCGCTGCAGCCGACGAACCGTTTGCCCGATTTTTTCGCGCGGATGATCCGCAGCATGTTCGGCGAGCCGTCCTCCTTCGTGCGGCCGGCTTCTTCGCAGACCTTGCAGGGGCCGAGGATGCGGTCCTCGTCCATCCCTTTCCAGATCACTTTCGCCAGGTCTTCGCGGCTCGAGTCGATTTCGTCCCAGGTCTTGTGCAGGAGCTCGCGGCTCTCGCCAACGACCGCGCCCTTCGACATCTCGCCGGCGGCGATCAGGTCCATCTCCGCCTCCAGCGTCGCAGTCATCTCCGGCGTCGCCATCGCCGGGACGTAGTTCTTGAACGCCTCGTAGAGGGCGATCCCGGTCTCGGTCGGGATCGGCGGGTTGCTGTAGACGTAGCCGCGGTCGAAGAGCTTCTGGATGATGTCGGCGCGGGTCGCTTTGGTGCCGAGGCCGCGCTCCTCCATCATCTCGATCAGTTTCGCCTGCGAGATCCGGCCGGGCGGCTGGGTCTCCTTGTCGACGATCCAGGGGTCGCCCTCGAGCTGCAGGGTCTGGCCCTCCACCAGTTTCGGGATCTCCTCGTCAGCCGAGCGGGCGTAGGTGTAGATGCCGGCATAGCCGGGGTCGACGACAACCGAGCCGCGGACGAAGTAGGTCTGGTCGCCGGCTTCGATGTCGGCGCGGGTCGACTCGGTGATCATCGGCGGGCTGAAGGTCGCGAGGAAGCGGCGGACGACCAGTTCGTAGACGCGTTTCTTCGGGCCCTCGAGGGCGCCCGGGTGGACCGCCTGGGTCGGGTAGATCGGCGGGTGGTCGGTCGTCTCTTTTTTGCCGCGGGTCGGTTTCAGCTCGCCGTCGAGCAGGCCGGAGGCGGCCGAGAACTCCTTGATCCGCACCAGCGAGGAGACCAGCTCGCGGACCGGCAGCGAGGACGGGTAAACCGTGTTGTCGGTGCGCGGGTAGGAGATGAAGCCGTCCATGTAGAGGTCCTCGGCGATCCGCATCGCGCTGGCGGGGGTGATGCCGAGGCGGCTGGAGGCGTCGGTGCTGAAGGCGGTGGTGTTGTAGGGCGTCGGCGGCTTGCGGGTGTTTTTCCGCGCCGTGACCGCTTTGACGGTGCCCGGGTTGGTGGTGCCGGCCAGCGCCGTGTCGGCCTCCGCTTTCTCCCAGAACTTGTCGACCGTGTGGTGGGTCTCGAAGCTGCCGTCGGGGTGCTGGAACTTGGCGAACAGTTCCCAGAACGGTTTGGCGACGTGGGCGCGCCGCTCCATCTCGCGCTCGACGATCAGGCCCAGGGTCGGGCTCTGGACGCGGCCGACGGAGAGGAAGTTGGAGCCGAAGCGGCGGCTGGCGAGGGAGACGGCGCGGGTCAGCGTCGCGCCCCAGAGCAGGTCGATGTCCTGGCGGGCGGCGCCGGCGTTGGCGAGCGGGTAGGAGAGCTCGTCGAGCTCCGAGAAGGCGCGGTCGATCTCCTCTTTGGTCAGCGCCGAGTAGCGGGCGCGCTGGATCCGCAGGGTGCCGTCGGCGGTCCCCTCGCGGGATCCCAGGGCCGGATTGGCGTCGAGCATCTCCTCCAGGGCCTCGAGCCCGATCAGCTCGCCCTCGCGGTCGAAGTCGGTGGCGATCACCAGCTCGTCGGCCCCTTTCGCCAGTTTCTTGATCGCTTTGACGACGTTTTTGTCCGTCGGTTCCTTGATCAGGTCGGCGTCGATCAGGTCGTGCAGGTCGGTCTTCTGCCAGTTCGAGTAGCCCTCGGGGAAGGCCGGGCCGAGCACGTGGCCCTTGAGGCCGACCGTCATGTGCTCGTTGCCTTCGGCGTCGGTCCAGGTGTAGAACGGGACTTTGAAGGTTTTGTCCTCGCTGTTGGACCCCTTGCTGAGGGCCTCGGCGATCTTCTTGGCGCTGTTGTTCTTCTCGGTGACGATCAGTCTCATGGGGCGGCGAGGGTAGCAGGGGCGTTCGGCTGCGCAAGCCGGCATCCATTCGTCCGATCTCCCTCCCCGGCCTTCCGGATCCGCTTAGGATCGTCGCCTCATGAGGTGTCTCGTTACCGGCGGCGCGGGGTTCATCGGCTCGAACGTGGTCGACGCCCTGCTCGCGCGCGGCGACGAGGTGACGGTGGTCGACAACCTCTCCACCGGCCGCATCTCCAACCTCGAGCCCGGCCTCGCCGCGGGTGCCGAGCTAACCGAGATGGACATCCGCGACGGCGAGGCGCTGAGCCGCCTGGCGGCCGAGCGGCGGCCCGAGGCGATCTTTCACCTCGCCGCCCAGATCGACGTCCGCAAGTCGCTCGCCGACCCCTTCTTCGACGTCGGCGTCAACGCCGGCGGCACCGCCAACGTGCTCGAGGCCGCACGCGCATCGGAGTGCGGGCGCGTGGTCTCGATCTCCACCGGCGGCGCGATCTACGGCGAGGGCGCGGGCCAACAGCTGCCGCTCGGCGAGGACGCGCCGATCGCGCCGATGTCGGCCTACGGCCAGAGCAAGTTCGCCGCCGAGGGCTACGTCTCCCTCTACGAGCGGCTCTACGGGCTCTCGGGCGTGTCGCTGCGTCTCGGCAACGTCTACGGCCCGCGCCAGGACCCGCTCGGCGAGGCGGGGGTGATCGCGATCTTCTGCGGGCTGCTGAAGGAGGGCGGGCGCCCGACGGTCTACGGCGACGGCACCCAGACCCGCGACTACATATATGTCGGCGACGTGGTCTCCGCCGCGCTCGCCGCCGGCGACGCCGAGGCGACCGGCGCGATCAACATCGGCACCGGCCGCGAGACCAACGTCTTGGAGCTGATCGAGGCCCTGAAGGGCCTTTCCGGCAACGAGGGCTTCGAGCCCGAATTCGCGCCGGAACGCACCGGCGAGGTGCAGGCGATCTCGATCGACGCCGGCCGCGCCGAGCGCGAGCTCGGTTGGCGCGCCGAGGTGGACCTGAACGAGGGTCTGCGCGTCACGCTGGACTCCATATAAGCGGCGATCGCTAGCCTTCGGTCAATGCCCGCCCAGGCCTACGCCGGCAAGGAGTGCGTCTGCCAGTTCCGCAAGGGGATCTGCGACCAGTCCTGCGTGCGGGACATGCTCGAGACCCCCTTCTACATCGCCTGCCTGAAACTGACCGGCCGCAAGTGCCTGGTCGTCGGCGGCGGCGACATCGGCCTCGAGAAGGTCGAGGGGCTGCTCGCCTGCAGCGGCGACGTCACCCTGATCGCCCCGGTCGCCCACCCCGAGCTGGAGAAGCTGGCGGCGGAGGGCTCGATCACCTGGGAGAAGCGGGCCTACGCCGGCCCGGAGGACCTCGAGGGCGTCTTCATGGCGATCGCCTGCACCGACGACTCCGAGGTCAACATCGAGATCTTCGACGACGCCGAGCAGCGGGCGATGCTGGTCAACATCGTCGACGTGCCGCCGCTCTGCAACTTCATCCTGCCGGCGATCGTCCGCACCGGGCCGCTGGCGATCGCGATCTCCACCGCGGGCGCCTCGCCGGCCCTGGCGAAGCGGATGAAGCGGGAGATCTCCGAGCTCTTCGGCGAGGAGTACGCGCGCCTGGCGGTGATCCTCAACGACGCCCGCGGTTGGGCGAAGGGGACGCTGCCGACCTACCAGGACCGCAAGGAGTTCTTCGAGGGGATCGTCAACGGCGACCCCGACCCGATCGACCTGATCCGCGACGGGCAGGAGCAGGCGGTGCTGGCGATCATCGAGTCCGCCAAAGAGCGGGCTTCGGCGGCGCTGGCCTAAAAGCTGCGGCAGCGCTTCGGCATCGCCTAGCTGGTCCCGCAGGCCGAGCCGCGGATCCGCTCCATCGTCGCCCGCAGCTCTTCGGCTTCGGCGACGCTGAGATGGGCGGTGAAGGCCGCGGCCAGCTCAGCCCGGACCAGCGGCCGCATCTCCGCCAGCAGCTCCACCCCGGCGGGGAGCAGGGTCGCATAGCTGACGCGGCGGTCGGTCTCGCAGAAGGTTCGCTCGAGCAGGCCGGCCTTGATCAGCCGGTCGACCAGCTTGGTCAGGCCGCCGCGGGTGATCACCAGCGCTTCGGCCAGCTCCCCCATCTTCAGCCGCTGCTCCGGCGCCCGGTCGAGCGTCGCCAGCACTTCGAACCAGGGGAGCGGCGGCAGCTCGGCGGCAGTCAGTACCTCCTGGAGGCGGCCGGTGATCGCGGCATGGGCCTGCGCGATCGCGATCCACGCCTCGCGGTGCGGATCGACGTCGGTCGCGGGAATGGTCGCGGTTGCGGTTGCTTCGGCCATACCCGACATTCTCCCACAGGATGGTTGATCTGACAATAGTTGACAAGCAAATCTTCTCTGCTAAGATTGTTTCTACGTCAAATGTTTCAACATCAACCATCTTCGGGAAGGAACCTCGTATGAGCACCGAGACCGTCAGCAAGCAGAGCGTCCCGGCAGGCACCTGGGTCGTGGACCCCGTCCACTCCTCGGTCGGCTTTGCCGTCACCCACAACGGCGTCACCACCTTCCGCAGCGGCTTCGACCGCTACGAGGCGCGCCTGACCGGCGGCGAGCAGCCGCGGCTCGAGGGCACCGTCGAGGTCGAGAGCGTCGCGATCGAGGAGGAGATGCTGAAGGGCCACCTCCTCTCCCCCGAGTTCTTCGACACCCAGCGCTTCCCCCAGCTGCGCTTCACCTCTACCGAGCTGAGCGTCGGCGAGGACGGCAGCGCCCGGATCGCCGGCGAGCTGGAGATCCGCGGCGAGAAGCGCGAGGTCGAGGCCAGCGGCCGCTTCGCGCAGCTGGGAGCCGACCTGGCCGGCAAGGAGCGGGTCGGGCTCTCGCTGGAGGCGACCGTCGACCGGCGCGACTTCGGCCTCGACTGGCAGGCCGAGCTGCCGAGCGGCGGCGAGGTGCTCGAGTACGCGGTGACGATCGCCGTCGAGCTCGAGCTCGTCCGCGAGGAGGCATAGCGATGAGGGTCCTCGGCATCGTCGGCAGCCTGCGACGGGACTCCTACAACCACGCCCTGCTGCGGGAGGCCGCCGAGCGGCTTCCCGCCGGGGTGGAGCTGGTCGAGTTCGAGCGGTTGCGGGAGATCCCTCCCTACGACGCAGACCTCGAGGCGGAGGCGACGCCGGCGGCGGTGGCGGAGCTGCGCCAGGCGATGCGCGAGGCCGATGCCGTCCTCGTCGCCACCCCCGAGTACAACCACTCGATTCCCGGAGTGCTGAAGAACGCCCTCGACTGGGCCTCCCGCCCGGCCGGCAAGAGCGCTCTGACGGGGACCCCGGCGGCCGTGATCGGCGCCTCGACCGGGATGTTCGGCGCGGTCTGGGCCCAGGCCGAGACCCGCAAAGTCCTCGGCTCCCTGGGCGGCCGCGTGCTCGAGGCGGAGTTGCCCGTCGCCCGCGCCGCCGAGCTCCACCGCGACGGCCGCCTCGACCTCTCCCCCGAGCAGTCCCAGCAACTGGAGGAGATCCTCGCGACGCTGGCCGCCGAAGTCGAGCAGCTGCACGAGAGCCTGGCCGTGGCGGCCTAGGACGGCGGTCGCTAGCTAGGGCTCGGAGCCCTCGACCAACTTCCGGTCCGCCTGCGAGATCGCGTAGACGTCGTAGACGAGCTGGTCGGCCTCGGCCGCGCCCCGCTCCAGGTCCTGGCTCAGGGCGACCAGCTTGGCGACGCTCGCCGCGTGCTCCTGGACGAGTTCCGCCCGGAAGGCGCGGGAACCCACGGCGGCGTCCAACCTTTTCGCGGACCTGGTCAGCTGGCGGACGACCTCGTCGGCAGAATGCCGGTCGTAGGCGAGGAGCTTCGACTTGCCCGGCAGAGAATCAGGGCGAGCGCCCAACCTGCCTCCCAGCCAGTCGTGGAACCGCCTCCGCTCGGCCCCCATCCCGGCGGCGGTCTCGTGCAGGCCACGGCCGAGACGGTCGAATGCCTCTCGCTCCCCGGCGGCGAGCTCCTTGACCGGGAGCTGGGCGATGAACTGCCGGTTCGCCGACATGTAGTTGCCGCGAAACGGCACGGTGTAGAGCCGGAAGAGGAAGTCGAAGAGGCGCGAGTTGAGGAGGACGGCGAGCGTCCACACCGAGGGGCCGTCCTCGTGCGCGAGCAGGCCGTTGACGTCGACGTTGTCGAGGTAGACGCTCCCCGCGGGATCGGCGCTGGCTCGCAACCGGTCGCAGAGCCGCGGTACCCCGAGCTTGGGCCTGTCGTGGAGCCCGAGGTTCTGGGTCCTGCCGAACGCATACCAGCGCTCGGTGTCCATCTTGCCTCCCTCACGGCCGCGCAGTCTCGCCTCGTGCTCGCGCAGGTAGGCGGCGACACGGGGGAAGGACTCGATCCGGGCCCACGGGATCAGCTCCATCTCGCCGGTCGCCGCGCGGAGGTAGGGGAACAGCAGCAGCTGGCGGGTGGGTGCAAACGCGTAGGGGTGGACGTCGCCGCCGCTGGCAAGGGGGTGCAGGAGGTCGGGCTCGAGCTCGACCGGGCCGTCCGAGGCCTTCGAGCGAACCCGAACCAGGCCGCCGGCGCGTGCCTCTTCCTCGACGATGTAGACGGCGTCGGCGCTGGTCTGCAGGCCGGTGAAGATCCCGGCCGTCGCCTCGACCAGCGGCTTCGCGTCCTGCTGGGCGGCGGTGAGGATCCGGCGCTCCTCCGGTGCCCCCAGCACCCAGGGGTCGTGGCCGAGGGCGGCGAGCTCGAAGCTGGCCGGCTCGCGCGTTTCGATCTCGGCGATCGGGTCGCCACGCGACCTCAGCGCCTTCCGGTAGGCGAGCTCGGTACGACCGCCGCTCGCGTCGAGCAGCAGGATCGCGGTGTAGTTGGTGGCGCCGAACAGCTGCAGGCCACCGAAGTCGAGGATCTCCTCGGCGACGCCGGTCTCCACCAGGAGTTCCCGCAGGCCTTCCGCCATCTTCAGCTTGGTGAACTTGTTCGGGACGATGAAGCCGAGCCGACCGGTCGGAGCGAGCAGTTCGAGCGCCCGCTCGACGAAGACGACGTAGACGTCGAAGGACCCGGCTGCCACGCGGTAGCGCTCACGGCAGTAGTCGGCGGTGCCTCTGCCGAGGCTCTGGATCTGGACATAGGGCGGATTGCCGACGATGGCGTCGAAGCCGCCGCCGGCGAGGGGCTCGCCGGCCCTCGTGAGGAAGACCTCGGGAAACTCGACCTCCCAGTGCAGCGGATCGCCGATCTCGGGATCGCCGAGTGCGACGCCGAGCGTCTGGTCGGCGAACTCCTCGAGTGGCTCGCGCAGGGCCTCGGCGGCTTTCGAGGCCCGCTTCTTGTCCTCGACGTCTTCGCTGCTCGTCGAGTGCGACGTCGCGACCGCCACCTCGCGCTGCCTGATCAGCTCCTCGGCGGAGCGCGCCACCGAGGAGCTGAACACGGTGTCCCCGCCGTCCAGGAGATCCTTCACGCTGGTGCCGACGATCGAGTTTCCGACCCGGAGGTTTTCGAGGATGGTCAGCGGCTGTTCGCGATCGACCGTCGTGAGCCAGAGCGAAAGGCGCGCCAGTTCGACCGCCATCGGGTTGATGTCGACGCCGTAGATACAGCGCTCGGCGACCAGGCGCCGCAACTCGGGTAGGTCCGGGAGGTAGGCGCCCTCGGTGCCGGCGAACGACGGATCGGTGGCGATGAACTGCGCCATGTGCTCGACGGCGCTGACGAGGAAGTGGCCGCTTCCCGCGGCGGGATCGCAGATCCGGACCTTCAGGAACCGGTTGAGCGCGCTTCTCCCCGAGAGCCCGGCGACCGAGACCTCGTCCGAGACCCGGAGGAGCACCGGCTCCAGGGTCCGGGCGACGATTGCATCGACCACCCGCTCGGGGGTGAAGTAGGCGCCCGAGCGATGCTTCAGCCGCGAGGGCTCGAGCCGGATGCTCCCGCCCTCCTCGGCGAGGCGATAGGCGAGCAGCTTCTCGTAGATGGTGCCCAGGTGGCGGACCGAGAGCGCCCGGTAGTCGACGAACTGGCCGTCGATCCGCGAGAGGAAGTCGACGGCCGGCGCGAGCAGCGGATCTGGGATCGACCGGCCCTCGAAGTAGGTGTGCTGGGCGGGCGAGAAGAGACCCCCGTTGTAGGCGTTGACCCCGAACACCGGCTCGCCCCGATCGACGATGCGGAAGAGGGCCCGGAGGACGCTGTAGAGACGGTCCGAGTGCTCGCTGTGGGCGGCGCCCCCGTCGCGGTTTCCGGCGATCTCCCGCCGCAGATGCAGCAGGCTCTGCGGCTTGTAGTGAGGGTTGTCGACCGGAAGCAGGTCGCGCGCCTCGGCGTGCAGGCAGAAGAGCAGCCGGTAGAGCAGGACGAGCGAATTCTCGAACGCCGCCGCCAGGCTGGCCTCGGACCTCTCCTCCTCGCCGAGCAGGCCGGCGGCCAGCAGCGGCACCGCCTCGAAGACCTGCCGCTCGAGGCGGTCGCCGACCGAGACCGTGTTGCGCTCGGCTTCGGCCAGCATGCGGTCGAGCAGGCAGCGGCCATCCTCGTCCGGGACGAAGGCGGAGTGGGCGAAGAACGCGGCGAACCGCCGAAACTCGCGGAGGTCGCGTTGCTCCAGCAGCTCCCCGAGGTCGACTCCGTAGTAACGGCCCTGCGTCGCGCTCTCGTAGGAGTAGAGGCGCCAGACGGCGCCGTTGGTGAGGATCCCCCAGCCGACCCGCGTCTCGTTCAGGTAGCGCAGGATCTGTGCGTGCGGATCCTCGTTCTGGAGGCCGCCGCGCCGGGTGTTGAAAGGACGTTCGAACTCCTTGGCCTCGACGATGGCGACCGCGTCCCCGAAGCGGTCGAGGCTGTTCTTGGGCAGCTTGGCGGCCTTCATCCGCGCCTCGTCGGTGAGGAAGAGCGCATAGTCCGGGACGCCCCGGCCGGTCGCGCTCGCGTAGCCGGCCTGCGGAGTCCAGGCGTGCCCGAGCAGATTCAGGACGGGCTGGACGAGATGCTCCTCGACCTGCGCCTCGTTCGCTTCGGAGAGGCCCTCGCGCTCGCGCAGCCAGGTCGCCCCGATTTCCTCCATGAGCTCCCGGCAGTCGAGATCCGAGTACTCGGGCCACTCGGGCAAGCGGTGCTCGAGGAAGTGCTCGGAGAAGAGACCGCCGTTTTCGACAGGCGTAGCGGTGAGTTGCCCCTGACCGCTGGCTCGACTCACGCTGAGCCTCTGGTCAGGCTGCCGCTTGGCCGGGCGCGGCCGAGAACAGCTCGTCCTGCCCGAGCTGGCCGTCGAGCCGCTTCAGCGCCGCCGGGATCTGCGCCGGGTTTTCGAAATACGCGACGACAAGATGCTCGCCGTCGACGAAGCTCGCGGCGTGGTTCGCGAACGACCTGATCTCGGCTCGCGGCTTGTGCTCCCCCACCGCCCGCACGAGACGCTCCCGCTGCTCGCCGAGGTCGTGCGGCGGCGCCACCGCGTGCACGAAGATCGACTCGGCGTCGGTGTCGAGGTCACGCAGCTTGACCACCACCCGTACCGTCGTCTCGTTCTCGTTCTCCATGCCGCCAGCCATTCTCCTGAGTCTCAGAAGCTACGGGGGAGCCCGGCGGAAAGCTCCCGGCCCCGCGGCCCAATTTCCGTCATTTGAGGAACTCGCCTGCCGGCTCGGCGGCGATGATCAAGCGGTAGGAGCCGTCCGAGAACGCTTCCAGCGTCAGGTATTCGCCGCTGAGGTCCCGGGCACGCAGGTACTCGTTGAGCGGGCCCCAGCGCAGCAGGGTCGTCCGGTTGCCCTGGTCGGACTCGAAGCGAGGATCGTGAACCAGGGTGAGGGTCTGGCTGGACTTCGCCAGACCGTTGATCGAGAGCTCGAACTCGACCCTCGCTTCGGCCTTTTCGCCGGCGTTGTTGCTCCAGACCTCCTCGCCGAAGAACTCGTCTCGGAAGTACGTCCCCGCCTTGATCGGATGACCCGCCTTGACCAAGGTCACAGCGCCAGTATCGGAGGAGTGCTCGGGGAGCTGCTGGGCGTCGGAGGGGGGCAGCATCTTGAACCAGCGGCGCACCGGCCTGGCAGCTTCGACGGCCTCGCCCGGTTCTCTCGGTGATTTGGCGGCAGCGGCGCCCACCGCCGTTGGCACGGCGTCCAGCAGCTCCGCCTCGGCGTCCCCGCCGAACACCTGCGATGGCTCTTTGCGGCGCTCGACATTCCGCTTCTTGTTGGCCTGCCTCTCAGTCATCACGTTCGTGCCCGGGTCCGCCCGCAGCCGCTCGATCAGCTCCTCGGAGAGCGGCTGGCAGAAACCGGTCATCCCGAGCAGCGAGTCGTAGTAGGACCGCAGGTCGGAGAGGAAGCCCTCGTCGCCGGCATCGTCCCGATCGAGGGTCAGCCTCACCGCCGCCTCGTAGTTGGTGAACAGGCCCCCCTTGCTGAAGTTCCCGGAGCCCATCGTCACCTTGGCCAGCTCCTCCCCCTGCGCGACATACAGCTTCGGGTGAAACGTCCGCTCGCCCGGGTGGTGGAAGACGAACACGTCGTCAAACCACTCGAGCGCCGCTTCCAGCCCCTCGAACGTGGCCCCGCCGTGATCGATTCCGAGGATCCCTTCGATCCGTCCTCCCCGGTCGCGAAACGCGCGGGCCTCGCGCGCCAGCCGCAGCACGCCCGACGGTTTCACCCAGGCGGCGGCGAACCAGAACGAGGTGAACGCCTCGTCGCCGAGCTCTTCCCCCAGGACCGCGCCGAGTTGCCCGGACGAGGCAAATGGCTGACCGACCAGCTCCGCCTCCACACGCTCATCTTGACACGACCCCTCAGCCGTGTGGCAGGGCGAAGAAGGCGACCGCGGAGAAGTGGGCGACCGCGGCGGCGATGACGAAGAGGTGGAAGACCTCGTGGTAGCCGAAGGTCGCGGGGATGGGGTTCGGCCGCTGGATCGCGTAGACGACGGCGCCGGCGGTGTAGAGGAGTCCCCCGGCGGCGACGAGCAGCGTGCCGGCCGGGCCCATCGAGGACCAGAGCTCGGGGAAGGTGGCGACGGCGACCCAGCCGAGGGCGAGGTAGATCAGGGCCGAGGCCCATTTCGGGTGGTCGATCCAGATCATCTCCACGATCGCGCCGGCGATCGCGCCGACCCAGACGACGGCGAGGATCGTCATCGCCAGGGTCCCCTGCAGGACCAGCAGCGCGAAGGGGGTGTAGGTGCCGGCGATGAGGAAGAAGATCATCGAGTGATCCAGCCGGCGCATCCACTGGCGAACGTTCGGCCGGGTCCAGTTGACGCGGTGGTAGAGGGCGCTGGTCCCGAGCAGAGCCGAGAGGCTGATCGCGTAGATCGCCACCGCCAGCGTCGCCCTCGGGGTGTCGGCGAGGACGATCAGCGCGGTCCCGAAGCCGAGCGAGAGGAAGAAGGCCCACTCGTGGGAGACCCCGCGCAGCTTCGGCTTGACCGCGGCTATCGCTTCGGCCGCAGCCTCCCCCATTCGTTCCGCGCCTCGGCGCAGTTCCTCGGCCATAGGAGGAGGCTACCCGGAACTTAGTGCCGATATTGGGGAGTTGCCACAATTGGGAGAGGAGCGCGGCAGCTTCGGAACCCCTTATTTGCGCCTTTTGAGACTTTTTCCGTCCTGCCCGTCAGCGATCCTGCGGAGTTACCCCTGAAAGTCGCTGTGAGAGGAGAATTTTGATGTCCAAGACCGCCACCGCCAGTCCCAAAAACGGTCTGCAGGGCCTCTCGATCGAACGGCGATTTTCGACGGCCGGCGTGCATCCTTTCGACCAGGTCGAGTGGGAGATCCGCGACGCGGTGATCGGCAACCCCGAGAGCCCGGCCTTCGAGCAGCGCGGGGTCGAGTTCCCGGTCACCTGGTCCCAGAACGCGACCAACATCGTCGCCCAGAAGTACTTCCGCGGCCAGCTCGGCAGCCCCGAGCGCGAGAGCTCGGTGAAACAGATGATCGGGCGCGTCGCCGGGACGATCTCCAACTGGGGTCGCGAGGGCGGCTACTTCGCCTCCGCCGAGGACGCCGAGGCTTTCGAGATGGAGCTGACCGCGATCCTGCTCAACCAGAAGGCGGCCTTCAACTCGCCGGTCTGGTTCAACGTCGGCTTCGAGGAGACGCCGCAGTGCTCGGCCTGCTTCATCCTCAGCGTCGAAGACACGATGGAGTCGATCCTCGACTGGAACACCAAAGAGGGCAAGATCTTCCGCGGCGGCTCCGGCTCGGGCATCAACCTCTCCAACATCCGCGGCTCGGTCGAGCAGCTCTCCAAGGGCGGAACCGCCAGCGGCCCGGTCAGCTTCATGCGCGGCGCCGACGCCTGGGCCGGGACGATCAAGTCCGGCGGCAAGACGCGGCGGGCGGCGAAGATGGTCGTCCTCGACGTCGACCACCCGGACATCGAGCACTTCATCTGGTGCAAGGCCGACGAGGAGAAGAAGGCGGCGGCGCTGCGCGACGCCGGCTTCGACATGTCGATCGACGGCGAGGGCTTCACCTCGATCCAGTACCAGAACGCCAACAACTCGGTGCGGGTCACCGACGAGTTCATGGAGGCGGTCGAGGCCGGCGAGGACTGGCACCTGAAGGCGCGCCGGGACGGCTCGACGACGAAAACGCTGGACGCGCGCGAGCTGATGAACCAGATCGCCGACGCCGCCTGGCGCTGCGCGGACCCGGGCGTCCAGTACGACACGATCATCAACCGCTGGCACACCTGCCCGGAGTCGGGCCGGATCAACGCCTCCAACCCCTGCAGCGAGTACATGCACGTCGACGACTCGGCCTGCAACCTCGCCTCGCTCAACCTGATGAAGTTCCGCCGCGAGGACGGCAGCTTCGACGCGGCGGAATTCGAGCACGCCGTCGACACCGTCTTCCTCGCCCAGGAGATCGTCGTCGGCTTCTCCTCCTACCCGACCGAGGAGATCACCGAGAACGCCAACCGCTTCCGCCAGCTCGGGCTCGGCTACGCCAACCTCGGCGCCCTGCTGATGTCGGATGGCCTCCCCTACGACTCCGACGAGGGCCGCAACGTCGCCGCCGCGATCACGGCCCTGATGACCGGCCGCGCCTACCGCCAGTCGGCGCTGATCGCCGCCGGGGCGACCGGGCCCTACGAGGAGTACGCGAAGAACCGCGAGCCGCACAACGGCGTCATGCGGATGCACCGCGACGCCGCCTACGACGTCGACGCGACCGGGATCAAGGGCGACCTGCTCGAGGCCGCGCAGCGGGCCTGGGACGAAGCGGTCGAGCTCGGCGAGGAGCACGGCTACCGCAACGCGCAGGCGACGGTGCTGGCCCCGACCGGGACGATCAGCTTCCTGATGGACTGCGACACGACCGGGATCGAGCCCGACTTCTCGCTGGTCAAGTTCAAGGAGCTGGTCGGCGGCGGGCAGATGACGATCGCCAACCGCTCGGTGCCGCTGGCGCTGCAGACGCTCGGCTACTCGGAAGCGGAGATCGACCAGATCGCCGCCCACATCACCGAGAAGAACACGATCGTCGGCGCCCCCGGCCTGAAGGACGAGCACCTGCCGGTCTTCGACGTCGCGGTCGGCGAGCGGGCGATCTCCCACACCGGCCACATCGACATGATGGCCGCCACCCAGCCGTTCATCTCCGGGGCGATCTCGAAGACGGTCAACCTGCCGCAGACGGCGACCGTCGAGGACATCGCCGACGCCTACACCCGCGGCTGGAAGGGCGGGCTGAAGGCGCTGGCGATCTACCGCGACGGCTCGAAGACCGCGCAGGCGCTGCGCACCGACGCCCAGGACGAGAAGGAGGCCGAGGCCGAAGTCGAGATGGCCCAGCCGGTCCGCAAGAAGATGCCGCGCGAGCGCGAATCGATCACCCACAAGTTCTCGATCGCCGGGCACGAGGGCTACATCACCGCCGGCAAATACGACGACGGCACGGTCGGCGAGATCTTCCTCACCGACATCGGCAAGGAGGGCTCGACGATGCGCGGGCTGCTCAACGCCTTCGCGACCGCGATCTCCCTCGGGCTCCAGTACGGGGTGCCGCTGGAGACCTTCGTCCAGAAGTTCAGCTACATGCGCTTCGAGCCGGAGGGGGTGACGCGGAACCCGGAGATCCCCTTCGCCAAATCGATGCCGGACTACATCATGCGCTGGCTCGCGAGCCGCTTCGTCGAGGACACCGAAACCCTCGAGGAACTCGGGATCATGACCTCCGAGGTCCGCGCCAAGAAGGAAGCGGAGACCTCGCAGATGGCGATCGGCCTGACCGGCGACACCGCCGGGCCGGCCAACGGCGGCAACGGCCACTCGAGCGGCGGCACCGGCGAGAAGCCCGCTGCGAAGGCCGGCGAGTCGGTGCCCGCGGCCGCGGCGTTGACCGAAACCCCACCGGTCCGCCCGGCGATGATGCAGGGCCTCGAACTCGGCCCGGCATGCGAGCAGTGCGGCGGCATGATGCAGCGGACGGGCAGTTGCTACACGTGCTCTTCGTGCGGGAATAACACGGGCTGCGGCTGATCTAGAATCTCCGTTGCGATATGGCGACCGATAGAGAGCAGCGAGCTGGATCCACCCGCTTGGACGCCGAGCAGCTCGCAAGGCGTCGCGCCAAACTGAAGCGCGGCTTGAAGAGTGGCCGAATCCCGTTTTCCCAGGTCATAATCCAGCCGCCCGCCTACGCTGAGGACCTTCAGGTCTCCACCCTCGTAAGGCAGCTGCCGCAGATCGGAGCGGTTCACACCAAGAGGCTGCTGGACAGGGTCGGCCTCGACGAGAGCAGGACGATCGGGGATCTCTCGACCGACGAGCGCCGAATCCTCGTGAGCGAGGCCAACTTGCTGACGCGGAGGCTTCGCAGCAGCCGGCGACATTCTGCGACCAGCAGATCGAAGAGGGTCAAGCAGGATCCAGCTCGCGACCTGCTGCGCGAATGGAGAAGGCTGATGGGCGACGAGCCGCCCGACCCTGCCGCGATCGAGCGGGCCGTTCGGATTGCCGCTGCTGAGCAAAGCTGGCGGGCAAGCCTCGGGACTCTCCTATCGGAGAACGACGTGAGCAAGATCCTCGGAGCAGGCGCAGGACGAGTGCGACATCTGCAGGAGAACCACGAACTGATTGCCCTGACGACGTCCGACGGGGACGAGCGCTACCCCGCGTTCCAGTTCCAGGACGGAAAGGCGACCCCGGCTCTCGCCCATGCCCACGAGGTCCTGGTGGAGAAGGGGCATGTTTCTCCCTGGACGGCAGCATCCTGGGCCCGCACCGCGCATCCGGAACTGAATGACCTCAGCCCTTCGCAGTGGACGGGGACCCGTCGCGACGACGAGCTGCTTCTCCAAGTGGCCGAGCGCGATGCGCATCGCCTCTCGCAGTGACGGTTGAGATCGCGAAGCTCCCAATTCGTGAGCTGAAGCCTGAAGACACGCTCTACCGGGTCCATCGCCAAGAGCACGGCCCCTGGTTTTTCTCCGGTGGAGGGAAGGGAAGATTCGACCCGACAGTCCCCGATAGAGGCGCCTGCTACCTGGCCGCTGACCAGCTCGGTGCCTGGGTGGAGGCCTTCCGCACGGCGATGAACATCGAGGAGACCGACGTCTCCTCCCGTCGCTTAACCAGGGTAGACCTCGACCGTTCCATATTCCTCGCCGACCTCACCACCAGGCGCGCCCTGGAGGCCGGAGTCACGGCTGCGCTCACCTCGGGGGCCGACTACGGCCCTTGCTACCAGTTCGCAGACGAACTCCAAGGGAAATTGGACGGAGTCCTCTGGCGAGTCCGGCATGACCTCGAACAGCAGCTTCTGGGCGTTGCCTGGTTCGGGCCCGAAGGCGGTCAGGAGCCCGACGACTGGCCTCCAGCGGTGACCGAACCAATTGGCAGCGATCTGATCCGGGAAGCCGAAGACCAGTTCGGATACAAGGTCCGGCCACTCCCGCCTAGCTGAGCACGACCTCGGCGTCGTGCCGGGGCGTCTCGGTGATGGCGCGACGGTAGTTGCGCTCGGGGGCGGGGTTGGCCGGCTCGATCCGGTGGCGGCGGACCAGCTCGCGGAGGACGACGGCCATCTCGAACTGGGCGAAGGCGGCGCCGAGGCAGCGGCGGACGCCGCCGCCGAAGGGAATCCAGGTATAGGTGCCCGGCGGGTTGTCGAGGAAGCGCTCGGGCAGGAAGCGATCGGGGTCGGGGTAGATGCTCGGGTCGCGGTGGATCAGGTGGATGCACGGCGTGACGCCGGCGCCCGCGGGCAACTCGTAGCCGCCGAGCTCGACCGCCTCGGTCAGCTTGCGGACGACGATCACGATCACCGGGCGCAGGCGCAGCGTCTCCTGGATCGTCGCGGTCAGGTACTCCTCTTCGCCGTCGATCACCTCGGCCCGCAGCCGCTCGAGCTTCTCGGGGTGGCGGCTGAGCCGCTCCATCGCCCAGGAGAGGGCGGTGGCGGTGGTCTCGTGGCCGGCGACCAGCAGGGTGAGGAGCTCGTCGCGGATCTCGGCGTCGCTCATCGGGCTGCCGTCCTCGTGGCGGGCCTGGATCAGCATCGAGAGCACGTCGTCGCGCTCGGCCAGGTCCTCGGCGGCGCGCCGGTCGGCGATCTCGCGGGCGATCAGCTCGTCGACCCGCGCCACCCGCCGCCGGAAGGCGGGGATCATGTTGACCCGGTCGGGGCCGACCATCAGCACCGGCAGCAGCACCCGCGGGTTGGTGGTCAGGTCGAGGAAGTCCCGCAGCGCCTCGCGCAGCGACTCCATCCGCTCCCCGTCGTGGACGCCGAAGACCGTCTCGATGATGATCTCGAGCGTGATCGCCTGCATCCGCGGTCGCAGCTTGTAGGGGACGCCCGTCGGCCAGCTGTCGATCTCGCGGGCGGCGATCTCGGCCATCTTCTCGCCGTAGGCCTGCATCCGCTCCCCGTGGAAGGGCGGCAGCAGCAGCTTGCGCTGGCTCATGTGCGGCTTCTCGTCGAGGACGAGGACCGAGTTCTCGCCGAGGATCGGGCGCAGGATCTGGTTGCCCTCGCCGGCGTGGAAGACCTTCGGGTCGCCGGTGAAGACCTGCTTCACCAGCTCTGGGTCGGCGAGGACGACCCAGTCGCCTTCGTAGGCGATTTTGATCGAGAACATCGGGCCGAAGCGGGCGCGGCTCTGCTCGAGGAACCACTGTGCCTGCCGCGACCAGATCGCCGTCTGCAGCGCCCGCGGCATCCGCAGCCCCGGCGGCAATCCCTTGATCGGACCGAGCCCGCTGGTCGAAGCCCGAACTTTCGCGGCCGCCTCCATAACCTCCACCCTAAGTCCGGGCTCTCCCACCGATGTGTGACGTTCGTACTGCGGCCTGAGTTCGACTCGGGGTGTCCGAGCATCCAGCGCAGGACACCCCGAGTCGCCCAGCCACTCCAAATAACCTCAGCCCATGGCAGCAATCCCGCGCCTCCCACCCGTCATCGAGCATCACGTCCTGAAGTTCGCCTGTCGCCTCCACCCGCGCATCCAGCGCCGCCTCTTCGGCCCCCCGCCGACGCTCGACGGCCAGACCCTCGCACCCGACATCCACGCCCTGATCGCGCTCGCCGCCCGCGCCCGCAGCGACAGCCTCGCCGAGGGAACCGACCCCGCCCAGGCTCGCGCTCAACGTCGCGAGGAAGCGGCGATCGTCGCCGAGCGGCCGACGATCCCGATGGCGCGGGTCGAGGACCTCGAGATTCCCGGGCCCGCGGGCGCGATCCCGGCGCGCCTCTACGTCCCGCAGACCTCCGCCGGCGGCCCGTCCCCGCTGCTCGTCTACTTCCACGGCGGCGGCTGGGTGATCGGCGACCTCGAGACCCACGACAGCCCCTGCCGCTTCATCGCCGCCCACTCCGGCGCGCGGGTGCTGGCGGTCGACTACCGGCTGGCCCCCGAGCACCCCTTCCCGGCCGCGGCCGAAGACGCCTACGCCGCCTATGCCTGGGCGAGCGCCAGCGCGGGGCGCCTGGGCGCCGAGGCGTCGCGGATCGCCGTCGGCGGCGACAGCGCCGGCGGCAACCTGGCGGCGGTCGTCTGCCTGCTGGCGCGCGAGGAGGGAGTGGCGCCGCCCGCGATGCAGCTGCTGATCTACCCGGTCACCGAAACCGGCGACGAGCTGCCCTCCCGCCAGACCTTCCGCGAGGGCTTCATCCTCACCCGCCGGGACATGGACTACTACGAGGACCGCTACCTGCCCCCGGGAGCCGATCGCGGCGACCCGCGGGTCGCCGTCCTGCAGGCCGCCGATCTCGGCGGCTTGCCGCCCGCCTACGTCGCCACCGCGGGGTTCGACCCGCTGCGCGACGAGGCCGAGGCCTACGCCCGGCGGCTGCGCGAGGCGGGCGTGCCGGTCGCGCTGCGCCGCCACCCCGGCCTCGTCCACACCTTCGTCAACCTGACCGCGATCAGCCCGACCGCGCGGGCGGCGATGCTGGAAGCCTGCGGCGCCCTGAGGATGGGCCTCCAGCGGTGATCTGACCGGCGCATACCTGCGTCCTCGCTCGCTCACGTGCAGAGCACGCTTCGCTCACTGCGTCCTTGGTCTGCTTGGTCAGCTCACCGCTGGCACTACTCGTATTGGAGCGACTCTAGGACGTCCAGCCGCGAGGCGCGGCGGGCAGGCAGGATCGCCGCCAGGACGCCGGCTAGCCCGGCGAGGACGAGGAGGACGATCAGCGAGCCGACGGGGTAAGAGAGCGTGAAGCCTTCGTCCTTCAGCGGCTGGGCGATCAGGGTCGCGAAGATCAGCCCCAGGATCAGGCCGAGGATGCCGCCGATCAGGGCCGTGATCACCGCCTCGTAACGAATCATCGTCCGCACCTGGCGGCGGGACATCCCGATCGCCCGCAGCATCCCCAGCTCGCGGGTCCGCTCGTGGATCGAGAGCGCCAGGGTGTTGGCGATGCCGAACAGCGAGATCACGACCGCGAAGGCGAGCAGCGCGTAGACCAGGCTGACGAGTTTGTTGATCTGTTCTTCGCGGTTTTCCTTCAGTTCTCCCTGGTTGAGGACTTCGGCGACGGGGAAGGCCGTTTCCACGCCTTTCGTCAGGAGCGCCTGGACCCGTTCGGGGTCGGCGCCGTCTTCGACGTCGACGAAGTCGATCAGGTCCTGGGTCTGGGCGAAGTCGCGGGCCATCACCGCCTGGGTGACGACGAGGCTGCCGAGCACCCCCAGCTCGGAGTCGAACTGGCCGACGACGCGGAAGCGCGGTCGCGCCCCCGTCTGGGTCAGCAGCTGGAAGCGGTCGCCGACCCCGAGGCCGTTCGAGTCGGCGAAGTCGCTGGAGACGATCGCCTCGTCGTTGCCGAGGTTGCGGAGCGTCTGCGGCCCGCCCTTTTCCCACTCGATGTTGACGGTCTGGCCGATGTCTGGCGAGGGGGCGTCGACTTTCGTCGTCGGCCCTGGCCGGCCGCCTTCGAGCAGCTTCGCTTCGGCACCGCGGATCGTCGCCACCAGCTCGACCCCCGGCACCCGCTCGGCCGCTTTCGCGGTCCCGTTGGGGATCGGCGAGAAGCCGTCGGTGTTCTGGATCACCAGGCCGCCGGCGAAGTTTTCGTCGACCACCTGAGCGACCGTGCTCTTGATCCCGGCGGCGAAGACGGTGACGAAGGCGACCAGGGTGACGCCGATCATCAGCGCCGCCGCGGTGACCGCGGTGCGGCTCGGGTTGCGCTCGGCGTTCTCGCGGGCGAGGCGGCCGGTGAGGTGTCGCAGCCGCTCCAGCGGCCAGCCGGCGACCGCGGCCAGCGGTGGCACCAGGCGCGGGCTGAAGAGCGAGACGGCGAAGACGACGGCGACCGCGCCGCCTCCCATCAGGCCGGCGCGGGCACCGGCGCCGCCGCCGCCGAAGAGGCCGAGCAGCACCATCGCGAGGCCGACCACCCCGAGCAGGACCGAGAGCGCCAGGTATACGAGGCGGCGCTTGCGAGTCGGGGCCGGCCGGAAGGAGTGCAGCGCCGCGATCGGCGGCACCCGGGTCGAGCGCAGCGCCGGGATCAGCGAGGAGACGAGGGTGACGACGATTCCGACCAGCAGGGCGACGACGACGGTCCGCGTCTCCAGCACCAGGCCGGTCGTCGGCAGGTCGATCCCGAAAAGTTCGAAGAGGGCGTTGATCGCCGCCGCGATCAGGAAACCGCCGCCGATCCCGAGCAGGGCGCCGAGCAGCCCGATCGCCATCGCCTCGACCATCACCGTGGTGAGGATCTGCCGCCGCGAGGCGCCGAGCGTCCGCAGCATCCCGAATTCGCTGATCCGCTGGGCGACCGTGATCGAGAAGGTGTTGAAGATCAGGAAGGAGCCGACGAAGACGGCGACGAAGCCAAAGACGAGGAGGAAGATGCGCAGGAAACCGAGCGCGTCCTCGATTTCTTCGGAGGAGCGGTCGGCGTTTTCCTGCGCGGTCTCGACCCGCACCCCGGCCGGCATCCGCTTGGCGATCCGCCGTTTCAGGGCCTCCGCCGAGACGCCGTCGTCGGCGGCGACGGAGATCTGGTCGAAGCGACCGCGCTTGTGGGTGAGCTGCTGGGCGACCGGCAGCGTCACCTGGGCGATCGAGGCGCCGCCGAAGGAGGCGCTTCCCAGCTGCGTCAGGCCGACCAGGCGGAAGGTCTCCAGGTCCCCCTGGCTGATCAGCTTGATCTTGTCGCCGAGGTGGAGGCCGGCGTCCTCCGCGGCGGCCTTGTCGAGCGAGGCTTCGGTCGGCCCGCGCGGCTTGTGGCCCTCGAGGTAGGTGAGCGACTCCAGCGGCCCGGGCAGGGTCGACGAGATGAACTTCGGCTGCAGGGCCCCGCCGATCTTTTCGTTCTCGGCGTCGAAGAAGGCGCCGAGGCTGAAGATCGCCCCCGCGGCTTCCTTCACGCCCGGGGTCCGCACGACCCTCGGCAGCAGGGAGGCTCTGATGGTTGGGATTTCGCCGCTTTCCTGCTCGACCGGGTTCTCGGCCGTGATCACGACGCTGGTGCCCTTCAGCGACTCGCTGAAGATTTCGTCGAAGGCGGCGAAGATCGTGTCGGTGAGGACGAAGGAGCCGGCGACGAAGGCGACGCCGAGGAAGACGGCGAAGGACGTCAGCACGGCCCGGACCTTGCGAGCCCAGAGGCTCTCGAGGCCGAGCTTAGTCAAGGTGCTTCTGCAGCTCGATCACGTCGTCGGCCGAGCCGGGGGCGGCGTCGCTGACGATCTTGCCGTCCTGCAGCGTGATCAGCCGGTCGGCGTGGGCCGCGGCGACCGGGTCGTGGGTGACCATCACCACCGTCTGGTCGAAGTCGTCGACCGCCTGGCGCAGCAGGCCCATCACGTCGGCGCTCGCCTTCGAGTCGAGGTTGCCGGTCGGCTCGTCGGCGAAGACGACGGCGGGTTTGCTGACCAGGGCGCGGGCGACGGCGACCCGCTGCTGCTGGCCGCCGGAGAGCTCGGCCGGGCGGTGGGTGCGCCGGTCCTCGAGGCCGACGGCGCCGACCAGCTGGTCGACCCAGGCCCGGTCGGGCTTGCGGCCGGCGATCGAGAGCGGCAGGACGAGGTTCTCCTCGGCGGTGAGGACCGGCAGCAGGTTGAAGAACTGGAAGACGAAGCCGAGCTTGTCGCGCCGCAGCTGCGTCAGCTCGCCGTCGTCGAGGCCGGTGATGTCGACGCCGTCGAGCTCGACCGTGCCTGAGGTCGGCTTGTCGAGGCCGGCGAGGATGTGCATCAGGGTGGACTTGCCGGAGCCCGACGGGCCCATGATCGCGGTGAAGCGATCGCGCTCGAAGCTGGTGGTGACGCCGGCGAGCGCATCGACGGCAGTGTCCCCCTCTCCGTAGCGGCGGGTGACGTCGGTGGCGACGACGACTGGTCCGTTGGCGCTCACTGTCCCGCACGGTATCGATCTCGGGCAATAGCCTGCGCCCGTGGCACTCGCGGACCGCTTCGACGGACTCCTGGTCGACCTCGACGGGGTCGTCTGGGTCGGCCGCGAGCCGGTGCCGGGCTCGCCGGAGACGCTGCGCGCGCTGCTCGAGGCGGGCAAGCGGATCGTCTTCGTCACCAACAATCCGGGCAAACGCCCCGAGGCCTACGCCGCGCGGCTGCGGGAGCTGGGGGTCGAGGTCGGCACCGGTCAGATCGTCACCGCCGGGGTCGTCGTGGCGCGACTGGCCGGCGAGGTCGCAGGCGACGGCGGCGGCGCCTTCGTGATCGGCGGCGAGCCGCTGAAGGAGATGGTCGCGGCCACGGGCGCGCGGCTGCTCGAGGGCGAAGAGGCGTGGGAGGCGAAGGCGGTCGTCGTCTCCGGCCACCGCGGCTTCGACTACGAGGAGCTGCTGACGGCGAAGCGGGCGCTGGAACGCGGTGCCGCCCTCTTCGCCACCAGCCACGACCCGACGATGCCCTACCCCGGCGGCGAGCTGCCCGGCACCGGGGCGATCCTGGCGGCGGTCGAGACCGCCTCGGGGCGCCGGGCGGAGATCGCCGGCAAGCCGGAGCGGCACCTGTTCGAGATCGCGCGCGAGGCGCTCGCCTGTTCCTTTTCGGGGAATAGCAACGAGAAGGAACAGATGAGCGGCCCGGTGGCGATGGTCGGCGACCGGATCTCCTCCGACATCGCCGGCGGGCGGGCGGCGGGGCTGGAGACGATCCTCGTCCTCTCCGGCACCACCACGCGCGAGCAGGCGGCCGGGGCCGATCCCGCGCCGGATTTCGTGCTCGAGGACCTCGGCGGCCTGCTGGCGTGAGCGCGACCGGGCCCGACCACCGGCCGGGACTCAGCTTCGCCGGGGTCTTCGCGGTCACCTTCTGCGGCCTGGTCGGCGTCGGCTCGGTCCTGCCGATCCTGCCCCGCTACATCCACGGCCCGATCGGCGCCGGCGACGTCGCGGTCGGGGTGGTGATCGGCGCCTACGCCGTCACCGGGCTGCTGCTGCGGCCGGTTGCCGGTCGCTTCGCCGACACCCGCGGCCGCAAGCCGACGGTCCTGGTCGGGGCGATGCTGGTCGCGCTCAGCGCCCTGCTCTACCTGCCGGCCCTTGGAGTCGCGGGCCTGATCGTCGCCCGCCTCGTCCTCGGCGCCGGCGAGGGCGCCGTCTACACGGCCGGCTCGGCCTGGATCGTCGACCTGGCGCCGGAGGAACGGCGCGGCAGGGTGCTCGGACTGTACGGGCTCGCCGTCTGGGGCGGGCTCAGCGTCGGGCCGCTGCTCGGCGAGGTGCTGCTCGACGCCGGCGGCTACGACCTCGTCTGGGCCGTCGCCGCGGCCCTGCCGGTGCTCGGCGCCCTGATCGCGCTCGCCGCCCGCGACCCCTTCGTCCCCATCGCCCATGCCGAGCCGCACCCGCTGATCGCCCCGGAGGCCGTCGGTCCCGGCTTCGCGGTCGCCCTCGCCTCCTTCGGCTACGCGGCGGTCGCGACCTTCATCGTCCTGCACCTCGAATCCCGCGGGGTCGGCCACGGCGCCACCGTCTTCGCCGCCTTCGCGGCGATGATCGTCCTCACCCGGATCATCTTCGGCGACCTGCCCGACCGGATGGGCGCGGCGCCGGTGGCGATCGCGGCGACGGTCGGCGAGGCCTGCGGGCTGCTCCTGATCGCGGTCGCCCACAGCCTCCCGGTTGCCATCGTCGGCGGCCTCCTGATGGGCGCCGCCTTCGCCCTGCTCAACCCCTCGCTGATGCTGATCGCGCTGGGCCGGGTCTCGCAGCAGGCGCGCGGCTCGGCAATGGGCACCTACACCGCCTTCTTCGACGCCGGGGTCGGGCTGGGGGCGCCGATCGCCGGGGTCGTCGCCGCTCTGACCAGCTACGAGGGCGCGTTCGTCTTCGCCGCCGCGGTCTGCCTCGCCTCGGCGCTGCTGACCTTCGCCCACCTGCACCCGGCGCGGGCGGCACCGTCGGCCGGGGACCGGCGCTTCTAGCGTTCGCTGACCAGCAGGGTCTGCAGGGCGCGGCCGATGCGGCCGTTGCCGTCGAAGAGGGTCGACTCGGCGGTTCCCACCCCGTTCGGGCGCGGCAGCGTCGCCGCGTCGACCCCGATCCACTCCCCCTTCGGCATCCGCTCGAGGTGGACGGTGAGGTCGACGTTGATGAAGAGGAAGCGGCGGAAATCGAGCGCAGCGCTGATCCCGTTGCCGACGTCGGCGGCGACGAGGGTGCGCTGCAGCGGCGTCGGCTTCTCCCCGGCGACCAGCGGCTGGCGCATCCGCAGCCAGGCGGTCGCCGGACCCGGCTCGAGGAAGCCGCCAGCGACGAAGCGCACCTCCATCGCCGAGTGGTAGCCGTGCGCCTGTTCGGTCGGGAAGAAATCGGCGTCGGTCCCGTCCTCCGGCGGCGCCGGCGGTTGGCTCGCGACCAGCGTCTCGGCCGGCAGGTCGAGCCGTGCGGTCCGGATCCGCCAGCCGCGCGCCCGCATCAGCACCTCGCCGCCGGCGTCGCTCAGCTCCGCCTCGACCATCTGCACCCGCTTGCCGGGACGCGCTACCCGGGCCTCGACCCGCACCGGCGCGATCGGAACCGAGCGGAGGATCTCGAAGGTCACCCTGCCGACCTGGAACTCGTCGGTCTCGGGCAGCTGCTCGATCGCGTAGCCGAGCAGGGCGGCGGGCGGCCCGGCGTGCTGGGCGCCGGGGTCCCAGGGGCCGCGCGTCAGCTCGGTCGCCGCGAAGAGCTCCCCGTCCCGCTCGTAGAAGGCGTCGAACACGCCGCCATCGTAAGCACCCCACCCCGAACTGCATCAACTTCTCCACCCAGTGGATAGACAAGTTGATGCAGTTCGGATGTGAGTCAGCAGTCGCGGCTGCCGAACTCCTGGGTCCAGACGTGGGTACCGTCGACGTCGCCGAGCGTGCCGACGCGGAGGCCGATGCCGATCTCCCGGTAGGGACCGAGGATGTTGCGGCGGTGTCCGGCCGAGTTCATCCAGAGCCTGAAGATCGTCCGCGGGGTCGCGTAGGTGCCGCTGGCGTAGGCGATGTTCTCGCCCTCGCGGCAGCCTCGGTAGCCGACCCGGTCGAGCCAGAAGGTGAACTCGCGCCAGCAGGCCTCGTGGCTGAACTCGTCGCAACGGAGGATGTCGCCCGACTTGCGGTCCGCCGCCCTGGCGAGCGATGGAGGCGCGGACATCGCGTCGAGGCCGCGGCCCTCTCGGGCGCGGTTGACGAGGCAGAGCATCGCCTTCTCCTGGGCGGCGGCCGAGGCGCCGGTGTCGCCCTCCCCTGGGCAGGCTGCAGCGGCAGCGGTCCCGGGCGCGAGGGCGAGCGCGGGGAGCAGCGCTGCGGCAACCAAGGCGACCGTTCCCCTGCACCTCATGGGCCGGTGATACCCGAAGCGTAAAATTTGTCACGGAACGAAAGGAGAAAGATGGCGACGAAAGTTCAGAAGAGCGAGGGGGAGTGGCGCGAGCAGCTCACCCCGGAGCAGTTCGAGGTCACCCGCAAGGCTGGCACCGAGCGCGCCTTCACCGGTCCCTACTGGGACGAGAAGGCGGAGGGGACGTACCGCTGCGTCTGCTGCGGCACCGAGCTCTTCTCCTCCGACACCAAGTTCGACTCGGGCACCGGCTGGCCCAGCTTCACCGAGCCGGCCAACCTCGAGCACGTCGAGCTGCGGCCCGACAACAGCCTCTTCATGCGGCGCACCGAGGTGGTCTGCAAGCACTGCGACGCCCACCTCGGCCACGTCTTCGACGACGGCCCCGCCGACAAGGGCGGCCAGCGCTACTGCATCAACGGCTGCGCCCTGACCCTGGAGAAGAAGGTGTAACCCCTGCCCAGGCGCGAAGCGCCTGGGCGCTTTTAGAGCGCGCCACCGCCGGCGCCGAGGTAGCTGAAGCGCACCGCCAGGGCGACCGCCTCGGTGCGGGTGTCGACCTCGAGCTTGGCGATCGCGTTCCGCACGTGGGTGTGGACCGTGGCGGGGCTGAGCTGCAGGCGGTCGGCGATTTCTTTCACCCGCAGCCCCTCGGCGAGGAGCTCGAGGATCTGGCGCTCGCGCGGCGAGAGCTCGAGCAGCTTCTCGACCTCCGACGGCTTGCCGCCGGCGAAGTCGCCGCCGAGGAAGGTCCCTCCCCCGGTCACCGCTTTGACCGCTTTGGCGATGTCCTCAGCCGGCGCCGACTTCAGCACGTAGCCGGAGGCGCCGGCCCGCAGCGCCAAGGCCAACAGGTCCGGCTGGGCATGGGCGGTGAAGATGATCACTTTGGTCCGCGGCCGGACTTTGAGGACCTCCTTCGTCGCCTCGATCCCGTCGCGCTTGGGCAGCTCGACGTCGATGATCAGGACGTCGGGTTCGAGCTCCTTGACGACGTTTACGACGTCACGGCCGTTGCCGGCCTCGCCGACGATTTCCACGATGGGGGAGTTCGCCATGCGCGCCTTGATCGCCTCACGGACGATCTCGTGGTCGTCGCAGAGCACCACCCGTTTCGCCTCGCGGACGCTCGTGCTCATCGTGGCGCGATTCTGTCAGGCGCTCCGTACGGATGCAAAATTTTAGGTAGCGTGAAACTCCCGTCGCTCTCCTGCCGATTCTCGATCAGGGCGATGATCGTGCGGCCGACGGCGCAGGCGGTGCCGTTCAGCGTGTGGACCGGCCGCGGCGACTCGCCCTCCGCAGGGCGGTAGCGGACCCCGAGCCGGCGGGCCTGGTAGTCGGTGGTGTTCGAGCACGAGGTCAGCTCCCGGTAGCGGCCCTGGCTCGGGATCCAGGCCTCGCAGTCGTACTTCTTCGCCGCCGGGTCGCCGAGGTCGCCGACGGCGACGTTGACGACCCGGTAGGGGATCTCCAGCTCGCCGAGGATCCGCTCCTCGATCGCCAGCAGCCGCTCGTGCTCGGCGCCCGAGGCGCTGGGCTCGACGAACGAGAACATCTCGACCTTGTCGAACTGGTGGACGCGGAAGATGCCGCGGGTGTCGCGGCCGGCGGCGCCGGCCTCGCGGCGGAAGCAGCTGGAAAAGGCGCAGTAGCGCAGCGGTAGCGCCTCGGCGGCGACGATCTCGTCGGCGTGCAGGCCGGCCAGCGCGACCTCCGAGGTGCCGGTGAGGAAGAGGTCGTCCTTGGGGATCTCGTAGATCTGGTCGCGGTCGCCGGGCAGAAAGCCGGTTCCCTCCAGCGCCTCTTCGCGGACGAGGACGGGTGGAATCACCGGCTCGTGCCCCTCGCCGCGCACGGTCTCGATCGCGAAGCGGACCAGCGCCAGCTCGAGCAGGACCAGGTCGCCCTTCAGGTAGGCGAAGCGCGAGCCGGAGAGCCTCGCCCCCGCCTCCATGTCGATCAGGCCGAGGTCGGTGCCGATCTCGAGGTGATCGCGCGGCTCGAAGTCGAACTTCGGCGGCTCGCCGACCTCGCGGACGACGACCGCGTCCTCCTCGGTCATCCCTTCCGGCGCGTCGGGGTCGGGGACGTTGGGGAGCGAGCGCGCCAGCTCGCCGAGCCTGGCGTCGACCTCCTCCAGCTCCTCCTTGCCGGACTCGATCCGCTGCTTCAGCTCCGCGACGGTCGCCATCAACCTCTCGGCCTCGGCGTCTTCTCCCGCGCCCTTGCGCTCGCCGATCTGCTTCGAGAGCGTCTTGCGCTCCGCCTGAGCGCCCTCGACCTCGGGCAGCAGCTCGCGGCGGCGGGCATCGAGGGCGAGCAGCTCGTCGACCCTCTCGGCCGCGCCCCGTCGCGCCAACGCCTCTTTGAACCGCTCGGGCTCGGAGCGGATCGCTTTCAGGTCCAGCATCGGAGGCCCCGGCTAGGGAGTCGCGGTCTGGCCAGGCCGCGGCGACTCTTCGGCTTCCGAGCCCGCGTACTTCGCGACGAACTCGGCAACTTCGTCGGCCTCCTCGCCGACGACGATGTTCTGGGGCATGATCGCCCCGGAGAAGCCGCCGTTCTGGATCGCGTACAGGGCGTCGTCGACGGTCTCGGTGCGCTGGTCCAGGTTCGGGCCCTGGGTGCGCTCGCCGCGGTTGCCGCTGCCCTGGGTGCCGGCGGCGCTGAGCGTGTGGCAGCCGGAGCAGTGGGTCGCGAAGAGGACCGCCCCGTTGTGAGCGGGGTCGTCCTGGGAGACCGAGATCTTCTCTTCGCCGAAGCCGCAGGCCGAGAGGCCGAGGACGGCGGCGAGGACCATTCCGATGATCAGCGCTGGACGCATGCGGCGGGCATCATATTGTTAGTGGCGCCGGTCAAGCTCATTGACGATGCCCGCGCCCGATCCAGACGCCTTCCGCCGCGCCATGTCCGGGCTCCCCACGGGGGTCACGATCGTCACCGCCAACGGCCCTGACGGACCCGCCGGAGCCACCGCCAACGCGGTCTCCTCGCTCTCGATCGAGCCGATGATGATGCTCGCCTGCCTCGACCGCGGCTCCCGCACCCTGCTCGCCGTCCAGGCCGCCGACAGCTTCGGCGTCAGCGTCCTGCACGCCGGCCAGGAACCGATCGCCCGTACCTTCGCCACCAAGGCGCCGGTGGCGGAGAAGTGGTCCGGCGTCGCCTGGAGCGAGCGTGACGGCATCCCGGCGATCGACGACGCGCTGATCTGGATCGCCTGCGACCTGCGCGACGTGATCTCCGCCGGCGACCACGTGATCGTCACCGGCGAAGTCCGGGCGCTGGAGGCCCGCGACGGCGACCCGCTCGTCTTCCACGCCGGCGAGTACCGACCGCTGGACTAGCCCGCTACGACCGCAGCCGAAACGAAGCGGCAAAAATGCACCTATAAGGGGCACAATTGCCACCTCGATGAGCGAATGGACCTTTGCCCAGAGGGCGCTGCTGATTCTCGCCAGCCTGGAGCTGCTCTGGGCGCTGTCCGGTTTCGTCGCCGAGCCGAGCTTCCAGATCGGCGCCGACGCGCCGACCGAGAAGGTCCTCTGGGTCGACTTCAACGGCATCCACGCGCTCTCGGGCCTGCTCCTCTTCGGCCCCGCCCTTTACTTCTGCCGCCGGCCCCACTGGGCGCTCTACTACGTGCTCTACATCGCCGCCGCCCTCTACGTCACCGGCATCTGGGCGCTCTTCGAGAAACAGCCCGCCTACGTCTTCACCTTCCCCAGCAACGTCAACGACGCGATCTTCCACCTCGCCACCGCCGTCGTCTTCTCCGTCGTCGCGGCGATCCAGGTCAGCCAGGACCGAGCCTCGCGCAGCCAGCCGGCGTAGCGGTTAGAGCCCGCTGGTCCCGGCGGCGCGCAGGCCGAGGAAGAAGATCACGCCGCAGCTGACGGCCATGATGCCCATCTCGCGGCGGACGATCGCGAGGGCGAGGGACTCCTGCTCGTCCTGGGTGAGGGTCTCGGGGTCGAGGTCGCCGACCTCGCGCTGGGCCGCGTCGAGGCGGGCGCCCTCGGCAATGAAGGAGACGAGGAGCGGCAGGATCCCGTAGAGGTAGTGGAGACCTTCCTCGGGCTCGTGGTTGGTGACTACGAGGAGGCCGCCGAGCAGGGCCTGGGCGAAGACCGAGGTCTGGGCCGCCCGCAGCAGGTACCAGAAGGGAATCGAGGGCCGGTCGCGGTACCAGGCGATGCCGCCGACGAGGCCGGCGGCGGCGTTGAGGGCGATCAGCAGGACGCCGACGGCGATGTGGAGCCCGACCATCCCTATATCCGCCTAGAGGGGTCGGAATTCGGCTTGCTGATGCGGAAAAGCACTATGTAGCAAGTTGTCACAAAGTCGGTATATAACAGGGGCTACGGGCGACAAACCCGGGTATCTGCCCAGCGGACGTCGTCAGAACCGAGAACTACCCACCTCCCCGTGCTCGAGACCTACCTCCCGATCCTCGTCTTCGCCTTCCTCGGCCTCACGGTCGGCAGCGTCTTCGCGATGCTGAACCACCTGCTCGGCCCGAAGAAGCCGGCGCGGCCGACCGCGGCGAGCCGCCGCCAGGGCGAGCCCTACGAGTCCGGGATCCCGGTCGAGCCGACCAAGGGGCTGCGCTTCGGGGTCACCTTCTACCTCGTCGCGATGCTCTTCATCCTCTTCGACATCGAGGTCGTCTTCCTCTACCCGATCGGGGCGATCCTGAAGGACGCCGACAGCTACTTCGTCCTCGGCGAGCTGGTCACCTTCGTCGTCCTCCTGCTCGTCGCCTTCGTCTACGTCTGGCGCAAGGGGGCCCTGGATTGGAGGTAGAGCGCCGCTCCTTACGCGAGAAGCAGGTCGACGCCCGGGCGATGCTGCGCGGCGACCTCGAGGGCGAGGACCTCGAGCGCTACGTCGAAGAGCGCGTCGTCACCACCACCTTCGAGAAAGTCCAGAACTGGGCGCGGGCGAACTCGATCTTCCCGCTCACCTTCGGCCTCGCCTGCTGCGCGATCGAGGCGCCGATCTCGCTGGTCACCGCCCGCTACGACCTCGCCCGCTTCGGCGCCGAGGCGCTGCGCGCCTCCCCGCGCCAGGCCGACCTGATCATCCTCTCGGGCCGGGTCTCGATCAAAATGGCGCCGGTCGTCCGCCGCCTCTACGACCAGATGCTGGAGCCGAAGTGGGTGATGGCGATGGGCGCCTGCTCCTCCTCGGCGGGGATGTTCGCCAACTACGCCGTCGTCCAGGGCGCCGACAAGTTCATGCCGGTGGACATCTACGTGCCCGGCTGCCCGCCGCGGCCGGAGGCGGTCCTCTACGGCTTCACCAAGCTGCAGCGCAAGATCCAGGGCAACCCGGACCAGAGCTGGCGCCAGCGCTACGACGCCTACGGGACCGAGGAGTGGGCCCGCGGTGGCCCGCGGAGCGCGCCCAGCCCGGAGGCCGCCGAGGCCTACCGGGAGGCGCGGGAGCTGACCCTTGCCTGACGCCCCCGGACTGGAGCTGATCCGGGGGGAAATCGAGCGCGACTGCCCGGATGCCGTGCTCGCCACCTCCTTCGACCGCGCCCAGGCGGCGCTGATCGTCGACCCCGCGCGGGTCCTCGACGTCCTCCGCTGGCTGAAGGACCAGCCCGGACAGCGCTACGACTTCCTCAGCTCCCTCCACGCCGCCGACTACCTGCCGGCCGAGCCGCGCTTCGCCGTCCATTACGAGCTGATCAACCGCGATCGCGTCGAGCGAATCCGGGTCAAAGCGATGCTGGCCGACCCGGGCAGCGAGGAGCTGCCGGAGATCGACTCCTGCGTCGAGCTCTTCCCCACCGCCGAGGCGCAGGAGCGGGAAGTATTCGATTTCTTCGGGATCGTCTTCCGCGGCCACCCGAACCTGACCCGGATCCTGATGCCCGACGACTACGTCGGCTGGCCGCAGCGGCGCGACTTCCCGATCGGCGGCGAGCCGGTCACCTTCACCTACTCGGAGCAGCGCTTTGACTGAGCCGACCGCCCTGACCGAGCAGGCGCCCGACCGCGACCGCGAGATCATGACGATCAACATCGGGCCGCACCACCCGGCGACCCACGGCGTCCTGCGCCTGATCGTCGACCTCGAAGGCGAGGTGGTGCGCGAGGTGCGGCCGGTGATCGGCTACGTCCACACCGGGATCGAAAAGTCCTGCGAGGACAAGAGCTACTGGAAGGTCATCCCCTTCGTCGAGCGGATGGACTACGTCTCCTACTTCTTCCAGATGGAGGCCTTCTGCGGCGCGGTCGAGCGGCTGATCGACCTCGAGATCCCGCCCCGGGCCAAGTACCTGCGGACGCTTTTCCTGGAGCTGAATCGGATCCACTCGCACCTCGTCTGGCTCGGCACCACCGCTCTGGACCTCGGCGCGATCTCGATGCTCTGGTACTGCTTCCGCGAGCGCGACAAGATCCTCGACCTGTTCGAAATGGCGACCGGGCAGCGGATGCACACCCGCTACTTCCAGGTCGGCGGCGTGATCGAGGACATCCCCCTCGGCTTCGAGGCCAAGTGCCGCGCCTTCGCCGAGGAAATGCCGATCCGCGTCGGTCAGTACCAGGACCTGCTCGACCGCAACGAGGTCTTCCTGCAGCGGACCAAAGGGACCGGGATCGTCTCCCGCGAGCGGCTGCTCGCGCTGGGCGTCACCGGGCCGCTGCTGCGCGCCGCCGGCGAGCCCTGGGACCTGCGCAAGGCCTTCGACTACCTCGCCTACCCTGAGGTCGACTTCAAGATCCCGGTCGGCACCGTTGGCGACAACTACGACCGCTACCGGGTGCGGGTGGCGGAGATGGTGGAGTCCGCCCGGATCGTCGAGCAGTGCCTCGACGCCCTGCCCGGCGGCCCCTTCATCGCCGACGACCGCAAGTACGTGCTGCCGCCCCGCTCGGAGCTCTCGACCTCGATGGAGTCGCTGATCCACCACTTCAAGCTCGTCACCGAGGGTTACCGCGTCGCGCCCGGCGAGGTCTACTACTCGATCGAGCACCCGCGCGGGGAGCTCGGCTGCTTCGTCCTCGCCGACGGCTCGGCGAAGCCGGCCCGGGTCCACTTCCGCGATCCCTCCTTCGTCGGCCTCCAGGCCTTCCGCGACATGGCGGTCGGCGGCTACGTCGCCGACATGATCGCCAGCCTCGGGATGCTCGACCCGATCCTCGGAGGCGTCGACCGATGAGCCCCGTCGACGGCCCCGGCCGCAACAACCCGAGCCTGCCGGTCGACCCGGCGGTGCGCGAGGGCCGCGTCCCCGGCCGCGCCGAGGAGGAGATCCCGGAGCTGCACGAGGTCGACTGCCCGCCGGAGCTGGCCGAGCGGATCGAGACGCTGATGGGCCGCTACCCCGACCGCCGCTCGGCCTCGATCCCGGCGCTGTGGGGGGTGCAGGAGCGCTACGGCTGGTGCACCCCGGAGGGGATCCGCCAGGCCGCCGCGGTGATGCGGGTCACCCCCGCCTACCTGGAGTCGGTGGCGAGCTTCTACGACCTCCTGCACACCAAGCCGGTCGGGACCCACCGGATCGAGGTCTGCACCAACATCAGCTGCTGGATGCGCGGCGGCGACCGCCTGCTGGACGCCTTCAAGGCGGCCGCCGGGGGCGACGACGCCGACTTCTTCGTCACCGGCTTCGAGTGCCTCGGCGCCTGCGACATCGCCCCGATGGCCTCGATCGACCAGCGCTACTACGGGCCGCTGGAGGCGGCCGAGGCCGGGGTGGCGATCGAGCAGCTCCGCGCCGGCGACGAGGTCCTGCCGGAGAAGGCGCTGGCCAGGCGCGGACTGGCGGGGGACGCCTGATGGCCCACCGACTCGAGAAGCGCGTCCTGCTCGAGCACGCCTCCGACCCGGCGCTGCGCACGCTCGACGGCTACCGGCGGTTGGCGGGCGGCTACGCGACGATGGAGCGCGCCTACAAGGAGATGGAGCAGGACGAGGTCCTCCAGGAGCTCGAAGACTCCGGCCTGCGCGGCCGCGGCGGCGCCGGCTTCTCGATGGGCAAAAAGGCCTCCTTCCTGCCGCGCGGCGAGATGGCGAAGTACCTCTGCTGCAACGCCGACGAGTCCGAGCCGGGCGCCTTCAAGGACCGCGAGCTGATGCAGCGCAACCCGCACCAGCTGATCGAGGGGATCGCGATCGCCGCGCTCGCCGCCGATGCCGGCCACGCCTTCATCTTCATCCGCGGCGAGTACGACGAGCAGGCCGACATCCTCGACGCCGCCGTCGCCGAGGCCTACGAGGCGGGCTACCTGGGGACCAACATCCTCGGCTGCCACCGCGACCTCGAGCTGGTCGTCCACCGCGGCGCCGGCGCCTACATCTGCGGCGAGGAGACGGCGCTGCTCGACGCGCTCGAGGGCAAGCGCGGCAACCCGCGCCTGAAGCCGCCGTTCCCGGCGGTCCAGGGCCTCTACGGCGGGCCGACGCTGATCAACAACGTCGAGACGCTCTCCAACGTCCCCCACATCGTCCGCCACGGCGCCGAGTGGTTCAAGGGCTTCGGCACCGAGCAGTCCCCCGGGACCAAGGTCGTCTCCGTCTCCGGCGGCGTCCGCCGCCCCGGCAACTACGAGGTCGAACTGGGGATCCCGACCCGCGAGCTGATCTGCGACCTCGCCGGCGGCCCCGAGGAGGGGCATGAGATCAAGGCCTTCTTCCCCGGCGGCTCCTCCTCCCCGGTGCTGACCGCCGAGGAGGGCCTCGACCTCCCCTACAGCTTCGAGGCGATGGCCGAGGCGGGCTCGATGCTCGGCTCCGGCTCGATCATCGTCGCCGACGACCGGGTCTCGATCCCCCACCTGGCGCTGCGCACGGCGCGCTTCTACCACCACGAGTCCTGCGGCAAGTGCGTCCCCTGCCGCGAGGGGACCAACTGGACGGTAAAGATGCTGGAGCGGATGGTGCGCGGCGAGGCGACGCCGATGGACCTCGACATCGTCAGCTCGGTCCAGCAGAACATCATCGGCCACTGCCTCTGCGTGCTCGGCGACTCGATGGCGATGCCGGTCGGGGCGATGGTCCGCAAGTTCAGGGACGAGTTCGAGGCAGTGATGGCCGACCCGGAGCTGGTGCTCGACCCGCACGCCGTCGTCCGCGGCGCGCCGGAGACGCTGGGGGCCTCGACGTGAGCCCCGGCGGGCGCGAGGTGACGATCACGATCGACGGCCGCGAGGTCGCCGCGGTCGAGGGCGAGATGCTCCACGACGCGGCCCGCAAGGGGGACGTCGAGATCCCCTACTTCTGTTACGAACCGAAACTCGGCGACCCGGTCGGCGCCTGCCGGATGTGCCTGGTCGAGATCGAGGGGATCCCGAAGCTGCAGACCTCCTGCTCGACCCCGGTCCGCGAGGGGATGGTCGTCCACACCCGCACCGAGCAGGTCAAGGAGGCGCAGAGCGCGGTGGTCGAGTTCCTCCTCGTCAACCACCCGCTCGACTGCCCGGTCTGCGACAAAGGCGGCGAATGCCCGCTGCAGGACATCTCCTACGGCTGGGGCCCCGGCCGTTCCCGGGTGATCGACGAAAAGCGCCATTTCGAGAAGCCGATCGAGCTCTCGCCGCTGGTCGCGATCGACCGCGAGCGCTGCATCCTCTGTTACCGCTGCGTGCGCTTCAGCCAGGAGGTCGCCGAGGACGCCCAGCTGCAGCTGATCGAGCGCGGCGACCGCACCTACGTCGGCACCTTCGACGACCGCCCCTACGTCGCCCCCTTCCACGGCAACATCACCGACATCTGCCCGGTCGGGGCGCTGACCAGCTACACCTACCGCTTCCGCGCCCGGCCCTGGGACATCGAGCATGCCGGCTCGGTCTGCACGCTCTGCCCGAGCCAGTGCAACGTCAGCTTCACCGTCCGCGACGAGAAGGTGAAACGGGTGATCGCCCGCGACAACCACGAGGTCGACGACGGCTGGCTCTGCGACCGCGGTCGCTACGGGTTCGAGATGTTCGACGCGCCCGAGCGGGTGCGCGGGCCGCGGCTCAAGGGCGGCGAGGCGGGCTGGGACGAGGCGATCGCGAAGGCCGCGGAGGGGCTGCGCGCCGCAAGCCGGGGGAGGCGGGGGTGGTCCTCGGCGGACAACAGCGGGGAGGGTCCGGCGAGGACCACCCCCGCCTCCTCTGGGGTCGCGGCGATCGTCGGCGATGCCTCCAACGAGGAGGGCTTCCTCCTCCAGCGGATCGTCCGCGAGGCGCTCGGCTCGGCGCACGTCGACTCGCGCCCCTCGCGCGGCCCGCGGGCGGACGTGCTGCGGCAGCTGGCCGAGCCTGCGATCTCCGCCCGGGTGCGGGACATCGACGAGGCAGACGCGATCCTCGTCCTCGGCACCGACCCGCTGCACAGCTCGCCGATCCTCGACCTGCGCGTCCGCAAGGCGATCCGCCGCAACGGCGCCAAGCTCGTCGTCGCCACCGAGCGGCCGACCGCGCTCGACGGCGGCGCCGAGGCGATCGCCCGCTACGCGCCAGGCCAGGCCGCGCACTTCGCCTCCGAGCTGGCGAGCGCGATCGGCGGCGCCGAGAACGTCGCCAGCCCGGTCGCCGAGACCCTGCGCGAGGCCGACACGGTCGTCGTCATCTGGGGCGAGCGGATCGCCCGTGAGGACGGAGCCGCCGAGGCGCTCCTCGACGTCGCCAAGGCGACCGGCATGGCCGACTCAGACGGCGCCGGCCTGCTGGAAATCCCCGACACGACCAACGCCCGCGGCCTGCGCGAGGCCGGCTGCCTCCCCGACGCCGGCCCGGGCCTGAGCGAGACCGCCGCGGGGATGTCCACCGAGGAGATCCGCAACGCCCTCGTCTCCGGCGAGATCACGAGCCTGATCCTCTTCGGAGTCGACCCCCTCCGCGACTTCCCCGACACCCCGGCCTGGGAAGAGGCCCTGACGGCAGCCGACTTCGTCGTCAGCTTCTCGATGCACGAGAACGCCACCACTGCCAAGGCCGACGTCGTCCTTCCCCTGGAGACCCACGCCGAGAAAGACGGCACCGTCACCCACCCCGACGGCCGCCTCCAGCGAGTCCGCCCCTCCGCCTCCCGTCCCGAGAACGTCCTCCCGAACATCATCGTCCTCTCCCAGCTCGCCTCGAAACTGGGGCTGGACACCGGCATCGACTCCCAACCCACCGCCTTCAAAGCCCTGACCGACGCCGTGAGCTTCTACGCCGGAATCGCCGACGCCGACCTAGGCGGCCGAGGCCTGCGCTGGCAAGACCGCAACACCCCCGAACTGCATCAACTTGTCCACCCAGCAGATAGACAAGTTGATGCAGTTCGCGAGCGGGGCTCGGTTGAGATGCCGAGCGGGAGTGCGGACGGGGAGCTGACGCTGGGGACTTATCGCGATCTGTGGGCCGGGCCGATCACGGAGCTCAACCCGCCGCTGAGGTTCCTGACGCCGCACCAGCGGCTGGAGATCTCGCCTCGAGACGCGCAGCGGCTCGACCTGAAGAACGGCGAGGCAGTCCGAGTAAGCCAAAACGGCAATGCGATCGACGCCGCCGTCCTGATCAAGGAGCGCATCGCCCCCGGAACCGTGTTCCTGGCCGAGGGTGTCTCCGGAGCGAACGCCAACGGGCTGCTGAACGGCGGCTCCGTCCAGGTCGAGATCGAGAAGGTCCGCGCCTAGATGCTGCCCTTGGCCGACACCCAGTTCGCCGAAGCGACCTGGATCATGATCGTCAAGTCGATTGTCATCTTCGCCGTCATCTTCGGCGTCCTGCCGGTCCTGACGGTGGTCGAGCGCAAGCTGATCGGCCGCTTCCAGCATCGCTACGGCCCCAACCGCGTCGGCCCCTACGGCCTCCTGCAGCCGCTCGCCGACGTCGGCAAGCTCGTCTCCAAGGAGTCCTTCCGGCCCGAGAACGCGGTTTCGACGCTGTTCATCCTCGGGCCGCTGCTGCCGGTCCTCGCCGGAGTCCTCTCGCTGGCGATCATTCCCTGGGGGGACATCCAGGACGGGGTCGGCCTCTACGGGATCGACGTCCCGATCGGGATCCTCTACTTCTTCGCCGTCGGCTCGATCGCCTTCTACGGTCTCCTGCTCGGCGGCTGGTCCTCGGGCTCGAAATACAGCCTCCTGGGAGCGATGCGCTCGGCCGCGCAGCTGATCTCCTACGAGGTCTCGATGGGGCTGGCGCTGCTCGGCGTGGTGATGATGAGCGGCTCGCTCTCGCTGGTCTCGATCGTCCACTCGCAGGGCGAGATGTGGTTCATCGTCCCCCAGATCGTCGGCTTCGTGATCTTCATGCTGGCCGGCTTCGCCGAGACCAACCGCACCCCGTTCGACATGCCCGAGGCCGACGCCGAGCTGGTCCAGGGCTTCATGACCGAGTACGGGGGCATGCGCTTCGGCAGCTTCCTGCTGGTCGAATACATGGAGATCCTGGTCGTCTCCGGGATCGCCGCGGCGATGTTCCTCGGCGGCTGGATGGGCCCCGGCCCGAGCTTCCTCGACCCAATCTGGATGCTGGCCAAGATGCTCGGCCTCGTCCTCCTCTTCATCTGGGTGCGGGCGACCCTCCCCCGTCTTCGATATGACCAGCTGATGAGCCTCGGCTGGAAGGTGCTGCTGCCGCTCGCCACCCTCAACGTCCTCGTCACCGCGATCCTGGTGGTGGCGACGTGATTCGTCTGTTCCTTCTCCGTGCGCAACAACAAAAAGGAACAACTGAAGGGGGCGGCTGTGGGCTTTGACCCGAAATTGGTCCCATACCTCGACTCGATCGAGGTCGTCGAGGTCCAGCGCGGGCCCGAGCCGGGCGGCGTCGGCGGCGCCTACCGCGCCTTCGGCGAGACCCGGCGCGGGCTGAAGACGACGATGGCGCGGCTGATCGAGGGGCCGCTGACGATCGAGTACCCCGAGGAGAAGACGCCGGTCTACCCGCGCTTCCGCGGCCGCCACAAGCTTCACAAGTTCGAGGACACCGGCCTGGAGAAGTGCGTCGGCTGCTCGCTCTGCGCCGCCGCCTGCCCGGCCGACTGCATCCGCGTCGTCGCGGCCGAGAACATCCCCGGCGACCGGGTCTCGGCCGGCGAGCGCTACGCCGCGGTCTACGAGATCAACCTCAGCCGCTGCATCTTCTGCGGCTACTGCGAGATCGCCTGCCCCTTCGACGCGATCACGATGGGCCACGACTACGAGATGGCCGACTACGACCGCCGCGACCTGATCTTCACCAAGGAGATGCTGCTCGCCGAGCCGGTCGAGCGGACGCCGCTGAAAAGCGAGGGCGAGTAGCGGTGGAAGAGGTCCTCTTCTTCGTCTCGGCGCTCGGCGCCCTCGGCGGCGCGCTCGGCGTGATCGCGATGCGCAACCCGTTCTACTCGGTGCTGGCTCTGATCGTCCACCTCTTCTCGCTGGCCTCGCTCTTCCTGCTGCTGACCTCGGCATTCGTCGCCGCCGCCCAGGTGGTCGTCTACGCCGGCGCGGTGATGGTCCTCTACGTCTTCGTCGTCGCCTACGTCGGCGGCGGCGAGTCCGCCTGGGAGCCGATCCCCGGCCAGCGCCTTCTCGCCCCCCTGCTCGGCATCGCCCTCTTCGTAGAGCTCTCGATCGCCGTCCTCAGCTCTTCTCTCCTGGCATTGGGAACCGATGGCCCCGATGTCCGAGCTGGATTCGGTGATCCGGCAGCTATCGGACGGCTCCTCCTCGAAAAGTTCCTGCTGCCCTTCGAGGCAGCTTCGATCCTGCTCTTGCTCGCCGCAGTGGGCGCGATCGTCTTGGCCTCACGGCTGCGAGATGGGGAGAGGGACACCCCCGACGAACCCTCCCCAAATCGTGAGGAGGGGGTGTCCCTCTCCCCATGACCACCGAGTGGTTCATCGTCTTGTCAGCCCTCCTCTTCGCCACCGGCGCGATCGGGATCCTGATCCGCCGCAGCCCGATGGTGATCCTGCTCTGCCTCGAGCTGATGCTGAACGCCGGCAACCTCGCCCTGGTCGCCTTCAGCCGCATGGTCGGCAACGGCCAGGGGCAGGTCTTCGCGGTGATCGTGATGGTGATCGCCGCCTGCGAGGTCGTCGTCGGCCTCGGCCTGATCGTCGCCATCTTCCGCCGGCGGATACCGCTCAACGTCGACGACCTGCGGGAGCTGCGCGGATGAGCGCCACCGCCTGGGCCTGGCTGGTCCTGCTCTTCCCGCTGCTCGGTTCGATCGTGATCGGGCTCGGCTTCAGGGCGCTGCCGGCGAAGGTCGCGGGCGTCCTCGGGACGGTCGCGATCGGCCTCGCCTTCGCCTGCGGCGTCGCGGCGCTGATCAGCCTGCTCGGCCAAGAGCCCGAGGCGCGCCACCACGCCTCCTCGCTCTGGGACTACGCCAGCGTCGCCGGCCTCGACATCAAGCTCGGGATCTTCGTCGACCCGCTCTCGATCTTCATGGTCCTCGTCGTCAGCGGCGTCTCGACCCTGATCCATCTCTACTCCTACGGCTACATGCAGTCCGACGAGGGCTACCACCGCTTCTTCAGCTACCTCAACTTCTTCGTCTTCTCGATGCTGCTGCTGGTCCTGGCGGGCAACTTCGTCCTGCTGATCGTCGGCTGGGCCTTCGTCGGCTTCGCCTCCTACGCGCTGATCAGCTTCTGGTACCGGCGCGAGACGGCAACCAGGGCGGGGATGAAGGCCTTCGTGATCAACGTCGTCGGCGACATCGGCCTCGTCCTCGCCGCCTTCCTGATCTTCCGCGAACTGGGGACCTTCGACTACGGGGCGGTCTTCGAGCGGGCGCCCGAGACCTTCACCACCAACGAGTGGACGATCACGGCGATCTGCCTGCTGCTGCTCGTCGGCGCCTTCGCCAAGTCCGCCCAGCTACCGCTCCACACCTGGCTGCCGGACGCGATGGAGGGACCGACCCCGGTCTCCTCGCTGATCCACGCGGCGACGATGGTGACCGCCGGCGTCTACCTGATCGCCCGCACCCACGTCCTCTTCGAACTCGCCCCCACCGCCGCTGACATCGCCGCCTTCACCGGCCTGGCGACGCTGCTCGTCGCGGCGACGATGGCGCTGGTGATGACCGACCTGAAGCGGGCGATCGCCTACTCGACGATGAGCCAGATCGGCTACATGATCATGGGCGTCTCGATCGGCGCCTACAGCGCCGGGATGTTCCACCTGATGACCCACGCCTTCTTCAAGGCGCTGCTGTTCATGGCGGCCGGCTCGATCATCGCGGCGATGGCGAACGACCAGAACATCGACCGGATGAGCGGCTTCGGCAAGGCGATGCGGTTCACCTCGATCACCTTCGTCTGCGGCGCCCTCGCCCTCGCCGCCTTCCCCGGCACCTCCGGCTTCTTCTCCAAGGACGAGATCCTCGCCTTCGCCGAGGCGCGCGGCGGGATGTACCTGGTCTTCACCGTGCTCGGCTACGTCGGCGCCCTGATGACCGCCGTCTACAGCTTCCGGCTCGTCTTCCGGGTCCTGCCCGGGAAGCCCTGCCCCGAGGCGCAGGAGCTGATCGAGACCGGCCACATCGCCCACGAGGCGCCGAAGAACCCGGCGACGGGAGAGGCCGAGGACACCGACGTCGGCTTCCCGGGGTCCGAGCACCACATCGCCGAGCAGTCGGCGCCGATGCGGATCGCGATGGGCGTCCTCGCTGTCCTGGCGCTGGTCGGCGGGCTGGTCCAGATCCCCGGGGTCGACGACGTCGTCACCAAGTTCCTCGATCCGGTCTTCGAGGCCTCGGCGCTCGCCCACATCCACCCCTCGCTCGAGCAGGACTACGTCGGCCTCGGGATCGGCGGCTTCATCGCCCTGATCGGGATCGGCATCGCCTACGTCCTCTACGTCGCCCGGCCCGAGCTCCCGCGGCGGCTCGAAACGCGGCTGCGACCGCTCCACACCCTGTTCGCCAACAAGTGGTACTTCGACGAGGCGATCGACCTCCTCGTCATCCGCCCGGCGCTGGCGATCGGCCGCTTCGCGAACCGGGTCTTCGAGCGGTTCGTCGTCGACGGCCTGGTCAGCGGCACCGAGGGGACGGTCCGCGGCGCCGGCGGCGTCGTCCGAGCCGTCCAGAACGGGTTCGTCCGCAGCTACGCGCTGCTCCTGATCGCCGGCTTCGCCGGGCTGGCCCTCTACTTCCTGCTGAGCAGCTCATGAGCAGCTCGATCCTCTGGACCCCGCTGCTGTTCGGCCTCGTCGGCCTCTTCCTGCCGAAGCGGGCGGTCGGCTGGTGGGCGGTGCTCGGCACCGTCGTCACCCTCGGCCTCGCGATCGCCGTCGCGATCGGGTTCGACACCGGCACCTCGGCCATGCAGTACACGGTCGACGAGCCCTGGATCTCCGGGCTCGGCGTCGACTACAGCCTCGGCGTCGACGGCCTCAACCTCTTCCTGATCCTGCTCACCGCGGTGCTCTGGACCGGCGGCGTCGCCTTCGCCGCCTTCCGCGATCAGGAGCGGCCGAAGACCTTCTACTTCCTGATGCTGGTCGCCGAGACCGCGACGCTGGGCTCGTTCCTGGCCCAGGACCTGCTGCTCTTCGTCCTCTTCTTCGACCTGATGCTGGTCCCGTTCTACTTCCTCTTCGGCGCCTGGGGACACGACCGCAGCGGCGAAGGTGGCAAGACCGCGTCGGCGGCAACGCTGCAGATGATCGTCTACACCCTGGTCGGCTCGCTGCTGATGCTGGTCGCGGCGATCGCGACCGCGGTCCTCGCCGCCGACGGCGGCCACATCACCTTCTCGATCGCGGCGCTCGGCGAACACGGCCTCAGCCACGGCAGCCAGCAGTGGATCTTCTGGTTCTTCGCCGCCGCCTTCCTGGTCAAGATGCCGGCCTTCCTCCTGCACGGCTGGATGCCCGACGCCTACCGGGCGGCGCCGCTGCCGGCGCTGGCGGTCTTCTCCGGCGTCCTCGCCAAGGTCGGCGCCTACGGCTTCCTGCGGGTGATGCTGCCGCTCTTCCCCGACGCGACCGTCGAATTCCAGGAGGTGATCCTGGTCATCGCCCTGGCCTCGATCCTCTACGGCTCGGTGATGGCCTTCACCCAGACCAACCTGCGGCTGATCGCCGGCTACTCCTCGGTCGCCCAGCTGGGCTTCATCACCGCCGGAATCTTCGCCCTGCAGGCCGACGGCTCCGACGGCGCGGTCCTGCAGATGGTCAACCACGGCCTCGTCGTCGCGCCGCTCTTCGTCATCGTCGCGATCCTGCTCGAGCGGACCGGGACGGAAGACATCCGCGAGATGGGCGGCATGGCTCTGCGAGCGCCGGTGCTGGCGGCGCTCTTCCTGATCGTCGCCCTGGCGACCCTGGCGATGCCCGGCTCGGCCAACTTCGTCGGCGAGTTCTACATCCTCAACGGCCTCTTCGAGGCGAAGATCGTCTTCGCCTTCGTCGCGATCAGCGGCGTCGCGATGTCGGCCTACTACGCCCTGCGCCTCTACCAGCAGACGATGCACAACCGTCCCCCATCAGGACAGAATCAAGGCCTGCTCTCCCGCGAGATCGGGCTCCGCGACGGCCTCGTCCTGGTGCCGCTGGTGCTCTGCATCGTCGGCCTCGCGCTCTACCCGCAGCTGATCCTCGAGCGGACGGCGCCGACGGTCGACCAGACGGTCGCGAGGGTCCACGGCGGCGACGCAACGCAGGCGCGGCTGGCGAGCATGACGATCGAGGAAAAATCAGAAGTCGAGTCCGGAGCCCTGAAGATCGTCCCGTGAACTTCCACGAGCCGCACATCGACTACGCCGGCATCTCGCCGATCATCGCGCTGACGGTCGGCCTCTGCGTCGTCCTCCTCAGCGCCGTCTTCAAGCCGACCAGGCGCTGGGCGCCGGTCCTGACGATGCTGACGCTCGGCGCAACCGCCGGCCTCCTGATCTGGCAGTGGGACGACCCGAAGACGCTCGTCACCGGCGCCCTGCGCCTCGACGACCTGGCGATCTCGATCTCGCTGATCGCGATCACGATGGCGGCCTCCTGCGTCGTCCTCTCGATCCGCGAGCAGGCGACCGAGGAAGCCGGCTCGGGCGAGTACCACGCGCTGCTGCTCGGCTCGGTGCTGGGGATGGTGCTGCTGGCGCAGGCGACCAACCTGGTCAGCTTCTTCGTCGCCCTGGAGATGCTCTCGATCCCGCTCTACATCCTCTGCGCCACCAACCTGCGGCGCGAGGGCTCGCTCGAGTCGGGGCTGAAGTACCTGGTCGTCGGCTCGATCGGCTCGGCGACGCTGCTCTACGGGATGGCCTTCCTCTACGGCGGCACCGGCGCGACCAACTTCGGTGGGATCGCCGACGGGATCGCCGCCGACGGCCTCGACGGCGACCCGCTGATCCTGATCGGGATCGCGATGGCGGCGGTCGGCCTCGCCTTCAAGACCTCGATCGCCCCCTTCCACCAGTGGACGCCCGACGTCTACCAGGGAGCCCCGACCCCGATCACCGCCTTCATGGCAGTGGCGACCAAGGCCGCTGCCTTCGCCGTCTTCCTACGCTTCTTCGACGTCGCCCTCGGCTCCCAGCTCGGCTCCTGGCAGCCGGCGCTGGCGGCGCTGGCGGCGATCTCGATCGTCGTCGGCAACGTCGGCGCCCTCGGGCAGGACTCGCTGAAGCGGCTGCTCGGCTATTCGGGCGTCGCCCAGGCCGGCTACATGCTCGGCGGGGTCGTCGTCCTCTCCGACGCCGGGACGAGCTCGGTCGTCTTCTACCTCGCCGCCTACGCCTTCATGAACCTCGCCGCCTTCGCGGTGATCGTCGGCCGCGAGCGGGAAACGGTCTACGGCGACGACATCCGCGCCGTCCGTGGGCTCGGCGCCGAGCGGCCGCTGCTCGCCTGGCCGCTGACGATCTCGATGCTGGCCCTGGCCGGGCTGCCGGCGACGGCCGGTTTCATCGGCAAGCTCTACCTGATCGAGGCCCTGGTCGAAGGCGACTACACCTGGCTGGCGGTCTTCATCGCCGTCGGGACGATGATCTCCCTCGCCTACTACCTGCGGGTCGTGGCGGCGATGTGGATGCGGCCGGAGAGCGAAGCCGTGCCCGGCGCGACCCCGGTGATCGCCGGCGCCTCGCCGGAGGCCGACCCGGTCGACCCCGAAGCCGGCCGCCGCTGGTACATCGTCGGCCCGGCGCTGTTCGCCGCCGCGGCGACGGTCTTCTTCGGCATCGTCCCGCAGCCGCTGGTCGAGTTCGCGTCCCACGCCGGAGCCTCCCTCTTCGGCTAACCGCACCCGAACTGCATCAACTTGTCCATCTACTGGGTGGAGAAGTTGATTCAGTTCGCCGGATATGGGCGTCCTCCTCACCACCGGCGCGATCGTCGCGGCCGTCGCCGTCGGCGTCTGGTCCGAGGGCCGCTGGCCGCAGGGGGCGGCGCGAGCCTCGCGCAGCGCCCTGACGCTGCTGCTCTACGTGCTGCTGCCGCCGGTGATCTTCTTCAACATCGCCGCCAGCGAGATCGACGTCGGCCACGGCGTCGGGTTGGTGCTCGGCATCGTCGCCTCCTCGCTGGGGGCGCTCTTCGCCTGGAGCGTCGCGACCCGGTTCTTCGACCTCAGCCGGCCCCAGGTCGGAGCGGTCCTCTGCACCGTGCTCAGCGTCAACACCGGGTACCTCGGCTACCCGCTGGCGGTGGCGCTGCTGGGAAGGGACGAACTACCCACCGCGGTCCTCTACGACGTCCTCGTCACCGGACCGTGCCTGCTGCTCGGGGCCTTCGCGGTCGGCGCCGCCTTCGGCACCAAGGCGGGCGAAACGCCGGGCCAGCGGATGGTCGCCTTCTTCACCCGCAACCCGCCGCTCTACGCGGCGATTGCCGGCCTGCTCGCGCCCGACGCCCTCGCCCCGGACGTCCTCGTCGACCTCTCCCAGGTCCTGATCGTCGCGATCCTGCCGATCGGCTTCTTCGCCGTCGGCGCCACCCTGGCCGAGAATGCCGAACACGGCGAGCTGCCGATGCCACCGCCCCTGACCCGCCCGGTCCTGCTGGTGATCGCCACCCGCCTGGCGGTGGTCCCCGCCCTGTTGATGCTCCTCGCCGCCCCCCTGATCGACCTCCCCGCCGCCTACCGCCTGCTATCGGCGATGCCCTCCGGCCTCAACTCTTTGGTCATCGCCCACGCCTACGGCCTCGACATGGAGATAACCTCCGAGGCCGTCACCTGGTCGACCGCGATCGTCGTGCTGGCGGCGCTGGGGTCGTTGCTGCTCTGATCAGACCTGGGCGCCGACCACGCCGATCAAAACGCCCAGCAGCCCCAATATGCCAACGATGAGTACTACGGCTACTTGAAGCAAAAGCCTGTAGAAACCATCGAACTTGGTATCAAGTTTCTGGTCAATCCGGGTGAGTTCTTTTCTCACCATCCCGAAGCCCTCATCCACCTTGCGATCGATGCCATCGACCCGGCTGCTGAGATCATCGAGGCGTCCAGCGTTCCACTCCGTCATCTCCACCCCCCTCTCCGCGACTGCTGCCTCCATAGTTCAACCGTAGCAGACAAAATGTTACGTATGGGTGCCGCCTCTGTAGATTCTTCGTGTGCTCCACCACGTCGGAATCGAGGTCTCGCCCGCTGACGTCGAGGCCGCAATCGGCTTCTTCGAGCTGGTCGGGTTCGAGCGGGTCGAGCCGCCGGCGACGCTCGCCGAGTACACCTGGCTCGAGCACGACGGCACCCAGATCCACCTGATGCCCACCGAGGAGCCGACCGTCCCCTCGCCGGGACACCTCGCGGTCGTCGCCCGTGATTTCGAGGCCACCGTCGCCCGCCTGCGCGAGCGCGGCTTCGCGGTCGAGCCCAAACGCGAGCACTGGGGGCAGCCGCGAGCGATGGCGATCGCCCCGGGCGGGCACCGGGTCGAGCTGATGGCCGCTCCCCCCGAGCCGCAGGGCTAGTCCGGGCGCGCGCGGACTCCCGGCTTGGCGGCGAAGAGGTCGGCGTCGGCGACCCGCAGCAGGTCGTCGACCGTCCTGCCGTCGGCGGGAAACATCGCGAACCCGGTCGCCGCGCTCAACGGCCGCAGCTCGTCGCTGCCGAAGCCGCGTGCGGAGACCCGGCCGCGCAGCCGGCCGGCGACTTCGCCGGCCTCCTCGGCGTTGACCTCGGGGACGATCACCGCGAACTCGTCGCCGCCCTGGCGGAAGACCGAGTCCCCGCCGCGCACTTCTTTGCGCAGCGAGCCGCCGATCTCGGCCAGCAGGCGGTCGCCTTCGAGGTGGCCGTAGCGCTCGTTGACCTGCTTGAAGCCGTCGAGGTCGATGAGGACGAGGGCAAACTCACGGCCGTGCCGGGTGTGGCGGGAGATCTCGGCGGCGAGCCGCTCGTGCAGGGCGCGGTAGTTGCCGACCCCGGTCAGCTCGTCGCGCCGCGCCAGCTCCCAGAGCGCTTCGTGGCTGGTCCGCAGGCGGCGGACGAGGAGGACGATGCCGACCGCGACCGCGGCCAGGCAGGCCGCCTCGGCGATGGCGAGGATCGCCTCCTGCGTGCGCGAGAAGCCGCCGAAGAGGAGCGGCGCCAGCAAGCCGAGGGCGATCGCGAAGAGCGCCGCCAGCAGGTAGGTCGCCCTGAGCGGGACCAGCCGCCGCCCGTCGGGCGACGCGCTGCCGCGACCGCCGTCCTCCGGGGCTCTGACCGATCGAGCGATGGGCAAAGACTACGCCGCCCGCCCGCCACGTCTCCCCGGCGGACTACGATGCGCCGGTGCGCTACCCGGTCGAAGACTTCACCGCCTCCGAGCGAGCCCTGCTCGCCCCTCACTTCACCAATCTCGACCAACCCGTGTTCGCCCTCGTCAACCTGCCGGAGACCGTCAAAGGGGCGCTTTTTGCCCGCTATTCGCGGTATTCGGGGACCGCTCGCCGCCTCTACCTGGAGGAGTTCGCCGCCGACGCCCCCGCCGGCGGCCGCCCCTTCGACGAAGACGAGGGCGCCCGCGCCGCGGGTCTCTACGAGCGGGTCTTCGCCGGCTACGGGGACGACTCGATCGCCCAGCTCGGCGGCGCCCACGTCGCCTGCGAGTGGGTCTCGAACATCCTCACCAAGGCACTGCAGCGCGGCCGCCTCGCCGCCTACCTCGAGCAGTCGACCCGCTACATCCCCTACGACGAGCCGATGCCCGGCGGCGGTTACCGCTTCTACCGCGACGACCAGCTCGGCCCCGAGTTCGCCACCGCGATGGACGAGATCTTCGCGATCTACTCCCGCTCGCTCGGCGAAGTCGAGGAGTGGGCGGCCGCGCGGTGGCCGCGGGGCGAGGAGGAGCCCGAGGGCGCCTGGCGGCGCTCGATCCGGGCCAAGGCGCTCGACCTGCTGCGCGGGCTGCTGCCGGCCGCGACCCTCAGCCACGTCGGCATCTACGCCACCGGGCAGGCTTACGAGCAGCTGATCATGCGGCTGATGGCCTCGCCGCTGCCCGAGGCGCGCGAGTACGGCGGGATGATCCTCGCCGAGCTGAAGCAGGTGATGCCGAGCTTCGTCTCCCGCGTCGACCGGCCCGAGCGCGGCGGCGAGTGGATCTCCTACCTGGAGCAGCGGCGCGAGCGGACCGAGAGCTGGGTCGCCCGGCTCGGGCTCGACCGCCGCGGCGACGGGGACGATGCTCCTTCCGTCGAGCTGCTCCACGTCGACGGCTCCGAAGAGGACCTGCTCGCCTCCTCGCTGTTCGAGCAGGCGAGCGCGCCGGAGACCGAGATCCTCGCCCGCATCGACGTCCTCGACCGCTCCGAGCGGGCCGAGCTCCTGGGCGCGCTGGTCGGCGAGCGGGCCAACCGCCGCTACCGGCCCGGGCGCGGGTTCGAGGCGCTCCGCTACCGCTTCGAGATCGTCTCCGACTACGGCGCCTTCCGCGACCTGCAGCGGCACCGGATGCTGACCTGCCAGTGGCAGCGGCTCGGCCCCGACCTCGGCGCCGGGATCCCGGAGGAGGTGCGCGAAGCCGGCGTCGGCGGAGAGTTCGAGCGGGCGCTGGAGATCTCACGCACCGAGTACGAGCGGCTGGCCGGCGCGGGCCTCGCCGAGCAGGCGCCCTACGCGCTCAGCCTCGCCTACCGGATCCGCTACACGCTCGACCTCAACGCCCGCGAGGCGATGCACCTGATCGAGCTCCGCTCGGGCCGCGAGGGGCACCCCACCTACCGCGCGGTGGCGCAGGCGATGCACGAGCGGATCGCCGCCGTCCACCCCGGCGTCGCGGCGGCGATGTCCCACGTCGACAGCTCGGCCGAGCCACGGCTGGAGCGGATCATGAGCGAGATCCGCACCCACCGAAAGCACGTCGGCGCCGGCCAGGCCGAGTAGCCGGAACCTACTCGCGCTGCTTGCGCTTCCGCGGCTCCGAGCGGGGCCCGTCGCCGCCGGTGCCGTTGAGGGCGTCGGGGGCGTGCGATTCCTCCCAGCCGCCCTCCGGCTCCATTTCGGCCGCGGCCCTCTCGCCCGGCGTCGGCCAGGGGATCGCCTCGGCGGCCTCCCAGGCCGGCGGCCGCCCGCCGGGGACGAAGCCGAGGCAGAGCAGGCCGAAGTAGACGAACCAGACGAGGGCGACGAGGAAGAGCGGCCCGAGCAGGAAGGCGACCCCGGCCACCATCGCCAGCGAGCCCCAGAAGCGGGACAGGAGCCCGGTGCGCATCGCCCAGAGACCGGTGTAGAGGAGAGCGACGACGAAGCCGAAGGCGCCGGCGAGCCCGAGCCCGGTCGCCAGCGGCGCGAGCGAGGCTTCCCTGGTCGCCTCCGAGGCGGCGTCGTCGGCGCGCTTGCGGACTTCGCAGGCGCGCAGCGGCGACTGCCCGGGGACCGGGTCGTATTCGTCCACGAGGAAGCCGGCGCCCTCGTCCTTGCGCTCGTCGGCGCATTCTTCGCGCGCTTCGGCGACGGTGATCTCCGGCTTCGCGTCGCCGGCGAAGAAGCTGTCGGCGGCTTCGTTGGTGACGCCGATCGAGACGGCGGACGAGGCCGCGAGGAAGAGCGGCGCGGCCACCACGAGGCCGATCAGCTGCGAGCGGACGCTGTCGCTGCGGGCCTGGACCGCACGGAAGAGGTAGACGAGCGGCAGCGCCAGGAGCAGGAAGGCGAGGGCCTGCAGCGCGCCGGAGAGGAAGACGTCGCCGCCGTGGGCGTGGGCTTCGCGGAGGATGTCCGCCCTGCCGTCGCCGCTGACGTTGAGCGGCCGCGCGGCGACCAGGAGGATCACCCCGGCGATGCTCGCGAGGCCCGCGGGAACCGCCCAGCGCGCCTCCCGGGCCCGAATCTCGGCCCTGCTGTTATCCATTCCTATCCTCTCTCGTGGAAGTAGAACTGGGGCAAGGCCCCTTCGATCACGTCCTGGGTCATCTTCTGCGCAACCTCTAGGTTGCCGCTGCGCACGGCGATGTCGTCGAGGCTGACGATCCCGACCAGCTCTTCCCCGCGGAGGACCGGAAGCCGGCGCACGCGGTGCCGGACCATCAGCGCCGCCGCCTCGTCGAGGTCCATCTCCGGCTCGCCGCAGACCAGCGGCCGCGAGGCGTGCTCGAGCGCCGGCGCGGCCGGCTCCACGCCCTCGGCGAAGACCCGGAGGGCGAGGTCGCGGTCGGTCAGCATCGCGATCGGCTTCCCCGCCGAGTCGACGATCACGACCGAGCCGACGCGGTGGTCCCGCATCAGCCTCGCCACCTCCAGGGCGCTCGCCTCCGCGCCGGCGGTGACGACACCGGAGGTCATGATCTCGCTGAGGCGCACGACGCGTACGCTACCCGAGCATGGATCAGGCGGAGAGCCCCCACGCGGTCGTTCCCCTCGAGGCCGGAGCCGGCCCCGACAACCCGCCCTGCCCCGCCTGCGGCGAGCCGCTCTTCGGCTGGATCGCCCAGAAGCGGGGCCTGGCCGGGCCGGTGCGGCGCTGCGAGAGCTGCGGCCTCGGCGTCGTCGGCGAGCCGCAGGGCGCGGCGGCGGCGCTGCGCGAGCTCGACGCGCTGCGCGACGGCGACACGATCCGGCTGGAGAACCGCGCCGGCTTCGGCTGCTCGCTCGGCGGCGCCGGCTGGTCGGGCCTGCGACCGGACGCGGCCCATCTCTTCACCCTCGAGGCGGTGCGCCGGCTGGTCGCCCGCCGCGACCAGATCGTCAAGGGGCGCCGCTGGCTGCCGCTGGCGAGCCTCGCCGCGACGTGGCAGACCCTGCTCAACAGCGTCACCTTCGGCCGCAACGCGGCGCTGGGGGCGCTGCGCGGCGCCCCGGCCGTGCCGGCCGCCGCCCCCTGGCAGCGACGGATCGACGCGCTCGCCAGCGTCGTCCTCGCGATCCCGGCGCTGCTGATCGCGATCCCGGTCGAGCTTGCCGGCGGCCTGGTCGGCCGCGGCGCCGTGATCTCGGTCCGGGTCGAGCTGTTCTAAGCAGCTTTACCTTTCCCAAGCAAGGCGGATGCGCGGCCCTTTGCCTTACTTCAACTCTCCTATATAGAGCTGATTAACTTGCAGAGGGGCTAAATAGCGATTATTGTGCTCTATCAAGCACCTGATTGGGGATTTCTTGTGGCACTGATGCCCTCGAAAAGAGCCCGAAGAGCAGTAGGGCAGGCGATGACCGAGGCGATTGTGACCGGGCTGGAGATATATGGGCCCCATGCCCTGGGTTTCCTCTTGTTTGCAGTTCCGGCCGCTGGGACTACCGCGGCGGCATATCTGCTCTCAGGAGAGAAGGTGGCGGCAAGCGTGGCCAGTGCTGTCCTCAGCATGGGATTTGGAGCGCTTCTCCGACAAGCCTGGATGGCCAAGAAGATGGGACCCAAGAGAAAGGGATGAGGCATGGACTGCCCGTACTGCCGGCCCGAGGAACAAAGAGGATCGCGGGTAATCGACACTCGGTCCCAGCCGGGGGTTTCTGATTTGCGCCGGCGCCGTGAGTGCAAAGGGGTCAAGCGACATCGATTTACGACCCTTGAGACCTTGGTGGAGGCGGATGTGGACCGAGTGATAACGCCCACTCGACGGCGGATGCCTCTTGAGCACGAAGCGATCGGCCACCGTTTTAGGATCGCGGGCTACGAGGGCCATATCACCGCGGGGAAGTACGAGAGCGGGGAGGTAGGTGAAGTCTCGATAGGCGAAGCCAATTCCCTGGCTCCCATGCAAGGGATGCTCAAGGCGTTCGCAACGGCGATTTCAATCGCCCTTCAATACGGGGTACCGCTTGAGGTGCTAGTGCGGAGCTTTACGAATTTTCGATTCGAGCCGGAGGGTATGACGGGCAATCCTGAGATTCCCTTTGCCAAATCGATCCCGGACTATGCCATGCGTTGGCTAGCCAGCCGTTTCATCGAGGATCCAAAGGTGCTCGAAGATCTCGGGATCATGACCCCCGAGATCCGGGCAAGACGGGAAGTGCAACTGGGCCTCCCCCCTGTGCCGTCCCGCGACAAATGATCGACGCTGATTAGCTCAGACCTTCGCGCGCCTCGCGCACGAGGGTCACTGCCTCGGGGAACAGGACACGAATCGCGTCGCGGACCTGCATCGCCTGCTCGTCGGCGCTGCCGGTGAGGTCGAGGCGGCCGATCGAGGCGACGGTCATCTCGACGGCGAGCTTGATCGCGTTGTCGGCCCAGGCGACCCGCTGCGAGGACTGCATCTGCTCCTGGAGCTCCTCCATGCGGGCGCGGAACTCCTCCGGGTCGCCGAAAAGGTTGAAGCCCTCCATCGCCCTCCATGTAAGCAGAACCGGCTCGAGTACGGCCCAGATTCAGCACCTTCTGCGCGCCACGCGCGTGCCGGGCCAGCCTAGGCTCGGCGCGATGAGGAGCGGAACCGACGGAGAGCGGGGATCGGCGAGCGTCGAGCAGGCGGCAAGATCCGCTGCGCGCCGCGCCTGCCCGACGCCTGCCGCCACCATCCGCTGGTCCCCGCCTACGGCTGGCCCCTGGCTCGCCTGGCGCGCGCGCTGGCACCGCCCCCGGTCGCGCTCCCAGGCCCGTCCGGGCTGCCGCTGGTCCCGGTCGACTTCCGCCGCTGCCGCCGGGAGAGCTGCGCGGTCGCGGCGGGACCGCACCTGACCGCCTCCCGTCGCCGCACGACCGCCTTCACCGAGCTGATCGACCGCCGCGGCTCCACCGGCTGGGTCGAGGTGACCTACTGGCTGTACCGACCCACCATGGGTTGGAGCCGCGTGGTTCGCCGGGCGACGCAGGCCGACGTCGAAGCCGCCGCCGGGACCGAGGTCCGGGTCGAGGACGACCCCGCCCTGGTCCCGCTGGAGACGCTCCCCGGCCGCAACCACTACGAGTTCCCGCCCGCCGAGCGCCCGCCCTGGCAGTGGCGGGTCGCCGGCAGATATCCGGGCTGGTCATCGTGATTTCAGGAGGCCGCCTGCGCCGCCTTGTCGCTCTCGGCATCCGCCTCCGCCTGCCTGATCAGCCCGCGCCAGTCCGTGGTCCTGAAGACGAGCAGAATCGAGAGGAAGCCGAGGACCACCGACCAGGCCGCCATCGCGATCTGGGTGCCGACCGAGAAGGAGAGAACCGCGGTCCGGGTGGGCCCGTGCAGCGTCGCCACCAGCAGCGCCTGCTGCGCGCCGGCACCTCCCGGCGTGAAAGGTACGACGTTGGCGATCGCCTGGACGCTCATCACCAGCATCACGTTGCCGACCGAGCCGCCGATCCCGAAGGCCTCGAGGAAGAACCAGAAGGCCGCGAAGCGGAAGAGCCAGCCGACCCCCTGCCAGGCGAAGACCTCGCGCATGTAGCGCCCCGGCTCGCTGAGGATCACCACTCCCTGGCGGACCCGCGCCCAGAAGCGGCGCACCCGGTGGGCGAGCAGGTAGATGCCGATCGCGATCGCGAGCAGCGTCACCCCGACGGTGATGAAGAAGGCCTTCGGGTGGTCGGCCCAGAAGGAGATCTCGAATGCGGGGAGGTTGGGGATCTTCGGCAGCGGCGGCAGCAGCCCCTGGGTGATCGCGTAGAGCAGGACCAGGATCCCCACCGAGGTGTCGAAGACGGTCTGGACCAGGAACGAGGAGGTCACCGCCGGGTAGGAGGAGTCCGGGATCTGGCGTTTGACGAGGAAGACCTTGGTGGCGTCGCCCGCGTGGGCGGGGACGATCGCGTTGATCCCGGCCCCCGCCAGATAGGCGGCGGCCAGGGGCAGAAACGGGATCGGCTCGTCCGGATAGGCGGCCCGCAGCACGTTGCGCCAGGCCCAGGCGCGCGCCAGCTGCATCGCCAGCAGGCAGAGCAGGGCCAGCGCGAAGACCGACCACTCGATTTCCGAGAGGTGGCGGAAGAACTCCGTCGTCGCTTCGAAGAAACGCTGGAAGTTGGCCTGGAGATCGGCTGCGGGCATCGCAGCTAGACTAGCCACGCTCGTGCCGGATACCGACACGCACACCCTGCCCCCCACCGCCGCCCCAGATCCCGCCGACGAGCGGATGTGCGCGCGCGCCCGCGAGCGCTACGCGGCCGATCGCAAGAGCCGCTGGCGCAGGCGCCGCAAACGCCACGCGCAGCTGCCGAACCTGATCATCATCGGCGGGCTCAAGTGCGGGACGACGAGCATCCACCACTACCTCGGCCTCCATCCCGAAATCCAGATGTCGAAGCCCAAGGAGCTGAACTTCTTCGTCGAGGAGCTGAACTGGGACCTCGGCCTCGACTGGTACGCGAGCCGCTTCGACGACCGTTTCGAGGTCCGCGGCGAGTCCTCGCCCCACTACACGAACCTCCCCCGCTTCGAGGGCGCCGCCGAGCGGATCAAGCAGAACTGCCCAGACGCGCGGCTCCTTTATATGGTGCGGGACCCGATCAAGCGGATCCTCTCCCACTGGGTCCACGCGACCGGCGCCGGGTACGAGACCGGCGAGTTGGTCGAGGTGCTCTCCAGGCCCGACACCTCCTACGTGAACCGCTCCAAGTACTGGATGCAGTTGCAGCCCTACCTGGAGCGCTTCGACCGCTCGCAGATCGAGATCATCACCCAGGAGGAGCTGCAGACCGAACGCGAGGAGACGATGCGCAAGGCCTTCGCCTTCGCCGGCGTCGACGAGAGCTTCACCTCCGAGCAGTTCGACCGCGAGTGGGAGAAGTCGAGCGCCAAGGAGGGCGACAAATACCAGCTGATGGAGAAGCTGGTGAAACTGCCCGGGCTGCGCTCCTTCGACCGCAACTTCGACCGCCTCCCCGAGTCGATGCGCTGGCTGGTCGAGAAGGTCGTCCACGACCCCGACAAGCCCCCGGCGCCGAAGCCGAAGCTGCCCGACGACCTCTTCGAGACGATCCGCGGCCGCTTCGGCGAGGACGTCGCCGGGCTGCAGAAGTTCGCCGGCCGCGAGTTCGCCGGCTGGCACGACTACAGATAAAGCGCGCTCGCATGCGCTCGCGCAGGGCCGGGTAGCCTGCCGCCGATGCGGCGGCTTCTGCCAGACCCTGCGCCGACCACGGTCTCCGAGCAGTTGGAGAACTACCGGCCGTGGGAGGAGGCGCCCCCGGACCGGCCCTTCGTGGCGATGAACTTCGCCTCCACCCTCGACGGGGCGGCGACGATCGGCGGCGTCTCCGGGCCGATCGGCTCGAGCACCGACACGGCGATGCTGGCGGGGCTGCGAACCCGCTTCGACGCGGTGATGATCGGCGCCGGGACGATGCGCGCCGAGCGCTATGCCGGCCTCGACAAGCGGCTCGTCGTGGTCGAGAGCCAGGGGGGCGAGCGGACCGACCCGCGGGAGCTGCTCGGCTCCCTGCGGGGAGAAGGGGTGCGGGCGGTGATGTGCGAGGGAGGCCCGACCCTGCACGCCTCACTGCAGGCCGCCGGACTCGTCGACGAGCTCTTCCTGACGATCGCGCCGAAGCTGAGCGGCGGCGGGGCGCCGCGAATCCTCGACGGGCAGCTGCCGGGGGTCGTCGAGCTCGAGCTCGTCTGGCTGCTGGAGTCCGACGGCGAGCTCTTCGCCCGCTACCGGCGGACCTGAGCCGATCATCGAATACCGTTCCCCATCCGGAGAGCGAGGAGAGGAAACGATGGACTTCAAGCCCAGCCCCGAGGTCGCCGAGCTGCGCGAGCGCGTGCTCGACTTCATGGACGAGCAGATCTACCCGCAGGAGCGGGAGCTGATGGAGGCGCTCGACGCGGAGGTCGGCCCCGGGGTCCCCTACCCCGAGAACCTCACGACGGTGCGGGAGAAGGCGAAGGGCGAGGGGCTCTGGAACCTGTTCATGCCCGACGAGCGCTTCGGCCCCGGGCTGAAGAACTGGGAGTACGGGCTACTCTGCGAGGAGATGGGGCGCAGCCCGATGGCGGCGCCGATGGCCTTCAACTGCTCGGCCCCGGACACCGGCAACATGGAGATCCTCGCCGAGCACGGGACGCCCGAGCAGCAGGAGCGCTGGCTCCACCCGCTGCTGGAGGGGAAGATCCGCTCCTGCTTCTCGATGACCGAGCCCGAGGTCTCCGGCTCCGACCCGACGCTGCTGCAGGCCCGCGCCGAGCTCGACGGAGACGAGTGGGTGGTCAACGGCCACAAGTGGTTCACCAGCGGCGCCGTCGGCGCCGAGCTGGCGATCGCGATGGTCGTCACCGATCCCGACGCCCCGCCCTACGCCCGCGCCTCGATGATCTGCGTCCCGACCGACAACCCCGGTTTCAACCTGGTGCGGCCGATCTCGGTGATGGGCCACGACGGCGGCCCCGGCCACTGCGAGATCCGCTACGAAGACTGCCGGGTGCCGAAGGACTCGCTGCTCGGCGAGCGGGGCGCCGGCTTCGCGATCGCCCAGGACCGGCTCGGCCCGGGCCGCATCCATCACTGCATGCGGGCGATCGGGACCGCCGAGCGGGCGCACGAGATGATGTGCCGCCGCGCCAACGAACGCTCCGCCTTCGGCGGCCCGCTGGGCGAGAAGCAGTTCGTCCAGGAGTCGATCGCCACCTCCAGGATGGAGATCGACCAGGCCCGCCTCCTCACCCTCTACGCCGCCTGGAAGATGGACACCGAGGGCAAGCGCGCCGCCCGCCAGGCGATCTCCGCGATCAAGATCGTCGCCGCCAACATGGTGATGGACGTCCTCGACCGCGCGATCCAGATCCACGGCTCGCTGGGCATGACCGACGACACCCCGCTGGCGATCATGTGGCGCTTCAGCCGCATGCTCCGCCTCGCCGACGGCCCCGACGAGGTCCACAAGATGGTCCTCGCCCGCCGCGAGCTGAACCGCTGGGCCAAGCGCGCCGAGGCCGAAGCCGAAGGCAACCTCGAGCCCAGGCACGCGACGCGGATGGTGTGAGCCTAGGCTGACTACCTATTATCAGAAGTGATAAGCTTGAAGGATGAGCTCGGAGCAGTTGAAGGGACGGGATGCGCAGTTCGTCTCCGTAATGGAGTCGGCCGCTCACCTGCAGCGTCTGGTCCCGGGTGCTGTGCTCGTGGGCGGCAGCGCGGCGATCCTCTACGCGGACCATCGGGAATCGCGGGATCATGATCACGTCCTCCCAGATTTGGCCGACCGGTTCGAGATGGTGCTCGAAGCGGTTGAGGAAGACGACGGCTGGGCCACCAACAGGGTTACCCCCGGGAAGGTAATCCTCGGGAATCTCGACGGCATTGAAGCCGGCGTCCGCCAGATGATCCGGAAATCGCCGCTCGAGGTGACGAAGGTCGAGCTCTCTTCAGGGGCGGAGGTGACCGTCCCGACGCTCGAGGAGACCCTGCGGATCAAGGCTTTCCTGGTCGTCCGCCGCAATCAGACCCGCGACTATCTCGACACGGCCGCCCTTGCCGCGGCGCTCGGGGTCGACGGTGCCGCGAAGGTTCTCGGCCGAATCGACGAGTACTACGCCGACCAGGCGGAGAGTGGCGACGGCATCGCCAGTCAACTCACGCGGCAGCTTGGCGATCCCAAGCCCGCCGACCGCCAGGTCATCGCCCAGCTTCCCTCCTACCGGCGACTGCGGCAGGAGTGGAAGGACTGGAATGCCGTAACCGAGATACTCGGGGAGGTCTCGAAGCGGATGGTGGCTGAATGACCGAGCTCATCTTCCGCAACGTCGATGTCTCGCCCCACGACCCGGTCGAGGGGTGGCCGCTGGAGGCGATTCAGACGGCGCTGGAGCGGGGGGGTTTGAAGCACTGGCGCCGCCTTGCCGCGGCGATCAAGGCGGCGCCATGGGGATCGGTAGCCCGCAACGTCGAAGAGGTGCTCACCTACAGCCGCCCCTACGGAGTGACCAAGACGATGGAGCGGGTGATCGAGCAAGCCCGTCGCGACACCGACGCCGCCGAGCGGATGGCGGTTGCGGCCGAGGTCCAACGGCTGATCGAGGAGTCTGGCCTTTCCCGTCGCGAGTTCGCCTCCCACATCGGCACCTCGACCTCGCGCCTCTCGACCTACGCAACCGGAAAGGTGACCCCCTCGGCCGCGCTTATGCTGCGAATGCGGGGGGTGAAGAAGGGAAGGCAGTCTCGTCCCCGTTCGGATCACGAACGACTTCGACGAATTGCCTGACGACCGGCCGATTCCCTTGGCCAGCAAGGGCGGGCTCCCGCCCGCGGGTAGTTCAGCGATCTCCCAGTACTTCTTCCAGCGACGATTCGACGCTGCTCTCGGAGTCCGCTGGGGCATTCCCATCCGTATCGTCTTGGTGCAGTTCCTGCAGCGCTTCCCGGACCTCCTCAGGCGTGGAGGCGACGCGCGTGCCACTGTTGTCGGCGCCATTCACGAGCTTCTTCAGGTGCCTGACCACCCTGTCCCGCTCTTCCGCCTCACTCTCTTGTGGTGATTTGGCTTTGGCGGTTCCCTTCTTCTGGTGCTGGTCGTTGTGTGAGCGATGCGCATGGTTCCGCCGCGCATGCTGCTTCGACTTCTGCGCTGGGGGCTCGCCCCGCTCCGCGGTTTTCTCCGCCACCCCGGCAGTAGGCCCCTTCTTTGGCGCCTGTTTGGTCTCGGGGGTCGTCGAATCTGATGATCCGCCGCCACATCCTCCAACCAACAGGAGGACAAGAAGAAGGGAAAGCGCAGCGATCGGTTTGCAGGGAGCTTTGTTCATCGAAGGAAGAGCGCCCCGGCCTCGGCCGGGGCGCTCCAGGTTGAGTCTTCTCAGCTCTCGGCCCGGAAGGTGATGCCGTCGAGGACGACGGCTTCTTCTTCTGATCCGAGGACCTTGCCGCTGAGGTCGATGCCGCCGCTGCTGACATTCGACCCGGCGATGATGGCCGTGCTTTCGTTGATCTGTTCGAGGACGATCAGCTTGCCGGACGCCGGACGGAATCCGGGAGGCAGGGTGAAGATCACCGGGAGACTCGTTCCGCCTTTGGCGATGCCCTGCAGGTGAACTATGCCCTCGTGGTCCTTGTAGAAGCCAACCGGGTTGAAGCCAAGGCCACCTTCACCGGGGAAATTCGAGCTTCCGTTTTCGAATCCGGGCTGACCCGCGGTGCCGACGAGATGCGTCGGTTCGGCGGGGGGAATCGAGTTCGCGAGGTTCGCGCTGGGAACGGTGCCGAGGGTTTCCTCTTTCACCTTCGCTCCGGTGACGGCGTCATTCTTGATCTTCGCCGTCGTGACCGCGTTCTTCTTGATTTTCGCCGCCGTGACCGCGTTCTTTTTCAGCTGCTTGCTACCGACGCTGTTCTTCGCGAGACCTGCGGCGAGGGCGGTGGCGCCGCCGAGAACGAGGAAGACTGCGATCGATGACATGACGTTTGCGTACGTCAGTCGCTTGCTTATCTGCTTCACGAAATGAATCTCCTTTTCAGGGTTAAGGGGACGAGTCAGTCAACGGTGAGCCCCAACGACGGCTCCGGCTCCTGATTTAGGCCAGATTTCTGGACCATTTCATCTGCTTCGGACGGTGTCAACCGACCTGGACGAGCCACCTAGGCACCGGTCAGTCCGCGCGCTCGCGCCTCTCGGCCTCTTCGGCGAGGCGCTCGACCAGGCGGGCGAAGGCGTGGACGCCCTCGTCGACTTTGCCGTAGCCGCCGGCGACGTAGCGGGCGTAGACGCCCTCCAGGATGATCGCCAGCTTCCAGTAGCCGAGGGCGACGTAGAAGTTGAGGTCGGAGAGGTCGCGGCCGCTGCGCTCGGCGTAGCGGGCGGCGAGCTCGGCCTGGGTCGGGAAGCCCGGCGCCAGGTTGGCGGGCATGCCGAGGGCGACGACGTCCTCGCCGGCGCCGCGCTCGGGCCAGTAGGCCATCAGCAGGCCGACGTCGGCGAGCGGGTCGCCGAGGGTGCAGAGCTCCCAGTCGACCACCGCGGCGACCTCGCCGGCGTCGCTGAGGATCATGTTGTCGAGGCGGTAGTCGCCGTGGACGATCGTCGCCGGCCCCTGCTCCGGGATGCGGGCCGAGAGCGCCGCGTGGACCCGGTCGATCGGCTCCAGCTCGCGCGTCTTCGACTTCTCCCACTGGCCCTGCCAGCGGTGCAGCTGGCGGGCGACGTAGTCCTCCTTGCGGCCGAGGTCGCCAAGCCCCGCGGCGTCGGGGTCGACGGCGTGGATCTGGACCAGGGTGTCGGCGACGCGCTCGCCGATCGCCCGCCGGTCGTCCTCGTCGGGGAAGATCTCGGCCTCGGCGAGGCCGCGCAGGATCGGCCCCTCGACGAACTCCATCACGTAGAAGGGCGCGTCGTTGACGCTCTCGTCCTCGCAGAGGCCGACCACCGGGGCGACCGGCACGTCGGTCTTCCCCAGGGCGGAGACGACCTTGAACTCGCGGCCCATGTCGTGGGCCGAGCCGAGCCGCTTGCCCATCGGCGGCCGCCGCAGCGCCCACTTGCCGCCGGCGGCGTCGGTGACGCGGTAGGTCAGGTTCGAGTGGCCGCCGGCGATCCGCTCGAAGCTCAGGGGCGGCGCGGCGCCGGGAACGTTCTCACCGAACCAGGCTTCGAGCGGGGCCTTGGCGATCCCGTCCGGAACCGCGACGGTGCCGTCCTGCTCGGTAGCCTCGTCAGCCATAGGGGCGCAAGCATATTCACGATCCAATCGACGGCTGAGCCCGTCGCTCGCCAACCGGCTGCGGATCGGGTTCGCGATCGGCTTCGCCGTGCTCACCGCGATGGCGGTGATCGGCGTCGGCCGCTTCATCCAGCAGCGCCAGGACTTCGAGGACTCGATCGCCCGCTCCTACCAGGTCGAGATGGTGGCCCGCGAACGGATCGCCCGCGGCACCGGCGGCCCCAGGGCCCGGGCCCTGGTCACCCAGCAGGCGGGGCGCCGCGAGGAACTGCGCGACGAGATCTCCGCCGACACCCGCGACACCGCGCTGCTCGTCGCCGCCGGGTTACTGGCCGGCCTGACCGGGGCGCTCCTCCTCTTCAGCGGCCTGATCTCATCGATGCGGCGCCCACTCGAGCAGCTGGTCGACGCCGCCGGCCGGCTCGCCGCCGGCGACCGCAGCGCCCGGGTCGAGGTCGGCGGCCTCTCGGAGACCGCGACCCTCGGCACCGCCTTCAACGAGATGGCCGAGGAGCTCGAGCAGGAGGACGTCCGCCGGGCCGAACTCGACCGCCTGAAAGACGAGTTCGTCCTCACCGCCTCCCACGAGCTGCGCAGCCCGCTCACCTCGGTGCAGGGATTCGCCGAGCTGCTGATGCTGGAACGCGACTCGCTGACGCCGCGCCAGGCCGAGACGGTCGAGGTGATCCTCGACAACTGCCGTCACCTCGTGCGGCTGCTGAACGACCTCCTCGATCTCGCCCGCTCGGACGCCGGCCGGCTCTCGATTCGGCCGCAGCCGACCGAGGTCGCGCCGCTCGTCGAGGACGTCGTGCGTACGATGCGCGCCCAGACCGAGGCGGGCGGGCAGGCCCTGAGCGAAGCGATCGACCCCGGCCTGCCGCCGATCTACGTCGAGCCCGACCGGATCAGGCAGATACTGGTGAATCTGATTACGAATGCCCATGAGTACTCGCCCGAAGGTGCGTCCATCGGGGTGTCGGCGCGGGCGCTCGGCGCCGAGGTGGAGATAGCCGTGAGCGACAACGGGCCCGGCATCCCCCAGGAGCAGCTGAACCGGATCTTCGAGCGCTTCACCCGCGGCGACGCCGGGCTGACCCAGCGGGTCGGCGGCACCGGCCTCGGGCTGGCGATCTCCAAATCGCTGGCCGAGGCACACGGCGGCAGCATCGTCGCCGAGTCTGTCGTCGGGGAGGGCTCGACGTTCCGCCTGCGGCTGCCGGTGGCGCCCGCCCCCGGCTCGCTCGGCGAGGGTGCCGCCAGCGGCCACGGCCAGGCGACCGCGGAGGCGGGCTGATGGCCACGATCCTCGTCGCCGACGACTCCGAGACGATCCTGCTGCTGATGCGGACCCGGCTGGAGATGGCCGGCCACGCAGTCGCGACCGCCGCCGACGGGCAGGAGGTGCTCGACCACATCGCTGACGGCATCGAGCCCGACCTGCTCCTGCTCGACGCGATGATGCCGCGCAAGTCCGGCATCGACGCCCTGCGCGAGATCCGCGGCGCCGGCAACGACGTCCCCGCCCTGATCGTCAGCGCCCACCAGAACCCGGGCGACGCCGACGCGCCTACCGACCTCGCGATCGACGGCTACGTCACCAAGCCGATCGACTTCGAGCGCCTACTGGAGACGATCGCCGAACTGACCTAACCAGCTTCCTGCGGGGAGGGCGTTGGGTGGTCCTCCCAAAACACTCAAAAGCGAGCGAAGCGAGCGGGTTTTGGGAGGGCCACCCAACGCCCTCCATCCCGCCTAGCTCTTGGCGATCTCGAGGCGGATCTCTTTGCCCTCGAGCTTGGTCCCGTCGAGGTACTCGACGGTGCGCTCGGCGACGTCGGGGTCGACCTCGACGAAGGAGAAGCGGTGCAGGACGCGGACGTCGTGGATCGCCTCGTCGGGCAGGACCGCGCCCTCCTTCAGCGCCCAGCGCAGCGCCTCCTCGTCGATGCCGCTGCGCTCGCCGCGGTTGACGAAGAGCTTGGTCGTGTCGGCCTTCTCGCCGTCGCCGTTGGCCTCGCTAGCCGGCTCGCGCTCCCGCCGCGGCTCCTTCTCGCGCTCGCGCCTCGGCGCCCGCTCCCGCCGGCGCGGGGGCGGCGCGTGCTCGAGCCGCTCCTCGGGGGTCTCCCACTCGCCGATCTTGGTTTTCACGTCGCGCTCGATGCGGGCGATCTCGTCCTTCTGGTCCGGCGTCACGAAGGTGATCGCGCGGCCGGTGCGCCCGACGCGGCCGGTGCGCCCGATCCGGTGCACGTAGGTCTCCGAGGAGTTCGGCACGTCGTAGTTGATGACGTGGGTGACGTGGTCGACGTCGAGCCCGCGGGCGGCGATGTCGGTCGCCACCAGCAGCTTCACGCGGTGGTCCTTGAAGGAGATCATCACCCCGTCACGGACGCCCTGGCTGAGGTCGCCGTGCAGCGCTTTCACGTCCAGGCCTTTGTCCTTCAGCGTCTTCTCCAGCTTCGAGGCGCCGATTTTGGTCCGGGTGAAGATGATCGCCTGCTCGGGTTCTTCGGTCTTCAGCAGAGAGACCAGGCGCGCTGCCTTCTCCTTGGCCGGGACCTCGACGTAGGCCTGCTGGATCTTGTCGACGGTCAGCGTTTCCGGGGTGATGCTGATCGTCGTCGGGTCGTACATGTAGCCCTCGGCGAGCTTCTGGATCGGCGGCGGCATCGTCGCCGAGAAGAGCGCCGTCTGGCGGCCGCTCGGGCACATCCGCAGGATCTTCTCGACGTCCTCGATGAAGCCGAGGTCGAGCATCTCGTCGGCCTCGTCGAGGACGACGTAGCGGGCCGCGGTGAGGACCAGCGAGCGCCGCGACATCAGGTCCATCATCCGCCCGACGGTGGCGACGACGACGTGGGCGCCGGAGCGCAGCTGCGACTGCTGCGAGCGGATCGGGGCGCCGCCGAAGACGGCGACGATCTCGATGTCGAGGTGCTCGGCGTAGGAGCGCAGCGCCTGCGTCACCTGGATGCAGAGCTCCCGCGTCGGGGTGAGGACGATCGCCTGCACCTCATTGTTGTCGGGATCGAGGTACTGCAGCAGCGGCAGCCCGAAGGCGGCGGTCTTGCCGGTCCCGGTCTGGGCCTGGCCGATCACGTCGTGGCCGCCGAGCAGCTCGGGGATCGCCTGCTCCTGGATCGGCGTCGGGTCCTCGTAGCCGAGCTCGTCGAGGGCCTGCTGGATGTCGGGCGAGAGGCCCAGTTCTTTGAAGTTCACTTGATGTGCGTCACTGAGAGGGGTCCAGGAGGAGCTTGCCGGTGGTGCGGCGGGCGATCAGGTCCTCGTGCGCGCGCGCAGCTTCCGACAGGGGGTAGACCTCTCCGATCGTAACCGCCAGCTCGCCGCCGGCGATCGCCGCCAGCAGATCGCGGATCATCGGGCCCAGCAGGTCCGGCCGCATCAGCAGGTGGGCGAGCCAGAACCCAATCACCGCCTTGGAGCCGCGCAGCAGGGAGGCGGTCGAGACCTCGCGCTGTTCGCGGGAGGCGATCCCGAAGACGACCATCCGGCCCAGCGGAGCCAGCACGCCCATCTCGGCGTCGAAGGCGGCGCCGCCGCTCATGTGCAGGACCGCGTCGACGCGCTTGCCCTCGTTGGCCTCGCGGATCGCGGCGCCGAGGTCCTCGGCGCGCGAGTCGACGCAGGCGTCGGCGCCGAGGCCGCGGACCAGCTCGCGCTTCTCCTCGCTGGAGGCGAGCCCGATCACGCGGGCGCCGGCGCGCTTGGCGAGCTGGACGGCAAGCGTGCCGGTGCCGCCGGCGGCGGCCTCGACGACGATCGTCTCCCCCGGCTCGATCCGGGCGCAGCGGTGGACCAGCGCCATCGCGGTCAGCCCCTGCAGCAGGCCGCCGGCGGCCTGGTCGTAATCGACGCCGTCGGGCAGGTCGATCAGCTGCGCCTGCGGGACGGCGACCTTCTCGGCGTAGCCGCCGCTGCCGAGCAGGGCGACGACGCGGCGGCCGTCGTTGAGCTGCCCGCTCACCTCGGCGCCGGGGATCAGGGGCAGGGTCTGCTCGGCGAGATAGTCGTTGCGGGAGGCGTGGGTGTCGGCGAAGTTGATGCCGATCCGCTTGACGTTGATCACGGACTCGGCGAGCTTGGGGCTGGGGTCGGGGACCTCGGTGTACTGCAGCACCTCTGGCCCGCCGAACTCCTCGATTTGGATCGCTTTCATTGGACGCTGAGTCTCGCAGGGCGGCTGCTGCTGCGCGTTCACCTCGATTAGGCTCCCCCGCCTATGGCGCTCACGGTCGTGGGATCAATCGCTTTCGACGCGGTCAAGACCCCCTTTGGGGAGCGCGACCGCATGCTCGGCGGCGCCGCGGTGCACTTCTCGCTGGCGGCCAGCTTCTTCACCGAGGTGCGGCCGGTCGGCCCGGTCGGCGACGACTTCGGCGCCGAGCAGTTCGAGGTCCTAGAGCGCCGCGGGATCCTCACCGAGGACGTAGAGCGGGTCGCGGGTGGGCAGTCCTTCTTCTGGCGCGGCCGCTACGAGTACGACCTCAACGTCGCCCACACCGAGGACACCCAGCTCGGCGTCTTCGCCGAGTTCGAGCCGAAGCTCTCGGCGGCCTCGCAGGCAGCGGACACTCTCTTCCTCGCCAACATCCAGCCCGACCTGCAGCGCCAGGTCCGCTCCCAGTGCGCCTCGGCCCGGCTCAGCGGGCTCGACTCGATGAACCTCTGGATCGAAACCGCGAAGGACTCGCTGACAGCGGCGATCGGCGAGGTCGACTGCCTCGTCGTCAACGACGCCGAGATCCGGATGCTGACCGGCGAGTCGAACCTCGCCCGCGCCGCCCGCACGGTGATGGACATGGGACCGCGGGCGGTGATCGCCAAGCAGGGCGAGTACGGCGCCGCGCTCTTTACCGAGAACGGCTTCTTCGCCCTGCCCGGCTTCCCGCTGGAGGACGTGCGCGACCCGACCGGCGCCGGCGACAGCTTCGCCGGCGGCTTCTTCGGCTACCTCGACAGCGTCGAGGGCGATCACTTCGACGACGCGGAGCTGCGGCGGGCGATGGGCTACGGCACCGTCCTCGCCTCCTTCAACGTCGAGGAGTTCGGGACCGAGCGCGTCTCGCGGCTGACCCGCGAGGAGATCGACGAGCGCTTCGAGCAGCTGCGGGCGATGACCCAGTTCGAGGGTCCCGTCACCTCTTAACAGCTGACGCGGGCGAAGTGACAGAATGGGCGCCGCCCATGGCCTCCGACTCGCTGACGATCACCGACAACCGCACCGGCAAGTCCTACGAGGTGCCGATCTCCGACGGCACGGTGCGGGCGATGGACCTGCGGCAGATCAAAGTCGACGAGGACGAATTCGGGATGATGGCCTACGACCCGGCCTTCACCAACACCGCCTCCTGCCGCTCCGCGGTCACCTACATCGACGGCGCCGCCGGGATCCTCGAACACCGCGGCCACTCGATCGAGCAGCTCTGCGAGCGCTCGACCTTCCTCGAGGTTGCCTACCTGCTGATCTTCGGCGAGCTGCCGACCGCGGCCCAGCTCGACCGCTGGACCTTCGACATCACCCACCACACCTTCGTCCACGAGGACCTCAAGCACTTCTTCGAGGGCTTCCGCTACGACGCCCACCCGATGGGGATGCTGCTCGCCGGAGTCGGCGCGCTCTCGACCTTCTACCCGGACGCGAAGCAGATCGACGACCCCGAAGAGCGCTACATGGCCGCGGTGCGGCTGATCGCCAAGGTGCCGACCCTCGCCGCCTTCTCCTACCGCCACAACATGGGCCTGCCGTACGTCTACCCGGACAACGAGCTCAATTACGCCCAGAACCTCCTCTCGATGCTGTTCAAGAAGACCGAAGACCGGCACGTCCCCAAGGACGCGCTGACCAAGGTCCTCGACGTCCTCTTCATCCTCCACGCCGATCACGAACAGAACTGCTCGACCAACGCGGTGCGCGGGGTCGGCTCCTCCGACGTCGATCCCTACTCGGCGGTGGCGGCCGGGGTCGCGGCGCTCTACGGGCCGCTGCACGGCGGCGCCAACGAGGCGGTGCTGCGGATGCTGCGGCGGATCGAGTCGCCAGACAACATCCCCGACTTCCTCGAGCGGGTGAAGCAGCGCGAGGAGAAACTGATGGGCTTCGGTCACCGGGTCTACAAAAACTACGATCCGCGGGCGCGGATCATCCAGCAGCACCTCGACGACGTCTTCGAGGCGACCGAATACAACCCGCTGGTCGAGATCGCGCAGGAGCTGGAGAAACGCGCGCTCGACGACGAGTACTTCACCTCGCGCAAGCTCTACCCGAACGTCGACTTCTACTCGGGGATCATCTACGAGGCGATGGACATCCCGACGGACATGTTCACCGTCATCTTCGCCATCCCCCGCACCGCCGGCTGGGTCGCCCAGTGGATGGAGATGCAGGAAGACCCGGAGAAGAAAATCGCCCGCCCGCGGCAGATCTACACCGGCGCGCGCGAGCTCGAGTACGTGCCGGTGGAGCAGCGGGAGGGCCCGGAGAAAATCGTCGGCCCCCCGGCGCGCAGGCCGAAACGGCCACGGCGCGGCGCGTAGCGATTCGCCTGTTCCTTTTCGTTGCAGTAGACCGAAAAGGAACAACCCAATAGCCTCGGCCTGTGTCTCGCTGGAAGTTGACCGTGCGCCACGGTTCCGATGTCGACCATGCCTCGTTCGACGACCTCGACGAGGCAGTTACAGCGATGCGGGGGCGGGCCTTGGCGATCCGGGCGGAGGGACCGGTCGATTGCGTGCAGTCGCTGCGGGACTTCGAGCCGGGGGACCAGGTTCGCGCCCGGCTGCAGCTGAGCGGCGGCGGCTTCCTGCGCAGGGCGGTGGCGGGGGTCGACGTCCGCGGGGACGGGACGTTCGTGCCGTTCAGGGGCGGGGTAGTGCGGGAGGAGCTCGACCCGACTCACCACGATACGCCGTTCGACCTCGTGCGCGAGACTCTGGAGGCGGAGCAAGGATGAGCAGGACCGAGACCGAGATCCCCAAGGGCAGCTACGCCGCCGGCGAGCGGGTGAAGCTGCCGGCCGGCGCCGAACCGCCCTTCACCGTCTTCATCAACGGGATCGAGCAACCGAAGGGGAGCTACCGGATCGAAGGCGGGGAGATCGACTTCGAACGGCCGATCGTCAAGGAGAAGGTGGGCACGAGTCGCTGGCTGGCGATGTACCTGGGCCTCTGGGGCACCTACCGCAAGAACGAGACGATCGACCTCCAGTTCACCAAGGCCGGCAAGATCGAACTGCGCTCCGACCTACCGGTGATCCCCTACGCCGAGGGCGAGGGACCGTGAACATCGGCTTCCTCCTCCTCTGCGACCACAGCGAGGCCGTCAACGGCAAGCTCTACCTGACCGGCGGCGGCTGGAACGTCCTCCGCCTCCCCGAGCTGCCGCACGAGTGGTCCTTCTCGATCGGCCTCGGCATCGACGTCGCCTGGCACGAGACCAACACCCCCCACGAGCTGCTCGTCACCGTCCAGGACCCCGACGGCAACGAGCTCGGCGACGGCCTCACCGCCAACTTCGAGACCGGCCGCCCTCCGGGCCTCCCCGAAGGCCAGGAGCAGCGCCTGGTGATGTCGATCGCCGCCACCGCGGCCTTCGCCACCGCCGGCCCCCACGCCGCCGTCGTCCAGGTCAACGGCGAGGAGCTCGGGCGGGCCCGCTTCTACCTGATGGAAGCGTCCCCCGAGGAAATGGGCATGGCCTAGCGATTCCGAGATCTGGTCCCCCCATAGGGCCCTGAAGTTCGGAGTCGTTAGCCGTTGAACACGTAGAGCAGCAGGAAGGCGATGATCGCGAAGGCGGCGCCGGCCGCCTGGATGCCGCGGTCGCCGGCGATGATCCCGGACATCGAGCGGTCGTCGTTGCGGTCGTAGATCAGATACAGGTAGCGGAAGATGCCGTAGACCGCGGGCGGGATGGTGAGCATCATCTGGCTGCCGATCAGCGGCGAGTTGACGGTGTAGATCGCGTAGCTGAGCACGGTGCCGGTGGTGACCAGGGAGACCATCTGGTCGAGGAAGGGCAGCGAGTAGTGCTCGAGGACGGGCCGGGTCGAGGTGCCCTCGTGCAGCTCGGAGACCGCCTCCTGGCGGCGCTTGGTAAAGCCGAGGAAGGCGGCGAGCATGCCGGTGCAGAGCAGCAGCCATTCGGAGGCGTGGGCGTCGACGGCGCTGGCGCCGGCCGCGACCCGGAGGATGAAGAGGCCGGCCAGCGTCATCACGTCGATAATCACGATCTGCTTGAGCCCCAGGCTGTAGGCCACCTGGGCGACGCCGTAGCCGACGGCCATCAGGCCGACTTCCCAGTTGACGGCGCCGAAGGCGATCGCGATCGCGATCGCGGCGAGGACCGGGGCGATGATCATCGCCGTCCGCTCGGAGAGCTCGCCCGCGGCCAGTGGGCGGAAGCGCTTCTTCGGATGCTTGCGGTCGAGCTCGACGTCGATCAGGTCGTTGACGAAGTAGCCGGCGCTGGAGATCAGGCAGAAGGCGACGAAGGTGATCGTCGCCTCCACCACCGCGTGGGACTGGTCGAACTTGCCGGAGAAGAGCAACCCGGCGAAGACGAAGACGTTTTTGACCCACTCTTTGGGCCGGCCGGTCTTGATCGCGGCGCGCAGCGGCGAGCGCCGCGGCACCACGGGCTCCTGGGAGTGCTCGGTCGGCTCAGCGGGCACGGTTGGCTGTTCGGAGGTGATCGTTTCCATCGAGCGAAGGCGGCCCAGGCGCCAGCATTGGCAGCCCGACCGGGAATGCGAGTCGCGAAAGGGTAGCGCCGCGGGGCGTCAGTCCTGGTCCCGACCCGGCTCCTGGGCCGCTTCGAGCGCTTCGAGGTCGTCGCGGTCGCGAGGACGGTCGCTGGCGCGCTTCATCCCAGCTCGATAAGAACGAGGGTCCTGTCACCAGCGCGAAGAAAGGTGGAAATGGCGGCGGAATCGAGTAGGCGCCCGCCGACGTCCACCCATGCGTTAACCGCCAGACCCCCGACGAGGACGAATCGCACATCCGCCTCGACGAGCCTTTCCGGCAAGGGACGCTGACCGTCTTCACGCAGCTGACGTCGGCGCGATAGCTCGTTTGCACGCCATGGATCTTGTTGCCGATTCTTGGCGTCCGGCTTCATGGGGAGCACGTGCAAGGGGTAATCAGAGATCGATCAGCACGCCCGGGTTCAGCATCCCCGCAGGATCCAGCTCGGCCTTGGCGGCGCGCAGGGCGGCGGCGAAGGGGGCGGGGCGCTGGCGGTCGTACCAGGGGCGGTGGTCGCGGCCGACGGCGTGGTGGTGGGTGATCGTGCCGCCGGCGTCGATCAGGGCCTCGGAGACGGCGGCCTTGATCTCGTCCCACTGCTCGACCTCGCCGCCGCGGATCGCCGGGGCGAGGACGGTGAAGTAGGGCGCGGCGCCGTCGGGGTAGACGTGGGTGAGGCGGCAGCTGACGCGGGGTGAACCGGGCCCGTCGGCCGGCACGCCGCTGACCTCGGAGACGGCGCGGCGCGTGGCCTCCATCACCGTCGCGTGGAACTCCTCGAAGCGGTCCCAGGTGATCGCCGTCTCGAACGTCTCCGAGAGCACGCCGCAGGCGACGAAGGTGTCCCGCAGGTACGGCGCCAGCAGGAACGCCCCGCGCCAGGCGCCGACGGCGTCGTCACCGCTTCCAGAGCTGCGGACCTCGCCGGGAGTTCCCTTGTGGTCGCGGGCGATGTCCAGCGCTCGGTCCATCCAGAGGTCCACGGGATGGTCGGCGGACTCGAAGCCGAGGATGAGGAGGTCGGCGCTGCCGTCGCCGGCGCCGGTCAGCTCGGCCTCGGCGGCGTCGAGCAGGCGGCAGTTGGCGGGATGCAGGCCGGACTGGGCGATCGAGCGCACGGCCTCGGCGGCCCGGTCGAACTCGTCGAACGTGACCCCGGCCGAGGCCTTGAACTCGGGCCGCGGCCGTACCCGCACCCACGCCTCGGCGATCACGCCGAGGATCCCCTCGGAGCCGACCAGCAGCCGGTCGGGCGAGGGGCCGGCGCCCGAGCCCGGCAGCCGCCGGCTCTCCCAGGTCCCGCGCGGGGTGATCGCCCGCACCGACTCGACCAGGTCGTCGACGTGGGTCTCGAGCGTCGCGAAGTGCCCGCCGGCCCTGGTCGCGACCCAGCCGCCGAGGGTCGAGTACTCGAAGGACTGGGGGAAGTGGCGCAGGGTGAGCCCGTGCTCGCGCAGCTGGTCCTCGAGGCCCGGCCCCGTCGCCCCCGCCTGGATCCGCGCCGCCAGCGAGGTCGCGTCGACCTCCAGCACCCGGTCCAGCCTCCGCAGGTCGAGCGAGACGGCGGGCCGCTCCCCCACCCGCGGCTCGACCCCACCGCAGACGCTGGTGCCGCCGCCGAACGGGATCACCGCCGCGCCCTCCGCCTCGGCCCAATTCAGGACCGCCTCGATCTCGGACTCGTCCTCCGGGAACGCCACCAGATCCGGCGGGTTCTCGAACTTCCCGTAGAACCCGCGCACCACGTCCCGGTAGGCCTTCCCCAGCGCGTGCGACGCCCGCTCGTAACGCTCATCCGAAAACAGGTCCCCGAAACCGCTCGGCGCCTTCAGCCGCAGCTCGCGCAGCTCTACCTCCTCCAGCGGCACCGGCTTCTCGACCTCGCCGCCGAACCCGAACCGCGCCCGGATACCTTCCGCCGCCTCGCGCAACTGCGTCGAGGTCGGCGCCTGATCCTCGTAACCCCAACCCCAGTGCTTGAGCCGCCGTTCGGTCACCGGCTCAAACCTACCTCGCTACCAGTGGACGCCTTTCATCAGGTGCGCGAAGGCCACGGCCTCGGTCGAGGGCGGCTTGTCCCGCGCCTCGTCCTTCTTCCCCTTCGCCGCCTGGGAGTCGGGAAAGAGCTTGTAGGCGGTGTTGAGGATCGAGTCGCTGGCCTTCGGCGCCACCGCGTAGACCAGCTCGCCGAAGTTGCCGAGCCGCGTCGCCACCTTCTTCGGCCGCCGGATCATCGCCTTGGCGATCATCTCGGCCGCCTCCTCGGGCGTGATCGCCGGGAACATGTCGTACATCCGCGTCGGCGCGATCATCGGCGTCCGCACCAGCGGCATGTGGACGGTGGTGATGTGGACGTCGTCTTCGATCACCTCGGAGGCGATCACCCGGCTGAAGGCGTCGAGCGCCGCCTTCGAGGCGACGTAGGCCGAGAACCGCGGCGGGTTCGTCTGGGTCCCGATCGAGCTGATGTTGATGATGTGGCCGAACTTGCGGCCGCGCATCGCCGGCAGCAGCGCCAGGATCAGCCGCACCGAGCCCAGGTAGTTGAGCTGGATCGTGCGCTCGAAGTCGTGGTAGCGGTCGTAGGAGAGCGAGATCGAGCGGCGGATCGAGCGACCGGCGTTGTTGACGAGGATGTCGACGTGGCCGTGGTAGGTCAGCACCTCCTCGGCCATCCGCTCGATGTCCTCGATGTCGGCGAGGTCGCACTGGTGGATGTGGGCGGTCCCGCCGCCGGCGACGATCTCCTCTTTGGTCTCCTCCAGCTTGTCGAGCGAGCGGGCGACGAGCAGCACCGTGGCGCCCGCGTCGGCGACCTTGACCGCGGTCGCCTTCCCGATCCCCGAGGACGCCCCGGTGATCAGCACCACTTTGCCCCGCACCGCCGCCGAGAGCGAGCGGTCCTTGAAGAGGTCGGGATCGAGGTTGCGCTCCCAGTAGTCCCAGACGCGGGCCGCGTATGACTCCAGCGGCGGCACCTCGATGCCCGACCCTTTCAGCGCTTTCTGCGCCAGGGTCGAGTCGAAGGAGGTCGGGTAGTCGACGTAGGTGAGCAGCTCAGCCGGCAGCCCGGCCTGGTCGAGCGCCAGCTTGGCGGCGCGCTTGGCGGGCGGGAAGAGCTTCAACGCGCTCCGTACCGCCCCGGTCGCCGGCTCGGTCACCTCGGTCCCGAGCCGCACCGCCATCTGCGGCGCGTCGGCGGCCCGGGCGAAGAGGTTGATCACCTCGCCCGCGGTGTGCGGGTGGGGGTCGGTGAGGTGGAAGGCGCGGCCGTTGAGGCGCGGTTTGTGGGCGATGTGGTCGATCGCCGCGGCGACGTAGTCGACCGGGACGATGTTGATCTCGCCGCCTTCGATCCCCACCGTCGGCAGCCAGGCCGGCGCCACCCGCCGCAGCCGCTTCAGCGCCTTGAAGAAGAAGTAGGGGCCGTCGATCTTGTCGATCTCCCCGGTGCGCGAATCGCCGACGACGATCCCGGGCCGGTAGACCCGCCAGGGCCGCCGGCACTCGTCGCGGACCAGGCGCTCGGACTCGTGCTTGGTGCGGAAGTAGGGGTTGTTGTCGAGCCGTTCGGCCTCGTCGAACATCTCCTCGGTCCAGACGCCCCTGTAGAGGCCGGCGGCGGCGATCGAGCTGACGTGGTGGAAGCAGCCGGCCTCCAGCGCCCCGGCGAGCTCGATCGCGTGGCGCGTCCCCTCGACGTTGGCGATCTCCTGCGTCTCGGCGTCGGCGGTCAGGTCGTAGATCGCCGCCAGGTGGAAGAAGTGCTCGATCTCCCCCCGCATCGCCACCAGGTCCTCCTCGGAGACCCCGAGCCCAGGCTGGGTGAGATCGCCGGTGATCGGCACGATGCGGGCGCCGTCGGCGCCGAAGCTGGTGCGCAGCTCCTCCAGGCGGCCGCGCGATCCGGCCCGCACCAGGGCGTAGATCGTGCCCTCTCGCTGGAGCAGTTTTTGGACGAGGTTGCGGCCGATGAATCCGGTCGCGCCGGTGACGAAGTAGCTCATTGGGGTACCAGGGTATCTCGATAGCCGTGCCCGTAAACCACTTTCCTTAGACTGAGCCCGGAGATGCCCGAGACGGCGACCGTCCAGATCACCATGCCCGAGATGGGCGAGTCGGTGACCGAGGGCATCGTGCTCGAGTGGCACGTGGCCGAGGGGGACTCGGTCAGCGAGGGCGACACGGTGGTCGAGGTTTCGACCGACAAGGTCGATGCCGAGGTGCCGGCGCCGATGGACGGGGTGATCACCAAGCTGATCGCCCAGGTCGACGACGAGGTCCCCGTCGGGGCGCCTCTTGCTGAGATGGAAGCTGGGTCGGGATCTGGTGAGGGACAAAGCGCTGGGGCCGCGGGTCCTGTCGCGGCAGGGGACCCACCCCCAGCTGCAGAGCAGCAGGGGGTCCCCCCTACCACGCCACCCACGGCAGAGGCCGCTAGCTCTCAGGGTTCGAACGGATCGGGCAACGGCTCGGGCGCCGATGTGAAAGCGACGCCTGTGGCCCGGCGGGTTGCTGAAGCTACCGGCGTGGATTTGGGCTCGGTTCAGGGTTCGGGGCCGGGTTCGAAGGTGACCAAAGAGGATGTGATGGCTGCTGCTGACGGCGGCGGCAACGGAACGGTTGCGGCCGTCGGCGAGGCGAAGCAGTTGCGTGGGGCCGCGGCGATGCTTGCCAACGCGATGGACGAAAGTCGCCAGGTTCCGACCGCGACCTCGTTCCGGACGATCGCTGTCGACACCTTGGATGCGAAACGGAAGGCGATCAACTCTGTCTTGAAGGACCGGGGGCTGAAGGTCTCCTTCACCCACCTCGTCGCCTGGGCGATCGTGCAGGCGACCAAGGACTTCCCGGTGATGGTCCGCGTCTTCGCCTCAGAAGACGGCAAGCCGTTCGCGATCGACGGCAGCCCGGTCAACCTCGGGATCGCCGTCGACGTGGAGAAAAAGGACGGCTCCCACAGCCTGATGGTCCCGGCGATCAAGGGCGCCGGCGAGCTCGACTTCACCGGCTTCCACTCCCACTACGAAGAGCTGATCGCGAAGACGCGCGAGAACAAGCTCTCCGCCGACGACTTCCAGGGGACCAACATCAGCCTCACCAACCCGGGCGGGATCGGGACGATGGCCTCGGTACCGCGTCTGCTCAGCGGCCAGAGCGCGATCATCGCCACCGGCTCGATCGCCTACCCGCCCGAGTGGAAGCACGCCTCGCCGGAACGGCTGAAGCAGCTCGGCGTCTCGAAAGTGATGACGCTGACCTCGACCTACGACCACCGGGTCATCCAGGGAGCCGAGTCCGGGGCCTTCCTGCGCCGGATCGAGGAACTGCTGCAGGGCGAGGACGGGTTCTACGAGGCGATCGCCGCCGACCTCGGCTTCGAGGCCTCGGTCGTCAGCACCGCCCACCCCGCCTCTGCCTCCGCCCCACCGCTGAGCGCCGCCGCACCGAGCGCCGAACCGACGACCGCGCCCGGCGAGATCGACGAAGAACTGCTGCAGGCGGTCCAGGCCGCGACCTCGCTGCTGAAGGCCTACCGCACCCACGGCCACCTCGCCGCCCAGCTCGACCCGCTCGGCTCCGAGCCGAAGGGCGACCCGGCACTGCAGCCCGAGAACGTCAACCTGACGCCCGAGCTGATGGAGCGGATCCCGGCCTCGATCCTCCGCATCGGCGTCCCCGGCGAAACCCTGCTCGAGGCGCTGCCGCGGATGCGCGCCGCCTACTGCGGCACGATCGGCTACCAGGTCGAGCACCTCTCCTCCCACCAGCAGCGGATCTGGCTGCGGGAGATGATCGAGACCGGCGCCCACCGCCAGCCGCTCACCGACACCGAGAAGAAACGGCTCCTGAACCGGCTGATCGACGTCTTCCAGTTCGAGCGCTTCCTCGAGAAAGCGTATTTGGGGCAGAAGATGTTCTCGATCGAGGGGCTCGACGTCGTCGTCCCGATGCTCGACGAAATCGTCACACTCTCGCAGCGCGACGGGGCCGAGGAGGTCGTCTTCGGGATGGCCCACCGCGGTCGCCTCAGCGTCCTCGCCCACAACCTCGGGCGCTCGGTCGAGTCGATCCTCGCCGAGTTCGAGGGCTCGAAGCAGATCGACGCGGTCAAGGCGGTCGCCGCGATCCCCCACGGCGGCACCGGCGACGTCAAGTACCACTACGGCCACCGCGGGGTCTACGAGACGGCGGAGGGCCAGAAGATCTCGGTCCGCCTCTACCCGAACCCGAGCCACCTCGAGTTCGTCGACCCGGTGGTCACCGGCGGCACCCGCTTCCTGCAGCAGGACTTCGAGGGGCCGAGCCTGACCCTCGACCACAAGCGAGCGGTGGCGGTGCTGCTGCATGGCGACGCCGCTTTCCCGGCCCAGGGCGTGGTCGCCGAGACGCTCAACCTGCAGTCGCTGCCCGGCTACACGACCGGCGGCACGATCCACGTGATCCAGAACAACCAGGTCGGCTTCACCACCGACCCCGACGAGGCGCGCTCCACCCCGTATGCCGCCGACATGGCGAAGGGGTTCAACGTGCCGATCATCCACGTCAACGCCGACGACGTCGAGGGCTGCGTCGCCGCCGTGCGGCTGGCAATGGCCTACCGCGAGCGCTGGTGCCGCGACGTCGTCATCGACGTGATCGGGTACCGCCGCTTCGGCCACAACGAGACCGACGAGCCGGCCTACACGCAACCGACGATGGCGGCGGCGATCAAGTCGCACCCGCCCGTCTCCGAGCTGTACGCCGAGAAGCTGATCGAGGAGGGGACGGTCTCCGCCGAGGAGGTCGGCAAGGCCTCCGACGAGCGCCACACCGAGATGTCCGAGGCGCTGAAGGGCCTGCGTCGCAAGATGGAGGCGGGCGAGTACGAGGACCCGACCGTCACCGGCGTCACCACCCAGACCGGCGAACTGCTCGACCGCACCGCCAGCCCGCCCGTCCACACCGCGGTCGAGGCCGAGAAGCTGCGGGCGATCAACGAGGCGCTGCTGAAGACGCCCGAGGGCTTCAACGTCCACCGCAAGCTGCGCCGCCCCCTCGCCCGCCGGGTCGAGGCGCTCGAGCAGGGCGGGGTCGACTTCGGCCAGGCCGAGGCGCTCGCCTTCGGCACCCTGCTGACCGACGGCGTCCACATCCGCCTCACCGGCCAGGACACCGAGCGCGGCACCTTCTCGCATCGCCACCTCGTCCTCCACGACGAGAACACCGGCCTCGAGTACACGCCGATGCAGAATCTCCAGGACGCCTCCGCCCCCTTCGAGCTCTACAACAGCCCCCTCTCGGAGATCGCCTGCCTCGGCTTCGAGTACGGCTACTCGGCGGCCAGCCCCAGCGCCCTGGTCCTCTGGGAGGCGCAGTTCGGCGATTTCGCCAACGCGGCCCAGGTGATCGTCGACAGCTTCATCGTCTCCGGCGAGTCGAAGTGGGGGCAGACCAGCCGCCTGACCCTGCTGCTCCCGCACGGCTACGAGGGATCCGGCCCGGAGCACTCGAGCGCCCGCATCGAGCGCTTCCTCGCCCTCGGCGCCGAGGGCAACATCCGCATCGCCAACCCCACCACCGCCGCCCAGTACTTCCACCTGCTGCGCCGCCAGGCGCTGATCAAGAAGCCGCGGCCGCTGATCGTCTTCACCCCGAAGGGGCTGCTGCGACTCGACAAGGCGGCCGCCACCCTGCCGGAGCTGACCGACGGCGAACTCCAGTTCATCCTCGACGACCCGACCGCCGGCGAGCGCCGCGAGAAGGTCGAGCGCCTCGTCCTCTGCACCGGCAAGGTCTATTACGACATCGACGGCAGCGACCGCCGCGCCGACGCCGAGAACGTCGCCATCGCCCGCGTCGAGGTCCTCTACCCCTTCGCCAAGGAACAGCTGGAACGGCTGATCGCCGCCTACCCGAACCTGAAGGAGATCGCCTGGGTCCAGGAGGAGCCGCGCAACATGGGCGCCTGGAAGGTGATGTCGCGGCGGATGCCCGACGTCCTGCCCGAGGGCGTCACCCTCACCTACATCGGCCGCCAGGGCCGGGCCAGCCCGGGCGAGGGTTACTCGGGCGCCCACGCGCGCGAGCAGGAGCGCATCGTGCTCACCGCGCTGACCCCCGGAACCTGACCGCCGTGGCGCGGCGCAAACCGTTCGAGAAGCCCGTCCCGGGCGAGCTGTTCGTCTGGGTCAAGCGCCTCTCCTGGGTGGAGCTGGCGGTGTTCGCCGGGCTGCTGCTCTTCTGGCTGCTGCCGGGCTTCGAAACGCCGACGATGCTCTTCGGCTGGGCCCACGGCCTCGGCTTCATCGCCCTCTGCGTGGTGATCTGGATCGCCTGCGTGCGCAAGGAGGCCCCCTACACCCTGCTCGCGGCGACCCTCACCCCGGTGGGCCCGGTCGGCAGCGTGATCGGGATCGAGTTGATCGAGCGCAAGGGCTGGGGTATAGGTGTACAACCGAGTTCCCAGGTAGCCGATAAGGAAAGTCACCAGAACCGGGCTAAAGCGCTCGATTCCGCTTGACCGCGGGTGACAGAGCCTGTATAGCTAATCGCTGACTGTTCCTCAGGGCAGTCCCGCCAGGGGGAACGGCCGCGTCGGCATCCCTCCCTGGCTACCGACGCGCAGGTGCAGTGTGGGTCGCGCGGACCCCCCTGCCTCCCGCGGCCCCGCTGCGCCTACTTTTCCAGCTTACGCAGCACGGTCTGCAAGATACCTCCGTTTACGAAGTACGTGACCTCGTTCGGGGTGTCGAGCCTGACCGTCGCCTCGAAGGACTTCGCACTGCCGTCCTCGGCGCGGGCGGTGACCGCAACCGTCCTCGCCCGGCCGCCTTCGAGGTCGCCGACGTCGAAGGTCTCGGCGCCGGTCAGGCCCAGCGAGGCGATGCTCTCGCCGCCGGCGAACTGCAGCGGCAGGACCCCCATCCCGATCAGGTTGGAGCGGTGGATGCGCTCGTAGCTCTCGGCGATCACCGCCCGGACGCCGAGCAGTTTGGTCCCCTTGGCGGCCCAGTCGCGCGAGGAGCCGGAGCCGTACTCCTTGCCCGCCAGCACGACGAGGGGCACGTTTTCGGCTGCATACTGCGCCGCGGCGTCGAAGATCGTCGTCTCCTCGCCGTCTGGGAAGTGCCTGGTGTAGCCGCCGGCGCGGTCGACCAGCTGGTTGCGGAGGCGGATGTTGGCGAAGGTGCCGCGGATCATCACCTCGTGGTTGCCGCGGCGCGAGCCGTAGGAGTTGAAGTCCCCGACCTCGACGCCCTGCTCGGTCAGCCAGCGGCCGGCCGGGCTGTCGCGTTTGATCGCCCCGGCGGGCGAGATGTGGTCGGTGGTGATCGAGTCGCCGAGGACGGCGAGCGCGCGAGCACCGGCGATCGGCTCCACCCCCGGAGCCTCGGCCGGCATCTGCTCGAAGAAGCTCGGCCGCCGGACGTAGGTCGAGTCGGGCCAGTCGTAGCGGTCGCCGGAGGGAACCTCGACCGCGTTCCACATCTCGTCGCCGGCGAAGACCTCGGCGTAGTTGCGCTCGAACATCTCGGACTGGACCGCGCTGCCGACCACCTGCTTGATCTCCTCCGCGGTCGGCCAAACGTCGCGCAGAAATACGGGCGCTCCATCCTGGCCCTCGCCGAGCGGCTCGGTCTCGAGGTCGATGTCCATGCGGCCGGCGAGCGCGTAGGCAACCACCAGCGGCGGGCTGGCGAGGTAGTTCGCCTTCACGTCCTGGTTGATCCGGCCCTCGAAGTTGCGGTTGCCGGAGAGCACCGCGCAGACGGCGAGGTCCTTCTCGGCGATCGCCGCGGAGACCTCCGGCGCCAGCGGCCCGGAGTTGCCGATGCAGGTCGTGCAGCCGTAGCCGACCAGGTTGAACTGCAGCGCGTCGAGGTACTTCGTCAGCCCCGCCCGCTCGAGGTAGTCGGTGACCACGGTCGAGCCCGGCGCCAGCGAGGTCTTCACCCACGGCTTGCGAGCCAGGCCACGTTCGACCGCGTTGCGGGCGAGCAGGCCGGCGCCGACCATCACGCTCGGGTTGGAGGTGTTGGTGCAGCTGGTGATCGCGGCGATGACGACGTGGCCGTGGTCGAGCTCCACCTCGGTCCCGTCGGCGAGGGTGACGGCGATCGCGTCGTCGCTGCGGGCGGTGTCGACCGCGGCGCCGCTCACCGCCGGGCGGGGCTTGCTCGCCCCGTTGTCGTGGTCCTCTGCCGGCGGGTCGGAGGCCGGGAACGACTCTTCGATCGCCTCGTCGAGGCCGGAGACCATCTGCTCGGCGGCCTCGGGGGCGAACTCGCGCATCGCCTCCAGGAAGGCCTCCTTGGCCTGCGAGAGCGGCACCCGGTCCTGCGGCCGTTTCGGCCCGGCCAGGCTCGGCACCACCTCGGCGAGGTCGAGCTCGAGCAGGTCGGAGAAGACGGGGTCCTCCCCACCCTCCTCGGCGCCCGCATGGAACATGCCCTGCTCGCGGGCGTAGGCGTCGACCAGCTCGATCGTCTCGGTCGGGCGGCCGGTGAGGTCGAGGTAGCGCAGGGTCTCGGCGTCGACCGGGAAGATCGCGCAGGTCGAGCCGAACTCCGGCGACATGTTGCCGAGGGTGGCGCGGTCGGCAAGGCCGAGCGTCGGCAGGCCCGGCCCGAAGAACTCGACGAACTTGGAGACGACGCCGCGCTCGCGCAGCATCTCGGTCACGGTGAGGACGAGGTCGGTCGCCGTTGCCCCCTCCGGCAGCTCGCCGGAGAGCTTGAAGCCGACGACCTGCGGCAGCAACATCGAGATCGGCTGGCCCAGCATCGCCGCCTCGGCCTCGATCCCCCCCACGCCCCAGCCGAGGACGCCGAGGCCGTTGACCATCGTCGTGTGCGAGTCGGTGCCGACCAGGGTGTCGGGGTAGGCCCCCAGGACGCCATCGTTGACGCGGCTGTAGACGACCTGGGAGAGGTACTCGAGGTTGACCTGGTGGCAGATCCCGGTCGCCGGCGGGACGACGCGGAAGTTGTCGAAGGACTGCTGCCCCCATTTGAGGAACGAGTAGCGCTCGAGGTTGCGTTTGAAGTCGTGCTCGGCGTTGACGGCGAAGGCGCGCGCGTTGCCGAAGGCGTCGACCTGGACCGAGTGGTCGATCACCAGGTCGACGTCGACCAGCGGGTTGATCGCCGCCGGGTCGCCGCCGATCTCCTCCATCGCGTCGCGCATCGCCGCCAGGTCGACGACGGCGGGGACGCCGGTGAAGTCCTGCATCAGGACGCGGGCGGGCTGGAAAGGGATCTCGGCGCTGGGCTCGGCGGCGGCGTCCCAGGAGGCGATCGCCTCGACGTCGGCGGCGCTGACCGAGACCCCGTCCTCGAGCCGCAGCACGTTCTCCAGCAGGACCTTGATCGAGTAGGGCAGGCGGGCGACGTCGAAGCGCTCCTGCAACGCGTCGAGGCGGAAGACCTCGAACTCGCGACCGCCGACCTCGAGGGTCGATCGGGCGCCGAAGGAATCGCTGCTGCTCACGTATTCATCCTAGGCAATCGGTGGGGGCGGGTCCGGCACCCCCTCGCCCCAACAAACGACGGCCTAATCAGGCCGTCGTTTTGAGTATCCGCCGGTTCGAGGGGGTGCCGGACCCGCCTACATCAGCGCTTGTCTGACGAATGACCCGAGGCGATGTCTTTGGCTGCTTTTTGGCCAGCGCTGCCGCTCTGCACCCTGACGCTGAGGGACGGGCTGAACAGGGCCAGATGGGCGCCGGCGCGCTGGGCGAGCGGGGCGATGGTCACCTCCACCTTGTTGCGCTCGATCGCCTTGACGGTCGCCGCGCCGACCTGCTCGGGCGTGGAGGTGCCCATGCCCGGCGGCGGCTTGGCGCCGGCCTCGGCGAACATCCCGGCTTCGCGGATGAACCCCGGCGAGACGATCGAGACGCCGACGCCGCGGGAGTCGAGATCGCTGCGCAGGCCGAGGGCGAAGCCGCGGAGGCCGAACTTGGTCGCGTTGTAGATGGAAGAGCGGGGGCTGGCGGCCTTGCCGGAGAGCGAGGCGACGAAGACGAGCTGGCCGCGGCCGGCCTCGAGCATCGCCGGGTAGAGGGCGCGGGCGAGCAGCATCGGCGCCTCCAGGTTGACCCGCAGCGCCCGCTTCACCTCGTCGGCGCTGAACTCGTCCAGTTTGCCGGCCCCGGGCAGGCCGGCGTTGGCGACGAGGATCTCGGTGCCGGCGGCCTCGGCGGCGAGCCGCTCGGCGGCCCCGGGCTCGGCAAGGTCGGCGGGGAGCACGGTGTGGCCGCTGCCGGGCAGGCCGGCGGCCATCTCCTCCAGCGCCTCGCGGTTGCGGGCGCTGAGCGCGAGGACGGCGCCGCGCTCGGCCATCGCCTCGGCGATCGCCCTTCCCAGCCCTCCCGTTGCCCCCGTGAGGAGCGCTTTGCGGCCCGAAAGGTTCATCCCAGCGCGCAAGCTACCAGCCTCGGTGTCGAACAGATTCCCGATGGGAGCGCGATCTTTATCTAAATATTTGCGTTTTGTGAGTCATGGCGCCGTGTAATCGTCTACACTGCCGCCGGTCAGTAACCGAAACGCCGAATCCCTGGCGCAAAGAGCGTCCGGGGAACGGGGGAACCACGTTTTCGGGGCTAACCCACCAAGTCCAAGGTGGGAGCGCAGGCTCCTTTCGCGCTAGCCCGACAGCTAACCCCGTAGGCCGACGAAGGAGAATCGGTTTGCGTCACAACTTCAGGTTGGCTGGGCTTGCGTTCGTCGTCGCCTTGGTCGCAACCGCCTTTTTCGCCCCGGGCAGCGCCTCCGCCGCTTGCACGACGGGTGGCATGTCGCCCGCCGAAGTCGACGTCTGCACGCCGACCGCGAAGGCGAAGCTGCTCGACAACGGGATCCTGGTCCCGCCGAAGAGCGCTCCCCCCCGGGTCAAACGGGTGATCGCCGCGGCGAACAAAATCGTCACCAAGCCGTACGTCTACGGCGGCGGCCACGCCCGCTGGTGGGACCGCGGCTACGACTGCTCCGGCTCCGTCTCTTTCGCCCTCCACGGCGGCAAATTCCTCGAAAGCCCCCTCCCCTCCGGCCCGATGATGAAATGGGGCGAAGAAGGCGAAGGGCGCTGGATCACGGTCTACTCCAACCCGGGCCACGCCTACGCCGTGATCGCCGGCTTCCGCTTCGACACCTCGGGGGACAGCGGCGGCGAAACCGGCCCCCGTTGGCACGAAGACCTGCGCGACAACGTCGGCTTCGTCGCGCGTCACCCGACCGGGTACTGAGGGCTCTTAGTTAGGAGCGGGTGGGGTGCCTCCCCTGGGAGCACCTCCGCCGCGCGAATCGGGAATAGCTGGCGCCCCGAGCCGCTTTGACGCGGCTCCATGCTGAGTACCCAGGGAGGCACCCCACCCGCTCTCCAACAGCACTTCAGGGACGGTGGGTGCCGCCCAGCGTGACCCAGGGTCGCGCTAGCCCTTGGAGTAGAGCGCGGATCGTTGGAGGGATCCGGTGGGGGTCCCCCGGGTACTCAGCATGGAGCCGCGCCATTGCCATCCGGGGCGACAGCCCAAGTTCGATCCGCGCGGCGGAGGTGCTCCCGGGGGACCCCCACCGGATCCCTCCTCACCATCAACCCGTACTCCGCTACGGCTAATCCTCGCGGGCCAGTTTGTCCTTGCAATCCGCACCTTCACGGATAACGTCACACGCATAGACGCTGCGGCTCCTGACATACGTCTCTCCGGCCTGACGAAGTACTACGGCGAGGTTGCCGCCGTCGCCGGGATCGATCTGGAGATCGCCAAGGGGGAGTTCTTCACGATGCTCGGCCCGTCGGGGTCGGGCAAGACGACGACGCTGCGGATGATCGCCGGCTTCGAGGACCCGACCGACGGGACGATCGAGCTGGCCGGCGAGGACGTCAGCGGGGTGCCGCCCTACGACCGGGCGGTGAATACCGTCTTCCAGGACTACGCCCTCTTCCCGCACATGAGCGTCGGCGAAAACGTCGCCTACGGGATGAAGGTCGCCCGGGTGCCGAAGGCCGAGCGGCTGGAGCGCAGCCGGGAGGCGCTGGAGATGGTCCGCCTGCCGAACTACGGCGCCCGCAAGCCGGGTGAGCTCTCGGGCGGCCAGCGGCAGCGGGTCGCTCTGGCGCGGGCGATCGTCAACCGGCCCAAGGTGCTGCTCCTCGACGAGCCGCTCGGCGCCCTCGACCTGAAGCTGCGCGAGGAGATGCAGGGCGAGCTGAAGACGATTCAGGGCGAGGTCGGGATCACCTTCGTCTACGTCACCCACGACCAGGACGAGGCGCTGACGATGAGCGACCGGATCGCGGTCTTCAACGGCGGCCGGATCGAGCAGGTGAGCACGCCGCTCGAGCTCTACGAGCGCCCGGCCAACGAGTTCGTCGCCGGCTTCGTCGGCGTCTCCAACCTGATCGAGCGGGGCGGCGAGCGAATGACGATCCGCCCCGAGAAGATCGAGCTGCTCGAGCCCGGCGCTCCGGCCGGCGGCCTCCACACGGAGAGCGGTCGCGTCGTCGACGTCGCCTACGCCGGCAGCGTCACCCGCTTCACGGTCCAGCTGGACAAGGGGGAGAAGCTCCAGCTGGTGAGACAGAACGTGGAGAGCGCGTCCTCGGGCGCGTTGCCAGGGCAGGGAAACGAGGTCCTAGTCGGGTGGCGACCCGAGCACGCGGCCGCCGTCGGCGGGAAGTCAACCAAACAGGAGGTAGCACCATCATGAGGAGAAGGGATGGCAACCCCGCCCGCACGGCGTGGCTCGTCGTCGCCGGTCTGGTCGTATTCATGCTCGCGCTCGCCGGTTGCGGCGGCGGCAGCGACGACACCACCGGCGGCAGCAGCGATGAAGCACTGCAGAAGGTCGGCAAGGGAGAGGGCGAAGTCTCGCTGATCTCCTGGGCCGGCTACGTCGAACCGGACTGGAGCAAACCGTTCGAACAGAAAACCGGCTGCAAGGTCAACAACAAGGAAGCCGGCACCTCTGACGAAATGGTCGAGCTGATGAAAACCGGGCAGTACGACGGCGTCTCGGCCTCGGGCAACGCCACCGCCCGTCTCGTCGCCGCCGGTCTCGTCGCCCCGGTCAACACCGACCTGGTCCCGAACTACGAGACGGTCTTCGCCGACCTCAAGGACCAGCCGTACAACACCTTCGAAGGGGTCAACTACGGCATCCCGCACGGGCGCGGCGCCAACCTGCTGATGTGGAACGGCAGCGACGTCACCCCCGCCCCGGACTCCTGGAACGTGACGCTCGATCCCAAAGTCGCCGCCAAATACAAAGGCAAGATCAGCCAGTACGACGACCCGATGTCGATCGCCGAAGCCGCGGTCTACCTGAAGACCCACGAACCGGACCTGGGGATCGAAAACCCCTACGAGCTGAACCAGGAACAGTTCGACGCGGCCGTCGGGTTGCTGGAAGAACAGCAACCGCTGGTCGGCGAATACTGGTCCGAAGCGGCCAAGCAGATCTCCGCCTACGCGGGCGGCGACGTCCAGGTCGGCACCACCTGGCAGTACCAGTACTTCGCGCTGAAGGAAGAAGGCGTGCCGGTGAAGGCCAGCCCGGCGAGCCAGGGCTTCCTGCCGAAGGAGGGTGCCACCGGCTGGTCGGACACCTGGATGATCGCCAAGGACGCCAAACATCCCAACTGCATGTACGAGTGGATGAACTGGATCATCGAACCGAAGGTCAACGCCGAAGTCGCCGAATGGTTCGGCGAGGCACCGGCGCAGGAACTCGCCTGCAAGGAGACGGCGAACAAGAACTTCTGCGCCGAATACCACGCCGAAGAACCGCAGTTCTGGGAGCGGGTCTACTACTGGGAAACCCCGCTCGCCGACTGCGGCGACGGCGAAGAAGATTGCAAGGACTACAACGACTGGGTGAAAGCCTGGACGGCGATCAAAGGCTGACCCGGTCCTGATCGATGGCGTCTGAAGCGGTCGTGGAGAGGAGGTCGGTCGGCCACAGGCTGTCCGACCTCCTCCACGGCCGCGAGCGCCTGCAGGTAGGGGCGCTGCTGGCCGGCCCGGTCGGCTGGCTAGTGATCGGCTACCTGGGCTCGCTGGCCCTGCTGCTGGTCGCCGCCTTCTGGTCGGTCGACCCGCTCAGCGGGCTGACCGAGAAGAGCTTCACCCTCGAAAACTTCGAAGCGCTGGTCGACGAACCGGTCTACCGCGACATCGCCTGGCGGACGATCCGGACCGCCCTGCTGGTCACTCTCACCGACGCGGTGATCGCCTTCCCGATCGCCTTTTACATGGCCAAGGTCGCGAGCCGGCGCGGCAAGGCGCTGCTGGTGATCGGGATCCTGCTGCCGCTGTGGTCGAGCTACCTGGTCAAGGTCTACGCCTGGCGAACGCTGCTCTCGGCCAACGGTGCGATCAACTGGGCGCTCGACCCGATCGGGCTCAGCGGGCCCGGCTACGGCACCACCGCGGTCTGGCTGGTGATGAGCTACCTCTGGCTGCCGTACATGATCCTGCCGATCTACGCCGGGCTGGAGCGGATCCCGAACTCGCTGATCAGCGCCTCCGAGGACCTCGGCGCCTCGCCCTTCACCACCTTCCGCCGGGTGATCCTGCCGCTCAGCTTCCCGGCCGTCGTCGCCGGCTCGATCTTCACCTTCTCGCTGACGCTGGGCGACTACATCACCCCCCGCCTGGTCTCCAACGACCAGTTCATCGGCAACGTCATCTTCAGCAATATCGCCAACAACCAACCCTTCGCCGCAGCGCTGGCCCTGGTGCCGATCGTGGTGATGATCGCCTACCTCCTGGTCGCCCGCCGGCTGGGGGCCTTCGAGCACGTATAGGCGATGGCGCGATGAGACTCTCGAGACGCTCCCGGGTGCTGATGCGGATCGCCGTCGCGGCGGGGCTCGCCTTCATCTACATCCCGCTGATCGTGATCGGAATCTACGCCTTCAACTCGAGCAAGATCCTCGAGTGGCCGCCGCCCGGCTTCACCACCCACTGGTTCTCGCAGGCGTTCAAAGACGAGGCCGCGCGCGAAGCCTTCTTCACCTCGCTGAAAGCGGGAGTGGTCGCGGCGGCGATCGCCCTCGTGCTGGGCACCCTCGCCTCGCTCGCCGTGGCGCGCCACCGCTTCTTCGGTCGCGAGACGATCTCCTTCCTGGTGATCCTGCCGATCGCCCTGCCGGGGATCGTCACCGGCGTCGCGATCTCGAACACCTTCACCCAGGTCCTCGACGTCCCGCTCAGCCTCTTCACGGTGATCGTCGGCCACGCGACCTTCTGCATCGTCGTCGTCTACAACAACGCCGTCGCCCGCCTGCGTCGCCTCTCCGGCTCCTTCGAGGAGGCCTCGGCCGACCTCGGCGCCCATAGCTGGCAGACCTTCCGCTACGTCACCTTCCCGGGGATGAAAAGCGCCCTGATCGCCGGCGGCCTGCTCGCCTTCGCCCTCTCCTTCGACGAGATCATCGTCACCAACTTCACGATCGGCGCCGGCGAACAGACCCTGCCGATCTGGATCTACTCCAACCTCTTCCGCCCCCACGAACTCCCGATCGTCAACGCGGTAGCCGTCCTGGTGATCCTGATCTCGATAGTCCCCGTCTACCTCGCCCACCGCCTCGGAGGCGACGAGGGCGGCCCGACCGCCGGCCGCGGCGCGGCGGGCAACATCGACCCCGAGGCCACCGCCGTCCCTTAGCCCGACTCTTCGTCTGTTCCTTTCTGTTGCCGGAAACGCTTAAGGAACAGACGAGTCGGGAGGGCGGAGGAAGCGGGCGATCTCGTCGATGGTTTGATCCGGTTCGTCGCGGAGTTGCTCCCAGCCTATGCGCGGCACCCGGTACCCCGCACGGGCCAGGATCCGGTTGCGCTCGGCGTCGCGTCTCTGCGCCATCGGGTTGTCGTGGAAAGCGCCGCCGTCGGTTTCCACGACCACCCGCTGATCCCGCCAGAGGAAGTCGACCTCGAACGTCCTCCCAGCGATTCGCAGCTTCTCGTTGGTCTCCGGGATCGGTAACAAATGCTGCGTCAGCAACGGGAGCAGCTTCGCCTCCATGCGACTCCGGAGTCGCATCTTCGGCGTGTAGCGGCGCCACCCTTCGAGGATCCGGTTCAGCCGGCGGCTGCCACGGCGCCGCCGTTCCAAGAGGATCTCATCGATCTTCGGAACGTCGAGGATGCCGAGGACCGCTGCCTCCTCGATCGCTTCCGCCAGAGCCTTGGCTCCCGCGATCCCCGCCAGGTCGACGAGCGTGCGGGACGGGCTGGTGCACGGGATTCCTTTCCACCTATGCACTTGCTCGGGCGGCGGCGGGGGTGGAAAGCGGCGGCGAATCCCCGGGATCTTGCGCCCCGCTTCAATCGGCGCGATAACTTCCACCTCTCCGGGCTTCGCACGCCATAGGCCAAGCAACCAGGCGGCGGATCCATGGGAAACGACAGTCCCGCTCCCGCACGCCAGCGTCGCCGCGAAGAGGCGTCCGTGAAGGTCCACCGAGGGACGGCCGACGGAGTAGGTGGATCGAAATTGAGGATGGAGGCGCGCGGAGGCCGTTGCCTGAGCTATTGCCTCCTCGCTGAGGCCCGATGCCCGCAACTGCCCCCGCGAGACCACGCCGTGCTGCCGGACCGCAACCGAGTTCACCTCGCGCCAGATTTCTCCTCGCCTGTTCCTTCTCGTTGCCATACACGGATAAGGAACAGGCGAATGAGTTTCTCCCCCATGGCGGGCCGGGATAGAGGAATTTGGCGGAAAACGCCCGCCAGATGGCTAGAGCGGGATGTTGCCGTGCTTGCGCTTCGGCTGGTCGACGCGCTTGGTCTGCAGCATCCGCAGCGCCCGGATCAGCTTCGGCCGCGTCTGACGGGGCTCGATCACGTCGTCGATATAGCCCCGCTCCGCCGCCGAGTAGGGGTTGGCGAAGTGGGCTTTGTAGTCGTCGATCAGTTTCTGGCGGCGCTCGTCGGGGGTCGGGGAGTTGGAGATGTCTTTGCGGTAGATGATGTTCACGGCGCCCTCGGGGCCCATCACCGCGACCTCGGCCGTCGGCCAGGCGACGTTGTAGTCGGCCAGCATGTGCTTCGAGTTCATCACGTCGTAGGCGCCGCCGTAGGCCTTGCGGGTGACCACCGTGAGCTTCGGCACGGTCGCCTCGGTGAAGGCGTAGAGCAGCTTGGCGCCGTGGCGGATGATCCCGTTCCACTCCTGGTCGGTGCCGGGGAGGAAGCCGGGAACATCGGTGAAGGTGAGGATCGGGATGTTGTAGCAATCGCAGGTCCGCACGAACCGGGCCGCCTTCTCGGAGGCCTCGATGTCCAGCACGCCGGCGAGGAAGGCGGGCTGGTTGCCGACGATGCCGACGGGGAAGCCGTCGAGCCGGGAGAAGCCGCAGACGATGTTTTTCGCGAAGTGCTCGTGGACCTCGAAGAACTCCTCGTCGTCGACGACGCAGGCGATCACGCTGCGCATGTCGTAGGGCTTGGAGGAGTCGTCGGGGACGATCGTGTCTAGCGCCTCGTCTTCGCGCTCGGGGTCGTCGGAGGGCACGAAGCGCGGCGGCGCCTCGAGGTTGTTCGAGGGCAGGAAGCTCATCAGGTAGCGCACGTCCTCGAGGCAGCTGTCCTCGTCCTCGGAGGCGAAGTGGGCGACGCCGGACTTCGAGTTGTGGCTCATCGCCCCGCCAAGCTCCTCGAACTCGACTTCCTCGCCGGTCACGGTCTTGATCACTTCCGGACCGGTGATGAACATGTGCGAGGTCTCTTTGACCATGAAGATGAAGTCGGTCATCGCCGGCGAGTAGACGGCGCCGCCGGCGCAGGGCCCCATGATCACGCTGATCTGCGGGATCACGCCGGAGCACTGGACATTGCGGACGAAGACGTCGCCGTAGGCGCCGAGCGAGACGACGCCCTCCTGGATCCGCGCTCCGCCGGAGTCGTTGATGCCGATCACCGGCGCCCCGACCTGGGCGGCGAGGTCCATCACCTTGCACATCTTCTCCGCCATCACCTCGCCGAGGCTGCCGCCGAAGACCGTGAAGTCCTGGGAGAAGACGAAGACGGTGCGGCCGTCGATCGTGCCGTGCCCGGTGACGACGGCGTCGCCCCAGGGCCGGTTCTTCTGCATCTCGAAGTCGTAGGTGCGGTGGCGGACGAAGGTGTCGAGCTCCTCGAAGGAGCCCGGGTCGAGCAGCTTCTCGATCCGCTCCCGGGCGGTCATCTTGCCCTTCGCGTGCTGCTTCTCGACCGCCGCCTCGGAGGCCGAGTTGATCGCCGCCTCGCGCAGCTCGCGCAGGTAGGCGAGCTTCTCGTCGTGGGTTTCGGGGTTCCTCTCGCGCATCGGGCGCGGAAGTCTATTTACGCCGCGTTTTCGGTGTCCCCAGACAGACGAAGGGCCCGCCGGAGCGGGCCCTTCGATTCCACGATGCGATTCGAGACTACCTAGAGTTCTGCGCAGACCGCGTACGCCACGATCTGCCAGTTGCCCGCCTCTTCGGCAAACTCACGGCCCGATGCAATCCAGCCCGTGCGGGCATTGTTCGAGGCAACCGCTGGATAGGTTCCGCTGGCCACGACTTTGACGGCAGCCGGAGAGTTGATCCGAGCGCCGCCACCGATCGCTTCCTTGCCGGTGGGGCAACTGGCGGTGATGCTCTTTTCCTCTTCGGAGTTGTTGGCGCTGGTTTCCGTGACGTAGGTGATGTTCTTGATCAGTTGCTTCCAGACCGGGGCCGAAATCTTCGCCGAGGTGATCGCTTCGTTGTCGATCTTGCCGGTGCCCACCGATTCGGGGCCGAGCTTGGCTTCCGTGACCGCTTTCTTCGCCAGGGCGGCGCTGGTAACGGCTTCCTTGGCGATCTTCGAGCTGATCACGGCTCCCGCCCCGAGGTCGGCGTTGACGACTCCGCCGTTCTTGATTTTCCCGGAGGTGACCGCCTGGGTCTTGATTTTCGCGTTGGTCACGGCCTGCTTGGCGATGTTGACGGCCTTGACCTGGTTCGGCTTCAGTTTCACGGCTGCATAAGCGGTGCCGCCGAGGGCGATGAAGAGGGCCATGCAGGACAGGACGTTGGCCACCGAGAGGTGCCGCTTCAGAGTGTTCACTCAGAGTCTCCTTTTAGGACTTTCGTTGTCAGACGAAGGGCCGCCGCTGCGGCTCCGCCAGGCGGTCGAGGACGGCTTCGAGGTCGGCCTCGACCAAGCCGGTCCCCTCAGAGGCGCGGATCTCGACCCGGGTGCCGAAGCCCTTCTCGGCCATCGTCACCTCGACCCCCTCGACGGTCGCAATCAGCTCCGCCAGCTCGGGCTCGGACTTCATCAGCGTCCTCGAAACCTCGATCATCGGCACCCGCTTCCACCAGGCAGGCGACGTTCCTGCCCGGCGGGCGGAATGGGAGAGACCGTTCAGATGGGGTTGGTGAGTTGTGGGGCCTATAGCACCCCAAATTCGCCAATCGCTAGAAGAAGGCGCCGCCCTTGTATTCGCCGAAGACCTCGCGCATGGCGCCGCAGACCTCGCCGATCGAGGCGTTGGCCGCGAGCGCGGCGCGGATCGGGTGCAGGAGGTTGCCCTCGCCGCGGGCGACGTCGCGCAGGGACTCGAGCTTGGCGGCGACCTCGGCCTGGTCGCGGTTCTCCTTGAAGGCTTTGAGGCGGGCCAGCTGGCGCTGCTCGGCCTCGGGGTCGACCTTGAGGATGTCGACGTCGTCGACCTGGTCGGTGACGAACTTGTTGACGCCGACGATGACGTCCTGGCCGCTCTTGTAGCGCTCGTGGTAGCTGAGCGCCGACTCCTCGATCTCGCGCTGCATGAACTCGAGCGCCTCGACCGAGCCGCCGAGCTCTTCGACCTTCGCCATCAGCTCCTTGGCCCGAAGTTCGACCTCGTCGGTCAGCGACTCGACGAAGTAGGAGCCGGCGAAGGGGTCGACGGTGTCGGCGGCGCCCGACTCGTAGGCGAGCACCTGCTGGGTGCGCAGCGCGATCCGGGCCGAGCGCTCGGTCGGCAGCGCCAGCGCCTCGTCGAAGCCGTTGGTGTGCAGCGACTGGGTGCCGCCGCAGACCGCCGCGAAGCCCTGCAGGGCGACGCGGATGATGTTGACCTCGGGCTGCTGGGCCTGCAGGGTGACGCCGCCGGTCTGGGTGTGGAAGCGGATCTGCATCGATTTCGGGTTCTCGGCCCCGAACCGGTCCCTGACGATCTCCGCCCACATCCGCCGCACCGCGCGGAACTTGGCGATCTCCTGGAAGACGTTGTTGTGGCCGTTGAAGAAGAAGGCCAGCCGCGGCGCGAACTCGTCGATCTTCAGGCCGCGCGCCAGCGCCGCTTCGACGTAGGCGATCGCATTGGAGAGCGTGAAGGCGACCTCCTGCACGGCCGAACAGCCCTTCTCGCGGATGTGGTACCCGGAGATCGAGATCGTGTTCCATTTCGGCACGTTCTGGTTGCAGTACTCGAAGATGTCGGTCGTCAGCCGCATCGTCGGCTCGGCCGGGTAGATGTAGTTGCCGCGCGCCATGTACTCCTTCAGCACGTCGTTCTGGACGGTGCCGCGCAGCTTCTCGGAGGGCACCCCCTGCTCCTCGCCGACCAGCTCGTAGAGCAGCAGCAGGATCGCCGCCGGGGCGTTGATCGTCATCGAGGTGGAGACGCCGTCGAGCGGGATCTGATCGAAGCAGATCCGCATGTCCTCGATCGTGTCGATCGGCACTCCGGTGCGGCCGACCTCGCCGTGGCAGAGCGGGTCGTCGGAGTCGCGGCCGAGCTGGGTCGGCAGGTCGAAGGCCATCGAGAGACCGGTCGAGCCGTGCTCGATCAGGTAGCGGTAGCGCTCGTTGGTGTCCTCCGGCGAGGCGAAGCCGGCGTACTGGCGCATCGTCCAGAGCCGGTCGCGGTACATCCCCTCGTGGATGCCGCGGGTGAACGGCGGCTGTCCGGGCTCGCCGAGGCGCTCCTCGAGGCCGGGGGCGACGTCGCTCTCGTCGTAGAGGGCCTCGATCTCGATCCCGGAGTCGGTGAAGACCCGCTCGTCGTCGGGGCCGACCACGGGCGCGATCGTCAGGTGGGCCTCCTGGGCGCCGGATCCATCGCTGCTCATCGCAATGCAGGATATTGGGGCAACCGCTCCGGGGGCTTTGCCACGGAGAAACCCCGCCGGGACCGGAACATCCCGGCCTTCGCCGGGTTTGTAAATGACAGCGATGCGGGAATAACCTGTTCGGACAAGTCAACTCGCCGTAAGTCGCCTATAGGGACAGCAGGGGGCGGCAGCAACGGAGGACACATATGACTGAAGCAACCCAGCCACGGATGGCTCGGGGGACGAGACTGCCGCTGGCGGCTCTCGCGGCTGCGCTGTTCGCGCTGCTGGCGTTCGCTCCCTTCGCCTCTGCCACGCCGGATCCGGTCGGCAGCGGCTCCGCCACCGTCACCCTCAACAAGGGCTTCACCAAGTACCTGAAGACCTTTGGGATCAAGACGACGAAGATCGCCCCGGCGAAGCTGAAGGGCCAGAAGCTGACCCTGACCGTTACCGGCGGCGAAGTCGACCCGACCACGGGCGCCGGGACCGTCACCCTCGGCGGCGGCATCAAGTTCAAGGCCGGGAAGAAGTCGGCGACGGTGAAGGCGCTCGTGCTCGACACGGCGAAGGCGTCTCTCACCGCCAAGGTGAGCGGCAAGAAGGTGAAGCTCGCCTCGGTCAAGGGGTACTCCTACGCCCGCTCGGGTTTCGGCGTCAGCATGACGGTGAAGAAGCTGAAGCTGACCAAGGCGGCGGCGAAGAAGCTGAACAAGAAGCTTGGCTACGCCAAAGGCAAGCCCAAGCCGTTCCTCGCCAACAAACTGCTGGGCTCGGCGAAAGCCGAAGAGCAGCCGGCTACGGTGACCGTCCTACCTGGCGGCAACGTTAGCTTCAAAGCCAATCAGGAACTGCTCCTGAAGCTGAAAGACGTTGAAACGGAGGCGAAAGTGATCGCCCCGACGACTGAAAAAGGCCTCGGCAACTACGAACTCCCGATCACGGGTGGAACCATCGGGCCGACCGGCTCGGCTGGCGTCGTCCAAACTGCCGGCGGCCTCCTGCTGAGCCAGAAGCTGCCGAAAGACCTCGCGGAAACCGAATTCCTCGAAACCGAAATCACTCTCGGCAACATGTACGTCGACCTCTCAGCCAAAACCATCACGGTTGAAGTCGTAGCGAAATCGAACGCCAGCAGCAGCCTCAACCTCGGCAACCTCGGGCGCAGCTCGATTGCCGACTTGACCATCACCGGTGTGACCGCCGATCCTGTAACCCGGACGGTCAGCGTCAGCTCCTCGGCGGTGCTTCAGCCGATTTCAGCTGAAGTGCTCGAGGGCTTCGTCAAAGTCTACGAGGCGTGGTACGCAGGAGTCCTACAGGCAATGGGGGCGCCCGAAAACGTGGCGAAAGAAGAAGCGGCGAAAAAAGTCGAAAAAGACCACATCACCGCTGGCATGTCTCTGGGCACCTTCTCCTTCACCGCCCAGACCCAGTAGTCACCAAGCTCGCTGCATCGCGAGAGGGGGCGGCCTTCGGGCCGCCCCTTTTTCGTCGAGACCGCAAAAAGGGCTCTTCAGGGACCGTTTTTGCGGTTTCGGGAGCGGGGTGCGCTAGTCGCCGGCGCCGACGAGGCGCTCGATGCCGCTCTGGTCGATCGTGCGGCGCAGGCCGTCGGCCAGCTCGATCGTCGGCTCCCAGCCGAGCAGGTCACGGGCGCGGCCGATGTCGGGGCGGCGCTGCTTCGGGTCGTCGGTGGGCAGCGCCTCGTAGACGATCTCCGAGCGGGAATCGGTCAGCTCGACGACCTGCTTCGCCAGCTCCAGCAGCGTGAACTCGTTCGGGTTGCCGATGTTCACCGGCGTGTGGACGTCGGACTCGGCGAGCCGGACGATGCCGTCGATCAGGTCGTCGACGTAACAGAAGCTGCGGGTCTGGCTGCCGTCGCCGAAGACGGTCAGCGGCCGGTCCTGGAGCGCCTGGCGCAGGAAGGTCGGGATCGCCCGCCCGTCGTGCGCGCGCATCCGCGGCCCGTAGGTGTTGAAGATCCGGACGATCGCCGTGTCGACGCCCTGCTGGCGGTGGTAGGCCATCGTCAGCGCCTCGGCGTACCGCTTCGCCTCGTCGTAGACGCCGCGCGGGCCGATCGGGTTGACGTGTCCCCAGTAGTCCTCTTTCTGCGGATGGACCTCTGGGTCGCCGTAGACCTCGCTGGTCGAGGCGATCAGGAAGCGGGCGCGCTTCCACTTGGCGACGCCGAGCATGTGGTGGGTCCCGTGGGAGCCGACTTTGAGCGTGTGCAGCGGCAGCCGCAGGTAGTCGATCGGACTCGCCGGCGAGGCGAGGTGGTAGACGAAGTCGACGTCCTCGGGGATGTCGACGTAATTGGTGATGTCGACGTGGCGGAACTCGAACGCACCGTCACGGATGTGGTCGATGTTCTCCAACGACCCCGTCTCGAGGTTGTCGAGGCAGATCACCCGGTGCCCTTCGCCGAGCAGCCGCTCGCAGAGGTGGGACCCGAGGAAGCCGGCGCCGCCGGTGACTACGCAGGTGCTCACCGGGCGATCCTAGCGGGCCGGAAGGGACCTGGACGTTCCTCGCAACCAATCTGCAATTTCCGTCCTTTTGCGCTGAGGCATCCGTCCAGGTGGGGGGAGACTCGGCCCCCGTTCGTACCTGACGCTGCCAGTGTCCGACACCGAGATCCGGAGCAGCAGGGGAAACCGAGCAGTGGAGACAATCAGCGACGAGGGGGAGAGGCCACGCCTGGGGCCGGCCGACGACGCTGCTCGCAAGCGGGCCGCGGTGGAGATGTACGCCCGCAACGAGACGACTTTGAAACGGGCGGCGCGACGTTTCTCCCTCTGCGCCGACGACGCCGAGGACGCGATGCAGCGGGGGCTCGAGATCCTGCTTCGCAAGGCCCCGACCGACGACCCGCACGAGTTGATCAAGTGGATGCAGACGGTCGTCAAGCACGAGGCGCTGGCGATCCGGCGCGAGCGCGAGCGGACCCTGGCCGGCCCTGCCGCGGCGACCCCCGGGCCCGGAATGGAGGATTGGGTGGCCCTCCTCCCCACCCCGGCCGACGGACCGCCGGAAAGGGTCGAGCGGCGGGAGGCGGTCGCCCGCAGCCGCGAGGCCCTGCAGGCGCTGAAACCACCGGAGCTGCGCGCCCTGACGCTGCTGGCCGAGGGCTACTCCTACGCGGAGATCGGGGCGATCACCGGCTACAGCCAAACCAAAGTCAACCGCTGCCTGGCCGAGGGACGCGAGCGCTTCCGCCGGCTGGTCGCGCGCAGCGAGGACGGCGGCCGCTGCACGGAGGTGCAGCCGTTGCTCTCGGCCTTCTGCGACGGCGAGGCGAAACCCGAGCAGGCCGCCGAGCTGCGCGAGCACCTGCGGGCCTGCACCCAGTGCCGGGCGACGCTGCGGGCCTATCGGGCAGCCCCCGCGGCGGCTGCCGGCCTGGCTCCGGCCCTGCCGCTGCACGACTCGCTGTGGGAGCGGGTGCGAGACGCCCTCGGCGATCTCCTCGGACGCTTCGGCGGCGGCGGTGCGGCCTCGCCGGCCGCCCTCGGAGCCGGTGCCGGCGCCGGCATCAAAGTCACCGCCGCCTGCATCGCCGTGGCGGGTGGCGCGGCGGCCTGCGTCGCCGGCGGACTCGCCCCCAACCCGATCGACGCCGGCGGCCAGCGCGACCGGCCCCGGGCGGAGCGGCAGATCTCGGAGATCCCGGCGCCGGGGAGCTCCCGACCCCGCGCCGAAGATGCAACCGAACCCGCGCCGGAGCGCAGAGCGAAGCCCGCTCGCAAGCGACCGGGCCCCTCTCCCGCGCGGGCGACCGCGGTCGCCGAAGAGCCCGTCGCCGAACCGGCGCCGGTCGAAACCGAAGCGGTCGAATACCCGCCGCCGCCCGAAGCGGTTGCCGAACCCGCCCCCAGCACGAGCTCGAGCAGCCCCGCCGGAGAGTTCGGCCCGTGATCGCCTTCCTCTCGCGCTTCGTGCCGGTGCTTGCCGCCGCCGCGATTGCCCTGGCCCTTCCGGCGCCCGCGGCTGCATCGGGGCAATGGCAGGCCAGCCCCGAATTCGACATCAACTCCAGCCACGTACCCGGGCACTCGACCCAGGCGGCGATCGCCAGGTACCGCCTCTTCGATTCGCAGGGGACTCCGGTCGGGCCGCTGATCGAACTGCCGGCGAGCAACCTCGTCAACCTCTTCACGGTGCCGTCGGTCCCCGACGTCTACAGGTTCGAAGGCTGGATCGTGGACGCCGCGGGGGCCGAGCTCTCCCGAGGCAGCACCATCCTGCGTTTCGACAACGTCCCGCCGCCACCGCCGGCCGTCCACGCTCCCGAGCGCTGGCTGCAGGGACAGGAGGTGGCGAAGCTCGGGCTCGACGCCCCACCCGAACCGCTGCCGCTCTCCGGCCTCGGCGGCTACGCGCTCTCCCTCGATCGCGGCACCGGCAACCACCCCTGCGCCAAACAGTCGCTCTGCACGGCGGCGGAGACCGACCTCGCCCCCGACGCGGCCGGGGAGCCCGTCGCGCTCGGGACCATCCCCGAGGGCACCACCCACGTCCGGGTCGTCGCGGTCTCGGGCGCCGGGGTCCCCTCGCCGGTGCGCACCGCCACCATCCGCGTCGACGCGACGGACCCGCTGGTCTCGCTGTCGGGAGTCCCGAACGGCTGGAGCGACGGCCCGGTGGAGGTCACCGCACACGGGGCGGACTCCCTCTCCGGGATGGCGGCGGCCGGCCCGGCGGGGCCCGTCGCCGCGATCTCGGTCGACGGCGGCGCCGCGACGACGGCCTTCGGCGACACGGCCGCGAGCTGGGTGAGCGGCAGCGGCATCCACCGGGTCTACGCGCTCGCCCGCGACGCCGCCGGCAACATCGGCGGCGGCCTCGAAGGAACGGCGCCTCCGGCCGCCACCGTGCGGATCGACGAAGAGGCGCCGCGGGTCGCGTTCGCTCCCGCCCAGGACCCGGGCGAACCCGAGCGGATCGAAGCGACCGTCGCCGACTCCCTCTCCGGCCCGAGCCCCAGCCGAGGCTCGATCTCCATTCGCCTGGCCGGGACCCGAGCCCGCTTCGAGGAGCTGCCGACGCGGGTGGAGGTGGGACGGCTGGTCGCCCGCTGGGACTCCGACTCCTACCCGCCCGGCAAGTACGAGTTCCTCGCCATCGCCCACGACGCCGCCGGCAACGTCGCCGCCGGCAGCGACCGCGCCCGGGGCGGGCGGATGGTCCTGGTCAACCCGCTGAAGAGCCCGGTCTCGCTGACGACCGAGCTCTCGGGCGAGAGGATCCACGGCCGCCTGCGCCGGCTGGGCGGAGGCGGGGTGGCGCGGCAGCCGATCGCCATCGTCGAGACCTTCGACGCCGGGGCCGCTATCCGCCGCCGCACCACCCTGTGCACGACCGACGGCAGCGGTGCCTTCTCGCTGCGGCTGCGACCGGGGCCGAGCCGCGAGGTGGCGGCGGTCTTCGCCGGGACCCCGACGCTGAGCAGGAGCAGCGGCGAGAGCTCACGCCTCGGTTTCCCGACGGGGTTGCGCCTGCGCGCCTCGACCGCGACCGCCACCGTCGGCGGCCGGCCGGTCGTCTTCAGCGGCGCGATTCGCAACCGCGGTGCGAGGGACGCGGTGCATGGGCTGCCGGTCGAGCTGCAGTTCCGCTACCCCGGCGCCGGCTGGCGCGGCTTCCGCACGGTCGAGGCGGACCGGCGCGGCCGCTTCCGCTACGCCTACCGCTTCAGCGACGACGACAGCCGCGGCGTGGGCTTCCAGTTCCGCGCCCACGTAAAAGGCCGCGAGGGCTGGCCTTACGAGCCAGGCACCTCGCGGCCTGTGACCGTCACCGGCAGGTGACGACCCACTGCGAGCTCGTTACCGAAGCGCGGTCAGCTGACTGCTCACCGAGCCGACGACGCCGGTGGCGCTGTCGACCACGCCCTGGGCGCGGGAGGTCTGCTCCTCGATCGCCTTGCGGACGCGCTGCTCGACCTCGGTGCGGTTGCGCTTGATCGTGGTCTCGACCTCGCGGCGGCGGTTGCGGGCCTCGCGCTCGACCTGGTTGCGGGTCTTGCGGGCCTCGGTGATCGCCTTGCGGCGGGCGGTGCTGCCGCGGCGCTCGGTCCGTTTCAGCGATTTGCGCAGGTTGCTGCGGTAGCTCTTGATCTGCCGCTCGGCCTTGCTGCGGTCGGTCCAGGGCTCGACCAGCTCGGTGACCCGGTCGCTGACGGCGAGGACGGCGCCGACGGGGAAGTCGACAGCGGTCTCGACCACGGTCTGGACCTGGTTCTTCTCGGCGGCAGCGGTCTTGGTCGCGGCGCGTTTCGAAGCTTTGGCGGTTTTGGCCGCAGACTTTTTCGCTTCGGTGGTGGCGCGTTTCGCCTGGGTTTTCGCTTTGCTGCCGTTGTTTTTGCTCTCAGCCATATGAAGAAAACTCCTCAGTCTCGATTTGGGGGCTTGGGGAAGCCCGAGTGTAGCGAACGTAAGTTCGTAGGAACACACGTTTGTAAACCGCCTGGGAGAAAGGGTTACGCGGCTTTGGCGAGCTGCGCGGCGCGGACGACCGCGAGACCCTCCTCGCCGTTGGCGGCGGCAATCGGGTAGCGCGACTCGAGATCCAGCGCCGCCTCGGAGAGCTCGCCCGAGCCGAAGGCGACGGCCCCCCCGGCCTCGCGGACGACGAGCTGGGCCGCGGCGGCGTCGACCGAGCGGCAGGAGCGGAGGCTGAGCATCGCGTCGAAGCGGCCGGCGCCGACGTAGGCGCCGGAGATCGCGATCGCGCCGACCACCCGCAGCCGGAAGACCTTGCCGGCGAGCGCTTCGAGGGCGGGCATCGCCCACTCCGGCTCGGCCGACTCGACCCCGACCACCTCGAGCCGCTCGGCCTCGGGCGAGACCCGAACCCGCCTCCCGTTCAGCTCCGCACCCTCGCCGCGGCGGGCGAGGAACTCCTCGCCGGCACCGAAGTCGTGGACGAAGCCGAGCTCGACGTCGGCCATCGAGCGACCCGAGGCGACGGCGATCGAGACGGCGAACGAGGGCAGCGTGCGACGCGCGTTCAGCGAGCCGTCGATCGGGTCGATCACGACCCGGTGCTCGCCGCCGGAGTTGAAAGAGACTTCGCCGCGCTCCTCGGAGACGGCGACGAAGGAGGCACCCTCGGCGGCGAGCCGGTCGAGCTCGGCGAAGACGACGTCCTCGCATTCGCGGTCGATCACCAGGGTGCGGTCGCCGCCCTCGCCGATCCCCTCGTAGATGGTGCGCTCCTCGCTCGTCCGCGCTCGCTCGAAGATCGGGCGCTGGGCGGCGACGATGCGGCGGCAGATCGCCGGCCAGTCGGCGGAGAGGACGTCCATCGGCGGCATGGTAGATGGCTTCTCCGGCGCGCTAGCGTTGGGCGATGCCCGAGGAGCACCCCATCACGGCCGAGGCCTCCTCGGCTCGCGATCGCGCGATCGCCCACCGGGCGGGGCCGCTGCTGATCGCCGGCGCCCCGGGAACCGGCAAGACCGAGCTGCTGGCGCGGCGCCTGGGACGCCTCGCCGCCACCGGCACCCGGCCGGAGAGCGTGCTGACGATCGCCTCCCGCCAGGCGACGGCGGGCCGGCTGCGCGAGCGCTGCGAGGCGCTGCTCGAGGGGTCCTTCGAGGAGCTCTGGATCGGCAGCTGGGACGCGATCGGCGAGCGGCTGCTGCGCGAGCACTCGGAGGAGGCGGGCCTCGACCCGTTCTTCGACGTCCTCAGCCGGGCGGAGCGGCTGGCGATGATGCTCGACCGCCTCGACCGCCTGCCCCTGCGCCGGCACGAGATCCGCGGCAACCCGGCCGGGCTGCTGGCGCGGCTGCTGGCGCGGATCGACCGGCTGAAGGCCGAGCGGATCGGGCCGACCACCCTCTCCGAACGCGCGCGAGGCGGCGAGGCGGGTGCGAGCGACGAGGCCACCCGGGAGGCGGTGAGCCGCGAGCTCGAGTTCGCCGAGCTCTACGCGACCCACGACCGCATCCTCTCGGAGTCCGGCAGCCTCGACCGCGGCGACGTCTTCCTCGCCCTCGACTGCCTCCTGGTCGAGCGACCCGACGTGCGGCGCCGGGTCGCCGAGCGGTTCGGCCAGGTGATGGTCGACGAACTGGAGGAGACGACTCCGGCCCAGCGCGCGGTGCTGGAGTCGCTGGCGGCCGAGGACTCGAACCAGGTCGTCGCACTGGAGATCGAGGCCGGGGACGGGAGCGCCGCGGCCGAGGCCTGGTTCGACGAGGTCCATCCCGGGGGCGAGCGGATCCTGCTCGAGGACCGCTTCCGCGAACCGCAGCTGAGCTTCTGGCGCTGCGGCAACGAGCGCGCCCAGGCGCAGGCCGTGGCCCGGGCGGTGGAGCACCTGGTCGCCGAGGGCGCCGCCGCGGAGGAGATCTGCGTGCTGGTCGACGACCCCGCCAAGCGAGGCGGCGCGGTCGCCGCGGCGATGGAAGAGCGGGGCATCCCCTTCCATCTCTCCGGGCCGACGGCGCTGTTCCAGCGGCCGGAGGTCCGGGACGCGATCGCCTGGCTGCGGGTGCTCGCCGACCCCGACGACTCGGCCGCCGCGGCGCGGGCGCTGACCCGGCCGCCGGTAGAGCTGCGCTCGGGGGACCTGGCGCGGCTGACGACGATCGCCCGGCGGCGCAAGCAGGACATGGTCGCCGCCTGCGAGGCGGCCCTCGACAGCCCCCAGTTCCAGCCCGAGGCGCGCGAGCGGATCGGCACCTTCCTCAAGCTCTACGGGGCCGCGGCGGCGGTGATGGAGGAACGGCGGGCCGACGTCTTCGTCCGGCGCCTGATCGAGCAGGTGGGTCTGCGGCGCCAGCGGCTCTTCGCCGCCCAGCCGGAGGTCGCGGAGCGCCTGCTCGGGCTCTCCCGCCTGGCCGAGCTGGCGACCGCCTGGACCCGCCGCGAACCGCACGGCTCGACCCGGGGCTTCGTCGCCTACCTGAGCGCGGTCGCCGAGGCGGGTGACGAAGCCGAGGACGCCGAGCAACCACGCTCGCCCGGGGCCGTCAACGGGATGGCGGCCGGGGCGGTCAAGGGGCTCGGCTTCGACCACGTCTTCGTCCTCGGGCTCGAGGAGGAGGGCGAGTGGGAGCGGATCGGCTGGCCGGCGCGCAGCGGCCTCGTCCTCTCGCGCCTGGAGCGAGGCGCCGGCGGCGAGACCGCGCGGCCGTCCCGCTTCTACGAGCGGGCGCTGGAGGCGGCGGCTGCCGAAGGCAGTGCCGAGGAGGTGCACGAGGAGGAGCTCTTCGGTCCGGCCGAGGGCCTGCACGCGACCTACCGGGCGCTGCGCGAGCAGGTGCTGGAGGCCTCCTGGCGGGCCGGGCGGGAGCTCTCCGAGCCGCGCCTCGACACCGCGATCGACGTCAACCGGGCGATCGCCCGCTACCTCGAGCTGCTGAAGCTGGCGGCGCTGGCGCAGCGGCCGGGGGACGAGCCGACGGCGGAGGCGATCGACGCGGTCAACGGCCTCCTGCGGCAGGTCGCGACCCCCGAGCAGCAGGCCGAGCTCGACGCCTCCGCGCTCGACGCCTACCTGCTCGACTCCGAGCGCGAGCGGGGTCACCGGCTGGAGCTGGTCGCCGCCCGCGAGGAGCCCTCCCTCGCCGCCTTCCTGCCGCGCCGCGGCGACGGCATGCTCAGCCTCTCGGCCTCCGACCTCTCGCTGTACCTGACCTGCCCGCTGAAGTACAAGTTCGCCCGCGTCTTCGGGATCCCGCAGGAGCCGACGATCAACCAGCGCTTCGGGATCCTCTTCCACAACGTCCTCGAGCGCTTCCACAAAGAACCCCCGACCCATCCCGAGGAAGGCCTGCAGGTCCTGAACCGGCTCTTCGAGGCGGGCTGGCGGCGGACCGGGTTCGGCTCGAGCGACGACGAGCTGCAGTTCCGCGACCGCGCCCGCGAGGCGCTCCGCCTCTACTGGGAAAACGAGCGCGAGTCCGACGGCGAACCCGTCTGGCTGGAGAAAAAGTTCGACTTCAAGGTCGGCGACCACCACGTGCGCGGCCGGGTCGATCGCGTCGATCGCCTGCCCGAGGGCGACTACGAGCTGATCGACTACAAGACCGGCGAGCGCAAATCCGAGGAGGACCTCGACGACGACCTGCAGCTGGCGCTCTACCGGATGGCCGCCCGCGAGGCCTGGGGCATCGAGGCCAGCACCGGCAGCTACTACTACGTGCTCGACGGCGACAAGGTCGTCGCCCCGACCAAGCCCGACGACGCCGAGCGCGTCGAGCGCACGGTCCTGCAGGTCGGCGAGGGCATCCTCGGCCAGGACTTCGAGCCCCGCCCCTCCCCCGGCGTCTGCAGCTGGTGCGACTACCGCCTGATCTGCCCGGCGGCCGAAGCCTGAACTCGCTTCAAGCGTTGTCGGCGAGGGGTCGAGGTACCCGTCTACCTTCGCTGGGCTATTCGCCCCAGACTTCGGAGCCGTCCGAGGTCGAGCGCTGGGGCGAATAGCTAACGCCGCTCGTACGACGGGTACCTCGACCCCTCCAACGAAACCGCTTCGAGTACCAACTCTCTCGTGAGCGAACAGCCACCCCGTATCGGTGGGGAGGGTGGGACACCCTCCGTACGAGCGGCGTTAGCTATCCGCCCGGGTGCTCGCCCTAGGACTGCTCTTTGCTCTCCGGGCGGATAGCCCAGCGAAGGTAGGAGGGTGTCCCACCCTCCCTGACGGACCGAGGAAAAAGAGCTCAGCTCTTGTCGTCGCCGCGTTGTCTCAGGAAGCGCTGGAACTCTCTGGCGAGCGTGTCAGCTGACGGTAACTCGCCTTCCTCCTCGAGCAGGTCGGCCTGTTCGGCCTCGATCCGGGAGACCAGTTCCTCGATCTCGGGGTTGGCGGCGACGGCGCGGCCGATCTGCTCTTCGTAGTCGGTCGTTTCCTCCTCCAGCTCGGAGGCCTCGACGGCGATTCCGGTCAGGCCCTCGAGCCGGCGCAGGAGGGCGAGGGCCGCCTTCGGGTTGGGGACGGCGGCGACGTAGTGGGGGACCGCCGCCCAGAGCGAGGCGGAGTCGATCCCGTTCTGGCGGCAGAGGTCGTGGACGACGCCGACGATCCCGGTCGGGCCCTCGTAGTTGGAGCGCTCCAGTTCCAGCTCCTCGACCAGCTCGGCGCTGGAGGCGAGCCCGGTGATCGGCACCGGCAGCGTGTGGGAGACCTCGGCGATCAGTGCCCCGAGGGTGATGATCATCTCGACGCCGAGGGTGTCGGCAACGGTCGCGATCGTCTCCGAGAAGGTGCGCCAGCGCAGGTTCGGCTCGGTCCCGTCGAGCAGGATCAGGTCGCGGTCGGCGCTGGGGACCCGGACCGCGAAGAAGCCGTTCTCCGGCCAGTCGATCCGGCGCGTCTGGCCTTCGTCCATGCTGATGTTCGGCCGCGTCGACTGGAAGTCGAAGTAATCCTCCGGATCGATGCTGGCCAGCGGCTCGGCCTCGAGCGAGCTGGCGATCGCGGTCAGCGCCGTCGAGGCCGACGCGGCGGCGTCGTTCCAGCCACGGAAGGCGCAGACCATGAGCGGCGAGCGCAGGTGAGGCAGGTCCCCTTCCCAGGTCAGTGAATCCACGCTCTCGAGCGTAGACCATGCAACTGAGCCGCTCGGGGTCAGGCGGAGCGGGCGCGGCGGACGAGCTGGGCGGCCATGAACAGGGCCAGGGCGGCGAAGGAGAGCTGCAGGGCGCGTTCGGAGACGTGGTTGGCCAGCGCGACGCCGATCAGCACCCCGAGCGGCGAGAGGGCGCCGACGATCAGCGCCTCGCGGACGCGGACGTTGCCGTAGCGTTTCTGGCGGTAGGCGCCGACGATCGCGACGAGGACGATCATCAGCAGGGAGGTGGACTCGGCCTCGACCTGGGTGAGGCCGACGAAGATCGTCAGCGCGGGGACGAAGAGGACGCCGCCGCCGACCCCGACGAGGCCGCCGGTGAGGCCGCCGAAGAGGCAGAGCAGGACCGCCATCAGCTCGCTCATCGCCCTTCCTCGCTCACGAGAGGATCAGCTCCACCGCGATCGCCACCAGGAGCAGGGCGAAGAGGTAGGAGACGGCGCGCTGGGGGATCCGCTGCTGGACCGCGGTGCCGACGACGACGCCGGCGATCGCCGGGATCGCCAGCAGCAGGCCGGTGCCGAGGTGGACGTTGCCGTAGATCCCCCCTTGGGCGAGGGCGCCGAGCAGGCCGATGATCACGATCGCGGCGAGGCTGGTGCCGGTCGCGAGGCGCTCGCCGTAGCCGAACCAGAAGATCAGCAGGGGGACGATGATCGTGCCGCCGCCGACCCCGAAGAGACCGCTGAAGGCACCGGCCAGGGTGCCGATCGCCGCCAGCTTCCAGATCGCGTGGTCCGGCGTCGCGGCGTCGGCGGGCATCTCGCGATACTAAGGCCGTGCCCCACGAGCCAGAGACGGGAGGCGGCGACTGGATGGCGCGCCTGGAGCCGCTTCGGCGCGAGCCGGGCCGCACGGCGATCCTCACCGACGTCGACGGGACCCTGGCGCCGATCGTCGAGCGGGCCGAGGAAGCGGCGGTGCCGGCGGCGGCGCGCGAGGCGCTGGCGGCGCTGAGCGAGCGCTACGCGCTGGTCGGCTGCATCTCCGGCCGCCAGGCGGCGCAGGCGCGGCGGCTGGTCGGCCTCGACTCGCTCGCCTACGCGGGCAACCACGGGCTGGAGCTGCTGCTGCCGGGGGAGCGCGAGGTGCGGCCCGACCCCTCGATCGCCGGCCGCGAGGGCGACGCAGCCGAGTTCCTCGCCGCGGCGGGAGACGGGCGGCTCGAGGCGGCGGGGCTGCGGCTCGAGGACAAGGGGCCGATCCAGGCCCTGCACTGGCGCGGCTCCGGGGACGAAGCCAGGGCCGAGAGCCGGGCGCGCGAGATCGCCAACGAGGCGGGCCGGGCGGGGCTGGAACCGCGCTGGGGCCGCAAGGTGCTGGAGCTGCGGCCGGCCGGGGGCGGCGGCAAGGACGGCGCGATCGGCTCCCTGCTCGCCGACGAGCGGCTCGACCGGGCGACCTACGCCGGCGACGACCGCACCGACCTCGACGCCTTCCGCCGCCTGCGCGAGCTGCAGGAGGGAGGGCGGCTGAGCGCCGCCGTCTGCGTCGGCGTGCTCTCGCCCGAGGCGCCGGCCGAGCTGAGCGAGGAGTCGGATGTGACCGTCGGCGGGCTCGACGGCTGGCTGGCGATCCTCGAGTGGCTGGCGGGGTAGCCGAGGGCTGCATGCCGTACACCGACCTGCTCCGCGCCAGCGTCTTCATTACCGCCGCCGAGGCGACCGCCCTCGGTGCGATCACGGCGCTGGCGGCCAACCGCGACGGCGACACGACGATTGCCCTCGTCGCCGCCGGCTGGTGGCTCGTCGCGCTGGCGATCGGGGTCTACCTGGGCCGGCCGCAGCGTGCCGCCGACGACGTCCGCGACGCCCTCGCCCGCGCCAGGACCGCGACCTCGCTGCCCGACCAGAGCCCCGCCCGGATCGCCTTAACCCGCCTCTGGCCGATCGCCTTCACGGCGATCGCCGCCGGCGTCCTCGGGATCTTCTTCCCCGGCGTCGCCGCCGTCGGCGCCGGCTACGCCCTGATCGTCTCCCTCGCCTGGCACACCCGCGAGGCCGCGGTGCTCGGCGTCGAGGACCGCGACGGCGTCAGGTTCTACGTCGTCCCGTCCCATCCGCTGCGGCCGATCGAGCTGGTGCGGACGCCCGGCCTGCGCCGCGACCGCCTCGGCGCGTTCTGATTGCGAGACCGCAAAATTGGCTCCTCGAGAGCCAATTTTGCGGTCTCGGCGTCAGGGCTTCGACAACTTCTTGAAATCGGCCCAGCCGCGGGTGTTGGCGACGTCGGTTGCGGTCAGCCAGGCGCGGCGGGCGGTGGCGACGGCGTAGGCCATGTTGTCGAGGGTGTCGACGCCGTGGGCGTCGGTGTCGAGGACGATCCTCGCGCCGGCCTCGGCCGCGAGGCGGGCGTGGAGGTCGGAGAGGTCGCGGCGGTTGGGGTTGCCGTTGATCTCGATCATCGTCCCGGTGCGGGCGGCCGCCTCGGCGACCGCCTCGACGTCTATCCCGTAGGGCTCGCGGCGGCCGATCAGGCGGCCGGTGAGGTGGCCGATGCAGTCGACGTCCGGGTTCTCGATCGCGGTGAGAACGCGCTCGGTCATCTGCTTTTCGGAGACGTTGAAGGAGGTGTGGACGGAGGCGACCACCCAGTCGAGCGCGGCGACGAGGTCGTCGGGGTAGTCGAGGGTGCCGTCGAGGCCGATGTTGATCTCCGAGCCGGCGAGGAGGCGGAAGTCCTTCTTTCCGTAACTCGCGTTCCAGGCGCGCACCTCCTCGATCCGCTCCCAGAGACGCTCGGCGGTGACGTGGTCGCCGAAGCCGTGGCTGGCGGAGTGGTCGGTGATCGCCAGGTACTGGTAGCCGCGGTCGCGGGCGGCCTCGGCCATCTCCTCGAGACTGTTGCGACCGTCGGAGAGGGTGGTGTGGGAGTGGAGGTCACCCTTGACGTCGGCGAGCTCGACGAGCTGGGGGAGCTTGCCTTCGCGGGCGGCCTTCAGCTCGCCGCGGCCCTCGCGCAGCTCCGGCTCGATGTAGGCGTAGCCGAGGCGCTCGTAGACGCGCTCCTCGGTCTCGCAGGTCTGGACGTCGCCGCTCTCGGCCTCGGTGATCCCATGCTCGGAGACCGAGAGGCCGCGGGCGACGGCCTCTTCGCGCAGTTGGACGTTGTGGGCCTGGGAGCCGGTGAAGTGCTGGAGCAGGTTGCCGAAGGCGGCCGGCGGGACGATCCGCAGATCGACGGAGACGCCGTTGTGGGTCTGGGCGCGGACCCCGTTGGGGCCGGGTTTGCCGGCGGCGGCGATCAGCGGGTGCCCGGCGAGGTGCTCGGCGAGCGCGGCGGGCTCCTCGGCGGTGGCGATCAGGTCGATGTCCTTGCAGGTCTCGGCCCAGCGGCGGACCGAGCCGGCGACCTCGACCCGGCTGGCGGCCGGGTGCTCGCGCAGCGCCTCGGCCAGCTCCTCGGCGATCGGCTTCACCTTCGAGAGGAGCAGGCGGCCCGGGCCCTCGCCGGGCTCGCCGAGGCGCTCGAGCGCGGCGAGGATGTTCTCCTCGGCCTTCGGCCCGAGGCCTTTGACGTCGCGGATCCTTTCCCCCTCGGCGGCGGATTTGAGGTCTTCCATCGAGGAGATCTCCAGCTCCTCGAAGAGGCGGCGGGCGGTTTTCGGACCGACCCCGGGGACCCGGGTCACCTCGATCAGGGTCGGCGGGAACTTCGCCTTCAGCTTCACCGCCGCGGGGATCTCCCCGGTCTCGATCAGCGCCTCGATCTTTTCCGCCAGCGTCTTGCCGACGCCGGGGACCTCGGTGGCCCGCCCCTGGGCGGAGAGCTCGGCGACCGAGACGGGGCTCTCGCGGATCGCCTTGGCCGCGGTGCTGTATGCGAGGACGCGGTATTTGACCGCCCCGTCGAGCTCGTAGAGGATGCCCAGCTCTTCCAGGGCGGCGGCGATCTCTGCGTTCGTCACCCGGCAAGGAATACCATCGCGGGGCAGGCGGGTAGGGAGAGCGAACCCGATTTCCGACCTTGACCAGTGTCGCTATACTTTCTGAAGTATTGAGCTGAAGCGAAACCGCAACCGGGAGACCGAACCGTGACTGGCAAATTGACGGACGTGACCGACGCCAACTTCAAAGCAGAAGTGCTCGACGCCGAGGGCCCTGTCCTCGTCGACTTCTGGGCGCCCTGGTGCGGTCCCTGCCGCGTCGTCCACCCGGTCCTGGAGGAGATCGACGCCGAGCGCGACGACCTGAAGATCGTCTCGATCAACGTCGACGAGAACCAGCAGACGGCGGCCAACTACGAGGTCCTCTCGATCCCGACGATGATCCTCTTCAAGGACGGCGCGATCGCGAAGAAAGTCGTCGGGGCGATGCCGAAGCGCCGCCTCGAGGCCGAGCTGGAGCCCGCGCTCGCCTGACGGCGCCGCGCCAGGCCTCCCCATGCCGTTCGTTCACGTCCACTGGTACGAGGGCCGCTCCGACGAGCAGAAGGCGGAGATCGCCAAGCGGATCGAAGAGGCCCTCGTCGAGGTCGCCGGCGTCTCCCCCGATCACTGCTGGGTGAAGTTCGACGACTCCTCCAAAGCCGACTTCATCATCGGCGAAGCGAACGACTAGATCTGTAGGTGGTAGGAGCGGGCGGGGCACCCCTCCCGGGAGCACCTCCGCTGAGAGGAGCGGGGATCGGCTGACGCCTCGAGCGTCCTCGGCTCAGCTCCATGCTGAGTACCCGGGAGGGGTGCCCCGCCCGCTCCACGACACGCACTCTCCGTCGAAACCGCAGAATCCATCCTTGAAGGAGGGTTCTTGCGGTCTCGTGAGGTTCTCGCGGAAGCTGCCGTGGCTCGGCGTCCTACAGGAGCTCTGCTGCGGAGGGTGCCGGTGGGGGTCCCTGGGTACTCAGCATGGAGCCGAGCCAGCGCGGTCTGAGGCGACAGCTATTCCCGACTCACTCGGCGGAGGTGCTCCCAGGGACCCCCACCGGCACCCTCCCTACCGCTAAGCCCTAGACACCCCGATGCTGAGGTCGCGGCCGTCGATCTTGGCGGCGGCGCCGTTGCTGCCGTCGTAGCTGACCGACGTGGCCAGGACCTCGCTTGCGAGGTAGTCCTGGTGGGCCCGGGCGGCGGCGATTAGGTCGGGGTCGCCGGTAAGGGACAGGTCGATTCGGTCGGTGATCTCGAGGCCTGCCGCTTTGCGGGCGTTCTGTACCGCGTGGACGATCTCGCGGGCGAGGCCCTCGCGGCGCAGCTCGTCGTCGAGCTCCAGCTGCAGGGCGACGGCGTGGCCGGCCTCGGCCTCGACCTCGTAGCCCTCGAGCGGCTGCAGGGCGAGGGTTACGTCGTCCGGGCCGAGGGTGTGGTCGGTGCCGTCGATCGCGATCCCGATCTCGCCGCCCTCGGCCAGGACCGAGGCGACGTGGGCGGCGTCGAGCGCCTCGACCGCGGCGGCGACCTGGGGCATGTTCTTGCCGAAGCGGGGGCCGAGGGCGCGGTAGTTGGGCTTGGCGCTGTAGCTAACTAGCTCCGAGGTGTCGGTGACGAAGTCGAGCTCCTTGACGTTGAGCTCCGAGGTGACGAGGGCGGCGCGAGCTTCGATCGCCGCCCGCTCGGCGTCGTTGGCGACGATCACGGCGCGGCGCAGCGGCTGGCGCACCTTCGCCTTCGCCTGGGCGCGGGCGGCGCGGCCGAGCTCGACCGTGAGGCGGACCGCCTCCATCCCCTGCTCCAGTTCGGGGTCGGCGAGTGCCCCGTCGACCTGCGGGAAATCGCGCAGGTGGACCGAGGGCTCAGCATCGGGGCCGCCGAGGTTGCGGTGGATCTCGTCGGCGAGGAAGGGGACGAACGGCGCCAGCATCGCCACCGTCTCCAGCAGGCAGTGCCGCAGGGTCGCGAAGGCGGCGCGGTCGCCGTCCCAGAAGCGCCGGCGCGAGAGCCGCACGTACCAGTTGGAGAGCTCCTCGACGTAGGAGGCGATCGCCTGGCCGGCGGCGGTGCAGTCGTAGGCGTCCATCCGCTCGCGCACGGTCGCGGTCGTCACCTGCAGGCGGGAGAGCGCCCAGCGGTCGAGGTCGGTCAGGTCGTTCGCCTGTTCCTTTTCGTTGCTATCCCCCACGAAGGAACAATCGAAGTCCTCCGGACCCAGGCCCTCGGCGTTCGCGTAGAGGACCCAGAAGGAGTAGGTGTTCCAGAGGGTGAGGAGAAACTGGCGGACCGACTCGCCGACGGTGTCGACCGAGAAGCGGTAGCCGGCCCAGGGCTGCTGGGCGGTCAGGTAGTACCAGCGGAAGGCGTCGGCGCCGTGGGCGTTCAGCACGTCCCAGGGGTCGACGACGTTGCCGCGGCTCTTCGACATCTTCTGCCCCTCGGGGTCGAGGATCAGGCCGAGGCAGACGCAGTTGCGGTAGCTGGAGGTGTCGAAGAGCAGGGTCGACTCGGCGAGGAGGGTGTAGAACCAGCCGCGGGTCTGGTCCTGGGCCTCGCAGATGTAGTCGGCGGGGAAGCGCTCCTCGAACTCCTCCTTTCCCTCGAACGGATAGTGGAACTGGGCGAAGGGCATCGCGCCGCTGTCGTACCAGGTGTCGATCACCGAGACGACCCTGCGCATCTCCCCCCCGCACCGCTCGCAGTCGAGGGTGACGCCGTCGATGTAGGGGCGGTGGAGGTCCTCGGGAACGGCCTCGCGCGCCCGCTCGCGCAGCTCGGCGACCGAGCCGACGCAGAAGCGGCCGTCGCAGCCGGCGGCGGTGCACTCCCAGATGGGCAGCGGCGTCCCCCAGTAGCGGTCGCGGGAGAGCGCCCAGTCGACGTTGTTCTCCAGCCATTTGCCGAAGCGGCCGTGCTTGATGTGCTCGGGGTGCCAGCCGATCTCCTCGTTGTTGGCCAGCAGCTGATCGCGCGCCTGCGAGGTGGCGATGTACCAGCTCGACTTCGCGTAGTAGAGGAGCGGCGTGCCGCAGCGCCAGCAGTGCGGGTAGGCGTGCTCGTAGACCTGCTCACGGAAGAGCAGGCCGCGGCTCGCGAGGTCGGCGATCAGGGCGGCGGTGACCTCGGGGTCCTTGACGAACCCGCCCTCGAAGCCGGTGACCTGCGCGGTGAACTTGCCGTCGAGGCCGACCGGGTTGTAGAGCGAGCCGTGGTCGGTCGGGTCGAACTGCCCGGCCGCAGCGGCGACCGCGTAGTCGTCCTCGCCGAAGGCGGGGGCGATGTGGACGAGGCCGGTGCCGTCCTCGGTGGTGACGAAGTCGCCGGCGAGGACCGTGAAGGCGTTGGCCGGCCCGCCGTCGGAGAGGGCGAAGACCGGGCCGCGGTAGGCGCGGCCGACGAGCTCGGAGCCCGGGAAGCGGCCGAGGATCTCGGCCCCCTCGCCGAGCACCCGCTCGACCAGCGGCTCGGCGAGGATCAGTGTCTCGTCCTCGACCCGCGCCCGCACGTAGGTCACCCCGGGCGCGACGGCGACGGCGACGTTGCCGGGCAGGGTCCACGGGGTCGTCGTCCAGACCAGCAGCGAGGCGTCGTCGTCGAGCAGCGGGAAGCGCACGTATATGGACGGGTCCTCGACGTCCTCATATCCCTGCGCGACCTCGTGCGAGGAGAGCGCGGTGCCGCAGCGGGGGCAGTAGGGGACGACCTTGTGGCCCTCGTAGAGGCGGCCGTCGTCCCAGAGCTTGCGCAGCGACCACCAAACCGACTCGATGTAGTCGTCCTCGAGGGTGACGTAGGGGTCGTCCAGATCGATCCAGAAGCCGATCCGCTCGGTCAGCTTGTTCCAGTCCTCGACGTACTCGAAGACCGACTCGCGGCAGCGCTGGTTGAACTCGGCGATCCCGAACTCCTCGATCTCCTGCTTGGAGGAGATCCCGAGCTGCTTTTCGACCTCGAGCTCGACCGGCAGACCGTGGCAGTCCCAGCCCGCCTTGCGCGGCACCCGGAACCCGCACATCGTCTTGTAGCGTGGGTAGACGTCCTTGAAGACGCGGGCGAGGACGTGGTGGGAGCCGGGACGGCCATTGGCGGTCGGCGGTCCCTCGTAGAAGCTCCAGACCGGGGCGCCCTCGCGCTGGGCCAGCGAGCGCTCGAAGATGCCCTCCTCGCGCCAGCGCGCGAGGACGCGCTCCTCCAGGGCGGGGAACGACTGCTTCGGGTCGACGGGTTCGAATCCGGGCACGAGCACCGGATTCTAGGAGGGGTTCGCTGACCGGTCCGCGCGGCCGCTCACCAGACGAGGACGAACTCGCCCGGGTCCTGCGGGTTGACGTTGACCGGCAGGACCAGCCCGGGCTCCATCCGCGAGGCGGCGAAGACGGGCATGATCTCCCGCCGCTTCACCTCGCGGGTCCCGTGGCCGGGCATCCAGTCGTTGTGGGCGGCCTTGCGTTTCTACCGGCGCGCATACCAGTAGAGCCCGGCGGCGACGAGAATCCAGATCGCCCCGATCGAGGCGAGGATCCCCGCGACTTCCCCCGGCGCGCCGACCAGGATCGGGACGATCGCGAAGGCCGCCCCGGCGAGGCCGAAGAAGGCGATCAGGGAGATGCCGACCTGTTGAGCTGCACCTACTCCTCGCACTCCTCGCGGATCCGGGTGGCGACGTGGGCGGTCGCCTCGCAGAGGGCGGCGAGCCCCTCGGCGCCGGGGTCGTCGTCCTCGACGCTGCCGAGCAGGGGCGCCGTAGGCGAGCTCGAAGGAGAAGCCGGCGGGCGCTCGCTCCCGAGCCAGCCGACGAGGCGGGGCGAGAACAGCTGCCGCAGCCAGCTCGGGTCCTGGTAGACACGGGGGGCAGCGTATGGGCGAGCCCGGCGTTAGGGTGGTCCGCCGATGGAGCACTACGACCTCAACGGCAAAGTCGCCCTGGTGACCGGCGCCGCCCGCGGGATCGGGTTCGAGACCGCGCGGCAGATGCACCTGCGGGGCGCCTCGGTCGCGGTCCTCGACCTCGACGCCGACGAGGCGCGCGAGGCAGCCGAGCGGATCGGGCCGCGGGCGATCGGGCTCGGTGGCGACGTCACCGACCAGAGCGCGCTGATGAACGCCGTCGCCGAGGTGGTCGAAGGGCTCGGCGGGATCGACGTCGCGGTCGCCAACGCCGGCATCGCCCAGAAGCAGTTCGCGACGGTGCGAGGAATCTCCGGCGAGGAGTGGGAGCGGGTCTTCGAGGTCGACATGCTCGGCGTCTGGCGCACGGTGCGGGCGACGCTGCCGCAGATCGTCGAGCGCCGCGGCCAGATGGTCGTCGTCTCCTCCGTCTACGCCTTCGCCAACGGCATGGGCAACAGCCCCTACGCGGTCGCCAAGGCCGGGTTCGAGTCGCTCGGCCGGGCGCTGCGGGTCGAGCTCACGCCGCACGGGGCCAGCGCCAGCGTCGCCTACTTCGGCTGGGTCGACACCAAACTCGTGCAGGACGCCTTCGCCCAGGAGACCTCCGACCGGGTGCGCGAACTGAGCCCCGAGTGGCTGCTGAAACGGATCACGCCCGAAGAGGCCGGCGCCGGGCTGGTGCGCGGCATCGAGGAACGGGCGCCGCGGATCTTCGTCCCGAAATGGTGGCGCTACGTCTCCGCCCTGCGCGGGATCGTCAACCCGCTGCTCGACAGGCGGATGGAGAGCGACGAGAAGACGCGGGCGCTGATCCGCGACATCGACGCGGCGAGCGTCGACGCGGTCAAGTCGCGGGCCGACGGCTGAGCCGCTCGAGCAGGCAGACCACCGACTCGTAGGGCTCGCCGGTGGCGCGGGTCATCGCGATCTCGCAGGTGCGGTTGCTGGAGAGGTAGGCGTCGAAGCTGCGGCCGGCAAGCTCTTCGGCTTGGGGACGGGTGGCGGAGGCGGTCAGCTCGGGGTGAGTGATGCCGCGGTCGCCGGCGAAGGCGCAGCAGGTGGCGGAGGGCGCGACGAAGACGTCCTCGGCTAGGGCGCCGCTGAGCACCCGCAGCGGGTGGGCGAGGCTGAGCCGGCGGGTGGCGCAGGTCGGATGGACCGTGGCGGAGGAGACCTTCTCGCCGATCTCCAACTGCGGCAGCAACCGCAAGGCCCAGGCAACCGAGTCGACGACCTCCAGCTTCTGATGGCGCTCCGAATTCTCCTCGCTCAGCACCCCCTCCCCAACCTCAGCAATCGCGCCCGTACAGGAAGCAGCATCGACAACCACCGGCAGCGCCCCTTCCCCACTCCACCACCAGAGCTTCTCCACCATCTCATTCGCCTTATGGGCATGAGCAGCAGCAAACCCTTTCGAGCTCCAAGGCAACCCACAGCAGCTACCAGCAACATCCTCCGGAATCCGAATCGGCATCCCAGCCCGGGCCGAAACGGTCACCAAAGCCTCGATCGGACCTCCGCCCAAGATGCGATTCGTACAGGAGGGGACGTACACCGCGGCGGCCCCATCTGGAGGAGTGGGTGATCCCTCCCGGACCCTCCCCGCTGTTGTCCGGGAGGGGTCACCCACTCCTCCCCCAGCGGCAGCACCAGGCAACCCCTTGCCGCGCTTCGTCCTCCGCGCCAGCGGCCCGCCGACCTTGAGCGCCAAACGCGAGGCTTTCTCGACCGCGCCCCAACGCTTCGCCGCCGCCAACGCCGCCCGTTCCGCCCGCTCCCCATGCTGCGCCGTCCGCAGCTCCTTGACCATCTTCCCCGTGTCGATTCCCAGCGGGCAGGCGATCTGGCAGGAGCCGTCGGCGGCGCAGGTCTCCAGGGCGTCGTAGTCGTACTCGGCCAGCAGCGCCCGCTGGACCGGCGAGCCCTCGGGCTGGCGCGCCATCTCGCGCCGCAGGACGATCCGCTGGCGCGGCGTCGTCGTCAGGTTGCGGCTCGGGCAGACCGGCTCGCAGAAGCCGCACTCGACGCAGGTGGTCGCCGACTCCTCGATCGGCGGCGTCGTTTTGAGGTTGCGCAGATGGACGCCGGGGTCGCGGTTGAGGACGACGCCGGGGGCGAGGACGCCGTCCGGGTCGGCGAGCTGCTTCACCCGCCACATCAGCTCGGTCGCCCGCTTCCCCCACTCGCGCTCCACATAAGGGGCCATGTTGATACCGGTCCCGTGCTCGGCCTTGAGCGAGCCGTCGTACTTGCCGACGATCAGCTCGACCAGCCTCGCCATGAAGGCCTCGTAGCGCTCGAGGTCCTCCTCCTTGGCGAAGTCGGGGGTGAGCATGAAGTGGAGGTTCCCTGCCGAGGCGTGGCCGGCGACGCCGGGCAGGAAGCCGTGCTCGCCGAGCAGAGCCTGCAGGTCCTTGGCTCCCTCGGCGATCCGCTCGGGCGGGACGCAGACGTCCTCGACGATCAGCGCCGTGCCCGCCGGGCGCAGCCTGCCGATCAGGCCGTGGAGTCCCTCGCGCACCCGCCAGGCGAGCTCGATCTCCTCCGGCTCCCGGGTGAAGGCGATCGGCCGGATCGTCTCGTGAGGGCCGAGGATCTCGTCCGCCCGGGCGAGATGGGCGTCGAGGTCCTCGTCGGTCCCGGCGCCGAACTCGACCAGCAGCACCGCCGAGTCGGGCGGCAGCTCTTTCCACTCCTCGGGGGCGCCGTGCATGTTCCAGGCGGCGGTGATCAGGGCGGGGGCGACCATCAGCTCGACCGCGG
>DASVAT010000038.1:0-80727 GCA_036376215.1 Solirubrobacterales bacterium
GACGACGAGCAGCGCGAGCGGCTGCTCGTGATCGCCGGCAAGTGCCCCGTCCACCGGGCCCTGCGGGACGGGGTCGTGATCCACGACCGGATCGAGATCGGCTGATGGACCTCGGCCTGGTCGGCAAGGCGTGCGCCGTCACCGGGGCCAGCCGCGGCATCGGGCGCGTTGCGGCGCGGAGGCTGTGCGAGGAGGGCGCGTCGGTGCTGCTGGTGGCGCGCGGCGCCGGCGCTCTGGAGGAGGCGACGTCGGAGTGCCGCGAGGCGGGTGGCAAGGCCGAGGCGCTCGCCCTCGACGTCACCGCCGCGGACGCGGGCGAGCGGATCGTGGCCGCGGCGGCGGATCGATTCGGGCAGCTCGACGTCCTGGTCAACAACGCCGGCACCGCCCGCTGGCGCGACCTCGACGACGTTCCCGAGGCCGATTGGTACGCGGCGTGGGAGCTCAACGTGATGGCGCCGCTGCGGGCCATGCGTGCGGCGGCCCCCGGCATGGCCGAGCGCGGGTGGGGACGGATCGTCAACGTCTCATCGACCGCGGGCAAGCGCCCCTCCGCGCAGATGCCCGAGTACTCGGTCGCCAAGGCGGCCGAGCTCTCGCTCTCGCGCCTGTTCGCCGACCGCTACGCGAAGACCGGCGTCCTCGTCAACGCCGTCGCGCCGGGGCCGGTCGAGGCGGAGATGTGGATGGAGCCCGGCGGCCTGCTCGACCAATCACGCGATCTCAGCGGCACTGGCAGCCGTGAGGAGGCCCTGGCCGAAGCCGGATCGAAACGCCCGATCGGCCGCCTCGCCCAGCCCGAGGAGATCGCCTCGGCGATCGTCTTCCTCTGCAGCGAGCGCGCCTCCTACGTCGCCGGCGCCGCCTGGTCCGTGGACGGGGGCACCGTCCAGGTGATCATCTGATCGGCGGCAGCGTGGAGGCGGCGGTCCTGCTGCCCCTCTACGGCTGGCCCGAGGAGCCGGGCCTCGTCTTCACCGAGCGCCGCGCCGACCTGCGGCGCCACGCTGGCGAGATCTCCTTCCCCGGCGGCCGCCGCGACGAGGACGACGCCGACCTCGAGACGACGGCGCTGCGCGAGGCCGAAGAGGAGATCGGCCTCGACCGCGGCCAGGTGAGGGTCGGCGAGGCGCTGCCGGCGACGCGGACCTTCGTCACCAACTACGTCGTCCACCCCTTCGTCGGCTACGTCCCCCACCCGCGGGAGCTCGACCTGCGCCCGAACCCGGGCGAGGTCGAGACCGTCCTCACCTTCTCCCTAGAGCTGTTGCGCGAGGGCTACGAGATGCGCCGCCTGATCCGGCGCGGCGTCCCCATCCACACCCCGACCTACGAGGTCGAAGGGCACCTGATCTGGGGAGCCACCGCGCGGATCCTCAGCGACCTGCTGGACCGCCTCGACTAGCCCTTGTTCGGCTGCGGAACTATGCGGATGTAGGGCTTCGGCTCCTCCCACCCGTCGGGGTAGGTCTCCTTCGCCTCGTCGTTGGAGACCGAGCCGGCGATGATCACGTCGTCGCCCTGCTGCCACTGCGCCGGCGTTGCGACTTTGTGGTTGGCGGTCAGCTGCAGCGAGTCGATCACCCGCAGCACCTCGTCGAAGTTGCGGCCGGTGGTCATCGGGTAGACGAGGATGAGTTTGATTTTCTTGTCCGGGCCGATGACGAAGACGTTGCGGACCGTCTGGTTGTCGGCCGGCGTGCGGTCGGCCGGGTCGCCGGAGACGTCGGCCGGCAGCATCCCGTACGCCTTCGAGATCTCGAAGTCGGCGTCGCTGATGATCGGGTAGCCGGGCCGCGCGCCCTGCGTCTCCTCGATGTCGTTCGCCCAGTCCTCGTGCTTGTCGAGCGGGTCGACCGAGAGGCCGGCGATCTTTACGCCGCGCTTCTCGAACTCCGGCTCGATGCTCGCCATGTAGCCGAGCTCCGTGGTGCAGACCGGGGTGAAGTCCTTCGGGTGGGAGAACAGGACCGCCCACGAGCCGTCGAGCCAGTCGTGGAACTGGACCCGACCCTGGGTGGTGTCGGCCTCGAAATCTGGTGCTACGTCACCGAGCTGCAGAGCCATGAAAGTCGCTCCTCTCGCGCTTATTCGTCCTTTTACCTAAATCCCTATCGGAGTTTAGCTATTTGCTATCGCCGGCCAGCACGGCCCGCACCTCATCGGCGAGTCCGCAAAAACCCGGGCTCTGTCCGGGTTTTTGCGGACTCGGCAGGATGCGTACCGGGATCCGCCAGGTTCGGGCGGCTTTGCCGACGATTTGCTCGCCCGCCTCGGTTCCCTCGTAGACCACCCCCCTGGCCGGGGTTTCGACCAGGTGTTCCATCAGCCGCTCGAGGCGGGGGCCGTGGATCGCCTCGAGCTCCTCCGGGCTGCCCTCCGCGCTGCCGAGCAGCAGGACCAGGACGGCGACGTCGTCGACCAGCTCGAGGATCGTCCCCGGTCGGTCCGGATCGGCCAGCGCCGGCTCGATCCCCGCCGCCTCGATCGCCTCCAGCCCCTCGTCGCGCCGGCTCGTCCCCCGAACCGCCCAGCCGTCGGCCAGTAGCCGCGCGCCGAGCTCCCGGCCGCGGCAGCCGCAGCCGACGATCAGGGCCCGCGCCACCTACTCGACCCCGAAGGGGCCGCGGCCGCGCAGCCGCACCCGCTCGTCCTCGGCGACGCTCACGTGCAGCTCCTCCTCGGTCATCTCCGGCGCCCCGCGCCGGCGCCGCATCTCGTTCTGCGCCTCCATCATCTGCTGGATGTCGTCGATCTCGTTCTGGGCCTCGACCTCGGGCGAGCGGGTCGGGACCCAGTCGACGAGGCCGGCGGAGCTGCCCGGGTAGTAGTGGCCGACGATCAGCAGCACGCCGACCATGAAGGCCACGATCCCCAGAGTTCCCAGGATGAAGAACACACGAGAAGGATACGGTTCGAGCCGATGCCCGAGGCCTACCTAGTCGAACCGCTGCGCACCCCGATGGGCGCCTACCGCGGCGCCCTCTCCGGCGTCCGCCCCGATGACCTCGCGGCGCACGTCATCGCCGCCGTGGTCGAGCGCAGCGGCGTCGACCCGGAACGGATCGCCGACGTCTACTTCGGCGCCGCCAACCAGTCGGGCGAGGACAACCGCGACGTCGCCCGCATGGCGGCACTGCTCGCCGGGCTGCCGCAGAGCGTCCCCGGGGCGACGGTCAACCGGCTCTGCGCGTCGGGCCTCGAGGCGGTCAACGGTGCCGCCCGCGCGGTCAAGGCCGGCGAAGGCGACTTCTACCTGGCGGGCGGGGTCGAGTCGATGAGCCGGGCGCCGTGGGTGGTCGAGAAGCCCGAGCGAGGGCTCCCCCGCGGGCCGCAGACGATGCACGACACGACGCTCGGCTGGCGGATGATCAACCCGAGGATGGCCGGGCTCGGCGTCTCGACCGAGTCGATGGGAGAGACCGGCGAGAACGTCGCCGAGCGCTACGGGGTCAGCCGCTCCGACCAAGACGCCTTCGCGCTGCGCAGCCACCAGCGTGCGGTCGCCGCCGAGGCCGGCAGGCTGGCCGAGGAGATCGTCCCGATCGAGGCGCCGCGGGGGCGGGAGACGGTCCTCGTCGAGGCCGACGAGGGACCGCGCCCAGATGCCTCGCTGGAGAAGCTCGCAAAGTTGCGCCCGGTCTTCCGCGAGGGCGGCACCGTCACCGCCGGCAACGCCTCGACCCTCAACGACGGCGCCGCCTGCATGCTCGTCGCCTCGGAGAAGGGGGCCGAGGAGCTCGGCGCCGAGCCGCTGGCGCGGGTCGTCGCCAGCGGCGTCGCCGGGGTCGACCCCGCTTACATGGGCATCGGGCCGGTGAAGGCCGTCCCCCGCGCCCTGGAGAACGCCGGCCTCACCATCGACCAGGTCGACCTGGTCGAGCTGAACGAGGCCTTCGCCTCGCAGGTCCTGGCCAGCGCCCGTGAGCTCGGGATCGAGGAGGAGCGGCTCAACGTCAACGGCGGCGCGATCGCCCTCGGCCACCCGCTCGGCTGCTCCGGCGCCCGCCTCACCGGGACCCTGGTGCGCGAGCTGCGCCGCCGCGGCGGCAGATACGGCGTCGCGACCCTCTGCGTCGGCGTGGGGCAAGGTTTGTCCACCGTGTTCGAAGCGATCTGAACGCTCGAGTAGGGTGTTCATCCTCTTAGGGATGCGGGGACGACGACTACCGGCAATTCTCGGCGGCGCGATTCTGGCGCTGGCGCTCATTCTGCCCGCGGGCGCGGCGGCCTCGAGCGGCGCGCAGGCGTCGATCATCGGCGGCAGCCCGGCGACGATCGCGCAGTTCCCCTACCTCGCCTACATCGAAGCCGGCAACAAACGCATCGGCTTCTCCTGCACCGGCACCGTGGTCGCCCCGCGGGTGGTCCTCACCGCCGCCCACTGCGTCGAGAACGTCGAGACTGGAACCTTCTCCAAGCCGGCCGAATACACCGTCGCGATCGGCGTCGCCAACCCAAAGCAGGCGACCGCCGACAACGTCTACGGCGTCGTCGCCACCCACGTCTTTCCCTCCTTCGACCCGGGGGTCGTCCACGGCGACGCGGCGGTGCTGATCCTCTCGCGGCCGACCAGCGTGCCGGCACTGGCGCTCGCCGGGCCGGCGGAGGCGGCGCTCTACGAAGGCGGCGCGGGCGTCTCCGTCGCCGGCTGGGGCGTGACCCGTGCGGATGCCCGCCAGGCGCCGGCCAACATGCGGACGACGACGATGACCGTGCAGCAAGACAGCCTCTGCGCCCGCAAAACCAAGGGCTTCTACAACGACTACTCAGGGGCGCTCCAGGTCTGCCTGCTCAGCACCCCGAAGAAGACGTCCGGCACCTGCTTCGGCGACAGCGGCGGCCCGGCGGTCGCCACGCGGCCCGACGGGACCCCGGTCGAGCTGGCGGTGATCAGCGTCGTCGGCCCGCTCTGCAGCCCCCAGGCCCCGAACGTCCTGACCCGGGTCGACTACGTCTCGACCTGGGTAAACGAATGGATCGCCGCCACCGAAAGCGGCGCGCCCGCGCCCTTCGTGGACCCGGCGGCGCCGCTGCCGCCGATGAAGAAGTCGACCGGCGAAGAGTTCGCGATCTTCACCCTCTTCGGCGCCTTCGGCGAGCGCTTCAACTCGGCGAGCCAGATCGTCGGCAACTGCAAACGGGCGAGCAAGACCCGCTTCCGCTGCGAAATCGCCTGGCTCAGCAAAGGCACGATCTACGCCGGGATCATCACCTCCTTCTACGTGCGCAAGCAGCAGACCTTCGCCTGGGACAGCCGCTATCTGGTGCGCTGGGCCCCGAAACGCTGCGTCGACAACGAATTCAGCGGCAGGGGCTGCCGGATCCACAGCAAACGCGGCTGACCCCCCGGCGCCGACCAGATAGCCTCGCGGCGTGACCACGAACTTCGAAAAGCTGGCCAGCGTCGACGGGACGATCGGCCCGACCGGCGAGGCCACGATCGGGCTCGAGGACGACGGCCTCTACCGCGGCGACGGTGCCTTCGAGGTGATCCGTCTCTACGCCGGAAAGCCCTTTGCCTTGGTCGACCACCTCGACCGGCTGGAGCGCTCCGCCGCCGCGATCGAGCTGAGCTTCGACCGCGGCGCGCTGGAAGGCGAGATCGGGGCCCTGCTCGCCGAGGCCGGCCCGGTCGAAGGGCAGATGCGGCTGATCGTCACCCGCGGCGGGCGCCGGATCGCTGCCACTGAGCCGATCCCGCCCCACCCCGAGACCGTCGGCCTCGTCTCGATCACCTACTGCCCGACGGTGATCCTCAACGGCGTCAAGTCGCTCTCCTACGCCGCCAACATGCAGGCCACGCGGATCGCGAAAGGCAAGGGCGCCGACGAGGCGGTCCTGATCCGGCCCGACGGCACCGTGCTGGAGCCGCCGACCTCCTCGGTCTTCTGGGTCTCCGCCGAAGGCGAGCTGCGGACGCCCGCCCTCCGCGACGGCGTGCTCGAGTCGATCACCCGCGACCGGATGATCAGGGCGCTCCACGTCGAAGAGGGGAGCTGGCACGTCGACGACCTGCGGGGCGCCTCCGAGGCCTTCCTCGCCTCGACCACGCGTGAGATCCAGGCGGTCTCCTCGGTCGACGGCCGCGTCTTCCCGGCGGCTCCGGGTCCGCGCACGCAGGAGGCCCAGGCCGCCTTCGCCGACACCCTCGGCCGCGAGCTGCGGGAGCTCTGAGATGGACTTCCAGCTGAGCGACGAGCAGAAGCTGATCCGCGAGACGGCGCGGGAGTTCGCCGAGCGGGAGATCCTGCCGCGGATCAAGGAGAACGACCGCGAGGGCCGCTTCGACCGCGAGCTGGCGCGGAAACTGGGTGAGATCGGCTTCCTCGGCGCGCCGGTCGCCGAAGAGCACGGCGGCCGGGGGCTCGACTACGTCAGCTACGGGCTGATCGCCGAGGAGATCGGCCGCGCCGACTCCTCCGCCCGCACCGTGATCTCGGTCGTCACCTCGCTGGTCGCCGGCCCGATCGAGAAGTGGGGCACCGAGGAGCAGAAGCAGCGGTGGCTGCCGCGGCTCTGCTCGGGCGAGGGGCTCGGCTGCTTCGGGCTGACCGAGCCCGACACCGGCTCCGACGCCGCCAACCTCCGCACCCGCGCGACCAAGGTCGACGGCGGCTGGTCGATCAGTGGCCAGAAGATGTGGATCAGCCTCGGCAACTACTCCGAGGTGGCGCTGATCTTCGCCCAGACCGACCCCGAGAAGAAGCACCGCGGCCTCGCCTGCTTCCTCGTCCCCTGCGACTCGGACGGCTTCACCACCCAGGAGATCCACGGCAAGCTCGGGCTGCGCTCCTCCGACACCGCCGAAATCTCGCTCGACGCGGTCGAGGTCGGCGACGACGCGATGCTGGGGGAGGTCGGCGACGGCTTCAAGGTGGCGATGAGCGCGCTGGAAAACGGCCGCTACAGCGTCGCCGCCGGCTGCGTGGGTATCTGCGAAGGCTGCGTCCAGTCCTCGGTGGAATACGCCAAGGAGCGCAAGCAGTTCGGCGTCCCCCTGGCCCGCTTCCAGCTGGTGCAGGAGATGATCACCGACATGATCTTGAAGCGCGACGCAAGCCGCATGCTGGTCCTCCGGGCGGGCCTCCTGAAGGACGAAGGCAAGCCGAACCTCGAGGAGACCTCGGTGGCGAAGCTGTTCGCGACCGAGTCGGCGGTCGAGTGCGCCAACCTGGCGATCCAGGTCCACGGCGGCTCCGGCTACGTCGACGACTACCCGGTCGAGCGCTACCTGCGCGACGCCCGCGTCACCACCCTCTACGAGGGCACCTCGCAGATCCAGAAGCTGATCATCGGCCGCCAGGCCACCGGCATCAGCGCGATGCTCCCCTTCGAGGAGTCCTGACCTTGGCCCTGGTCGAGGTCGCGATCGACGACTTCCACGTCGCCCTGCTGCGGCTGAACCGGCCCGAGGCGCGCAACGCCCTCTCGGCGGAGATGCGCGAGGAGATCGCCACCGCGCTGGAGCGCCTCGACGCCGACCCGAACGTGCGCTGCATCGTCGTCGCTGGCGCCGAGGAGTACTTCGCCGCCGGCGCCGACATCCGGGCGATGGCCGAGCGGCCGCTCGACGCCCCGCCGGACCCGAAGGGGATGGAGTTTTGGAGTCGCCTGACGGCGATCGGGACGCCGACCGTCGCCGCCGTCTCCGGCTACGCCTTCGGCGGCGGCTGCGAGCTGGCGCTGGCCTGCGACATGCTCGTCTGCGACGAGAAGACCCGCTTCGGCCAGCCCGAGATCACCCTCGGGATCATCCCCGGCGGCGGCGGCACCCAGCGCCTGGCGCGGGCGATCGGCAAGCAGCGGGCGATGGAGTACGTCCTCACCGGCCGGCGCTGGGACGCGAAGACGGCCGAGCGCTGGGGCCTGGCCAACAAAGTCGTCGGCAAGGGCGCCTGGCTGACCGAGGCGATCGAGCTGGCGCGGCTGGTCGCCGAGCGGCCGCCGCTGGCGGCGCGACTGGCGAAACGAGCGGTGCTGAGCGCCCAGGAGACGACCCTCGGCGAGGGCCTGCGCGAGGAGCGGGCGCTGTTCGAGGAAGCGATGGCGAGCGAGGACCGGGTCGAGGGGATGAACGCCTTCCTCGAGAAGCGCGAGCCCCGCTTCCAGGGCCGGTGAGCGTCTCCCGCGTCGGCGTCCTCGGCGCCGGGACGATGGGCCGCGGCATCGCCCAGCTGGCGGCGCTCGGCGGCTACGAGACGGTCCTCTACGACGTCGACCGCGAGGTGCTGGAAAACGTAGGCATGGGACTGGGCGACGACCTCGGCAAGGGAGTCGGGCGGGGGCGTTGGAGCGAGGAGGAAGCCGAAGCGGCGCTCGACCGCCTCGAGCTCGCGCCGAACCTCGAAGGCCTGCGCGGCTGCGATCTCTTGATCGAGGCCGCACCCGAGAAGCTTGAGCTGAAGCGCGAGATCTTCACCGCCCTGGCCGGCGAGGTCGGCCCCGAGCCCGTCTTCGCCAGCAACACCTCCTCGCTGCGGGTGACCGAGATCGCCGCCGGCGTGCCGCACCCCGAGCGGGTCGTCGGCATGCACTTCTTCAATCCCCCAGCGCTGATGAAGCTGGTCGAGGTGGTCGCCGCCGAGCACTCCTCCGAGGCGGCGCTGGCGGTCGCGACCGAGGTCGCCGAGCGGATGGGCCGCACCCCGATCCGCGCCGAGGACAGCCCGGGCTTCGTCGCCAACCGCCTCGCCCGTCCCTTCTCGCTGGAGTCGCTGCGGATGCTCGGCGACGGCGTCGCCGACGCGGCGACCATCGACCGCGCCGTCCGCCTCGGCGGCGGCTTCCGGATGGGGCCGTTCGAGCTGCTCGACCTGATCGGCCTCGACGTCAACCTGACGATCGCCCGCTCGTTCTTCGCCCAGGGCGGCGAGCCGGAGCGCTGGCGCCCGAGCCCGATCCAGGAAAAGCTGGTCGCCGAAGGCCGCCTCGGGCGCAAGAGCGGCCACGGCTACTACGAGTACGGCGAGGGACGCGAGCGCGAGCCGGACCCCGACCTCGGCATCGCGGCTCCGACCCTCGACCCGGAGTTGCTGGCCGCGGTCGATCCCGCCGCCGAGGAGATCCTCACCCGGCTCTTCGCCCAGATCGCCAACGAGGCGGCCTTCGCCCGCGAAGAGGAGATCGCCTCCGGCGAGGACATGGAAACGGCGATGAGGCTCGGCTTCAACTGGCCGCTCGGGCCGCTCGCGATCGGCGAGCTGATCGGGCCCCGCCGCGCCGTCGAGACCCTCGACCGCCTGCGGGCCGAGCGGGGAGAGGCCTACGCCGCCGCCCCGCGCCTGCGGGCCGAAGCGGAGGGAGCGTGAGCGCCGCCCGCAAACCCGCCTCGGCGCCCACCGCCCGCCGCAACCGCGAAGCCGCGGCGGCGCTGCCGCCCGACGGCGGCGAGGACCTGGCCGAGGCCGAACGCGGCCTCGTCGCCCGCTTCGAGCCGCCCCGGGTCGAGAACGCCGACGGCAGGGTCGTCTGGGACCTCGAGTCCTACGACTTCCTCGCGCAGGAGTGCCCCGAGACCGCCCACCCCAGCCTCTGGCGGCAGAGCCGGCTGAGCCGGGTCGCCGGCCTCTTCGAGATCGCGCCGGGCTTCTACCAGCTGCGCGGATTCGACCTCTCGAACATGCACGTGGTCGAGGGCGAGCGCGGGGTCGTCGTCATCGACCCGCTGATCTCGGCCGAGACCGCGGCCGCGGCGCTGGCCCTCTACCGCGAGCACCGCGGCGAGCGCCCGGTCACCGGCCTCGTCTACACCCACTGCCACATCGACCACTTCGGCGGCGCCGCCGGGATCGTCAGCCTCGAGGAGGTCGCCGAGCGCGAGATCCCGGTGGTGGCGCCCGAGGGTTTCCTCCATCACGCGGTCAGCGAGAACGTCTACGCCGGCACCGCGATGGCCCGCCGCGCCGGCTACATGTACGGGGCGCGGCTGGAGCGCGGCCCCGACGGCGGCATCGGCTCCGGGCTCGGCCAGACCACCTCGCTGGGGACGCTGACGCTGATCCCGCCCAACCGCGAGATCTCCGCCACCGGACAGGAGGAGACGGTCGACGGCGTGCGGATGGTCTTCCAGCTTACCCCCGGCACCGAGGCCCCGGCGGAGATGAACTTCCACTTCCCCGACCACCGGGTCCTCTGCATCGCCGAGAACGCGACCCACACGATGCACAACGTCCTCACCCTGCGCGGCGCCCTCGTCCGCGACCCGCACGTCTGGGCGGCCTACCTCGACGAGGCGATCGAGCTGTTCGGGGCCGAGAGCGACGTCCTCTTCGCGGGCCACCACTGGCCACGCTGGGGCCGGGAGCGGATCGTCGACTACCTGAGCAAGCAGCGCGACCTCTACGGCTACCTGCACGACCAGACCCTGCGCCTGATCAACGCCGGGCGGACCGGCCCGGAGATCGCCGAGGAGCTGGAGCTGCCGCCCGAGCTCGCCTCCGAGTGGCACTGCCGCGGCTACTACGGCTCGGTCAGCCACAACGTGCGGGCCGTCTATCAGCTCTACATGGGCTGGTTCGACGGCAACCCCGCCCACCTCTGGGAGCACCCGCCGGTCGAGCGGGCGAAGCGCTACGTCGAGGCGATGGGCGGCGCCCGGCGGGCGCTGGCCCGGGCCCGGGAGTCCTTCGAGGCGGGTGACTACCGCTGGGTCGCCGAGGTAGTCAACCACGTCGTCTTCGCCGAGCCGGGCAACGGGGAGGCGCGGGCGCTGCAGGCCGACGCGCTCGAGCAGCTCGGCTACGGGGCAGAGAACGCGACCTGGAGGAACTTCTACCTGATGGGTGCCGAGGAGCTGCGGGGCGGCATCACCGGCACTCCCTCCGACACCCGCGCCCCGGCGATCCTCGCCCAGCTCTCGGTGGCGCAGATCCTCGACGGGATGAAGGTGCGGCTGAACGGCCCCCGCGCCTGGGGCAAGCGGCTGGCGATCGGCTGGCAGGTGACCGATCCCGACGAGCGGCACCTGCTGAGCGTCGAAAACGGAGTCCTCGAGCACCGTCCGTGGAAGCAGGGCGCCGAGGCCGAGGCGACGCTGGTCGTCGAGCGGCAGGCGCTGAACGAACTGCTCGGGGGGACGGCGGACCTGGCCGCCCTCGCCGAGAGCGGCCGTCTGCGGGTCGAGGGCGACGGGGCGAAGATCGGGGAGCTGCTCGGGCTGCTCGACGAACCCGACCCCGGCTTCGCGATCGTCACGCCAGAGGCGTAGGCGCGCTCAGTCGGCTTTGTCGAGGCGCATCATCACCTCGTCGACGTAGCACCAGCTCCAGTCTTCGCCGGGCTCGGCGGAGCGGATGATCGGGTGGCCGGTGTCCTGGTGGTGGGCGGTGGCGTGCTTGCCGATCGAGTTGTCGCAGCAACCGACGTGGCCGCAGGTCTGGCACATCCGCAGGTGCACCCAGGTCATACCCATCGCCAGGCACTCCTCGCAGCCCGCGACCTCGCCCGGCAGATCGAGGTAGTTGACCGAATCCAAGTGGGAACAGCTCGAACTCACGCGCTCAAGATATACCCGGCCGGAAAAGCCAAAATCTTCAGTTCGATTACTGCTGAGTCAGGAGCCGGTGGCGATCTCGGCCGGCTCGCCGCCGGGCATCCAGTGCGCCTCGACCGGGACGTCGGCGTCGCGCAGGAAGCGCTCGGCGTCGAGCGCGCCCATGCAGCCGGTGCCGGCCGCGGTCACGGCCTGGCGGTAGGTGTGATCGACGACGTCGCCGACGGCGAAGACGCCGCCGAGGTTGGTTCGGGTCGAGTCCGCCTCGGTGACGATGTAGCCATCCTCGTCGGTCTCGACCTGGTCCTTGACGATCTCCGATTTCGGCACGTGGCCGATCGCGACGAAGGCGCCGTCGGTCTCGAGCTCCTCCTGCTCGCCGGTCTCGGCGTTGCGCAGCCGGACCTTGGCCAGCTTGCCGCTCTCGCCGGCGACGAACTCCTCGGCGACGAAGGGCGTCTTCAGCTCGATGTTCTCCTTCTCGCGCGCCCGCTCGAACATGATCTTCGAGGCGCGGAACTCGTCGCGGCGGTTGACGATCGTCAGATTCTTGGCGAACTTGGAGATGAAGATCGAGTCCTCCATCGCCGAGTCGCCGCCGCCGACCACGATCACGTTCTGGTCTTTGAAGAAGGCTCCGTCGCAGACGCCGCAGGTGGAGACGCCACGGCCGCCGAGCTCCATCTCGCCGGGCACGCCGAGCCGTTTCGGCTCCGCCCCCATCGCCAGGATCACCGTCTTCGCGCGGTGCTCCTCGTCGCCGAGGAAGACCTTCTGGACGCCGCCGTCGGAGAGCTCGACCCGGTCGACGTCGTCGGTGACGAAGCGGGTCCCGAAGCGCTCGGCCTGGGCGCGGAACTGGGCCATCATCTCCGGGCCCATGATCCCCTCGGGATAGCCGGGGTAGTTCTCGACGTCGGTCGTGTTCTGCAGCTGGCCGCCCCACTGGAAGCCCTCGAAGACGAGCGGCTCGAGGTTGGCGCGCGCGGTGTAGAGCGCCGCCGTGTAGCCGGCAGGCCCCCCACCGATGATGATCACGTCCTCGACCTTCTTCTGCTCTGCCATATCTGCCACCTGGAGTCTAATACTTTACTTTTTATAGTACCCCCTCGGCGAACTGCATCAACTTGTCCACCCAGTAGATGGACAAGTTGATGCAGTTCAGCCGACGGCGGGCTCGAGGTCCGAAGTGGCCTTGCCGCCGCGGTCGATCGGCAGCTCCCCCTCTTCCCATTCGTGCACGGTGTGGCGCAGCTGGAAGAAGGCGAAGACGCCGGGTGGGATCGGCATCCAGAAGGAGACCAGGCGGAAGATCAGGACCGCCGGGAAGACCGTCTCCTCGGGGATGCCGAAGAGGACGAAGGCGCCGATCATCCCCGCGTCCACCGCCCCCACCCCCGCCGGGGCGAGCGGGAAGAGGTTGGCGACCATGCCGAGGAAGTAGCCCTGGACGACGACCGCGAGCGGGACGTGGACGCCGAAGGCGTGGAAGGAGGCCCAGAGGACGCCGATGCTGGCGGCCCAGAAGCCGGCGGCGCCGATCACCGCCAGCCCCCCCTTCGAGGGATGGGCGAAGAGGCCGAGCGCGAAGCGGAAGCCCTCGCCGAGGGTGGCGGGAACTCTGCCCAGGGTCTCGAGCATGTGCTGCGAGCGCTCGCTGTGGGCGAAGCGGGCGAGCCGCCGCTCGGTGTCGGGCGGGATCAGGCTGATCAGCACGCCGACGACCAGAAAGGCGCCGGCGACGGCGGCGGGGATGATCGTCAGCTCGACCGAGCTCTTGCCGTTCATCACCCCGGTCCGCAGCAGGACCCCGAAGACGATCAGGGCGATCGGGTAGAAGACGTAGTGCAGCGAGACGAAGGCGACCATGCGGCGGCCGACGTCGCGCCGCCGCATCCCGGCCTTGCGCAGCGCCCAGTAGGTGAGGGCGATGCCGCCGGCGCCGCCGGCCGAGAAGAGCAGGGTCGCGGCGACTCCCGACATGTTGATCTCGTAGGTCTCCTTCCAGGTCAGCCGCAGCGCGTCGCCGCCGACCACCGCCTTGAAGAGCGCGATGTAGGTCGCGTAGGCGACGACGTTGAACCCGATCGCGATCGCGATCCAGAGCGGATCGGCGTCGTCGAGCTTGTCCAGGGCGTTGCCCAGCCCGACCACCTTCGGGAAGAGGAAGTAGATCCCGCCGAGCAGCAGGAAGACGACGACGATGGTCTGGATCAGTCGCCGGGTGGTGAATATCGGCATTTCGGCGAAGCGGTTGCCGCCGTTCGCCGAGTCGTCCCGAGACACGCTTGGAAATTACCCGCTCGCGATCCTCTCCAGACGCTGCAGCGATCCATTTATCCTGCGTATAAGGGGCTCGGCGAGCGGCTCGCCGCGCCGGACCGCGGCGACCAGGGCGGCCCCGGCGACCAGGTCGGTGACGTAGTGCTCGCCCAGGTAGACGAGGGCGAAGCCGAGCGTGCCGGCGTACCCCCAGCCGAGCGCCCCCTCCGTCCTGCCGGCTTCCGAGAGCGAGAGCGCCGCCTGCAGCGAGGTGGCGAAGTGGAGCGAGGGCATCGCCGCCCAGGGGTTGCCGCCGAGCGCGTCGTACATCCGCTCCCAGGCCCGTCCCCAGGTCGGTTCGCCGACCTCGACCATGATCCGCCGTACCTTTTCGCCGGTCAGGCCCTGCTCCGAGGACCACCACGGCGGCGCGGTCGGCACCGCGAAGTAGACGGCGCAGCCGAGGTCGAAGACCGCCGCCATCTGCCGGGCCGAGCGCGGGAAGCGCTCGTTGTGGCGGACGAGGATCAGGGCCAGCGAGGCGTATGGCACGACGAACCAGAGCCAGTGGGTCCAGGCGAGGAATTTGTCGACGGCGCCGACCCCGGGCCGTCCCGCGAGGGCCCGCTGCAGGCGGGCGTTCGGCAGTTGCCTGGCGCCGATGATCCGGTCGCTGCGAATCGGATAGCGGGTGCGAAGCCGCGATCGCAGGCGCTCGGGGTCGTCATATGGAAGCTCGTGGGCGACCGTGAAGGCCCACATCTGCATCGCGAAGAGGACGACGTCACGCCGCTTCGAGCGCGGCTGCAGCACAGCGAGCGCCAGCGGTCCCGCAGCGCAGGCGACCACCGTGACCGGGATCGGGATCCGCAGACGGCGGCGGAGCAGGGGCACCGCGACGGCGGCACCGACGGCGCCGAGGGCACCGGCGCGCACCGCGAGGCGGAGCGCATTCGATGGCCGGGGGCGCCTCCTCATCAGGAGCCGCGAGTATAGGTCCGGCCCCATCGTTCCGCTGTTCCTTTCCGTTGCTATGGCCCGGGAAGGAACAGCCGAGTGGCCGGGAGGGCGCGGCGCCCCCTCGCGTGAATAGAATGGCCGCGCTTTGGCGTCCCACTCCCCTGGCACCGACCAGATCGACACGCTGTTTTGGATCGGCTTCTTCGCCGCGGCGATCCTGATCGTCGTGGTCGTCGGCGCCCTCCTCTACGTCGTTCGCCGCTACCGCGGCGAGCGGGGGGCCGAGCCGCGCCAGCTGCTCAGCGGCCGCGGCCTGCAGTTCCGGGTCGGGGGCGCGCTCACCGTCTTCGCGGCGCTGCTCTTCATCCTCGGCATCGTCTTCACCGACAACGCCCGGGAACGGCCGACGACCGGCGAGGCGGGCCTCGCTTCGCTGAAATCGGAGCCGCTGAAGATCGAAGCGACCGGCCAGCAGTGGCTGTGGCGCTACGACTACCCGAACGGCGCCTTCTCCTACTACAAGCTGGTGGTGCCGGAGGACACCGCGGTCGAGCTCGAGCTGCAGTCGACCGACGTCGTCCACACCTGGAACGTCGAAGAACTGGCCCGCAAGGCCGACGCGGTGCCGGGCAAGACCAACGAGGTCCTCTTCCGCGCCGACGGGACCGGCACCTTCCAGGGCGACTCGGCCACCCTCTCCGGCCAGGCCTACGCCGCGATGCGCACCGAGGTCGAAGTGGTCTCCGCCGAGGAATACGAAGAGTTCGTCGAAACCCAGCTCCAGGAGATCGAGGCCGCCCAGGAAAAGGTCGTCAGCCAGATCGAAAACGGAGAAACCCCATGAGCCCCACTCCGCACCCCGAGCTCGTCGCCGGCGGCTACAGCCCCAAGCGCCCGCGCTGGGCGCAGCTGGCGACCACCGCCGACCACAAGGAGATCGGCCAGATCCTGATCTGCGGCGCCCTCGGATTCCTCTTCATCGCTCTCGTCGAGCTGGTGCTGATGCGGATCCAGCTGCTGGTCCCGGAGAACACCTTCCTCTCCCCCGTCGCCTTCAACCGGATGCTCTCGCTCTACGGCGCGAGCGCGATCTTCCTCTTCGCGCTGCCGCTCGTGATCGGGCTCTTCTACTACGTGACTCCGCTGCAGATCGGTGCCCGCGGTACGGCGCTGCCGCGCCTAGGGCAGACCGGCCTGGCGCTCTGGGTCGCGGGCGGGGTTGCCCTGTACGCAACCTTCCTCTTCACCCCTTCGGAGGCCGGCGTCAACCCGCTGGCGCCGCTCACCGAGGTGGCCTTCCTCTCCAACAACGGCGTCGACGCCTGGGTCACCTCGACGGCCCTCGCGACGCTCGGCTTCGTCCTCCTCTCGATCGACCTGATCGCGACGCTGAAAACGATGCGGGCGCCGGGCTTGGCCTGGCGCCGGGTGCCGGTCTTTGCCTGGGCCACCGCGGTCGGCTCCTGGCTGATGGTCGTGATCGGGCCGGTCCTGCTGGCGGCGCTGACGATGCTGATGATCGACCGCCACTACGACGGGATCTTCTTCACCGACGGCTCCGGCGGCGCACCGCTCCTCTGGCAGCACCTGAGCTGGATCTTCTACACCGGCACCTACATGCTGGTCCTGATCTTCGCCTTCGGCGCGATCGCCGAAATCTTCGCCACCTTCTCTCGCAAACCGCTCTTCAACCGCACCGTGGTGATGGCCGCGCTGGCCGCGATCGCGGTGGTCGGGACGCTGGCCTGGATGCAGAACATGCTGACTGCGCCGATCGGCATCGGCTGGATGTACTTCGCGATGCTGACGTCGCTGGCGCTGATCGTCCCCTTCGGGCTCGTCCTCTTCAACCTGATCTCGACCCTGGCCGGCGGAACCCTGCGGATGCGGGCGCCGCTGCTGTTCGCCGTCGGCGCGATCTTCGCGATCACGGTCGGCCTCGCCTCCGAGCTCTGCCACTCGCTGGTCGCGTCCGCCTGGCACCTGAAGAACACGGTCGACTCGACCGCCGCGACGCACTTCACGCTGATCGGCGGCTCGGTCTTCGGCGGCTTCGCCGCGCTCCACTACTGGTTCCCGAAGATGACCGGCCGGACGATGGGCGAGAGCCTCGCCCGCATCTCCTTCTGGACGATCATGACCGGCCTGCTGCTCGGCTTCGTGCCGCTGTTCTTCGCCGGCACCGAACAGGGGCAGGTGATCGACGCCTACAAGTACTTCGCCGGCACCGGCGTCACCGCTTACAACGTGATCGCCTCGATCGGCGTCTTCGTCCTCTTCGTCGGGATCCTGCTGACGATCCTCAACGCGATCTTCAGCCGTGAGAACGGCCCCGAGGCCGGCCACGACCCCTGGCGCGGCGAGACCCTCGAGTGGTTCGCCCTCTCGCCGCCGGAGCCGTACAACTTCGACGTCCTCCCCGACGTCCGCAGCCCCAGGCCGCTGCGCGACATCCGCGAGGCGATCGGGCATCGCACCCGGCGCTCCGAGCAGGCCGCGTCGCGCGAATCGCAGCCGGTAGCCTGAGCGCCATGCAATCCGGTGCCGGCGCGCAGACCGCGCCCAATCCGACGGCGGCCACCCGCTCCGCAGCCCCCACCGTCGTCCGCGACTACCTGACGCTGACCAAGCCGAAGGTGCAGTCGCTGCTGCTCTTCACGACGGTGACGACGATGTACGTCGCCGGCGACCCGTCGCTCGGCCTGATCTTCCTCACCTGCCTCGGCGGCGCCCTCTCGGCCGGCGGCGCCGGAGCGATCAACCACGCCGTCGACCGCGACATCGACCGCACGATGGCCCGCACCGCGGATAGGCCGGTCGCTTCCGGCCGGATCTCGCCCCGGGCCGCGATCGCCTTCGGCCTGGGCCTAGCGACCGCGTCCTTCCTGCTCCTGTCGCTGACCGTCAACCCGCTGGCGGCGACCCTCTCGCTCAGCGGTTTCGTCGGCTACGTCGGTGTCTACACCCTCTGGCTGAAGCGCCGCACGCCGCAGAACATCGTCATCGGCGGCGCCGCCGGCGCGGTACCGCCGCTGGTCGCCTGGGCGGCCGTCACCGGCGAGCTCAGCGGCATGGCCTTCTACATGTTCGCGATCGTCTTCTTCTGGACCCCACCCCACTTCTGGGCCCTCTCGCTGCTGATGAAGGACGAGTACGCCAAGGCCGGGATTCCGATGCTGCCGGTCGTCCGCGGCGAGGACGAGACCCGCCGCCAGATCCTCCTCTACACCGTCCTCCTCTACGCCGTCACCCAACTACCTTTCTGCGCCGGCGGCCTCGGGGTGGCCTACGTCGTTCCGTCGATTCTGCTGGGTGGGGCGTTCATCTACTTCGCGGTTCGGCTCCTCCGGACTGCTGATCGTCGTTGGGCTCTGCGGACCTATCTCTTCTCACTCGCGTACCTGGCACTGCTGTTTTTCTCGATGGCTATTGCGGCCAACGTCTGAGTCGAATTTCGGATCGGCTCAGGGGGACAGGGGACCCCTTCCCCAAAGACCGTCGCGCAGCTGGTCGGACTTATCGCGCCACCGTGACTTCTTGAGCCTTTGTGGAAGGGGTCCCCTGTCCCCAACCCGAAGCGCAAATACGTCAAGGGTGCAGGAGCTTTTCCTCAAAAGGAGGGGGGCGGCGGGGCTTCTTTTCTCTTGCTCTCCGCTGACGGGCCGTTGTTCGGGGGCTGTGGCCATTTCTAGTCCTGTCCCGGACCGGGTGGAGGGTCGGGTACCCCTCTGACAAAGGCTCAAGAAGTCTCGGTGGCGCCCTCCAGTTCGCCCAGCTGCGCGACGGTCTTTGGGGAAGGGGTGCAGGACCCTCCCTCCCGCCCCCGCAGCCTGATAGAAATCCCCCTTCATGGACCGCGAGACCGCACGTCGACAGATGAAAGCTGGGCTGGTTGCAGGTGGCATCGCCGCCGGCATCTTCGCCCTGTCCTTCGTCGCCGCCTTCCTCTACATCGCCCAGTAGGAGCCAGATTCGTGACTGAGCACCGACAGGTTCCCGAGCCCGGCGAGACGATCTACCTGCCGCAGCCCTCGTGGGGGCCGGTCTTCTTCGCGATCGGCGCTCTGGGCCTGATCTGCGGCATCTACGCGGCCGGCTTCATGTTCGCCCCCTACATCTGGGGCATCATCGGCGCGATCTTCGCCCTCGCCGCCTTCCGCAGCATCGTCCGCGGCTCGATCCGCGACTACTACCGCCTCCCGCGCCGCCAGGAGACCCGGGGTGCTGCACTCCCCGTGGAAACGATCTCCGGTCCACCTCAGCCCTGACGGGCTGAGACCAAGCAGGTCAAGGACGCAGGGAGCGCCGCGTGCTCTGCACGCAAGCGACTGAGGACGCCGAGATGCGCCGGTCTCAGCCCGGCAGGTTCATTTCGCTCGTCGCGCCGTCGCTGGTCCAGCAGCGGACGATGTCGCGCATCGAGAGGACGCCGATGGCGTCCGCGTCCTCGAAGACGACGAGATGTCGGACGCCGCGGCGGGACATCTCGGCGGCGGCCCGCTCGAGGCTCCAGTCGGGGGCGGCGGCGATGACCCCCTCGCTCATGTGGTCGGCGACGCGCTCCCGGTCGGGGTCCTGACCCCGTGCCACGGAGATCAGCAGGTCGCGCTCGGTGACCACGGACGGAGTCGGCAGCTCGGCGTCGATCACGAGCGCCGCGCCGGTCCCTTTCTCGACCATTTTCTCGGCCGCCTCGCGCAGCGTGTGGGACGGCCCCACGGTCAGCGTGATCTCCGACATACCGTCCTTCACCTGCATCTGCGACCTCCCATCGCCGTTATTCCAGAGCTAGTGCGGATCGCCTCAAAGACTACCGCCAGCCGTGCCTGACGGCATGCTTCCCGGCAGCCCCGACATATAGACTCCGCCCCGCAACGCACCCCATGGACCGCCCTTCCAAACTCATCTCCCCGCTGCTCGCCCTTGTGGCACTGCTGGCCCTCGCGGTCATCGCCTCGGGCTGCGGCACGACGGATGCCGACCCGCAGCGCGGACGCACCCTCTTCGTCCAGAAGTGCGGCGAATGCCACACGCTGGCGCAGGCCGGGAGCACGGGTCAAATCGGGCCCAACCTCGACCATGCCTTCGCCGCCGCGCGGGCCGAAGGAAATGACTCGGACACGATCGAGGGGGTCGTCACGGCGCAGGTCGAGTACCCGCGGCCCAGCAACGGCAATCCCGCCATCTCGATGCCGGCCGACCTCGTCACCGGCCAGGACCTCGCCGACGTCGCCGCCTACGTCGGCGAATGGGCCGGGGTCCCCAACGCAGCCCCGCCCAAGGTTCCGGGCGGCCCGGGTGCGCAGGTCTTCGCCAACAACGGCTGCGGGGGCTGCCACACCCTGGCTGTGGCGAACGCCGGCGGCGTCACCGGGCCGAACCTCGACGAAGTGCTCCCCGGCGAGAGCCAGGCGGCGGTCGAAGGAATGATCACCGACCCGAACGCCGAGATCGCCAAGGGCTACCCGCCCAACGTGATGCCGCAGGACTACGAGCAGGTCCTGTCTCCGAAAGAACTCGAAGACCTGGTCAAATACCTGCTCGAAAACGCCGGCAGCGGCAACTCCAAAGGCTGAGCGGATGCGGCCGCGCGGCCGCTGCGATGATTGCGGGTAGATGCGGGACCGTCTCCAAAACCGCCTCGAGATCTCGCCCCGGCGCTACGCGCAGGTCACCCTCGTCGCCCTGGCGGCTCTCTCGCTGATCGTGCTGACCGGCGCCGCCGTGCGGCTGACGGGGTCCGGACTCGGCTGCCCCGACTGGCCCAAATGCTACGGCGGCAGCACCCCGCCGCTCGAATCCCACGCGGTGATCGAGTACGGCAACCGGCTGCTCACCGGGTTCGTCGGCTTCGCGGTGATCGCCGCCAGCGTCCTCGCCTTCTTCCGCCGCCCCTACCGCTGGCACCTGGCGCTCTTCGGCGCCCTCCTGCCTCTCGGCGTGGTCAGCCAGGCGATCCTCGGCGCCCTGGTCGTCAAGTACCACCTGGCCCCGGGCCTGGTGATGTCCCACTTCATCCTCTCGATGATGCTGCTGGACGCGGCGTTCGCGCTCGCCTGGTGCTCGCGCTACGAGCCCTGGGAGCGCCGCCGCTCGGCGGACCGGCTCAGCGTCTGGGCGGTGCGGGCGCTGATCCCGCTCGGACAGCTGACGATCCTGGCGGGGACGATCGCCACGGCCTCGGGACCCCATGCCGGGGCACACGAAGGACAGCTGGTCCACCGCTTCGACTTCGAGGGAACCGGGACGCTGGAGTGGGTCGTCCAGCGCCACGCGACGATCGCCGCCATCTACGGCTTCGCGGCGATAGCGGTCTGGCTGCTCCTCCGCCGCCCTGGCGCCGACGGCCGCGCCCTGAGGCCGCTGACGCTGGTGATCGGCCTCCTCGCCCTGCAGGGCGCGATCGGCGGCGTCCAGTGGTGGGCGGAGCTCCCGGCGGGAATCGTCTGGGTCCACGTCGCCCTAGCCACCGGGAACTGGCTGGCGATGCTCTGGACGGTCGCCGCCGCCGGGCGGCTCGAGCCCCGCGGCGAGCCGGCTCCCGCCCAGCCGCGGGAGGCCGACCGCCCAGCCGCGGCCACCGCCGGGCGCGCCTGAGGCTTGCTCCCCTTCTGGCTCTCGATCGGTGCCCTCAGCCTGGTCCAGGCCCTCCTCGTCGCCCTCCCCAGGGCGCCCTCCAGGACGCTCCTGCGGCGCCTGCGCAGCAACTGGTGGGCGCTGGTGCTGCCGCTCTCGATCGTCGTCGTCGTATCGGCAATCGCCCTCGAATCTGCCAGCGCCCGCTTCCTCACCTACCTGGCCCTGGTCGCAGTGCCGCCGCTGGCAGCCGCGGCGCTCGCCTGGTTGGTGCGGGGGGCGACGCCGCTGCTGGCCCTGGGGATCGTGCCCCTCTTTGCGCTCGCCTGGGCGGCAGAGGGGGCTCTCGGCGGTGAGACCGCCGCACTCGCGCTCTCGGCTCTGGCCTGCGTCAGCCTCGGCTGGCTGACCGCCTGTGTCGTCCCACCCCGGTGGCTGAAGCTGGGGATCTACGTGATGGCGGCCCTCGACGCCTACCTGATCGGAGCGAACCTCCTCCAGGAGCCCAACGCGACCCTCACCTCCGCCGCCCCCGCCGCGGGCCTCCCCCGCCTCCAGTTCGCAACCTTCGGCTCCGCGGTGATGGGCTTCGGCGACCTCTTCATCGCCGCCACCCTGGGCGCCCTGCTGGCATCGGACCGCCGCCTCCAGCTCCGCGGCGCCGCCCTCGCCGCCGTCATCTGCCCCGCCTTCGACCTGCTCTTCTTCTGGATCGACCAGACCCCGGCCACGGTCCCGATCGCCCTGACGCTGGCGGTGCTAGAGCTGAGTGACCAGCGCAGCAAATCCAGCCATAAAGGCAGATGACATCGCGATCACCCCAATGACGAGGGTCTTCTGCATCGACTCCAAGCGACCATCGATCTTGTCCAAGCGACCATCGATCTTGTCCAATCGCCCATCTACCTGCTTGAAGCCTTCCTTCGTCTCCCGACGCCCATCATCGAAGCGTTCGTCTACGCGGTCGAAACGTTCGTCCATCCGTCTCTCGAACTCGTCCAACCGCCCGTCGCTCCAGCTCTCCCTGACCATGGTCTCCATACTGCCAGGCTACAGATCAACCTGCAACTTTTTGTCGTAGTTCGTAAATTCTCTGTGCCAGTTCAGCGCCATCTCTCACGGGCCCAGCGGTAGGCATAAACGCACCCGGCGATCACGAGCACCAGCCCCAGCAGCGCCCCCACCAACGGCCGCGTCAGCAGGGTCACGGCAACGACGAGCGCCCCCGCCAACCCCACGATCACGACCCATTTGAAGACCGCCGCCTCGTTCAGTCGCATGGCGCCGGCTTGGAGCGGTTCGAGCTAGAGGATGTAGACCGTTACGTAGACGATGATCCACATGATGTCGACAAAGTGCCAGTAGATGCCCGGCACCTCGACGCCCAGGTGGTCCTCCGCCTTGGGGCCGAAGTGGCCGCGGAAGGCGCGGATCGTCGCGAACGTGAGCAGCATCAGGCCGACGAAGACGTGGGCTCCGTGCAGGCCGGTGAGGCTGTAGAAGATCGAGCCGAACCCGAGGTCGCGGGCGCTGAACCCGATGTGGGCGTACTCGTTGATCTGGATGAAGAGGAAGGTGGCGCCGAGCATCCAGGTGGCTACCAGGCCCAGTTTGAGGCCCTTGTGGTTGCCGCGGCGGATCGCCTCCAGCGCGTAGTGGATCGTGAAGCTGGAGGAGACGAGGATCGCGGTGTTCATCCCCGCGACGCCGACCGGCAGGTGGTAGGGCTCGGGCGGCCAGCTCGGCGGGTCGACGACGACCCGGAGGAAGAAGTAGGAGGCGAAGAAGGCCCCGAAGAGCATCACCTCAGAGACGATGAAGAGCAGGATCCCCAGCGTCTGGCGGTCGATCCGCGAGCTCTGGTTGGCCTCGGGCGGGCCGTGGTGGTGATCGGCGTGGCCGACGGCTACCGTCGCGCTCTCCATCAGCTGCTCGCCTCCCCCCCGGCGACGGCTGCGGCGACTGCTGCCGCGGGCCGGCCGACCTCGATGTGCTCGACGGACTTCTCGGTGATCTCCCGCACCCGGCCGATCAGGTCCTCCTCGAGCCACTGCGACTGCTCGCCGGCGAACGTCGAGATGAGGATGTCGTCGATCCGGTAGTGCTCGATCGCGTTCTTCACCGCGTAGAAGGGGTCGGGGCTCATCGGCTGCCCGGTGGCGTCGATCTCGGACCGGTAGAGCTCCGCCAGGGTCGAGGCGAGGTCGCGGACGACCTGGCCCTCGCTGACGTCCTCGGCCCGCGGGCAGATGATCGTGAAGCGGTGGGGCCGAATGCCCGCGCGGTCCTTCATCCGGGCCACGAGGTCCGGGGCGGCGACGGTCTTGGTCGCCACGACCAAGGTGTGGTTGAGGTCCCAGCGGATCGCGTCGTCCTCGATCCGCACCGGGATGTGGGTCAGCTCGACCTCGGGCTCGCACTTCTCGCGCGCCCACTCGACGAGGTCGCGGCGCATGAACCCGAAGCGGGTGTCGGCCAGGCAGGACAGCAGCACCTCGCCGGGCCGGTGGGCCCGCACGGCGTCGTCGAGGGCCAGCGACGGCTCGGGGTCCATCACCTCGCCGACCGACTCGATCCCGAACTCGCTCAGGACCGCCATCGTCACCTCGACGCGAGCCCTGGCGGCCTCGCGCACCTCGCTGGCGTCGATCAGCTGACCCACCGAAGGCTGGTTCTGCGGCGCGGCGACGACGACGCCGGACACCTGCTCCTGGCGCTCGCGCACCGCCTGCAGCAGCTTGCGGCCGCCGGCCACCTCGTTGAGGAAGACCAGCAGCGGCTTTCGCTCGTCGGCCTGCTGAGGGCTCATGAGCCGGTCCCCACCACGCTCTTCTCACCGGCGGGCACCTCGGCGCCTTCGCCGGCCATGATCGCGTGTTTCGCGCCGGGGATCCCGAACTCGTAGGGGCCGCCGACGACCCGGGGGATCTCGTCGAAGTTGAAGATCGGCGGCGGCGAGGAGACCTGCCACTCGATCGAGTTGGCGCGCCACGGGTTGCCGTCGGCCTTCGGGCCGAAGCGCCAGCTGACGACCATGTTGTAGAGGAAGACGAGCTGAACGGCGCCGAGCACGAAGGCGAAGGCGCTGATCAGCAGGTTCCAGTCGCCGAACTGGGCGGCATAGTCGGCGACCCGTCGCGGCATCCCGTCCATCCCGACCCAGTGCATCGGGACGAAGGTGCCCCAGGTGCCGACCAGCGTTCCCCAGAAGTGGACGCGCCCCAGTTTCTCGTCGTACATCCGCCCGGTCATCTTCGGGAACCAGTGGTAGACGCCGGCGAAGATCGTGAAGACCGAGCCGCCGAAGAGGACGAAGTGGATGTGGGCGACGATGAAGTAGGTGTCGGAGACGTGGATGTCGAGCGGCACCATGCCGAGCATCACGCCCGAGATCCCGCCGATCGTGAAGGTGACGATGAAGGCGAGCGCGAACAGCATCGCCGTCGAGTAGGTGTGGATCTTGCCGAAATAGAGGGTGCCCAGCCAGGAGAAGATCTTGACCCCGGTCGGGACCGCGATCAGCAGGGTGGTGATCATCATCGGCACCCGCAGCCAGGAGAACATCCCGGCGACGAACATGTGGTGCGCCCAGACCGAGTAGCTGAGGACGACGATCCCGATCAGCGCCAGGGCCATCAGGCGGTAGCCGAAGATCGGCTTGCGGGCATGGGTCGAGATGACCTCGGAGATGATCCCGAACCCGGGCAGCATCATGATGTAGACCGCCGGGTGCGAGTAGAACCAGAAGATGTGCTGGTAGCTGATCACGTCTCCACCGGCGCCGAAGTCGAAGAAGTTGGTGTGCAGGGCGCGGTCGAAGAGGACCATGAACTGGACGCCGGCGATGAAGGGGGTCGCGGCGACGACCAGCAGCGAGGTCGAGAGGTTCGCCCAGACGAGCAGCGGCATCCGCCAGAAGGTCATCCCGGGCGCACGCATGGTGATGATCGTGACCAGGAAGTTGAGCGCCGTCGCGATCGAGGAAGCGCCCGCGAACTGGACGCCGAGGTTGAAGAACGACTGCCCCAATGGCGCACCGGTCGAGAGCGGCGCGTACCCGGTCCAGCCGGCGTCGAAGGCGCCGCCCGGGGCGAGGAAGCTGCCGATGAAGAGGACCCCGGCGATCGGCAGCATCCAGAAGCTGAGAGCGTTGAGGCGCGGGAAGGCCATGTCCGGCGCGCCGATCATCAGCGGCAGGACATAGTTCGCGAGCCCGGCGAAGACCGGGATCACGAAGACGAAGATCATCAGCACCGCGTGCGTCGAGAAGAGGCTGTTGTAGGTCGATGCTTCGACGATCTGGGTGCCCGGCTGGGCGAGCTCGGCCCGGATCAGCATCGCCATCAGGCCGCCGATGAAGAAGAAGATGAAGGTGGTGACCACGTACTGGACGCCGATCACCTTGTGGTCGGTGTTGAAGCGGAAGTAGTCCTTCCAGGTCTTGGCGCCGTGCTGCGAGTGGTCCTCGGGGATCGTCGGCATCCCGGCGGCCCAGCGCAGCCAGTAGTCGAAGCAGCCGAAGCCCCAGAGGAAGCCCAGCGGCGCGGTGACCGCGGGCACGATCACGTGCGGGTAGCCGGTCTGTTCGGTCTGGTACAGCGGCAGGTCCGAGATCGCCCGCAGGGCGATCACGAGGCCGAAGCCGAAGGCGCCGAAGGCAACGGCTCCGAACAGCCCTCGCCACCAGCCGGGTCTCTTGATAGCGGCAACCATCAGCTCTCTCCCATTATGCCCCGCCCGCATCCAGGGCCGGAGGCTCGGACACGGTCTCCTCTTCGAGGATTTCCATCATCGGTTCCGGCAGCTTCCGGTCGAGGCCTTCCACCCACTCGTTGAACTTGGCCTGAGACTCGACGACGACCGTCGCCCGCATCGTCGCGTGGCCGAAGCCGCAGAGCTCGGTGCAGACGAGCTGGTAGGTCCCTTCCTCGTCGGGCGTGACGATCGCGGTCGTGGTGATGCCGGGGACGTTGTCTTTCTTGATCCGCCACTCGGGGACCCAGAAGGAGTGGATCACGTCCAGCGCGTGCATCTTGAACTGGACCTGGCGGTCGACCGGGACGTGCAGCTCGCCTTCGCTCCAGACGTAGCCTTTGCCCGGGTAGGCGAAGCTCCAGGCGTACTGCTGCGAGAAGACCGAGACCGTCAGGTGGTTCGAGCTCGGCTCTTCGATGTCGTCGAGGACCTTCCAGCTGTAGCCCCCGGCGAAGAGGACGATGATCGTTGGGATCAGGGTCCAGGCGATCTCCAGGCGGGTGTTGCCGTGGATCGGCTCGCCGTCGGACTCGTCCCCCGGCTTCGCTTTGAATTTCCAGAGCGCGTAGAAGAGCATCACCATCACCAGCGAGAAGACGAAGGCCGAGAGGACGATCATCACGTTGAGCAGGTGATCGATCTTCGGCGCGGCGGTCGAGGCCCCCTGGCCATTCCAGTTGATCGGGACCATCACCGCCGAGATGACCACCGTCAGGGCGATCGTCACCAGCAGCATCTTCACTATGGGCAGGCGGCCGTACATTGGGGCGGCGGGCATTCTATTGAAGCGGCGGCGGGAGGCTTTGCGGTCCCAGGTGACGCATCGCACTAGCTCCCGGGGCGCGGTAAACGATCGAGTTCGCCGGCGGCCGCGGAGAGCACGCCGCGGGCCACCCCCTCCCAGCTCCAGAGCCGCGCAACGGTCTCGACCAGGGTCGCCCGGGCGCGCGCCCGCTCGTTCTCCGGCAGCGCCAGCCAGGCGTGGATCCGGGCCGCGATCGCCTCGACCGCGCCGGCCTCGACCGGGAACGAGGTCAGCGCCCCCACCTCCTCGGGCAGGTCGGCCTGGAGCTCGCGAGAGACCTCGAGCATCCCCGAGTGGCCGGCGGAGACGGGCAGCGTCCCGCAGGCGGCGGCCTCGACGGCGACCATCCCGAAAGCCTCGGGGAAGGTGCTCGGCATCACCAGCGCCTCGGCGCGGGGGAGGAAGGAGGCGACCTCGCTGTGCTCGAGTCGGCCGATCAGCTCGACCGAGCCCGCGGCGGCGCGGGCCTTCTCGGCGTAACCCGAGGGCGGATCGGCGAGGAACGCCGAGAGGATCGCCAGCGGCTTCTCCTCCCCGCCCTCCAGCGCCCAGCCGAGGCGGGCGACCTCGCGCGCGTTGCCGAGGTCGCCTCGCTCCAGCGCGGCCAGCAGCCGCCGCAGGCCGTCCTCGTAGGCGCCGAAGCCGGCCACCTCGAGCCGCGCCCCGGGGTGCTCCGCGTGGACCAGCGGCCAGGCGGCGAGCAGCAGGTCGACCCCCTTGGAGACGATCAGCTTGCCGACGAAGGCGACCAGGCTCTCCCGCGCGCCCCCGGGACGGAACTCCTCGACGTCGACCCCCGGCGGGCCCAGCCGCGACTTCTCGCGCAGGCCGGGGACGTCCGGGAGCGTCGCCCAGAGGGATTCGGCGGTGTGGGCGGAGCCGATCAGGACCCCGCGGGCCGCCTCCATCCCCTCCCGCGCATACGGCAGGAACCGCGGGTGCGGCTTGACCGTGTACTCGAGCGCCGAGCCGTGGATCTTCGCCGCGAACGGGGCGACGCCGGCGCGGGCGAGGATCGCCGGACCCATCACCAGGTGGTTGGCGAGGGCGACGTCGATGCCGCCGGTCGCGGCCGCCACCTCACGCACCGCGGCGACGTTCGCAGCGACGTAGCGATCGAGCTCGGCCTCGCTCAGCTCGGGGAAGGTCTTGACCTCGAACCCCTCGTAGGGGTCTCTGACGTAGACCGGGAGCAGGCCGCCGATGTCGGGGTTGTGGATCTCGACCCCCTCCAGCCGCACCTCGCGGTCCTGGCAGAGCAGGTGCACCTCGTGGCCGAGCCGGGCGAGCGCCCGCGCCAGGTTGACGTTGTAGATGTTGCTGCCGGTGCCGCGCAGCATGTAGCCGTGGAAGACGAGAACGCGCATCGGAGCCGCCCAAGGTAATAGTCTGCCCGGCGATGAACGAGAAGCAGCTCTACCGCATGCGCGCCGCGGCCTCCGGTCGCGAGGCCCTCGCCCACGCCGAGCCCGGCTCGATCTACGTCGATCGCGAGACCGGCGAGGAGATGGAACCGGTCGGCATGGTCCTGCCGCTGGCGCCCTCGGTCTCCTCGTTGCCCCGCAGCCCCGAGAACCTCCGCGCCTGCCGCCGCTGCGACCAGCTGATCGGCCTCGACGTCAGCGACTGCCCGTACTGCGGGCTCCGTCAAGAAGCGCTTTAACTGCGGCTTTGAGAGGACGGGCCGGTAGGCCCTCTTCACTCGGTACCTCGTCGATGAAGCCGGGACTGCTAGCGCCTCCAGGGAGCTCCCCTCCTCCTCCGCAAAACGTTCAGAGGGCCTACCGGCCCGTCCCACAACAGCTTTAAAGGGCTCCAAGGTCAGACCTCAAGGGGGAAGAGTCACTGGCGCCTTCAGCTTCAGTAGCTCTTGTGACCTGGAACCTCAACGAGGGCTCGGGAGGTGGGTTCGGGTGACCCCCTGAACGTTTTGCGGAGGAGGAGCAGCGGGCCCGAGGCGTCAGCCGTTCCACGACCCTTCGACGAGGTACCGAGTGAAGGGGGTTACCCGAACCCACCCCACCACGCCTACGAATTACGGCTTCTTGACCAGCGTCGCGGTGTAGAGCAACCGCGCGCGGGAGTAGTAGCAGCCGTAGGTCTTGATTTTGCCGACGCCCTGCTGAGGGTGCCCGCCCTGGATGTCTTTTTCGGCGATGCAGTGCTCGGGCAGGCGGCTGCCGCGCCAGGTGTTGTCGTCGGCGACGTTGAAGGCGAACATCGGCGCCCAGGTCGGGATCGTCAAGGCCACGATCTGGCCCTTGAGGACCGTGAGGGGGTGGTCGAGGGCAAAGACGGGAGTGCTGCCGAAGTAGGGGTCGAGGGTCTCGATCGGCCCCTGCCGGACCAGTTTGTATTTCGGCGGCTTCGAGTCTTCGACCGGGCGCAGCACAGCGATCCGGGCCTGAGACGGGTCCCCGAAGAAGCCGTCGAAGAAGCCCACCTCGTCGGTGGTCGTCTCCGATTCCACGGTCGAGGGCTTGGAGAGGGTGATCGACCAGGCGACGATTTTTCCTTCGAAGGGCGCCTCGAAGGGGCGCGGCACGCCGTCGGCGATCGCCTGGAAGCCGGTGACCCGTCCCTCCGCCCGGCACGGGACCGTCTCTTCGCCATTCGAGTTCTTTTCCCCCGGGCAGGAGGGGGGCGGGGTTTCCGGCGTCTGGCCGAGGACGATGACCCGCAGCGGCGCCGAGTCTGCCGGCCGCGGCGCCACGCTGGCGACCAGCGCCGCGAACAGGCAGGCGGCGGCGAGCAGCGCCCAAATGCGCCGGGAGGGGGTGTTGGCTCTCGAGGTTGGCATCGAACAGGCAAACACCGGGCTCGAAGCCCAGTTGCGGCGCCAATCTTGCCTTCCGCCGCGGCGGGATGCGGCGTTCCCGGGGCGCTTGCACGATCCCGGCCAAGTGCACAGGTAGGGTTCGCGGCGCAATGGAGGCCTCCGAGCACAGCGAAGATTTCATCCCGGCGGCCCTCGCCGCCTACGGGATCGAGGCCGACGAGATCGAGCTGGCGGTGATCCGCGCCGCCCACCAGACGCTCTGGCCGCCGATCCTCGAGCTGCTCGACCTCGACACGAGCGACGTCCCGCTCGAGCGGGATCCCGACCTCTCGCAGGCGCCGCCGAGCAGATGAGCGCCGGGCTCGACCTCTCGCTGCGCGAGCAGGCGGCGGCGATCGCCGCCGGAGAGCTCGACCCCGCCCAGCTGCTGGAGGCGACCCTGGCGCGGATCGAGGAGCGCAACCCTGCGCTGAACGCGGTCGTCTCGACCTTCCCCGATCGCTCGCGCGAGATGCTCGCCGCCGCACCCCGCGGCCCGCTCCACGGCGTCCCGGTCGTGATCAAGGACGAGTGGCCGCTGCCCTGGCGGGCGCAGCGGTTCGGCGCCGCGGAGATGCTGGCGCCGGCCGAGCCCGGCGAGTCGGCGCCCTACCGCGCGCTGCGCGACGCGGGCGCGGTGATCGTCGGCGTCGGCAACATGCACGAGCTCGGCGCCAGCAGCACCGGCAACATCTCCGTCTACGGTCCCGCGCGCAACCCGTGGAGCCCGGACCGCTGCCCGGGCGGCTCCTCCAGCGGCCCCGCCGCCTCGGTCGCGGCGCGCCTCGTCGCCGGCGCGGTCGGAGCCGACGGGGTCGGCTCGATCCGCTATCCGGCCGCGTACTGCGGCCTCACCGGCCTGAAGCCGACCTTCGGCCGCTCGGCGATGGCCGGCCACCACATGGCCGAAGTCTCGACGACGATCGTCTCCGGCGCGCTCTGCGCCGACGCCGCCGACTGCCGCGCGCTCGACTCGGCTCTCTTCGGCGAGCAGCTGGTCGCCGGCGATCCGAAGGGGCTGCGGATCGGGGTGATCGGCGGTGAGGCCTCCGAGGACGTCGCCCCGGCGGTGCGCGAGTCCTGCGAGGCCGCGATCGACGACCTGCGCCGCGAGACCGGCGGCGAGGTGCGGGAGGTCGAGCTGCCCGAACTGGCCGCCGCGACGCTGGCGACCGTCCTGATCGCCAACAGCGAGAGCCTCGGCAGCATTACCCCGCAACGCCTGAACGAACTCGACCCGGAGCTGAGCCCGCTCGGTCGCGGCCTGCTCAAGTACCGGGTCCTGGTCCCGGCGATCGCCACGATCAAGGCGGGCAGGGTGCGGACGATGGCGCGGCAGACGCTGGCCAGGGTCTTCGAGGAGGTCGACGTGCTGGCCTGCCCGACCGTCCCGGCCGTGGCGCCGCCGCTGGAGGCGCCGGTGGTGGAGCTGCCGAGCGGCACCCTCACCGCCGACGAAGCCAACGTCCGCGGCGGCGCGCTCGCCAACCTGACCGGCATCCCCGCGATCAGCGTCCCCGTCGGCTCCTCGGACGGCCTGCCGATCGGCCTGCAACTACAGGCCGCCTGGGGACGCGACGAGCTGCTCCTCGACGCCGCCGAGGCGCTCGAGCGGGCCAACGGGCGGCGCTGGGTCGAGGCGGTCCCGCCCGCGCTCGGCACCGAACCGCTGGAGGCCTAGCGTGCCGGCGATTGCCGTCGCGGGACTCGAGCGCGCCTTCGGCGAGGTCCTGGCCGTGCAGGGGATCGACCTCGAGGTCGCCGAGGGGGAGATCTACGGCTTCCTCGGCCCCAACGGCGCCGGCAAGACGACGACGGTGCGGATGTTGACGACGCTCCTGCTGCCGACTGGCGGGCGGGCCAGCGTCGCCGGCCATGACGTCGTCGCCGAGGCGCGCCAGGTGCGGGCCTCGATCGGGGTCGCCCTGCAGGAAGCTGCGCTCGACCCGCTGATGACGGGCCGCGAGCTGATCCGGCTGCAGGCGACGCTGCAGGGCCTGCCGCCGGTGGCCGGGCGCGAGCGCGCCGACGCGCTGCTCGAAAGGGTCGACCTGACCGCGGCCGCCGACCGCCGGGTCGGGACCTACTCGGGCGGGATGAAACGTCGTCTCGACCTCGCTGCCGCCCTCGTCCACGAACCGAGCGTCCTCTTCCTCGACGAGCCGACCACGGGCCTCGACCCCGTCAGCCGCAAAACGATCTGGGAGGAGGTGCGGGACCTGAACGAGGACGGGACGACCGTCTTCCTCACCACCCAGTACCTCGAGGAGGCCGACCAGCTGGCCGACAACGTCGGGATCATCGACAGCGGCCGGATCGTCGCCGAGGGAACCCCCGAGTCGCTGAAGGATGAAATCGGCGATCCCCACGTCGAGCTGCTGATCGGCGAAGGCGAGGTCGCGGAGGCCGAGCGCGTCTGCGGCGAGATCGGCAAGCTGCTGCCGCCGAAAGACGGCAAACGGGTCCTGGTCGAGGTCGAGAACGGTGCTGCCGACATTCCCCGCGTCGTCCGCGGCCTCGACGAGGCCGGGATCGCGGTCGAGTCGCTGGAGCTGGTGCGCCCGACCCTCGACGACGTCTTCGTTGACAAGACCGGCCACCACCTCGAAAAGGAGGAGAGCGGGGGCGGCGGCGAGGAGCCGGCGCCGGCATGAGCGACCTGGCGACTAGCACGAGGGTGGTGCGGGCGCTGGGCGCACGCTCGATCCGCCAGACCTTCCGCCGGCCGCAGCTGCTGGCCCCGATCGTCGTCTTCCCGACTCTGCTGCTGGCGATCCAGACCGGTGGTGCCGGCGCCAGCATCGAACTGCCCGGCTTCCCGCCAGTTCAGAGCTTCCTCCAGTTCATGCTCGCCGGCGCGATGATGCAGTCGATGATGCTGGCCGGCAACAGCGGCGGCATCGCCTTCGCGGTCGACATCGAGATGGGCTTCACCGACCGCCTCTTCGCGGCGCCGATCCCCCGCTTCGCGATCGTCCTCGGGCGGCTGGCGGGGACGGCGGCGCTGGGCCTCTTCGCCTCCCTCTGGTTCCTGGCGATCGGGCTGATCTTCGGCGCCGACATCGAGGGCGGGGTGCCGGGTGCGCTGCTGGCGATCCTGCTGGTCACCGCCTCGGCCCTGGCGGTCGGCGGGATCGGCGCCGCGATCGCCCTGCGCAGCGGCAGCGCCAGCGTCGTCCAGGGCCTCTTCCCGCTCGTCCTCGTCGTCCTCTTCCTCTCCTCGGCCTTCTTCCCCCAGGAATTGATGATCGAGCCGGCGAAGACGATCGCCGAGTACAACCCGCTGAGCTTCATCGTCGAAGGGGTGCGGGAACCGATCATCTCCGGGATCGACGCCACCGTGACCCTGGAGGCGGTGGCGGCGATCGCCGGCATCGTCGGCCTCGGGCTGGTGCTCAGCGCCCGCGCCCTCGAGCACCGGCTGCGGGTGGGCTGATGGAGCTCGCCGTGACGCCAACCTGGCGCACCAACCTGGCGACGATCGCCGCCTTGATGGCACGGGCAAAGAATGAGCTGGTGCGGGTACCGGGGGCGGCGATTCCGGGGGTCCTGGCGCCGACGATCTTCTTCCTCGGGCTGAACGGCGTCTTCGGTGCCCTGACCCAACTGCAGGGGTTCGAAACCGGTTCGTACGAGAGCTTCATCGTCCCGGTCAGCATGCTGCAGGGGGCTGGGTTCACCGGTGCCGCGGCGGGGGTCAACCTGGCCCGGGACTACGAAGGGGGCTGGGTCGACCGGCTGCTCGTCTCCCCCGCCCCCCGCTGGGTCCTGCTCGCGGGGAACGTGCTGGCGGCGAGCGCCCGGGCGCTGATCCCGGCAACCTTCGTCCTGGCCATCGCCTTCGTGATCGGCGCCGAATGGCCCGGCCTCGACGGCCTGCTGATCTGTTACCTGATGGTCGCGGCCACGGCCGCGGCGGCCGCCTGCTGGGGCTCGATGCTGGCGCTCCACTTCAAGAGCCAGTCGGCCGCGCCGCTGATGCAGGCCGGGATGATGGCGCTGGTCCTCTTCACCCCCGCCTACGCGCCGCTGGCGCTGCTGCAGCCGTGGCTGGAGAAGGTCGCCAGCGTCAACCCGGTGACCCAGGTGCTGGAAGCGGCGCGGCAGGGCTTCGTCGGCTCGGTCACCTGGGCGGACACCTGGCCGGGACTGGTGGCGATCGCCGGGCTCCTGCTGGTGCTGGGGGCGCTGGCGCTGCGTGAGATGCGCCGCACCAATGTCTGAAAGCGTCTTCGGCAAGGCAGCCCTCGCCGAGGCCGAGCGGGTCCTGCGCCAGAACTGGGTGACCGGCATCCGCGGCGAGACGCGGTTCAGCTACACCGAGCCGAGCCCCGGCCGCTATCCCTGGCAGTGGTACTGGGACTCCTGCTTCGCGGCGATCGTCTGGCGCCGCTTCGAGCCGGCCCGCGCCCGCGCCGAGCTGGAGAGCCTGCTGGCGGCCCAGCGGGACGACGGGTTCGTCGGCCACACGATCTTCTGGCGCAGCCACGTCTCCTGGCTGCGGCTGCTCTTCTACAACGTCACCGACCGCCGGGCCGAGCAGACCGAGACGATCCAGCCGCCGCTCCTGGCCTGGGCCTGGCGGATCGCCGTCGGCGACCCCGCCGGGGAGCCACGGATCGCCCGTCACATGGAGTGGCTCGCCCGCAGCCGCGACCTCGAGGGCGACGGCCTGCTCTGGATCGTGCAGCCCGACGAGTCCGGCCTCGACGCCTCGCCGAAGTTCGAGGAGGTCTGGGGGCGGCGGGCGAACGGCCGCATCGGGTTCCCGCTGCTGGTCCACCGCAACCGCCGCCTCGGCTGGGACGCGCGCCGGATCCGCGACGCCGGCGGCCCCGTCCTCTGCGAACCGCTCGTCAACACGCTCTGGTCGCTCTCCCTGCAGGCGACGGGCCTGCCGTCGGCCACCCCGGCGCTGGTCGACCGGCTCTGGGACGAGCGCCGCGGCCTCTTCCTTGACGAGGCGCAGCCGGGCGGCCTGCGCCCCCAGACGCTCACCTGGGCCTCGCTGGCGCCGCTGGCGCTGCCCGACCTGCCGGAGGAGATCGGCCGCCGGCTGATCGAGGAGCACCTGCTGAGCGAGGCCGAGTTCCTCACCCCGGTGGCGCCGCCCTCGGTAGCGATCGGCGAGCGCGGTTACGAACCCGGCGGCGGGCACGGCCCGATCCGCCGCTACTGGCGCGGCCCGACCTGGGTCAACTCCGCCTGGATGGTCTGGCTGGGGCTGCGCCGGCTCGGCTACGAGGCCGAGGCGGAGCGCCTGGCGAGCGGAGTGATCGGCGCCGCGACGCGCGAAGGCCTGCGCGAGTACTACGACCCGCGCGACGGCAAGGGCCTGGGCGCCGAGGACTTCGCCTGGTCGACCTTGGTGGCCGAGCTGGCGGATCCGCAACCGCTCTGAACGGGGCTATTTGTAGCGGTAGGTGATTCGACCGCGGTCTAGGTCGTAGGGCGAAAGCTCGATCTTGACGCGGTCGCCGGGGAGGATGCGGATGTAGTGGCGGCGCATCTTTCCCGAGATGTGGCCGAGCACGTCGTGCCCGTTGTCGAGTTTGACGCGGAACATCGTGTTGGGGAGAGCCTCGGTGATCTCCCCCTCCATTTCGATCTTTTCCTCTTTGGCCATGCGCGCGGAGCGTATCTAACGGCGCAGGTGTTCGAGCGCACCCGTGCGGTCGGTGACTTCCCCTGCATATTGCGCGGCCTCCAGCTCGGCGAGCGCGGCGCCGAGCTCGGGCCCCGGCTCGATCCCCAGCTCCGCGGCGATCTCGTCCCCCCGCAGCAGCGGCGGCGGCGGACCCTCCCGCCGCCACTCGAGCCCGGCGACGACCATCTCGCGAGCGAGGTCGAGATGGGCGGAGACCATCTCCGGGCTGGCGATCGGGCCGACCCCGCGGGCCGAGAGGCGATCGGCGACGGTCAGCAGGGTGACGTCGACGGTGACCGGGTCGGTGGCGCGCAGGTAGGCGTGGACCCGGCGCAGGGGCAGGGGCATCTCCGGGATCAGGAAGCCGAGCCGGAGATGATGGCGGGCCAGCCCCTGCAGGTGCTGGGTGAGGCGCCGGCTGGCGCGCAGGCGGCGGCAGACCCCAGCGATGATCTCCGCCCCGACCTCGTCGTGGCCGCGAAAGCCGACGAACCCGTCGCGTTCGGCCTTGGTCGCCGGCTTGGCGATGTCGTGGAAGAGCGCCCCGAAGCGGAGCGCCGTCCGGCGGGTCATCTCGTCGGCGAGCGGCTCGTCGAGCAGGGCGGCGACCTCGACCGCGCGGTCGCCGGTGAAGTGCTCGAGGTCGCCCTCGACCTCGAGCGTGTGCTCGAGCACGGCGATCGTGTGGTCGTAGACGTCGAGGTGGTGGTTGGGCCCCTGCTCCACCCCGCGCAGCGTCTCCAGCTCCGGCAGCACCGCGGCGGTGACGCCGAGCTCGCCGAGCAGGCGCAGGCCGCGCAGGGGATCCGGTCCGCCGACCAGCTGCCGCAGCTCCGCCAGCTGCCGCTCGCCGGCCGGCTCGCCCGCCCGCGCCGCCGCGGCGCGGGCCAGCGCCACGGTCCGCTCCTCGATCTCGAGGTCGAGCTCGGCCGCGAGCCGCGGCGCGCGCAGCAGGCGCAGGGGGTCGCTGGCGAAGCTGCGCTCGCCGACGACGCGCAGCCGCCGCTCGGATAGATCGGTCAGGCCGGCGTAGGGGTCGATCGGCTCCCCCCCGGCGAGCGGAGCCGCCACGGCGCCGATCGTGAAGTCACGCTCGGCCAGGTCCGCCTCGATCGTCTCGGCCCGCAGGACGGTGACGTCGATCTGCCAGCCGCGGCGCTGCGAGACGACGCGCCAGGTGCCGAACTCGGCCGAGAGCTCGAAGGCGTGCTCGCCGAGGCCGAACGCAATCGACCTGGCCGCAGAGCCGGGATCGCCCGCGACCGCGAGATCGAGGTCGGAGACCTCGCGCCCGAGAGCGGCGTCGCGGACGGCGCCGCCGACGATCCAGATGCCCTCGGCACCCCCCAGCGCCTCGCGGGTCGCGGCGACGACCGGCGCGGCGGAGAGGCGCTCTGCGGTGAAGGCGCTTTTCTCAACCATGGGGACGGAAAGGCGCCTTGCTCACGCCGGTCGCCGGGGCACCCGCGCCGAAATCGCGCAGGCGACCTCGTAGTTGATCGTCTCCAGCCGGCGGGCGACCTCCTCGGCGAGGATCTCCTCCTCGCCCTGGCGCCCGATCAGGACCGCCTCCTCACCGGGCTCGACGTCCGTCTCCGGGCCGAGGTCGATCGTCAGGTTGTCCATCGAGACGGTTCCGACCAGGGGATGCCGCCGGCCGCGGACGAGGACGTCGGCGTTGTTGGAGAGGGCGCGGCGGACGCCGTCGCCGTAGCCGAGCGGGATCACCCCCACCCAGGTGTCGACGGGCGCTTTCCATTTGCGCCCGTAGCCGGCGCTGGCGCCGGCCGGGAAGCGCTTCACGTCGGCGACGTAGGAGCACAGCGAGAGCGCCGGCCGCAGGCCGTGGTCGGCCGGGTCGGCCTGGAAGGGATCGAGGCCGTAGATGGCGACGCCGCAACGGGCCATCTCGAAGTGGGAGCGCTGCTCGCGCAGGACCGCCGCGCTGTTGGCGGCGTGGACGGTGGCCGCCGGGTGCTCGGCCTTGACTGCCTTCGCGACCTCCTCGAAGCGCCCGAGCTGCTCGGCGAAGAAGGCCGAGTCGAGTTCGTCGGCGGTCGCGAAGTGGGTCCAGATGCCGGCCAGCTCGAGGTCGGGGTCAGCCGCGCAGGCGCGCGCCAGCTCGACCGTCTCGGCTGCGTCGGGATTCCCCAGCCGGCCCATGCCGCTGTCGTACTTGACGTGGAGGCGGGCGGGGTGGCCGTGGGCCCTGGCGCGGTCGGCGACGAGGCGCCTGAAGCCCTCCCGCCAGACCGAGAGCTCCGAGCCGGCGGAGATCGCGACGTCGACCTCCTCGGCGGTCAGAGCGCCCATCGTCAGCAGCGGCACGTGCTGGAGGCGGCGGCCGATCTGCTCGGCCTCGGCAGCCGTCGCCACCGCCAGCCGCGAGGCGCCGCCCGCCAGGGCGGCCTCCGCGCAACCGAGCGCGCCGTGGCCGTAGCCGTCGGCCTTGACCACCGCGCAGAGCTCGGCGTCGCCCAGCTCCGCCTTCAGCCGCCCGCAGTTGGCGCGAACGGCGCCGAAGTCGATCCGGGCGACCGCCCGCTCCACGGCTACTCCGGCTCGGCGACCAGGGCGGCTAGCGCGTCTGCCCTGGTGACCATCCCGGCCAGGAAGCCGTCGGCGTCCACGACCGGCAGGTGGTTGTGGTGCTTGTCGGCGATCTTCTTCGCCACCCGGTCGGCCGCCTCGTAGTCGTGGGCGACGATCGGATCCGCCGTCATCAGCTCCGAGACTTCGGTGGCGAAGGCTTTCTCCAGCCGCTCCTCGAACCCCTTCATCGAGCCGACGAAGACGATCCCGCCCATGATGTTGAGGTAGTGCGGCAGGTGCAGATCCGACTCCTCCTCGCTGAGGACAAGGTCCGACTCGCTGACGATCCCGACCAGCTTGTTGTCGTTGTCCACCACCGGGATCGCGCCGAGATCCGACTTCGAGAGCAGGTCGATCGCGGTGCGGGCGTCGTCGCTGGGATGGACGCTGGGGACGTCCCTGGCCATGATCTCTCCGGCGGTCTTCATGGGCGCGAGATTATTCCAAGGGGCCGACGGGGCGTATCCCCGCCGGGATCGAGTCGATCACGTCGGTCGCGATCACCGACTCGGCGGCGCCCACCCTGGCGGCGGCGTCGAGCCCGGCGCGGGCGTGGGCGAGGACCGCGGCGCAGGCGGCGGCGAACGGTTCGAGCCCCCGCGCCAGCAGGGCCGCGATCATCCCCGAGAGGACGTCGCCGCTGCCGGCGGTGGCGAGCGCCGGCGCCGAGAGCGCGTTGACCGCCACCCGCGATCCGTCGGTGACGATGGTGTCGTCGCCCTTGAGGACGACGACCGAGCCTGCTTCCTCGGCCGCTTCTTTGGCCGAGCTGAGCCGGTTTGCGTCCACCTCGGTGGCGTCGCACTCGAACAGCCGGCCGAGCTCCCCGGCGTGGGGAGTGAGGATCGTCGGCGCCCGGCGCGACCGCAGCTCCCCGAGACGAGCCGCGAAGGCGTTGAGGCCGTCGGCGTCGAGGACCAGCGGCGCCTCGATCCTCGGCACCACTTCCCGCGCGAGTTCCAGGGAACCGGGTCCGCGACCCAGCCCGGGACCGACCACACCGGCAGCCGCGCGCTCGAACGTCCGCAGGACAGCCTTCGCCGAGGCGGGGGTCAGGCAGCCATCTCCACCCGGGCAGGCGACCGACATCACCTCGGGCTGGGCGAGCTCGAAGACGATCTCCAGGTCGGCCGGGACGGCGACGGTGGCGTAACCGGCCCCCGCCCGGATCGCCGCCAGCGACGTCATCCGCACCGCGCCGGTGAGCCCGCGGGAGCCACCGGCGATCGCCACCTGCCCGGACTTGAACTTGGTCGACTCCGGGCCCCGGGGAGGGAGCAGCGCGAGGACGCCCGCGTCGATCTCGCCGGCTACCGTCCCGCCGGGAGCGCCGGTTGGAATCCCGATCGGCACGACCCGCAGCTCCCCGGTGCGCCACTTGCCGGGGGCGATCCGCTGCCCCAGCTTCGCGGCATGGAAGCTGACGGTGACGTCGGCATCCACCGCCTCCCCGGCCACCCGGCCGTTGGAGGCGTCGACCCCGGAGGGGACGTCGCAGGCGACGACGGGTGCCCCGCTGTCGTTGATCGCCCGGATGACGCTGCCGACGGGCTCCTGCGGGGGCCCCTCGAACCCGGTCCCGAAGATCGCGTCGACGATCGCGCCCGAGCCGACCAGCCGACCCGCCGGGTCCCCGTCGAGAAAGCCGCTGCCGAAGCGCTCGTAGTTCACCGCCGCGTCCCCCCGCAGCTCCTCCGCAGGCCAGAGCAGCAGCACCTCGACCCCGAACCCCATCTCCCGCAGCAGCCGCGCCGCGACGAACCCATCCCCCCCGTTGTTCCCCTTCCCGCAAACGACCCGCACCGGCCCCTCGGGAGCCAATTCGGCCACAGCCTCGGCCACCGCCCGCCCCGCAGCCTCCATCAACTCCAGCGAAGCAACCCCCCGCTCCTCGATCGCCCACCGATCAACCCCCCGCATCCCCTCGGCGTCATAGAGCGGTGTCAGCCAAGGCTCCATCAACCCAGCCTATGCGACCCCAGAGTGCCAATGATTCATTGATATTTTCAAAATATCATTGGCTCTAGAGTTGGGATTGAGGCCCATTAAGGGGTAGTAACTGGGTCTAGCGGTTTCAATCTGGCGTCCCGCCAGGGCGTAGGCCAGCAGCCTCTAACGCAATGAAGGGCATCTTCTGTCAACGGGAAGCCAAGCCATCACGAGAGCACTTGTGGCCTAGGTGGGCTCAAGATTTTCTTGAGCAAGAGGAGCGAAATCGGCGGATTCCGCACTCCATAGAGCCGCATGATGGGCCCACTAAACGCTGGGATGCTCCTCCATTCACGGCGACCGTGAAGGATGTTTGCCGCGAGAAGACGTGCTGATCGACGTAGACGCGCAATGGGCGGAACGATCACTGTCAAGCACTTGGTCGTCCAGGTGATCGAGGACATTGCCGAGGATGGCGAGGTCAAGACCTTTCAGCACGATCATCGTGTCGGTGGGTACGAAGCACCCATCTGGCCGTTCAGCGAACCTTTCAAATGGCCTCCCCGACGCGCCCTGACGGATCTCGGACTGGAAATCTTCGGAGGACCTCGGCCAGGCGAAGTAGCTCCAAGGCATGAAGGATTTCTCCGGAGGCTGCTCCAACGCAAGCGCTACCTCCAGACGACCGGACGATCACAGCCTCCACAGAGCGATCTTCACTGAGACCGCGTCAGACCGCCTATATCGAGGTCTCCCGCGGTCTCGCGGATCGGCATCTGCCGGAGCCGCGCCTAAAGCTCGCGAGGCGTCAGCCAATCTCCGACCCCACGCGGCGGAGGTGCTCCCGGGGGATCCCCACCAGGGTCCTCCCCACAACAGCCCTACTTGACGCCGACGATCAGCTTGGCGGTGGCCAGATCACCAGATGCTTCGGAGCCGAGAGCGAGGTAGTCGATCTTCCCCAGGTACTGCTGCGCTTCTTCGAAGCCCTCTTCGCCGGGCGGGACCAGAGCCTTGGCGAGCCGCAGCGCCGAAGGCCCGTCGACGTACATCGCGATCGGGGTGTCGCCGAGCGCGTCGAGCGCTTCGTTGTAGGCGTCGCTGTCGGCCAGGGTCTCGTTCGCTTCCTGGAAGCTCTCGAGGGTCGGCGCGAGCCCGTAGCCGATCGCGATGCGGCTGCCCTTGGCGGCGACCACGACCGGCTGGCGCCCCAGCTCCGGGCTGCGGATCGAGAAGCCGCTCGCCCCTTCGGTGATCTTGGTGATCCCGGGGGCGCCGGCGGAGCGGAGGAAGAGGCCGATGTTGGAGACGGTGGTCTTGGCCTGGTCGGCGTCGTCGGTTTCCAGCACCATGGCGCCGCCGAGGGTGCTCTCGCTGTTGCCGGTCACGTAGCCGCCGGCGTCGCCGACCGAGGAGGCGATCGCATCGAGGTCGATGCCGGCTTCCTTCAGGCTCTTCTTCAGTTTGTTCGGCGGAACCCCCTCGCTCGGGATCCCCTGCTCGTCGATCTGGTCGATCCCTTCGTCGAAGCGCTTGCCGAATTCAGCCGAGGCAAAGGCCCCGACCGAGCTCGCCGGCAGGGATCCGAGCAGCTCCGAGGCGTCGCCCGAAGGCGGGTCGTCGCCGCTGAGGTTGGTGCTGAGGTCGATCTCGACCTGGCCGGAGCCGGGAACGAGGCTGGCGACCGCGGTCGCTTCTTCGGGCTCGATCCCGAGGGTGTCGAGGAAGAGTTCGGTTTCGGAGTCGATCTCGCCGCCCGATTCCTCGATCAGGGCGCCGATGTCGGCGTAGACGTTCGCGGCGCTCTGGTCCGGGACGCCGGCGACGGCGTCGGTGTAGGCCTCTTCGCCACCGAGGCCTCCTCCGCCGGAGGCGTCGACCATCGACTCGAAGATCGCTTCGTCTTCGGCGAAGACGACCAGCCCGTCGAAGACGCCGATCGTGGTCTCGTCTTCCTGCACCTTGAAGTCGACGCCCTCGTAGGAGCCGTCCGTCGCCTCTTCGTCGCCGTTCTCGACCTGCTCGTCGACGAACTCCCGGGCCGCGCCTTCGTCGCTCGTCTGCACGGCGGCGCCGTAGCCTTCGAAGTCGCTGTCTCCGTATTCCTGCAGGAAGAGGCCGCCCTGGTCGCCCAGCCACGGCTCAATTTCCTTGTCGAAGTCCAGTTCTTCGCCGTCATCGCTCGCGGAGTTTTCGAGTTCGGTGACGATCAGGTCGCCGAGGTTGTCGATCCCGGCGATCTCCTTCGCGAGCCCGTCGATGTTCTTCTTCGTTTCTTCGTCGGGCCGAACCGTGAAGTCGATGAAGACCGGCACCCGCGCGGGCGCGACGCTGGCCGGATCGGTACCGGTGCCGCCGTCCTCGCTGCCGCCGCCGCAACCGGCGGCGAAGAGCGCGACGAGCGCCGCGAGGAGGGCTGGGAGGACGAGACGGAGCTTCACGGAGGCGGGCACTCTAGCGGCCCGTTTGGACAGGAACAGCGGACCAGCGGCCGGTCGGACGAATTGTCACTCGACGGTGACCGTCTTCGCCAGGTTGCGCGGCTGGTCGACGTTGAGGCCGCGGTTGCGGGCGATGTCGTACGCAAGCAGCTGCAGCGGCAGGATCGCCAGGATCGGCTGCAGGATCCAGTCGCTGGCGGCGACCTCGATCGTCTCCTCGGTGACCTCGGCGACGCGCGAGTCGCCGGCGGTGGCGATCCCGATCGTCTGCGCGCCGCGGGCGCGCACCTCCTCGACGTTCGACAGGACCTTCTCCAGAATCGGGCTCGAGGTGGCGACGCAGATCACCGGCGTCGACTCGTCGAGCAGCGCGATCGGCCCGTGCTTCATCTCGCCGGCGGCGTAGGCGTCGGTGGGGATGTAGCTGATCTCCTTCAGCTTCAGCGCCCCCTCGAGGCAGACGGGAAGGCCGATGTGGCGGCCGAGGTAGAGGAAGAAGTCCTGCTCGCTGTGGCGGTCGGCGACCTCCTTCGCCGGCGCCTCGGTCGCCGCCAGCGTCTCCTCCATCTTCGACGGCAGGCCCTTCATCTCGCCGACCAGCTCGGTCAGGCGCTCCGCGCTCAGAGTCCCCCGCAACTCGGCGAGCCGCAAGCCCAGCAGGTACATCGCCGCCACCTGGGCGACGAAGGTCTTGGTCGCGGCGACGCTGATCTCCATCCCGGCGCGGATGTAGAGGACCGCGTCGGCGTCGCGGGTGGCCTGGCTGCCCATGATGTTGGTGATCGCGAGCACGGTGGCGCCGGCCTCGCGCGCCAGCCGCATCGCCGCCAGGGTGTCGGCGGTCTCGCCCGACTGCGTCATCCCGATCACCAGGTCGTCGGGGCCGACGACCGGGTTGCGGTAGCGGTACTCGGAGGCGATGTCCATCTCCACCGGCACCCGCGCCCACTCCTCGATCGCGTAGCGACCGACGAGACCGGCGTGGTAGGAGGTGCCGCAGGCGACGATCACGATCCGCCGCACGCCCCGCAGGAGCTCGTCGGAGAGCTCGACGTCGGAGAGGTCGACGCCGTCGTCCGCCGGGAGGCGGTCGGCGATCGTCTCGGCGACCGCGTCGGCCTGTTCGTGGATCTCCTTCAGCATGAAGGTCTCGTAGCCGCCCTTCTCGGCGGCGTCGGCGTCCCAGGTCACCTCTTCGGTCTCGCGGGGGACGGGATTGCCCTCGGCGTCGGTGACCCGCACCGCGCCGGCTTCGATTTCGACGATCTCGCCGTTCTCGATCGGCATCGCGACGCGGGTGTCGGCGAGGAAGGCCGGGATCGCCGAGGCGAGGAAGGTCTCCCCCTCGCCGACGCCGGCGACCAGCGGGCACTCCTTGCGGGCGCCGACCAGTCGGTGCGGCTCGTCGGCGTGCATGGCGACGAAGGCGTAGTGGCCGCGGAGCTCGGCGAAGGCGGCGCGCACGGCGGCGGCGAGGTCGCCGTCGTAGTGGCCGGCGATCAGGTGGGCGACGACCTCGGCGTCGGTCTCGGAGGTGAAGACCTGCCCGTTCTCCTGCAGGCGGCGGCGCAACTGGGTGTGGTTCTCGACGATCCCGTTGAGGACGATGTGGACGCGGCCGGAGCTGTCGTCGTGCGGGTGGGCGTTCTCCTCGGTGACGCGGCCGTGGGTCGCCCAGCGGGTGTGGGCGATCCCGGTGGCCGAGGGGGGCAGCGCCCCGGCGCCGTTGGCGGCGCGGGCGTCGACCGCGGTCCGCAGGTTGGCGAGGTTGCCGACCGCGTGGACGCTCTCGACCTCGCCGTCGGCGAGCACCGAGAGGCCGGCCGAGTCGTAGCCTCGGTATTCGAGCTTTTCCAGGCCCGAGAGCAGTAGCTCCTCGCAGGGCCGGGAGCCCACGTATCCGACGATGCCGCACATGAAGGCGAGTAAGGGTAGAGGGCTGGGTACCGGTGAGCCTTACCGGTGACTGCAATCGACGACCACGTTCTGCAATGGAGCGTTATCGAGCATCCTTCCCACCTGCTCGCCGACGAAGCGCCATGATCGCCAGAACCTTCGGGGAGTATCGCCGGCGATATGCGGCGTCAATAGGAGGTTCGGCGCGGACCACAACGGATCGTCGGCGGGAAGAGGCTCCGGTTCGGTGACGTCAAGCGCAGCACGCAGCCGGCCGTCGATTAACCCGGCCAGAAGCGCCCGCTGATCTACGACTCGACCACGACCGGCATTGACCAGAAGCGCACCCCGCTTCATCGCCTCGATCAGCGTCGAGTCGAAAAGGCCGTCGGTGTCGGAGGTCGACGGCAACAGCAAGATGACGATGTCTGCCGTACCAACAAGGCGGGGCAGCGCGGCCGGCGCGGATACGCCAGGGCGGGCGTGGCGAGCGACCCTCTGGACCTCCACCCCGAACGGACGCAGCCGCTCCTCCACCGCCCTGCCGATCGAGCCGTAACCAACGATGAGAACCGACGACCCCTCCAGATCCCCGGCAAACGGAGGCAGCCAGCCGCGAGCGCTGACCACGTCGCGCCATTCGGATCGCCGCTGGGCATCCAGATGCTCGACGACCCGTCGCTGCATGACCAGAATCGCCCCCACCACCCACTCGGCTACCGCCGCGTCGTGGGCGCCGCGGGAATTGCAGACGAAGATTCCCGGCGGAACAGAAGGAAGCAACCACTCCACGCCGGACTCGAGGGTTTGAATAAGGCGCAAGGCCGGCATCCCGGGAAGCGCATCGAGCACAGTTCGGCTTCGGTAGGGCGGAACCAAGACCTCCACCTTGGAGATGTGGGGGTGGCTCAGCGGCTCGGACGGGATGGATTCGACGGTCACGCCGTCCGGCACGGCAAACGCCTCCTGCTCAGGACGGTCGGCAACCCAGACGAGCATGAGGGGAACCTACTCGCTGTCCGTCAGGCGCCAGCTGCCCGAACCGGGACTACTCAGCCGAGCTCTCGGCGAACGAGGTCTGCCAGCCGCCCGGCCACCGACTCGGCCTCCTCGCCGGTCGGCGCCTCGACCATCACCCTGACCAGCGGCTCGGTGCCGGAGGGCCGCAGGAGGACGCGGCCGCGACCCTCGAGGCCCTCGCCCTCGCGCTCGACCGCCTCCCAGACCGCCGCCGCGCCCTCGATCGCGCTGCGGTCGGCGACCGCGACGTTGACCAGCACCTGCGGCAGCTTCTCCATCGGCACCGCGTCCTCGAGCCGGGCCGTGCCCAACTCGCGCATCGTCGTCAGCGCCGCGGCGATCCCGTCGCCGGTGGAGACGAAGTCGGAGGCGATGATGTGGCCGGACTGCTCGCCGCCGAGCGGCCACTCGCGGCGGCGCATCTCGTCGATCACGTAGCGGTCGCCGACCTGGGTGACCGCGACCTCGATCCCCTCCTCCTCCATCGCCCGGTGGAAGCCGAAGTTGCTCATCACGGTGACGACGACGCCGCCGTCGAGCTCGCCGCGGGACGCCATCCCCCGGGCGGCGAGGGCGATCAGCTCGTCGCCGTCGTGGACGCGGCCGGAGCCGTCGACGGCGAGCACGCGGTCGCCGTCGCCGTCGAAGGCGAACCCGATCTCAGCCCCCGAGGCGGCGACCCGCTCGGAGAGGAGCTCCGTGTGGGTCGAGCCGCAGCCGGCGTTGATGTTGCGGCCGTCGGGCTCGACGCCGATCGCCTCGACCTCGGCACCGAGGCGCTCGAAGATCGCCGGGGCGGCCCGGTAGGTGGCGCCGTGAGCGCAGTCGAGGACGACCCTGCGGCCGGCGAGGTCCAGCGGGAAGGCCTTCTCCAGCTCGCGCAGGTAATCCTCCAGGCCGCCGTTCAGCTCGCGGACGTGGCCGGCGTGCTCGGCCGCCGGGGCTTGGTCGACCAGCGCCTCGATGCGGGCCTCGACCTCGTCGGCGAGCTTGACGCCCTGGCCGTCGAAGAACTTGATCCCGTTGTCGCGGAAGGGGTTGTGGGAGGCGGAGACGACAGCGGCGAGATCGAGGCCGAGGCGCTTGACCAGGATCGCGGCGGCGGGGGTCGGGAGGACTCCGGCGAGCAGCGCGTCGCCACCGGCGGCGGCGATGCCGGCGGCCAGCGCCGCCTCCAGCATCGGGCCCGACTCGCGGGTGTCGCGGACGATCAGGACCTGGGGCCGCGCGGCCTCCAGGGACGCGGCGCTCGCTCGTCCCAGCGCCGTCGCCAGCTCGGCGCTGAGGAAGGTGCCAGCCTCTCCTCGGACCCCGTCGGTTCCGAAGAGCTTGCGCGCGGTCGTCACCCCGCTCCCGTCAGCGCTTGCTGAACTGAGGCCGCTTGCGAGCCTTCTTCAACCCGGCCTTGCGGCGCTCCTTGACGCGCGCGTCGCGGGTGAGGAAGCCCCTGCGCTTGAGGTCGCCGCGAAGCTCCGTGTCGATCTCGGTCAGGGCGCGGGCGACGCCGTGGCGGACCGCTCCGGCCTGACCGCTGATGCCGCCGCCGTGGACGCGGACGCGGACGTCGACGTTGCCTTCGTAGCCGGATACCGCCAGCGGCTGTTTGACCATCGTCTGGTGCAGCGGCCGCGGGAAGAACTCCTCGAGGCTGCGCTTGTTGATCTCGATCTTGCCGTTGCCCGGCAGCACGGTGACGCGGGCGATCGCGCTCTTGCGTTTGCCGGTGGCGAGGAAGCGGGCGCCTTTCTCCATCTTCGCCGGGGCCCGGGTCGCCGCGGCGTCGGTCTCCTCGGCGGCGGTCAGCTCCGCTTCGCGGCGGGCTTTCTCCTCTTCCTCGGCTTCCAGGCGCGCTTTCTCCTCGGCGCTGAGCTCGGGCTTGTCCGGCTCGACGAGAATCGGCTCCAGGTCGGCGCCGGGGATGACGTCTTTCTTCTTCTCCTCGGCCTTCGGCTCGGGCTCGGGAGCTGCCTCTTCGGCAACGGGCTCCTCTGCAACCTCCTCGGACGGCTCGACCTCTCCAACCTCCTCGGAGGGCTGCTCCTCAGCGGCCTCGGCGCCCTCGTCCTGAAGCTCTTCGTCTTTACGCGTCTCGTCGTCCATCATCAGTTCGTCTCCATAACTTTCGGCTGCTGCGCCGCATGCGGATGATCCGGCCCGGCGAACACCTTCAGCTTCGTCAGCTGCTGGCGGGCGAGGCGGTTGCGCGGCAGCATCCCCTTGACGGCCTTGCGGATCACTTCCTCGGGCTTGCGCTCGAGCATCTCGCCGAGCGTGCGGGACTTGATCCCACCGGGGTAGCCACTGTGGCGGTAATAGGTCTTCTGCGCCAGCTTGTCGCCGGTGACGCGGATCTTCTCGGCGTTGACGACGACGACGAAATCGCCGGTGTCGATGTGCGGCGTGTACTCCGGCTTGCGCTTGCCGCGCAGCGTGTCGGCGATCTGCGTCGCCAGGCGGCCCAGGGTCTTGCCCTCGGCGTCGACGACGTACCAGTCGCGCTGGCGGTTGGCTGGAGTGGCAACAAAGGTCTTCATCGCGCAAAAACCGCGGGGACCTTCCCACGCGGCCGGGGGATGATAGCCATCTTCGGGCGCGGAGGCCTCCGGATAGTTGCCTATACTGCCGCCCGAGCAATAGCCGAATCCCGTGCAGGCCACTGTGCGGGAGCGGAGGAACCGAAGGGGCCTTGCAGGTCCCAGGGGCGAATCGGACGAAAACCGTCCGTAGCGCAGCTCTTTCAGCGCGAGCCCGTCAGCTAACTCCGCAGGCGATGGAAAGAGAGGGCTTGGCGGTTTGAACAGCAGAGCGTTCGTCCGGTCGGCATGGGTCGGCCCGATAGGCATAGCGGCCGTTGTCGCGCTGGTCGTCTGCCTCTCCGGCAGCGCGCTCGGGGCGACCGGCGGCGCCGGCACCCCCGGCTCGACCCCGACCGCCAAGGGCAGCCCGAGCGGCACCCCCGCCGCATCCCCGAGCGCCGGCGCCATCACCCTCGTCGCCGCCGCGACCGCCCCGCGGAAGTCCTTCTACTTCGGTTTCCGCTACCCCCGACTCGGCTACACGATCGGCAGCACCCAGGCCGAAAACGACCTGCAGATCGACGTCGTCAACCAGGCGGGCGAAGTCGTCAAGACCTTCTACCGCGAAAACGTCGCCGCCGACGTGGAAGACAGGGTCCGCTGGGACGGGACGACGAACGAAGGTCGGCCGGCGCGCAACGGCCGCTACAGCTTCCGGGTCAGCCCGCAGTCATCGGCCTCGCCGGCCCCGGCCGCGCGCAAGGCCTCGAGCTCGACCGACATCAGCCTCGGCTTCTCCCTCTTCGGCTACGCCTTCCCGATCCTCGGCGGGCACGAATACGGGATGAGCGCCGGCCGCTTCGGCGCCGGCCGCACCGGTCACACCCATCAGGGCCAGGACGTGATGGCCACCTGCGGAACGCCGCTGGTCGCCGCCCGCGGCGGCACGGTCCAGTACTCCGGCTACCAGGGCGCCGCCGGCAACTACCTGGTGATCGACGGTCGGGGCACCGGCAACGACTTCATGTATGCCCACCTCGCCGAACCCTCGCCTCTCCAGACCGGCGACTCCGTCCGCACCGGCCAATCGGTCGGGACCGTCGGCGAAACCGGCGACGCCCAGGGCTGCCACCTCCACTTCGAGATCTGGGGCGCGCCCGGCTGGTACGAGGGCGGCTCGCCCTTCGATCCGCTGCCGTATCTCGAAAAGTGGGACGCCTACTCTTGAGTCTCTCGGCTTGACGGGGAGGAGGGCCGGGTGATTCCGGCCCTCCGCTCCTTACTTATTTCCAAGAGATCCCAACCACGTTCCCCTCTTTGTAGGCGTCTTTGTCGCCGACCCCGCCGGGAGCGAAGGGGCATTCTCCGGCAGCGCATTCATCCACATATCCCTTGACTGTCGTCGAGCCGGTGAATTTGCCTTTGTTGCCTGCGATTTCCGGACAGAGGCCATGCTTCACCGGAAAGCCGGCTTCCCATGTCGATTTCACCGTGATCTCGGGAACGCCGCCGACGGTCCCGTTCGCATAGGTCGCGCCGAGGTTGCCCTGCGGCCCGATTGTCATGGTGCAACCTTCCGTGGCAACTTTGATCACCTGCCCGGCTTCGCACTCGACTTCGACTTTCGCATCGCTGGCTCCGAGCACTTCGGACCAGTAGACCAGGTTGCAACCGGTCGTGAGAATCGACGCTTTTCTACCTAGTGAGTCTTCGCACGCGCCGAGGCCGCCGTATGTCGGATGCAGTGTCATCGTTTCGGGTGTTTTGATCGTCCATGTCCCCGACACGGTGCCTTGGCATTTGATACTGAACCCGCCCACGGTGAAGGTTTCTTCTCCCGTTGAGCCTGTGAGGACGGTGGGCACGATTTCCGTGTGAAACTTTTCCCCCAGCGCCGAGGCACTCGCCGTCCAAACGGCGGCCAGCCCGAGGACGGCCGTTAGGACAAGGCCGAGGGCGCTGAGTCTGCGAATAATCATGGTTTCTCCCTTTGCGATCGGCCCCGGCGGGCTGCCGGTGCCGTATTGAATAGGGATTGTTGATCAAAAGCAACCCAAATGAAAGTGCCCGATCCTGGAGGACCGAGGGCGCCGCTCCGTTTGGGTGTCGCTGTTTCGAGCCCCGACGCGTACAGCTGAGCTCGTCTTCCACAGCTAGACGAGAATGAGTCTCATTTTCATGTACGCTCTCGCCGATGAGGTGGAGCGAGCAGGCGACGGGGAGGCTTAACGAGGCCGGGTTCCGCGCCGGAGCGGCGCGCAGGCAGGTGATCGAGCTGCTCGAGGGCGAGCACTGCGCCGTCACCGCGCTGGAGATCGACCGCCGCCTCCCCAGCGTCGGCAGGGCGTCCGTCTACCGCACCCTCGAGCAACTGGAGCAGCTCGACCTCGTCCACCGCGTCGACGTCGGCGGCGAGGTCGTCGCCTTCGAGCGCAACGACCCGGGCGAGCACCATCACCACATGGTCTGCGTGCGCTGCGGCCGGCTGGTCCCCTTCGAGGACCGGGAGCTGGAGCGGGCGATCCACCGGGTCGGCGAGGGCGCCGAGTTCGAGGTGCTCTCCCACGACGTGCTCCTGCGCGGGGTCTGCCCCCGCTGTCAGGAAGAGGGCTGAGATGTCGATCGCGATCCCGCTCGCCGGGCTGACCGTGTTCGCCACCCTGATCGGCGGCCGCGTCGGTCTGCGCTTCTCCGACCGCCTGCCGACCCTGCTGGCGCTGACCGGCGGGGTGGTCGTGGCCGTCGCCCTGCTCGACGTGCTGCCGGAGGGGATCGACGGCGTCGGCGACGTCGACCTCGCGACGGCCCTGGTCGCGGCCGGATTCCTCGGCTTCTTCCTCGCCGAGCGGTTGCTCGTGCTCCACGACCGCGAGGAGGCGGTCGAGACGCTCTCCTCCGAACGCGTGGGGATCCTCGGCGCCGCCGGTCTCTCCGCCCACAGCTTCCTCGACGGGCTGGGGATCGGCTTCGCCTTCGGGGTCGACTCGGCCACCGGCTTCCTCGTCTTCCTGGCGGTGATCAGCCACGACTTCGCCGACGGGCTCAACACCGTCAGCTACGTCCTGCGCCGTTCGGGCAACCGCAGCACCGCCGTCAGGTGGTTGACGATCGATGCCTTGGCCCCGCTGGCCGGTGCGATCGTCGGCTCGCAGGTCTCGGTCTCCGACCACACCCTCGGCTACGTCCTCTGCGTCTACTGCGGGATCTTCCTCTACATCGGGGCCACCGATCTGCTGCCGGAGGCTCACTCCCAGGGATCCTGGGCCCGGGTCGCGCTCACCGGCGCCGGATTTGCCGCGATCTTCGCGGTCACCCGCCTTGCCGGCCTTTAGCAGGCCGTTCTAATGAAACGCCACTTCCTGAGAAACGCGGTGTTCTGGATTGAAACGGCTGAATGATCTATATGTATCAACTGATTTGACGAACGCAACCGTACCGTCCAACTCAGCCCAAGGAGTCGATCATGAAGGAGCCATTCCCCGAAGCAATCGACCAACGACTGGTCCGATCCCTCGCCCACCCCCTGCGAATCCAGATACTCGAGTTGCTGACTGACCACGTGGCAAGCCCCAACGCGCTCGCCAGCCAGCTGGAAACCGGCCTCAGCGACGTCGCGTACCACACGCGGGCGCTGGATCGCTACGGCGCTCTCGAACTCGTCGACACCGCCCAGCGCCGCGGCGCAACCGAGCACTTCTACAAGGCCACTCCGGGCGCCTTCGTCGGCGGACCGATGTGGCGGCGGGTTCCCAAATCGGTGCGCGGCGGGGTCTCGGCCGCGACCCTGCAGACCTTCCTCGAAAAGGCGATCGCCGCCCTCGAAGCGGGGACGCTCGACGGGCGCGAAGACACCGTGTTCCGCTGGATGCCGCTGCACCTGGACGAGGAGGGCTTCGCAGAGGTGGTCTCGATCCTCGAAGAGGCGACGAGACTGATGCTGGCCGCCCACGTGCGGAGCCAGGACCGGCTCAGCGAGAACTGCAGCGAGGACACCGTCTCGACCGTGGTGGGGATGGCCGCCTTCGAGACGGCCGGATCACTGGAGGCTGCGTAAGCGGGAGAGAGGGTGCAGGTGGGGGTCCCTGGGAGCACCTCCGCCGCGCGAATCGGATTACCGGCTGACGCCCCAAAAGCTTCTGGCGCGGCTCCATGCTGAGTACCCAGGGACCCCCACCTACACCCTCCTTACGACAGCCGGTCTCCAGACGCAGTCGCTGGGAGGGGCGGGGTACCCCCGGCCGGTACTCAGCATGGAGCCGAGCCAAAGCGATTCGCGGTCAGCCGATAACGAAGCTCTCGGCGGAGGTGCTCCGGACGGGGGTACCCCGCCCCTCCCTACCGCTAGCGCTTACTCCCACTCGATCGTCGCTGGGGGCTTTGAGCTGATGTCGAGCGCGACTCGGTTGACGTCGCGGATCTCGTTGATGATCCGGTTCGAGACGCGCTCGAGCAGGTCGTAGGGAAGCCGCGCCCAGTCGGCGGTCATCGCGTCGTCGGAGGTGACGGCGCGGATCACGATCGGGTAGGCGTAGGTGCGGCCGTCGCCCTGGACCCCGACCGAGCGGACGACGGGGAGCACGCAGAAGGACTGCCAGAGCTGGCGGTACAGCTCCGCCGCGCGGATCTCCTCCTGGAGGATCGCGTCGGCGGCACGGAGGATGTCGAGCCGCTCTTTGTTGACCTCGCCGCCGACGATCCGGATGCCGAGGCCGGGCCCGGGGAACGGCTGGCGCCAGACCATCCGCTCGGGCAGGCCCAGCTCGGCGCCGACCGCCCGCACCTCGTCCTTGAACAGCATCCGCAGCGGCTCGACCAGCTCGAACTCGAGGTCGTCCGGGAGGCCGCCGACGTTGTGGTGGGACTTGATCGTCGCCGCGTGGTCGGAGCCGCCCGACTCGATCACGTCCGAGTAGAGGGTGCCCTGGACCAGGTAGCTGACGTCCTCCAGCTTCGCCGCCTCCTCCTCGAAGACGCGGATGAACTCGGTGCCGATGATCTTCCGCTTCTCCTCCGGGTCGTCTTTGCCCGCCAGCTTGGCGAGGAAGCGCTCTTCGGCGTCGACGTGGACGAGCGGGATCCCGAACTGGCCGAAGGCCTCGACCACCTGCTCGGCCTCGTTCATCCGCATCAAGCCGTGGTCGACGAAGACGCAGGTCAGCTTGTCGCCGACCGCCCTGTGGACCAGCAGCGCCGCGACGGAGGAGTCGACGCCGCCCGAGAGGCCGCAGATCACCTTCCCCTCCCCCACCTGGGCCTGGATCTTCTCGACCTGCTCGGCGATCACCGACTGCGGCGACCATTGCTCGACGCAGCCGGCGACGTCGCGCAGGAAGCGGGTGAGGATCTCGGTGCCATACGGGGTGTGGACGACCTCGGGGTGGAACTGGATCCCGTAGAGGCCGCGATCGGGCATCTCGCAGGCGGCGACCGGCGAGCTCGGGCTCGAGGCCAGCGGGGTGAACCCCTCGGGCGCCTCGAATACCGCATCGCGGTGGCTCATCCAGCAGCTCTGCTCCTCGGGCAGGCCGCCGAGCAGCTTGCCGCCGCCGTCGCGGAGGATCAGATCGGTACGTCCGAACTCTCCCGACTCCGCCGACTCGACCCGCCCGCCGAGAGCGAGCACCATCGCCTGCATCCCGTAACAGATCCCGAGCATCGGGATCCCCAGATCGAGCAGCTGCGTAGGGAACTTAGGTGCTTCCGGCTCATAAACCGAAGCCGGCCCACCGGACAGGATCAAACCCTTCGGCTTCCGAGCCCGAATCTTCTCCACCGAGGTACTAGCCGGCAGCAGCTCGGCAAAAACTCCACATTCCCGGATCCGACGAGCAATCAACTGCGAGTACTGGCCACCGAAATCAAGGACCAGCACCTCCTCCACGGCCCGCGCGGCGTCCGCGAGCGGTTGCTCGCGGACGTCTGCCACGGACTGCTCAGTCATCCGAGACGGCCACTCCCGTCGAGACAGCGGCCCGACCGTTGGATCCCATCCCAACATGCTGCTCGTTCTGCAGCTTCTTGCCCTCGCTCATCAGCGCCGGCGCGACCATCACCTCGGCCCGCTGGAACGAGCGGATGTCCTCGTAGCCGCAGGTGGCCATCGAGGTTTTCAGCGCCCCCATCAGGTTGAAGGTGCCGTCGTTCTCCTTGGCCGGGCCGAGGAGGATCTCCTCCATCGTCCCGTCCTGCTTGGTCGAGACCCGGGTGCCGCGCGGCAGCGAGGGATGGAAGGTCGCCATCCCCCAGTGGAAGCCCCGGCCGGGAGCCTCCTTGGCCCGCGCCAGCGGCGAACCGATCATCACCGAGTCGGCGCCGGTGGCGATCGCCTTGGAGACGTCGCCGCCCGTCCGCATGCCGCCGTCGGCGATCACGTTGACGTACTCGCCAGTCTCCAGCATGTGCTGGGCGCGGGCAGCCGCCACGTCGGCGATCGCGGTCGCCTGCGGGACGCCGATCCCGAGCACGCCGCGGGTGGTGCAGGCGGCGCCGGGGCCGACGCCGACGAGGACGCCGACGGCGCCGGTCCGCATCAGGTGCAGCCCGGTCGAGTAGGAGGCGCAGCCGCCGACCACCGTCGGCACCGGCACCTCGGCGATGAACTCCTTCAGGTTCAGCGGCTCGACCGTGGTCGAGACGTGTTCGGCCGAGATCACCGTGCCCTGGATGACGAGGATGTCGAGGCCGGCCTCGACCGCCACCTCGTAGTACTCGCGGACTTTCTGCGGCGTCAGCGAGCCGCAGACGACCGCGCCGCGGGACTTGATCTCCTCGACCCGCTTGGCGATCAGCTCCGCCTTGACCGGCTCGGTGTAGATCTCCTGCATCAGCCGGGTCGCCTCGTGCTTCGGCGCGGCGGCGATCGCCTCCAGCTTCTCCTCGGCGTTCTCGAAGCGGGACCAGATGCCCTCCAGGTTCAGCACCCCGAGGCCACCCAGCTCGTTGACCAGGACGGCGGTGTCGGGGCTGACGACCCCGTCCATCGCCGAGGCGACGAGCGGCAGCTCGAAGCGGTAGGGGCCGAGGGTCCAGCTGATGTCGATGTCGTCGGGGTCGCGCGTCCGGCGGGAAGGAACGATCGCGATGTCGTCGAATCCGTAGGCGCGGCGACCCTTCTTGCCGCGGCCGATTTCGATTTCCAAGTTAGTCCTCCAGGGGCTGGCGTTGAACTAGCCAGCCTACACTTCGGCGGGGACCTCCAAATCGTGCACGGAGACCTCGCCGAGCAGGCGCTCGACCTGGTTGCGGTCGACGGTGCCGGCGCCGAAGTGCTGGGTCGACTCCGCCCCGCAGGCGACCCCGTAGGCGAGGCAGTCCTCCGGCGCGCGGCCCTCGTAGCGGGCGGCGACGTAGCCGGCGACGAAGGCGTCCCCGGAGCCGACCGTGGAGACCGGCTCCAGCGGCTCGGTGTGGACCTCGAGCAGCCGCCGCGAGTTGCCCTCGCCGACCGCGGCGACGCAGCCTTCGGGGCGGGTGATCGCGGCCTCGGTCGCCCCCAGGCGGACCAGTTCCAGCAAGCCCTGGGCGAGGTCGCCGCGGTCGGCGAACTCCTGCCCCACCAGCTCCTCGGCCTCGGTCTCGTTCGGGGTGACCATCGAGGCCCCCGCCCTCACCCCCGCCAGCATCGCCTCGCCCTCGGCGTCGAGGACGACCGGGACGCCGCGGCGCGTGAGGTCGTCGATCAGCCGCGCGTAGAGGTCGTCGCCGGCGCCGGGCGGGACCGAGCCGGCGAGCACGCAGATCTTCGCCCCACTGGCCAGGTAGGCGATCCGGTCGAAGAGCCTCTTGACCTCCTCGGGGCTGACCGCCGGGCCGCGCTCGTTGATCTCGGTCTGCTCGCCGGAGGTCGGGTCGATCACCGCCAGGTTGATGCGGGTCTCGGCGGCGATCCGGGTGAAGTCGGTCAGAACCGACTCTTCCTGCAGCTGTTCGAGGACCCGGGTCCCGGTCGGGCCGCCGACGAACCCGGCCGCGATCACCGGCCGGCCGAGCAGGCTCAGCGCGCGGGCGACGTTGACTCCCTTGCCGCCGGCGACGGTACGGCTCTCGACCGCCCGGTGGCGTCGCCCGAGGCGGAAATTCGGGACCGCGACGGTGCGGTCTATCGCCGCGTTCAAGGTCACCGTGAGGATCACTCGGCCTGCACCCCAAATCAGCTCCCGGAATCGTGTCTGCGGGTCAGCCGGCGCGCCACCGCCAGCGCGAAGATGAGTATCACGAACGCCGCGATTCCGATAGGGATCGAGTTGTCAGCGACGGTCGCGCGGGCCCGGTCGAAGAGGCTCGCCTCCGGGACCGAGCGACTGGCGCGAAGCGGCACGGCGCCGACCCGGCGACCGTCGACGAAGACGACCGCCCGGCCCAGCTCGGCGCCGCGCTCGACCGGCCCCTCCACCTCACCCGGCGCCCGCACCCGCAGGTCGAGGGTCTGACCGCGGCGAACGCCGACCTGCAGCGAGCGCGCCGCCCGCAGCGGCAGATGGCCGCCCGAGTAGCGGATCTCGGGTTCGGCCAGATCCTGGCCGCGCCGCACCGGCAGGTCGCGCCGATACTGGGAGAAACCCCATTCGAGCAGGTCTAGGTTGTCGGTGGTGCGGGTTTCCTCGGTCGGCGCGCCGATCGCGACCGAGACCAGGTCGGCTCCCTTCCTGCTGCCGGAGCCGACGAGGACGTAGCCGGCGTCGAAGGTGTGGCCGGTCTTCACGCCGGTCGCCCAGGGCACCGCGTAGAGCAGGTCGTTGAGGGTCTCGATCCGGCGCGGCGGCCGCAGGCTGCGCAGCAGCGCCGTCCGCGAGTCGGCGATCTTGGCGAAGGCGGGCATCCGCAGCAGGCGCCGGGCGAGGGTCGCGAGGTCGGCGGCGCTCGAGTAGTTGCCACGTTGGTCGAGGCCGATCGGGTTCGCGTAGTGGGTGTCGGCGAGCCCGAGGGCGGCGGCGTGGCGGTTCATCTGCGCCACGAAGCGCGCCTGCGAGCCGGCGGCGCGGACGGCGAGGGTGTGGGCGGCGTCGTTGCCGCTGACCAGGATCAGGCCGTAGAGGAGGTCGCGGACGCTGACCTTCTCCCCCGTCTCCAGGCCGAGCAGGGACTCGCCGTAGATCGGCTCGTAGGGGGCGGCGCGGACGATCTTCCCGAGCGGCAGCTCGTGCATCGCCACGAAGGCGGTCATCAGCTTGGTCGTGCTGGCGATCGGCAGCTGCCGCTCGGCGGCGTGCGAGGCGAGCACGTCGCCGCTGCGGGCGTCGGCCACGATCCACGACTTCGCGTAGATGCCCTCCGGCCCGCCCGCCGGAGCCGCCGACGCATGCGGGACGAGCCACAGCGCCAGGGCCAGCGCCAGCGCGGCGAGGGCGCCGGGGCGCCCCCTCATTTGAGTTTCAGCGTCTGGCCGGCGATCAGGATCTGGGGATCGACTTCGGGGTTGAGCGCCAGGATCTCGGCGATCGGAACCCCGGTCTTGTGGGCGATCGCGGTCAGGGTGTCACCGGATTCGACCGTGTAGGTCTTGGCCTTCGTCCGGTGCTTCGTTTCCTTCTGCGGGTGGTTCTCGCCCTGCTTCCGGGGCGAGGAGGAATCGTCGCCCACAGTCGCACCCAGGACCACGACCACGACGACGACCGCCGCGATCAGGGCGAGGGCGGCGGCGATGCGGGCGGGGGCGCTGGAGCGTTTTTCCATTGGACCGGGATGGGCGAATCGTTCGAGGCGGCTGATCGTAATCGCGACGGGCGATCTCAGGCGGTCGATATCTCCCAAACCGCGGTCCGCAGGCGCTCGGCCGCGGCAGCCGGGTCGGGGTCGCCGGCGATGCCCCGGGAGGCGGCGACGAGGCCGGCCGCGCGGCCGGCCGAGAAGGCGGCACCGAGCAGGTCCGGACGGCCGCCCTGAGCGCCGACGCCGGGAATCAAAAAGATCGCCCGCGGCATCAACTCGCGCATGCGGGCGAAGTGCTGGGGCTCGGTGGCGCCGACCACGGCGCCGATCCCGCTCAGCCCGCACTCGCCGGCGAGGCGGTCGGAGAGCTCGTCGACGATGCCGGCGAGGCGCTCGTGCAGCGGCGCCTCGGGGGCGGGAAGGTCCTGCAGGTCGGCGGCACCGGGGTTGCTGGTGCGGACCAGGGCGAACATCCCCGCTCCCGCCTCGGCCGCGGCGGCGACCAGCGGCTCCAGGGCGTCGCGTCCGAGCAGGGGGTTGGCGGTGAAGGCGTCGGCGCCGAGACCGGAGACCGGCCCCCACGGGGTCGGGGTCTCGCCGACCAGGGCCTGCGCGTAGGCGGCGGCGGTGACCGGGACGTCGCCGCGCTTGCCATCGGCGACGACCAGCAGGCCGGCTTCCCGGGCCGCCGCGCAGACCTCTTCCAGAGCGGACCAGCCGGGCGCACCCAAGCGCTCGAAGCAGGCCAGCTGGGGCTTGACCGCGACGCAGGACGGGCCGGCGCGGTCGATCAGGGCGCGGCAGTGCTTGGCGACCGCGGCGGCCGCCAGCTCAGCGGCCGGCGCCCCGGGATCGCCGGGCGCCGCCCCCGACTCGGCCAGTTTGGCCGGGTCGGGGTCGAGGCCGAGGCAGATCTGGCTGCGGCGCTCTTCGACGAGCGCCGCGAGCCGATCGGAAAAGCCAGTCAGCGAATCAGCCGCCCTTGACCTTGGTCTTCAGCGCCGAGCCGGCGGAGAAGCGGGGAACCTTGCCGCCCGGGATGGTGATCCTTTCGCCGGTGCGGGGGTTGACGCCCTGGCGCGGGCCGCGCTCGGCGACATGGAATTTGCCGAAGCCGGTGAACGCAACCTCCTCGCCCTTGCTCAGCGCACCGGTGATCGCATCGAGAACGGCGTCGACGGCGTCGCTGGCGGCTTTTTTGCTGCCGAGCCGGTCGTCGCCTGCAAGTTGATCCAGAAACTCAGCCTTGGTCACGTCGGAATTCCTCCTCGGGGGTTTGAAGACGGCCGCAATCTAACAGCGGCTACGGCGTAAGAACTCGCGCACTGGAGCCAAATGTCACGAGGGACGTCAGGAGCCGCTGATCGCCATCTCGGCAACCAGCAGCGGCGGGGTGCTGACCGAGCCGCCGAAAGGAACCCAGCGGGTCTCCGCGCCGGCGGCGCTGACGGCACCCAGCATCGCCTCCAGCTCGCCGGCGATCGTGAACTCGCGCACCGGCTCGGCCAGGGCGCCGTCGCGGACGATCCGGCCCGAGGCGCCGACCGAGAAGACGCCGGTGACGGGGTTGACGCCGGAGTGCAGGCCGGCGACGTCGGTGACGAGGACCCCGTCCCCGGCGGCCGCCAGCAACTCCTCGAAAGAGAGCGTGCCAGGGGCGACCATCAGATTGGAGGCGGAGACCGAGGGCAGCGAGCGATACCCCTGCCGCGCCGCCGAGCCGGTCGACGAGACGCGATCGCGGTTGGCGGTATAGGTGTCGTAGAGGTAGGAGCGCAGCCTGCCGCCATCGATCAGCGCGGTGCGGCGGCGGGGGACACCCTCGGCGTCGAACGGAGCCGAGGCCGGCCCGCGCGGATCGCGGCCGTCGTCGTGGAGGGCGAAGGCCTCGCTCGCGACCACCTCGTCGAGACGACCGGCGAAGGGAGAGCGCCCGCGCTGCACGGCTTTGGCGCCGAGGCCGCCGCCGATCAGGCCGGCGAAGCTGGCGGCGACGGTCTCGTCGAGGATCACCGGACAGGAGCGCGAGGCGGGCTTGCCGGCGCCGATCATCGCCAGCGCCCGCCCGGCCGCCTCGGCGCCGATCGCCTCCGGGTCGAGGCCGCGCGGGCCGCGGGCGAGCCCGAAGCCGAGGCCGGTCTCGCGCGCGCCCTCGCCTTCGGCCAGCGCCTGCAGGTAGGCGTAACAACTGGAGGACTCGTACTCGCCGGCGACCCCGGTCGAGGAGGCGATCGCCACCTGCTCGCCGGAGTCGGCGTAGACGGCGACCTCGACGCCGACCAGGCGCGGGTCGGACCCGAGCGCGGTGCGCTCGACGGTGAGGGCGAGGTCGACCGCCCGCGGCGTCTCCCATTCGGCGATCGAGGGGTCGCTCAGTCCCGCCAGCGCCTCGACCTCCGCGGGCTGCGGCGGCGCCGCGAACTCGTCCTCGTCGGCGACCGCGGCCGCCTCGGCGGCGCGGGTGGCGATCGCGGCGACACCGGCCTCGGAGAGGTCGGTCCCGTAGGCGTAGCCGACTCGGTGGCCGCTCCAGGCGCGGATCCCGACCCCGGTCTGCGAGGCCGCGGTCAGGCTCTCGACCTCGCCGCCGTGGACGCGCACCGTGCGGCCCGACTCGCGGGAGACGTAGGCCTCCGAGTCGCTGGCGCCGGCGCCCGTCGCGGCCTCGACCGCGCGGCGCGCGACCGCGCTCAGCTCAGTCATCGAAGGGCCCCGCCGTCATCTCTCGGTCCCTCCGACCGTCATCGCCCGCACCCGGACGTGGCCCTGGCCGGTCCCGACCGGGACTTTCTGGCCGCCCTTGCCGCAGATCCCGGTCTTCATGAAGAAGTCGTCGCCGAGCGCGTCGATCGCGGCCAGGGCGTCGAGGCAGTTGCCGATCAGGGTCGCCCCGCGGCAGGGACTGGTCACCTCGCCATTCTCGATCAGGTAGCCCTCGGAGACGCCGAAGACGAAGTCGCCGGTGGCGGGGTCGACCTGGCCGCCGCCGAAGGAGACCGCGTAGAAGCCGCGCTCGACCTCGGCGATCAGCTGCTCGGGGGTGGCTTCGCCGGGGGCGATGTAGGTGTTGGTCATGCGCGGGATCGGCAGGTCGCGGAAGCTCTCGCGGCGGCCGTTGCCGGTCGAGGCGACGCCGTCGCGCTCGGCGGTGAGGCGGTCGTAGAGGTAGGAGGTGAGCCGGCCGTCCTCGATCACCTGCGTCTTCTGCGTCGGCTGTCCCTCGTCGTCGATCGCGTCGCTTCCCCATTCGTTCGGCAGCCGGCCGTCGTCGTAGGCGTTCAGCAGCGGCTCGGCTACCCGCTCGCCGAGCTTGCCGACGTAGACGCTGGCGCCCTTCTGGATGTGGTCGGCCTCGAGCCCGTGGCCGGTCATCTCGTGGAAGAGGACGCCGCCGAAGCCGCCGCCGACCACTACCGGCATCGAGCCCGAGGGGGCCGGGACCGCGTCCAGCAGGGTCAGCGCCTTGGCCGCGGCCTGCTCGGCGATCTGGCCGGGGTCGTCTTCGAGCAGCTCGAAACCGCGATGGGCGCCGAGCGTCTCGGCCCCGGTCTCGACCGCGGCGTCGCGGCGCGCAACCGCCTGGACGCCGATCCGCACCCGGGTGCGGTCGTCGCCGGTGAAGAGGCCCTCGGAGGTGGCGATCGCCACCTCGCGCCGGGCCTCGCCGTAGGAGGCGTTCAGCTGGGCGATCTCGGCGCCCCTGGCGCGGCCCCGCTCGTCGAGCTCGCGCAGCAGCTCGGCCTTGCGCTCGGCGGGCACGTCTTCGGGTCGGTGCTCGATCGGCAGCGGCGCCACCTCGCGCGCCCGCAGGGGGCGCGGCTCGCTGCGCTCGGCCCGGAGCGCCGACGCCGCTTCGCCGGCCGCCCGCTCGAGGTCGGCCGGGTCGAGCCCGTCGACGTGGGCGAAGTAGGTGGTGTTGCCGTCGACGACGCGAATGCCGGCTCCCTCCTCGGCGCCGGACTGGACCGACTCGATCCGCCGCTCGTCGATCGCCAGCGTCTGCCCACGGCGGCGTTCGGCGAAGACCTCGGCGAAGCGACCGCCGTTGGCGAGGGCCCGCGACAGCACCCGCTCGGCGACCGCCTGGTCGATCAACGGGCCGCTCATCGCTTCTGCTTCTTCCCGGCGACCTCGATCAGGCGCCCGGCGGCGACGAAGAGCTCGGCGCCGGCACGCGAGTCCTGAGCGTGGTCGGCGCTGCGGCCGTGCGGGTAGTAGAGGCGGGCAAAGGGACGGCGGGAGACGCGGCGGCGGCGCATGAAGGCGGCGGCCTCGTCGGCGTAAACGGAGACGCGGTCGAGGAGGATCCGGTGCGGCTTGGCGGGCATCAGTCCTCCTCGCTCCGAGGTTTGGGGGGCCCTGACCCTCCGAAGTTCGGAGTCGCCAGCTGCCGTAGCGTCGAGCGCAGGTCGAAGAGCATCAGCGAGGCGAGCGCAAAGCGCTCGGTCACCGAGACCGCCGCCAGGCCGGCGTTGCGGATCGCGAAGACCTCGCCCTGCTCGGTGGCGATGTGGACCTGCTCGACCGGCACCCCCTCGGCCTCGTCGGCGGCGGCGAAGAGGGTGGCGGCGTCCTCCCCCCAGCGCTCCCGCTCCTCGCCCGTGGCGGCGAGGACCTCGCCCTCGGGGCCGACGATCGCGGCCCCGCGCAGGTCGGGCGACATCTCGGCGAGGAGCGCGAGCGCCGCTTCCGCGGACTCCCCCGAGGGAGCGGCGGCTGCGGCAGCGTCAGGCATGTCGGCGAAGATACCGACCGTGACCCTCGCCCGAGCTTCCTGGATCACCACCGTCGTCATCTGCGCGGTCGCGGCGATCCTCTTCGCCTTCAGCGGCTACACCGGCTACGCGATCACCCTCGTCGCCGTCGGCCTCGCGGCGGCGGTCAATCTCCTGCCCCCTGCCTGAGGCGCAGCCGAAGGCGCCTCTAGCCGGCGCGATAGGGGCCGCTTTCGCGCTCGCGGTAGGAGGTCTCCGGCTCGACGTGGATCAGGACCTCGGCCTGGGGGATCTCGGCCTCGATCGAGTCGCGCATCTCGTGGGCGAGTTCGTGGGCGCGCTCGAGGCTGGTGCCGGAGCGGTACTGGACGTGGAAGTCGATGTGGCGGCGGTTGCCCGCGCGGCGGGCACGAAGCTTGTGGTAGCCGGCGACCTCGGGGGTGCGGGCGGAGGCGATCGCCTGCTCGATCCGGTCCATCTCCGCGTCCGGCAGGACCTCGTCGACAAGCACTCCGGAGGAGCGGCGGATGATGTTGATGCCCGCCGAGACGATCGCCGCGGCGACGAGGAGAGCCGTGATCGAGTCGAAGGCGACGGCGCCGGTGATCTCGACCAGGCCGAGGCCGACGAGGACCCCGGCCGAGGTCAGCGCGTCGGTGCGAAGGTGGGCGGCGTCGCCCTCCAGGGCCGGCGATTCGTGCGCCCGGGCCTGGCGGTAGAGGACCTCGGAGACGACCAGGTTGGCGAGGACCGAGAACCCCATCACGGCAATCCCGACCCCGAGGCTTTCGACCGAGGAGCCGTCCACGAGGCGGTGGGTCGCCTCGTAGACGATCACCGCCGCGCCGACGAGGATCAGGATCCCCTCGATGTTGGCGGCCAGGTTCTCCACCTTCTCGTGGCCGTAGGGGTGCTCCTCGTCGGCGGGCTCGTCGGCTTTGCGGACCGAGATGAAGGCGATGACCGAGGCGACGAGGTCGATCAGCGAGTGGATCGCCTCGGTGATGATCGCGATCGAGCCGGTGATCGCGCCGGCGGCCAGCTTCAGCGCGATCAGGATCGAGTTGGAGGCGATCGAGAGCGCAGCGGCGCCGCTTTTCGTGCGGATCATGGCCCCGCCTCGGCCTCCAGCCCGAGGTGCCGCGCCAGCATCCGCACCGCCTTCCCGCGGTGGCTGATCGCGTTCTTCTCCTCGGGGGTCAGCTCGCTCAACGTGCGCCGGTCCCGGTGGCCGGTCTCGTCGGGCACGAAAGCGGGGTCGTAGCCGAAGCCGCCGCTGCCGCGCCCCTCACGCAACAGCGTCCCCTCGCAGCGCGCCTCGAAAACGTACTCGTGGCCGGCCTCGTCGATCAGGGCGATGGCGCAGACGTAAGCGGCGCGGCGATCGCCGCCGGCGGCGTCGACCTCGCGCAGCAGCTTCTGGAGGTTGGCCTCGTCGCTGGCGCCCTCGCCGGCGTACCGGGCCGAGTAGATCCCCGGGGCGCCCCCGAGATCGGCGGCTTCGATTCCCGAGTCGTCGGCGATCGTCACCTCGCCGGTGGCGGCGCGGCCGGCACGCGCCTTGATCAGCGCGTTGGCCTCGAAGCTGTCGCCGGTCTCCGGCGGCAAGGGGACCTCGTCGGGCAGCGGCCGCAGCTCGGCGCCCGGTAGGAGCTCGGCCATCTCCCGCACCTTGTGCTGGTTGCGGGTGGCGAGAATCATGCGACCCGCTCCTGCACCTCCCGCAGGCGGCCGATCCCCAGCTCGGCGAGGCCGAGCAGCTCGTCGAGCGAGGCCCGTGAGAGCGGCGTCCGCTCCGCCGTCGCCTGCACCTCGACCAGCCCCCCCTCACCGGTCATCACCACGTTGGCGTCGACTTCGGCGTTGGAGTCCTCGCCGTAGTCGAGGTCGCAGAGGGCGCGGCCGTTGACCATGCCGACGCTGACCGCCGCCACCGAACCGGTCAGCGGCAGCGCCTCGAGGGCCTTCTTGTCGACCAGCTTCTGGAAGGCCTGGCGCAGGGCGACGAAGCCGCCGGTGATCGCCGCGCAGCGGGTGCCGCCGTCGGCTTCGAGCACGTCGCAGTCGACGTAGACGCTGCGCTCGCCCATCGCCTTGAAGTCGACGACGACGCGCAGCGAGCGGCCGATCAGGCGCTGGATCTCGACCCCGCGGCCGTCCTGCTTGCCCTTCGAGATGTCGCGCTGCTTGCGGTCACCGGTCGAGGCGGGCAGCATCGCGTACTCGGCGGTGACCCAGCCTTTGCCCTTGCCCGTCATCCAGCGCGGCACCTGCTCCTGGATCGAGGCGGTGCAGATCACCCTGGTCCTACCGATCGAGATCAGCGCCGAACCGTCGGCGCTTTCGACGAACCCGGGGTCGATGGTCACCGGCCGGATGTCGGCCGGCGCCCTGTCGTAGCTGCGAGAAGCTGGCATCGCGCGAGTCTCTCATGCGGGGGAGGAGTGGCGGCGTGCGGCGATGTCGCTTTTGTCCCCCAGAAGGAGACAAAAGCGACATTCCCTTATTTGAACGCGACCTTGTCGACCGCCTCCTTGATCTTGTCGACGATCACGTCGGCGAGCTCGGTCCCCTGCTTGCCATTGAACCCCTTCATCGCCGCGACCATCCCGACCATCAGCAGCGAGACGAGCAGGATCAGGCCGACGTACTCGACCGTCCCCTGGCCGCCCTCCCCCGCCAGCCGCCGGATCTCCCGCAGCCGCCGGGTGACGGCGGCGTGGGCGTAGCCCATCAGCGCGTAGAACATGAATGCCTCCTTCGGTTCGGTTTGGAGGCAAATGCTTCGAGGAGAGGGCACACGGAACAAGACGCGAAAGAAAAATCTCCCGCGCGTCACTGTCCTGAATGAGAGGCGGCGGCGATGACCCGCGAAAGGCTGTTAGATCCGCCTGAAGGTCGCAGCCTGTGAGGTGATTGCGCCACAGGCGCCGCAGGGGGGATCACAGACGCTGCAGGCCAGAGCTGCTTTGCGCGAGAGAACGTATTCGGTGCCGCAGCCGCTGCATCGGTAGGTCCCCGGCTCGAGTTTCTTGCCGGTGGGAAAGGGGTCCTCGGGGCCCAGCAGGGCGCCGGCTTCCGCCTCGGAGACGCAAAGCGCCTGACCGAAGCGAACGAAGTCGGCGAGAAAGCCGTCGCAAACAGACCCTTCGCCCAGCTGGGCCGCCAAGTACTCGCCTGGAGAGGCGTATTTCGCCGAAGTGGCGTCTTTGAAGCGCTTGCGGGCGCTGCTGCTCTTGTGCGCGACGGCGTTGCGGACGGCGCTTGCCACGTTCAAACGATCCATCGCCCAGGATCTGGCCCCGATCCGAGAGAAGGGAGCGCCATCGTGGAGGAACTGGTCAGCGCGGTCGAGCGAGTGGTGGATCGGCAACCAGGCGAGATAGCTGTCGTTCGGACGCAGGAGCAGGGCACGAGCCGTATCGACATCCGGAAAGGGCACTCTCGTCTTGGTCTTTCCCGGACGGATCTGCTTGCAGACGGCCGCCAGGAAGATGTCCTCCAGGAAGCTCTCGAACTCCGTCATCCCGTTGAGGAAGATCGACTCCAGCATCCGCTCCCGAGCCTGCTCGCTGGGTTGTTCCACCATCCCCAGTTGACGGAGACCTTCGATCTCGCCCCTAAGCCCCGCCGAAATATCGGTCGCTCTGGTCATCGCGCGGCGATTCAGGCCCGGAGGCGGTTGACCAAGTACTGCGCCCTTATCTCCCGGCTACCCCTGTCGTTGGCCGCACCGCGGGTCGCTTTCGATAGGTCCTCGGTGATCTCGCCGGCTTCCAACTCGGCATTCACCTCCCGGGCGACGCGCTTCAGGGCGGTCAGCGAGACCCTCCTCTTGGGCGCTCGGGGACCTTCCAACGGTCCGCCCAGCGTCACCTGTTGGATCGCGTCGAAGAGGGAATAGATCCACATCCGCCGGGTGAGGCGACGGACTGGTTCCTGCTCGCGGAAGACTTTGTTGAGGAGCTCCATCACCTCGGTCACCCGCCTGATGCACTCGTCTTCGAGCGGGAGCTCTTTGTCGAACGTCTCGTAGGCCCTGTCGAGACGAGATTTGGTGGTCGAATTGCCTCCTTCGAGGGCCAGCAGCAAGAGCTCGCTGGTGAATTCGGCATCGCGCATTTCGGCGATTTCCTGGCTGTTCAGCGCTTTCCACTCCAGCCAGTAGTAGAAGAAGTCGGCGGCGAGCTCGTAGGAGATCTCCTTGAACACGCCGTTGAACTGCGCATTGCGGAGCTCCTGGGCATTCAATTTTGCCCCGTAGGTGTTCATCCTGCGGAAGATCTCCAGCAGTTCGGGTTCGGAGACGCTGGAGTCGACCGCGTAGTAGGTCAGCCTCGATCCCAGGATCTGCTGGCGGTCGTCCTCCCCGAGGTCTTCGAAGGTGGCGTTGGCCCGGGAGGGGTCATGGATCTTCGAGAGGACAAAGCGATCGCGCTCGTCCACGTCCTCCAAGCAGTCGATGTCGATGTAGGAGAGGATCGTCCTCAGGCGCTGCTGCCCGTCGATCACGACTATCTGCCGCTTGAACGTGAGGGGATCGGTCCGATCCTGCAAGAACAGAGCGGGAATGGGGTAGCCGCGCAGGAGGGAGTCGATCAGAGAGCTCTTGAGGAGTGGCCTCCACACGGCGTTTCGCTGGAACGGCGGCCGCAGATCGAGGATGCCGTCTCGCTGCCACTTGAGGAATTCGACGACGGGGTGCGTTTCGTGTTCGGGTTTGATCGGCACGGGAGGCGACGGCGATCGTTCCACCGGGGCCGGACGCCTCAATTCGAGAAATTCCCTATTACCGCAAACCGGGGATATGCGATCAGCCGTTCTTTGACGATTCAAGCGGCGTGAACATCCATGGCACCCTCCCGATCGCCTGGATGAAGCTGGCGATGCTGTGTCTCAACCTCGCGGTCTGGGGGGATGCCGCCGCGCAGGTCGCCCGCTGATCAGCCGCGACGGATTTCCTCGCGCTCCAGCGCCTTGACCACGGCCTCGGTGCGGGTGCGGGCGCCGAGCTTTTCGGTCGCGTTGCGGACATGGGTGCGCACGGTCTCGGGCGAGAGGACGAGGCGGCGCGCGATCTCCTCGCCCGTCAGCCCGTCGGCGAGGAAGCCCAGGATCTCCGACTCCCTGGCGCTCAGCGTCTTCTGCTGCGATTCCCCGTTGCCGTTCTCCTGGACGAAGCTGCGGTCGAAATAGCGGCCGCCGCGCCAGACCTCGCGCAGCGCCTCGACCAGGACCGGCAGCCCGGCCGGCTTGGCGACCAGGCCGCGGGCGCCGCTGCGGTAAGCGGCCTCGAGCAGGCTGGGGTCGTCGAGGCCGGTGTAGATGACGAACTTCGGGCAGGGCGGGTGATCGCTCATCCGCCGCACCAGCTCGGTGCCCCGCTCGTCGGGCAGGTCGACGCCGACGACGGCCACGTCGGGATGGCGCTCGGCGATCACCTCCTCGCCGCGGGCGGCGGTCGTCGCGCAGCCGCGGACCTCGAAGCCGCGGCGTTCGAGCAGGACCGCGAGACCGTCCCTCAGGGCCTCGTGCTGCTCGACCAGGACCAAAGACGGGCTGCCGCTCTCCTCCTCCACCTTTCCCTCCTACCTCGGGATGCCATCGGTGACCGACGAGCGGTCAAATACCCACGCGGCAATGGAGGGAAACCCGCGCCCCTAACGGAACGCCTGGATCCCCGTGACGGCGCCACCGACGACCAGGGCGTGGACGTCGGCGGTCCCCTCGTAGGTGACCACGGACTCGAGGTTGTTCATGTGCCGGATCACCGGATACTCCAGCGTGACGCCGTTGGCGCCGAGCACCTGGCGGGCGCTGCGGGCGATCTCCAGCGCCCCGTCGACGTTGCCGAGCTTGCCGAGGCTGACGTGCTCGGGCCGCAGGGTGCCGGCGTCCTTCATCCGCCCCAGGTGGATCGCCACCAGCGTCGCCCGGTTCACCTCGAGCACCATCTCCGCCAGCTTCTGCTGCTGGATCTGGAAGGAGGCGATCGGGCGGTCGAACTGGACCCGCTCGAGCGCGTACTCCAGGGCCGCTTCGTAACAGGCACGGCCGGCCCCGGCCGCCCCCCAGACGATCCCGTAGCGGGCCTCGTTGAGGCAGGAGAGCGGCCCTTTCAGCGAGCTCGCCTCGGGCAGGACCGCGTCGGCCGGCAGGCGCACGTCGTCGAGCAGCAGCTCGGAGGTGACCGAGGCCCGCAGCGAGAGCTTGCGGTGGATGTCCTGGGTGGTGAAGCCCTTGGTCCCCTTCGGGACGAGGAAGCCGCGCATGCCCTCGTCGGTCTGCGCCCAGACGACGGCGACCTCGGAGACCGAGCCGTTGGTGATCCACATCTTCTGCCCGTGCAGGATCCAGTCGGAGCCGTCGCGCCGCGCCCGCGTCCGCATCGAGCCCGGGTCCGAGCCGGCGTCGGGCTCGGTCAGCCCGAAGCAGCCGATCGCTTCGCCTGAAGCCATACGGGGCAACCACGCTTGTTTCTGCTCCTCCGAGCCCCAGCGCCAGATCGCATACATCGCCAGCGAGCCCTGGACCGAGACGAGGCTGCGGATGCCGCTGTCGCCGGCCTCCAGCTCCATGCAGGCGAGGCCGTAGGCGGTCGCCGAGGCGCCGGCGCAGCCGTACCCCTCGAGGTGCATCCCCAGCACGCCGAGCTTGCCGAGTTCCGGCGCCAGCTCGGCGAGCGGGACCGTCGCCTGCTCGAACCATTCCCCCACGTTCGGCACGACCTTGTCGCGGACGAAGGCGCGGACGGTGTCGCGGATGTCGCGCTCCTCGTCGGAGAGCAGGGCATCCAGGGCGAGGTAGTCGCTGGGGCGGATCGGCGGCGCGGCGGTGGTGGATGACATCGTCGTCCTCGTGGTCGGTGGCTCGTATCTGAGATCGTGACTCAATGGCCGACTCGGCGCTGGGAAACCTGCGGATCCTCGACTTCTCCCGCGTCCTCGCCGGCCCGCTGGCGACGATGACGCTGGCCGATCTCGGCGCCGAGGTGACCAAGGTCGAGCGGCCGGGCAGCGGCGACGACACCCGCTCCTGGGGACCGCCGCACGACGACGCCGGCAAGGCGACCTACTTCCAGGCGGTCAACCGCAACAAGCGCAGCGTCGCGCTCGACCTGCGGGACCCGGACGGTCTCGCCGAGGCGCGCCGCCTCGCCCTCGCGGCCGACGTCGTCGTCGAGAACTTCCGGCCGGGCCTGATGGCGGAGCTCGGCCTCGACCACGCGACCCTCGCGGCGGAGAACCCCCGCCTCGTCTACTGCTCGATCACCGGCTTCGGCGGCAGCGGCGCCGGGGCGGAGCTGCCGGGATACGACCTGCTGGTGCAGGCGCTCGGCGGCCTGATGAGCGTCACCGGCGAGCCCGGCGGCGAGCCGCTGAAGGTCGGCGTCGCCCTGGTCGACGTGATCGCCGGCCTCTACGCCGCGGTCGGGATCCTCGCCGCGCTCGAGCACCGCCGCGAGAGCGGCGAGGGCCAGCTGGTCGAGGTCGACCTCCTCTCGGCGCTGCTCGCCGCGCTCGTCAACCAGAGCTCCGCCTACACCGTGGCGGGAGTCGTGCCGGGGCGGATGGGGAACCGCCATCCCAGCATCGCCCCCTACGAACTGCTGCGCTGCGGCGAGGGAGAGATCGTCCTCGCGGTCGGCAACGACCGCCAGTTCGGCGAGCTCTGCGCGGTACTGGGTTCGCAGCAGCTCGCCGCCGAGCTTCGCTTCGCGACCAACCCGGCGCGGGTCGAGAACCGCGACGAGCTGCGAGCGCAACTGGAGGCGGCGCTCGCCGCCCGGCCGGCAGAAGAGTGGGTCGAGCTGCTGCGGGCGCGCCGCGTACCCGCCGGGGTCGTCAACGACGTCGGCGCCGCCTTCGAGTTCGCGGCGGAGATCGGCCTCGACCCGATCGTCGAGATCCCCCGCGAGGACGGTCCGCCGGTCCGACTCCCCCGCAGCCCGATCAGGCTCTCGAAGACGCCGGCAAGCTATCGGCTGCCCCCGCCGCGGTTACCCTGAGGCCGGTGCGGGTCCTCGTCGTCACCAACTTCATGCCCGACGCCTCGGCCCCGCAGCGGGGGCGCTGGGTCCGCGACCAGGTCGACGAGCTGCGGCGCCGGGGGGTCGAGGTCGACCTCTTCGAGTTCGCCCGCGGCCGCGACGAGTACCTGCCGGCGACCAGGCGCCTGCGCGCGCTGCTGCGGCGTGAGCGGTTCGACCTCGTCCACGCCCACTACGGCCTGGCCGGCTGGGTCGCGCGGCTGGCGGGAGCGAAGCCGCTGGTCGTCACCTTCCACGGCACCGACGTCCGCCACCACCTCGTCGGCCACCTCTCGCGGCGGCTGGCCTGGCGGCTCGACCTCGTCGCCGGTGTCTCGCGGGCGCTGTTCGAGGCCGAGGACGGCCGCCCGGGACTGCCCGCGGTGCCGGGCTCGGCGGTGCTTCCCTGCGGTCCCGACCTGCGCCGCTTCGAGGCGATGCCCCGGGCGCAGGCGCGACACGAGCTGGGCCTCGACCCCGACCGTCCCTGCCTCTTCTTCCCCGCCAGCCCGAACCGACCGGAGAAGCGCCACGACCGCGCCGCCGAGGTCGCGGCCGCCTGCGAGGCCGACCTCCTCACCGGCGGCTCGATCGACCCCGAGCGGATGCCGCTCTGGATCAACGCCGCAAACGCGGTCCTCGTCACCTCCGACTACGAGGGGTTCGGGATGGCCGCGGTCGAGGCGCTCGCCTGCGAGGTGCCCGTCCTCTCCACCGACGTCGGCATCGCGCCCTACGCCCTGCGCGGGATCGACGGCTGCCTCTGCGCCCCCTTCGACGCCGCCGCCTGGGCGCCGGTGGCGCGGCGGCACCTGGACGCCCCCGACCCCCGCGTCGCGGGCGCCGGGCGGGCGGCGACGCTCTCGGCCGCGGCGATGGCCGAGCGGGTGGTCGAGGCCTACCGCGCGGTCCTCGACGACGCGGCTGGCGGAGCGGTAATAGATTGAGTCGCGATGAGCGCTGAACCCGGTGCCGCCGACGAGAGCCTCGAGAGCCGGATCCGCGAGGCGGAGCGGCGGCTGGAGGAGGCCGCGACCCTCGCCGCCGAAGCCGAGAAGCGCGCCCGGGCCGAGATCGAAGCGCTGGAAGCCGACCTGGAGCGCGAGCGCGAGGAGAAGGAGCGGGCGCTGGCGGGTGCCGAGGAGCGCCTGGGAGAGATCGAGGCCCAGGTCGAGGCCGCCGAGCGGCGCGTCGAGGCCGCCGAGCAGCGGGCGACGGCGGCGGAGGAGACGATCGCCGACGAGCTGGCCCGGGCCCGCGAGAGCGCTGCCTCCTGGCTGCAGTCGCAGCTCGACTCGATCCGCCGAGAGGCTGAGAGCCGATAGCGGCAGTCGGTGAGTTCGACGTCGCCGTCGTCGGCGGCGGCGCCGCCGGACTCTGGAGCGCCCTGCGAGCGGCCGAGCAGGGGGCGCGCACCGTCCTCGTCTCCCGCACCCCTCTCTCCCAGAGCGCCAGCTACTGGGCACAGGGCGGGCTCGCCGCGGCGCTCGAACCCGACGACTCCCCCGACCTGCACGCCGCCGACACGATCGCCGCCGGGCGCGGCCTCTGCCGCACCGAGGCGGTCCGGGTGCTGGTCGGGGAGGCGCCGGCGACGGTCCGCGACCTGATCGCCCGCGGCGTCGTCTTCGACCTCGACCAGGAGGGGCGGCTCGCGCTCGGCCTCGAGGGCGGCCACGCTCACCGCCGCATCGTCCACGCCGGCGGCAGCCAGACGGGTTACGAGATCACCTCCAAGCTGGCGGCGATGGTCGCCGCCGAGGAGGGGATCGAGGTGATGGAGCGGACCTCGGCGCTGGCGCTGTGGAGCGACGGCGAGCGCTGCCACGGCGTCGTCACCGACGCCGGCGACGTCGCGACGGGGGCGACGATCCTCGCCACCGGCGGCGCGGCGGCGCTCTGGCGGCGGACGACGAACCCGCGCGGCGCGATCGGGGCGGGACCGGTGCTCGCCTCGCTGGCCGGCGCCGACCTCGCCGACCTCGAGTTCTGCCAGTTCCACCCGACCGCGCTGGCGCTGCCGGGAACGCCGCACGACGGCGTCCTGATCACCGAGGCGATCCGCGGCGAGGGCGCGAAGCTGCTCGCCGCCGACGGCGAGCGCTTCACCGACGAGCTGGCGCCGCGAGACGCGGTGACGGCGGCGATTCTCGAGCGGATGCGAGCCGACGGGACGGCCACCGTCGAGCTCGACCTGCGCGAGATCGACCCCGCCCGCTTCCCCAACGTGTTCGCCTCGCTCGCCGCGGCGGGCCTCGATCCGCGGACCCGGCCGGTGCCGGTGTCCCCCGCCGCCCACTACACGATGGGCGGCATCGCGGTGGACGTCGACGGCCGCTCCTCGCTGCCCGGGCTCTACGCCGTCGGCGAGTGCTCCTGCACCGGCCTGCACGGCGCCAACCGGCTCGCCTCCAACTCGCTCAGCGAGTGCTTCGTCTTCGGCGGCCGCGCCGCGGCGGCGGCGATCGCCGAGGAGCACGCGCCGGCTCGGCCGGACCCGCCCGGGTGGCGGTTCGAGCCGCCGAGCGACGAGACCCGCGACGCGGTCTGGCGGTTCGCCGGCCCGACGCGGAACCCCGACGACCTGGCGAGGCTGAGCTCCAACCCCTATCCGCTGGCGCGGGCGATCGGCGCCAGCGCCCTCGACCGCCGCGAGTCCCGCGGCGGCCACCTGCGCCGCGACTGCCCCGAGACGGACCCCGCGCTCGACGGCATCCACGTCGTCGTCCACCCCGACGGCAGCGTCAGCGAGGAAGAGTGGCCCTGAGTGCCTAGGCGGTAGCTTCGGCCCATGCTGCTGGGAGTCGACGTCGGCGGAACCTTCACCGATGCGGTCCTGCTCGACGGCGGCGCCGTCCACACCGCCAAGGTGCCGACGACCCCGCGCGAGGAGTCGCTGGGGGTGATGCGCGCCGTCGAGGCGGTGCTGGCGCGCGCCGGCGCGGGCGCCGGCGACGTCGAGGTCTTCGCCCACGGGATGACGGTCGGCACCAACGCGCTGCTCGAGGAGCGGGGAGCGCGGACGGCGCTGGTCGCCACCCGCGGCTTCGCCGACCTGCTCGAGATCGGCCGCCAGGACCGGCCGCAGCTCTACCGCCTTTGCGCCCCGAAGCCCGCGGCCCTGGTCGACCCCGAGCTGCGCTTCGAGGCCGCCGAGAGGGCCGGCCCCGGCGGGGTCGTCGAGCCGCTCGCCGAGGACGAGCCCGAGCGGCTCGCCGCGGCGATCGAGGCCGGTGGGGCCGAGGCCGTCGCCGTCTGCCTGCTCTTCTCCTACCTCGAGCCAGAGCACGAGCGGCGGATCGCCGAGCACCTGCGCCGCCGCCTCCCCGGAGTCCACGTCTCCGCCTCGCACGAGGTCCTGCCGCGGTTCCGCGAGTACGAGCGCTGCTCGACGACGGTGATCGACGCCTACCTCAGCCCGCTGCTGGGCCGCTACCTGGGCGAGCTCGGCGAGGCCGCCGGGGGCGAGGGGCTGCCGCAGCCGCTGGTGATGCGCTCCTCCGGCGGCGTCGCTCCGGCCGAAGAGGCGGCGCGGGCGGGAGCCTGGAGTGTCCTCTCCGGCCCGGCCGGGGGCGCCGTCGGCGCCGGCCTCCTCGCCAGGCTGAGCGGCGACGGCGACGCGCTCGGGTTCGACATGGGCGGGACCTCCTGCGACGTCTGCGTCGTCGAAGCCGGCGAGGTGCGGCGGACCGATTCGCGGCAGATCGACGGCCGCCCGATCCAGCTGCCGATGGTCGACGTCCACACGGTCGGCGCCGGCGGCGGCTCGATCGGGTGGCGCGACCCCGGCGGCGCGCTGCGCGTCGGCCCCCGGTCCGCCGGCGCCGATCCCGGCCCCGCCAGCTACGGCCGCGGCGGCACCGAGCCGACCGTTACCGACGCGAACCTCCTGCTCGGCCGGCTCGCCGGCGACTCCCGGCTCGCCGGTGGGGTCGACCTCGACGCCGCCGCGGCCGAGCGGGCGGTCGGAGAGCTGGCCTGCTCGCTCGGCCTCGACCCGCTGGAGACCGCCGCCGGGATTCTCCGCGTCGCCAACCAGGAGATGGTCCGCGCGCTTCGGGTGGTCACCGTCGAGCGCGGCATCGACCCCCGCGGCTTCGCGCTGCTGCCCTTCGGCGGCGCCGGCCCGATGCACGCCGCCGCGATCGCCGCGGAGTTCGGGGTCGAGACGATCCTCTGCCCCCGCGCCGGCGGCGTCCTCTCCGCCCTCGGCCTCTGCGCCTCCGAGCGCCGCCGCGACACGGCGCGGACGGTGATGCTGGGCGAAGGAGACCTCAGTGCCGAGCGGGTCGCGGCCGAGGTCGCGGCGATGGTCGAGACGACCGGGGCCGGGCTCGGCGAGGAGGCCGAGGCGCGGATCACCTACAAGCTCCGCTACGCCGGCCAGGCCTTCGAGCTGCCGGTGCCGGGGCCGGTGGACCCCGACCCCGCCGATCTCGTCGAGGGGTTCGAGCGAGCTCACGAGGAGCGCTACGGCCACCGCGACCCCGAGGGCGAGGTGGTGCTCGTGGACATCGACCTGGCGATGGTCGTCCCCGGCCCGGCGCCGCGACCGGTCGCGGCCGAGGGGACGGTCGAATCGGGCTCCCGCCCCGTCCACTTCGACGGCGAGTGGGTCGAGACGGAGGTGCTGCGCGGCGAGCCCGCGGCGGGCAGCGAAACCGAGGGCCCGGTCGTCTTCGAGCTCCCCGAGGCGACCTTCGTCGTCCCGCCCGGTTGGACGACGACCGTGGACGAGCACGGCACCGTCATCGCCCTGTTCCTTTCCCGTGCAGGGCAACGGAAAGGAACAGACGAATGAGTGGGCTCGACCCGATCGCGCTGCAGGTCCTGGTCGGCGGCCTGCGAGCGGCCTGCGACGAGATGGGCGCGACGCTGATCCGCTCCGCCTACTCGGCCAACATCAAGGAGCGCCACGACTGCTCGACCGCGCTCTTCGACGCCGCCGGCGAGCTGGTGATGCAGGCCGAGCACATCCCCGTCCATCTCGGCTCGATGCCCGACGCGGTCGCCGCGGTGCTCGGCGAGGAGCAGCGACCGGGCCGGAGCTGGATCCTCAACGACCCCTACCGCGGCGGCACCCACCTGCCGGACATCACCCTCGTCTCCCCCGTCTTCGCCGCAGACGAGCTCCTCGGCTTTGCCGCCAGCCGCGCCCACCACGCCGACGTCGGCGGGCCGACCCCGGGCTCGATGCCCGCCTTCTCGCGCACGCTCGAGGAAGAGGGCGTGGTGATCCCTCCTACCGTCGCCGACCCGGAGACGCTCGAGCGGCTCGCCGCCCGGATGCGCTCCCCGCACCAGCGGCTCGCGGACCTGCGCGCCCAGCAGGCCGCGAACCGGGTCGGGGCCCTGCGCCTCGAGGAGCTGCGCGGGCGGCTCGGGACCGAGGCGCTGCGGGCCGGGATGGCGGAGATCCTCGCCTACACCGAGCGCCGCACCCGCGCCGCGCTCGCCGAGCTGCCCGACGGCACCTACCGGGCCGAGGACGTGCTCGAGGCCGACTGGGACGGCTCCGAGCGGGACCTGGTCCTGCGGCTGGTGGCGACGATCGCCGGCGACTCCCTGCGGCTCGATTTCGGCGGCAGCGAGGGGCAGGTCGAGGGCAACCTCAACTGCCCCCTCTCGGTGACGAAGTCCGCCGCCTTCTTCGCCGTCCGCGTCCTCACCGATCCCGACGCGCCGCCCTCGGCGGGCGCCCACCGGCCGATCGAGGTCCTCGCCCCACCCGGCTCGCTACTGAATGCCCGCTTCCCCGCCGCCGTCGTCGCCGGCAACGTCGAGACCTCGAGCCGGGTCGCCGACCTCGTCCTCGCCGCCCTCTCGCAGGCGCGGCCGGGCCCGGCGCAGGGCCAGGGGACGATGAACAACCTGACGCTCGCGAACGAGGACTTCACCTACTACGAGACCCTCGGCGGCGGCCAGGGCGCCTGTCCCGACGCCGACGGGCCCAGCGCGATCCACGTGGCGATGTCGAACACCCTGAACACGCCGATCGAGGCGCTGGAGGCCGAGTTCCCCCTGCGGGTGCGCGAGCTCTCCCTGCGGGCCGGCAGCGGCGGCGAGGGCGCCCGGCGCGGCGGCGAGGGCATCGTCCGCGAGATCGAGGCGCTGGCGCCGATGCGCTTCAGCCTGATCACCGAGCGCCGCCGGCACCGCCCGCGCGGCAGTGGTGGCGCGGAGGACGGCGCCGCCGGAATCAACTGGCTGAACGGGGCGCAGCTGCCCGGGAAGACCGCCGGCGACCTCGCCCCCGGCGACCGCCTGCGGATCGAAACTCCGGGCGGCGGAGGGTGGACGTAGGTCACATTTCGCAAATTTCGCGGTTTTTTAGTTGAGATTTCGCTGCACTCCTCTAGAATGCGCGCCTCCGGGCGGGCGGAAACGGCCTAAACAGGCCAACTTCAACGCGCCAGCCCCGACTTCGAACGACGAATCTTCGCTGGACCTACTTCAATGCCGATCGCTCTCAAGGAATGGGCTGTGACCGTCCGCGCTCTCGCGGAGGGCGAGCAGCTGCTCACCTTGCGAAAGGGCGGCATCCGCGAGGAGAACAAGCACTTCGAGCTCGAGCACGAGCGGTTCTTCCTCTACCCGACCTTCGACCATCAGCGGAACAACCTGGTCCGCGAATCGCACCACCCGGAGCTGCGCCGCGCGCTCGAGGAGGGTGTCTGGCCCGACGAGGAGCCGCCGCCGAAAGCGCTGCTCCAGGACGGCGGCATCCCCCAGCCCGATCGCGTCCGCCTGCGCGCCTGGGCCGAAGTGGTCGACCACGTCACGATCAACGACCGCCGCAGCCTCGACGCCCTCTCGCCGTACTACATCTGGACGCCGGACTACGCCGAAAAGCGGCTGACCTGGAAGCACCGCCACCCGCTCCACGTCCTGCTGCTGCGGGTCCACCGGATCCCGCGCCCGGTCACCGTCCGCGTCCGCGACGAGTACCACGGCTGCCGCTCCTGGGTCGAGATCGACCGCGAACTGCCCTTCGAGGGCACGCCGGTGATGGCCGACGAAGAGTTCGACCGTGCCCGCGAAGAGATTCGCAACCGCTGCGGCGCCCCCGAGCCCGCGCTCGTCTGACCGGCATCTCCCCTCGCTAACCTCGCCTCGATGAGCTGGGTCGAGACGAAGAGCCTGAGCTTCACCGCGCGCCACGACTCCGACGATTCCGCCTTCGCCGAGCGGACGCTGGACCGGCTCGAGGAACTGCGGCTGCGGCTCGAAGACCGCTTCGAGACGGTCCCTGAGGAGGTGACGGTCGTCGTCCACACCAACCCGGTCTGGCTCACCGCGGCCCACCCCTTCCTCCCGGCTGCGCGCTGGTCGGCGGCGCCGGCGGGGCGCCGCTACCTCGCCGGCTGGCCGATGTCGACCGAGCTGCACGTCCTCAACGACTTCCACATGGAAAGGCGCGCCGCCGGGGACGACTCCTACGAAGCCCTGCGCGGCACCGCCGAGCGGCTCTACGCCCAGATGACGATCGCCGCCAACAACACCGCCCTGCCCCCCTCCTGGACCCCGCGCCGCTTCGCCCGCTACCTGCGCTGGGCCTGGCTGGTCGAAGGCGGCGCCCAGTACTTCGCCCGCCAGGTCGGCCTCTACCGCGCCGCGACGATCCGCCGCCTGCGCGAGAGCGCCGGCCCCTCCTTCCCGCCCTCGCGCCGCGACGCCGTGATCCTCGGCGGCACGATCTTCGACCTGCTCGAGAACGAGCGCGGCCCCGAGGCCTGCGAGCGCCTCGTCGCCAAGCTCCTCCCCCAGGGCCCCGAGGTCCAGCTCGAAGACGCCTTCGACGCCCGCTTCCGCGAGATCGAGGACGCCTGGCGCGACTACCTGCGCGAGATGGTCCGCGGCCCGGCGGCGGTGTAGCTGGGGCTCAGAGCGCCCTGAACAGAAACCAGACCCCGCAGACGAGGGCCATGACCACAACCGAGACCGCGAACGTCCGGACGTACGCCCCGATCACGCCGTAGTTGCGCGGCCCGCGCCCGCCTCCGGCTTCTTCGAGATAGCGGGCATTGACCGACTCGGGCGCCTCCTGTTCGCCTTCCAGCGTCGCATCGGCCAACAGCGCCCGCGCCTCCCCGGCCCGGTGCGCGTGGACCAGGACCTGCCGGGATCCGCCGGGGCTCAGCAGGACGCTGCCGAGCTGCCGGCCGCTCGGCCCGACCTGCTGCTGCATGCTGGGGATGCCGCTTTCCTCCAGCAGCGCCTGGATCATCGCCGCCTCCACCTCGTCGGCGACGAACGCGACCTCGACCAACTCGTCCCCCACAACCCCTCCTTATTTGGTGACCTCGTAGAGCAGCCAGAGCAGCAGGAAACCGCCGACCGCGACGGCGAGGATCCAGAAGGCGAGGCGGGCGGGCTCGGGGCCGCCGCTCTCCCCCCGGGCGAGGCGGCGTTCGCCTTCGAGCTCGGCGATCTCGTCGCCTTCGTCCTCGACGATCGTGTCGGCGAGAACTTCCCTGGCCCGCTGGGCGTCCCCGGCGTTGACCATCACGTCGCGCGGGCCGCTGGGGAGGAAATCTGGGTTGTCGAAGCCGATGCTGCGCTTCAGGACGCTGGGGATGCCGGCCTCGGAGAGCAGGCCCTGCAGCATCTCCGCTTCGACCTGGTTGCGGGCGAATGCGACCTTGACGAGGTCGCCGCCCCCGCCGCCTCCACCACCACCGCCGCCGCCCTCGTCGCCGCCGTGACCGGCGCCGCCGCCGTGGGCGCCGCGCTGATGCCCGCTCGACCCGCGCCTATGTGACGTCGAGGTCGACATCGGCGATCTTCAGATCGGCCAGGTCGTAGGCCTTCACGTCCGGCGCCTCTTCCTGCTCCAGGGAAACGATCACGTAGACCTGTTCGGGCCACATCCGCGCCTCGTTGACGTCGGTCTGCGACGGGTATGCGGCGCTGCGGGTGTGGGAGTGGTAGATCCCGATCAGCTCGTCGCCGCCGTCTTCGATCGCCTTCAGCGCGTCGAACTGACCCTGCGGGTCCATCTCGTAGCGCAGCGGGCTCGCCGCGGCGTTCTCGACCCGCACGACGCTGGTCGCCTCCCCGTCGCGCCCGCCGAGCATCCCGCAGCACTCGTTCGGCAGATCCTCGCGCGCGTGCGCGATCAGCTCGTCGACAAGGGACCGGGAGATCTTCATCTACCGTAGGGGCGCCTACCACCAAACGGTGGAGTCGAGGTTCTCGATCTCCTCGATCGGCTTGGTGTAGACGCCGGAGGAGAGGTACTTCCAGCCGTCGTCGGGGATCAGGAAGACGACGTTGCCGGAGTCGAGCTCGCCGGCGATGCGACTGGCGATCGCGGCGATAGCTCCTCCCGAGACGCCGGCGAACACCCCCTCCTCTTCGAGCAGCTTCTTGGTCCAGACGATCGCGTCGCGGTTGTCGACCATGATCTTCCGGTCGAAGAGGGAGATGTCGATGATCGGCGGGATGAAGCCGTCGTCGAGCGAGCGCAGCCCCTGGACCAGCTCGCCCTGCATCGGCTCGGCGGCGACGACCAGCGTCTCCGGGTTGGCCTCCTTCAGGCGCCTGCCGTTGCCCATCAGGGTGCCGCCGGTGCCGAGGCCGCCGACGAAGGCGGCGACCTCGTCGAGCTCTTCGAGGATCTCGACCGCCGTGCCGTTGTAGTGAGCCAGCGGGTTGGCCTCGTTTCCGTACTGGTAGGGCATGTAATAGGCGGGGTCCTGCGACATCTCGAGCGCCACCTCCACCGCCCCGTTGGAGCCCTGGTCGCCGGGCGAGTAGACGATCTCGGCGCCGAACATGTGCAGCAGCTGCGTGCGCTCCGGCGTCACGTTGTCGGGCATCACGACCTTGAGTGGGTAGCCCTTGCGCCGGCAGATCATCGCCAGCGAGATGCCCGTGTTCCCGGACGTGGGCTCGAGGATCGTCTGGCCGGGCTTGATGAGGCCCTGCTCCTCGGCGGACTCGATCAGCCCGCGGGCGACGCGGTCCTTCACCGATCCCGTCGGGTTGTGCGACTCGAGCTTGGCCCAGATGCGGACGCCGGGCTTCGGCGACAGGCGCTTGAGCTCGACCAGCGGCGTGTTGCCGATGGCCGCGACGATGTCCTCGTAGCGCCCTCCGCAGGGGCGGTTGCGCAGCTCGGCGGGAGTCACTTCACGAAGTGTAGTGCTACGGCGCCGCTGTCCAGCGGATCACGCGCAGCGCGCAGTCGTTGACCAGCCGGCCCCGGCGGCGCACCTCCAGCCCGCCGCTGATCGTGCCGCTCCACGTGCCCGGCGCGGCGGGGTTGGCGGGGTCCGGCGTGCGATCCGCCGCGAAGTTCGCCTTCACGAGCGACCGCAGGCGGCCCTGGCGCGCGGTGTGGTCGCGCGTGCCCTCGAGGTGGTTCGCCTGGTTCACGTCGAACGGCGGGCGGAACGTCGTGGCCCCGCGCATGCGCACGCCTCGACGGCGGCAGAGCGTCGTGGACCACGAGATCCGGACGCTGCGCACCTTCCCGTCGGTGCCGACGACGATCGTCACCGGGCGCCCCTGGCTGGTCCTCCCGGACAGGTTCGTGTCGGCGATGGCGCTCGGGGCCGCGACGACCGCGACGAGGGCCGCTGCGCAGGCGACGAGGACGGGACGAGCGCGCACGCTCGTC
>DASVAT010000001.1:0-152105 GCA_036376215.1 Solirubrobacterales bacterium
GTGCGGCTGGCGAGTGCCGGACCAAGCGGGGGTAGGACGCAGGGAGGCCGAATGGCAGCGCCATTTGGCCGACTGAGGACGACGCCCCGCGCAGTGTGTCCGGCGCCGCCAGACGTGCGCGGGGGTTTCGCCAATCCCTCCTAGGTCTCAGACAAAGACCAGAATCGCCGTGTTGATCACGATCGCCAGCGGCGTCGCGATCAGGGCGAGGGTGCGGAAGAACTTTGCGAAGCCGCCGCGATAGCTGACCGCCTCGAAGAGGGTGATGCCGACCACGTGGGCAAGATTGGCCAGGGCGACGCCGATAGCGATCAGGATCGCCACCGCTTCCCAGCCGGTCTCGTGGCCGCTGCCGCCGGCGACCGCGGCGGCGAGAACGGCGACGACGATCGTGCCTGCGATACCGGCCACCATCCCGGCGAAGTCCGCGCGGGTCATCCCGGGGACGTAGGCGCCGCCGCCGATTTCCTTGTCGGCGACGGGGTTGACCGTCCCCCGGCCGGTCTCCTCGACCTCGATGACGTGATCGGGGTGGTCGTCGTCTCCGGTCTCGACCACGACGACCCGCAGCGGCGGCTCGATCCCTTCCTGCGCCTTCTCGAGCAGCCCCTCCTCGTACCACTTCGACTGCTCCTCGCAGTGCTCGAAGATCAGGACTTCGTCGGCCGGCGCTTTCAGCAGCGCGTCCTGCGCAGCCTGCACGGGGTCGGGGTCGCCGACCTCGCCGCTGACTTCGATGCCGTTCCCCCGCAGCGTTCGCAGCGCCCGCTCGAGCCGCTCCTCGGCTTCGTGCTTGGGCTCGTCGATGTCGCCGAGCGTGTGCCGGAGCGCATTCGCCTCCGTCGCCGGCACAACGACCCGCAGGTCGACGCCCTCCTGGTCGGCGTTGGCGAGGATCTGCTCCACCGGCTCGGAGCCGTGGAGGTTGTCGGTCAGGATCGCGATCACGCGGCGCGACATGGCGGGCCTCCTACTCGTCGTCGGGGATTGCCTGGTCCGGTTCGCCGTACTCGGCGTCGCTGGGCTCCTCCGGAGCTCCCGCGTCCCGATCGGGAAACCGCTTTTCGTCGCCGTGCTCCGCGTTGTCGATCAGCTCCTCCTCGGCCAGCTCGAACCCCTCGGCCTCGCCCTCCCCGCCCTCGATCACGGGCCTCTGCGCCGGGTCGTCGACCTGGCCGTCCGGCGCCGGCCCGCCGATCTCGGCAGCTTCGGCGGCCGCGGCGGCGGCCTCTTCCTCGGCGACCGGGTCGCGATCCGGGTCGGTCTCGGCCGTCATTGCCGCCTCTCTCCCCAGGCACCGGTCGGAACCTCGTTCTCATGCTGGGGCTGGCGCCCGGGCCGCTCGGGCGGCGCCAGCTTCTCGTCGGCGCGGCGGCTCAGGCCGGCGTAGGCGAGAAACGCCGCAAACCCGAGCGCGAAGAAGACGAGTGCGAGGATCGGCGACCAAGCGGCGGCGATCAGAGCCACCAGGATGAGCAGGGCGATCAGGATCAGGTACATGCCGGCCGATTACCCCTGCCGAGCGGGCACGAAACTCGGCGTTCTCGTTTTCCCCTTGCTCGCGACCGGGTAGCCGGAGGGGGAACGGGAAACGACCGCTTAGGAGCGAAGAATGGGAACCCAAGAGGCCGGGCACGTAACCGGCACGAAGGACAAGGACTACAACGTCATCTGGTTCACCGAGCAATGCCTCAGCAACGTGCTTCGGCTGGAGACTTACGTCGAAGATGCGGAGCGTGAGGGCGACTCCGAGCTGGCGGACTTCTTCCGCCGCGCCCAGGAGACCAGCCGCAAGGGGGCCGAGCAGGGCAAGGAGCACCTCCGCTCGCGCCTCGCTGCCTGAGGGATGCCGACCGGTCGGCGCCGACCGCTAAGAGCCGGTGCCGGCCGCTGCAGTACGGCCGGCGATCCAGCCGGCTGCGGCGCCGATGGCGCCGCCGAGACCGAGCAGGGTGACGGCCCTCACGGGATTCCGCTTCAGCTTCGAGGCGGTGCCGTGGGCAGTGTGCTTGGCGGCTGACTTGGCCGCCTTGCGGGTAAGCGTCCTCTTGATTGCTGACATGAACAACCCCTACCCGTGGAGACCCCGACTATGCCGCTGAACGCGATCCTCGACGTCGATGGCACCCTGGTCGACACCAACTACCACCACGCGCTCGCCTGGCACCGGGCGCTCCACGCCCACGGGCACACGGTGCAGATGTGGAAAGTCCACCGCCACATCGGCATGGGCGGCGACCAGATCCTCGAGTCCCTGGTGGGCGAGCAGGCGGAGGCGGAGCAGGGGGACGAGATTCGCGAGGCGGAGGGCGAAGCCTACGGCGAGCTGATCGGGGAAGTCGAGCCGCTGGAGGGGGCCCGGGAGTTGATCGAGAGGCTGAAGGGCGAAGGCGCGACCGTGATCCTCGCCTCCTCGGCCAAGCAGGAGGAGGTCGACCACTACCTCGATCTGCTGGACGCGCGCGAACTGGTCGACGGCTGGACGACCTCCGCCGATGTCGAGAGCACCAAGCCCGAGCCCGACCTCGTCCTCGCGGCATTGGAGAAGGCCGGCGGCGGCGACCCGTCGGTGATGGTCGGCGACTCGGTCTGGGACGTGAAGGCGGCCAAGGCGGCCGGGGTGCCCACCCTGGCGGTCCTGACCGGCGGATTCTCCGCGGCGGAGCTGCGGGAGGCGGGCGCCGTCCAGGTGGTCGAAACGATCGACTCGCTCGATTTCAGCTCGCTATTTGCAGGATCATCCAGGAATTGAGCTTGGCCGCGGAGCCAGGATCGGGGAGGTTCTCCCGATGGCGCCGCGGCCCGATCAGGAACTGATCAAAGCCCTCTCGCACCCGGTCCGCGTGGAGATCCTGGAAAAGCTCCAGGGCCGCATAGCCAGCCCGGTGGAACTCTCGCTGGAGATGGAAAGGAGCACCGGCGTCATCGCCTACCACGCCAGCACCCTGCTGCGCTGCGGCTGCCTGGAGCTGGTCGGAAGCGGCCTCCACGGCGGCGGGATCGAGAACTTCTTCGGGATCACCTCCCACACGCCGCTGCGCCGTTACTAGTAGGAGCGCGCCCGACCCAGGGGTTCTTCTGCTTCTACTTCTTCCCCCCGCACTTCGCCCCGACCAGCGGCTTGGAGTCGGCGAAGCGGCCGTTCTGCCCGTCGAAGTTGGCGACCGCGCGGTGCTTGCCCCTGCAGATGTCGGTGGAGTTGACGATCAGGCCCTTCTTGCCGCCCTGCATCTCCAGGACGAACTTGGTGACCGGGGCGTCTGGGACCGCTTCGAAGGTGTTTCGGATGCGGCCGTTCAGCGAGTCGATGCGGCCGACGAGGTTGATGTCGGCCTTGCTCGAATGCAGCGCGGCCACCAGGTCGGGCAGCTCGTTGTCGGAGGAGCGCAGGAACACGGGGCCCGAGAGCGGCTCGTCGAGCAGCGGGGTGATCGCCGTCGCCTTTCCGTAGACCGAGCCCTTCGGGCACTGCTCGCCGTTGCCCGCGCCGGCGGCGAACTGCACCCTGGTGCAGACGGTGCGGATATGGCCCTGTTCGAAAAAGGCCGAATGGGGCAGGGTGACCTGGGCCTTGCCGATGTTGGCATCGCCCGGACGGGCCTTCAGGACCGCCTTCAGGCGCGGGGTGGCGCCCCGCCTAGTCCCCCCCAGGAGCTTCAGGCTGAGCTTGGGCTTGAAGGCGAGCGAGGAGCACTCGGCGGCCTGGAAGGGGCTCGTGACCGTCACCGGTTCGTCGTCGGTGGCAGAGGCGAAATCGAGGCCCGAGCCGAGCACCGTGGAGGCCGTCGAGGTGCGCCTGCAGTTGGTCGGGTTGAAGGTGAATTCGGGGCGGTCGACGTAGGCGCGGATGTCGCGCAGGTGGACCTCGATGCCCTGGATTATGTGGGGCAGGGGGTCGGAGGCGGTGGGGTCGACCGAGACTTCGGCGGTGACGGGATCGACCCGCAGCGCCAGGCGGATGACCACGGTGCCGAGGTCGAAGGGGCCGACCTTGGCGGCGGTGATCGCGACGATCGAGAGCTTGGCTCCGTTGAAGGGGCCGGCGAGGTAGACCCTGCCGGGGACGTAGGTGAGGCTCGCCCCCACCCCCGAGCCCGCCAGGGTCCTGCCCAGCTGGGAGCTCGGCGGGCAGCTCGGGGAGTCGATCTCCTCCTGGGCGCCGGTGGGCCCGGTGCGGGCCCGGGCGGCGGCGATCGCCGCCTCGGGGCAGATCCCCACCCCGGTGAGCTTTGCGAGCACGCCGGGCGGAAGCTTGATCGAGAAGTTGGTGAACTCCTGTTCTGCGTCGTTGCGGGTCAGCCTCAGGTTGAAAGGCGAGTAGCTCTTGGCGGCGTTGTTGGTGGTGCCGGCGCTGAGACCCGGTTTGAAGGGCGGGGCGCCGGCGCCGGGGCAGGCGCCGCCATCGGTGCCGTGCTCGATCCCGAAGGAGCTCGAACGGGGGACGATCTCCCCGGGGGTCGGGTTGTCAGGGTCTGAGGCCGACCAGGGGGTGAACCTGGCGACGACGTCGTAGGTGCCGCAGGCCGGCGGGGTGACCAGCGAGCTTCGAGCGCCGGCGCGCAGGTTCAGCTCGACGCTCGTGAACGGCAGCTGGGGCAGGTCGTCGAAGACGGTAGTGAGCTGGCCGGTCTTCGGGTCCGGGCGCACCACGCCCGCCTGCCTGACGAGGATCCCGCGCTCGGGGATCCGCGCGACCATGTAAAGAGCTATGAGGGAATTGAAGGGGTTGTCGTAGGGGCTCGCGACGTAGACCGAGCCGCGGGCTTCCTCGGAGATCAGCGGCGTTTGGATCTTCAGTTCGCCCACCTTGGAGGCCTCCGGGCAGCCCTCGCCCGGTTTGGAGTCGAAGCGCTCGCGGGCCAGCTCGGCAGGCGAGCAGCCGACCAGCCCTTCACCCTGGGCGGGGTTGACCGTCATCCCCTCGGGCAGGGTGACTTCAACCCGCTTTGCCTGGCCTTCGGAGGTCGCGTCTGAGTCCAACAGGCCCGCGTTTGGCATCTCGAGCCCGAAGTCGAGGCCACTGGGGGCTCCGGCGAGCTTGCTGGTCGGGGCGGCGGTGATCGCCGGGTCGAAGGGGACCTGGTTGCAGCCGCTCATCTGCGGGGCGCTGGAGGTGGCTTGGTCGAGGCCTCCCAGCGAGGCGCTCCACGGTTCGGCTTCGAAGATCGTCTCGACCGCGGTGGCGCAGGAGACCGGCAGGCGGAGGAAGGCCTCTTCGCCGAGGTCGGTCGGGGGCTCGCAGGGGCCGGTATCAACGAGGTTGTAGAGGCATCCCCACCCGCGGGTGGTGTCGTGGCGGGGGTCGCCGGGGGTGCCCCAGATCGTCACCGTGGAGGCAAGCACCTTGGGGATCTGGGGGGAGTTCTTCAGGCTGGCGATGACCCTGTATTGGTTGTCGGGGTCTACTTCGGTGGTGATCAGGACCGGCACACGGGCAACGGTGAAGCCGAACCGCGCCGGTTCCCCCGCCGCGGGGGGCAGGTTGAAGACCGGCACCGCCACCCGCAGGAGGCCCAGCGGTTCGAGGGTGATCAGCGGCGCCGCGGCGCCGATCGCAGTGGCGTCGGGGCAGCGGTTGACGGTGTCGGCAAATTCGCTCTGGGCATAGAAGTCGGCCAGAGAGCACTTCGGCAGGGTGGAGATGTTGCCGGTCATGCCGACCGGCAGCGTGAAGCGCAGGTGGCGCGGCTGGGCGGGCTGAGCGACCGAGTCGCCGATCTGGGGATCCTGAACTTCATAGACGCCGGCGTTCATCTGCAGGGTCGTGGTCAGCTGGAAGGGATGGCTGCCGGCGCGGGTGGCGGGCGCCCCGCCCTCTTCTTCGGCTCGCGAGGCGAAGTGCTCAATCCCGAAGGGGGTCGGGTCGGGGCTCGGCTCGACCTCCTGGGAGGCGCCGGCGTCGGCGGCGTTTGCCCCCGAGACCGTGACCTCGCCCGGGGCGCCGAGCGGCCCGGGGGCGGTGACCAGCACTTCCAGTTCGATCGATTCGAAGGGGGGGAGCGTTTTCTCGAAGACGCAGGAGACTTCGGTGCCGCCGGCGAGGACCTCGCAGTCGATCGGGCCGAAGATGCCGTTGATGCCCACTGCGCTCCTGACTCCGTTCGCCTGCACGCCGTCGGGCAGGTCGTCGAGGATCTCGAGCGGGACTTTGGTCGCGTCCAGGGGCGCGTCGCCGATGTTGGTCAGGGTGATCACCAGCCCGCCGCTGCCGCCCGCGCTCAGCAGGTTCGTCGGCCGGGCGCCGGTGACGACCTCCCACCACGGAGAGGGTGCTGCCGAGGCGGTGGCGGCGGGCAGCAGGAGACAGCAGGCAGCGGCGATCGTCGCCAAGAGAACGCGGCCCATGGTCCCTCTGATCGGCCGCTTCATCGTCCCGCCCTCCCGCTCTTGCCGGCTTTCTTTTTCTTGTTTTTGTTCTGCTTCTTTTTGTGTTTCTTGTTCTTGTGCTTCTTTGCCTTGCAGACGGTTCTACCGCCCTGCTTGACCTTGCGCTGGCCCTTGCGGCAGGTGAGCGGCGGTTCCGGGCCGCGGAAGGCCTCGCTCGCGGGCGTGGGGTCGTTGGGAGGACCGGCCGAGGGCTGGCAGGCTTCCCCGGCGCACTCCCGCACAGGTTCCAGAACAGCCGCGATGCCGTCGACACGGGCGTCGTAGACGTCGACCTCCTCGTCGGTGTCGAGGACCGAGAGGCGGCCGCGGGTCATGAAGAAGACGTCGTCGCCGCTCACCGAGGCGTCGAGGAAGCCGGCGTCTCCTTCCGAGGTTCCCGAGGAGATCAGACCGACGCAGCCCGGGCCCGAGCGGGTGGTCGAGGCGGTGGTGGTCTCCGCGGTGCAGGTACCTACCCCCACCGGCTGCCACTCGTAGACGTCCCAGTCGCCGTTGGAGTCGGCGGCGACCAGCGGACCGACGGAGTTGAAGAAGACGCGGCCGTTGTCGAGGACGTAGCGCGGGCGGTAGAGGGAGATGGAGAACGGTTCGGTTTGCGTAGCCTCGGGCAGCGTCGCCGCCACCTGGCGCCCCGCCCACAGGCCGTTGGGGTCCGGCGCGAAGAAGAGCTCACCCTCCAGCTCCTCCCCGACCGCCGCGGCCCCCGAGGGGTTGCAGGAGACGCAGGTCAGCTCGTCGCTCTGGCTGTCGTAGAGGAAGGCCTCGGTGTTGGCGTCTCCTGCCTCGTTTTTGTTTTCGTGGCCGGTGAGGCTCGCCTCAGAGGTGAAGGCTAGGTAGCGGCCGTTGGGGGAAGTGGTGGCGCTGATCAGCTCGCCGAAGCTTTGCGCCGGTTCGACGGAGCCCCAGACGCGGAAGTCGGCCTCCGCCAGGTTGGCGACGAACCTCGCCCCCTCCCCCTCCTCCCAGCGGTAGAGGTTCGGCGCTTTCGCTACGGCTACGTCACCTTCCGTGTTCGGTTCTTCGTCAAGTACCCCTCGGGCGACGAAGTAGGTGCGGCTCCCGTCGGCGCCGACCCCCTGCACCTGGCCCTGGATTTCGGCGCTTTCGCCCGAACCAGCGCGCGGGGCGCTGACGTCGGTCAGCTCCGTGCATCCCTGCCCGCTTCCCACCGGGCCCACCACGCAGCGGTAGAGGTCACGGCCTTTGGGGCTCGAGTCGGCGGTCAGGCGGTGGCTGTCGGTGAAGTAGACGACGTCTCCGTCGGCGCTGGCGGCGTTGAAGATCGGCCGCACCGCGCCGAGGCCGGCTCCCGACCGGACTTTGTCGAGGCGCACCGATTCCTGCGCCACGGTGTCGCGCAGGTAGAGGCCCGCCCCGCCAGTCGGGAAATACCCGCCCGGGGTCCAGAAGACGCGCGACCCGTCCTCGGAGACCGCCCCTCTCACCGATCCCTCGCCCGCTCCCGCCATCGCTCCGACGATCGCCCCGCCTGCTGAGGCCGGCAGCTCGCTCACCGCTTCGAGCTCCCCGCCCGACCATAGGTAGAGGGCTGAGCCGCTCGCATCCGGAACCAGCGGCGCTTTCGAGGAGACCAGAGCGATGTGGTCGAGGTCAGGGGAGGCGGCCGCGATTCTGAGCGGCAGGGTCTGTTCGTTGTTGGCACCGCCGAATTCCGTTCCCGGCGGCACGTTTGAGGGGTTGACCAGCGGGATGAAGGTGGGCGGGTCGCCTTCTATCCGCAGGTAGGGGGTGCGTTCGGAAGCCTCGGGCGAGAGCGGGGTGTCGTCGGTCGGCTCGAGCTCTGCCCGCAAGAGCTCAGGGTCGAAGAGTTTGTATTCGGTGCCTGCCTGGAGCCGATGGCGATCCGAGTGAGGCGGGGTCAGGTCCTCCGCGCTCCAGCGGCCGTTGTCCGACCTCTCGGCGAGGACGGTCGACGGCACCGGCAGCTGGGAGCTGTCGGGGTCCTCCAGGATCGAGCCGAGGGTCGCGTAGGCGAGGCGCCCGCCTGAGGCCGCCGCCTGGATCGCGGTCGTCTGGGTGCTGATGATCGTGCCGCCGTGCTTGTCGGAGGGGGAAACCATCTCCCAGACGCGCCGGTCGCCCAGCGCGAAGCCCAGGCCCGAGCTCTGCGTGGTCAGGGTCCCGTCGGGGCCGGGTTTCTGGCCCCACTCGTTTTCTGCCACCACGCGGTAGTGGTAGATGGTGTTCGCCTGCAGACCCGTCAGCGCCTGGGAGACCGCGACGCCCTTTCGCCCGGCTCCGATCCCCGCCGGAGGGAGCGGAACCTTCGCGCAGGAGCCGGTCTCGCAGTCTTCGGAGCCGTATTCGAACCAGTAGCTCGACTCGAAGCCGTTGGGGTTGACCCTTGCCCGCAGCGTCGCCGAGTCGCCGGCCACTCCGGTCGCCGAGGTCGTTTCGATGATCGGCGGGCAGTCCACTTCGCACTTTTCTTCTTCGAAGATCTCGACCTGGGCGAGGCCGGGACTGGGATTGGTCCCCACGAAGACCCTCGCGATCCCTTCGGGGTCGGTCCCGGCGGCGATGCCGGCGGGGTTTTTGAGCTCGCCCTCTTCGCCCGGCCCGGCGAAGGTGCCTTTTGGTTCGCCTTCTTCGTCGAAGATCTCCACGCGGGATACCTGGCTGCCTTCTTCGGTGAATTCCTCGAGCACGAGGAGGTTGTTGGTCGCGGGGTCGATGGCGAGTCCGCGCGCCGGTTTCGCACCCAAGACCTCTTCGGTGTAGGTGGTGGTGGGGGTGACTGGGAACGCGGAGGGGGTGTAGCGCACTACTTCAGTTCCCAGGCGGAGGGCATAGAGGATCCCGTTTGGGTCCACTGCGAGATTTCGGGGGAACTGCACCGCGGACCCGCCCAGCGCAGCCTCCAAGGAAAGGACGATGGCGCCGGTTGGGCTGTAGATGGTGATGTCTCTGCTGACGACTGCAGTTTCGGTGCCGCTGACATAAATGCTCCCGCTGGAGTCGACCGCAACCCCGCGGATGCCCTGGAACCCGGCAATCTCGTTCGTCCCCGCTCCTTTGCCCGCAGTGAACAGCGCCGGGTCGCCATCGGCCTGAAACGCGCGCAGCCGCGTCGCCTGGCCGCCGACTTCGCTTCCGTCGGTGACGTAGATGGTGTGGCTCACGGGGCTCACGGCGACTTGGCGATCGCCAAGGGTTCCTCCAACGATGAAACCAGAGAGTTCGTTACCGGTGATGTCGGGGGAGGAGCCAGTGAAGTTCACCGGCTGACCGTCGAAGTCGAACTTGAACAGCGCATTCTGCTCGCGGTCGAGCACGTAGACCAGTTCGTCTCTCTGGTCGACGGCGACAGATGCCACGGTATCGAAGCTCGTGACATTGGTTCCATCGGGACCAAAGGCCGCCTTGAACGTGAATGCATCGGCGCCGGCCTGCGGAGCGAACACCCCCACCACAGCAATAACACACACCACGGCGGCAGCCAGCCACCTCACCCACCCCCTACCTGAGACCATCTTCCTCTCCCCTCGTTCCCTGAAGCCCATGTGGGTCCCACGCCCCCTTAGACCCTTCGAATCCCCTCGAGGACTTGAGTGACTAAAGCAGGACGGGGACACGATTACCAATCTCAGCCCCGGAGATACAACCAAAGTGCCTGCATGTCGCAGTGGGCCACCTTTTTCGGACGCGCAATTCCGCGCATGTCACTGAGCAACGGGGCCCGCGGATGCGGGCCCCGTTGCACGATGACTGCTGCTCTTACTAATTCAGCATGTGAGGGTCGGCTCGTTCCCGACCTCCCAGGTGATGTTGCCCGTACCTGTCTGCGCCGATGTTGTGCCATCAGACGCATGGGTGCCAGAGGTCAGGTCATATGATTTCCCTGTCCACGTCTCGTGTTCCTGTGTGCCGAAAGGATTAGGCGGTTTGATATTGAATTTGACTACGGTTTTCGCTGCTGCTTTATTGCAGACTTCAGCCACGTTCGTGATTGTTCCGATGATATTGCCTGTCACTGTTTTCTGCGAGAAGCCGGCGCAGGTGAATGTGATCCCCGCTGCCGGGAGTGTAAGGAGCACGGCCGGTATTGTTTCGGGAGATTTCCCGAGATTGATGAAGTGCGTCGACATCACACCGGTTTTGATTTCGCCCGCCGCTGCACCAGGGCTGTTGCATGAGAAATTGAAGCCCGTGATTTTCTCTTTGACACCTTTGAAAAAGAGTTCGGTTTTACCTGTCGTGGTTGTTGAGGCTTCGATACTGGTGGTTCCGGTCAGCGAGGTAGCCTCAATTCTTTCGTTGGCATCGTTCTCCAGCCGAATGGTGTGCTCAATCGCAGTGCCCGCAATGGTCCCGATACACGGAGTTTTCGGACAATGGACTTCGTATTCCTCTGCCGACGCAACGGCCGGGAGGGCTGCGAAGGCGAGGGCGGAAAGCGCCCCTGCCGCGAGCAGCATCAACTTCTTGCTCATGATGTACCTTTCTCTTTGTCCCGGCAGGAGGTGAGCCGCAAGCAAGCCTCCTCCCACCGGGCTCTTTGTGGGGTCGGCGGGCTAAGTTCGCCGGCCCCGTTTGCCTGCTTAGGATTAGCAGTGTTCTCTGATTGTTCGAGAATTTTGTTAGCTAACGAAACGGCGTGCTTGCATTCTCGAGCGCCCACAAGCGTTTCTTCCCTGCATTCTGCGCACCGACAAATGGACGCCCGCGCAATTGTGTGCGCGGTGAAAAGATTGCCGCGGAGCTAGCAGCGCGGGCCAAAGTCTTGGCGGTGGGGCTTGCCCCCCCAGTCTCGACGGTGCAGGTAATGAACGCGCAGACTAGGAAACGCGCAGAACTGCGGAGAGCGGGATCAACGCGCTCGTTGCGAGCCCGTCCCGCCCTTTCTTCCGATCACACCACTAACCAGCCCCCGCTACCGCCTTCTCCAGTTCTTTCTTGCTCATCTTGGAACGGCCCTCGATGCCCTTCTTCCTGGCGTCGTTGTAGAGCTGCTCGCGGGTGCGGCCACCCGGGCCGTGGCCCGACCGTTTGCCGCCCCGGCTGCTGGCTGAGCTGCCGCGGGTCGAGCTGCGCGACGAGCTCTGCGATTCGCCCGACCGCGCCTTTTCCTTGTTGACGGCGCGGGAAGCGATCTCCTCGGCCCGTTTCGTCGAGCGGCCCGCTTCCTTCTCGCTCTTTTTGATGTGTTTGTACTGGCGGTCCCGTTTGCTGCCTTTTTTCACGCCTCGCGGTGGCATTGGTCTCCTCCTCTCGTCGCTCGATCAGCCGACGATCGTCTTCACCTGCTGTCCCTCGTGGACGCCCTCGGCGAGCTCCTCGACGATCTTCGCGTTGAACGCCTCGAGGTCGTCCGGTTTGCGACTGGAGACGAGGCCCTGGTCGACGTGGACCTCCTCGTCGACCCAGATGGCGCCGGCGTTGCGCAGATCGGTCTGCAGGCTCGGCCAGGAGGTGAGGACGCGGCCCTCGACGACCCCGGCGTCGATCAGCGTCCACGGCCCGTGGCAGATCACGCCGACCGGCTTGCCCGCTGCGAAGATGGCGCGGACGAACTCCAGCACCTCCGGCTTGGCGCGCAGCTGGTCCGGGTTGGCGACCCCGCCGGGAAGAACCAAGCCGTCGTATTCGTCGGGGTCGGCCTCGCCGACCACGCGGTCGACCTCGAAGGTGTCCGCCTTGTCGAGATGGTTGAAGGCCTGGACCTCGCCGATTTCCGGGGCGAGCAGCTCGGTGTCGGCACCGGCCTCGCAAACCGCCCTCATCGGCTCGGTCAGCTCGACCTGCTCGACACCCTCGTTGGCGGTCAAAAAGGCGATCCTCTTACCCTGCAGACGGTCGGACATCTAATTCTCCTCCACGCTCGTCGTCGATCTTTCGATTCCCACCTCGGCTACCCGGGGCCGAGCGACGGGTAACCGTCAGCGCAGGGCCGGCCGGCGGGGCGCATCGGACTCGGAGCGGACGGGGGGCGCCTTGTCTTCGGAGGGCCGCTGCCAGCCGATCTCGAAGGTCAGCGGCACCTGAACCCGCTCCTTCGCCATGCAGCGGGGACAGCAGGCCCAGGAGCCCGCGGCCTGCGCCGAGTAGCCGCTTCCACAGTTCTCACACCGAAACATCGTTTCTCCAATCTGTCTAACCCGTTGGGCGCTTGACTACCCTTGGCCAATGGGGAAAAACGAGGTCTTGCGCAAGCTGTCACCCGAGCTCGGCCGCCCGGCCGGATTACCGGCTGGGGCACGCATGCAAGAGTGAGCCGGATGCAAGAGCCGCAGGAACTGGAGCTGTGGCGCTACCTGCAGAGTCAGCGCGAGCTGGCGGCGCGCCTGATCGAAGGCGACTCGCTGGAGCAGGTGGCCCCCCGGTTTCTAGAGATCGTCGCCGACCTGCTGCGCTGGGAGGCGGGGGCGATGTGGGAAGTGGTCGACGACGAGGCGCCGCTGCGCCTCGTCTCGGGCTGGAGCACTCACGACCTCGATGCGCGGCCGCTCTGGCGGCGCAGCCGCGAGATCGAGTTCAGGCGCGGGACCGGCCTCCCCGGCGACGCCTGGGCGAGCGGGCAGATCGCCCTGGCTCCCGACTACCGCGACTACCCGACGCCGACGCCGCGCTTCGAAGTCTCGGCCGAACTCGGCCTCGAGGCGGCGCTGGCGATCCCGGTGCCGACCGGCTCCCCGGAGCACGTGCTCGCCGTCGCCGAGTTCCACACCCGCGCTTTCAATCCCCAGTCCGAGGAGCTGATGGGCCTGCTGGCGGGGTTCGCCGACCAGCTCGGCACCTTCATCGCCCGCCGCCGGGCGGAGGCCAAGAGCGCCGAAGCCGAGCGCTTCCGCCAGCACCTCGCCGAGGTCGTCCGCGGCACCCAGGACGCGGTCCTCAGCAAGGACCTGGACGGGGTCGTCACCACCTGGAACCCGGCCGCCGCCCGCCTCTACGGCTACAGCCCCGAGGAGGCGATCGGCCGCCACATCTCCTTCCTCGTGCCGCCCGACCACAAAGACGAGGAGAAAGTGATCCTCGAGCGCGTCAAGCGCGGCGAGCGGCTGGACACCTACGAGACCGAGCGGGTCCGTGCCGACGGCTCGCGGATCTCCGTCTCGCTGACCGTCTCCCCGATCCGCAGCCCGATGCGCGGCCTGATCGGCGCCTCGGTGGTCGCCCGTGACATCACCGCCGAGGTGCGGCGGCGGCGCGCCCAGGACTTCCTCGTCGCCGCCAGCCGCCTGCTCGACAGCTCCCTGGACCCGACCGAGACGGCGCGGACGATCGTCTCCACCGCGGTTCCCGAGCTGGCGGATCTCTGCCTGATCGACTTCCGCCGCCACGACGGCTGGCTCGGCGACAGCGTCGTCGCCGGCGCCAACCCGGAGATGGCGGCGCGGCTGGAGCGGATCCGCAGCGAGCAGCCGCTCGATCCCGGCGGCGAGCACCCGGTCGCCCAGGTCCTGCGGCTGAACCAGCCGATGGTCTGGCGCGACCTGAAGGCGCCGGAGGTGGTCGACAAGGTCTCGCAGAACAGCGAGCACCTGCAGTTGATGGAAGACGCCGGCTATAACTCGGCGGCGGTGGTGCCGCTGGTCGCCCGCGGCCGCACCATCGGCGCCCTCTCCTTCCTCCACGCCCACGCCGACATGCGCTACGACCAGGGAGACCTCGAGTTCCTCGCCGAGCTGGGGGAACGGGCGGCGCTGGCGCTAGACAACGCCCGCCTCTACCAGGAGCGTGACCGGATCGCCGAGAACCTCCAGCGCGGCCTGCGCCCGCCGCACCCGGCGGAGGTGCCGGGGCTGGCCATCTCGGTCGTCTTCGAGGCGGCCGGCGAGGGCATCGAGATCGGCGGCGACCTCTACGACGTGATCCCCACCGAGAGCGGCTGCTGGATCCTGGTCGGCGACGTCGCCGGCAAGGGCAGCACCGCGGCGGGGGTCTCCGTCGCGGTGCGCCACTCGGTGCGGGGGCTGTCCCAGGAGATCGACGCGCCCGAGGAGGTGCTGCGGCGGGTCAACGAGCTGCTGCTGAGCGGCGACAGCCTCAACGACTTCGCCACCGCGATGCTCGCGCGGCTGCGACAGGAGGAAGGGGGCTGGCGGCTCGTCCTCGCCTCCGCCGGCCACCCGCCGGCGGTCGTCGCCGGCGCGGAGGGACCGCAGCTGCTCGGCGGCGGATCGGTCCTGGGCGCCTGGCAAGAGGCGAACGTCGAGCGCCACGAGGTCGCCCTCGGGCCGGCGGACACCCTCGCCCTCTGCACCGACGGCTGGCTCGAGGTGGGACCGTCGAGCTCCCACCAGGGACCGGACACCTTTGCCGAGATGACCCAGGCGCTCTCCGGGCTCGAGCTGGAGGAGATGACCGAGCGCCTGCGCGCCGACGCGGTCGGCCGCAGCGCCGGGCCGCTGCGGGACGACCTCGTCCTGCTCGCCGTTCGCCCCCGGGCCGCCGTCGACGCGGCCGCCCGGGAGCTGGCGATCGGCGCCTGACTAGCGTTTCGCGGCTTTTTTCCTCGCCGGCGCTTTTCGTTTCGCCGGCGCTTTGCGTTTCGCCGGCGCTTTGCGTTTCGCGGCTGGCCTTTTCGCCGCTTTTTTCGGTTTGCGGGCGGCGCCGCCGCGCCGCAGGGCGGGTGGGATCTCCTCGCGGGCAACGGCGCCGCTCAGGGACTTGATCTGGTTCTGGAGGAAGCCCGCCATCCGTTCCTCCTCGCGCCGGATCGCCCGCGCCAGTTTCGCCGTCTCGGAGTCCTTGACCCTTTCGGCGAGGGTCTCGATCGCGAGGTAGGTGGCGATCTCCTCGTGCTCGTTGAAGTACTCGGTCTTGGCGTTCTTCAGCATCTTCTCCTGCTCGCCGCTGCCGCGGACCGCGTGCAGGGGACCCTTCGCCACCGCGGTCAGTTTGCCGACCGCGCCCTGCAGGGTCTGGCCGCCGCCGCCGAGCTGCTTGATCCGTCGCTCGACCTGTTTGGCGTGGGATTTCGTCTCTTTCAGGTGCTGCTGAAGCCGTTTTTTGTACGGGCCTTTGACGGTCATCGCGAGGTGGGCCCCCAGGGCCGCCTCCAGTTCGCGCTCCTTGCCGTAGGCCTCGCTCAGGTACTGGACCAGCTTCGCGTCACGCTCGTTCAAATCCGCCATCGCGAATCGCGCCTCCTGTTTTTTCGGTATCTGGACCCGATTGAGCTACCCCGCGCTGTTTGGGTGAAACTGGAGCGGTGAAACTGGCGCTGATCGCGTTCCTCGCCGCGGGGCTCATGCACCCGGCTCCCCCTCCCCCGCCGATCGACGTCTGGCCGATCCCATACGGGGCCGAGCGCAAGCACGAGATGGCCGCCTACTCCGAGCGCCACTACGGCCAGCGGACCTGGCGGCTGCGCCATCCGCGGGTGATCGTCGAGCACATGGCGCGGGCGGGCAGCGTCGCCGCGATCCGCAACACCTTCGCCGACGACCGCCCCGACCCCGAGCTGCACGAGCTGCCCAACGTCTGCGCGCACTTCGTCGTCGCGGATTCGGGGCGGATCTTCCGCCTCGTCAACCTGCGCACCCGCTGCCGCCACACGGTCGGGCTCAACTGGACGGCGATCGGGATCGAGCACGTCGGCTACGGGGACCGCGACGTGCTCGGCGACCGGCGCCAGCTGCGGGCCTCGCTGCGCCTCCCGCTGGCTGCGCTGCCGCTTCCACATTCGCCTGCGCGACACGATCGGCCACGCCGAGAGCCTCGGCTCTCCGTATCACCACGAGAGGGTGCCGAGCCTGCGGCACCAGACGCACGGCGACTGGCGCCGCTCCTCGATGCGGGTCTACCGACGGGCGCTGAGGCGCCTCGGCCCCTGCCCGGGCAACTAGACTGCGGGCCGATGAGCGAGGACGCGATCGAGCACGGGTTCCGCGAGGGCGACAAGGTCTGGGTCCAGGACGCCGACGGCAACCGCCATCCCGGCGTCTTCGTCGGCGACAACGAGGCCTCCGGCTGGTTCGGGGGCGGCCCCAGCGCCTACGTCGCCCATCCCGAGGCACATCAGGCCGAGGTCGTCTCGATCTTCCGCATCACCCCGCGCGACGAGTAGTCGCGGCCGTGTCGATTTCGCCCGGCTCCGTTCGTCGCTGAGGTAAAAGGGCGACAAAGCCGCCCGCGACGAAGGAGGACCGGATGCGTTTCATGATGCTGATGTACCCGCAGCTGGAGGAGAGCGAGTGGGAGACGAAGGGCGAGGCGTTCGAGGCGATGGGCCGCTACAACGAGGAACTGCAGAAGGCGGGGATGCTGCTCTCTCTCGACGGCCTGCGCCCGCCGAGCGAGGGCGCCAGCGTCAGCTTCGACGCCGAGGGCGAGGCGACCGTCACCGACGGGCCCTTCGCGGAGGCGAAGGAGGTCGTCGGCGGCTACTGGCTGATCCAGGCCCGCTCCGAGGAGGAGGCGCTGCAGTGGGCGAGCCGGGTGCCCGGCGAGAGCTGCCGGGTCGAGGTGCGGCGGATCTTCGAGATCGAGGAATTCCCGCAGGAGATCCGGGACTCCTACGCGGGTTCCTGAGGGAGTGCCGGTGACCGAGGCCACGCGCGCGATCGAGGCGGTCTGGCGGATCGAGTCCGCCCGCCTGATCGCGGGCCTGGCGCGGATGACCGGCGACGTCGGCCTCGCCGAGGACATGGCGCAGGACGCGCTGGTCGCGGCGATGGAGACGTGGCCGGATTCGGGCGTCCCCGACAACCCCGGGGCCTGGCTGATGGCGACGGCGAAGAACCGGGCGATCGACCGGCTGCGGCGGGAGAAGACCTACGAGCGAAAGCGCGAAGAGGTGGCCCACGACGCCGGGGCGCTGTTCGCGATGGAGCGCTCCGACTTCGAGGCGGCGGCCGACGAGGAGATCGGCGACGACCTGCTGGCGCTGATCTTCACCTGCTGCCACCCGCTGCTCTCCCGCGAGGCCCGGGTGGCTCTTACCCTGCGGCTGCTCGGCGGGCTGACGACGCCCGAGATCGCCAGCGCCTTCCTCGTCTCCGAGTCGACGGTGGCGCAGCGGCTGGTGCGGGCGAAGCGGACCCTGCGCGACGCCAACGTCCCCTTCGAGGTGCCGCGCGGGCCGGAGCTGGCCGAGCGCCTGCCCTCGGTGCTCGAAGTGATCTACCTCGTCTTCAACGAGGGCTACGCGGCGAGCGCCGGCGAGGACTGGGTGCGCACCGACCTCTGCGAGGAAGCCCTGCGGCTGGGCCGGATCCTGGCCGAGCTGGCCCCGCGCGAGCCGGAGGTCCACGGGCTGGTGGCGCTGATGGAGATCCAGGCCTCGCGCAACGCCGCCCGCCGCGGCCCCGGCGGCGAGCCGGTGCTGCTGCTCGACCAGAACCGCTCCCGCTGGGACCCGCTGCTGATCGTCCGCGGCCGGCGGGCGCTGGAGCGCGCCGAAGGGCTGCCGGGGCCGCTCGGCCCCTACGGACTGCAGGCCGCGATCGCCGCCTGCCACGCCCGCGCCCTGCGAGCGGAGGAAACCGACTGGGTGCGAATCGCCGCCCTCTACGACGCCCTCGCCCAGATCGCCCCCTCACCGGTGGTCGAGCTGAACCGGGCGGTGGCGCTGGGGATGGCGTTCGGTCCCGAGGCGGGCCTCGAGCTGCTGGACCGGATCGCCGGCGAGCCGGAGCTCGCCGACTACCACCTCCTCCCCAGCGTCCGCGGTGACCTGCTGGAGAAAGCGGGGCGCTACGAGGAGGCCGCCACCGAATTCCGCCGCGCCGCCGAGCTCACCGCGAACGAGCGCGAGCGCGAACTCCTACTGAGCCGCGCCAACCGAACTGCATCAACTTGACCACCCAGCAGATAGTCAAGTTGATGCAGTTCGGTATTTAGGCGCCGCCGAGGCGGCGGATGGCGTCGCGCTCGAGCCGCAGCATCCGCCAGTCGTCGAGGCGGCGGGCGCCGATCCCCTCGTAGAAGTTCAGCGCCGGCTCGTTCCACTCCAGGGCGCACCATTCCAGCCGCGCGTACTCGCGCTCCTCGGCGATCCGGGCCAGGTGCTCCATCACCGCCAGGCCGATGCCCCCGCGGCGGTGCTCCGGCCGCACGTAGACGTCCTCGAGCCAGATCCCCGGCCGGCACTCGAAGGTCGAGAAGTTGGTGAAGAAGATCGCGTAGCCGACGGCTTCGCCATCGGCAGTCTCGATCAGGAGCGCCTCGGCGGCCTCGCGCTCGAAGAGCGAGCGCCGCAGGTTCTCGGCGCTGCCGGCAACCCTGTCGCCGAGTTTCTCGTAGGCGGCGAGCTCGAGGATCAGGTCGTAGAGCAACTGCACGTCGGCTTCGGTCGCGGCGCGGATCTGGACGTCGTTGGCGGTCGCGCTCATCGCTCGCCCGCCCCGCCGAGCAGCAGCTGTGGGTCGACGGTGTCCATCCCCGGCAGCCTAGAGGCGCGGCAGCACCCGGTCCCGGTAGACCCCGATCGCGCCCAGCGGGTCGGCGCCGGAGTTGTTCATCAGCGCCACTGTCGTCGCCCCCATCTTCTCCACCGCGCGGATCCGCTCGACGTGGACCTCGGGGTCGGCGGCGACGATCAGCGCTTCCTTCAGCTCCTCGTCGGAGACCTGCAGCTCGCCCTCCTCCTGCATCGCCGCCGGGTCGTGCCAGTCGTCGCGGTAGAACTCTTTCGGCTGCGAGCCCTTCCAGACGCGGCAGCCCTCGAGCGCGGCCTCGTCGTCCTCGGCCCAGGAGAAGGCGGCCTGGAGGACGATCTCGCCCGGTTTGCGACCGGCGTCCTCGGCGGCGCCCCTGTAGGCGTCGATTATTTTCGGCGCGGATTCGGGATCGGCGAGGGTCCAGAGGCCGTCGCCGTGGCGCCCGGCGACCGCCGCGGCCTTCGGCCCGAAGGCGGACACGTAGACCGGCGGACGCCGGTTCTCGGGCCGCGAATGGATGTAGGCGCGGTCGGTGGAGAAGTGCTTGCCCTTGCCGCTCAGCCGCTTCCCGTCCCAGAGGGCGCGGATCATCTCCAGCGCTTCCTCCATCAGCTCGACCTTTTCGCCCGGCGTCGGCCAGCGGGCGCCGAGCGGCACCTCGTTCAGCGCCTCCCCGGAGCCGACGCCCAGGTAGGGGCGGCCGGGGAACATCAGCTCCAGCGTCGCCCAGGCCTGGGCGATCAGGACCGGGTGGTAGCGCGGGCCCGGCGGCGTGACCGCGGTGCCGAAGCTGACCCGCTCGGTCGCCTGCGCCGCCGCGCCGAGCCAGACCCAGGCATGGCCCGACTCGCCCGGTTCCCACCAGGGCTGCAGGTGGTCGCTGCAGCCGATGCCGGCGAAACCGGCCGCCTCGGCGGCGACCGCCTGTTGCAGCAACTGCTCGGGCGGGAACTGCTCGTGGGCGCAGAGGTGGAGGTAGCGCATCGTCTTATCCCGGCCTTGCCGCGGCGAGGCCGCGGCGCTCTCATGCCCTGCCCTCGGCCTCGTACTCGCGCAGGAAGCCCTCGAAGAGGCGGCGGTGGCCCTGCTCGTCACGCAGGATCGCGATCACCATGTCCTGGGTGACGGGGTCGACGCCGTCGGTCTCCTCGACGATCCGCGTGTAGTGCTCGATCGCGCCGGTCTCGGCCTTGATCACGCCGCGGATCACGTGGATCACGTCGGTCTGCTCGTCGGCCGGCTGCAGGAAGCTCTGCTCCGCCGCGAACCCTTCCGAGCCGGGGACGACGCCGTAGAGCTCCTTGATCCGGGCGGCGAACTGCTTGGCGTGGCCGAGCTCCTCTTCGACGTCTTCGGCGAGCGACTCGCGGATCTCCTGGGCGCGGACCCCGTCGAGGTTGGTGGAGGCGGAGATGTAGCTCATCACCGTCTCGATCTCCATCCAGTAGGCCTTGGTGAGCAGGGCGACGATGCTCTCGCGCGTCGACTGGTCGCCATCGAGGATCCCTATTCCGGTGCTGCTGCTCTCCATCTTTTCTTCCTTCTCCCTCTTCGGTCGTCTGCGGTGCTCGTGCCTCGCGGCTACCCCGGGCGGTGGGCACGGAAACGCCCGCTCGCGACGGTCTCGGGCTAGATGATTGATTCCACGGCGAGGTGCGACTGGGGGCGCGCCTGGCCAAGCAGATCAAGGACGCAGGGCGCAGCCTTTGGCGGTGCCAAAGGCAAGACCGAGGACGCAGAGATGCGCCGCGCCAGGCGCGTCATCCAGGCGTGCCTGGTCGTGGAATCAATCATCTAGGCTGCGGCGCCATGGACACGATCGATTCCCTGCTCGAGAACAACCAAGCCTTCGCCGCCGGCCTAGGCAACCGGCACCTGGACGTCGAACCCAAGAGCCACCTGGCAATCGTCACCTGCATGGACTCGCGCCTCGACGTCTTCGCCGCCCTCGGCCTCGGCCAGGGCGAGGCGCACGTGTTGCGCAACGCCGGCGGCGTCATCACCGACGACGTCATCCGCTCGCTGGCGATCTCCCAGCGCCGGCTGGGTACCCGTGAGGTGATGCTGATCCACCACGACGACTGCGGCATGCAGAAGATCACCGACGACGGCTTCCGGATGGAGCTGCAGGAGACGACCGGGATCGCGCCGTCGTTCGCGATCGAGTCGTTCGGCGACGTCGAGGAGGACGTGCGCCAGTCGATCCTGCGGGTGCGCCGCAGCCCCTTCCTCCCCCACCGCGACGTCGTGCGCGGCTTCGTCTACGACGTCGACGACCACCGGCTGCGCGAGGTCGAGGTCGACGCGTAGATGACGACGGTCGCCCCCTACGGCTCCTGGTCCTCGCCGATCGAGGCGGCGACGGTGGCGCGGGCGGGGCGGCGGCTGGGAGCGGCGGCGATCGGCGGCGACGGCGCCGTCTGGTGGGCCGAGGGCCGGCCCGACGAGGGCGGCCGGGTGGTGCTGATGCGGCGACCGCAGGGCGGCGCGCCGGAGGAGGTGACGCCCGCCGGCACGAACGTGCGGACCAGGGTTCACGAGTACGGCGGCGGCGCCTGGTGCCTGGTCGGGGCCGACCTGGTGGTCTTCGTCGACTTCGCCGACCAGCGCCTCTACCGGCAGCGGCTGGGTGAGGAGCCGGTGGCGATCTCGCCGGCGCCGGCCGCGGACGGTGCGCGCCACTACGCCGACATGCGGCCGACGCCAGGCGGCGACGGCATCGTCTGCGTGCGCGAAACCCACGGCGAGGGCGAGCCTGTGAACGAGATCGTCTCGCTGCCGCTCGACGGCTCCGCCGAGCCGCAGGTGCTGGCGGGCGGGCGGGACTTCTACTCCTTCCCGCGGATCAGCCCCGACGGCGAATGGCTCGCCTGGACCTGCTGGGACCACCCGAACATGCCCTGGGACGGGACCGAGCTGTGGGTCGCGCCGCTGGCCGACAGCGGCGAGGAGCGGCTGGTCGCCGGCGGCCCCGAGGAGTCCGTCTTCCAGCCCGAGTGGGGCCCGGACGGGCGGCTGCACTTCGTCTCCGACCGCGATGGCTGGTGGAACCTCTACCGGGCCCGTGAGCCCGGCGCCGAGCTCAGCGGCGAGGAGGGGACGCTGGTGCAGCTGACCGAGGAGGAGGCCGACTTCGCCCACCCGCAGTGGCTCTTCGGCGGCGCCACCTACGCCTTCCTGGGGAGCGGTTCGATCGCCTGCGTGCGCTGCGCCGGGGCGGAGGAACGACTCTTCCTGCTGCGTCCGGAGGGCTGGGAACCGACCGACCTCGGGCTGCCGTTCACCTCCTTCGGCTACCCGGTGCTGGCGGCGCGAGGCGAGCAGGTCGCCTTCGCCGCCGCCGGGCCGGAGAGCGAGACGGCGGTCGTCGTCCACGACGTCGAGCGCGGCGCGACGGAGATCGTCCGCACCTCCAGCGAGACGCCGGTCGACCCGGCCTACCTCTCGCGCCCGCGCCCGGTCGAGTTCCCGACCGGCGAGGGCGCCGTCGCCCACGGCTTCTACTACCCGCCGGCGAACCCCGGGTTCGAGGCGCCTGAGGGGGAAGCGCCGCCGCTGATCGTCGAGAGCCACGGTGGGCCGACCTCCCACGCCACCCCCGCCCTCAGCCGCGAGTTCCTCTACTGGACCAGCCGCGGGATCGGCGTCGTCGACGTCAACTACCGCGGCTCGAGCGGCTACGGGCGCGCCTACCGCAACGAGCTGCGCGGAACCTGGGGGGTCGTCGACACCGAGGACTGCGTCGCGGCGGCGCTGTACCTGGCCGAGCAGGGCGAGGCCGACGGGGAGCGACTGGCGATCCACGGCGGCTCGGCGGGCGGCTACGCGACCCTCTGCGCGCTCACCTTCCACGATGCCTTCGCCGCCGGGGCGAGCTACTTCGGCGTCGCCGACGCCGAGGCGCTGGCCCGCGACACCCACAAGTTCGAGTCGCGCTACCTCGACCGCCTGATCGGGCCGTATCCCGAGCGCGCCGACCTCTACCGGGAGCGCTCGCCGATCAACCACGCCGAGCGGCTGCGATCGCCGGTGATCCTCTTCCAGGGCCTGGAGGACGAGGTCGTGCCGCCGAACCAGGCGGAAACGATGGTCGCGGCGCTGGCGCGCAACGGGGTCCCCCACGCCTATCTGCCCTTCGAGGGCGAGCAGCACGGGTTCCGCAAGGCGGAGACCAACATCCGCTGCCTCGAAGCCGAGCTCTACTTCTACGGCCGGATCATGAGTTTTTCCCCGGCCGGGAAACCGGAGCCGGTCGAGATCGCCGGCCTCTAGGAGGGGTTTATGGAACCCGCGTGTGCGGCTGGCGAGCGCCGGACCAAGCGGGGCAAGGACGCAGGGAGGCCGAATAGCAGAGCTATTTGGCCGACTGAGGACGCAGTACCGCGCAGTGTCCGCCGCCGCCAGACGTGCGCGGGGGTTTCGTAAACCCCTCCTAACTGACGAGGCAGTTCTCGGAGCCGCCTTCGGTTTCGCCTTTTTCCGGGAAGGCGTGGGCGAGCGCCAGGGCGATCAGCTGGGCGCGGGCGGCGTAGCCGGGCGAGGTGAAGTGGATGCCGTCTTCGATGAACCAGTCGTCTTTGACGTCGGAGGCCCAGTCGTAGACGCGCATGTTCGGGTAGGTGGCGCAGGCGGCGACGAGTTCCTCGTCCCACTTCTCCATGTTTTCCTTCGAGTAGGGGTCGCCGGGCGGGACGATCGAGCGGACGTTGACCCAGAGCACCGGTTCGTCGCCGATGATCGTCATCATTTTTTCGATCCTTTCGCGCTCGCCGATGGTCGAGCCGGCGGCGACGTTGGCGGCCTCGTTGGTGCCGAGAGCGAGCACCCAGCAGGCTTCGAATTTCGGTTCCGCCTTCCAGGCGGCGGCGACTTCCTGGGCGTTGGGGTTGCCTTCGAACTGCTCTTCGATCGAGGTCGCGCCCTGCACCTCCATGTGCGCTTCTTTGACCCCGACTTCGCCGTAGCGGGCGGGGATCCGCTGGCCTTCCTGCGGCAGGTATTCGGCATCGTCGAGCCCCTCGGAGGTCGAGTCGCCGATGTGGACGACGGTCATGCAGGACGATTTGGTCGAGTCTTCGGCCTGCGCCTTGGTCAATGGCGGCGGCTTCGTCGTCCCCTCCGCCCGGGCCTGCTCGACGCGGACGTCGTTGCCTTCGGCGCTGGTCGAGTGGACCCCGGCCATCCCCGCGGTGGCGACCAGGAGCAGCACCCCGAGGCTGACGATCGCGACCCGCATCGGCGGCGCGAAGCCCTCCCATTTCCAGCCGACCGCGCGGCGGCGGGCGAAGAAGCGGCCGATCGCCCCGTGGCGGATCGGCTCCTCGACGAAGCGCCAGGAGAGGGCGGCGACGGCGAAGATCGCCGCCACCTGCAGGAGGCTGCGGGTAAGGCTGTCGCCGTGCGGTCCCCGCGGCGAGGTGAGGACGATGATCGGCGTCTGCCAGAGGTAGATGCCGTAGGAGCGGACGCCGACCCAGCGCAGCGGCCGGACGCCGAGCCAGGCGCCGAGCCGACAGGCGGGATGGGTCAGCGGCATCAGCACCATTACCGTGGCGAGCGAGAGGAGAACGAAGCCGCCGCGGTAGTTGAAGGCGGAGAGTTCGCCGGTCCGCCAGATCATCAGGGCGATGATCGCCAGCCCGGCGATGCCCATCGCGTCGAGCGTGTTGCGTGCCTGCGGGGCGATCCGGCGGCTCAGTTTGCGGCTCGGCCAGACCATCGCGAGGGCGGCGCCGAAGAGCAGCCCGCCGGCGCGGGTGTCGGTGCCGAAGTAGATGCGCGAGGGATCGAGGCTCGGCTCGTAGAGGACGAACATCGCGATCGAGGAGACGACCGCGCCGGCTATCGTCAGCAGAGCCAGGCGCGGGCGGACGCCGGAGGGCAGCGGGCGCTCGCGGACGATCTTCGTCCCGAGCAGCAACAGGAATGGCCAGAGGATGTAGAACTGCTCCTCGACCGAGAGCGACCAGAGGTGGTCGAGCGGGCCTTCGGCTTCGAAGCGGGCGAAATAGGAGACGTCGGCGAAGATCTGCTCCCAGTTGTTGACGTAGAAGATCGCCGAGATCACGCCCTTGCGGAACTGGTCCGGCTGGGCGGGGCCGAAGATCGTCACCCAGGCGGTGACGATCAGCAGCATCAGGAAGAGCGCCGGCAGAAGGCGGCGGGCGCGGGCGAGCCAGAAAGCGCCGAGCTTGATCCGGCCGCGGGCGTTCAGCTGCGCCAGCAGGATGTCGCTGATCAGGTAACCGCTGAGGGTGAAGAAGACGCCGACGCCGAGCATGCCGCCGGGGGCCCAGTCGAAACCGAGGTGGAAGGCGATGACGGCGAGGACGGCGATCGCGCGGAGCCCGTCCAGCCCAGGCATGTAGCGCTGGTTGCGCTTGACGGGTTCTGGCATCGGTCGCTCGCATGCTACGGATCGGCGCTGATAGGTTTCCCGCCCGCTGGGCCCCGTCCGCGCCTCTCGCCGCCGCCTCGCCGCCTGTTCAAGCCAGCAGCGCCCTGAGGTCGGCGGCGACCGCCTCGGGTTCGTCTTCGAGCTGGTTCCAGGTGAGGCGGGTCACGCCATAGCCGGCCGCTCGTAGCTTGCGGTCGCGGGCGCGGTCTTCGCGGAAGGCGGTGCGGGTCTTGTGGCCCTGCCAACCGTCGAGCTCGACGATCTCATCGGTGCCGGGCCAGTGGCAGTCGACCTGGAAGCGCTTGCCGCCGGCTTCGATCCAATCGTTGAAGCGGGGGAGCGGCAGGTCGTGGCGCCGGAGGAACGGCGCGAAGCGCTCCTCGAGGCCCCTGCGCCTGCGTCCCACGGGCTCGTCCTTGATCCGGTCCAGCGCGAGGCGCAACCGTGCGACTCCTCGCCTGCGCGGGTAGCGCCGCACCAGGTCCCATAGCGAGAGCGGATCGCGCAATTCCAGGAATTCCATCTCCCGGATCAGGCTCTCGACCACCTCGGCGGCCTCGGTGGCCGCGAGGTCGAAGATCGTCCGCGGCACGGTGGTCACCGGTATCCCCACCTCCAGCGTGACCTCGTCGGGTGGCAGGGCTTTGTGGTGCCGACGAATCCCATCCCAGGTCCGGCTCTTGACCGGGTCGGTGACGTCGATGACCGAGCTCGAGTTCGGCCGGATCATCCACAGCGCGGCAGCGGACCAGTGACTGAGTACCGCATCCGGGCCCGAGGCGAGCACCGCCGCCATCCATCGACCATGGCGAGAGATGTCTCGATGGCCGACGGCATAGGCGGCAGCGTGAATGCGATGGAGCCGCCCCGAGCCGATCCGCCACTCGATCTCTTCCTCACTCCACCCCGCCTCCAGCAGCTGCCGCCGCCCCACCACCCCATGCTGCCGCCGCGCGAGCACCGCCAACCAACGGTCATCTCCGCGAAACCGCAAAAACCCGGGCTGTATACGGGTTTTTGCGGTTTCGGCAGGCACGGCTCTTTGGATAAGGGTTTGGGCGGGCGGTTTCGCCCCCCTTTGCGCTTGGGTAGTTGGGCAGCATGTCTTGTGCGGGGATGAGGATTTGAGTCAGGCCGTGGCCCCTGCGCGGCGGGGGCGCCTCAAACGGGCCGACTGCGCCGGGCCGGGGATCAGGCGCGTCCGCCGCGGGCGCGGCTTCTCCTACGAGGACGGGTCGGGGGAGTCGATCGCCGACGAGGAGACGCTGGAGCGGATTCGGCAGCTGGCGGTCCCGCCGGCCTGGAAGGAGGTCTGGATCTGCCCCGACCCGTTCGGCCACATCCAGGCGACCGGATACGACGAAGCGGGCCGCAAGCAGTACCTCTACCACGAGCGCTGGCAGCAGCGGCAGGCGGAACGGAAGTTCGAGCTGGTGCGCCAGTTCGCCCTGGCGCTGCCGAAGCTGCGCCGCGCCGTCACCGCCGACCTGCGCCGCCAGGGGATGCCGCGCGAGCGGGCGCTGGCCTGCGCGATCCGCCTCCTCGACCTCGGCTTCTTCCGCGTCGGCAGCGAGGTCTACGCGGAGGAAAACGAGAGCTTCGGCCTCGCCACCGTGCGCCGCGAGCACGTCACGATCGCGAAGACCGAGATCGTCTTCGACTTTCCCGCCAAGAGCGGGCAGAGACGGGTGCAGTCGATCCGCGACGCCGCCGCGCGGCGGGCGATCGAAGCGATGCACCGCCGCCGCAGCGGCCCAAAGGATCTGCTCGCCTACCGCGCCGGGGGCGAATGGGTCGACGTCCGCTCCGACGAGATCAACGAGTACATCCACGAGAAGATCGGCGAGGAGTTCACGGCGAAGAACTTCCGCACCTGGCACGGGACCGTCCTCGCCGCGGTCGCGCTCGCCGGCGAGGAGCGGCCCCGCTCCGAAGCCGCCGCCAAGCGCGCGATCGTCCGCGCCGTCGACCAGGTCTCCGAGGCCCTCGGCAACACCCCCGCCGTCTGCCGCGCCTCCTACATCGACCCCCGCGTGCTCGATCGCTTCCGCGACGGAACCACGATCCGCCCCAGCGCGAGCGCCAACGGGCGGATGAGCGCCAAGCAGCGCCTGAAGATCGAGCGCGAAGTGATCGAGCTCGTCTCCTGAGCCGGGTGACAAGTTCTCCAACCCGTTTTGCGCCGCCGAGGGTCGGGGACTTGGTAAGGGTCGATAGCTAGGGAAGGAAGCAACAACAGTGAAGGCTGCCGTCTGGCACGGCCCGCGTGACGTCCGCGTCGACGAGGTCGAGGACCCGAAGATCCAGGAGGCCACCGACGCGGTGATCCGGATCACCTCGAGCGCGATCTGCGGCTCCGATCTGCACCTCTACGAGATCCTCTCCCCGTTCATGACCGAGGGCGACATCCTCGGCCACGAGCCGATGGGGATCGTCGAGGAGGTCGGCCCGGAGGTGACCCACATCTCCCCCGGCGACCGCGTCGTCATCCCCTTCAACATCTCCTGCGGGCACTGCTGGATGTGCGACCGCCAGCTCTTCGCCCAGTGCGAGACGACCCAGAACCGGGAGGAAGAAAAAGGCGCCTCGCTGCTCGGCTACACGAAGATGTACGGCCAGGTGCCGGGCGGCCAGGCGGAGTACCTGCGCGTGCCGCAGGCCCACTTCGGGCCGATCAAGGTGCCCGAGGGACCGCCCGACGACCGTTTCCTCTACCTCTCCGACGTGCTGCCCACCTCCTGGCAGGCGGTCGAGTACGCGGCGATCCCCGAGGGCGGCTCGGTCGCGGTCTTCGGGCTCGGCCCGATCGGCCAGATGACCGCCCGCATCGCCGCCCACAGAGGCGCGCGGGTGATCGGCGTCGACCTCGTCCCCGAGCGCCTCGCGCTGGCGCAGAAGCACGGGATCGAGACGCTCGACCTCGAAGACCACGACGACGTCTCCGACACGATCCGCGAGCTGACCGAGGGCCGCGGCACCGACGCCGCGATCGACGCGGTCGGGATGGAGGCCCACGGCGCCCCGTTCGGCGAGTTCGCCCAGAAAGCCGCCGGGCTGCTGCCCGACGCCGTCGCCGAGAAGCTGATCGAAAAGGCGGCGATCGACCGGATGTCGGCGCTTTACGCCTGCTTCGACACGGTCCGCCGCGGCGGCACCGTCTCGATCAGCGGCGTCTACGGCGGCATGGTCGACCCGATCCCGATGTTCCAGCTCTTCGACAAGGGCGTGCAGCTGCGGATGGGCCAGGCCCACGTGAAGAGATGGATCGACGAGATCCTGCCGCTGGTCACCGACGACGCCGACCCGCTGGGCACCGAGGACCTGGCCTCCCACAAGATCGGGATCGACGAGGTCCCCGAGGCCTACGAGAAGTTCCAGAAGAAGGAAGACGGAGCGATCAAGTTCGTGATCCAGCCGTGACCGGGCGAGCGATGCGCATGGTCGTCACCGGAGCCAGCGGCAACGTCGGCACCAGCGTGCTCGAAGCGCTTGCCGGGGAGCCGGGGGTCGAGGCGGTCGTCGGCCTCTCCCGTCGCCTGCCCCAGGTGGAGATGGCCAAGGTCGAGTGGGCGAGCGCCGACGTCACCGAGGACGACCTCGTGCCGCTGTTCGCCGGCGCCGACGCGGTCGTCCACCTCGCCTGGGCGATCCAGCCGAGCCGCGACGAGAGCGTGACCGAGCGGATCAACGTCGAGGGCTCGCGGCGTGTCTTCGACGCCGTCGCCCGGGCCGGCGTCGGGGCGCTCGTCCACGCCTCCTCGGTCGGCGCCTACAGCCCCGGCCCCAAGCAACGCCGCGTCGACGAGTCCTGGCCGGTGGACGGGATCAGAACTTCCTTCTACTCGCGCCACAAGGCGGCGGTGGAAACGCTGCTCGACGCCTTCGAACGGCGCGAGCCGGACGTCCGCGTCGTCCGCCTCCGGCCCGGGCTGATCTTCAAGGCCGAGGCCGCGAGCGAGATCCGCCGCCTCTTCGCCGGCCCCCTACTGCCCGGGTTCCTGGTCCGCAAGCAGCTCGTCCCCGCGCTCCCGCGGGTGCCGCGGCTGCGGTTCCAGGCGGTCCACTCGCGCGACGTCGGCGAGGCCTACCGGCAGGCCGTCGTCCGCGACGTCCAGGGCGCCTTCAACATCGCCGCCGAGCCGGAGATCGGGGGCGAGGAGCTGTGCGAGCTCTTCGGCGCCCGCAGCTTCCCGCTGCCGGCCGGCGCCCTGCGCGCCGCCGCCGACCTCACCTGGAAGCTCCGCCTGCAGCCCACCTCCCCCGGCTGGCTCGACCTCGCCCTCGGGGTGCCGACGATGGACACCTCGCGGGCGCGGGAGCTGCTCGGCTGGGAGCCGAAGGTCACCTCGCTGGACGCGCTCGACGACCTCCTGACCGGTATGCGCAATGCCGACGGAGGCCCCACCCCGCCCCTGGAGCCAGATGCCGGCGGTCCGCTGCGTGCCCGCGAGTTCGCCACGGGAGTCGGCCAGCGGCAGTGACGGGAGTGGGCCAGCGGCAGTGAAACCACCCGGTCAAATCCCCTAATTTCGGGGATGGTTTTCGGTTTTTGCGTCGAAGGCAGGGGTACCGAAGCCCCATGGCGCGATCGAACGTCAAATCTCTTCCAAAGCCGGGCGAGGTCTGGCTCAGCTGCCCGCCCTACCTCCTAATGGCGAAGATCGTCGACGTCGACCTCGTCACCGAGCCGCCGGTCGTCAGCTACGAGCTGCACGACGACGACGGATCGCTCCTGCAGGCGGTCGAGCACGCGACACTCGACCGCGGCTGGTGGCAGGCCTTCCAGCGCCTCGAGCCCCGCTTCGGCTGAGGCGGTTCGCGCTAGCTGCCGGCGGGCTCGCCGATCGCGGCGAGGGCCTCCTCGGCGCTGTCGAAGACGAGGCCGTTGCCGGTCAAACCGGTCATCGAGAGCACCCGCAGGACCTGGTCGACGGGGGCGTAGAGGGCCAGCCGGTGGCCCTCCTCCTCCATCCGGTTGCGGGCGCGGAGGATCACCGCGATCCCGGAGGAGTCGATGAAGGCGCAGCGCTCGAGCCCGACCAGGATCCGGTCGCATTCGGTCACCGCCGCGCTGAGAACCTCGTCGAGCTCGCCGGCGACGGCGAGGTCGAGCTCGCCTTCCAGCTGTATGTCCCTGCAGCCCGGCTGCAACTCTCGCTGATTGACTTTGAAGCGCTGCATCCCAAGGGGATCGTAATGATTGGAAGCGACGCGGGAGCGGGTAGCAGCCCCCGGTGAGCGTAGACGACCGCACCGCGTTGAAGACCCCGGAGATGGTGGCCGGCTACGCCGAGCCGGAGGAGCGCCCGCCGCTCCTCTCCTATCTGGGCTTCATGGGCATCTTCGCGACGCTGCTGGCCAGCGCCCTGGTGGTCGCGCGCCGGCAGGGGCGCGAGCTGCCGCAGGAGGTGGGAGCGGGGGAGCTGCTGCTGGTCGGCACCGCCTCCCACAAGCTCAGCCGCCTGATCTCCAAGGACAAGGTGACCAGCCCGCTGCGCGCGCCCTTCACCGAGCTCGAAGGCCGGGGCGGGCCCGCCGAGTTCGAGGAGAGTTCCCGCGGCACCGGCCTGCGCAAGGCGATCGGCGAGCTGCTGATCTGCCCCTACTGCCTCGGCCTCTGGGTCGTCGCCGGCTTCTCCGTGGGGATCCTCTTCGCCCCGCGCCTGACCCGCTTCGTCGCCTCCCTCTTCGCGGCGCTGACGATCTCGGACTTCTTCCAGATCGCCTACAAGGCCGCCGAGGAGAAGGGGCTCGGCTAAGACGTGCCCCCTCCACTGGAGGAGGCGGTGGTGGTGATCACCGGCGCCTCCAGCGGAATCGGCCGCGCGGCGGCGCTCCGCCTCTCCCGCCGGGCCCGGGCGCTGGCGCTGTGCGCGCGCTCGGAGCCGCCGCTCGCCGAGGTCGCAGCGGCCTGCGGGGCCGGCGGCGCCGAGATGCTGCACCGCGCGCTCGACGTCGCCGACGAGGAGGCGGTAGAGGCGCTGGCGGCGGCGACCGTCGAGCGCTTCGGCCGGATCGACGTCTGGGTCAACAACGCCGGCGTGATCGCCTACGGGCCGTTCGAGGAGATTCCCTCGGCGGTCTTCCGGGGGGTGATCGAGACGAACCTGATGGGCCAGGTTCACGGCGCCCGCGCCGCCCTGCCCCGCTTCCGAGCGCAGGGCAGCGGGGTGCTGATCAACCTCTCCTCGGTCTGGGGGCGCGTCAGCTCGCCCCAGGTCGCGCCCTACATCGTCAGCAAGAACGGCGTGCGGGCCTTGTCCGAATGTCTCGCCGGCGAGCTCGCCGGCGAGACCGACATCCACGTCGCGACGATGGCTCCGCAGGCGGTCGACACGCCGATCTTCGAGCACGGCGGCAACTACACCGGCAGCCAGGTGCGCCCGATCCCGCCGGTCCTCGACGTCGAGCAGGTCGCGCGCGGGATCGAGCTCTGCGCCGAGAACCCCAAGCGCGAGGTCAGCTACGGGCGCTCCGGCCGCGTCCTGGAGGTCCTCCATGCCGCCGCGCCGCCGCTCTACCGGCGCCTCGCCCACGGCGCCTTCGTGCGCGGCACCCGCGGCGGCGTCGCCGCCGCGCCGGCCCCCGGCAACGTGCTCGAGAGCCGCGGGCCCCACGCCGCCGAGGGCGGTTGGCGGACCCGGCGCCGCGGAACCCTGCGCCGCGCCTTCCTCGCCGCCGCCGGGGCTTCCGTGCGGGGGCTGTTCGGGCGGATTGGCTGAGGCCGCTCGCATCGAGGTGGCAATTAGGCCCCGTGGAGGGGCAAAATCGCCGCCTCGATGATCGCCGTCATCGCCGACACCCACATGCCGAAGGGCCGGCGGGCGCTGCCGGAGGAGTGCGTCGCCCGGATCCGCGCGGCCGACGCCCTGATCCACGCCGGCGACTTCACCGCCGCCTCGGTACTCGCCGAGCTACGGGAGCTGTGCCCGGCGGTGCTGGCCGTCCAGGGCAACGTCGACGACGCCGAGCTGCGGCGCGAGCTGCCGGAGGCGCTCGAGGTCGAGGTCGGCGGCAGGACCGTCGCCATCGTCCACGACGCGGGCCCCGCCAAGGCGAGGCTGGAGCGGATGCGTGCCCGCTTCCCCGATGCCGACGCCGTCGTCTTCGGCCATAGCCACATGCCGCTGCACGAACAGGGCGGCGGCCTCCAGATCTTCAACCCAGGCAGCCCGACCGAGCGACGCCGCGCCCCCCGCCCCTCGATGGGCCTCCTCCACCCCACCGCCGCGGGGCTGCGCTTCGAACACGTCTGGCTCGGGTAGACGGACGGAACTGCCAACCCCGACACGAGGAGGAAGACGATGGCCGAGTTGACGACCCTGGAGGAGAAGCTCGCGGAGGTTCTCGGGCTCGCCCAGGCGGCGCAGAAAGCGACGGAGAAGGTCGAGGGTCTCGTCGAGGACGAGGGGATCGCCTCCAGCCTGCGCCAGATGCGCGAGGAGGCCGAGGAGACCGAGCGGCGCTGCACCGCGGTGGCCGAGGAGCGCGAGGGCAAGAAGACCGCGATCCTCGAAAAGGCCCAGGAAACGAAAGTCGAGGCCTCCGAGATGATGGAAACGTACCTCGGCGACGACGCCGACGGCCTCGATGGCTTCGAGTTCATGACCATGGCCGAGGCCGGCGAGGTCGGCCACTGGGCGGTGCTGCGCAAGCTGAACGAGCAGGCAGGCGAGGAAAAGATCGCCGAGCTGACCGAGTGGGCGCTGCCGATCCAGGAACGGCACTTCAGCGAGACCAAGGACCGCGCCCTGCAGCTGGCTGGGGCGAAAGACCCCTACGAGGAGTCCTGAGCCGCCGATGGCCGGGAGCGCGACCCAGGAGCGACGCCTGGCGATCTACCTGAACGACCACCTGGCGGGGGCGGCGGGCGGCGTCGAGCTGGCCCGCCGCCTGCGGGCCAGCAACGAGGGGGACCCGGAGATGGGGGCGCCGCTGGCCGAGATATGCGCCGAGATCGAAGCCGACCGGGAGACCCTGGCCCGGCTGATGGAACGGCTGGGGATCAAGCGCGATCCGCTGAAGCCGCTCCTCGCGCAGGCCGCCGAGCGCCTCGGGCGGCTGAAGCCGAACGGCCAGCTGCGCGGCTACTCGCCGCTCAGCCGGATGCTCGAGCTGGAGATCCTCTCCTCCGGGATCGGCGGCAAGGTCCAGCTCTGGAACGCGCTCGAGGAGCGCTTCGGCGAGTCCCTCGACGGCTTCGACTTCCACGCCCTCGCCGAGCGTGCCGACCGCCAGGGCCAGCGGGTCGAGGACCTGCACCTGAGCGCAGCCCGGCGCGCCCTAGGCGACCGAGATTGAGACCGGCCACTGGTCGGCGACGGCCCGCGCGGCGCTCTCCTCCTCGCTGAGGATCGACTCGGCGAGGGAGACGGTCTCCGGGTCGCCGGCCCGGCGCGCCACGCGGAGCAGGAGCTCGTAGGCGGCGACCTCGAGGTTCTCCACGGCGTAGGCGAAGCCGGCGAGCTTGGCCGGGGTGTCGGGCTGGCCGGCGAAGAAGACCCCCCAGTTGAGGGCGCCGAGCCGCAGCGCGGCGTCCTTCAGCGCCGAGGGCGCGGCGCCGCGGTCGTCGAGGCGGCTCTCGATCCGCCGCAGGTGCCCTTCGGTCTCCGCGAGGTGACTGGCGAGGGCGGCCCGCAGGCCCTCGGGCAGGTCCATCCCCTCCGCTTTTTCGAGCAGCTTCTTCGACTGACCCTCGAGCGCGTGCACGTCGGCGAGGTAGGTGTCGAGCTGGTCGCCGAGGTCGTCCGGCTCCACCGCGGCCAGCGACTGCTCGACGGCGTCGTCCCAGGACGCCGCGATCCGTCCCGCCATCTGCCGCTCCTCGGCGGCGATCGCCGCCGCCATCGCCGCGGTCGCCTCGTCACCGGCTTCGCGGGCGGCGATCCCGAGCAGCTCGTAGGCGGCCACCTCCATGTGCTCGTAGGAGAAGGCGTGCATCGCCAGCTTGCCCGGCGTGTCGGGCTGCGAGCGGGCGAAGAGGACCATCCCCAGGCCGCCCGCCTGGCCGGCGACGTCCTTCAGCCGGGACGGCGAGGCGTCGTGGGCGTCGAGCCGCCCGCGCACGCGCTGCTCCTGGGATTCGGTCTCGCCGAGGTGGCGCTGGAAGGCCTCGGCGAGCGCTCCCTCGACGAGGTCGGGGGCGCGGCGCATCTGCACCAGCGCTTGCTCCTCGATCGAGTGGACGTCGGTCAGGTATTTGACGAGCTGGGTCTGGGGATCGTTGTTCGGCATGACAGCCAACTACCCCGGCCCCGCGATCGGCACGCCTCAGACGTGGGCGACCTCGCGTGCCAGGACGTGCAGGCGCACCGTCGTGCCCTGGGCGCCGGAGCGGATCTGCACCAGGTCGCAGAGCCGGTTGGCGATCCACAGCCCACGCCCTCCCTCCTGGGCGACGTCGGGACGGGTGCGGCCGACCAGCGGGTCCTCGATCAGCCCCTCGTCCTCGACCTCGGCGAGGACTCGCTCCTCCTCGCGCCAGAGCCGCAGGGTGCCGCTGCCGCCGCCGTGCATGACGCTGTTGGCGGCCAGCTCGCTGGCCGCGGTGACGAGGTCGGCGACCTCGCCGGGCCCCATCCCGGCCCGTTCGGCGGCGGCGGCGACCAGATGGCGCACCTCGCCGAGCGTGGTCAGGTCGAAGTCGAGGCCCTCGGCCGGCCCTGCCGGCGGGGGCAGCCGGCCGGCGAAGCAGTCCGCGTCGGCGACGAAGTCCCAGCTCTCCTCCGGCTCGCCGTCGCGGCGGACGACCGGGTGCGAGTGGGCCACCTTGGCCAGCGCCTCGTCGCCGAGCGAGGCGGCGTCGTAGGGGCAGAGCAGGTCCCAGGCCGGGCCGGACCCGAAGGCGACGTTGAGCAGCGACTCGTGGCGCTGGCACTCCTCCAGGGCGGCGGCGCTGCGCGCGGCCCAGACCGGTTCGCCGATCCCGCGCACCGGCTGGCCGGCCGCCCCGTCGACGAACTCCCGCCAGACCGGGATGATCGCCGCGGGGTTGCGCCCGACCTCGCGCATGTCGAGGAAGCGCACCAGCCCGGCGTCGGCGCCGAGCTCCCCCCGCAGAACCTCGGTCTGCCCGGGCCCGACGGCCACCAGCACCGGCTGGCCGGCCTCGAGCCCAGCCCGCAGAAAGGGGACCGTCCCCGCCAGGTACTCGTCGGAGCCAGCGTAAATCAGGGCCTCGTGTTGGAATCCTGCGTCTCTCATAGCGCTTCTCTCGAGGGTCCCGTTTCCCGCATGACAGAGGATCGAAACGGGTTTGTCCACCGATCCGGTGGGTAATCAGACGACAGCACAACGGTCGCAGCGCCGGTTGTGTGGGGAGGTAAACCACTCACTTCTCACTGCACCGCACGGAGATTGGGAGAGGTCACAGAGCGCCCGATTTCCGATCCCTGGAGGAAGAAGAGATGAACACCGCAGCAGACGCCCTGGAGAGCAAAGAGCCCGCCCCCGTGCGCGAGATCGGCGGCACCGAGCTCGGACCCGCCCTGAAACGCGACCGCCTCCTGCAGAAGGTGCGCGCGGCGCGAACGAAACTCTCCCCCGTTTCCGGCGCGATGCCGAAGCTGCGCTAACCGCGGCTTCCGGCCCGCGACCTGGCCGAACCGGCCGCCCGCCGCCGCAACTCGCGCTCGGAGTGGGCGGCGCGGGGGATCACGGCGTCGCCGTAGCGGACGCCGCCGAAGCGCAGCCGCTGGAGCACGGCGAGCCAGGCGCAGACGCCGCGCTCGAGGATCCAGCCCGGCGCCAGCAGCGAGGAGGTGGCGGGGAAGACCGTGGCCCCGCCCGCCCGCCGGCGGCCCCGCTCGGCCGCGAGCACGGCCAGCGCGGCGACCGCGAGCGCGGGCTTCGGCCGCCACCGCGCGGCGACGAGAACGAGCAGCGGCAGCACCGCGAGCCAGAGCGCCATCCGCAGCGGCAGGGCGAACTCGTCGTATGCCTGGCGGGTGCGCTGGCCCCAGAAGTGGCCCGCCGAGGGAGGCACCCGGGCGACGTAGAGGTCGAGCGGCGACGCCACGGCGCCGCCGGCGGCGCGGACGGTGCGGATCAGCTCCAGGTTCTCGAAGAGGACGTCGCCGTCGTAGAGGCCGAGGGCCAGGATCCGCGAGCGGCGCACCGCCAGCGTCCCCGGATAGTCGCGGCCGCAGGCGCGGTTGAGGAGGGTCCGCGCCGTGTCCCAGCGGGCGTGCCAGGGCAGCTCGCTGAAGTAGTTCTGCGGGCGCACCAGGTCGTGCTCGTCGAGCAGGCTCGCGACCCGTCGCAGCGCCTCCGGGTCGTAGCGGACGTCGTCGTCGGCGATCACCAGCCGCTCCCCCGAGGCGGCTCTCGCCCCGGTCCGGACGCCGCCGACTTTCCCCATCAGGCAGCTCTCCCCCGGCGCCGGCGGGATGTGGGTGACGCGCTCGCCCCACGCCGCGGCGTTGGCGGCGAAGACCTCCGGGGGTGAGCCGTCGACGACGACGACCTCGCCGCAGAGCGGCGCGATCTCGGCCAGGTAGGCGGCCAGATCCGCCCGTTGCCCGCCGTCGCGCCAGCGGATCGGGACCAGGTAGGAGAGGTCCCGGACGGCGCTCATGCCGGCACGGGTGCCAGTGGCGCGCGCAGGGACGTCTCCCCCGCCTCCCATGCCTCCATCAGGTGCCGGGCCCAGCGCGCCTCGACCTGGAGCAGCGCCCGGGCGCCGAAGAGGATGTCGGCGGCCACCTCGGGTTCGGCCGCCGCGAGGCCCCCGGCCAGGTCCCAGGCGGCGATGTTCTCGTGCACGGCGTCGGCCTCGACGTGCTCGTCGTAGAAGTGGGTCACCTCGGGGCCGAACCCGAAGCGGCGCAGGGCGTTGCCGTAGCGGCGGTTGGGGATCGAGGAGGTCATCTCGAAGGCGGCGAGGTGGCCGACGAGGGCGCCGCGCCGGCGGCGGTGCAGCCCGAACCCGGTCACCAGGTTGACGGCGGCCAGGGTCGAGGCCGGCCAGAGGTCGATGTGGCGGCCGTAGGTCGGGTCCAGCCCGAGCGCCGCCATCGTCCTCGCGAACAGCACCGAGTGCATGCGCTCGGCGCTGCCGCCGCCGTACTCGTCGAACTGGACCTCGAGCAGGGCGGCCTTGGGCCCGGGAGGCAGGCGCGGGATCGCCCAGGAGTGGGGATCGGCCTCCTTCAGCTGGTAGGCGGAGCGGTGGACGATCTGCTCGAGCATCTGCTCACGCGTGCCCTGGATCTCCATGTAGCGGGAGAGCGGCGGCCCCGGGTCCTCGGCGACGATCCGCTGCAGGGCGTCGCCGACGGACTCGAGCTCGGCCGCTTCGGCGGGCGGGACCAGCTCGGCGACCGCCGCTTCGAAGGGCAGCTCCAGCTCCGACCGGAAGGCGAGCAGGGCGGGTGACCACTCCCAGCGCTCGTCGACGCCGCGGATCGCGGTGTAGTGGAGCTCGTAGGCGACGTAGAGGGCGAGCTGCAGGTCCTCGTCGGCGAGCGGGTCGGGGGAGTGGACGGCGGGGATGCCGAGGCGGGCCTGCGGGCCCTCTTCGAGCGCCGCGAAGAGCTCCTCGCTGAGCGGCCCCCGCGGCGACGGCAGGTCGATCAGTCGGCCGGCCATGGCTCTCGCGCGCTCGGGGCCTTGAAGCCGATCAGCTTGTGGGTGCCGTCGCAGAGCGGGCGAATCCGGGATTTGCCGCAGCGGCAGAGCGCGATCGTCCGCCGCTCGCCCCCCAGCTCGTTCCCGTCCTGGTCCTGGATCGCGAAATCGCCCCGCACGAGGTACGGGCCGTCGGGATATGGAGTAATCGTGGCCGGCGTCGAACGAGCCGGCGACCGGTCGGGTGGCACGATCTACTGCTACCCGACCTCCCATTGATAAATCGTCCTCATCCGGGTAAGGAATCGACATGTCACCCGATGGGACCCTGGAGTCGCGGATGGGAGGCGAAGCCCACGCCTTCGAGTCGCTGCGCGCCGAGATCTCGCGCGAGATGGTGCGGCTCTACAAAGAGCTTTTCGGGCGCGGCCCGACCAAGGCCCGCACCGAGTTCGCCGGGCCGGACATCCTCATCTGCTCGCTGGAGAACACCTTCACCCCAGCCGAGCGCAGCCTGGTCGAGCTGGGCGAGCACCAGCGCCTGCGGGACACCCGGATGTACTTCCAGTACGCCACCCACGACAAATTCGTCGAGATCGTGGAGCGGCTGACCGGCCGCAAGGTCAGGGGCTTCATCAGCGGCCTCGACGCAGACGTCGACATCTGCGCCGAGGTCTTCTACCTCGAGGACGGTTGAGGGCCGGCGGCTAGCCGGCCCCGCTGCCGTGCTTCCGCTGCTCCTTGGCGCTCTTCGCCGCCTTGGCGAGACGCTCGGCCTCGCGCTCGGTCGCCGCGGCCTGCTCTTTGGCCGCGATGCTCTCTTCCTTCGCCTCGAGCTTCTCGAGCCGAGCAGCCTTCTCGGCTTTGGTCGCGGCCCGCTTTGCCTTGGCCGCGCCCTGCTTGGCCTGCTCCTTCATCTTCGCCTCGGCTTTCTTCGCCCGGGCCTCGCGTTCGCGCCGGCGCTTCTCCGCTTTGCGCTTCTCCTGCTCGGCTTTGCGGCGCGCCTCGGCGGCGGCTCTTCCGGCGGCTGCGCTCACCCTGGCCTGGCGCTCCTCGGCCTGGCGCTCCTCCACCTCGGCCTCCTCGCGCAGGACGGTGGCCCGCTCGCGTTCCCTCGTCGCCAGGCGCCCGGCCCGGCCCTGTTCACGCAGCTCGGGATCGGCAAAGAGGACGCCGACGGCGCTGCGCGTCCCGGCCTCGGCGCGATCGAGCAGGTGCTTGGCTCGCGAGTCGGAGCCGCCCATCTTGTCGAGGGCCAGGTCGAGCGGCGCTCGCGCCACGCCGAGCGACGAGTTGAAGATGGTCTTCGGGATCGTCGGCATCGTCATCAGTTCTTCTCCTTGGGATCGATCGCTGCGGCGGCCTGCTCGGCCTGGTCCGCTTTGCGCTCCAGCTCGGCCGCGTCGCGCTTCGCCGCCGCCTTCTCCGCCGCCGCCTGAGTGCGCTGCGCGGCTGCGCGGTCTTCACCGGCCACCCGCTGGCGCTCGGCGGCGGCCTTCTCCACCTCGGCACGGCCGGCAGCCTCTCGCTCCTCCTCGGCTCGCCGGCGCTCGCCCTCCTCCTCGGCCTCGATCTCCGCCGCCTCCAGCTCCGTCTCGTGGCGCTCGGCCTGGACCTCGGCCCGCTCCGCCTCGATCTCGGCCTCGCGCTCGCGGCGCTCCGCCTCGACCTCCTTGGCCGCTGCTTCGGCCTGGGCGTCGCTCTGCACCTCCTGCAGCCGTCCCTCGCGCTCGAGGTCGGCGCGGTCCAGCGCCGCTCCGGCTCGTTGCTTGGCCCGACCGACCGCTTTGCCCAGCGGCCCGCCGGCGACCTTCTCTTGCTCGCTCAACTCGTCTCCGTTCCGTTCGTTGCTCTCCCGACCACGTACCCGAGGTCGGGGAGGGCCGAACCGGAGGGAGGTCACACTCCCTGCCCGCAGGCGCAGCCGCGCCGCCCTCAGTAGCGGAGCACCGCGGCGACGCCCTCGGCCTCGCCGAGCGGGGCCGCGAGCTCGTCGCGCACCACCGTGACCCGAGCGCTGCTGGCCAGCGCGGCGCGTATCAGCGACTCGGCCTCGCTGCCGAGCCCGGCGTCGAAGACGAGGTGTTCGACGCGCCCCTCTCCCAGCGCCGCTTTCGTCTCCTGCAGCCCCGACGCGCCGCGGCTGCCGCCCCTCGCCTCTTCCAGCGCGCGCTCGACCACGGCGCGGTCGCGCTCGGCGTCGAGGCGCTCGACCGCCTCAACGACGGCTTCGGCGACCCGGTCCTTCGGCGCCGAGATCAGGTCGAGGTCCGCGCCCACGCTGAGCGCCGCGCGCTCGGAGCCGAAGCCGGACCTGAAGCTCTCGACGTCCCTCGCCGGGCCGAAGACGATCGCCTCCCCCAGGCCGTCCGCCGCGAGCCGGCGGCCGGCGAGGCCGCCGCACTCGGCGAGGAACCGCTGGCGGTTGTGGTCGAGCCGGTCGCCAAACTGATCGTGCCCGGAGGAGCCGACCCCGTGGCCGCGGGCGGGGTCGCTGGCGCTCTGCGACTTGCGCTCCCGCCAGTCGAGGCTGGTGATGCTGAGCTCCCAGTCCTCCAGGTCCTCGAGCACGCCGCCGGCGCTGCAGAGGAGCCGGACCCGCTCGGCGGAGAGGAGGACCACCCCGCGGGCGCCGTCGTGGGCACAGAGGGCGAGCAGCGGCGCCATCACCGGCTCGGCGGCGAGATCGACGCAGGCGCTGGCGGCGGGCGCGCTGGGGGTGCCGAACCAGTGCTCGGTCCCGCCCTTCTCGGCGACCTCGACGAAACCGGCTTCGCCGCGGGGCGGCGGCCGCAGCTCACCGTCCTCGAAGCGCTCGGTCACTCGTTTTGCGGTTGCCCGCAACGCGACCCGGCGCTCGTGCTCGGCTTCGCGGTGCGCCTCGAGGACGGCATCGAGGCCGTTGCGCAACTCGGTGCGCCAAGCACCGCCGCGATCGGCGGGATCGAAGCCCAGGTAGACAGAGAGGACTCCCAACGGGGGCCGCCATTCGCTCAGCGCGCGCGCGTCGTCCAGGGTCGGTTGGGTCATCGACTGGCCTCCTCCTCGATCGGGTGCGACCCGGCTACCCCGGCGCCGGGTCGAAAAACCCGGGCCGGAGCAAGACGGCGCCGCCTATTCGGCGGCCCCGGAGTAGCGCAGGGAGCCCGGCGTGTCGAGGTCCTCGCCGGTCTCGAGCAGCGTCTTCAGTCCGGAGAGGATCATCGGCCAGCCGCCGAACAGTTCGTCGTTCGCGTCCGCGCCGAGCTCATCGTGCGTCACCCGCAGCCGGCAGGAGGTGCCGACCGGCTCGATCTCCCAGGTCACCCGCGAGGTCCCTTCCCGCTGCACGTCCTCGCTCCAGAGCGCGTTAAAGCTCTGCACCAGGCGGCGCGGCGGGTCGACCTCGAGGTTCTCGCCGCTGGCGATCTCGATCACGCCCGGGACCGACGCCCTGTACTCCGAGCCGGGGGTCCACTCTGAGGCGGTGCCGGCCCCGAAGCTGTACCGGGCTCGCATCTCCTCGCTCGTGATCGCCTCCCAGAGGCGCTCCGGCGTGGTCTTGATGTAGATCTCGAACACGGTCATCGAACCGCGGTCGCCGACAACGGCATATGCCTCGTCGCTCATCTCTCGTCCTCCTCGTTCTCTATTTCTCTCTTCAGATCGCTGAGCGCCGAGGCCCAGGGCTCCGCGTACTTGCTCACCCACCGGTCGTGGACGAGCCTGATCGGGACGGGGTTGAGGAAGTGCAGCTTCTCGCGGCCTCGCTTCTGCGTGGTCACCAGACCCGCCTCCTCGAGCACCCGGAGGTGCTTCATCACGCCGAAGCGGGACATCGGCATTCCCTCTTCCAGGGCGCTCAGCGACTGCCCGTCCCGCTCTCGCAGCCGATCGAGCAGCTCGCGGCGGGTCGAATCGGCCAGCGCCTTGAAGACCTCGTCCATGGGACGGGATAATAGGTGACTAAATAGTCACCTGTCAAATGCGGGCCTACCTCAAACCAAAGGACTCCAGAAATTCCCATTTGACACCATTTGGTGTTTTGTTTTAGGTTCCCTGAACGTTCAAGGGCACTCTCGTAGGGAGAGGGTGCCGTCTATCTCATTGGGGAGGCATTAGATGCAAGTCATCAAGCGCATCGCGCTGCTCGTCTGCGCGCTAGCGGCCCTCGTCGTCCCGGCGACCGCGAACGCGACGATCACCAGCAAAACGATCGACTACGGCCCGTACACGATCCCGGCCGGCAACGGCGACCCGCACGACCACGAAAACGCGGGGATGATCACCAACCAGATCGTCACCAACATCGCCAAGCCGTGCACCGGCTGCTCGATCATCGGCGTCACGCCGGACCTGGTCTACACCGACGGGACGAAAGCGACGATCAGCCAGGGGCCGATGCTCCACCACGCGATGTTCGCCGCCCAGTCGAGCGGCAAGTCCGACGTCACCTGCGCCGGCAAAGGCCCGGGTCTGCTCGGGGAACGCTTCTTCGCCTCCGGCGACGAGCGCACCAGCGTCGACCTCCAGTCCCTGCCCTACGGCTACAAGGTCAACAGCAGCGAGACCTGGAACATGGTCTTCGACCTGATGAACTGGGCGACGACCAGCAAAACGGTGAAAATCCGGATGACCTGGAAGTACGCCACCGGCACCGACCACACCAGCCGCGCACCGCTGCGGCCGGTCTGGCTCGACGCCAACCAGTGCTCGCTGAACTCCTACATCGAAGTGCCGATCGGCCTCAGCGACACGCATTACGACTGGACCTCGACCTTCGGCGGCAAAGTGATCGCCGCCGCCGGTCACATCCACGACCACGGGGTCAACATCGAAGTCACCAACAAATCCGCCGGCGAATCGCTGCTCTGCAACTCGGTGGCGGGCTACGGCGGAGCGGGCTACGAAACGCCCGACGGCCGTAAACACGTGTCCTCGATGAACGTCTGCACGGGTAACCCGATCGCAACGATCACCAAAGGCCAGACGATCCGCCTGCACGGGATCTACAACGTGCCGGAAGGCCATCACCTGATCGACGACGCGATGGCGATCGCGATCATGTACATCGGCTAGCGAGCTCGGCTCGCGGTCTGAACCGAGGGGCGCCCGTCGAACGACGGGCGCCCCTTTTTTCGCGGCCCGACTAGCGCTCGCAGCCCCGCGAGGAGTCGAGGCCGGCGCCGCCGAGGCAGCGGTCGAGCCCGCGCCCGCCGCGCAGGCGATCGGCCCCGCCGCCGCCCTTCAGCAGGTCGGGGCCGCCCGCGCCCTTCAGCAGGTCGGGGCCGCCGCGACCGAGGAGCCGGTCCGGCCCCGCCCCGGCGAAGACGCGGTCCGCGGCCGTGCCGGCGTCGACGAAGTCGGCTCCAGCCCCGGCGCAGATCAGGTCGGAGCCGGCTCGCGAGACGATCCGGTCGTTGCCGCCGAGGGCGACGATCACGTCCGGGCCGGGGGTGCCCAACAGGACGTCGTCGCCGCCGGTGCCGGTGACGTTCGCGGCCACGCCGCGGCAGGTCGAGGCACCGAGCACGCGCGTCGACGCGGTCGCCTTGTTGTTGGCGTTGACGGGGTCTTTCTGCTCCCCCTTCACCGTGGCGGTGTTGCGGATCGTCCCGGTGGCACGGGGGACGACGACGATCGTCACCGTCGCCTGGGCGCCGCCGTAGTTGACGCCGACCGGCTCGAGCGCGCCGACGGCGCAGGTGACCCTCCCGCCCTGCACGGCGCAGGCGCCGCCGGGCCCGTTCGCCGACACGAGGTCGACGTTCTTTGGCAGGTTGTCGGTCACCGTCACCCCCGTGGCCGGAGCTGGACCGAGGTTTTCGACCCCGATCGCATAGGTCAGGTTCGTGCCGACGCGGACGGGGTCGGGGCTGTCGGACTTGGCGATCTTCAGGTTTGCCGAGCCCGAAGGAGCCGCTGACCCTGCGTTCGCGAAGACGGATGCGAGCAGCAGGACGGCGATCGGCGATGCGATCAGGAGCCTTCTCATTTCGGTCTTCCTTTCAGTAGCTCTCTGGAACCTGGAACGCACCCGAGCACCCGCCGTCAGCCCTCGGATTAATACCCCTAGGGGGTATCTGCTACAGTTGTCGCATGGCAACCGACCGACACCAGCTGAACGCCATCGCCTTCGCCGCCACCGTGCACTGCCTCACCGGCTGCGCGATCGGCGAGGTCGCCGGGATGGCGATCGGGACCGCACTCGGCTTCTCCAACCTCGGCACGGTGGTGCTGGCGGTCGTCCTCGCCTTCCTCTTCGGCTACGGGCTGACCAGCCTGCCGCTGCTGCGCTCGGGCATGGCGCTTGGCGCGGTCGTCCCCATCGCCCTCGCCTCCGACACCCTCAGCATCGCGACGATGGAGATCGTCGACAACCTGATCATGCTGACGATTCCCGGAGCGATGGAGGCCGGACTGGACAGCCTCCTCTTCTGGGCCAGCCTCGCCTTTGCGCTGGTCGTCGCGGGGCTCGTCGCGCTGCCGGTGAACCGCTGGCTGATCGCCCGCGGCAAGGGCCACGCCGTCGTTCACCGGACCGGCGTCCACGGCTGACTCGCCGAGACCGCAGACGAACCCGATAATCGGGGTCTATCGCGGTTTCGCCAGCTCGCCGGCGATCACGGTCTCGGTGGCGCCGCCGATCCAGATTGCGCCGTCGCCGTCCTGGGAGACGTGGATGCGGCCGGCGCGGTCGATCGCCGTTCCCTGGTGGGCGAGGTAGGGGGCCTCGATGCGGCCGCTGGCGAGCAGCCACTGGGCGAGGGAGGCGTTGAGGCTGCCGGTGACCGGGTCCTCGGCGGCGAGGCCGTTGACCGGTGCCCAGGCGCGCACCTCGATCGCCGCCGGCGAGCCCGGCGGGTGGAAGCCGGCGGCGCCGAGGTCGAAGTCGAGCGCCCCCGGCCGCAGCTCCAGCACCCGCTCGGCGCTCTCCAGCAGGGCGACGATCCAGCCGGGGCCGTTGTCGACCCACTCGACCGCCAGGATCTCCTCGGGCTCGAGCTCGAGCGCGGCGGCGACTTTCGACGCGTCCTCCTCCGAAGCCGGTCCCGAGCGCACCAGCGGCGGCGCCTCGAAGGCGAGCCGGTCCGCTTCGCGGCGGATCCGGATCAGCCCGGCCTCGCACTCCTGGACGATCTCGGTCTCCCCGCGCGCCGCTCCCCCACCCGCGAGCCAGGCGTGGCAGGTGCCGAGGGTCGGGTGACCGGCGAACGGCAGCTCCAGCACGGGGGTGAAGATCCGCACCCGGTAGTCGGCCTCCGGCCGCGTCGGCGGCAGGACGAAGGTGGTCTCCGCGAGGTTGGTCCAGCGCGCGAAGCGCTGCATCTCCTCCTCCCCCATCCCCTCGGCCCCGAGGACGACGGCGACGGGGTTGCCCGAGCAGGGCCCGCCGCCGAAGACGTCGACCTGGGCGAAGCGGCGGCTCATGGCCGCGAGGCTACCTGGCGACGTGCAGCTCGAGCGCGTGGATCTGCTGCTGTCCGTAGGAGCCGGTCTGGACCGGCCCGGCAGCGCTGATCAGGTCTCCCGGCCCCGGCAGCGGATGCGGGCGCAGGCCGGCCCGGACGTCGATCGCCGTCAGCCCCCGGAGCGTGATCCCCTGCGGATCGCGGATCACGAAGTGCGCGTCCCCGTCCCCATCCGCATCGACCCGCTCGACGTAGACGATCCGCCCCACGGTGACGCGGCAAGCGGGATGCCCCGCCGGGCAATGCGAGGGCGCGACCGCCTCCGAGGCGCGCTCTTCGCCGAGTCCGCGAAAACCATCCTTGAAGGATGATTTTTGCGGTCTCGGCGTTTCCGTGTTGGTTGAAGTGCCGCTCGATCCAGATCCGCAGCCACAGAGCAGGGCGGCGACCAAAGCGACCAACGTCGCCGCGCCTAGTACGGCTCGCAGCCGGTGCCGTCGGAGTCGGAGTCGAGGCCGTAGTGGTCTTCGCCGACCACCGACACCGGGCCGGTGTACGCCGGGCCGTCGCCGCTGCCCCCTTCGCAGTCGTAGTCCGAGGCAAATGGATCGAGGCAGGCGCCGGAGTAGTTGGGGTCGCATTCGCTGGATTCTTCTTCGGCGGCAGCTTCTTCGGCTTCGGCTTCTTCGCTGGCCAGCGCTTCGGCTTCGGCTGCTTCCGCCGCCCGGCGTTCGGCTTCTTCGACTCTCACCTGGGCCCGGTGCCGGCGCGCAGCGACCTGGCGGCGATGACGCCGGGCGGCGGCCCGAGCCTGCTGCCGCATCTTGGCACGGTGCATCGCGGCCCGGTGGCGTTCCATCTGGCGCTCCAGGCGAACCTGCCGATCCCCCCCTTCGCCCGTCTCTTCACCACCGCCGCAGCCACTGACGAGCAGCAGCGCAATCAGGATCAAGGCCAGCGGCAACTTGCTCACAGAATGCGAGCATATGTCTCAATTAAAGAACCGGCGTGTAGCGGTTTACATCCGGTACACGGGTGACGCCAGGTCATCAAGCGGCGCGGCGGCGCAGGCGGCGAGGGCCTGGGCGAGGACTTCGCGGGTGTCGCGGGGGTCGATGACGCCGTCGTCCCAGAGGCGGGCGGTCGAGTAGAGGGGGCGGCCCTGGCGCTCGTACTGCTCGCCTAGTTCCTCGGCGGTCTCCGGCTGGCCGACCTCCTTCATCACCGCCGCGGCCATGTCGCCGCCCATCACCGAGATACGGGCGTTGGGCCACATGAAGAGGAAGCGGGGCGAGTACGCGCGGCCGCACATGCCGTAGTTGCCCGCCCCGAAGGAACCGCCGACGATCACGGTCAGCTTCGGGACGCGAGCGGTGGAGACGGCGGCGACCATCTTCGCGCCATCCTTGGCGATCCCGCCGGCCTCGTACTTGGAGCCGACCATGAAGCCGTTGACGTTCTGGACGAAGAGGAGCGGGATGCGGCGGTGATCGCAGAGCTCCACGAAGTGGGCGCCCTTCAGCGCGCTCTCGGAGAAGAGGATCCCGTTGTTGGCGACGATTCCGACCGGGTGGCCGTCGAGGTGGGCGAAGGCGCAGGCCAGGGTTTTGCCGTACTTCTCCTTGAACTCGCGCAGCTCGCCGCCGTCGACGACGCGGCGCAGGACCTCGCGCACGTCCCAGGGCGCGCGCGAGCCGATCGGGACGACGTCGAGGATCTGCTCCGCCTCGCCGGCGGGCGGCCGTGGCTCGATCCGCTCCCAGGGAGGCGCCGGGGTGGGCGGCAGGGTGGCGACGATTTCGCGCAGCATCTGCAGCGCCTCGGCGTCGTCCTCGGCGAGGTGGTCGGCGACGCCGGAGCGACGGGCGTGGACGTCGCCGCCGCCGAGCTCCTCGGCGGTCACCTCCTCCCCGGTCGCCGCCTTCACCAGCGGCGGGCCGCCGAGGAAGATCGTCCCCTGGTGGCGGACGATCACGGTCTCGTCGCTCATCGCCGGGACGTAGGCGCCGCCGGCCGTGCAGGAGCCCATCACCGCCGCCAGCTGCGGGATCTCCCGCGCCGACATCGTCGCCTGGTTGAAGAAGATGCGGCCGAAGTGGTCGCGGTCGGGGAAGACCTCGTCCTGCAGCGGCAGGAAGGCGCCGCCGGAGTCGACCAGGTAGATGCAGGGCAGTCGGTTCTGCACCGCGACCTCCTGGGCGCGGAGGTGCTTCTTCACCGTCACCGGGTAGTAGGTACCGCCTTTGACCGTGGCGTCGTTGGCGACGATCGCGCAGCGGCGGCCGCTGACGGTCCCGACCCCGGTGACGATCCCCGCCCCCGGCGCCGCGTCGTCGTACATCCCGTGCGCGGCCAGCGGCGAGAGCTCGAGGAACGGCGTGCCCGGATCGCAGAGGCCCTCGATCCGTTCGCGCGCGGTCAGCTTGCCGCGCCCGCGGTGGCGCTCGACCGCCTTCTCGCCGCCGCCCAGGCGGACTCGCTCCAGCTCGGCATTCAGCTCGGCGATCAGCTCCAGGTGCTTCTCGCGCATGCCCTCGGCGACGGCGGTCATCGCGGCGGGTTCTCCTTAAAGGGGTCGCGCTCGGCGTGCCACTCGACCGGGCCGGCGACGAGGGTGTGGGAGCCGAGCGGGCGGCCGAGGACCTCCTGGGCGGCGGCGGCCGCTCCCAGCAGCGCGCCGAGGTCGATTCCGGTCTCGATCCCCATCTCGTGCAGCATCGAGACCAGGTCCTCGCTGGCGACGTTGCCGGTCGCCCCGGGCGGGACCGGGCAGCCGCCGAGCTCGCCGAAGCTCGACTCGAAGGAGTCGACGCCGACCTCGAGCGCCGCCAGCACGTTGGCCAGCGCCTGACCGCGGGTGTCGTGGAAGTGCGCGGTCCGCTCGACCTCCCCCACCTCCTCGGCGGCGCGGCGGAAGAACTCCCCGACCTGGACCGGGTTCGCCATCCCGGTGGTGTCGCCGAAGCCGATCTCGACCGCGCCGGCGGCCGAGAGCCGGCGGGCGATCTCGAAGACGCGCTCGACCGGCACGTAGCCCTCGTAGGGGCAGCCGAAGCTGGTGCTGATCACGCCCTCGCATCGCAGCCCCTCCTCGGTCGCCCGCGCCAGCACGTGCTCCAGCCCCGCGAGCGACTCCTCGACCGAGCGGTTGACGTTGCGGCGGTTGTGGGTCTCCGAGGCGGAGAGGAAGACGTTGACCTCGTCGATCTTCTCCCGCACCTCGAGCGCCGCCTCCAGGCCGCGCATGTTCGGGACGAGGACCGAGACCGCGACCTCGTCGGGGACCTCGGCCCGTTCCAGCACCTCGCGGCCGTCGGCCAGCTGCGGGACGACGTCGGCGCGGACGAAGCTCGTCACCTCCAGCCGCCGCAGCCCGGTCCGGGCCAGCATCTCGACCAGCCGCACCTTGTCGGCGGTGGCGATCGTCTCCGGCTCGTTCTGGAAGCCGTCGCGCGGCCCGACCTCGCGGATGCGGACGGCTTTGGGGATCACGGCCGGACCTCCTAGGCGCCGAGCGCCCTCGCGATGACCACCTGCTGGACCTCGTCGGTGCCCTCGCCGATCGTCAGGATCTTGGCGTCGCGGTAGAAGCGGCAGACCGGGTACTCCTCGATGAAGCCGTAGCCGCCGTGGATCTGCACCGCCTCCTCGCAGCAGCGGACCGCGAGCCGGCCGCTCTTCAACTTCGCCTGGGCGGCGGTGAGGGAGAAGTTTTCGCCCCGGTCCTTCATCCGCGCCGCTTTGTAGACGAGCAGGCGGGTGGCCTCGATCTCGGTCGCCATGTCGGCCAGCTTGGCCTGGATCGCCTGGAAGCGGGAGATCGGCTGACCGAAGGCGTGGCGCTCCTTGGCGTAGGCGAGCGCCTCGTCGAGCGCTCCCTGGGCGAGGCCGACGCCCATCGCGGCGACGCCGATGCGGCCGATGTCGAGCACCTGGAGGAACTGGCGGAAGCCCATCCCGCGCGGGCCGAGCAGGTTCTCCTCGGGGACGCGGCATTCGGTGAAGGTCAGCGGCCGGGTGTCGGAGGCGTTCCAGCCCATCTTCCGGTAGGGCTCGCCCTGCTCGTAGCCGGGGGTGCCGTTGGCGACGATCAGGTTCGAGATCTCCTCCTCCCCGGTGCGGGCGGTGATGCAGACCAGGCCGGAGATCTCGGTGCCCGCGTTGGTGATGAACTGCTTGGCGCCGTCGATCACCCATTCGCCGCCGTCGAGCCGCGCCTTGGTGCGGACGTTGCCGGCGTCGGAGCCGGCCTCGGGCTCGGTCAGCCCGAAGGCGCCGAGGATCTCCCCCGAGCACAGCCGCGGCAACCACTCTTCTTTCTGCTCCTGTGAGCCGAAGAGATATATGGGCTGCGTGCCGAGCGAGGTGTGGGCGCAGAGGGTGATCGCGACCGAGGAGTCGATCCGGGTCAGCTCCTCGACGGCGAGCGCGTAGGCGAGCGAGTCGCCGCCCCCTCCTCCGTACTCCTGCGGGAAGGGAATCCCCATCAGCCCGAGCTCGCCGAGCTTGGCGACGATCTCGTAGGGGAACCGCTTCTCGCGGTCGAGCTCCTCCGCGACCGGCGCCACCTCCTGGGTGGCGAACTCGCGGACCGTCCGCTGGATCAGGCGATGCTCGTCGCCGAGGTCGAAGTCCATGCCCGGGCACAATACCGAATCGGCGTTCGGTATTCCGCTACCCTCGACCGATGGCGCTTCCCTCTCCCCCGACCCGCCCGGCGCTCCGCGCCCGCTACGACGCCCGCCGCCGCGAGGTCGTCGACACCGCCGCCCGCCTCTTCGCCGAGCGCGGCTACGCCTCGACCTCGATCAGCGAGCTGACCGCGGCGACCGGCCTCGCCGCCGGCGGCCTCTACCACTACATCGAGGGCAAGGACGACCTCCTGATCGCGATCTGCGACGAGCTGCTCGAGCCGCTGCTCGAGCGGGCGCGGGAGATCGTCGCCGAGGACATTCCCCCGGTCGACCGGCTGCGCGAGCTGGTCGCGGCCTGGGTCGGCCATGTCGTCGCTCACCGCCATCACATGCTGGTCTTCACCCAGGAGCGCCAGGCGATCGAGCACGAGCCGCGCTGGCGCCGCGTCCGCTCCCAGCGCCGCGCCTTCGAGCAGATCCTCGACGACGTCCTCGCCCGCGGCGAGGCCGACGGCTCGATGACCTTCGCCGACCGCCGCCTCTCGCTCCTCGCCCTGCTGGGGATGGTCAACTACACCCCCCAGTGGGTGCGCCCGAACGGCCGCCTGACCGCCGCCGAGATCGCCGACGGCTACTGCGCGATGGTGCTGGGCAAGGGCCCGGTAGGACGATGAAGACCCTGCGCACGATCGGCGTCTACGGGTTCGACCGGGATTCGTTCATCGGCGCCCTCGAGGCGGCCGAAGTCGACCTCCTGCTCGACGTGCGGCAGCGGCGCGGGGTCCGCGGCAGCGAGTACGCCTGGGCGAACGCGCAGCGGCTCCAGGCCGCCCTGGCCAACGCCGGGATCGGCTACTCCCACCTGAAGGAGCTGGCCCCGACCACCGAGATGCGCCAGCTCCAGTACGCCGAGGACGCCAAGGCCGGCGAGGGAAAACGCAACCGCACCGCCCTCGCCCCGGCCTACGTCGAGCGCTACACCGAGGAGATCCTGGACCGGGTCGACCTCGATCCGGTGGTGCAGTGGATCGGCAACTCCTCGGCGGCGCTGTTCTGCGTCGAGCGCGACCCCGAGGCCTGCCACCGCTCGCTGATAGCTGAGCGGCTGCGGCAGGAGCACGGCTTCGAGGTCGAGCACCTCCGCCCTGCGATCGCTCGGCGGCTACGGCCCCCGGAGTAAAGGCTATCTATACCAATCGGTAAAGGCTATCTATACCGGCGCGAAGGGTCGGTCAGGCCTGAGCTGCGGCGAGAGCGATCGCTACCGCGATCAGAAAGGTCAGCAGAGCGGTCTTCAGAGGCGCGGGTGGGGCGGAACGGATCATGTAACGAAAGTACGCCACTAGCTGGGATCTACCTGTGCGAAGTTGCACAGCTTGACGTTTGTCACATTGAGCGCCTCGCGCACCCGCGGGTCGCAGAGGGTCGCCAGCTCGATCTGGCGCTCGGCGTCGTAGGAGGAGGTCGGGACCGGGCCGGCGGCGGGGTGGCAGCCGATCTCGGTCCAGCCCGGCGGCAATGCCTCGATCAGCTCGATCAGGCGCTCGGGAGAGATCCCCTCCGGGAACGGCTCCCCCTTGCCGCTCTGGCCGTAGAAGCCGCCCTCGTAGCGGACGGCGCGGTTGCGGAGCGGCAGGCCGAGCTCGGCGGCGAGCGCCTCGGTCACCCCCTTGACCGGCTCGGATTCGTGCACGTGCTGGTGGGAGTCGAGGTGGGTCGGGTCGCGGCCGAGCAGGGCGCGGAAGCGCTCCAGTTGGGCCCGGCACTCGGCCTCGACCGCGCCGGGATCGTCGGTGTCGCAGTGCAGGTAGGCCTGGATCCATTCGCCGCGCTCGTAGATCCACTCGCCGAGGTCGAGGTGGAGGCCGATCGCCAGCGCCGGGTGCGCGGCGGCTTCTTCGGCCGCTGCCGGGGCGGAGCCCTGGCGGACCATCAGGCTGGCGCTGGTGACGATGCCGCGCTCGTGCGCCACGAAGACCCCCTCGTCCACCGCCGCGGAGAGGCCGAGGTCGTCGGCGTTGACGACGAGGAATCGGTCTCCGTCCATCAGAGCCCCAGCCCCTCGGCGAGCGCTACCGCCTCGCCCAGCCAGTCCTGCCGCTGCCCCTCCGGCGGCTCCCACTCGGGCGGGGCCCAGCCGAGCCACTGGATCGCGACCTGCAGGCGGGCGAGGTCCAGCTCGCGAAGGTCGACGTCGGCCCCGGCCCCCTCGCCGTAAGCGGTGGCGAGCGCTTCGCGATCGGCCGCCGGCCAGCCGCTCGCCAGCGCCGCGAGATCGGTGAGGCCCGGTCCAGCCGCCGCCAGCTCCCAGTCGACCGGCGCCACCCGCGCATCCGATTTTCGACCCAGCGGGGTGTGTTCGAAATCGGCTGCGACGAGCACGTTGGAAGCGTAGAACTCGCCGTGGATCACGGTCCGGGAGAGGGAAAGCAGAGCCTCGACGACCTGCTCGTGGCGCGCGGCGAGCCACGCGACCGCCTTCGGGTCGCCGGCGAACTCCAGCGCCCGCTCCATCCAGCGCCGGTAGAAGGCGGCGTCGTGATCGATCAGCCGCCCCTGTCCGCGGTGGCGGTCGAGGTCGGGGGCCATCGCGACGTGAAACCGGGCGAGCCAGCGCGCCGCCTCCTCCCACAGCTCCCTCTCCCCCACCTGGAACAGCTCACGTCCCTCCACCCACTCGACGAAGAGCCAGCGCCGCTCGCCCTCCTCCACCGCGCCGAAGAACTCTGGCGGGCCGGGCGGGGCCGCCGGCAGCAGCGCCCGGTAGACCGCCGGCTCCCGCGCGGGATCGTGGAGGAACCGGGGCTTGGCGAGTGTCGCCTGCGGCTCCAGCTCCCCCCAGTCGAGCTGCTTGAAGCCGATGGTCACCCGGGCCCTACCCCGCAACTCGACCCGCAGCTCCTCGATCGGGAAGCTGGTGCGGTAGCGCGAGGGGCGGCGCTCGACGTCCCCGACGAGCTCGAGGCCCGCCTCTGCGAGCGCCCGTTCGAGGCCGGCGCGGAGCTCGGTGTCGGCTACCTCCATCGGACTTGACCATAGTCGGGCGACCCCGGCAGAACCCCAGATGGAGAATCTGTCTAGAAAGCGACCGAAGGGCTTGGGCAATGGATTGAGATCCCGTAGTGTTTCTTCCGGGTCCACTCGGCACCCAGCTTTTAGTCGTCCAGGCAGTGGGAAATCCGGCACGCATGAGCTATGGGATCGACGAATATCGAGCGCTGGTCGCCCGCTTCGCTGAGCTGGTGCGCAGCACGGTGCCCGAGAACTCCACGGTGATCGTCGTCAGCAAGGGGGACGCCGAGTTGCTCTCTATCGACGGTCGAGCGACCTGGCACTTCCCGCGGAGGGCCGACGGGACCTACGCGGGGTACTACCCCTTCGACAGCGCCAGCGCCATCTCCCATCTGGAGGAGCTGCGCGAGAAGGGCGGCGACCACCTTGCTTTCCCCGAGCCGGCACTGTGGTGGCTGGACCACTACGAGGAGCTTCGCCAGCACCTGGAGAGCCGGTACCGGGAGATCTCCCGGGACTCGGAGACGGGAGTCGTCTACGCCCTCGAAGCGACGAACGGCAACAAGAAGAGGGACTCCGCCGCCGCGGCACCGGCAAGGCCGCCCCAGGAGAAATCGCCGGTCGAGGGCCTCTTCCTCCCCGAGTACTACGCCACTCAGGTGGGCCGGGGCTTTCGCTCCCTCGACGAAGCGGTCTCCCACTACGCCGAGGCAGGTCAGCATCAGGGCGCCGATCCGCATCCGCTGTTCGACACCAGCTGGTACCTCGCCCGCTACCCCGAGGTGAAATCGTCAGGCTTGGACCCGTTGTCTCATTTTGTGGCGTGCTCCGCCACCGAGGGCCAGGACCCGAATCCCTACTTTGACACCGAGTACTACTACTCGCAGGTTCCACGCCTGCTCGAGGCGGAAAAGAATGCGCTTCTTCACTACGTGGACCCCGAAACCCGGTCGCCGCACCCCAATCCACTTTTCCGGGACGGCTACTACCGCGAAAACAGCCGCAATGCCCGCACCGCGGCCCCGACTCCGCTCGAGCACTACCTGCGCTACGGAACAGCGGAAGGCAGAGCGATGTCCCACGTCCACGAGAAGCTGCTCGCCCAAGTCCGAGGCGAGTCCAGCTCCCTGCGGCGGGGCGGGTGGACCAAGGGCACAGTCCTCTGGTTCACCCAGGGAACCGGCTCCGGGCCATCCGCCGCCGCGATTGCCGCCCATCTCGCCGAGGAGCACCACATCGGCAGCCTCCTCGTCTCCTGCGTTGCCCCCCAGCTGGAGCCAGACCTCGCGGTGCCGAGCACGACCTTCGTGCTCGAGGACTACACGCTCGCCTGCGAAATCTTCCGGCCGGCGGCGCTGCGCCTGCTGGCCTTTGCGCTCACCGCCTCGAAGCCGCTTTTTGCCGTCTGCGACGTGCCGGAGGCGATCGAGACGCTGACCGAAAACGGCGTCCCCCTCCTGACTCCCCCGCAGCGGCGTTCGGCAGAGAGCGCCGCCGACGGACTGCTGAAGCTCGCCTCCAAGGAGCTCGGGGTGAAGAGCTACCGCCCCGGGCGACGGCGGAAGAAGACGCGCCCGAAGATCGTCATTCCCAGCTCCGACTGGGCGGTGAGCGGCGTCAACGCCTCGCTGGAGTCGATCGGGCTGCAGCTGCTGGAGCTGGGCTGGGACCTCGAGGTGGTCTTCACCCGCAGCGAGGAAACGGTGCTCGAGAGTGCCGCGGATCACCCTCTCCCCCTGCTTCCCTACCGGTTCCTCGAGCGTGACCGTAAGGGCCCGGCGGGGGCGTGGCACGGGCTGATCGGCGATCTCGAGTCGCAGGCCCCCTGCATCCTCTTCATGGCGTATGACTTCCTCGCCAACAGCGTCGCCCCCGCCCTCAGCGAGAACGTCGGCATCGTCAGCTGGGTCCAGGCCGACGACAACGACTACTACGAGCAGGTCTACCGGCTCGGTCGCTACTGCAACGCGACTATCTGCGTCTCCGAGGTGCTGCGCAACCGCGTCCGCGAGATGAACCCGGTGATCGGCGAGCGGGCACATGTGATCCACAACTCCAGCGTCCGCCTCGAGGACGTCGCCCGCCGGCGCACGGGCCGGGCGGACAAGCTGCGGCTCGTCTACACGGGCCGGCTGGTCCAGTACCAGAAGCGGATCCTCGAGTTCGTCGACCTGGCGCAAGCACTCGACCGGGAGAAGGTGCCGTACGAGATCACCCTGATCGGCACCTTCTCCGCTTACGACGACACCGAGGCGGAGTTCGAACGGCTTGCCGCCGCCCATCTCGAGGACGGCCGGATCAAGCTCCCCGGCCGGATGCGCCGCGACGAGATCATGAAAACACTGACCTCCCAGGACGTCTTCGTCCTGCTCTCCGACTTCGAGGGGCTGCCGCTGGCCCTGGTCGAGGCGATGGCCCGGGGTTGCGTGCCGGTCACCGCCGCGAGCCCGAGCGGGATACCGGAGATCATCGCCTCGGAGGAGAACGGCTACATCGTCGAGGGGCGCGACTACGACGAGTGGGCGGCACTGCTCAGCCGGCTCTGGCAGGACCCGGAAGCGCGCGCCAGGCTATCGCGGAACGCCCGCAGGACGATCAGCGAGAGATTCACCGTCGAGCGGATCGGGGGCCAATTTGACGAGCTCTTCCGCCATGTGGCGAAGGAGATCAACTCGGGCGAATACCAGCGCCCCCCCTCATTGAACTGGGGCGGTGACCGCAGCCACGCCGGGGACGTCCTACCGTCTCCCAACCTCTTCCGGCCGGCGTCGTTACAGATCCCCGGCTTGCAGTGACTCAGGGGCGGCGGCCTCGGCCGCCGCGCGGTAGGTGGGCTCGTCGTCGAGCACGTACTCGAACTCGGTCCCCCGCAGGGCCTCGGCCACGGCCCCATAGTTGGTGATCGCCTGCTCGAGGGGGAGCACCGACTGCTTGCGATAGCGCGGCTGGGTCTTCGTGAAGTCGGGCTCGACGCCCATCCACCCGGCGACGCGCTCGAGCACGGCGTCGGCGGGGGGGGCGCCGATGCGCGGGAACAGCTCCTCGTACTCGATCGCCATGTAGTTGGGGTAACCGCCGAGCATGCGGTGGATCAGCCGGTCTTCGGCCTGGCAGAGCTCGAGGCGGAAGAACATCTCCTCGACGTCGACCATGATCCCCTCGTCCTCGACCTTCACCTCCCCGCCGGGGCCCGAAGCGTGCAGGTGGTACTTGCGAGTCTGCTCGGTTTTCAGCCAAGAGAGGTAGTAGCGGAGGTAGTTGCGGCGCCGCAGGTTGAGGACGCGCATCCCGTTGCGCCTGATGTAGGCGAAGAGCGTCGGCTCGGCGGCAAGATCGCGCCAGGGAGCGTCGACGTTGTGGGCCGAGTTGTACTTGATGTCGACGACCATCTGGGGCTTCTCGCTGAAGGCCCCGAGGAAGCGGAGGTACTCGAGGAAGAGCTCTTCCTGTGCTTCCTCGGAGGTGAGAACCCGCTTGACTTGATCCTGGCGCTCGTCGAGGAAGTTGAAGTAGTTGGCCTCGACCTCGTGGGGTGCTTTCGGCGAGGGCTGAGCCTGGAATACCTCCGGCAGGCAGAAAACCTCCGGGTGCGAGTCGAGGACGTCCCGCAGAGCATTGGTTCCGCTCCGCTGGCGCGCGAGCAGGACGGTGACATTGGAGAGATCCATCTTCAGACCGTATCGAGAGCGGAACCCGGATTCGGCGGCGGGTCGGCGCTTGTACTAGCCACGCGGTCCAGCAGGCGCGTGAGGACGAGGCGCGAATCGAAGAGATCCTCGGCGACGGCGCGGGCGGCGGCGGCGTGGCGGTCGTAATCCGCGCTGATCCGATCGATCGCAGCGGTCGCCTCTCCGCTCGAGTCGAAGCGGAGCAGCCCCTCCCCAACCGGAAGATGGCGAGAGAACCCGGTCTCCTGTGCCACCACGGGCCTCCCAGAAGCGAGGTAGCAGGCGCTGCGATCGCTGAACCAGCCGCAGCGGGACTCGACGTAGCCCTCCTTGGCGATGCCGATCTCCCCCTTCGAGCCGCGGACGAATTCGGCGTAGCGGCGCGGGGAACCGATCACCTCGGTGGGGTCGACCAGGCTCCAGCCGTGTCGGCGTAGGGCACTGAGGTCGGCCTCCTCGGCAGGGTGGATGTTCAAGGCCAGGACCAGCTGCTCGCTGGTCAGCTCCGGGATGGTGAGGAGCTTGCGCAGCGAGTGCGCCTTCTGGCCGAGGTGGCGTCCGTTCCACTCGATCGAGCCGTAGCCGCGCCAGTTGGCGACCGTGGTGAAGGCAGCGGTCTCGATCTCCGCAGATCGCTCCCACCGTGGCAGGAAGACCGGCGGCAACGTCTTTATCCACCTACGGCCGCAGGTCGGCACGCGGCAGTTCGGCTCCCCCACCTCGAGGCCGACGGTCACGAAGCGGTTGTGCAGGTCGAACCCCATGTCGATTCCCTCGACGGCGTGCCAGAGTTGGTTGAAGGCGGGGTCGAGATCGAGGAAGACCCGCAGCGGCGGCGGTCCGACCAGTTCCTCGTCGCGAAGCATTCCCGAGACGTTGAAGAGGACGTCCGCCTCGCCTGCCCAGCGGACCAGCTCCGGGTAGGGGGCGCCGATGGTCTCCTCGCCGCCGCGGACGAGCAGGGCGACGTCCCCCTCCAGGCCGAAGTCCCGCGCCAGCTGGTCGAAGTAGCGGACCGCCGCCGGGTCGAGCCGATCGACCGGCTCGACCAGGCGCACCTCGTGTCCCAGCGCACGCAGCCCGAGGACGTATTGGAGGATCGACCAGCTCGCCCCTCCCTGTTCGGGATCGCCGGCGACCATGCCGCTGAAAAGGATCCGCAGGCGGCTCACAACGCCGCCTCGAGAAATCGTCGGAGGACCAGGTCCGAGTCGAAACAGCTCTCCGCCAGCGCGCGTGCCGCCTTGGAATGGGCCTCGTAGTCGCCGGTGATCGCCTCGGCCCCCGCGACCGCCTCGTCCAGGGTCCGGAAGGTCAGCAGCCCTTCTCCCACCCGATAGCGATCGCCGATGCCGGTGTCCTGGACGAGCGCGGGGCGGCCGCAAGCGAGGTAACGGACGGTGCGGTCGCTGACCCAGCCGCTGACGGTCTCGACGTAGACGGGGTGGGCGACGGAGAACTCGGCGGCCGAGGCCTGAACGTATGAGCGAAAGGCCTGCGGGGTGCCGGCGGCCTCGACGGGATCGGCCAGCCGCCAACCGCCGGCCTCCAGGGACGCGCGATCGGCGTCGTCGCCGGGGTGGATCTGCAACGCGATCTCGAACTGCTGCGACGAGTGCTGCGGCAGGTCGACGAGCCGCCGCCACTGGTGGTGCTTGCCTTCGAATTCGGCACCCTCCAGGGCCAGGGCGCCGAGCGGGCTGCGCCAGGTGGCGACCGTGGTGAAGCGGCCCTCCGCGGGAGCGGGAGCCACCTGCCAGTCGGCGAGCGTCACCGGCGGCGGCAGCGGCAGCCAATCGAGTCCACCCGTCGGGATCGCGCACGGCGGCGTGCCGATGTTCTCGCCGACGGTGAAGTAGGTGTCGTGGCCCTCCAACCGCGCGCCGCCGCCGTCGTCGGCGGCCCAGATCTGAGTGAAGCCGGGGTCGACGTCGATGTAGGCGCGCCGCCGCGGGCCGGCCTTGATCGGCTCGAGGTCGAGGTGGCCGCTGACGTTGACGAGGAGGTCGGCCCCGCGAGCCCACTCGGCGATCTCATCGAAGCCCCACCCGACTCCGGTGCGGCCGCCGTCGCAGAGGAGAGCGGCGGGGCGGCCAGGCGCCAGCGAAGCCAGCACCGACTCGAAGGTGCGGCGGTTGACCGAATCCTCGAACGCGGTCCGCCGCCCATGCGCGTCCACGCAGTCGGCACTCTCGATCTGCTCGACGAAACAGACCTCGTGGCCGAGCCGCCCCAGTCCCAGAACCCAGCTCATCCTCACCCAGGCCTCACCCCCACTCGCGGGCTTGTTGGCGATCGCGCCGCTGACCAGGATCTTCGCCATGGTCAGGCGCCTACTTGAAGGCGTCGACGAAGAAGCTCTCGCGCTCGCGGTTGTCCAGCGCCGTGATCTCCAGGTGCTCGCTCACCGTCTCCCGAAACCGGCAGCGCACAACCCGGCGAAAGCCCGCCCGGTAGAGCAGCTCCTCGGTGAAGTCGAAGGTGTACATCGACTTCGAGTACCCGTACCAGGTCAACTGCACGATCAGCTTGCCACCGATGCTGCGCGCGTCGTCGTCTGGAATGAGGAAATAGTCGGCGTTCCCCGCCTGGTAGGCGCGCATCGCCTTCTCCATGTCGGGAAGCGCAAGTCGCAGCACTCCGTTCGGCTTCAGCACCCGGCGCAGCTCCGTCATCGCCGGCTCGATGTCGGGAAAAGGCAGCTCCGGGAAGGCGTGGATGCTGACGGCGTAGTCGATGCTCTCGTCCTCCAGCGGCAGCCCGTCGCGGATGTCGCAGCTGATGTCGATCCCCGGGGCCTCCTTGATGTCGCAGTTGATCCAGTCCGCGGGAGGCTCGGTCCCCGATCCCCAGTTCAGTCGTCGCAGCGTCTGCTCAGCCATACGTGCGCACCGCCCCGAGCTCGTCGATCATGCGCGAGAGTACCCGCTCGGCGCCGAAGTGCTCCTCGGCGATCCCCCGCGCCGCCCGGGCGTGCCGGCCGGGTGCGTGCCTCACGTCTTCGACCGCGGCGACCGCCTCCTCCAGGTCGGAGAAGGCCAGCAGCCCCTCCCCCGTCGGCAGGTGACCGCCGAAGCCGGTCTCCTGCGCGATCACCGGCTTGCCGCTGGCGAGGTAGCAAGCGCTGCGATCGCTGAACCAGCCGCTCTCGGTATCCACGTACATGCCTTTGGCCACCGTCAGCTCCGCCGCCGAGCCCTGGATGAAGCGACGGTAAGCCTCGGGGCCGGAGGCGACGGCCCCGGGGTCGAGCAGCGACCATCCCGCCTGCTTCAGCCGCTCGACGTCGGCGGCATCTGCCGGGTCGATCGCGAGGGCGATCTCGAACTCCGCCCGGGTCAGCTCGGGAAGCGGGAGAAAGCGACGGAACTCGTGAACCCGCAAGCCGTAGGTCCGGCCCTCGTACTCGACCGGGCCGTAAGGGCCACGCCAGGTGGCGACGCTGGTGAACCGGGTTCCCCCGGAGGCGACGGGCCAGTGGTCGAGCGCCACCGGGGGGAGCGTCGGGGTCCAGTCGAGCCCGCAGTCGGGGACGGCGCAGCCGGCGCTGCCGACGTTGAGCCCCACGGACACGAAGCGGTCGTGCCCGGCGAAAAGGTCGGCAAGGCCGAGCCGCCGCCACATCTGCCCGAAACCCGGATCGACGTCGAGAAAGACCCGCATCGGCGGGGCGGCCAAGAGCTCCTCGTCGTCGAGGTAGCCCATTACGTTGAGGAGGAGGTCCGATGACGCCAGTCGGGACTCGACCTGTGTCCGCGACAAACCGGCGCTCCCGCCCTCTGGCAACAGGACGGCCCAGTCGCCCGCCAGCCCGAACCGCTCCATCGTCTCGGCCAGGTAGTCGATCCCATCCAGAGACAACTCCGCGTCGAGGCGGTCGATCAGCGTCACCTCCCATCCGAGCGCACGGAACCCGAGCAGGTATTGCAGGGCGAACCAGGTGTGGCCGCCGGCCCGGGGCCGCTGGGCCAGGGCGGCTGCGATGACGATGCTGCCCGGCTTCATCCGGCCACCTCCGCGGCTGCCTCGGCCCAGAGGCGCGAGTACAGCCAGCGGGCGTAGGGCTCCGCCAGGGCCTCCGGCTCGGCACCCAGCCCCTCGAGGCGATAGAGCTCCGCCTCGGGGACGTAGCGCACCTCCCGCCCCATCGCCGCAAGCCGGCCTGAGAGGTCGGACCCCTCGTACTCGGCGAGACCGAATTCGCCCCGGAATCCGCCGGCGCTCTCGAGCGTGGAGGCGTCGACCATCAGGCAGGCCAAGCCGACGGCGGCAACCGGCCCGCCATCGTCCGCGGCCGCCACGTGCCGGTGCATCCCCCGCAGGCGGCGGTGGACACGGCCTTCCCCCTCAGCCGGGCCCTGGGCGTATTCCAGCCCCGCCTGGTCTATCGACTCGTCTGCATACAACAGCTTCGGTGCCGCCGCGGCGAAGTTGGGGTCTGCGTCGAGGCAGCCTGACATCGCCTGTAGCCAGCCGGGCCGGTCCGGAAACACGTCGGAGCCGAGGAACACGAGCCGCTCGGAGCGCGCCAAGGTGGCACCGAGCCGGCAGGCGTCCGGCAGGCCGGCAGGCGCGGTCAGAGTCGCGAGTCGAAGCGGCAGCCGGTAGAGCGCGAACAGCTCGGCGGCGAGCTCCCCGAGAGCATCGCTCTGTTCGGGCTCGGCGAGCACGTAGAGGAGCTCGCACTCGCCGATCTCGGGGTCGGCGGCGAACTGGGCGATCTGGTGCTCGATCAGGTCGACCCGGCGCTGGAGTGGGATCACCAGCGAGACCGCCGGCGAGGTAGGCCCCTGCCCGAAGCCGGCAATCTCGACGATCTCGGTGATGCTGCGTCGCAGCTCGTTGACCCGTGCGACGGCCGGGCGGAGATGGCGCTCGCGCAGCTCCTCCGCCCCGGCGAAGTCGAGGCCGGCGTCGGCGAAGATCGTCCGCAGGGGATCAGGAGAAAGCGAAGCAGGCGCCTCGACGGCGCGCCCGGAGGCGCCTGCGGCTTCGAACACCCAGCCCTCGGCGCCGCAGGTCGGAAACGAGGTTTCGAACAGCCCGGCGAAACCCCCCTCGGCGGCGGGATGCGGTGAGACCGATTCGCCCACCTCGACCCGCTCCCCCTCGGCCGTGATCGCCGTCAGCCTCACGGGTGCCACCGCTTCGTCCCAGGCGCGGCCGCGAACGTAGAAGCTGCGCTCGTCGATCCGGTGCAGCCGCTCGATTGCGAGACACGGGCCGCCGGCCCGGGGGAGCGAGAGCGGCCGGCGCTCGCGCAGGGCGTCCCGCACCCGCCGCAGACCGTCGCTCAGCGAGGGAGAGAGCCCGAGCTCGCCCCCGCGGGAGACGAGGTGGTCGAGCAGCTGCGTCCGCGCCGCGGCGTCCCAGCCCGCCGGACCCTCGCGGAGGAAGGTGGTCAGGTCGGTCAGCCTCTCCGCGACCTCGGCGCGCAGCGAGTCGGTCGCCGGCAGAGCGACGATCCGGCCGCGATCGCCGGGCTCGCAGACGAGCAGCACCTCGTCGCAGAGCCAGGCCGCGCGACCGCTCACACGACCACCGCCCGCCGCGCCTCGATCAGCGACTCGTAGGCCGTGGTCAGCACCTCCGCATGCTTTGCCATCGAATGAACCCGCGGGATGCCCTCCCGTAGCCGGTCCCAGAGACCCGGAGTGCTCACCGCGCGCTCGATCGCCGCCGCCAGACTGCCGGGGTCGCCGACCCGGAAGTGGATCCCGTTGACGCCGTCGAGAACCTTCTCGGCCATGCCGCCGACGTCGCTGCAGATCACGGGCCGCCGCGCCGCGAACGCCTCCTGGATCACCAGCGGCGAGTTCTCCCACCAGACCGACGGCACCACCACCCAGTCGACCGCGGCCATCATCTCCCCCGCCCGCTCGGGTGGGTAGGGGCCGAGGCTGGTCACCCCCTGGGTCGCAGCCAACAGGTCTGAGATCTCGTCTCGGAAGGAGCGCTCTTGAAGGTCGAGGTTGGCGCCATGGATCCGCAGTCGCGGCGCCTCGGCGCCGAGCGCCTGCATCGCCCGCAAGAGGACGTCGATCCCCTTGTAGGGGTTGACCTGGCCGAAGATCCCGAAGCTGTCGTGCGGGGCAGGCCGGAAGTCCCCTCCCAGGGGCGGCGCCTCGGCGCGGCCGTACTCCTCCAGCAGGATGCGCTCACGCGGGATCCCCCACTCGACGAAGCGCTCGCGCAGGGTGGCGCTGGGAGCGACGAAGAGGTCGACGAGGTCGAACTGGGCGCGGATGAAGCGCTGCCGCAGGAAGAACTCGTCGGGGGCGATATCCGGGAAGCATTCCGCGCAGCGGCGGGGAGTGGCTTCGGCGCAGAGCGAGCGGTCCGTCGTCCGCACCATCTGGCCCTTGTTGTGGCAGATCGGGAGGAACTCGTGCAGGGTGTAGACGATCGGCGTGTCCGGAAGCGTGTGCCGGGCCTCGCGGATCGCGTCGTAGCCGATGAACAGGGTGTGCTGGAAGTGGATGACGTCGGGACGAAGCGCCAGCAGGAAGCGACAGAGGTCTCCGGTGTAGAGGTTCTTGCGACGCCGCATGGTCCCGAACATCCAGTCGTAGTCGTGGTCCTCGGGATAGAGCAGGTACTCGTCGGCGGTCCCCTCCATCGGGCTGATCGGAGCGCCCAGGTGGGGTGCGCCCGCGGGCGAATGAGGGGGGCCGCTGCGGGCGAGAAACGTCGGGTCCCACCCCTCGCTGCGGCGCAGGTGGCGGTGCAGCTCGTGCGCGTAGACCTCGGCCCCGCCCGGCCGCACCCGCGGGTGGTTGTGGCAGATCTGCAGCACGCGCCTAGCCATGCGCGGCCTCGAAGACCTCGGCCAGACGCTGCCGGCAGATCGGTTTCATCGACTCGGCGAAGAGCGGCCGGTACCTGCCGTCGAGCGCCTCGGTCGGACTGGCGGAATGCAGGAGGACGACGAAGCGCGCCTCCGCTTCGCAAGCCGCCCATGCCTGCTCGATCGTCGGCTCGAACGGCTCCGCCGGCAGACGCCAGCAGGGGCGATCGTCGAGGTCTATCGCCTCGGCACCGAGGCCGATCAGGACCACGCCCGCCCGGTCCGGAAGCAGCGCCCGCAGCAAGGACCCCACCGGCGGGGCGATCCGCGCGGCTTCCAGGGCCGTGACCGACGGGCAGCTGCCCCGCTCCCCGCGGGTCAGCGAATAGATCTGGGCCGCCTGCGCGTCGCTGGAGACGAGCTCGCCGTCTTCCTCCAGCGCCGCCCGAAGCTCCGGGTAGTGCTCGAGCCACCACCTCGCTTCCGCGGGGATGACCAGGTACTCGGCACCGCCCGCCCGCAACTCCTCCAGGTGCACCACCGCCTCCTCGCCGTCGGCAGGGTAGTGGCCGGCGTACAGGCCGGTCGGGCTCTGGGGGAAGTGCTCCCCCCGTCGCCGCTCGAACTGCAGCAGTGCCTCGTCCCCGCGGGTCATGACCAACACGCGGGCGCCCTCCGGCACCGTCGCCCGGACCTGCGCCCGCACCCGGTCGACCTGGTTGCGATATCGCTGCTCCCAGGTCATGCTCGCTGCGGGCTCACAGTGAGGGAATAGATCGAGCAGGTGTCGTCGCTGTGGACGGCGTGACCGTGGAGGCGCTGGGCCAGTTCCTCGTAGAAATCGAGCCACCAGAGCATCGGCGCCGGGAAGACGATGTACTCGGCTCCCTGGGCGTGAAGCTCTTCGAGGCCGGCGATGACCTCGGCGCTGTCGGCCGGATGATGGCCGGGCCAGCTGCCGTCGGGGAGGCGAGGGAAGTGCCACGCCCGAAGCTCGTCGAGATCCAGCAGGCGCTCGTCCCCCTTGCTGACGACCAGGACCGTGGACCCGGACGGCACCGCCCGGTGCAGGGTCTCCCGGAGGTTCGCGAGGAGCTCCGTGTACTCAGGGCTCTCCCGGCGTCGGTAGGGCTGCCATGCCTCGCCCCATTTCTCCTCGAACCGCCGGCGGTTACGGGCCAGCAGGTGGCTGTGCTTTCCACCCTCGAACAGCTTCCCGAATGAACCCTCGCCGAAATGGTGAACGAGAACATCCTCAGCGCAGAGCAGCCGCAGCCCGGCGCGGCGCGCTCGCATCGAGTAGTCGTCGTCCTCGAGCGTGCCCACCCCGAAGGACTCGTCGAGGGGGCCGATCCTCTCCCAGGTGCCGCGCTTCATCGCCAGGCAGAACATCGTCAGCATCGGGATCTCGATCGCCTCGTCCTGCCGCTTCGTCGCCCGCGCGCCGGCTTCGCGGAGAAAGTCACCGTAGGTCTCGTAGGCGACCGGCACCTCGGCCTCGTTGCCGATCCGGTTGGTGACCGGGCCGACCAGGTCGGCCTTGCCGTCGAGGTGGGACCTGAGCCGAGGGAGCCATCCCGGGGAGACCATCGTGTCGCTGTTGAGCAAGACGAGGAGCTCGCCCCGCGCCGCGGCGAGGCCCTGGTTGCAGGCAGCCGGGAAGCCGGCGTTCTCCTCGTTGGCGAGCACCCTGACCCTGGCGTCGCGTCCGGCCAGCTTCTCGAGGTACTCGCGGCTGCCGTCGGCGGAGGCGTTGTCGACGGCGATCAGCTCGAACGGCGTCTCGGCCGTGTTCGTCAGGACCGTCTCCAAGCACAGCCGCGTGAGGACGCGGCTGTTGAAGGAGACGACGACGATGCTGGCGAGGGGGCGCGGCGCCTCGGTCACGGCCACGGGCGGCGGCGTCGCCTCGACCGCCGCCAGCGTCTCCTCCGAGAGGCGGGTCGGCCGGCGCGAGACCGGCGTCAGCGACATCCCATAGGGAAAGGGGCCGCGCGGCACCTCGCCGCGACGACCCGGAATCCGCATCCCCAGGTGGGTCAGCATCTCTCCCAGAACCACCTCGGGGGCGAAGTACTCGACCGCCAGGTCGCGCGCCGCCTGCCGATGACGCTCCGGCTCCCGGTCGATTCGCTCGACCGCCTCGACGACCTCCTCCGTATCCGAGAAGGCGAACAGGCCCTCGCCGGTGGGGAGGGCGCATCCGAAGCCGGTGTCCTGGGTGATCACCGGCCGCCCGGAAGCGAGGTAGGTGGCGCTGCGGTCGCTGAACCAGCCGGTCCTGAAACGGACGTTCTGGTCCTTGGCGACCGTGAACTCGCCGGCCGAGGCCGCGATGAAGTCACGGTAGGCGACGAGGTCGGTCGAGAAGCCCATCGCCGGCGTCACCCGCCAGCCGTGCCCCTCGAGCAGCTCGCGGTCGGCGTCCTCGTAGGAGCTGAGAGCGAGCTCGAAACGCCGGCCGACCCGCGCCGGCAGATCGAGCAGCTTCTTGAACTCCTGGTCCTTGCTCCAGGTGTAGACGGACCCGTTCATCGAGACGTCGCGCCAGGGTTGGCTCCAGTTGCCGATGGTCGTGAAGCGTTCGTGGGCGGGCGGCCTCGCCGTCTCCCAGAGGTCCGGCAGGACCGGCTGGCGCGTGGTCTCGAAGCGAAAGCGATCGGAGACCGGGAGCAGGCAGTCCTCCTGCCGGTAGTTCTCGGCGAAGGTGAAGAACGCCGCGTGCGCCCCGAGAAACGCGTAGGACTCCTGGTGGCCCTCGGCCAGCTCCAGCTGCAACTGCACCGGGTCGGTCTCGAGGTAGACGAGGCGGTCGGTCGCGCTCAGCTCCGGCAGAGGCTTGGTGCCGCCGTGGAGGTTGACGATCAACTCCGCCGAGCCGAGCAGCCGCTGCAGGCGCTGCTCGGTCATGCCGAAGCAGCGGCCGTCCTCATGCAGGGCGCGGAAGGCCCAGCGGTCGCTGAGCCCGAAGCGCCGCATGATCGAGGCGACGAAGGCGGCGGCGCGACCCGAGGCGTCGGTGTCGCCGCTTCCCATCAGCATCGACGGGGTCCGCCCGTGCGCCTCCACGTAGTAGGCCTCGTAGCCGAGCCGCTCGAAGCCGAGCAGGTAGTGGAGGTTCTGCCAGACGACGCCGGCCACCGGCATCTTGGTCATCATCCCGAGCAGGACGACCTTCGGCCGCTGCCCTTGCGCCGGCGCGTTCATGCCGTCTGCGCGGCCGGCTGTCGTTTCTTCCGCTCGCGCGTCTGGGCCTGGTGCAGCTGTTCGTAGACCCCACCCGCTCCGACCAGGTCGTCATGCGTTCCCCGTTCAGCGACCCTGCCTCGATCGATGACCAGGATCTGGTCGGCGTGGCGGACGGTGGAGAGACGGTGGGCGATCATGAACGAGGTCCGGCCGACCATCAGGTCGTCGAGCGCGTCGAGGATCACCCGCTCGGTCTTCGAGTCGATCGAGGAGGTGGGCTCGTCGAGGATCAGGATCGGGGCGTCCTTGAGGAAGGCGCGGGCGACGCAGACGCGCTGCCGCTCGCCGCCGGAGATCTGGGCGCCGCGCTCGCCGATCATGGTCGCGTAGCCATTCGGGAGGCCGCTGATGAAGTCGTGGGCGTTTGCCGCCTTGGCGGCCTCACGCACCTCCTCGTCGCTCGCATCGAGCTTGCCGTAGCGAATGTTGTCTTCGATCGTGCCCGAGAAGAGCAGGGGTTCCTGGAGGACGACGCTGATCTGATCGCGCAGGGACTGCAGCTCGAGGTCGCGGAGATCGACGCCGTCGAGTTCGATACGGCCCGTCTGCGGGTCGTAGAAGCGGATCAACAGGCTCATCAGGGTGCTCTTGCCGGCGCCGGTGTGGCCGACGATCGCCACCCGTTCCCCCGGCCGCGCGTGGAACGAGATTCCGGAGAGCGTTTCCTTCCGCCCCTGGTAGGTGAAGCCCACTCCCTGCGCGGTGACCCGCCCTCGCGCCCGGCCGAGAGCGACCGCGTCCTCCTTCTCCGTCACCTCGGGCTCGGTGTCGAGCAGGTCGAGCGAAGCGTTGAACTGGACCAGCTGCTCGTGGATCGTGCCGACGGTGAGGCTCAGCTGCTCCAGCGGTTGGTACACCGAGGAGATGTAGGTGATCATCACGATCAGCTCGCCGAGCGTGATCTTGCCCTGCATCACGTGCCACGCCCCGACCCCGAGGATGAGGCTGATCCCGGCCGCAGTGGTCGTCTGCACCCCGAGCGTGTAGAGGCTCTGGCTGACGGTCAGCCTGACCCGCTCGTCGACCGCCGTCTGGCCCTGCTCGCGGAAGCGGCGATGCTCGTAGTCCTCGCGGCCGAAGCTGACGATCACCCGCAGCATCGCCATCGACTCGTGGACGATCGAGAGCGAGCGCCACTCCAGCTGCTGCACCCTCTGCAGCCGCGGCACGATTCGCCGGCCGTAGACCCCGAACGACTGGGAGAGGAACGGGATCACCAGCAGCGAGAGCAGCGCCAGCTGCCAGTCGATCAGGGTCGCGATCACCAGCATCCCCACCAGGGTCAGGGTCGCTTCGGCGATCGGCGGAACGACCATGACGATGTTTCCCACCGCCGCGGCCTGGTTGTTGATCTGGCTCATCAGCATCCCCGTCTGGCGCTCGTCGTGGAAGGTGAGAGACAGCCGCTGCACGTGGGCGAAGAGGTCGCTGCGCAGATCGAGAACCATGTTCTGCTCGATCTTCGAACCGAGGTAATGGTTCAGGACGGTGAAAGCGTTGCCGATCGCGATGATCAGGAAGCGGGCGATGACCATCGCCACGAGAACCACCCAGGTCGTCGGATCGGCCCCGAAGAGGAACTCGATAACGCCGCCGGGTTCCTCTTCCTGGAGGACATTGGTCAGGATGACCGCCAGCGGCCACGGCTCCGCAAGACCGAAGACGGCGGTGAGGATCGTCAGCACCAGTACCGCCAGCAGCGCTTTCCGGTAGGGCCGCAGGTAGGGCTTGGTACGAGGCAGGGCCTTCCACAGCGCCCAGGCTCCAGGCTTCTCGCCCTCCGGGATGGACTTCGCGCGCCGGAGTCTTGCCGGGATCACCCTCATCGACCGACCTCCTCGGGGTCGAGCTGCCAGCGCGGTAGGACGGGGCGCCCGTCCTCCTCCGGCGCCACCTCGCCGACGCCGTCACCGAGCTCGTTGAGCTCGGCCAGCGCCAGCCGCGTCGCCGTCGCCATCCCCTCCAGCCCGAAGGTGACCATCAGGATCGCGCCGACTGCGATCGCGATCGCGATCGACGGCTCGCCCTGGTGGACGGCGACGAGCGCCAACAGGACGAGGACCAGGACGACGAGTCTCCCGGCGGTCGTCGTGCGCGGCCAGACCCGTGCCCGCAGCAGCTGTTTGCCGTTGCCGTGCTCCTCGACCGCGGTACGGATCTTCACCCCGCCGAGCGCCCCGGCGCGCAGGTCGAGGTCCCAGCGGTCGAAGGGACCGCCGCTGCGGATGAAGCCGCCGCTGGCGGCGAGCGCGTCCTGCAACTGCTCGATCCAGGCCTGGGGATCGCGCCAGCGTTCGCTCCAGACCTCGACCGTGCGCGGCCAGGGGAGCGCCGGCTGCGCCCGGGTGCGGCGGCGCCAAGGCGAGAGCCCGTTGCGCAGGCGGCCGGCGAGCCGGGCGAACGGCTGCAGGAGGAACAACAGCGAGGTGACGCCGCGGCGCTTCAGGGTCTCGGCCAGCGGCTGCCCTGGGATGCGGTGGTGGGCGCGCCAGCCGTTGGCGAGCGCGGCGGCGAGGATCCAGGCGATCGCGGCGAGGAAGATCGGGGCCGCGACCAGCAGCGGCTCCCAGAGCAGACCCAGGGCGGAAACCTCGCCGAGCAGCGCGACCAGCAGCAGGCCCTCGGGCGCCTGCAACAACCCAGAGAGGGCGCTGGGCGAGTCGTAGATCGACTGGAATAGGCCGCTGCCCCAGGTGCCGTAGCGGACCAGCGAGCGTCGTCGTGGGGTCTGCGCCGCCGGCGCCTCGTAGATCCGCCCCGACCAGCGCGAGGAGCCGGCGCGGTTGTAGTGGGTCGGCCACTTCTGCTCCAGCAGCGCCTCGGCCTTGCCGTACCCGTACTGCTGGCGCAGGTAGCGGCGGATCGAGTCGCGGCGGCGGTGCATGACGACGGCGCCGGCGCTGAAGCCGAGGGTCCGGTTCGCCTTCTGCAACCGCCAGCAGAGGTCGACGTCGTCTCCCGCCACCTCGAAGCGCTCGTCGAAGCCGCCGACCTCCTCCAGCAGGTCCCTGCGGAAGGCCATGTTGCAGCCGGGCACGTGCTCGGCCTCGCGGTCGGAGACGAGGACGTGGATCGGCCCACCGGGCGCGGCGGCGACGCATTCGGCGACGAAGCCGTCGTCCTCGGGCGGGATGTTCGGGCCGCCGACCCCGGCGTGGCCGTTGGCGCGCAGCAGCGCCGCGACGTACTGCAGCCAGTCGGCGTCGGGGTAGGCGTCGTCGTCGAGGAAGGCGACGATCTCGCCCCGCGAGAACTCGATCCCCCGGTTGCGGGCGTGACCGAGCCCGCGGTGTTCGGTCTGGATCAGGATCGCGCCGTGTTCTTCGGCGATCCGGGCGCAGGCGACGCCGGCGCCGTCGTTGACGACGATCACCTCGTAGTCGGGGTAGCTCAGCGTGTTGAGTCGGGCCAGGCACTCGCCAAGGGTCTGCTGGCCGTTGTGGGTGCAGACGACGACCGAGACCGAGGGCCACGGGCCGCCGGGCGCGAAGGGGATCGCCGAGTAGGCGCGGCGGACCGCCTCCAGCGCCGGCTTCGGCCGGCGCTCGCGGTCGACCAGGCCGAAGTCCCAGTCGAGGACGTCGTGGCCGCCGCGGTGCCACTCGTCGGTCCAGGCGAAGACGAAGGTCCCGGCGGCGCCGGTGGCGAAGGCGTGGCGGACCTGCCACTCGAGCGCCCCCGCCTGGGCGTCGACACCGTTGCGCTGGCTGTCGATCCCGAGCTCGGTGATCAGCAGCGGCCGATCGCCGGAGAGGTTCTGCAGGCGCGCCAGGTAGGACTCGAAGGCCCCCTCCTGCTCGAGAAAGACGTTGAACGAGGTGAGGTCGAGGAAGGGCAGCTCCAGGTACTCGGTCGAGGGGTAGTTGACGTAGGTGACGAGCCCCTCGGGGTCGGCGGATTTCGCCTCCCAGTGGAGCCGCTCGAGGAAGCGCTCGATCGGCCGCTTGCCGTGCCAGCGGACGATCGGGGCGGGGATCTCGTTGCCGATCGAGTAGCAGAGGATCGCCGGGTGGCCCTCGCAGGCGCGGACCTCGTCGCCGAGGCGGGCGGCTATCCGCTGGGCGCGGTCGCGGTCGTCGAGGAAGGCGACGTGCTGCTCCCAGGCGAACCCGACCATGACCCGGATCCCGTGCCGCAGCGCGGCGTCGAGGAGCCAGGCCGGCGGCGGCACGTAGGTGCGGATCGAGTTGATCCCGGCGGCGGACATCGCCGCGAAGTCCTCCTCGACCCGGCCCGGGGGCGGAAACGCCGACCCGTCATCGGCCCGGAAGGTGCCGTAGGTGACCCCGCGCACGTGGAACTTCTCGGTGCCGACCAGCACCGAGCGTCCGTGGACACGGGGTCGTCGCTCTGCGAGTTGCCTGCCGGAAACGGTTCAACGCTCCCATCTGGGGTTGATAGGACTTCCTACGGGGTCAATAGGAATGTCGGCCCTGCCGAGCCAGCACCCGGCTTTTGCGAGAACTCTCCCAAGACCTCGCTTGCCGCAAATGCCACTTTATCCGGATCCGCCGCCCGACTGGACAGCTATTCCATTTTGGAAACTCGTTTGTCTGAGGCTCAGCTCATCGCCCGGGCGATGACCACGCGCTGGATCTCGTTGGTGCCCTCGTAGATCTGGGTGATCTTGGCGTCGCGCATCATCCGCTCCACCGGGTACTCGTTGACGTAGCCGTAGCCGCCGAGGACCTGGATCGCCTCGACGGTGACTTTCATCGCGTTGTCGGAGGCGAACAGCTTCGCCATCGAGGTCCACTTGCCGAGGTCGGCGGGGCGCTGGGGCTTGTCGGCCATCGAGCAGGCTTTGTAGAGGAGCTCGCGGGCGGCGGCGGTGCCGGTCTCCATGTCGGCGAGCTTGAACTGGATCGCCTGCAACTGGTTGATCGGCTTGCCAAAGGCGATCCGCTCGGCGGCGTAGCCGTTGGCGTAGTCGGTCGCCCCCTGGGCGATGCCGACCGCCTGGGCGGCGGCGCCGAGCCGGGTGCGCTCCAGCGTGCCGAGGGCGACGGAGAGGCCCTTTCCCTCCTCGCCGATCAGGTTCTCGTGGGGGACGCGGACGTCGGTGAAGGTCGGCGAGCCGGTCGGCGAGCCCTTGATCCCGAGCTTGTGCTCGAGCTTGCCGGGGTCGAAGCCGGGCGCGTCTTTCTCGACGACGAAGGCGCTGGTGCGGCGGTTCTCGCGGTCGGTGGTGGCGAAGACGACGTAGAAGTCGGCGATCGTCGCGTTGGAGATCCAGGCCTTCTGGCCGTTGATCACCCACTCCTCGCCGTCGCGGACGGCGCTGGTCCGCATCGCCGCCGGGTCGGAGCCGGCCTCGGGCTCCGAGAGGGCGAAGGCGGGCGACCACTCGCCGCTGGCGCACCTCGGCAGCCACTTCTGTTTCTGCTCCTCGGAGCCGAACAGCTGGATCGGCAGCGTCCCCAGCTCCTGCACCATCAGCATCAGCGCCGAGGAGGCGCAGGCCTTGGCGATCTCCTCGACCGCCATCTGCAGGACCAGCGTCCCGGTCCCCGTTCCCCCGTACTCGGCGGCGAAGGGCAGCCCGAGGACGTCGTGGGATGCGAGCAGCTCGCGCAGGTCCCAGGGGTATTCGCTCTTGCGGTCGATGTCGCCGGCCCGCGGCGCGATCTTCTCCTGGGCGAGCTGGCGGACCATGTCGCGCAGGTCGAGCGCCTCCTGGGAGATCTCGTAGGCGGGGGTGACGGTATCGACGCTCATTCGTTCCTCTCGGCTCCTGCTCGCTTGGTCATAAAGTCATCATGATGCAATAATGCGCCTATGAGTAAGACGCGGACGACCGTCACCCTAGACGAGGACGTCTTCCGGGCGGTGAAGATCAAGGCCGCGCGAACGGGCAAACGCGACTCCGAGGTGATCGAGGAGTCGCTGCGTCGAGATCTGGGTCTCGACGACCTCGCCGAGATCTGGTCAAACGTCACCCCCATGAGCGAAGAGGAGAGTCTGAAGCTCGCGTACGACGAGCTCCACGCGATGCGCAGGGAACAGGGTGACGAGGGCCGTCCTTGACTCGAGCGTCCTCGTCTCGTCGCTGATCGCGCCAGCGGGAGCACCGGCGAAGCTCGTGGTTGCTGCTCGCAGCGGCATCTTCGACCTAATCGCTTCGCCAAAGCTGCTCGCTGAGTTGGAGTCGGTACTTCGGCGAGAAAAGTTCCGACGCTATGCGGATATCGATCGCGTCACCGCCTTCTTGCGTTTTGTGACCAGGGAGGCCGAAGTCGTCACCGATCCGGAAGCCCCTCCCCCGATTCGCTGCTCAGACCCGAAGGACGACTACCTGATCGCCTTGGCACATGATCAGAAAGCAGTGCTGGTCTCCGGCGATCGCCACCTGCTCGAGCTCGCCGGGAGGATTCCGGTCTTCTCGCCCAGCGAGTTTCTCGCGACGCAGCTATACCTAAAAGACGGGTGACTCGGTGTAGGTGCCGAAGACCTCTTGCATTGCGGCGATCATCTCGCCCTCGGTCGCCTGGGTGCGGGCCGCCTCGATGATCGGCGGCATCAGGTTGCCCTCGCCGGCGGCGGCGCGCTTCAGCTCGGCCAGGGCGGACTCGACGGCGGCGCCGTCGCGGGCGGCGCGGGTCGCGGCGAGGCGGTCGCGCTGCTTGCCTTCCAGCGCCGGGTCGATCTTCAGAATCGGCATCGCCTCTTCGTCGTCCTGGGTGAAGTCGTTGACGCCGACGACGATCCGCCGCCGTTCGTTCAGCTCCTGCTGGTAGGTGAAGGAGGACTCGGCGATCTCGCGCTGGGGGAAGTTGCGGCGGATCGCCTCGACCATCCCCCCCAGCTCGTCGATCCGGGCGAAGTAGCCGTGGGCGGCGGCCTCCATCTCGTCGGTCAGCGTCTCGACGAAGTAGGAGCCGCCGAGCGGGTCGGCGGTGTTGGCGACACCGGTCTCGGTGGCGATGATCTGCTGGGTGCGGAGCGCCAGCCGCACCGCCTCCTCGGTGGGCAGCGCCAGCGCCTCGTCGAAGGAGTTGGTGTGCAGCGACTGGGTCCCGCCCATCACCGCTGCCAGCGCCTCCAGCGCGGTGCGGACGATGTTGTTGAGCGGTTGCTGGGCGGTCAGGCTGACGCCGGCGGTCTGGGTGTGGAAGCGGAGCCGCATCGACTCCTCCTTCCTCGCCCCGTAGGTCTCCTTCATCTCCCGCGCCCAGATCCGGCGCGCCGCCCGGTACTTGGCGATCTCCTCGAAGAAGTCGATGTGGGAGTTGAAGAAGAAGGAGAGCCGCGGCGCGAAGTCGTCGACGTCGAGCCCGCGCTCGATCGCCCTCTCGACGTAGGTGAAGCCGTCTTTCAGCGTGAAGGCGAGCTCCTGCTGGGCGGTCGAACCGGCCTCGCGGATGTGGTACCCGGAGATCGAGACCGGGTGCCAGCGCGGCATGTTCTCGGTGCACCACTCGATCATGTCGGTGACCAGCCGCATCGCCGGCTCGATCGGGAAGCACCACTCTTTCTGGGCGATGTACTCCTTGAGGATGTCGGTCTGGATCGTGCCGCCGAGCTTCTCGGCCGGCACGCCCTGCTTCTCGCCGACCAGCACGTAGAAGGCGAGCAGGATCGCGGCCGGCGCGTTGATCGTCATCGAGGTGGTGACGCCGCCGAGCGGGATCCCCTCGAACAGCCGCTCCATGTCGGCGAGGGTGTCGACGGCGACCCCCTCGCGCCCGACCTCGCCGAGGCTGCGCTCGTGGTCGGAGTCGTAGCCCATCAGGGTCGGCATGTCGAAGGCGGTCGAGAGCCCGGTCTGGCCGTGGTCGAGCAGGTAGTGGAAGCGCTCGTTGGTCTCCTCCACGGTCCCGAAGCCGGCGAACTGCCGCATCGTCCACAGCCGCCCCCGGTACATCGAGGGGTACGGCCCGCGGGTGAAGGGGTAGGAGCCGGGCTCGCCGAGCTTCTCCGCGGCCTCGCCCTCGAGGTCCGCCTCGGTGTAGAGCGGCTCGATCTCCTGCCCGGAGATCGTCGAGAACTCGGCCTCGCGTTCGAGGCGTTTTTCGTCAGCGGTCTGGCTCACCGGCCAGTAAGTCTGACAGCGGCCCTGCCGTCAGGCGCTTTTACCCGCTACGGCGCGCAGCTTCGGCGCCCAGACTTCTTCGAGGAAGTCGCTCAGCTCGTCGTTGAGCCGCTCGGGGCTGAGCCGCCACTCGAGGATCGAGTTGGCTTCGACCAGCCGCGAGTTCGGCAGCTCTTCGAGCAGCATCCCCGAGTCGCTGAAGGGATGCAGGGGATCGCGCGGGTGGCCGACGATCAGCGTCTGGTGCTCGATCTTCATGCGCTCCTCGCGGTGCGGCGCCGTCTCCCCGAGCAGCAGCCCCTCGAACACGGCTTGGGAGGGGCCGGGGCGCTGCCGCACCCAGTCGAGGCCGATGTCCACCAAGTAATTGGTCCGCGGGATCGCCCTGGTCGCCAGCGAGAGCCCCTCGAAGAGGGGTCGCCCGAACTTGAGGCCCAGCAGCACGGGCGCGAAGAGGCCGGCGACGGCGGAGAGGGCGTTGTCCAGCACCGGCATCTCGATGAAGAGCGCCCGCGCCCGGTCGGGGTGGTGGACCGCCAGCTCCAGGGCGATGTTCGACCCCAGCGAGGTGCCGCCGACCACGGCGCTCTCCTCCTCGAGGTGGTCGAGCAGCGCCACCACCTGGCGGGCGAAGAGCGGCATCGAGTAGAGGCGCAGGTCCTCGGGCCGGTCAGAGCGCCCGTGGCCGAGCATGTCGACGGTGACGACCCGGTTCCCCCGCTCCGCCAGCTCCGGCCCCAGCCGATCGAACATGTGGCGGTTCATCAGCAGCCCGTGGACGAGGACGATCAGCCGGTTCCCCGACCCGTATTCGTCGTAGCCGATCCGGTGCCCCTCGTAGCGAAACTCTCCCATCCGCCCCATCGTAAAGTCAGGGGGTCATCAGCGCCACCGGAACCGAGAGGCCGGCGGCGCGGCGCAGGGTGGCGATTCGGCGGCCGGGCTGGACGGCGTCGCGAATCTCGCTGACGCGCTCCTCCCCGAGGAAGGCGATGGTGCCGTCGAGGTCGGGGGCGACGAAGGCCAGGCCCCAGAAGAACGCCGGCCGGTCGCCCTTCCTCTCGGTCACCTCCGGCGGCTCCTGGACGACCTCGAGGATCGTCGGCCCGAGGCGGAAGAAGGCCTGGCGCGGCGCGCCCGCCGGGGTCGGCTCCTCGCGTACGCGGCGCAGGTCGAGCCCGGCGAAGCTCAGCGCCGCGACGGTGCGGTCGAGGTCGGGGGAGATCGCGACCACGTGGTCGATCGCGGTAAGCCCATTCGGGTGCTCCACCGAGTGATCGACGCATTTGTCCCCGGTATGCGGGGACAACTGCGTCGGCAACCCGTCCAGGTCAGTCGAATCCACCCCGCTCAGCGACCAGCCGGCGATGCCGCGCCTTCCTTCCTCCGGCGCGAGTCGAATGCGAACGCCACCGATGACACAGACGTCGCCCCCGACCGCGAACCCGCACCCACGCCAGGCCCCGGGCTGATCCGCGACTGTCAGCTCGTCGAGCGTCACCGCCATCCCGGGACCGTAGAGCCTGTCGACTTTGTCTCGCTATAGAGGACAAAGTCGACACTGGAGAACGGACGGGGCGCGGCCACAGCGAGATTGAGGCACGAGGGCGTCACGGCCCAAGAGATCCTCGGCGAGGTCGACGCGGTCAGGTGCTCGAGCGCTACTTCGAGGGCGAGGTCGATCCAGCGGGCTGGTTCGACGCCGGCGAGCCGTAGCGTTCGCGCTCGAGCGCCGGCATCACCTTCTCGACGAAGGTCTTGACCAGCTCGGGGTCGAACTGGGTGCCGGCCTCGCTCGCCAACTCCTCCAGCGCCTGCTTGTTGCTGCGGGCCGCGCGGAAGGGGCGGCCTTCGGTCATCGCGTTGTAGGCGTCGCAGATCAGGATCACCCGCGAGCCGAGGGGGATGTCGCGGCCGGCGAGGCCGTCGGGGTAGCCGCTGCCGTCCCAGCGCTCGTGGGTCGAGCGGACGAGCTGCGCGACCTCTCCGAGAGCCGGCGCCGCGTCGAGCACGCGCTGGCCGATCAGCGGGTGCTTGCGCATCAGCGTCCACTCTTCGGGCGTCAGGTCGCCGCTCTTGTGGAGGATCTCGTCGGGGATCGCGATCTTGCCGATGTCGTGCAGCTCGGCGGCGCGGACGAGGACGTCGAGCTCTTCGGAGTCGAGCGAGAGCTGGCGGCCGAAGGTCGCGACCAGGCGGGCGACGCCGTCGAGGTGGCGCTCCAGCTCCGGCTCGCGCTCGTGCAGCACCCGCAGCAGGACGCCGCGGGTCTGGCTGCTGGCGGAGTCGGCGCGCCGGCCCTTCTGCGAGTACATCCGCCGGTCGGCGATCCGCAGCGCGTCGCTGGCGTCGACGACCTCGGTCCCGATCAGCACCTTGCCCCAGGAGGCCCCGATCTCGAAGCCCGAGCCGCGGTCGGAGAGCGCCGCCTCCGCCGTCAGGCAGATCGATTCCGCCGAGAGCTCGCGGGTCGAGGCGAGGACGCAGAACTCGTCGCCGCCGAGCCGGTAGCCGCGGCCGAAGGGCTCCATCGCCTCCGCCAGCTGCCGACCCAGCCGGCGCAGCAGGTCATCGCCGGCCGGGTGGCCGAAGCTGTCGTTGTAGGCCTTGAAGCCATCGAGGTCGTAGATCGCGAGGACCATCGCCTCCGGCGGGGTGGCCGAGAGGGCGCGCTCCAGATCGGCCATCAGCGCCCTGCGGTTGGCGAGGCCGGTGAGGGAGTCGGTCACCGCTTCCTCGCGGCTGGCGGCGAGCATCTGCCGGTTTTGGTCGAAGGTGAAGACGAGGCGAACGAGCACCGCCGCCAGACAGGCGACGCCGAGCGCGACTGCGGCGGTGCCGATCGGGGTGAAGCTGCCCACCGCCAGCAGCGAGACGCCGACGGCCGCCATCGCGATCGGGACGACGATGCGCCGGCCGTCGGTGCGCGCCACCGCGGCGGCCGACTCGGTCGCCGGCAGCCAGGAGGCGAGCGCGAGGAGCAGGAAGGCGAGCGGCCAGCCGAGGCTGGCGAGGTTGAGGGCGAAGGTCGACTGGCCGACGACCGAGAGGTAGACGACGTCGCAGACGCCGAACAGCAGCAGCGCCGCCGCGATCAACATCCAGGTCCCGCCGATCCGCCATTTCGAGGCGGCGAAGGCGCCGCTCAGCAGGCCGAGCAGGACCAGGTCCATGCACGGGTAGGCGAGGCTGACGGCGACGCCTAAGGGGCTGCCGCCGAGGGCTTCGAGGACCGGCGGGAAGATCAGCGCCGCGGCGACGCCGGCCACCGCCAGCGCCCCGATCAGACCGTCGACCCAGGCGAGCGGCTCCAGGTGGGCGACCCGCGCCCGCAGCAGGAGGACGAGGGCGACGAAGCTGGCGGGGTAGAAGGCGAGGAAGCCGAGGTCCGACGGCGAGGGGAACGGCGCCGGGCTGGCGTAGTAGAGGACGGCGGAGTAATAGGCCTGGCCGAGCGCCCAGAGCAGCATCCCGGCGCCGAGCCAGAGCCAGGCCCGGCGCTCCGCCTCGATCCGCGCCGCGCGCCAGAGGACGGTCGCGGCGGCGCCGAGGACGACGGCGTCGTAGACCCAGCGCCCGGCGGCGTCCTGCAGGGCGGCGTCACCGAGTTCTCCGAGGGTCACCGCCGCATAGAAGGCGAGTAGCCCGGCGAGGAGGCCGATGACGACAAACGCGATTTTGCGCGACTGCTCAGGCCGCTTAGACGATTTGTCCACCGCCCATACATCGGCGTCGTTTTCCGATCTCTTGAGACCTAGGAGGCCCGCGCGAACTCGTCCTTCCGCTTGATCAGCAGCCACTGCGGCTTCTCGCCGCGGCGGGTGCGCTGCAGCGCGAAGCCGCCTTCGAGCTTCTCGCCGTGCAGGACGAAGACGGCGTGGCCGCGCTCGAGCGCCTCCGGCCAGGGCACCCGGCCGCCCTGCTCGTAGGTGCCGCGGTCCCAGATCTCCACCCGGCCGCCGTCGAGCTCGCCCTCGAACTCGTTGTGGGCCAGCGAGTGGTCCTCGACCTCGATCGCCATCCGCTTCACCGCCGGGTCCATCGAGGGTTCCTTGGGGACCGCCCAGGAGCGCATCACGCCCTCGACCTCGAGCCGCAGGTCGAAGTGATGCGAAGTGGCCCAGTGCTCCTGGACGACGAAGACCCCGGCGCTGACCCCGCGGACGGCGAACTGCTCGTGGCCCTCGACCTTCGCCGCCTCGGTCTCGACCCCCTCGACCCGGGCACCCGGCGGACCTTCCGCGAGAAACGCGACCAGGGCCTCGACTGCCGCCTCGGGACCCTCGACGTGCGCCGACACCGTCCCGTCTCCGGCGTTGCGGACCCAGCCGAGCGCGCCCAGCTCGCGCGCCCGGCGCACGGTCGCGTCGCGAAAGCCGACGCCCTGCACGGCGCCCCTCACGGTCACCCTCGACGCCGTCGCTTGCCCGCTCATGGCGATCCACGCTAGCCGAGCCGCGCGGCCGGGGTTGGCCGCCGGGCAGGCGCGCCAGAAGTCCTTGGTACGAAGCCGATTACAATGAGATACTCGAACGGTGAGGCGGCACGGGTGCATCGACTCGGGGAGCGGGCTGGGGACCGACGGTCACGCCTGCTGGGGATTCGACCGGCCGGAGGAATTCGTCGACGCGACGCTCGAATTCTTCACCGAGGGCCTGCGCTCCAACCAGCGCCTGGTCTACCTCAGCGGCGAACCGCTGGCCGAGCAGCGCGAGCGCCTCGACCCGCTCGGCGACGTCGGCCGCATGCTCGACGGGGGCGCCCTGCACCTGCTCGAGCTGAAGGACCTCTACCGTCTCGGCGAGCCGGTCGACCCCGAGGCCCAGGTGGCGCTGTTCACAGCGGCAACCGACGCCGCCCGCGCCGACGGCTTCGCCGGCGTCTGCCTGGCCACGCAGTCGACCGACATGGTCGTCGAACCCCAGACCTGGGACGCCCACCTGCGGCTCGAGAGCCGGGCCGACCGGCTGGCGACCTCGACCGGGCTCTCGGCGCTCTGCGGCTACCGGCGGGACGTCCTGCCGCCCGACGTACTCGGCGATCTCGCGGCCGTTCATCCCGCGGCGAACTCGATCGCCGAAGCGGCCCCGTTCCACGTCTTCGGGGAAGGGGAAGGGCTCGCTCTCAGCGGCGAGGTCGACCGCTTCTCGAGCGGTGCCCTGATCCGGGTGCTGAACTACGCCCACACGCCGGGGGAGCCGACCTCGCTCAACCTGGCGGCGCTCGATTTCGTCGACCACTACGCGCTCGAAGCGCTGGTCGCCTACTCCCGGCGGCTCGCCGCCAACGGCGGCTGCAGCATCAACAACCGGCCGGCGATGGTCGAGAGGCTCTGCGAACTGCTGGAGCTGGAGCTGTGAACCCCCAGGCGGCACAGGCACGCGGCTTCCGCCACGAGGCCTTCTTCTACGCCGGCGACGACGAGTTCCTGGCGGGGACCGTCCCCTACCTGGAGGAAGGGATCTCCGCCGGGGAAACGGTGCTGGTCGTGCTGCCGGAACCGCGCAGGCGGCTGCTCCAGGAAGTGCTCGGCAGCGCCGCGGAAGCGGTCGAGTTCTGGCAGATGGAAGACGTCGGCCGCAATCCCGCGCGGCTGATCTCGGCCTGGCAGGACTTCCTCCTCACCTGCGACTCCGAGCAAGGGGTCCGTGGGCTCGGGGAACCGATCACGCCGGGCCGCAGCGCGGCCGAGGTGGAAGAGTGCGAGCTGCACGAGCTGCTCCTCAACCTCGTTTTCGCCGAGGAGCGGGCGCTGAGCGTGATGTGCCCCTACGACACCAGCGGCCTCGGGGACGAGGTTCTGGCGGGGGCCGAGCGCAGCCATCCCGTCTGCGCCCATCCGCACGGCAGGTCCGTCTCCCCCCGCTTCAGCGTCGAAGCCCTGCTCGAGGGCCCGCTGTCGCCCCCCCTCCGCCCGGCGGTGACCCTGCCGTTCGGCAGGGCGGACCTGGCGATGGTCCGCCATCTCGTCGCCCAGTGCGCCCGCTCGGCGGGGCTCGACACGCGCCGCAACGAGGACCTCGTACTCTCGGTCTGCGAGGTGGCCACCAACAGCATCCAGCACGGCGGCGGCGGCGGGACGATCGACCTCTGGGACGAGGAGGGCGAGCTGGTCTGCACGGTCCGCGACAGCGGCCGAATCGAGGATCCGCTGGTGGGCCGGGAACGGCCGCGGCCCGACCAGGCGAGCGGCCGCGGTCTGTGGATCGCGAACCAGCTCTGCGACCTGGTGCAGATCCGCTCCGGGGGGAGCGGCACCGAGGTGCGGCTGCGGATGAGCTTCGAGGGGTGAGCGAGCCTCTCGAAACGCTCTCGGGCGACCCGTCCCTGGAGCTGCCGGAGTTCGACGCACCGCCCGCCGAGCCGCTGCCGCTGCTCGAGCGCTGGCTGGCCGCCGCCGACGAGCGCGGCGTCCGCGAGCCGCGGGCCCTGGCCCTGGCGACCGCCGACGCGGAGGGAAGGCCCTCGAGCCGCATCCTCCTCCTCAAGCAGGTCTCCCCCGCCCTCGTCTTCGCGGGCAGCTACGAGAGCCGTAAGGGGCGGGAGCTCGCCGCCAATCCACGCGCGGCGGGGACCCTCTACTGGCGCGAGACCCTCCAGCAGGTGACCGTCGAGGGGCCGGTGCGGAGGCTGAGCGAGGAGGAGTCGGACGAGATCTTCGGCGAGCGACCGGCGGACGCGCAGGCGACGACCGTCGCCTCCAACCAGGGCGAGCCGCTCGGCGATCCGGCCGAGCTGCGTCGCGCGGCCGATGAGCTCTCCTCGGCGGAGGAGCCGCTGCAGCGCCCGGCCCGCTGGGGCGGTTACCGCCTCGACCCCGACCTGGTCGAGTTCTGGCACGGCAGCCCCGACCGCCTCCACCGTCGCCTCCTCTACGTCAGGGAAAGCGGCCGCTGGATCAGCCGCCGCCTGCAGCCCTAACCGCGAGTCCCGCCGCCGCTGCCGTCGGGGGACCAGCCGGGGCCGCGGAACAGGTAGCCGAAGCGCGCGCGCCAGCTGTCGGCGTGGCGCACGTCGTGAGCGATGGCCCGCGCGTACTTGAACGAGAGCAGCTCGACCACGAGCAGCAACACGAACGCGGGAATCGCGTAGAGGATCAGCTCCGCCACGCCGCCAAATCTAGCCCCCTCCCCCGAACTGCATCAACTTCTCCATCTGCTGGATGGAGAAGTTGATGCAGTTCGGCTTAGAGGTAGCCGAGGGGGTCGGTGGGGGCGCCGTTGATGCGGACCTCGAAGTGGAGGTGGGCGCCGTAGCTGTGACCGGTGTTGCCGACGTAGCCGATCAGGTCGCCCTGGCTGACCTGGGCGCCGACCGAGGTCGCGAAGCTCGACTGGTGGGCGTAGCAGGTGGAGAGCCCGCCGCCGTGATCGATGCAGGTGTAGTTGCCGTAGCCGCCGCTTTCGTACTCGGACTGCATCAGGATCACGGTGCCGTCGGCCGCGGCGCGGATCGGCGTCCCTTCGGCGGCGGCGATGTCGATGCCCTCGTGCATCCGTCCCCAGCGGTAGCCGAAGCCGGAGCTGAGCGTGCCTTCGACTGGCCAGATGAAGCCGGCCGCGCTGGGGCTCGGCAGCGGCCCCGCCGGCAGCGGCAGGCCGCCGGTCGCTTCGGCGATTTCCTGGGCGATCGCGGCGCGCAGGTCGGCGGCGACCTCCTCGTGCTCGTCGCGCTCGCCCTGGACGCTGTTCAGCGCCTGGCGCCGCTCGGCGCGGGCCGAGAGCAATGCCCCCTCGCGCGACTCGAGCGTCGAGCGGGTGTCTTCCAGCCGCTGCTCCCTGGCGGCGATCTGGTCACGCGCCTTCTCGATCGTCAGCTTCGCGATCTTCCGCACCCGCACCAGCTTCTTCGCTTCGTCGCGCAGGCTCCGCACCCGCTCGGCGAGGGCCGAGTCGCTTTCGTTGATCGCGTCGAAGTACTCGGTGCGGGCGACCATGTCGCCGTAGTCCTCGCTGCTGAGGATCACCGAGGTGAGGTCAGCCGTCGCCCCGTAGGTGTAGATCGCGACCAGCCGCTCGCGCAGGTTGACCAGCGCCCGTTTGAGCCGGCCGCGCAGCGTCTCGAGCCGCTTCAGCGCCTCTTTCAGTTCGTCTTCGGCCTGGCCCAGTTCGGCTTCCTTGGCGGCGAGCTCTTCCTCGGCCGCCGCCTCCTGCGTGCGCAGCGCCGCGACCTGCCCTTCCAGGGCGGAGATTTCGTCCCCCATCGCGGCGATGTCGGAGGTGAGGACGCCTTCGCGCTCTTCGACGGCGCCGATCTTCTCTTCGACCGCTTCGAGCTTCTCCGAGTTGCTCTTCGCCGGCGCGCCGGCGACCGCCACCAGGCAGGAGGCGAGCAGGGCAAGCGCCATCGCGGAGAGCGACGCAAGCCAACGCCGGCGCGGTTTTGCGGTCGGATCAGGCATGAAGTAAGAGGAAAGCCGGCATACGCGCCGGCCTTCCTTAAACCGTAGGCGGGCCGATCGACTCGCGCGCGCCGGAGATCCGGTATGCAACCTCAGTTGCGGACGTACTCGCAACGCCGTGAGCGGTCGCCGCCGCGGCCCCCGATGCAGCGATCCGGGCCGCCGCGCCCGTCGAGCCGGTCGTTGCCGCCGCGGCCGAGCAGCACGTTCGGGCCGCTGCCTCCGACGAGCAGGTCCCGGCCGGGAGAGCCCTCGATCTTCTCGGTGCCGCGGGCGATCCTGCCCGCCGCGCAGGCACCCGCCTCGGGGTCGAGGACGCGACCGCCGATCCTCGCCCTGACGTAGACCCCATCGTTACGGACCCGGGCGAAGGAGGCGCTGTCGGTCGCCCCGCCGCCGCCGTAGAAGCGGTCCCCCTCGCACGGCTGCCCGCCGACCATCAGGTCGTCGCCGCCGCCGCCGATCATCGTCGCCACGCCGCTGTCGTGGCGGGGGTGGAAGATGTTGACGCCGAAGAGGGCATCGTCGCCGCCGCCCCCTTCGAGCCGGTCGGGGTCGCCGTCGTCGCCGCCGTAGAGGGTGTCCTCGCCGCGGCCGCCGCGCAGCCGGTCGCTGCCCGCGCCGCCCTCGATCGTCACCTCGACCCCGTCGGGAAGCGAGGGCGCGACGGCGACCCGGTCGTTGCCGGCCCCGAGGGAGACAAGAAGCGAGCCGATGCGCCGCGATCCGCCCAGCACGAGGGCGGGGCCGACGCCGCCGGAGACGAAGAGGCGGCGGTTCCGGAGGCCGATCCGGAGCCGGTCCTCGCCCGGGCTGCCGGAGACGGCGACCCCGTTCGCGCCGCACCTGCGGACGGCCAACGATTCCCCGAAGCAGCCGTCTTCGCCGGGGCCGCCGATCACGTTCTCGATCCGGACCAGGCGCTCGTTCTCGGCGCCGCTGACGCGACCGCGATCGGGGTCGACCACGATCGGGCCCCCGGCGGTCCGGTAGGAGGCGGTGTCGTGCCCGCCGGCGCCGCCGTCGATGCGGTCGCGCCCGACCCCTCCGGCGAGGGCGTCGTGGCTGCCGCTGCCGCCGTCGACGACGTCGTCGCCCATGCCGCCGTCGACGTCGTCGCGGGCTCCGGCGCCGCCGCGGACGGTGTCGTTGCCGCTCTCGCCGCGCACCCGGTCGCGGCCGGCGCCGCCGCGGACGTCGTCGGAGCCGCGGCCGCCCTGGACGAGGTCCGCGCCCGCCTTGCCGTTGAGGACGTCCTTGCCGCGGCCGCCGTCGATCCGGTCGCGCCCGGCGCCGCCGCAGATCACGTCGTTGCCGCCGCCGCCGCGAATCAGATTCGGCCCGCCCCCGGCGACGATCACGTCGGGCCCGCGGCGACCACGGATGAGACGGTCGTTGGAGACGAGATCGGCGGTCTTTCCCGCGCAGCGGGGGCGGCCCGCCTCGGGGGTGCCGGCGCGGACGACGAAGAATCCGACCGCGGCCATCAGGGCAACCGCGGCGATCGCATACCGGCGCCAGCGCAACGATCCCTCCATCGATCGATCCTCCCGTCCGCCCCGGAAACCACTTCCTGCAATGTCCTACCCGCTCAGGGGCTTTCGACAACCGGCTTGGTGCCGCTGAGGCCGGGATGGACCCCGCGGCCGATCGCCTGGGCGTCGACCATCCGCTGCAGCAGGTCGAGCAGGCGCTTGCGGTCGGCCGCCCCGAGCCCCTCGGTCAGCTCTTCCTCGTGCCGCTTGGCGATCGCGCGGCCGCGGGTCAGGGCCTTTCGCCCCTTCGCGGTCAGGTAGAGGGCACGCACGCGCCGGTCCTCGGGATCGGGCCGCCGCTCCACCAGGCCCTCCCGCTCGAGCTCGTCGACGAGGGCGACCATGCGGCTCGCCGGCACCTCGATCGCCGCTCCGATCGCCTGCTGCGAGCGCCCTTCGGCGGCGTCGACCAGGTTGAGGACGCGGAACAGCGGCGGGTTCAGCCCCACGGCCGCGATCCGCTCGGCGAACTGCCGCGAGGCGTGGATCCCGACCTGGGAGAGGAGGAAGGCGAGCGTCGAGGGCGCCCGGTCGCCATTGATCCGGTTCTCGGTCATAACATCGGAAAGCTTACCTGGATTACTTTTTGCTATGAATGGTTTCTTGATTGAACCTTTCCAGTCGTAAAGAATCTCTCACACGGAGGTAGCTCCGCATGACCCGTCGCCTCGCCGCCCTCGCCGACCTCGCCTACCGCCGCCGCGGCACCGTGGTTCTGGTCTGGATCGTCGCCGCGGTCCTGATCATCGGCCTGGGCAAACTCTTCGCCGGGGAGTACGAAGCCGACTACAACACGCCGGGCTCGGACTCCAAGGCAGCCAGCGAGCTGACCGAAAGCGCCTTCGACGGCTACTCGGGCCAGGAAGTCTTCGTCGTCTGGAAGGACCCCTCGGGGGCGATGAGCCCGGCCGCCAAAGAGAACGTGGATGCATTCTTCCGGGAAGCCGAAGAGGTCGAGCACATCGAGAAGCGGGAAGCGATCCGGGTCTCCGACGACGGCACGATCGCGACGACGACGCTGCCGCTGACGATCCCCGGCTGGGAGGTGCCGAAGGAGGACGGCGAAACGCTCGTCTCGGCGGCCGAAGACAACAGCGGCGACGGCCTGCGGATCGAGCTCGGCGGCGATCCGATCCTCCGCGCCCAAGAAAGCTCCAACGAAGAGGGGATCGCCTTCCTCGGGGCGGCGATCGTGCTGCTGATCGCATTCGGCTCGCTGGTCGCCGCCGGCCTGCCGCTCGCCATCGCCCTCGTCGGGCTCGGGATCTCCGGGAGCGGACTGATCGTCCTCCTCGCCAACGTAATCGACGTCCCCGACTGGACCCTCGCGGTCTCCGGCCTGATCGGGATCGGCGTCGGGATCGACTACGCGCTGCTGGTCCTCACCCGCTTCCGGTCGGCGATGAAGGACGGCAAGGACCGCCACGACGCGGTCGTCGAGGCGGTCACCACCGCCGGCCGTAGCGTCCTGATCGCCGGCAGCACCGTGGTGATCGCGATCCTCGGGCTCTTCATCACCGGCCTTCCCTACATGTACGGGGTGGCGATCTCGGCCTCGCTCGCGGTCCTCGTCGTGATGCTCGCCTCGATCACCCTGCTGCCGGCGCTCCTCGCCTACCTCGGACCAAAGGTCGACCGGCTGCGGATCCCGATTCTCGGCCGCCGGCTCGACAAGGTCGAAGGCAACGGCGAATCGCCCGCCGCCCGCTGGAGCCACGCTGTGCAGCGGCGCCCCTGGACCGCAGCGATCGTCGCCACCGCGATTCTGCTCGCGCTGGCCGCGCCGGCGCTCGGGATGCGCCTCGGCTTCCCCGACGCCGGCAACGACCCGCCGGAGACGATGACCCGCCAGTCCTACGATCTGATCAGCGAGGGCTTCGGGCCCGGCGCCAACGGCCCGTTGGTGATCGCCGCCGAACTGCCCGACGCCGGTGCCAGGGGGACGATCGACGCCCTGGCCGTCGACCTGAGGGACGAAGAGGGCGTCGCCTACGTGCCGCCGCCGCGCTTCAACTCCGACGGCACCGCGGCGATCGTCACCGTGATCCCGACCACCTCCCCCCAGGACGAGGCGACCTCCGAATTGGTCGACCACCTACGCGGGACCGTGATCCCGGCCGCGGTCGGCAACTCGGGCGTCAACGCCCTGGTCGGCGGGGTCAACGCCGCGCTGGAGGACCAGAGCACCTACATCACCGACCGCATGCCGTGGTTCATCGCCGGCGTCGTCGGGCTCTCGTTCCTGTTGCTGCTGGTCGCCTTCCACTCGCCGTTCATCTCGCTCAAGGCGGGCGTGATGAACCTGCTCTCGGTCAGCGCCGCCTACGGCGTGATGACCCTCGTGGCCCAGGGCGGCGCGGTCGGGCAGCTGATCGGGATCGACCACGAAGTCCCGATCGCGCCGTTCATGCCGGTGATGATGTTCGCGATCCTCTTCGGGCTCTCGATGGACTACGAGGTCTTCCTGATCTCGCGGATCCGCGAGGAGTACCTGAAGGACGGCGACACCCGCCGCGCGGTCGCCGACGGCCTCGCCAAGACCGCCCGGGTGATCACCGCCGCGGCGGCGATCATGGTCGTCGTCTTCCTCGCCTTCGTCGCCTCGCCCGAAGTCTTCCTCAAGCTCTTCGGGATCGGCCTCGCCGCGGCGATCTTCCTCGACGCGACCCTGGTGCGGATGGTCCTGGTGCCGGCGGTGATGCAGCTGCTCGGCGCCCGCAACTGGTGGATCCCCGAGTGGCTGGAGCGGGTCCTCCCCCGCATCGACGTCGAGCGGGAGGGGCCGCAGGTGGCGACCGAGAGCGGGCGCTGAGCGCTACGCCTGCCGGGCGGCGAGCTCGGCGCCCGGGTCCGGGTAGGCGAAGGTGCTGAGGCCGATCCAGTCGGGGACGCTTCGCACCAGGTGCTCGGGCCCGGTCAGCCGCACCCGTTTGGAGCGCATCGCCGCGCCGAGCTCCTGTTTGCCGACCCAGACCTCGGCCAGCGCCCGCGCCTCGGCGTCGACCTGGAGGTCGACCCCGAAACCGGGGTCGGAGAAGCAGAGGTCGGCGTTCGCCTCCTCGGCGACCAACCACCAGGCACGCTTGCCCTCCTCGGCGTCGCGGAAGCGGAAGAAGACGACGACCTGGTCCTGTGGCAGACGGTCGAGGCGGACGCTGCGGCGCAGGTCCCACATCAGCAGCGCCGGGTCGGCCTCCTCGGCGCTGATCTCGCGCTTCAGGTGGTCGCGGCTCCAGGTCCCGAGCGAGACGACCAGCGGCCCCAGTGCCTCGCCGGCCGGGGTCAGGCGATAGGCGAACCCGCGCTCGCCCTGCAGCGGTTCGCGGGTCAGCAGCTCCGAGCGCTCCAGCTCGCGCAGCCGTTTGCTCAGCAGCGAGGAGGACATCCGCGGCACCCCGCGCTGGATCTCGTTGAAGCGGGTGCTGCCCATCAGCAACTCGCGCAGGACCAGCAGGGTCCAGCGCTCGGTCAGGGCCTCCGCCGCCTGCGCGACCGGGCAGAACTGTCCATAGCCATCCGCCATCTCCTCCCGAGCGAGTCTACGCGCCTAACTGCAGATCTTGAAGTTGAACGGTTGCCGGCGCGAGCGTAGAAAAGGATCATCAAGCGATCCAAAAGGAGAAATCGGCAGTGAACACCAGCACCGACACCCCGAGCCCCAGCCCCGAGCTGCGGCAGAAACACCGCAAGATGTGGGCCTCCGGCGACTACCCGTCGATGGTCGAGACCTTCCTCACGCCGCTCGGCCCGCGGCTGGTCGAGGCCAGCGGCATCGGCCCCGGCGAGCGCGTCCTCGACGTCGCCGCCGGCACCGGCAACGCCGCGATCGTCGCCGCCAAGGCGGGCGCCGACGTCGTCGCCGGCGACCTCACCCCCGAGCTCTTCGACGCCGGCCGCGCCCGCGCCGAGGCCGAGGGCGTCGAGCTGGAGTGGGTCGAGGCCGACGCCCACGACCTGCCCTTCGAGGACTCGAGCTTCGACGTCGTCATCTCCTCGATCGGGGTGATGTTCGCGCCGTTCCACCAGAAGGCCGCCGACGAGCTGATCCGGGTCTGCAAGCCAGGCGGCAGGATCGGCCTGCTGAGCTGGACGCCGGAGGGGATGATCGGCGGCCTGTTCCGCACCATGGGCCAGTTCATGCCGCCGCCGCCCGAGGGCGCGCAGCCGCCGCCGCTGTGGGGTGGCGAGGAGCACCTGCGGGGCCTGCTCGGCGACCGGGTCGAGCTGGAGTCGGTCGAGAAAGGCGTGCTCGAGGTGAGCGCTTTCGAGCGGCCCGACGACTACGGCGAGCACTTCAAGCAGCGCTACGGGCCGACGATCGCCGCCCGCACCAACGCCGAGAAAGAGGGCCGCGCCGAGGAGTTCGACCGGGCGCTGAGCGAGTTCTGCGCCGAGTGGAACCAGGGCAGCTCCGAGCAGGCGCACTTCGGCATGGAGTACCTGCTCACCGTCGGGCGGAAGCGGGGCTGAGGGCGATGGGCCGGCAGAGCTACGACGCGGTGATCGTCGGCGCTCGCGTGGCCGGCACGCCGGCGGCGGCGCGGCTGGCGGAGCAGGGCTGGAGGGTCCTGCTCCTCGACCGCGAGCCGCCGCCGGCCGACACCCTCTCGACCCATTGCCTGTTCCCGAACACGCTGGCGCGGTTGAGCGAGCTCGGGGCGCTGCAGCGGATCGAGGCCAAGCACCGGGTCAACCTGCTCGAGTACGGGATCCGCACGCTCGGGTCCGAGGCGACCGGGCCCTTCACGCCGATCGGCGGCTTCGACCGGATGGCGGTGATCACCCGCCCGGTCCTCGACAGAGCCCTGCTCGAGGTCGCCGAAGAGGCCGGCGCCGAGACCCGCTTCGGCGAGAAGGTCACCGGCCTGCTCGGAGCCGGCACCGACGCCGACCCGGCGCGCGGCGTCGTGCTCGAGGGCGGCGAGGAGATCGAGGCGCGCTGGGTGCTCGGCGCCGACGGCCGCGTCTCCACCGTCGCCCGCCTGCTCGGGCTCGAGAAGGAACGGCCGCTGGCCGGCGAGATGGCCTTCATGTTCGGCTACTGGCGCGGCCTGCCGGAGAGCGAGCGCTTCTTCATCGACGTGCTCGAGAGCGGCACCCTCGTCTGGGCGCCCTGCGAGGACGACCTCTCGATCCTGATCCTCGGCGTCGACCCCGAGCTGACCCGCGGCAACGCCGAGCAACGTCAGCGGACCTTTTTCGCGGGGCTGCGGCCCTTCGCGGACTGGTTCGACCCCGCCTGGCTCGGAAGCGCCGAGCAGGTGGGCCCGATCCGGATCGCCCCGGAGACGATGCTGCGCGGTTTCTTCCGCCGGGCGAACGGGCCGGGCTGGGCGCTGATCGGCGACGCCGGCCACTTCAAGAACCCCTCGACCGCGCAGGGCATCTCCGACGCGATCGAGCAGTCCCTGCGCGTTGCCGCCGAACTGACCGCGGGCGAGTCCCTCGACGGCTACGAAGCCTGGCGCGACGAACGCGCCCGCGAGCATTACGAGTGGTCGTTCGACTTCGCCCGCTTCGCCAAGCCCGAGACCGCCGGCCCGATCTTCCGCGGCCTCGCCGACGACCCGCAGGCGGGCCAGGACCTGCGCGACGCCCTCAGCCGCCAGCTGCGGCCACGCGAGGACGTCTTCACGGACGAGCGCCTGGGGCGCTGGTTCGCCGGGGCAGCCTCCTCACTGGCCTAGCCCCCAACTATTATTCGTTTAGACGATTATTCGTTTAATCGGCTACTATGGGCGGATGCTCTTCCAGACTCCGCCCCTGGCGCCACCGCTGAGCGAGAAGCTCGCCGAACTCGACGATCTGCGGAAAGCTCTTGGCCACGAGGCCCAGACCCGCAGCCGCTGGATGGGCTCGCTGCGGCGCCAGGTGCGCGCCAGCTCGGCTGAAAGCTCGACCTCGATCGAGGGCTTCAGCGTCTCACCCGAGGAAGCGCTGGCCCTGACCAGCGGGCGCCTGACGGCCGAACCGGGCAACGAGGACCGCCAGGCGGTCGCCTGCTACTCCCGCGCTATGGACCACGTCGGCACGATGGCCGTCGACCCGTCCTTTCGCTGGCTCGACCGCGTCATCCTCGACCTCCACTTCGACGTCTGCCACTTCCAGCGGGACAAGGATCCGGGTCTGTGGAGGCCCGGCCCGATCGGCGTCACCGGAGCCGACGGGTCGCTCGAGTACCGCGGTCCCGACGCCGAGGAGGTGCCGGGCCTGATGGACGAAGTCGTGTCCTGGCTCGCGGAGGACAACCCCGAGGAGAACGTGTTCGTCCGGGCCGCGATGGCTCACCTGAACGTCATCTCGGTGCATCCTTTCCGGGACGGCAACGGCCGCATCGCCCGGATCGTGCAATCGCTCGTCCTCGCCCGCGGCGGCCTCGCCGCCCCCGACCTCTTCTCGATCGAGGAGTACCTCGGCAGCCACACGCAGGACTACTACGCCGCCCTCCGCGAGGCCCAGGGGGGGAGCTACCAGCCGCAGCGCGACGCGTCGGGGTGGGTCTCGTTCTGCCTCGATGCCCACCTGGCGCAGGCACGCCGACGGTTGGCGCAGGTGGAACAGGCGGCCCTCCGCTGGCAGCGGCTGGAAGAGCTGGCCGAGGCTCGCGGCTGGCCGGACCGAATCGTGATCGCGCTCGAGCAGAGCCTGCTCGGCGGAACCGACCGCGGCCGCTACTGCGAGGAGGCCGACGTCTCCCCCGCGACCGCCAGCGCCGACTTCCGCCGGCTGCTCGACGCCGGCCTCGTCGAGCAGCGCGGCCGCACGCGGAACATCGCCTACCTCGCCGGCAGCGAGCTGCGTGCCCTGGTTGGTCAAGCCGCTAACGCCGCGGCGTAAATCCGCGCAGGCGCAGTGAGTTCGTCACCACGAAGACGCTGGAGAAGGCCATCGCGGCGCCGGCGATCAGGGGGTTGAGGAAGCCGGCGGCGGCGAGGGGCAGGGCGGCGACGTTGTAGGCGAAGGCCCAGAAGAGGTTGCCCTTGATCGTCGCCAGGGTGCGGCGGGAGAGGCGGATCGCGTCGCCGACGGCGCGGGGGTCGCCGGAGATCAGGGTTATGTCGGAGGCCTCGATCGCGACGTCGGTGCCGGTCCCGATCGCCAGTCCGAGGTCGGCCCGGGCGAGCGCCGGCGCGTCGTTGACGCCGTCGCCGACCATCGCCACGATCCGGCCCTCGCCCTGCAGGCGCGCGACGACCTCGGCCTTTTCGGCGGGCATGACCTCGGCGATCGTCTCGTCGATCCCGACCTCGGCGGCCACCGCCCGCGCCGTCGCCTCGTTGTCGCCGGTCAGCAGCACCGGCCGCAGGTCGAGCTCGCGGAGCGCGGCGATCGCCTCGGCGCTCGACGGCTTCACCGTGTCGGCAACGACGACGAGGCCGCGGACTTCGCCGTCCCATCCCACCGCGATCGCCGTGCGGCCGAGCGCTTCTGCCTCCTCGCGCGCCGTTTCGAGCTCGGGCGGCAGCGCGTGTCGAGTTTGTGCCCCCTGAGGCCACAAACTCGACAGCTCGCTCGGGCGGCCGACCACCACGGTGCGCTCGCCAACCGCGCCCCGCACCCCCACGCCCGCTTCGCTCGCGAATCCCTCGACCGCCGGTAGCAGGACGAACTCTTCCTTGGCGCGGGCCGCGATCGCCGCCGCGATCGGGTGCTCGGAGGCATCCTCGACGGCACCGGCGAGGCGCAGCACCTCGGCCTCCTCGACGCCCGGGGCGGCGTGGACCGCGACCACGGACATCTCGCCGCTGGTCACCGTCCCGGTCTTGTCGAGGACGACGGTGTCGATCCGCCGCGTCGACTCCAGCACCTCCGGGCCCTTGATCAGCAACCCGAGCTGGGCGCCGCGGCCGGTCCCGACCAGCAGCGCCGTCGGCGTCGCCAGCCCGAGCGCGCAGGGGCAGGCGATGATCAGCACCGCGACCGCGGCGGTGAAGGCGAAGCTCGCCCCCGCCCCGTTGCCGAGCCAGAAGCCGAGGGTGGCGACGGCGAGCGCGATCACGATCGGGACGAAGACGGCGCTGATCCGGTCGGCCAGCTTCTGCACCGGCGCCTTGCCCGACTGGGCCTCGGTGACGAGGCGGGCGATCTGCGCCAGCGCCGTGTCCTCGCCGACGCGGGTGGCGCGGATCACGAGCCGGCCGCCGACGTTGATCGTCGCCCCGACCACCTCCTTCCCCGGCCCGACTTCGACCGGCACCGACTCGCCGGTGACCAGCGACTGGTCGACCGCCGAGGAGCCGCTCTCGACGACCCCGTCGGTCGCGACCTTCTCGCCCGGCCGGACGACGAAGCGGTCGCCGACCGCGAGCTCGGAGACCGGGACGCGCCGCTCGCCACCCTCGGCGTCGAGCACGGCGACGTCCTTGGCGCCGAGGTCGAGCAGTGCCTCCAGAGCCGCGCCGGCCCGGCGCTTGGCCCGCGCCTCGAAGTAGCGGCCGGCGAGGATGAAGGTGGTGACCACGGCGGCGACCTCGAGGTAGATCTCGTCGGCGCCGGCGCCGCGCTCGGTGACGAGTTCGAACGGCATCTTCATCCCGTTCATCCCGGCGTCGCCGAAGAAGAGCGCGTAGAGCGACCAGCCGAGGGCGGCGAGCGTGCCGACCGAGATCAGGGTGTCCATCGTCACCGCGCCGTGGCGCAGGTTCTGCCAGGCGGCCTGGTGGAAGGGCCAGCCCGCCCAGAGGACGACCGGCGTCGCCAGCTGCAGCGAGAGCCACTGCCAGTTCTCGAACTGCAGCGGCTCGATCATCGCCAGCAGCAGCACCGGCAGCGAGAGGACCGCGGCGAAGATCGTCCGCCGGCGCAGGTCGGCGGTCGGATCGGCTTCGTCCTGCTCGCCCCCGGCCGGCTCCTCCGAGGGAAGCGAGGCCGCGTACCCGACCTTTTCCACCGCCCCGACCAGCTCCTCGGGCTCGACCTGCTCGGCGTCGAACTCGACGGTCGCCCGCTCGGTCGCGAAGTTGACCGTCGCCTCGACCCCCTCCAGCTGGTTGAGGCTCTTCTCGACCCGGCCGGCACAGGAGGAGCAGGTCATCCCCTCGATCGGCAGCTCGACCCGGCTCATCGCGCCACCACCGTGAACTCGGCGGTGTGGACGGTGCCTTCGTGATCGAACTGCAGGTAGAGGCGGTAGCGCCCCGGAGTCGGGAAGGTCGCGGCGAACTCGATCTCCTCGGCGGCGACCTCGTGCCCCTCCTCCGGGTGGACGTGGAGGAAGGCGAGGTCGCCTTCGCGCAGGGCGACCAGGTGCCCCTTGGCGCCGAGATAGGGCGCCAGGCCCTCGACCGGGCGGCCGTCACGGCTGACGGAGAAGCTCAGCTCCGAACTCTCGCCGGCGACCGGCTCTTCGGCGTCGAGCCGGACCTCGTAGCCGCCGGTCTCGGCGAGCGGCTGCGGCGCCGGGAAGGGCCGCGCCTCGAACTCGCCGCCGGAGACGAAGAGATCCGCGGCGAGCGTCCGCTGCTCTCCCCCGGCCGAGAAGTCGGCGAAGGCGCGGTAGACGCCGGCCGCCCCGAACTCGACCGGCACCGTCCAGGTCCCGGCCGCGTCCATCTCCGGGTGCAGGTGACGGAACCCGGTCCCGTCGCGGCGGACCACGATCAGGTGCATGCGCCGCTCGTGCAGCTCGTCGAACCCGGTCACCGGCTGGCCGTCGGCCTCGATCGTGAAGCGCAGCTCGCGCCCCTGGCCCCGCTCCAGCTGGCTCGGGCTCATCTGCAGCGAGTAGCCCCCGTCGGCGACCCCGAGCCCAGCCGGCTCGTACTCGGCGGAACCGTGGGACGTCTCCTCCATCGCGTGCGTGTCCATCGTCTCCTCCGTTCCATCTTCCTCCTTGGCGGCGGGCTCGAAAGCCGACCCGAGCGCCACGGAAGCGCCGAAGACGACCGCCAGGCCGAGAAGGAAGAGGGCGATCTTTTGATACGGGCGGGGGGTATTCATGCGAGCTACCGTAGCACATACCCAGAGGGGGTATACTGCGCGACATGAAACAGACCCAGCAGGACCCCGGCTACATCGAGAACAAGGAGAAGGTCAAGAACCGGCTGCGCCGGATCAGCGGCCAGATCGGCGGCATCGAGCGGATGGTCGACGAGGAGCGCTACTGCATCGACATCCTCACCCAGATCTCCGCCGCCCAGGCCGCGATCGACAAGGTCGCCCTCGCTCTGCTCGACGAACACGCCCGCCACTGCGTCGTCGGCGCCGCGACCCCCGCTTTGCGCGAGGAGAAGACCGAGGAGATGATGGAGGCCGTCGGCCGCCTGCTGAAGAGCCGTTGAGCCGTGCCAGTCTCCCGGCGATGAGCGAGAGGCCGAGCAGGGGGTTCGCCGCCGCCGTCCAGCGGTTCAACCGCAGCCCGGAGCTCGTCGACTTCGTGCGGCGCACGCGCGAGCGGACGCTCGGCGACGATGAGTTCGTCGACCACCTCTCCACCGCCCGCGCCGGCCCGCCGACCGCGCCGCCCGGCAACGACTCGCCGCCTGTCCTCGAACGGCAGGGCGAGGTGGTGAAGCGACTCGGGGACGGTCTGATGGCGGCATTCGGGGAGGCATCAAGCGCGGTCGAGGCCGCCTTCCGAGCCAACGAGCAGATCGCGGCGTCGACGTCAACATCGCCGCCCACCTCGCCGACGCCCTAGACAGCCCGGAGGCGATCGACCACCTCGACCAGCGCGGCATGGCTATCGAGGACGAACTCGGCCTCCGGACCGCTGTCGCCCTCGCCCTCGTCGTTCATGCCCCGGTAGCGGACGGTCCGCATCCCGTGCGCGGTGGCGCCGGCGACGTCGGTGCGGCGCAGGTCGCCGACGTGGACCGCACTCGCGGGGTCTGCCCCGAGCGCGCCGAGCGCGGCTTCGAAGATCTGCGGGGCCGGCTTGTAGTGGCCGACCTCGTCGGAGAAGGCCCAGCCGGAGAAGTGGCCGAGCAGCCCCTCGCCATCGAGCAGCTCGCGCAGCAGCTCGCCGCCGCTGAAGCCGACGTCGCAGACGATCCCCAGCCGGATCTCCCGCGCCCGCAGCGCCTCCAGGCTGGCGGCGATGTCCGGTGCGAGCTCCAGCTCGACCTCCCGCCCGGCGCCGAGAAAGGCCTCTGCGACCATCTCCCGCGCCGCCCCCTCGACCCCGAGGGCGCGGACCAGCGACTCGGCCGCCTCTCGTGGGGGCAGGTGCCGCCCCGCCGCCCACGAGCGCTCCCAGTCGAGCCCGACCTCCTCCAGGCTCGAGATCAGCAGCTCGGCCTCGACCTCCACCTCGCCGCTCTCGCAGGCGGCCGCGACCGCCCGCTGCCGCGCCGCGGTCATCGCCCCGCTCGGCACCCGCGCGATCGTGTTCCAGAAGTCGAAGGTGACGGCTTCGATCACGGAGACGATTGTCCCGGGTTGCGCCCAGGTGTACCTTCGATACATGTCGCACAAGGCTGCTGATCGGATCCGCAACGTCGCGCTGATCGGTCATCGCGGCTGCGGCAAGACGAGCCTGCACGAGGCGATGCTCTACGAGGCGGGGGCAATCAACCGGCTGGGGAGGGTCGAGGACGGCTCGACGGTCTCCGACCACGAGCCCGACGAGCAGCGCCGGAAGCTCTCGATCGACGCCTGCGTCTCCTGCTTCCCCTACGCCGACCGGGAGATCAACCTGATCGACACGCCGGGAGAGCCGAGCTTCGTCGCCGACGCCGCCGCGGCGCTGCGGGCCGCCGACTCGGCGGTCGTCGTCCTCAGCGGCGTCGCCGGGGTCGAGGTGCAGACCGAACGGCTCTGGCAGCGGGCCGACGAGGAGGGCCTGGCGCGGCTCGTCTTCGTCAACATGCTCGACCGCGAGCGGGCCGACTTCTTCGCCGCGCTCGACTCGCTGAAGGCCGCCTTCGGCCCCCACGTCGTCGCCACCGAGATCCCGATCGGGCACGAGCATGAGGTCCGCGGCGTCGTCGACCTGATCGACATGGAGGCCTTCGTCTACGCGAGCGGCGAGCGCGGCGGCGCCGAGCGGGTGGCGATCCCCGACGAGCTCCTCCCCCGCGCCGAGGAGTACCGCGAGAAGCTGATGGACGAGGTCGCCGAGAACTCCGACGAGCTGATGGAGCGCTACTCGAGGGCGAGGAGATCGCCCACGAGGAGATCGTCACGGCGCTGAAGCGCGGCGTCACCGAGGGGCACCTCTTCCCCGTCACCTGCGGCGTCGCGACCGCGAACCTCGGCACCAACCGGCTGCTCGACGCGCTGGTCGAGGACCTGCCGTCACCCGCGATGCGCGGCCCGCTGGCCGCCCTGGACGGCGAGGGCGAGACGGTCGAGATCGCCCCCGACGAGGGCGGGCCGCTGGTCGCCTACGTGTTCAAGACGACCGCCGACCCCTACGCCGGCCGGATCAACATCTTCCGCGTCTACAGCGGCACCCTGCGCTCCGACTCGCAGGCGGTCAACGTCAGCCGCGGGCAGAAGGAGCGCATCGGTCAGGTCGGCCAGCCGCTGGGAAAAGACCTGAGGCCGGCCCCGGAGCTCGGGGCCGGCGACATCGGCGCCGTCGCGAAGCTGAAGGAGACGCGGGCCGGCGACGTCCTCTGCGACACGCAGCGTGAGCTCGCGGTCCAGCCCCTCGACCTGCCGGCGCCGGTGATGGCCTTCTCCTACGAAGCGAAGACCAAGGGCGACGAGGAGAAAGCCGCGACCGCGGTGCGGCGGCTGAGCGAGGAGGACCCGACCCTCGACGTCCACCGCGACCCGCAGACCGGCGACCAGATCATCGCCGGCCTCACCCAGGTCCACGTCGAGGTCCTGGTCGCGCGGATGAAGGACCGCTTCGGGGCCGAGATCGAGCTGCACCCGCCGCGCGTGCCCTACCAGGAGACGATCCGCCGGCCCGCCTCCGCCCGCGCCCGCTACAAGAAGCAGACCGGCGGCAAAGGCCAGTTCGCCGACTGCGCGATCGAGATCGAGCCCGGTGAGGACGGCGGCGGTCTCGAGTTCGTCAACCGGATCAAGGGGGCGGCGATCCCCGGCGGCTTCATCCCCGCGGTCGAGAAGGGCGTCCTCGAAGCGATGGAGCACGGAACGATCGCCGGCTACCCGGTCAAGGGCGTGCGCGTGCTCCTCGTCGACGGCAAACACCACGACACTGACTCCTCGGAACTCGCCTTCAAACTCGCCGGCTCGATGGCCTTCAGGCAGGCGATGGAGGAGGCCGACCCGGTCCTGCTCGAGCCGATCGTGAAGCTGACCATCAGCTGTCCCGACGAGGTGGTCGGCGACGTGATCGGCGACCTCAACTCACGCCGCGGCCGGCCGCTGGGGATGGAGGCGAAGGGCCAGGTCTCGGAGGTGCGGGCGGAGGTGCCGATGGCGGAGGTCCTCGACTTCGCCCCCGACCTGCGCTCGATCAGCGGCGGCCGGGCCGAGTTCACGATGGAGTTCGAGCGCTACGAAGAGGTGCCTGCGCACCTGGCGGAGAAGGTGGCCGGGGCACCACACGGCGAGGTTGAGGCAAGCGCCTGAACCTCGAGGCACTGCAGGGGACGTGGGTCGCGCCCCGAGATGTCTTTGATACTAAGCCCGGAGTGATCTTCATCACATTCGCCGTTGCTTTCACAGGAGTAAGTTGGACGGACACCCGAGCCCTGGAGGAGTCATGAGGTCGAGCTCTGTCCTGCCCCCCGGACCGTCGATGCCGGCGGCCCTGCAACTGGTCGGCTTCTGGACCAGGCCGCTCGCCTTCCTCGACCGCTGCCGCGAGCGCTACGGCAAGCGCTTCACGCTGAAGCTGCCCGGGGCGCCGCCGTTCGTGATGATCGCCGACCCTGACGAGGTCAAACAGGTCTTCACGGCGCCGCCCGACGTCCTTCGCCCCGGCGAAGGGGCGAAAGTGCTGGAACCGATCGTCGGGCGCAACTCGGTGCTGCTGCTCGACGAGGACGCCCACATGGAGCAGCGCAAGCTGATGCTCCCGGCCTTCCACGGCGAGCGGATGGAGCGGCTGACCGGGCTGATGGAGGAGGTGACCGCCGAGGAGGTCGCGGCGATCCCGCGCGGCGTCCCGCTCGCGCTGCACCCCCACACTCAGGACCTGACCCTGAAGATCATCCTCCGCGCCGTCTTCGGCCTCGATCCCGGCGCCCGCTTCGACGCGCTGCGCGAGCGGCTGGGGGCGATGCTCGAGTTCGGCGACCGGCCGATCAGCCTGATCCCGCCGAAGCCCGAGAGCCTGGCGGCGCGCCTCGGCGAACGCGTCGGGCCCTTCGCCCACTTCCTCCGCATGCAGGAAGAAGTCGACGAGCTGATCTTCGCCCTGGTAGCCGAGCGCCGCGCCGAGGAAGCCGATCGCGACGACGTCCTCGCGATGCTGCTGGAAGCGAGGCACGAGGACGGCTCGCCGATGAGCGAAGAGGAGATCCGCGACGAGCTGATGACGCTGCTGATCGCCGGTCACGAGACGACGGCCTCCTCCCTCGCCTGGGCCTTCGAGCGCCTGGTCCGCGAGCCGGCCGTGCTCGCCCGCCTCACCGCCGCCGTCGACGCCGGCGATGAGGACTACGTCACCGCGACGATCCAGGAGACGCTCCGCGACCGGCCCGTCCTCCCCAACGCCGCCCCGCGCCTGGTCGTCGAGCCGGTGACGATCGGCGGCTGGGACTACGAGCCCGGCCCGGCGCTCGTCGCCAACGCCTACCTCGTCCACCACGACCCCGAGATCTACCCCGACCCGCACGCCTTCCGCCCCGAGCGCTTCCTCGGCCAGAAACCGGGCACCTACACCTGGATCCCCTTCGGCGGCGGCCGCCGCCGCTGCCTCGGCGCCAGTTTCGCGATGCTCGAGATGAAAGTGGTCTTCGGCGCCCTCCTCGGCACCTTCGAGCTGCAGGCCACCGACGAGGGCGTCGAGGTCGCTCAGCGCCGCAACATCACCGTGCGCCCCGCCCGCGGCGGCCGAGTCGTCCTCGGCGAGCGCGAGCGGGTGCCGGTGGCGGGCTGAGACTAGCCGACTTCCTGCGGCGGCTTGCTCGAACCGCCGGGGTCGACGATGTCGCTGAGGACGTTGCGGGAGCCGTCCTCGGTCGGCGGTTTCTGCCGCAGGAACGTTTCCAGGACGAGGCGGCCCATGTCGTGCTTGAACCGCTCTTTCTCCTCCTCGTTGGCGATCTGCTCGCTGTAGGCGAACATCGTCCCCAGGGCCACCGAGAGGTCGCGATTGCGCTGCCGATCGCGGTCTCGGCTGCGGGCCCTGGCGAGCAGAACACCGGCGACGGCGGCGAGCGCCAGGGTCGCCCCCAGGTGGGCAGTGACATTGCTCTGCCCGGTGAGCTTGTGGCTGTCGCCGAAGTAGCTCAGGACGACGGGTAGGAAGGCTGCCACCGCCGCGGCGGCCAGAACCAGTACTCCGAGCAGCCACAGGCGGCGGCTTTCCTCTTCGTACTTGGTCGCCTGTTCGTCGAAATGGGACTGCGACGAGGCATTCGTCAGATTGTCGAGCAGCTGCGTGAGCGTGCTCTCCCGGGTCTTGAAGCCCTCGCGGGCGGCCTCGACCTCGCGTTTCGCGACCTCGATTCCTTCGAGGGCGACATCCCGCTGCGCATCGACCGAGGAGAGCGCGCCTTCCAGCTCGGTCAGCCGCTTCCTGACCCCTTCGGCATCGGGCGGCCACCCCTCCCACCCAGCGGCGGCGCGCAGCATTTCCAGGCCCCGCTGCTCCTCGCCCTGTCCGAATATTTCCAGGGCCCTGCCGAGTGGGTCGTTGCTGACGAATCCACTCGTCGGGTTTGCTCGCACCATCTCGATCGCGGCGGGTCTGCCATCCGGCTGGTCGACGAGTGGCCCGAAGAAGTTGGCGAGGATCCACTGGTTTCCCAGCGGGGCCGCTTTCTTTGCGTACTCGAGAGCTTCCGGCTGGCTGCCGACCTGCTGCAACCACCAGCAGATCAGCAGCAGCGCGGATGGGTCGCCGGTGTCGGCCAGCGGCCGGATCAGGTCGACGGCGACCTGTTGTTCGCCGCCGTTCCAGGTGCGGATCGCTTTGGATAACTGCTCGTCTTTTGGCGCCACCAGCGGCGTACCTTATCCACCCCTCTACTCACCAGCGACCTGGAAGGGCTTGGCGAAACCGGCGTGTGCGGCCGGCGAGCGCCGGACCAAGCGGGCCAAGGATCTCGCGCGGCGCGCTCGCACCCCGCCCTTCGCGGGGGGTCGGCCGAATAGCAGCGCTCATGGGTATCCGGTTGCCTCAGGCAGGCCAGCCAGGTGCCCTCATCGGCCGGCTCAAACGGCCATGCGGCCGATTCCTGCGCGAATTCCGACTCAGCTGTTCCTTTTCGGTCCATAGCAACCGAAAGGAACAGCTGAAGCATCTCGAACCTGAGGGAACCGGATAGTCATGAGCAGCGCTATTTCGGGCGACCGAGGACGCGCACCGCGCAGCGTCCGCCGCCGGGCGTGCGCGGGGGTTTCGCTTAGCCCGGCTAGGCGTAGAGGCGCTCGATCTCCGCTTCGTACTTGCGCTCGATCGGGCGGCGTTTGAGCTTCATCGTCGGCGTCAGCTCGTCACCGCCCGGGACCCACTCGGCCGGCAGCAGCTCGAACCGCTTCACCTGCTCGACCCGCGAGAGGCCGGCGTTGCCGCGCTCGACCGCGGCCTCGATCTCGGCCCGGATCGCCGGCGCCGCGGCGAGGTCGGCGAGGGAGCCGTCCTCGACGCCGTGCTGCTGGGCGAAGGCCGGCGCGACGTCGGGATCGAGGACGATCAGCGCCACGTTGTAGGGACGGTTGTCGCCGACCGCGCAGACCTGTCCGATCAGCGGGCTGGCCGCCTTGATCTTCGCCTCGATATTGGCCGGCGACATGTTCTTGCCGGCGGCGTTGATGATCAGCTCCTTCTTGCGGTCGATGATCCGCAGGTAGCCGTCGTCGTCGAACTCGCCGACGTCGCCGGTGTGCAGCCAGCCCTCGGCGTCGATCGCCTCCGCCGTCTTGCCGGGCTGGTTGCGGTAGCCGGCCATCACCGTGCCGCCGCGCATCAGCACCTCGCCGTCGTCGGCGAGCTTCAGCTCGACGCCGGGCGCGGCCGGCCCGACGGTGCCGACCCTGATCGCGCCGGGAGGGTTGCAGGCGCCGACGCCGGTCGTCTCCGAGAGCCCCCACAGCTCCGACAGCGGCACCCCGATCGCGAGGAAGAACTCGATCGTCTCGCGCGGGGTCGGCGCCGCGCCGACGTTCGCCTGCAGCAGCTGGTCGAGGCCGACGCGCTGCCGCAGCTCGCCGAGGACCTGCTCCTCGGCGCGCGCGTGCTCGGCGGCGAGCTCGTCGGGCACCTCTTCCCCGGCCTGCTCGAGCGCGAGCCTGCGCCTCCCCACGTCCAGCGCCCACTCGACCGCCGCCTGGCGCTCGGGATCGGGGTCGGCGGCGAAGCCGATCTCCATCGCCGCCTTCAGTTTTTCCCAGACCCGGGGCACGGCGAAGAACCAGTGCGGGCGCACTTCGGTCAGGTATGCGACGACCTGGCGCGGATCGGGGCAGCAGGTGGTGCCGGCGCCGAACACGATCGGCGCGTAGTGGGTGGCGTTGCGCTCGGCGATGTGGGCCATCGGCAGCCAGGAGACCAGGCGCGAGTCGCTGTCCAGGCGCAGCAGCTCGTCGAAGGAGTTGAAGGCCGACATCACGTTGGCGTGGGTCAGCTGCACCCCCTTCGGCGGCCCGGTGGTCCCTGAGGTATAGATCAGGGTCACCAGGTCGGCGGGCTCGAGCGCCCGCCAGGCCGCCTCGAAGTCGAAGCCGGGATCGCCCGCCGCCTCCAACTCGGCGAGGGAGATCGTCCCCTCGCCCCCCTCGCCGTCGACGACGACCACGTGCTCGAGCGCGCCGACCGCCTCGCGAACCGCCAGCACGGTCTCGAGGAAGGCGAGCTCGGTGAACACCACCCGGCTGCCGGCGTCGGCGAGGAGGTACTCGATCTGCTCGGGGGTCGAGGTGTTGTAGACGGAGAAGGGCGTCGCCCCGAGGTGGACCGCGGCGGTGTCGGCGAAGTGGAACTCGGGGCGGTTGGTGAGCATGATCGCCACCGTGTCACCCCGGCCGACCCCCAGCGCGGCGAGACCCGCGGCGACGGCCCGCACGCGCTCCGCGTACTCGCCCCAGCTGACGCTCACCTCGTCGCCCTTGGTGCGCAGCGCCCTGGCCTCGGGGTGCGCGGCGGCGGTCGCCTGGAAGGCGGCGGCGAGGGTCGGCGCGTCGAGCGCCGGTGACCTCGTCCCACGTTCTGCTGACTCGAGCGGCATCTGTCCCTCCTCGATCGTTCCCCCCTCCACTATCCCACGGCGCCCTCGCTGCTCAAACAGCGATGATGTGCGAATGCCCCAACCACGCCGCCAAGGCAAACGAAAAGAGCGCGAGGACCACGGCTGGGTGATCTCCTTCGGTTGCAAGACGACCGGGACCCTCCGCCGTCTCAAGGTCGACACCGACCCCCTCCTCCGACACCAGCCCGATCGAGGTCCCCTGCCCCTGCGGCGAAAGCCACCGCGTCACCGTCTCCCCCTACCGCCGCCGCCGCTCCGCCGACGAGGCCTTCGACCTCGAGGTCAACTCGCTGGACGAGTTGCGTTAGCGCTCGGCGCGGCTCTTGACGGCGGCGAGCAGGCGCATCGTCACGAGGACGTGGCCGCGGGTGCCGATCACGGCGGCGCGGTAGAGGCGGCCGCTGGTGCCGGGGAACCGGGCCCGGGTCTCGGCGCGCAGCCGCGTGGTCTCGCCGTTGCCGGTGAGGTGGAAGACGAGCGCGTATTCCGAGTAGCGGTGGCGGCCGGCCAGCGCCAGCTCCGAACCCGGCTCGGCGCGGGCGACGGCGAAGCCGGGAAAGGCAGAACCCTGCCTGAGCGGTCGGGGGCCCGAGGCCGCCGTCTCCTCGCAGCCGAGCAGGCGGGCGAAGCGGCCGGCGACCGGCGCGGAGAAGGAACCCTCGGCGACCCGGCAGAGCGACTCCCAAACCGTTTCGGCCGGGGCTGCGATCTCGACATCGTGCTCGTCGACGAACGGCAGGGCGTCGGGATCGGGGGCCATCCCGCTCAATGGTAATCGGCCGCCTCGAGCTCGCGCTCCCGAACCAGCGCCGAGGCGCGCCGCTTGGCGCGCTGCGGGACGAGCCGGGAGAGGCCCGTGCGGTGCGCGGCCACCCAGCGATAGCCGGCACTCGTACAGCGAGGAAAGCGGCCGAAGACGGAGGCCGGGAACCGCCCCCGCGGCAGCAGCCGCAGCAGGGTCGGGAGGGCGGCCCCGGCCGAGACCCGGTTGCCGGCGGAGTCGACCAGGTGCCAGGAGGACATCCGCTCGGCCGGGTCGAGGTCGGCCAAGAGGGCGTCGGCCTCGGCCGCTTGCAGAGCCACCGGCCGCAGACGGCGGTCGCGGTCGCGGTGCAGCAGCCCAGCGAGGAGCCATTTGCAGAGACCGCAATCGGCGTCGTAGAGAACGATCCAACGCTCCGGCGCATGCGGAGGAGCGCCCCTCACCCTGATTCCCCCGTGGGGCGGACCGCGAGCGGCGTCGCCGGGTGCCGCTCGAGCGAGCGCAGGGCGCTGCGGGCGGCGAGGTGCCCGCACATCCCGTGCACGCCGCCGCCGGGGAACGTCGACGCCGAGCAGATGTAGAGGCGGGCGTTCGGCGTCGAGAAGGGGTCGAGGCGGGCGACCGGGCGGGCGAACGCCTGCGGGACGTCGGCGACGCCGCCGGTGTAGGCGCCGCCGACGTAGTTGGGGTTGTGGCGCTGGAAGTCGGCGGTGTTCATCGCGCTGCGGCCGCGGATCAGGCCGCGAAAGCCGGGGGCGAAGCGCTCGACCTGGCGCTCCATCGTCGCGGTCATGTCGACCGTGGAGTCGTGCGGGACGTGGCAGTAGGCGTAGACCGAGTGCTTGCCCTCGGGTGCGCGGGTCGGGTCGAACTGGCTGGGCTGGACGAGCAGCATCCAGGGATCGTCGCTGTGCTCGCCCTTCCACATCGCCGCCTCGCCGGCGACGATCTCCTTCGCGCTGCCGCCGAGGTGCACGGTCGCGGCCTCGAGGCAGCGGGGGTCCTCCCAGGGGATCGGGCCGTCGAGCGCCCAGTCGAGCTTGAAGGCGCCCGGCCCGTAGCGGTAGCGGCGCAGCCGCCTCGCGTAGCGGTCCGGCAGCGCGGAACCCGCGATGTCGGCCAGCTGGCGGGGGTCGGTGTCGAACAGGTAGGCCCGCGCGGGCGGCAGGTCGCCGAGCGCCGTCACCCGGACCCCCGTCTCGATCCGGCCGCCGAGGCTCCGCAGGTACCCCGCCAGCGCCTCGGCCAGCGCCGCCGAGCCCCCTTTGACGATCGGCCACCCCTCGCCGTGAGCCGAGAGCATGAACATCAGCCCGATCGCCGAGGTGAGCGGCTTGCGTAGCGCCAGCAGCGAGTGCGCCGCGCAGCCGGCGAAGAGCGCCCGCCCGCGCAGGTCGCGGAAGAACCTCGCCGTCAGGGTCGCCGGCGGGAGCCCGACGAGGCCGTATTTGGCCAGCAGCAGGGGGTGGCTGGGGATCCCGAACGGGTCGAGCACGTCGGCGATGAAGCCGTCGAGCCGCTCCACGTAGGGGGCGACCAGCCGCCGGTAGCGCTCGCCGTCCTCGCCGAGCTCGTCCACGGTGCGCTCGAGCGAGCGATAGGCGAGGACCGCCGGCTCGCCGTCGAGCGGGTGGGCGACCGAGGCCGGCGATTGGACCCACTCCAGACCGTGGCGGTCGAGCGGCAGCGACGAGAAATACGGCGAGAGGATCCCCAGGGGGTGGGCCGCCGAGCAGAGGTCGTGCTTGAACCCCGGCAGGGTCAGGTCCTCGGTCCGAAGGCCGCCGCCGATCGTCTCCATCGCCTCCAGCACCAGCACCGTGGCCCCCGCCTCGGCGAGCGTCGTGGCCGCGGCGAGACCGTTCGGCCCGCTGCCGACGACCACGGCGTCATAGCTCTCGGTCAAGGAAGGGACGGGTCGGGCATGGGCACCCATTTATAGAGATGCGCCGAGAGGCAACGGCGCGGCAGGCAGGGCCCGCTGCCGCGAGGGCCTCAGCCGACGAACTCGAAGGTCGGGCCGGCGTTGAGCCCGCTGCCGTCTTCGAGTGGCTTGCGCAGGAGCGCCTGGGCAGCGCCTGCGAGGAGGATCATCGACCGATACGCGCTGAACAGTTTTTTCGGTTCGCCGTCGATCCCTTCCTGGATCTGTTCCAGCAGGCGGGTGTAGGTGGCATTGAACGCTTCGGCCTCATCCCGCAGTTCACCGGACAGTTCGCCCGCCCGCAGGTTGGGCTTCATCGGCAGGATCGCCCCGGTGTCGATCACGATCGGCGGACCGGTCGGTTTTTCGGGCGAGTCGCCCTCCAGGTATTCGTGACCTTCGCGCAGCTCCTTGAAGAGGTAATAGTGGGCCAACTGGCCTTCGGCGTCGAACTTTTCTCCCGGCCCCGGCGTCTTCACGTCACCCTCGCCCTGGTCGACGATCAACTCCAGCGCTTCCATCGCCGACGCGAGATCTTTGACTTCGATCATGCGCCCGCTGTGCGGTGCGGGGTGGAAGACCGAGGGCCCGATCTGGCGTCCGGGTTCCCCGGTGAAGAGACCCCCTCGGGCGTCGAGCGCCTGGATCGCCTCTTCGATCGCTCCGTAGAATTCTCCGATCGTCTTGTAGCCGTTCTGCACGGCCAACTCGTACACCCGCGGTACCGCGGCCTCTGCGCTCGCGGGCGGCGGCACGACCCCCGGACGGTTCGGGTTCTCGATCGCCAGGAAGGTGGTCAGGGCCGCCTCGCCGTAGGGCTGCAGGCTCACCTGGAAGGTTTCCGGCTCGTGAAACGGGACCTTGGCCGGGTAGCGCGGCACGTAACCGCCGGTGGTCAGTTCGGGCCTGCCGCCGACCGCGTTGAGCACGTTGGCGGCGAGGGCCATGTGCATCATCTCCTCCATCACAACCGAGCGGATGATTTCTTCGGGCTTTTCGTTCTTCCCGCCCAGCGAATACATGGCCGTCAGATAGGGAGGGATGGTCAGCAGCTCCAGCTCGATCGCAGCCATCAGGTGCAGGTGGAGCTCTTCGATGCTCCATTGCGACGGATCGGTCATCGCGCCATCGTAACCCGGGTTTGTTACTACGTTTGAGTATTTAAATCTTCACCATGAAAGCCTTCCCGAGCAAGGCGGGGTCGGCCACACTGTTGCGGTGGCGGACACCCCGACCTTGATCACGATCCCGATCAGTCACTACTGCGAGAAGGCTCGCTGGGCGCTTGACCGGGCCGGCATCGCCCACCGGGAGCAGGCGCACCTCCAGGTGCTCCACTGGATCCCAGTCGCTCGTGCCGGTGGGAGGAAAACGCCGCCGGTGCTCGTCTGGGGCGATCGGGTCTTCGCCGACTCGGCGGAGATCGTCGAGGAGGCGAGCGCGCAGGGGCCGCCCGACCGCGCCCTGTTTCCCGAAGACCCCGCCGCCGCGGCGGAGGTCCGAGAGCTGCAACGCGACTTCGACGAGGTTCTCGGGCCCGAGGGGCGCAGGTGGATGTACTTCCACCTGCGCGGCCGGCGCGACATCCTGCGGCGAGCGCTTCAGCGCCGCCGACCTCACCTTCGCCTCACTGTCGGCGCCGCTGCTGATGCCGCCCGAGTACGGCGTGCCCCTGCCGCAGCCCAACGAGCTCCCCTCCGCCATGGCCGTAGAGGCGCGCGAGTTCCGTACCCACCCCGCCGGCGCACACGCCCTGAAGATGTTCCGCGAGGAGCGTCGCTAGCGCGACTCCCCGCAGAGGCGCTCGGCGGCGATCCAGTCGCCGCGAGCGGAGCCGCGGCGGCCGTGGTCGACGCCGTCGCAGCCGCCGGAGGGGCCGCGCCGCGCGCTCGTCGACCGTCGCCCGGCGACCGTCGAGAGAAGCAACGGCGCCGGGTCGATGGGGGTGTCGTAGCGGCGCACCTCGAAGTGGAGGTGCGGCCCGGTCGAGTTGCCGGTCGAGCCGACGTAGCCGATCCGCGTGCCGCCCTCGACCGCCTGGCCGGAGGCGACGGCGACCGAGGAGAGGTGGGCGTACCAGCTGGTGTAGCCGAGCCGGTGCTGGACGACGACGAGGTTGCCGTAGCCGCCGGTGTTGTAGCCGGCGAAGATCACCGTGCCGACGCCCGCGGCGCCGACCGGCGTCCCCGCCGCGACGGGGAAGTCGATGCCGCTGTGAAGGTGGTCGCCGCGGTTGACGCCGAAGCCGTCGCCCGTCGGTCCGGCGACCGGGCGCAGGAAGCGCACCGGGCCCGTGGGCGCCGAGACGGGGCTGTCGCCGCCGGCGCCGCGCAGCGCCAGCAGCGTTTGCGGGCCCGCGATTCCGTCGACGCCGATCCCCGCCGCCGCCTGCGCACGCCTCACCGCCGCTTCGGTCAGCGGCCCGAAGAGGCCGTCGGCCCTGCCGGCGCCGCTCCCGGCCCGCTGCAGGAGGAACTGCAGCGCCGCCACGTCCCAACCCCGGTTGCCGTTGCGCATCGGCCGGCTGCCCAGGCCGGGGCGGCCGCGCCAGCCGAGCGCCCGCCGGGTCTGCGGCCCGAGGATGCCGTCCACCGAGAGCCCGCGGCGCCGCTGCAGCATGAGGATCCCCCGCCGCGTCAGCGGCCCCGCGATTCCGTCGACGTAGCCGTCGTAGAGCCGCAGGGCCTGCAGCGCCGACTGCAGGGCGGCGACTTTCGCGGGGGACGCATCGGCGGGCGCGGGCGCGACGAGCGCAGTCAGCATCAGCGCCAATGCGCCGATTCTGCGAACCAGGCGCATACACCGTTGATCGGTATGCCCGCTAGAAGGCTGAAGGGGGTCAGGACCCGCGCAAGGGCTCGTTCATCCGGCGGACGCCTCGTGGGGCGGCTAGGAAAACTCGATCACGCTGCGGATCCCGTCCTGGGCCTCCATCAGCTCGAAGCCGCGGTTGACCTCGTCGAGCCCGATCCGGTGGGTGACGAACGGGTCGAGGTCGATCTCCCCGGCCAGGTAGCGGTCGACGAGGACCGGGACCTGGTCGCGGCCCTTGACGCCGCCGAAGGAGGAGCCGGCGATGCGGCGGCCGGTGATCAGCAGGCGCGGGACGACGTCGAGGGTCTCCCCTTTGCCGGCGACCCCGGCGACGGTGCAGAGGCCCCAGCCCATCCGCGCCGCCTCGACCGCCTGGCGCATCACCGCGACGTTGCCGGTCGCCTCGAAGGTGTAGTCGGCGCCGAAGCCGCCGGTCAGCTCGAGGATCCGCTCGACCGTCCCCTCCCCGCCCTCGAGCAGGTCGGTCGCGCCCTGGCCCCGGGCCAGCTCGAGCCGCTGCGGCGAGAGGTCGACGCAGATGATCCGCTCGGCGCCCTGCAACCGGCAACCGGCGACCGCCCCGAGCCCGACCATGCCGGCGCCGAAGACGGCGCAGCTGCTGCCGGGCCGCACGGCGGCCGTGTTGATCGCGGCCCCGAGCCCGGTCGAGAGCCCGCAGGCGAAGAGGCAGGCGTGCTCGAAGGGGGCCTCCGGGCTCACCTTCGCCAGCGCGATCTCCGGCATCACCGTGTACTCGGCGAAGGTCGAGCAGCCCATGAAGCTGCGGATCTCCTCGCCGTCGCGGGAGATCCGCGTCGTCCCGTCGGGCAGGTGCCCCTTGTTCTGCTCCTCGCGGATCGCCAGGCAGAGGTTGGTGCGCGGGTCGAGGCAGTGGATGCACTCGCAGCACTGGGGCGAGAAGAGGGTGACGACGTGATCACCCGGCGCCAGCGAGCCGACGTCCGGCCCGACCGCCTCGACGACACCGGCGCCCTCGTGGCCGAGCACGGTCGGCGCATAGCCCGACGGGTCGGCGCCGGAGGCGGTGTAGAGGTCGGTGTGGCAGACCCCGCAGGCGTGCAGCCGAACCAGGACCTCCCCGGCCTGCGGCTCGGCCAGCTCGACCTCCTGCACGGCGAGCGGCTCCCCGAACTCCTCCAGCACGGCGGCGCGCATCCTCATACAGGCACCACCGTACACCGGGCCGAACTTCCGGCCCGCTCGCTCAGACCTCGACCAGCGATCCCATGATCACCGTGCGCTCGCGCGGCAGGGCGAAGTAGTCGGCGGCGTCGGCGCTGACGTGGGAGCTGGCGAGGAAGAGGCGCTTGCGCCATCGCGCCATTCCCGGGGCGTCGCCGGGGCGCAGCTCGATCGTCGAGAGGAAGTAGGAGGCGTCCTCGACCTCGACTCCGAACCCCAGTGGGCCGGCGGCGGCCTGGCGGAGCGCGGCCGGGACGTCGGGCTGCTCCATGTAGCCGAAGCGGGCGGTGAGGTGGCTGATGCCGTCGTCGCCGTAGCCGAGGCCGTCGACCGAGAAGCGCTCGTCGTCGGCGACGACAGGAACCGGGAGCGTCTCGATCGAGAGGATCACGACGCGCTCGTGCAGGGTCTGGTTGTGCTCGACCGTGGCGCGCATCGCGAGCGGCGTCGTCGCCTCGCTGCGGTTGAGGAAGACGGCGGTCCCGGGGGAGCGCCGCAGCGGCGGCCGGCGGCGGTGGAGTTCGTCGACGAAGGTTCGCAGGCACCCTTCCTGGCGCTCGCGCCGCTCGGAGACCAGCCGGCGACCGCGCTGCCAGGTGGTCAGCAGGGCGAAGATCGCCAGCCCCACCAGGAGCGGGAACCAGGCGCCGTGGGCGAACTTGGTCAGGTTCGCGGCGAGGAAGAGCAGGTCGAAGGCGAGGAAGGCGCCCGCCCCCGCGACCACCAGCCAGAGCGGCTTCCCCCACCGGTGGCGGACGAGGTAGAAGAAGAGCAGGGTGGTGATCGTGATCGTCCCGGTCACCGCCATCCCGTAGGCGAAGGCGAGCGCCCCCGAGGTGCGGAAGGCGAAGACCAGCGCCAGGACCGCCGCCATCAGCAGCCAGTTGATCCAGGGCACGTAGATCTGCCCCATCGTCTTCGCCGAGGTGTAGACGACCCGCAGCCGCGGCAGGTAGCCGAGCTGCACCGCCTGGTGGGCGACCGAATAGGCGCCGGTGATCACCGCCTGGGAGGCGATCACCGTGGCGACGGTGGCGAGGAAGACCATCGGTACCCGCCCCCACTCCGGGACCAGGAGGAAGAAGGTGCCGGCCGAGTTGGCGCCGGGGTGGTCGAGGAGGAGTGCACCCTGGCCCATGTAGTTGAGGATCAGCGCCGGGAAGACCAGCGCCAGCCAGGCGACGGTGATCGGCAAGCGGCCGAAGTGGCCGAGGTCGGCGTAGAGGGCCTCGGCCCCGGTGAAGACGAGCACGATCGCGGCGAGCGCGAAGAAGGCGGTGCCGAAGTCGCCGACGAGAAAGTCGAGCGCGTAGGCGGGCGAGAGCGCCGAGAGGATCTCCGGGCGCGCGGCGATGCCCGTGATCCCACAGGCGGCGATGACGAGAAACCAGACGACCATCACCGGGCCGAAGAGACGGCCGACCGCCGTCGTCCCGAAGCGCTGGGAGGCGAAGAGGACGACGACGATCGCCGCCGTCAGCGGCACGACCAGGCTCGCCAGCGAGGGCTCGACCACCTTCATCCCTTCGACCGCGGAGAGCACCGAGATCGCCGGGGTGATCATGCTGTCGCCGAAGAAGAGCGAGGCGCCGAAGATGCCGAGCGCCGCGAGGACGGCCTTGGTGCGGCGGCCGCCCGGCAGCCCGCCGCGCTGGATCAGCGTGATCAGGGCCATGATGCCGCCCTCGCCCTCGTTGTCGGCGCGCATCACCAGCAGCACGTACTTGAGCGTGACGACGATCGTCACCGCCCAGAAGATCAGCGAGATGACGCCGTAGACGCTGGCGCGCGTCTCCGCCACCGGGTGCGGGTCGGCGGGGTTGAAGACCGCCTGCACCGCGTAGAGCGGGCTGGTGCCGATGTCGCCGAAGACGACGCCGAGGGCGCCCAGCGCTAGGGCCGCCTGGGCGCCGCCGCGGTCGCGGAGGCGCGCCAGGGCGCCGCGCCTGCCCGGCAGGGACTCGAAACCTGGGCGCTTCTCGACGGTGGAGACGGACACGCTCCGATCATGCGCCCGCCCCCGTCAAGCCCGCGTGAAGAAGCGCCGGCGCCGTATACAGATCCTGTGAAGGCGCTTTTGCGTCCCGATGGGACGGAAAAGCGCCTCGCGCTATGCCGCGAAGCGGTAGCCCACCCCCGGGTCGGTGCGGATGAACCGCGGGCCGTCCTCCGGCTCGATCTTGCGGCGCAGGTTGGCGACGTGGGCGCGGAGCACCTGCAGGTCGTCTTCGTACTCGACCCCCCAGACCTCGACCAGCAGCGCCCGGTGGGTCATCAGGCGGCCGCGGTTGCGGACGAGGACGCGGAGCAGCTCGAACTCGGTCGGCGTCAGGTGGACGTCCTCGCCCTCGCGGCGCACTCGGCGCGCGGCGAGGTCGACCTCGAGCCCATCGACCGCGATCGCCGGCTCCCCGGCCTCTGGCCGGGCGCGGCGCAGCGCCGCTTCCAGCCGCGCCACCAGCTCGCGCGGGCCGAACGGCTTGGTCACGTAGTCGTCGGCGCCGGCGGCCAGCGCCTCCACCTTCCTGTCCTCCTCGCCGACCGCCGAGAGGACGACGATCGGCATCTCGCTCCACTCGCGGATCCGCCGCGTCACCTCCACCCCGTCGATGTCGGGCAGCATCAGGTCGAGGACGGCGGCCTGCGGCGGGCGCACCGCCACCAGGTCGAGCGCCTCCTCGCCGCTGGCGGCGGGCACCGCCTCGAAGCCGGCGTCGCGGAGAATCACCCGCAGCGCCCGGACGATCTGCGGCTCGTCGTCGCAGACGAGGATGCGGCGGCGCTCGCTCATCCCGGCCCCTCGAGCGGGAAGGTGACGACGAAGGTGCTGCCCTGGCCGGGCACGCTCTCGACCGCGATCCCGCCGCCGTTGGCCTCGACGAAGCCCCGCGCGATCGGCAGGCCGAGCCCGGAGCCGCCGCCGCCCTCGCGCCGGTAGAAGGGTTCGAAGATCCGCTCCCGCTCCGGCTCCGGGATCCCCGGCCCCTGGTCGACGACCCGCACGACCAGGTCGCCGCCGACCTTGCCCGAGCGCACCAGTACCGGCTGCCCGCCGCCGTGGCGGACCGCGTTGGCGAAGAGGTTGGCGAAGGCGCGTTCGAGCTGGACCGGGTCGGCCGTCAGCGCCGGGATCTCGGCGCCGATCCGCAGCTTCACGACGGCCGCGTCGCCGCCGAGCGACTCCCGCGCCGCCTCCAGCACCCCCGGCAGGTCGACGGGCTCTGCCCGCGGTTCCGCCGAGCCGGATTCCAGCCGCGAGACGTCGAGCAGGTTCTCGACCAGCCGCGAGAGCCTCTCCCCTTCCGCGACCACCCCCTCGCTCAGCTCCTGTCGCTCGCCCTCGGTCAGGGTCGGTGAGGCGAGCGCCGTGCCCGCGGCGATGATCGAGGTCAGCGGCGTCCGCAGGTCATGCGAGACCGAGCGCAGCAGCGCCGTCTTCAGCTCGTCGCTGCGGCGCAGAGCGCCGGCCTCGATCGCCTCCTCCTCCATCCGGTCGCGCTCCGCCGCCAGCTCTCGCAGCCGCGCCAGCACCCCCTCGGTCTCCTCGCGCCGCCGCTCCGCTTCCGCGGCCCGAGCGCGCGCGACCTCGGCCAGCGAGCTGCTGGCGAGGGCAACGATCACGAAGACGACCAGGGCGACCGCGTCCTTGTCGGCGCCGATCTCGAGCTCTCCCGTCGGCGGCAGGTGGAACCAGTTGAAGGCGAGCGCGCCGAGGACGGCCGAGAGCAGCCCGAGCCGCCAACCCCAGAAGCTCGAGACCAGCAGTACCCCCGGGATGTAGACGACCCCCAGCGAGACCGCGGGCGCCACCGACTTCAGCGGATAGATCAGCAGCGTCGACGCGGCGACGACGCCCAGCGTCGCCACCCACCCCCAGCGGGAGGCGGGAGGCTCGGCACCTATTCCCTGCGAGAGGCGAAGCGGCACGCCGTCAGCGTAGTCCTCAGCGGGCCAGGCTCCTGCCGCAGTCGGCGATCGTCTCCTCGACCGGGCGAGGCTCCCAGCCCAGCGCCCTCGCCTTCGCGTTGGAGAGCTCGACCCGGTGGCCGAGCTGGCCGACGACCGAGCGCGCGGCGGGGTCGAACAGCGCCATCCCCCGCACAATGAAGTTGGGAATCCCCCGCTTCGGCACCTTCGCCGCCTCCGGCCCCAGCCGCTCGCGCAGCACAGCGGCGACGTCGGCCATCCACTGGAAGCGGGCGACCGCGAGGTAGCGCTCTCCGCCGGCCTCGGCAGCGGTCATCGCGAGGATGTGCAGATCGGCGACGTCGCGCACGTCGACGACGCTGAACCCGATCCGCGGCGTCCCCGGCATCCCCTTCAGCAGCCGCTCGACCAGCGCCAGGGACGAGGAGCTCTCGCCGCCGAGGACCGGCCCGAGAATCGCGCCGGGGTTGACCACCGCCAGCTTCTCCTCCTCGCCCCGCTCCCGCACCAGCTCCCAGGCGGCCAGCTCGGCGATCGTCTTCGAGCGCGCGTAAGGAGTGAGTGCGGAGTCGTCGGGGTCCGACCAGTCCGCCTCCGTCAGCGGCGCCGGAGCGGAATCGACGCTCCCCCGAACCGCCGCCACCGAAGAAGTGACCACCACCCGACGAACGCCAGCGTCCAGCGCCGCTCGCAGCACCCGCAGCGTCCCCTCCCGCGCGGGCACGATCAGCTCGTCGGGATCCTTCGGCTGCGCCACCGGGAACGGCGAAGCCACATGCAGCACGTACTCGCAACCGGCAACCGCCTCAGCCCAGCCATCATCGGAGCGCAGATCCGCCGCCAGCACCGTGAGTCGATCCTCGACCTCGGACTCAACCCGCGCCCGCACTTCCTCCTCCTTGGCAAGGTCGCGCACCGTAGTCCGCGCCCCATAACCGCGACTTAGCAGCTCAACCACGCACCGCCCCCCAAGGAAGCCAGAACCGCCGGTAACCAGGACAGTCTCCACAGGCAAGCACCGTACACCGGGTCGGAGGCGCCTCAACCGGACAGTTTTGAACCCGTCGAGGATCTAGCCGGGACTACTCGTCGTCTCTGACCCTGAAGCCAACTGGGCGCTTTGGCTGCAGGGGCGGAGCAATCAGCTGACGAAGAGCGCCGAAGATCTGCGCCAATTGCTCATCGTGCTCTCCCATTCCTCGTTCAATTTGTTCCAGTCTTTTCTCGATCGCCGCGTAGGAGCTAGCGACACGTCGTAGCTCGACGAAGGCCCGCATGATCTCGATGTTGACGGCGATCGCCCTCTTACTTCGGAGGACCGACGAGAGCATTGCCACTCCCTGCTCCGTAAAGACATACGGGGCATAGCGGCGCCCGCCCCGGCCAGTGTTTGAGGTCGCAATCTGCGACCTCAAAACTGCCGCCTCCTCCTTGCCGAGCTGGAACATGAAATCTTCAGGGAAGCGCCCCAAATTCCGCTTCACCTGCTCGACCAGCCTCTTGGTCTCGACCCCATAGAGGTCCGCGAGATCTTCGTCGAGCATCACCTGCCGATCGCGAATTACGAAGATCCGCTTCTCAATCGCCGGGACCGCGACGACCTGCAGACCAGCTCCTTCTCCCGCCGTGTCGACCATGCCCCAATGATGCCAAACAGGTCGGAGTCTTTTGTCTTCATTGCAGTGCGACGATTTGAACCGATGACCGCCTGGACCACAATTCGGCCGCCCATTGGTGGCGCCAACCGCGAATCCCGCATGGCAAGCGGTTTTGCGCCCGCCTCCGTCTACCGCCGCCGAACCTCGATATGCGGGGATATTCGGCGATTGTCGGGGTGTACTGGCAGAAATGCCGATTTCTGCCTGATCGGGCATACCCCCGGTTTAAATGGGGTGGCCGCAATGATCGATTTCCGAGCATGCCCGCAATTTTGAGTTTTGTTCTGACTAGCCGAGCGGGACGAGGTCACCGATGTATGCGTTGAGTGACTCCGCCTCCGGAGGCCGCTCCACCTCGCCCTCACGCCAGATCCGGAAGGCATGCCCTTCGAGCGCCTCTGGACCCTTGAAGCCGAGCGCATCGGCGACGTTGGCCAGAACCTCCTTTCCTTCGACTTCCCTCCAAAGTCGCTCTCGCTCCTCACGCGCTTCGCGGTAGGACCTGATTGCCGCAGCCAAAGACGCGCGCCGTTGGCTTGCCGTCCCGCTTGCACTCTCTACTTGCTCGTAAGGCTCGAGCATCGCTTGCGCCGCAGCGGAAACGTCGGTAGCGATCTGCTCCCAAGCAAAACTTCGAGCGATCTCTAAGCACCTAGCGGGAACTTGATGCCAGTCCTGCTGATAGAGCGTGCGGCGCCACACCCACTCTCCTGCCCGCGGATCCGCAGCCTCTCGCAGTAAGAGGTGACCATTTCCCGCCGTGCCGCCCTCAGCACTCAGCGCGTCTAGTAGATCAGGGTGCAGAAAATAATTCTCGATCTCGTGCACAGGCAGGACTGAAACCGCGTGGGCATCTTCAAAGGCAATGACCTGCTCATCGGATCGATGGTCCCGGTCAACGAAGGCGCCAGCACGGACCTGTTCGTCGGTCTCCTCGGCAAGGAGCAACAGCCCGGCGAGGCGAGCAGCCACCTGTCCGCAGCCGCCGGCCTCGATGAACCGCACCGTTGGCTCGGCGCCCGTGACCTGTACAAAGCGCTCACGCTCCCGGCCCACCCGCTCACCCTCGATCAGGACGAAGGTTGAGGCGGAAACCGAGAAGGCGGGCGTTCCCAAGAGTGGCGCGAGCGTAACGAGCGCTGGCCGCGTACCGATCGGTTCGGCCCGCCGGACGATCCGGTCCTCATCCCGTTCAAGCGTGAAGGTCGAGGCAAGTCCCGCCGCCTCGACGGCCTCTAGCGAGTGGGTCGCGATTAGGACCTGCCCACTAGCGGTCGAGCTGCGCAGGTAACCGAGCCAGCGCTGAAGAAGCTCTGCATTCAGGTGTAGCTCAGGCTCGTCGAGCAAGAAAATTCCATCCTTGACTCCGAAGCGCTCCATCTGGCCGACCAGGAAGGCGAGCTCACGCTCACCGCCGCTCAGGTGTTCATATGCCAGCTCCTGTCCTGCACTATCGAAGACCAGCCGCCGTGCCTCGAGGTCAAGACGCTTGAACTCCAAATGAGGCAAGACTGAGCGCAATGCCTCCCGATAAGAGTTGAGTGGGTCGGTCGGCGGCGGAATAGGCTCTCCGCCGCGGCTGGCTTCCTGGGCAACGTTGTAGTACTCACCCTGCATGCGCTGGCGCTCGCCGAGCATTGAACGCATCCACTCGGTGTAGAGGTTCTGGGTGGCGAGGGCGGCCTGCTGGCGGATAGCCGTCGGTGCCCGGTCGTCCTGACGGGCCCGTTCGAGGACTTCCGCGTCGGTGATGCTGAAATCGGGAAAGACCCGCTCGGCATCGATGTAGAGGTGCAGGACACGCTCGCTTTGCTGGTGGCGCGCAACAACCCTGGAAGCTAGTTCGTAGGCGCGGGTTGCGTCAGGAACACCGCCAGCGAGGACAGTCCCCCAAGCGCAGAAAGTGTCGCCGTGGCTGTTGAAGGTCTGGGGAACCTGAGGGGGAGGCGGCGGTTGCCCGGCCTCAAGCTGAAGGCTCTCGACCTGGAAGGTAAGAGTGCCATCCCAGAGGCCGACCGACGTCGGGTCAATGCCTTCTGCGATCAGCCCATCACTGGCGGAGTCGTCCTCGAGGTCGAGGGTAATCGCGATATTCGTGGGCTGCGCCGCATGAGGCGGGAACGGACGTTTGGAGCTGACGTTCGTGGTCAAGCCGAAGTGGGGCGCGGCGTAGGCAATCGCTTCCAGCAGGTTGCTCTTCCCAGCACCGTTTTCGCCCACCAGGCAGATGAACTCTGCATTCGGGTCAAACTCGACCTCAAAGTCAGCGAGATTGCGCCAACGACCTATTTTGATGCGACTGATCTTCACAGCGCGATGCTATGCAGATCTTCGGGCGGCGACGTTGCATAAACCCCCAGAACGCTGATTTACACCTAGTCGGAGGCCTGCACCGCCCTCGTTCCGGCGTATGGCAGGCCTTCGAGACGGTCGAGGAACTCCTGATAGCGAGGTAGCGGCGCACGGGGGTCCTCTTCCAACTCGAAGTCGCGAATCCAGCCGCGCATCTCGGCGCGAACGTCCTCCGCCTCTCGAGAGCTGTCGAGATGGGCTTCGATCTCCTCGATCAGCAACTGCGCGTCCTCGCAGTTCGCGCCCCTGGGATGGTCAGCGAGGAAGCGGCGACGGACGCGGTTTAGGCGGCTGCGGATTCGCTCCTGCCCGGCTTCGCGGTTTGCACTTCGTTCGCGCTTGGCGAGCTCAGCCAGGAGCGCCGAAAAGTTCGTCTTTAACCGTGCCAACGCGGCATCTTCGCCATCCGCCTCCTCGATTACGGCAAGCAGACTGCGCGCAAAACCAACCTTGTCGAGGTGAAAGGCCTCCTCGCCCAGGTGATCGCGGATCGCCTGCTCCAGCCCCCTGTGGGTTCCCCGGCCTTCGGCGAAGACGACGGTCGGCTCCGCGTTGAAGTCACCGAGATCATGCTCGGGGGCGAATTCCTGACAGTACTTTGCGGCTGCCCTGACGCACAGCTCAAGCGGAGCCAGATCCTCGATCTCGACGGCGCCGGTCGGATTATCGGCGTCGATCGCAGCGAGCTCGGGGTCGCCCAGCTGCAGCACATGCTCGGAGCGCACCAATTCGCGCCGGCGAGGTCCGCCCCGCTTAAGCGTCTCCCGCGCCAGATCGCCCTGGCGGTCGCCATCGAGCAAAACAATTACCGGCGGACGGTCAACATCCCTACCGCGTGCAAGAAAAGCAACGTAGGGCACCTGGGAGGCTGAGCCCGCCGGCACCAGAGTGATCGTGTTGAGGTCGAGCCGCTGACTGAGTGGCGCCCCCTCTCGCGTCAACAAGCTTGACAGTCCGGCTAAGAGGATTTGGTCGGAGAGGCCCTCAATCAGCAGGTTGCAGGTTCCGATGAAGGCGGTCTCACCTACGAAGCCACCAAGAGCCGAACGCAGTGGCTCGTAGTGATTGCGGGAAGCATTGGTGACGACCCGGGTACCCTCGTCGTGTTCGCCCTTCTCCAGGACGCGAATGCGCTCGGCGTGGTTCTTGTCAATCAAAAACGGAGAGTGGGTGACATAGACCACCTGCACAGGCGGCGTGGTGTCGGACTCGGGATTGGCGAAAGCATCGAAGATTCGCATTAAATCCTGTTGCCCCGAGGAGGAAAGGAAGGCATCAGGCTCGTCCATCAACAACATCTCAGGCTGCCCGTCAACCGGTGCCTGGTGGGATAGATGTTGAACAAAGTAGCTGAGGAAATACTTAAGGCCAGCGCTTCGCTCATCAAACGAGTAGCTGGTGCCAGTGCGGTCATGAATGACGAAGGCAAGGCCGGTCTCGCGCAGGTCGACCACCAGCCGAAAAGCGCTGTCCTGGGACCACCAGTGCGGGAAGTTCAGGCTTTTTGAAAGTTCCTCATTGACTTTGTCGACGATGCTGTTGGCGTAGCCGTTGCGCTCTTCATCAACTGCCTTAAGCAGCTCGATAAAGAGTTCCCGCTCAAGTCCGGCAACTTTGGTTAGTAGGTCATCGGCGAGTTGGTATTGCCGAGCGGTGCGGGGGTCAATCTCCGCCCCTTCGCGAAGCGCTTCAATTACCTCGTCGGCCGAGGAGCGCAATGCCTCCGCGGAAGCAAACCATCCCTCACCTTTGCTGGCTAGCCGCCGCAGGCGCCGGCGAAGGCCATCCTTGCCCTTAGCGTCCAACTCCCCGGCCGCAAGGAAGTCCAGTGGCACGGAGTCTGGCAGCGGCGTCCCGGCGTCAATCTCGAAGTAGGTCGGCAGACCAAGGGCGCGCAGCAGGCTCGGCTTACGGACCGCCACCATCTCCCAGGAGCTACCGCGCTGCAAGTAAAGCCGCAGCTTCGGGGTCTCATTCATGCGGAAGAGCGCCGCGGTGCTCGCTTTGGGCGTTTCTTCCAACTCGCACATTTTTGCCACCGTCTCCCCTTGCGCCGCAGTGATCTGAAACCGCACGCCAAACTCCGGCAGAGTGAGAGCCGGGTCATTGGAGAAGAACGGGGAGTAGCGACAGAAGTCACCCCGCTCAATCTCCTCGCCACCGAGTGCCATCTTTATTGCGTCAAGCAGCTGGCTCTTGCCCGACTCATTGGCGCCGACAACCGTAGTGATCTTCGGATCTAGACGAACGTTGACGAAGGGATAATCGGCTCCGCCGGGCGTCCGGTCCCACGGATCAGGCTTGTAGCGAGGGTCTGACTTGCGCAGATAGTCGTAATTCAGCGAGCGGAAGAACCGCACATAGATCGACTCGATCAGCATTTAGCTGCTTTCTCCTCTCACCCTGCCATGAAGTTCACAGCGCGAATGGGTTTGCTTTCCGTGCGAAATAGGGCAATCATTCCTGCGGTATAGGGTCTAGGCCGCATCAGGCCTCCGGACGCGAGCATGCATGGCGCGAAGTACCAGGGTGAGCTTGTCCTGTTCAAGCCAAGATTCAGTTGCATCGGCGATCGATGGGAACGCCGTGCGCACCTCATCGGACAGCTCATCCCCACGAAGCTCCACGGCTCGAACGACGTTTGACCAGATGCTGTAGAGGTGACCCGCTAGATCAGCCCAGAAGAACGCTGGGTGGATCTGCTCGTGGTCAGGTAGAAGCGGGAGGGCATCGCGCGTTGGATGTCCCCCACGATCACAATGATCCCAATAGTCCGCACTGAGGTAGCGCCCGCCCGATCGCTTCCGAAGTTCGCCTGGACTCCAGAATTTTCTTCGTCGATCTCGGTCGGCATGCAGCCATTCCGCAGCTATCTCGTCTTTCTCTGCAAACGCGAACGAGAGGTACTCGATCTCTAGTAGCTGTCGAACAAGAGCAGCCGCTCCATATCGATTGTCCACCTCAATGAGGTCTATGGCCCCCCGAGTCAACTCACCACCGATCTGGCAAACAGTTGCGAGACCCACCACATCGTCATTTCCAAACCCGAAAGGTGACTGACCCTCCGCACGGGCAGGTCCAATCAGGGCACCATGTAGCCAAAGGAATTTGCCGGTTTGAGCTAGCCCCCCTGCGTATTTTCGGCACATCTCGGCCCGAGTCTCTTGATCCTCCTCATCGTCAGCGAGCTCAAGGAGCGCTTCCTTGGCAGCCTCTTCGCCGCCCAGCTCCTCGAAGATCTCCTGAAGACGCTCATTGCTCATCTCGAAGACCGTAGACAAGTCGACCGACGCCTAGCACCCCCTTAGGGATGGGCCTCTGGTTTCTGCAGCCACACAACAAAGCTCAACCCCAAGTTAGGTCCTTCCAGCAAATCCTCCATAGCGGTAGCAATTTGAGCGAACTCCCAGCTCGGGAAGCGCGTCGGGTGGACGATGACGAGACCGTGATGCTCGCGATCCATCTGGGTGTATTCGCGGATGATTGGTTCGAAGTCGACTCGGTTGTAAGTGACCAGAGCTCGGCCTTGTTGCTGGGCAACCTCGAAAAGGTCGGGGTCGCTCTGACCTCGTAGGCTTGGATCGTCCGTGGCGGCGATGACGTCGTGACCTCGGTCACGGAGTCGTCCCGCGACCTTGCCGCTGATCTGCTCGTCGAGGAGGAGCTTCACGCCAAGGCGGCCTGTTCGCGCTTCCAGGCCGCTTCAGCTTCATCGGCGTCTAAGGTGTTGAGGGTGATGCGCCGATCGATCTCGTCGGGGAAGGCGCCGTAGTACCGGACCGCGGTCCGCACTTGGGAGTCGGTGAGGTTGAGGAGCTCGGCGGTGGCGGTGATCGCCTCCTCCCCACGCGCCTTGCCGCTCTTCAGCGTAAACATGATCTCCCAGATGTCCGGACCGCCGGCCAAGGCGGCGCGGCGTCCGGTGGGGCCGCCGCGGAAGACGATGCCGGGGTGCGCGTCCATGCGGGTTCCCTCGTCTACGTAGCGCTCGGCGAGGCGAGACTTGTTGGTTCCCGCCGCTTCGCTGCGCTGCTTCAAACGATCGAGCACGTCGGTGCCCCATCGGGCTGAGAAGGTTTTGGTGTCGCGCGCTGCCATTTTGTATTACAGCGTATTACAGCAGCTGTTCACAACATGAATCAACAGCAATTGCCGCATACCCCCACCCATCAGCATCCATCAGGCAGTAACTGCCTGATCGGGAGCGCAATTTGGGTCCGGTTTAAACCAACTCGATCGATCCCGACATGCCGATTTGCAGGGGATTCGATTAGGGGTGGCAGACGGGATTCGAACCCGCGACCGCCGGCACCACAAGCCGGAGCTCTACCAACTGAGCTACTGCCACCTCGCTCGGTCCAATTTACCGGCCCGGACCCATCCGAGTCCCGGTGGGCGGCGGATTGCTGGAGGCGGCCAGACTAATGGAGCGATGGGTCGGCGCCGATAGGGCGCAGGTGGAGGCCCAGTACGGAGCTTTTAGCCAGGGGACCCACCGAGTGGTCGATCCTGCGGATCAGCCGCGGGATCTGAGCGGGCTTGCCTGGTGCGTCTATGTCAGCCTCGGGGTGCTGGCGATCCTGGCCGTGCTCAGGATCGTGGCGGCGAGCGACCTGCACGGGGTGGTCAGCGGCGGTGGCGACGTCGTCGGCAGCTACCGGGACTACTCGCGCTGGAACGGCTTCTACGGGCTGCTGGTCCTGATCAGCGCCGGGGTCTTCATCGCCTGGTTCTTCCAGGCCTACAAGAACCTGCGCCGGCTCGGGGTGGCGAACATGCGCTGGGGGAACGGCTGGGCGATCGGCGCCTGGTTCGTCCCGATCCTCGGGATGTGGCGCCCGAAGCAGATCGCCAACGACGTCTGGCGCGGCAGCGAGCGCGGTGCCGAGCTGACCGGCGGCTGGAGACAGGGTCCGGTCCCGGCCCTGCTGCACTGGTGGTGGGGCATCTTCCTCCTCCAGGGCGTCCTCCTCTACATCGGCCAGCAGACGACCGAGTCCGGCTACCACGAGCTCAGCCGCTTCGGGCAGCTCGATAACGGCATCTCGCAGATCAAGACCGGGACGACGCTCGACCTCGTCGGCGGCGTCCTCGCCCTCGCCGGCGTGGTCCTGGCAATCCGCGTCGTCGCCCAGGTGACCGAGCGCCTCGACCAGATCCGCGAAGTGGCGCCCCAGGCTTCGCTCTACCCGCCGGCACCGCAGCAACAGGCCTACCCTCCGCAGGTGCAGTACGCCCATTCGCAAACGCCCCCGCCGCCGCAGGCCGCCTCCGAACAGCGGATGCCGTGCCCCGACTGCGCCGAGTGGATCCAGGCCCAGGCGAACGTCTGCCGCTTCTGCGGGCACCGGCTGCGGCCGCTCGGCCAGTGAGGCTCCTCCTCGCCGACAACCTCGAGCGCAGCCGCGGGACGGTCTTTTTCCGCCTGATCTTCGCCCTGCCGTTCCTGATCTGGCTCTCGCTCTGGTCGATCGCCGCCTTCTTCGTCGCCTTCGTCACCTGGGTCGCGACCCTGTTCGAAGGCCGCCCGCCGGCGCCGCTTCACAACTTCCTCGCCCGCTTCGTCCGCTTCGCCACCCACACCTACGCCTACCTCAACCTCGCCGCCGAGCCGCTCCCCGCATTCGACGGCAAGCCGGGATACGCCGTCGACGTCGCGACCGAGCCGCCGGTCCCCCAGAACCGCTGGACCGTCGCCTTTCGCATCGTCCTCGCCCTGCCGGCGCTGCTCGTGCTCGCGGTCCTCTTCGGTTCCGGCGGGGCGATCGACGCCGTCCTTGCGAGCGAACAGCCCGGCTTCGGCAGCCTGATCGGCACCGCCGCCCTGCTCGGCTGGTTCTACGCGCTGGCGCGAGCGCGGATGGACCGCGGCCTGCGGGACCTGGTCGCCTACGTCCTCTCCTACGGCGCCCAGACCTGGAGCTACCTGCTGCTGGTCAGCGACGAGTACCCCGACAGCGACCCGCTGACGGCGATCGGCCCGCTGCCCACCCGCTCGGACCCGATCCGGATGGAGGTCACCGACGAGCTGCGCCGCAGCCGCCTCACCGTCTTCTTCCGCCTCGCGCTCGCCTTCCCCCACCTCGTCTGGCTCGCCCTCTGGGGCCTGCTCGCCCTGATCGTCGCGATCGTCAACTGGTTCGCGGTCCTCTTCACCGGCACCGCACCTGGCTGGGCGCACCGCTTCCTGGCGCGCTTCCTCCGCTACCAGACCCACGTCCTCGCCTTCCTCCACCTCGTCGCCAACCCGTTCCCCGGCTTCGCCGGCGCCGCCGGGTCCTACCCGGTCGAACTGCACATCGCCGAGCCGATGCGGCAGAACCGCTGGACCGCCTTCTTCCGCCTCGTCCTCGCCCTCCCGGCATACCTCCTCGCCGGCGTCTTCGGCCAGGTCCTGATCGTCGTCGCCGTACTCGGCTGGTTCGCCGGCCTCTTCACCGGCCAGATGCCGCTCGGGCTGCGCAACCTCGGCGCCCTCGCCCTGCGCTACATCGCCCAGGCCTACGGCTACGTCCTGCTGCTGACCGGCGCCTACCCCTACAGCGGCCCCTGCCACGAAGCCGCGCCCCCGACCCCGGTCCCGCCAGCGCCGGCCACGCCGCCACCGGCCCCGGCTCCGCCTCTCCCGCCTCCGGCCCCGGCCGCATGACCCGGCCGCGCCCCGGGACGCTGTCGATGGCCGCCGCGATCGCGGTCGTCGCCGTCCTCTGGGCCTGGGGAGCGCACGCGCTCTGGACCTCGGTCGCGCTGCCGTCCCTCGACCTCCCCGACCTCGACCCGCACGACTACTTCTCCGACTCCTTCCTCGAGCGCAGCGCCACCTACGAGCGCTTCCTCACCGTCCTCTCGCTGCTCGCCACCGTCGCCCTCGTCGCCGTCCTCGCCCTCTACGCCCGCTTCGGCGAGCGGCTGACGCGCGAGTCGGCGGCCGGCCGGGTCGGCACCGGCCTGCTGCTGGCGATGCTCGGCTTCGCGATCGTCTGGCTCGCCACGGTCCCCTTCGACCTCGCGGCGCTGTGGTGGGAGCGGCGCTACGGCGTCTCCCACCAGGACTACATCCCCCACCTCGTCAACAGCTTCCTCACCCTCGGCTCGGAGTTCGTCTTCATCTGCATCGGCTTCGCGCTGATGATGGGACTGGCCGGGGCGCTGCGGCGCTGGTGGTGGCTGGCCGCGGTCCCCGCCTTCGCCGCGCTGGCGCTGGCCTTCGTCTTCGTCAGCCCGTACCTGATCCCCGACACCTCACCGGTCGAGAACCCGCGCCTCCTCGCCGAAGCCCGGGCGATCGAGCGCATCGAGGGCGTGCCGGAGTCCCGGCTCCGGGTCCAGGAGGTGCACGAGTTCACGGATGCCCCGAACGCCGCCTCGACCGGCCTCGGCCCGAGCCGCACCGTGATCCTCTGGGACACCTTGCTGCGCGACTTCAGCCCGGCCGAGGTCCGCCTCGTCCTCGCCCACGAGGTCGGCCATCTCGCCCACGACGACCAGCTGCGCCGGGTCGGCTGGATGGCGCTCTTCCTCGTCCCGGCGCTCGGCCTGATCGCGCTGCTGACCCGGCGCCGCGGCGGTCTCGCGCGGCCCGAGGCGGTGCCGCTGGCGCTGCTGATCCTGGTCGTCGCCCAGCTCGTCGCCGCGCCGCTGCTCAACACCGCCTACCGGCGCGAAGAGGCCGCCGCCGACTGGGCGGCGCTGGAAACGACGCGCGAACCCGCCACCGACCGCGACCTGATGCAGGGGCTGGCGGAGAAGAGCCTCTCCGATCCCGACCCGCCGGCCCTGGTCTACGCCCTATATGAAGACCACCCGACGATCATGCAGCGGATCGCCCTCTCCCGCGCCTGGGAAGAGCGGCACCCCGGCGGCGCCGTCCCCTGATCCGCCTCAGCTGCGCGAGCGGATCAAGACCCGCGCGCCGTGGCGCGGGATCATCGTCACGTTGCGGTGCAGCGCCCGCTCGGGCTCGGGGTCGGCGGCGACGAGGTCGAGGCGCCGCGCCATCGCCTCGAGGACGACGCGCTGCTCGGCCATCGCCAGCGCCGCGCCGAGGCAGCGGCGGATGCCGCCGCCGAAGGGCAGCCACTCGTAGGTGCCGGGCTTGCGGTCGAGCCAGCGCTCCGGGCGGAAGGCGAAGGGCTCGGGGTAGAGCTCCTCGCGGTGGTGCAGGAGGAGGATGCTGATCAGGACCGGGGTGTCCGCCTCCACGGCGTAATCGCCCAGCCGCCAGGGCAGCTTCACCCGGCGGCCGACGATCGGGACCACCGGCCGCGAGCGCATCGTCTCGGTGATCGTCGCCTCGACCGCCTCCTCGGCACCCTCGCCGGAGCGGACCGCGGCGACCAGCCGCTCGTGCGCGTCGGGGGTGCGGACCAGCCGCTCCCAGGCCCAGGCGAGCGAGTTGGCGGTCGTCTCGTGGCCGGCCAGCACCAGGGTGATCAGCTCGTCGCGGATTTCGCCGTCGGTAAGCGGCTCGCCCTCCTCGCCGCGCGCCTGCAGCAGCAGCGAGAGGATGTCCCGCCGCTCGCCGAGGTCCTCGCCCCGGCGGGTCGCGATCACCGCGTCCATGCGGCGGTCGAGCAGGGCGCGGCCGAGGCGGGTGATCCCGACCGGTTCCTCGCGGCGGACGTTCATCAGCTCGGCGACCTGGGCGATCGGTTTGGTCGAGAGGTTGACCAGGCTCTTGATCGTCGAGCGCAGCCGCCCCTCGCTGCTGCGCGGCGCCGGCCGGCCCTCGATGCCGAAGATCCCGGCCATGATCACGTCGAGCGTGATCGCCTGCATTCGCGGCGCCAGGGCGAAGGGCCGGCCCAGCGGCCAGCGGTCGATCTCGCGCTCGGCGGCTTCGGCGATCGCCGCCGTGTAGTGCTCGATCGCCTCGCCGTGAAAGGGCGGCAGCAGCAGCTTGCGCTGGCGCATGTGGCGCTCGCCGAGCGAGGTCAGGACCGAGTCCGGCCCTACGATCGGCCGCAGCGGCGACTCGGCCGCCAGCGACGGCGCCTGCTCGGGCTTGGCGGTGAACAGCGAGCGCACGTCCTCCGGCAGGCTGGTGATGACCAGCGGCTGCGGTTCCGGCGTCCGCATCGCGAAGACGTCGCCGTGGCGCCGCCGGGCGCCGAAGACGAACTCGATCTGGCGCTGGTTGAAGCGCAGCAGCTGCGACACCCCCGAGAGCTGGACGAGCGGCGGCGCCGGCAGGCCGGCGGCGTCCTCCGGCGCGAGCGGTCCGCTCGAGGTTGCCGGCGCGGTCTCTACCTCCGCGGTTCCCACCTGCCGCTCCTAGGCGACGGCCGCGACGTCTTCGCGCTGCTCGCCGGCGGCGGGATCGGGGACCGGCCCGCGCGAGAAGACGATCTCGTCGTCGATCGGGCCGTGCTTGAAGAGGCGGATGTCGCGGGCGTAGTTCTGGTGCAGTCGCCAGGGGTGCGCCTCGGCCTGCATCGGCAGCTGGTCGAGGGCGCGGAGGACGTAGCCCGACTTCAGGTCGATGAACGGTTCGCGCGACAGCTCGGGACCGGGGTCGCGCGGGGTCGCGACCCTGTAGCCGCGAGCGTCCATGTGGTTCAGCAGGCGGCAGACGTACTGGGACACCAGGTCGCACTTGAGGGTGAAGGAGGCGTTGGTGTAGCCGAGGGCCAGCGCCATGTTGGGGACGCCGCCGAACATCGCGCCCTTGTAGCCAACGAGATCCTTGAACTCCTTGCGCTCGCCGTCGACCTTGATCTCGACCCCGCCCAGCACCAGCAGGTTGAGCCCGGTCGCGGTGACGATGATGTCGGCCTCGAGCTCGCGCCCGGAGGTCAGCTTCAGCCCCTTCTCGGTGAAGGTCTCGATCGTGTCGGTGACGATGTCGGCCCGCCCCGAGCCCAACGTCTTGAAGAGGTCGCCGCCCGGCACCAGGCAGACGCGCTCGTCCCAAGGGTTGTAGCGCGGTTCGAAGTCGCGGTCGACGTCGTAGCCCGCCGGCAACTGGCGCTCCACCCCACGCCGGATCAGCTTCCGCGTGAAGCGCGGCGCCCGGCGCGATAGCTGGTAGAAGGCCATCTGGGTGAGGACGTTCTTCCAGCGGGTGATCGCGTACTGGGCCTTTTCGGGCAGCACCCGCCGCAGAGCTTTGGCGACCGGGTCCTGGGCGGGCAGGGTGACGACGTAGCCGGGCGAGCGCTGCAGCATCGTGATGTGCTCGGTCTCCGGCGCCATCGCCGGGATCAGCGTCACCGCGGTCGCGCCGCTGCCGATCACGACGACCCGCTTGCCGCGGTAGTCGAGGTCCTCGGGCCAGTGCTGCGGGTGGACGATCTGCCCCCCGAAGCGCTCGCTGCCGGGGAACTCCGGCGAGAAGCCTTCGTCGTAGCGGTAGTAGCCGGTGCAGCCGTAGAAGAAGTCGCAGGTCAGCACAACCGTCTCGCCCTCGTGCTCGGCCCGCACGGTCCACAGCGCCTCGTCGCTCGACCACTCGGCGGAGAGGACTCTGTGCCCGAAGCGGATCTTGTCCTCGACCCGGTACTCGCGCGCGGTCTCGCGGATGTAGTCGCGGATCTTCTCGCCGGCGGCGATCGAGTCTTCGTCGCGCCAGGGCTTGAACGAGTACCCGAGCGTGTACATGTCGGAGTCCGAGCGGATGCCGGGATAGCGGAAGAGGTCCCAGGTGCCGCCGATCGCCTCGCGCGCCTCGAGGATCGCGTAGCTCTTGCCGGGGCAGTTGCGCTGCAGGTGGGCACCGGCGCCGACGCCGGAGAGACCGGCGCCGATGATCAGGACGTCGACGTGCTCGCGAGAATGATCAGGCATGGGAATCTCCTGCTAACGGTCGAGGCGAGCGAGGAGGTCGCTCGTCATCGCGGTTGACTTGAAGAGGCCGCGCTTGGCGCCGGCGCGCATCCGGCGCCGCACCGCCCCCTCGACCAGGCCTTTGGGGAGCAGGCCGATCAGCCGGTAGGAGACGGCGCCCTGGCGGGTCGTCGCCAGGTCGCGGGCGGGCTTGCCGTAGACCGCGCGCACGATCGTGCCGACCGCGGCGCTGAGCGGCTCCGGCGGCACCATCCCCTCGAGGCCGATGCCGGCGCTCTGGCTGGCGTCGTGGATAGGGGTGCGGATGTAGCCGGGGTAGACGGTGGTGACTGTGACCTCGTCGCCGACCTCCGAGCGCAGCTGCTCGGAGTAGCCGACGACGCCGCGCTTGCTGGCGCCGTAGGCGGTGGCGAAGGGAACGGCGATGTGGGCGAGCCCGGAAGCGATGTTGACGACGCGGCCGTGGGAGGTGCGCAGCGCCGGCAGCGCCGCGGCAGTCGCCCGCCAGGTGCCGAGCAGGTTGACGTCGATGACGCGGAGCGCGTCGGGGCCGGGGCGTTCGGCGGCGCTCTGCGGCAGCCCGATCCCGGCGCAGTTGACGAGGACGTCGAGCCCGCCCATCCGCTTCACCGCAGCGGCGACCGCGGCATCGACGGAAGCCTGGTCGGTGACGTCGCAGGCGATCACGTCGTCGCCGGCCCGCAGGTCGAGGCCGACGACCGCGGCGCCGCGCTCGCGCAGCGCCCTGGCGGTTGCCTCGCCGATGCCGCCGGCGGCGCCGGTGATGATCACCCGTTTGCTCACGGGCCGGACTGTATCAACACCGTGTCGATTAAGTCAACGACTTGTCGAAAGACTCGACGCTATGTAAGGTGAAGCGCGATGGAGGCAGCTTCGAAAGCCCGCTCGACTCCCAACGGCCGCGGCCGGCGCGCCACCCGCGCCAGCGGCGACGACCGCGAGCGGGCGATCCTCGAGACCGCCGAAAGGCTGCTGGAGGAACGCTCGCTGAGCGAGATCTCCGTCGACGACCTCGCCAAGGGCGCTGGCATCTCCCGCCCCACCTTCTACTTTTACTTCCCCTCCAAGGACGCGGTGGTGCTGACGATCGTCGACCGCCTCGTCGCCGACGCGGCGGGCAGCCGCGAAGAGGCGCTGGGGACGCTGGCCCAGGGCGATCCCCGCGCCGGCCTGCGCAGAGCGCTGGAGGATCTATACGGCGCCTTTCGCTCGCGGCGGGCGGTGGCGCTGGCGGCGGCCGAACTGCGCCCGACCAACTCCGAAGCCCGCGACCTCTGGTCCCAGGTGATGGAGGGCTGGGTCAGCGACGCCACCGCGGTGATCGAGGCCGAGCGCGCCCGCGGCGCCGCCCCTCCCGGCCAGCCGGCCCGCGACCTGGCGATCGCCCTGGTGCAGATGAACGAGCGGGTCCAGTACGCGACCTTCGCCGGCGAGTCGCCCTCGCTCGAGGACGAGCGGGTGCTCGACGTCCTCGTCGACATCTGGCTGCGCGCGATATATGGCACCCCGGAGCCCGGTTAGCCGCTGAGCCGCCGGGTACCGGTCGATCAGAGGGTCGGCCCGGATCCCAGCGGCTTTTCACCGAAACAGTCCTTCGGTTCCCGCTGGGTTTGACGACCAACCGCCACGGCGGAGAGGCGTCCGGGCCGGCGCTTACTCAGTCGGGAGTCGAGCCTCAGGCGCGCAGCGCCGGGGCGATCTCCCGGCCCATCAGCTCCACCGCGTCGAGGTCGCGGTGGAGCAGGTGCTGTCCCATGATCCGGGCCAGGCCAGCTGCCTCGAGCTCGCGCAGCTGCTCGATCGCCTCCTCGACGGTGCCGAGGATAGTGCTCTCGCGCAGGCCGGCGATGAACGCCTCGCCGTCCTCGCCTTCCCCTTTCCACCGCGCGAGGCGCGAGGCGCGGTCGAGCAGGTCGTCGCGGTCGGCGCCGACCAGCCAGCCGGTCATCATCGAGAGCGGAAGCGTCGCCGGGTCGCGGCCCTCCCTCTCGCAGGCCTCGTCGAGGCGCCGGCGCAGGTCGGCGACCTCCTCCGCGGTCGACATCACCGTGTTGTACTCGTCGGCCCAGCGGGCGCCGATCCGCAGCGTGCGCGGGCCGCCTTTGGCGCCGAGGATCAGCGGCAGCGGCCGCTGCACCGGCTTCGGCCGGGCGTCGAGCTCGCGGGCCGAGAAGCGCTCGCCGTCGAACGAGAACGGGCCCTCGCCCCAGTGGCCGCGGACGATCTGCATCTGCTCTTCGAGCGCCTCCATCCGCGGCCCGATCGGCGGCAGGTCGAAGCCGTATAGCTCGTGCTCGCGATCCCACCAGCCGGCGCCGATCCCGACTTCGACCCGGCCGCCGGAGACGTGGTCGGCGGTCACCGCCAGCTTCGCCAGGACGGCGGGATGACGGAAGGTCGCCGGCGAGACCATCGTCCCCAGCCGCAGCTTCTCGGTGACGGCGCCGAGCGCGGCGATCGTCCCCCAGGCGTCGAGCGAACCCCGCTCGCGCCTGTCGTCGACCGAGAGGTAGTGGTCGGAGCGGAACATCGTCCCCACCCCGTGCTCTTCGCAGGCGCCGGCGAGCGCCAGCCAGTCCTCCCAGGTCACGTCCTCCTGGCCCTCGACCATCAGGCAGATCTCCATGGCCCCTCCCTACCCGCCGGCGACGATTTCAGCGAAGGCGGCGAAGCCCGGCGCGGTCCGCTCGACCAGCGCCGCCTCCAGCGCGGCGGCGCGTTCGGGCAGCGCGTGCGTCCCCTCCTCACCCAGCGCCGTCACCGCCTCCCCGACCATCGCCGGCACCTCCAGCCAGGCCTCGACCAGGGGGAAGTCGGCCTCGGGGTGGAAGAGGACGCCCCAGGCGTCGCCGGCGCGGAAGGCCTGGCACTCGGTGCGCTCGGAGGAGGCGAGGAGCTCGGCACCCTCGGGCAGGTCGAAGACGTCGCCGTGCCAGTGGAGCACGTCGCTGCGAGGCGCGAGCCCGCCGAGAAGCGGGTCGCCGGGGTCGGCGATCTCGACGGGAGCGAACCCGATCTCCGGCCCCGCCCCCGGCCGCACCTCGCTCCCCAGCGCCCGCGCCAGCAGCTGGGCGCCGAGGCAGATGCCGAGCACCGGCATCCCCCGCTCGGCCGCCCCGCCCAGCCACTCCCGCTCGGCCGCCAACGCCGGGAAGCGCTCAACTTCGTCGACGTTCATCGGCCCGCCCATGAAGACGGCGCCGGCGACTTCGTCGTGGGCGGGCAGCGGCTGGCCCGCCAGCGGTTTCACCGTCCGCACGTGGAGCCCCGCGCAGGCGTCGAGGATCCGGTGCGGCCCCTCCCAGGGGACGTGCTGGACCGCCAGCAGCGTTGGACGCTCGCCCGGGTTCATCGCAGCGCCAGGCTAGCCTCCGCGGCATGAGGTTCGTGACCTCGTCCCGCTCAGCCGCCGCATCCCCGGCCCAGGCCCGCGGCGCACTCGCGATCGGCGCGCTCGCCGTCGGTGCCGCCGCGGTCGGCGGCTTCGCGATCGGCCGCCTCAGCGTCGGCCGCCTGGCGATCGGCAAAGCGACCATCGGCCGCCTCGCCATCAAGCGCCTCGAGGTCGAGGAGCTGGAGATCGGCCGGCTGACGGTGCGTGACCGCGAGATTCCCATCGACGGGGAACCGGGATAGATGCCCCTGGGAGAGCCGACCGCGGCAGAGGTTAGGTGCCCTATAGGGGCCAAAAGCTCTGCCGCGGTCGGATTCGCCTTCCTCCTGGCGGTTCTCGCCGCGGTGCTGATCGTCTCCTCCGCACGCGCCGCCGGCCCCTACCCCGACCTCTCTCCCTGCCAGGTCTTCCCCGACCCGCCGGCGTCGCTCTCCCCGCGCGCGCCGTCGCTGCCGACGGAGGCCGCCTGGAACCAGGACGTCTCCAAGGCGCCGCGGGATCCGCGCTCGAGTGCCTACATCGCCTACATCGACTCCCACGGCGGCAACAGCCTTCATCCCGACTTCGGCTCGCCGCGCGCCTACGGGTTCCCGTACTCGGTCGTCGGAGCCGGCCAGCGGATGCTGCCGGTCCACTACACCGCCTACGGCGACGAGAGCGACCCCGGCCCCTTCCCGGTCCCGGCCGGCGCCCCGGTCGAGGGCGGCAACCGCAGTGACGGGGACCGCCACGTGCTCGTCGTCGACCGCGCCGGTTGCAGGCTCCACGAGCTCTACCGCGCCTTCTACGTCGCCGAGCCGCGCCCGCACTGGAACGCCGACTCGGGGACCGAGTGGGACCTGCGCTCCGCCGCCCGCCGACCCGACGGCTGGACCTCGGCCGACGCCGCCGGCCTGCCGATCTTCCCCGGCCTCGTCCGCTACGACGAGGTCGCCTCCGGCCACCTCGACCACGCGATCCGCGTCACCGTCGAGAGCACCCGCAGCGCCTGGGTCCACCCCGCCTCGCACTGCGCCGGCGACACCTCCGACCCCAGCGCGCCGCCGATGGGCCTGCGTCTGCGTTTGAAGGCCGGCTACCCGCTCGGCCGCTTCAGCGGCGCCGCGAGGACGATCGCCTCAGCGATGAAGCGCTACGGCCTGATCGTCGCCGACAACGGGTCCAACTGGTTCTTCTCCGGAACCAGCGACCGGCGTTGGGACGACGGGAACCTCGACCAGCTGAAGCGGATCCCGGGACACGCATTCGAAGCGGTGAAAAGCACTGCATCTATCCGTCCATGCTGATTTCCCTGCAATGGATCGGGTACCCGATCCATTGAAACCAGTCATGGATCCATAAGGGAACAAGCTCCGAGGAGAGAGGAACGATGGCCCAGACGAAAGCCAAACCGAAAAAACGATCGACGTCGAAACCTAAATCGACGTCGAAATCGTCGAAACCGAAAGCGTCCAAAGCCAAACCGAAAGCGGCGAAAAAATCGGCTGGCAGCAAAGCGCGCAGCTCGTCGAGCAACGGCGCGAGCAGCAGCAAATCGCGCTCGAACGGCTCGTCCAGCAAACACTCGAACGTCGAGGCCGTGAAACACGCGGTCGGCGGCGTCGGCGACAAAGCCAAGAGCGCCGGCAAGAGTGTTGGCAAAGCCGCGAGCAAAGCGAAAGTCCCGCTCGTCGCCAGTGGAGCGGCCGTAGCTGGAGCCGCTGGTGGTCTCGCCCTCGCTGCCGCGTCCAAAGGGAGCAAAAAGAGCGGGCTCGGCAAGGCGATGACGCGGAGGCCGAAGATCAAGGTCAAGGCGCCGAAGATCAAGGTCGACTCCAAGGACGTCGCCAAGGCGGCCAAGGGGGTTGGGACCCTGAGCGCGCAGGTAAGCGAGATTGCCGGCGGCCTCGAGACCGCCGCGTCGGGGAGGAACGGCAGGCACCGCTCCCCGGTCGAGGTCGTTCTACAGGGACTCACCGCGAGGCGCTGACGCCGGGCAGGCCCTGAGGACATGGCTGCGACCGCGCGCACGGGACGCGCGGTCGCCGGCCGCAACTCTCAGTCCGCCTCCGATTCCCGCCTTCGCCGCTCCTCCACTTCCCGCGCAACATCCTCGGCCTCGAAGTCCTCGGCTTCGGCCGGGTGGACGACCCACTGCTCGACCGCCCAGTCGACCTTGACGTCGCGGTAGGTGACGCCCTCCTCGGGCTCCTCCGGAATGTTCTCCCGCTCGACGTGCACCTCGGTCTCGTGGCCGGGCTCGCCGTAGTAGGTGACCTTCCGCTTCTCCGGCACCTTTCCGAACTCGACCTCCTTCGCCTTCACCGAGGTGAAGAACTCGAGGTCGGGGCGGCGGCCGCTCACGCGGCCGCCGCCTTCTCGACGTCGTGGACGGTGACGCGGCCTTCGGCGCCGGTGCCCTCGATGTCGTCGATGTCGACCCCGTGCTCCTCGGCCTTGCGCAGAGCCGCCTGGGTGGCGTTGTGCTTCGCCGCCCGTCGCTGGCGTCGCCGCTCGCCGAGTTCCATCGCCTTGTGGGTCGCGGCCATGCCGAGCTCTTTGGCCTCGTCGGTTGCGGCTGCCCCGATTTCTTTGGCGACGAGCTTGGCGATCTGTTTGGCAAAGCCGCCCCCTTCGCCTCCGTTTCCACCGCCGTTGCCTTCGCCGCCCCCGTTGCCGCCGCCTCCGCCACCGGACGCCAGCTGGGCCAGCCCGCCGAGCCCGCCAGCACCCTGGCCGAGGCCGCCCACAGCCTGCCCGGCGCCTTCGCCGAGACCACCGACGGCCTGGCCGGCACCTTCGCCCACCTGGCCCACCGCTTTGTTGGCCCCTTCGCCGACCTCGCCGACGGCTTTGCCGGCTCCCCCGCCGACGTCTTCGACGGCACCGCCGGCGCCTTTGCCCACATCTTTGACGGCGCCCTCGGCGCCCTCGCCGACGTCTTCGACCGCGCTGCCGGCGCCTTCGCCGATCTCACCAACCGCTTTATTGGCCCCTTCGCCCACTTCGCCGACGGCTTTGCCCGCTCCCTCGGTGACGGGTTTGAGCGATTTCGCGATCGTTTTCAGCACGTCGGGGTTGCGGTCGAGCGTGGTCAGGACGCGATCGATGATGGCCGTCACGTGGTCGAGCCGCGCCCGCATCAGGGCCTGCGCTTCGGCGCCTTTGATGTTCAATTCGACTTTGCCGAGCTCGACGTGGACGCCGACGCTCAGCTTGACCAGGTCGAGAACCTCGGCGTGCAACGAGACCCGGGCCATGAGGTCGTCGAGCTCGAAGTGGATCTCGTCGACCTTGACGACGGGAACGTCGACGATCACGTCGGGCTCGTCGGTGTCGCTGATTTCGACCGGATCGACGAGCGTGTAGTCCTCGTACATCCGCTCGGGCATCGTCTTGCCAGAGCCCTGGTTGCGGATCTCGCTCTGCCGCTCCCCGTCTACGGAGCTGTCGCCCTGCCGGTCCTTCTTCTCGGTCGGGCTTTTGTTCCGGCCCCTGCCTTCGGTGCTCTGCCGGACCGATTTCCGGCCTCTGTTTCCCGACGATTTAGATTTCGACCGTTTGCGGTCGCTTTTCCGTTTGGTCTCCTGGGCCATCGCCCCACACCTCTCCTCCGTTGGATTCCCTTCCCTTAAGGAAGTTTTTCCCGTTACGGAGAGCCGCAAACGGCGCTGCGACGAGAAATCAGCGATTCCGGCGGCGGCCGCCGGAGACCAGGCGCCAGGCGCCGCCGACGACGTAGATGACGGCGAAGGAGATCGCCAGGCCGATCGTCCCGAGGACGAGGAGGAAGAGGACGAAGGCGAGGATCGCCAGCGGGACCAGCAGGAGTTTCACGGCCGCGTAGTCTTGCAACGGGCATGGGTTCGACGGCAGCAGTCCTGCAGGTGACGATCGCGCTCCTCGGCGCCAGCGGCGGCGAGGAGGCGGTGAGCACGCTGGGCGACGGGCTGGCGCTGGTCGAAGCCCGCCACCGGATCGAAGCGGCCCCGGCCGCCCGGCCGCGGCCCGCGGCGAAGGAGGCCGAGCTGCCGAGCGCCGAGGAAATCGCCGCCGACCCCACCCTGCTGCCGCCGGCGTCGGCCGGCAGCAACGGCACCCACGTCCCCCACCGCACCTCCGGGCTCAGCCGCGAGGAGATCTTCGCCCACCGGCGCAACGGCCATCCCGGCTCGACCGCGATCCTCCTCACCGGGGTCGCCCTCGCCCCACCGGACGCCCCCGAACCGGTCCAGGGGGCGATCAACGCCGCCAACACGATCGTCGGGCGCCCCTACGTCTGGGGCGGCGGCCACCCCTCCTTCTACGACGACTCCTACGACTGCTCCGGAGCCGTCAGCTTCGCCCTCTTCGGCGGCGGCCTGATCCCGCAGCCGCTCACCTCGGGCGACCTGATGCGCTGGGGCTCGCCCGGGCGGGGCAAGTGATCACCGTCTACGCGAACCCCGGCCACACCTTCGTCGAGATCGCCGGGCTCCGCTTCGACACCGTCGGCGCCGAACAGGGGACCGGCCCGCGCTGGCACCTCGCGACCGTCTCCACCGCCGGCTTCATCGCCCGCCATCCGCCGGGGCTCTAGCGGCGGCGAGGAAAATGGGCCGGCCCCCAGCGGAGGCCGGCCCTCGGTGGTGGCTAGCTGCCCTTGGCGATCGAATCGTGGGGCGCTACGCGCTCGGTGCGGAGATCCATCCGTCTTCACCTCCTCCCCGGCTTGACTGTCTGGGGATCTGGACATTGGTGGAACTGATTCCACTAATGAGTTTAATTTCAGCATAATGCGAGATTTTTTTACACGCTGTCCAGGCAGCGGGTACGATCAAGCCCTCGCCAGTAATCAGCCCTCGATAAGGAAGAGTGATGTCGACCAGAGCCCAGCGCCGTAAAGCCACCGAAACTCGGATCAAGGCGATGAGCCATCCGCTGCGCGCGGCGATCCTCCGGATCCTGGCCGACCGCACCGCCAGCCCGGCCGAAATGGCGCGCGAGCTCGACGAGGAGCTATCGAACGTCAGCTACCACACCAAACAGCTGGTCGAGTTCGAGTGCGCCGAGCTGGTCAGCACCCGACCAGTCCGCGGTGCGCTCGAGCACTTCTACCGCGCGACCGAGCGCCACCTGATCGACACCGAAGAGTGGGAAGAGCTGGACCCGTTGGTGGCAGAGGGAATCCTCTGCGAAATCATGCAGAAGATGCTCGACGACTTCGTCGTCGCGACGAAGGCGCGTTCGATCGGCGGCGACAAGGACTTCCACCTCACCCGCACCCCCCTCGTCCTCGATGCGGAGGGCCTGCAGGAAGCGCTCGAGGTCCACGAAAAGGCCCGCCTCGAGCTGCTCGAGGTCGAGAGCCGCAGCGCCGCGCGGATCGTGAAGTCCGGCGAGGAGGGCACCAACGTCTCCAGCAACCAGGGCCTCTTCAAGATGCCGAGCCCGAAGCGCCGCTAGCCCAACCGCTCACTCCCCGGCGAGGGGAAAGCGCATCCGCACCTCGGCGTACTTGACGGCGTTGGTGACCGCCTCGGAGACGCGAGCCGACGTCGGCCACCAGGTTCGGCACCGCTCGCCGCGGCCTCGTCGACCCCGACCGCAGGCGTCGTCGATGAACTGACAACTACCGCCCAGGACACCTACGGCAACACCGCGTCGGCAACGTCGTCTCCAACCTGGCCGCCAAAACCGTCACCGTCACCGCGGGCAGCACCGTCCCTGCACCAAGGCCTCCGGCCGCGGCACCGGCAACGGCTTCCGCGTCAGCAAGGACGAAGCCGTCGACGTCTCCCCCTGACCGCCGCCGCCTACTCGCCCGAGAGGCCGATCCCTTCGGCTGCCTGTTCGGTGGCGTCGAACACTTCGTCCGAGTCGGGAACCTCGATCTCGGGGACCGGGCCGAAGTCGAGGAAATCCGTGCGCACATCGATCGTTTCGGACCCTTCGCCCTTCTCCCCCGGCCGCGAGCTGACGATCCTCATCCGTCGCACCAGCCCGGCGGCGTCGATCCAAGCTTCGGTCTGCACCGGCGCGCCTTCGTCTTCGAGAAATGGGCCGGGCTCGTCTGAACCCGCCTCCCGCAACCGCTCGACCTGCTCAGGGACGGAAACGGTGCCGTGCGATTCGCCTCGGTGCTGAAGGCGATCTTGCCCGTCATCACCAGGGGCTCCGACCGCGTCGGCGATCGAACGACCGCCCTCGTCGTCGCATGTCCGCCCGGCTCACGCTGAGTCCGCTCGGCCGCCTCGGCGATCGCGTTGAGCGGCCCCGGGCCGTCGCCACCTCCGCCCTGCTGCCAGGCGAGCACCGCGAGCACCACGGCCAACACCGACAGCCCGCCGACGACGAACCGGAAGCGCCGAGAACGCCGCCGCCCCATCGGCCCGCCGGTGGCCGTGGCTCTCAACCCACCCGCCGGTAGCGGATGTGCGTGGCGAGCGGAGAGTGGAGCGCCTCGACCGGCTCGAACCCGAAGGACTCGACTCCGGCGAACAGCCTCTCCCCGGACCCGAGCAGAACGGGAGCCACATCGAGCGTGAGTTCGTCGATCACTCCGGCGGCGAGTGCCTGGCGGACGGTCGAGGCGCCACCCGCGATGTCGACGCCATCCCCGCCGGCCGCCTCGAGCGCCTGCGCGTGGGCGGCCTCGAAGCCCTCGATGACGAAGTGGAAGCTCGTGCCGCCCTCCATCTCGATCGGCTCCCGGGCATGGTGGGTGAGCACGAAGACCGGCGCGTGGTAGGGCGGCTCGGAGCCCCACCATCCATCCCAGTCCTCGTCCCACTCGCCGCGGATCGGCCCGAACATGTTGCGGCCCATGACGTAGGCCCCGCGCGGTCGCATGAGCCAACCCTCCGCCGTCGCGTCGGCGTCGTTCACGCGCTCGTCGCCGAGATGCCACTCATGGACCTCCATGCCGCGCTTCCCCAGCGGATTCTCCCTGCTCTGTTCCGGCCCGGCGACGAAGCCATCGAGCGAGATCGACATGTGGCAGGTGGTGTCCGACATCGGCGCCCTCCAAGTGGGTGCGGTTTGCAACCGCCGGTCACCGTACCGCAGCGATCGACCTGCTCGCCCGTGACACCGCGCCCGAGACACGCGAGACTTCCTGTGCCTTGATCCTCCACCGAACCATTCGCTCAGCCTGCCTCAGCTTCCTCTGTGGGCTCGTCCTCTGCGGCTCGGCCGCCGCTGAAGTTCCCGGCCTGAGCGAAGTGGAAGCGTTCGACGCATTCCCCGTTTACCAAGCCGGAGAGGAGGTGGCCGGGCTCCGTCTGGAAGCGGTCTCCAGTCATCCCCCGGTCAGTGACCACGATCAAAGATCGATGTTCTGGACGTTCGCCTACGGCGACTGCGATCCGCCACGAGACGGCGATTGCGACCCTCAGCTACAGGTCCAGAGCTGGAGCACCTGCTATCGCTGGGCCAGCCAACTGCACCCTCGGCTGCGCCTCTTCAACGTCCGTGGAGCGAAGGGGACCCGGGGGGCCGGCGGCAACGCAGTCGAAGTCTTCACCGGTCGAACCACGGTGGTGCTATTCGCCTACACCCGGAGCCTCGCCATGGCCGCCGCCCACCAGATGCGCAAGGTGAGCCAGACGCAAACTCCATCGCTTCTGCCAGCTCCCGTCCCAGGCTCGCTGCGGGGCAACCTGCCCTGCCAGCGCCCCTGGTGGGAAGAATGATCCACCGACTGACCCGCCCTCAGCCACTTCCCAGCGCCCCCGGCTGGATTCGAACCAGCGACCGTCGGATTAGAAGTTCAGCCGGAAGGTGTCTAAGGGGACGAATCTGGCCCGATAGAGCCGATCACGTCCAGGGAGTTCGGCTGAGTTCGCTGGAGTTGGGGACCAATTTCGGGACCAAGTTTTTCAGCGGATCAGTTGTACCTCAGCCACGACATCTGCCTCGAGCCATTTGCGATCCGCGGTCAACGCCGGAGCATCAAGGCGCAACGCCAATGCGAGGCACGCCCGATCTGCCAATGAAAGCCCTTGACGTCTCGTATGGGGACGAAGTCGAGCGACCACCAAGCAATCAGCAGCGGTCAGCGGCTCAATTGACAAGGCGCGGCGAGGCCCTTCGGCGCGCCGCAATTCCGCAACGGCGACCTCCGGGTCTCTTCCAGCCTCAGCGAGCTTAGATAGGACCTCGGCCCAGTTGACGACGCTTACGGCGGCTCCCTCGCCTATTGCCTCGATGACAACGGCCGCGCCGTCCTCCGCGTGAAGCACCGCCATCAAAGCCGAGGCGTCAAGGACCGACGCCGGATTGCTCTCAGCCACTGCGGCGCCGGCGAATCGCCGAGTCGCCACTTTCGGTCGCTGCTTCCGCTCGGCGGTCGGCGATCAACTCATCGACCAAACTGCGGTCCGGTGCGACTTCGGCGAAAAGGCCCCGCATTCGCTCCGCTGCGGCGCGACGCCGTTCGATCTCAGATTTGGTGAGCTTGGTCGCTTGAGCCATGCCCTGATGGTATCGACCGATCAGGACCGAGCCAGGACCGCCGGAAACCGGCCAACACCGCCTGCGCTTCTAGGGGTCCTTGGCCAACTACCCGTAACCCCTGCTCGTCCGACGATGTTTCCGTCGGTCGCTTCCCTGCCATGCCACCTTCGGGATCGGGCAAGACTAGACGCCGTAGGGCACCGCCATGTCCCGGTTTGATTCAGTGCTTTACCCAGGATAATCTCGACCTATGAGCGCCGAACCGCCAACGGTTAAATGCTCGGCTTGCGGCGGGACCGGAAAGTGCGAACTATGCGCGGGTCGCGGCGGGTCGAACGTGGATCAGCAGGATGACGGCCAGTGCTTCGAATGCAAGGGGACCGGCCGTTGCAGGGCATGTAAGGGTTCTGGCCGTCTCCCGGTGGATAGCTAGATGGCGATCGCGAAAGGTGCGCGGGTGATCGTCGTGCGGCGTGGGGTCGAGCGTCCCGGCGTTGTCCTGCAACAAGTTGCACCGCGAAGCGTCAGAGGCCTCACCGGGGAGGGCGAAATGGTGCGGCAATACCGGGTCCAAATGCCGCAACACGAGAACTGGCCGCCCTACACCGACGTATTCGATGAAGACGAGCTAAGAGCGATCCCAAAAGACTCGCGGGCCGGGTAGTCCCGCCGCCCAGATGTCGAGCTACCCGGACTGGCGCTACTTCCCCGCCTACGCGAAGCCACCGACCTGGACCTCGTCACTGTTAGCCGTTTTCGCTGAGAACCAAGGAGCAATCGATTCGACAGTCGTCCACGAGAAACCGTTGGAGAGCGACGACGTTCTCGCGGCACTGGCCGATGACCTCAAGAGCAAGATGGACTTCGAAGTCGAGTCTGGGAAGACGGCGGATGGAAAACTTCCGCGCCCGGTCCTCTTCGGCGACCAAGGGTCGTTTCGTCGGACGTACTTCATTGACGCTTTCCAGGCCGAACACGGGATCGCTTTAGAGATTGAGGCTGGTCGGGCGACGGCGGGAAACGCTATCTACCGGGACCTGATCCAGGCTTCACTGATGCTCGACGCCAGATTCCTGACTTTGGCTGTGCCGGTCGAGTACCGGTACGGCAAGAAAAAGACGACCAAAGAACCGACCTACGCGAAGACGTACTCGGTCGTCGAGGCCATCTACGGCAGCCCGCGCCTGGAACTTCCCTTCGAGGGCCTTCTGCTGATCGGCTACTAGGCGGCTTAGCTCAAGCGACACCCTGGCTTCTGGTCGCGGGTCTCGCGAACGGTCCCGAATTTTTAAGAGGTCGGGACCAAATCACAAACTCAGTCAAAGCGGCATCCGGACATTCCCCTTGCCAGAGCGGCTAGCGACGCCCCCGGCTGGATTCGAACCAGCGACCGTCGGATTAGAAGTCCGATGCTCTATCCAGCTGAGCTACGGGGGCGGGTCAGGCAAGGTTAGGCGCTGGTCGGGCGGCTCGCTTAGGATCCAGCGATGGCGAGAGTCGAGGTCGGGGGCAGGGAGTTCCATTACGAGCGCGCGGGCTCGGGTGAGCCGCTGCTGCTGATCCAGGGGATGAGCGGGACGCACCTCTCTTGGGGCGCGCTGTTCAAAGGGGCGCTGGAGGAGGGTTTCGACGTCGTCGCCTTCGACAATCGCGGGATCGGGCTCTCGGGGCCGGTCGACGGGCCTTTCACGATCGCCGAGATGATGGACGACACGGCCGGCCTGCTCGAGGCTCTCGGATGGGAGAGCGCGCATGTGGCCGGGATCTCGATGGGCGGGATGATCGCCCAGGAGCTGGCGCTCGCCCATCCGGGGAAGCTGCGCTCGCTGACGCTGGGCTGCACCTACTGCGGCGGGCCGGGCTCGCTGCTGATGCCGGAGGAGAATCTGCAGAAGCTGGTCGCCGGGATGCGCTCCGGAGACCGGGAGGAGGCGATCCGGGCCGGCTACGAAGTCAACCTCTCCCCCGCCTTCCGCGGCAACGAGTCGGCCTACGCCGCTTTCCACGAAATGGCCACCGCCGGGAAGGCGGCGAAGGCGACGATCGAACTGCAGGCGCAGGCGATCTTCGGCCACGACACCAGCGGCCGCCTCGGCGAGATCTCGACGCCGAGGCTGATCGTCCACGGCACCGAGGACGGCGTCCTCCCCTTCCCCAACGGCGAGCTGATCGCTTCGCTGATGCCCGCCGCCCGCTTCGAGGTCTTCGAGGGCACCGGGCACATGTTCTGGTGGGAGCAGCCGCAGCGCTCCGCCGAGCTGATCCGCGAGCACGCGCTCGCGGTGGCCTAGCCCTACTCGATCGGTTCTTCTCCCGGCACCTTCGGGCGGTTTTCCGGCTTGCAGGCGGAGGGGTCGAGCTCGCCTTCGACTTTGAAGACGTAGTCGGGCTGCGGCGAGGCGAGGTTGTCCTTGACCACGAGCTTCACCGCCGGGTCGCCCTTCACCCAGCCGTAGACGGGGAACTGGTACGGGTTGGCCACACCGGTGTTGAAGGGGCCGGTGTCCTGCGTGTACTGGCTCATCACCAGGTAGTCGTAATCGCCGGCGTTGATCAGGGTTCGCAGTTGCTCGCAACTGGTCGGCAGGCGGTTGGCGCCGTGCGGTCCCTTGACGCCGATGTATTCGACGTGGTTCGAGGCGTCGTTGCCGTAGAACCCGTACTGGCCGAAGATGATCTGGCTCGAGCCGATGATCCCGATCCGCTGGTCGCGCAGCTTCTGGGTGTAGACGTAGGCTTCCTTCGGCCCGCCTTCGCCGAGGAACGGGTCCGGGTTGACGTAGTGCTGGTCGGCGTACTGGACCTGCTGCGCGCGCCCGAGCACCACCGCCAGCAGCACCAGGACCGCGGCGCCGACGGCGATCGCCGGACGGCTGACGCTCCCCCGCGTCCGCGCCATCGAGAGCAGCGCCGGCGCCCAGACCAGGCACAGCGTCAGGAAGACCGTGCCGGCGAGGTATGAGGTGAACCAGCGCGGCGTCGTCAGCACCGTGATCGCGAAGACCCCCGTGAGAAAGAGCAGCGTCTGCCAGGCGCGCTGGTCCGGCGCCCGCAGCGGACGCGCCAGCGGCAGCATCGCCATCGCCAGGACCAGCCCCGGCACCAGGTAACGGGTGTTGGTGAAGAACCCCGTCGGCGAGCCTTCCTGCCCCGCCGCGGTCAGCGGCGTGAAGACGTAGACGACCGCCGTCAGCAGCGAGGCGACCGCGATCACCCGCAGGATCTTGTTGCGCGATTTCCAGGCGATGTAGACGGCGGCACTGACGGCCATGATCAGGATCAGCGGCCATAACGGGCCGAAGGCGTTGTCGAGCTCGGGGAAGAACCAGCGCCGGTAGATGGTCGCGTTGGTGATGTAGTCGATGACCGCGAAGCGGGGCCGCGGGTCGAGCGGCATCTGGTCGGGCCTGGGCAGGTTCAGCGGCCCGAATTTGGTGATCGGGATCGGGTTGCCGCCCGTCTTGATCGCCGCTCGCAGGTACCAGTAGCCGCCGACGATCACCAGGGGCAGCCCCATCACCCAAGCGGTGGTCCAGCGCCGGCCCCGGCCGCTGAAGACGATCACCCCGAGCGTGATCGCCACGACCGGCACGAGGAAGGTGAACTTCACCGAGGCGGCGAGCCCGGCCGCAATCCCGGCCATGATCAGCGGCCCCTTGTCGAGCAGCGGCGCGTCGCGCTCGGGCGCGTCCTGGACGGCCCCGGCCGCCGGCGCTCTTCGCTGGTGGCCGTTGATCAGGAACGCCGCGAAGGCGAGCAGGAAGGCGAGCCCCATGATGTCGTTGCGCGCCTCTCCGGGCTGCGTTTCGATCATCACCCCCGCGTCGAGGACGATCGCCGCGGCGACCAGCGTCGCCGGCCCGACCTTGTACGGGCGGCCCATGCACCAGGCCGCCAGCAGCCCGATCGGCAGCCAGATCAGGTTCTGCAGCGGCGCCAGCCAGTCGCTCTCGAAGAGGACGATCGTGGCGGCGTTGATCAGCTCGGTGCTGGCTGGGTAGAACCAGGCGGCCAGCCGCAGCGGGTCGGTGTAGTGCAGGTGGACCGTCGAGTGTTCCTGGGCGATGAACGCCGAGAAGGGCATGTGGTACCAGGTGGTGTCGCCGCCGAACATCCCGAAGTCGAGGCTCGACTGGGCCGGGAAGGTCCACTCGGCGACGGTCCAGGAGGCGACCCCGAGGGCAATCAGCAGGGCGATGTCCTGCACCCGCGGGGCGGCGACTTCGCGCCCCTGCCCGCCGGCTTTCGAGCGCCCGAGCCAGGCGGCGCCGAGCCCGACGGCGATGCAGAAGACGACGATCCAGCCGAAGTACAGGAGGCTGAGCGAACCGAGGATCTCGAGGCAGACGACGAGCAGCGCGACCGCGAGCGTGGCGTCGGCCAGCCGCGCCAGGGCGCCGCTGAATTCCGGCACGATCCAGCGCCGCAGCCAGTAGCCGCCGAGGCCGAGAGCCGCGACGATCCCGATCAGGGCGAGGCAGCCGGCTATGTAGGAGCCGAAGGAGGGTGCCACGAAGGCGGGGATGCTATTCGGAGCGCCCCCCGGGCACCGCCGCGGTCAGGCCGCGGCGGCGGGGATGCTGCAGGCGACGCCGGTCCCTTTCAGGCCGCAGTAGCCGTTGGGGACCTTGTGCAGGTACTGCTGGTGGTAGTCCTCGGCGTAGTAGAACGGCCCGGCGGGCTCGACCTCGGTCGTCACCGGGTCCTTGCCGGCCGCGCGCAGGGACTTGTCGTAGGTCTCGCGCACCATCTCCGCGGTCTCTTTCTGGGAGTCGTTCGTGAAGTAGATCCCCGAGCGGTACTGGGTGCCGACGTCGTTCCCCTGGCGCATCCCCTGGGTCGGGTCGTGCTCCTCGAAGAAGACCCTGAGCAGGTCGGTGTAGGCGATCCGCTTCGGGTCGAAGGCGACCATCACCGCCTCGGCGTGGCCGGTCTTCGCCGTGCAGACCTCCTCGTAGGTCGGGTTGGGGGTGGTCCCGTTCTGGTAGCCGACCGCCGTCGTGTAGACGCCGTCGAGCTTCCAGAACAGCTGCTCGGCGCCCCAGAAGCAGCCGAGCGCGAAGTAGGCGACCTCGGTCCCCTCCGGGAACGGCGGCTCCAGCGGCGTCCCGAGGACCGCGTGGGTGGCGGGCACGTCGTAGGGGCGCTCGCTGCGCCCGGGCAGCGCCTCGTCCGCGGCGACCATCTTCGTCTTCTCCGGGTGCATCGCCGTCATCAGCTTTCCGAGTCTGTTCATCTCAGCCTGTTCCTCGTTTTGGCTTCCTATGAAGAAGGTAGCGTCTGGGCATGGCCTGCTTGGTCGTCCTGCTCGCCTTCATCTCGCCGCGGCTCGCGCTGTTCGCGATCTTCCTCTTCTCCGACCTGCTCAGCCGCGCCTTCGACAGCTGGTTCGTCCCGCTCCTCGGCTTCTTCCTGCTGCCCTGGACGACGCTCGCCTACGCGGTGATGTGGTCGGCCAGCTCCAACCAGGTCACCGGCTTCGAGTGGTTCATCGTCATCCTCGCCTTCGTCATCGACCTCGGCTCCTACGCGAGCCGCGGCCAGGCGCGGCGGGACTAGCGACTACTGCTCGGTCGGGTAGGCGATCCGGATCTGGCGCTTGGAGAGGACGAGGAACGGCACCTGCGTGACCTTGCCGTCGGCCAACGAGGTGAGCTGCACGTTGGTCAGCGGCACGAATTCGAACTCCCCGCGGTTGAGCGAGTCCGAGAAGCGACTCTGGTAGCCGGCCGGCGGCAGGGTGAGGTCACCCTCGATCAGCTGCCGGTCGGTTTCGAACACGGCCCGCTCGACCCGCCGCCGCTCACGCGTATCGGCCGGGTCCTCGACTTGGCTTCCGAATAGCTCGTCCATCACGCAATCTCCTCAAGTATTCGACCGCTGCGGGGGAGAACTTGATCGCCGACCAGCCTTGGCAGGGCGATGAACGCATATATCCATCCATCCGACAGTATGGCCATTATAATGGCCATATGGCTAGATCAATGACCGCAACCGCAGCGAAGACGGGCTTCCTGCGCCTGCTCGACGAGGCCGCCGCAGGCGAGGAAATCGAGATCACCCGACATGGGCGTCCGGTCGCACGCCTCGTGCCTCCTACCGGCACCGGTTCCCTGGAGGGATTGTTCAAGGGCCGGGCGATGACGGCGGTTGACAACGAGGAGGACCTCTTCTCAACCGGCGAGACCTGGGACGCCTCCTCTGGGACGCCTCCTAGATGAGCGCGGTGCTGCTCGATACCCACATCGTCCACTGGTGGTCGGCGGAGCCGGGTCGAGTCAGCCGATCGGCGCGTCGAGCGCTGGAGACCGCTGACGAATTACTGGTCGCGGCAGTCTCCTGGTACGAGCTGGCGTGGCTGGCACGCCATGGACGTATCGCCCTAGACGTTCCGATCCGCTCTTGGCTGGAGGACCTCGGCGCGCAGGTGCGGACGATCAGCCCCAGCCCGGCAATTGCCGACACCGCAGTCGCACTACCCGATTCGTTTCCGGGAGATCCCGCCGACCGACAGATCTACGCGACGGCGATCGAGCACGGCGCGAAGCTGGTGACGAAAGACCAGGCGATCGCGGCTCACGACAAGCCCCGGTCGCTCGTCGTCTGGTAATTCGCTACCCCGCGCGCTCGGCGGCCTTCTCGCGAGCTTCGGACTTCTCCTCGAGAGTCATCGCGCCCGGGTGGCCGTCCCCGGGCCAGGGCGAGAGGACCATCAACAGCCGCGCGTCGGAGCGGGCGACGATCCTCCGCCGCTCGCCGGGAGCGAACTCGAACAGGTGACCGGCTCCGGCGCTGGCGCTGTCGGCCCCGTCCTCGGTGCTGACGTCGACCTCCCCCTCGACCACGATCACCCGCGCCCGCTCGTGCACCTCGTGCTCCTGCAGCTCCTCGCCCGCCGGCAGCTGCAGGACGATCGTCCGCGCGTCCTCGGCCGAGGCGAGGATCCGCGGCTGATGCGGCTCCACCTCCACCGTCGTCAGGTCCCAGCTCTCCATCCGCAACCTCCTTTTTTACCCGGTGACCACTGCGCATCTCCTACCCGATGCCCGAGAGGATCATCCTCCATCCCGCTCGAGGATCGCTTCGACGGCCTCCCCCACCACCCCCGAGCGAGTGCTGCCGAAGATCCGCTTCGCGACCCTCGGGCTGGGGAGGTCCTCGTCCCCCCGGCGGAAGTCCGAGGTGTGGGGCCAGCGGCCGTGGCGTTTGCGGAAGGACTCGCACTGGCGCGCCGCCTGCAGATCGGGGACCTTGGCCCAGGTGTGCCCGGGCATCCCGGCCTCCCTCATCGCGGCTCCAAAGCTGCCGAACTCGAGCCGGATCGCGGCCGGCCGCGGGAGCTGGTGAAGCGGGCAGCAGTCCGCTTCGCGCGGACGCTTGCCGTGGTGCCGGGCATACCGCTGCAGCGCGCCCAGGATCTGCGTCCGGCTCCAGTCCGCGCCCGTCGGCGGCGGCTCCGCCCATGTGTAGTCGCAGGCGGCCGGTGAGACCGGCAGGGCCGAGCCGTCCGCCTCGATCGCGGCGCCCGCCGAGGGCTCGACCGGGCCGTCGACCAGGACCGTGGCGCGCTGCCCTTCCCTGATCTGAAGCAGTCGGAAGCGTGCTTCCGTGCGGACGAGTCCCCACCACCGCTCCCGTCTCGCGCGGAAGACGTCCGGCCGCTCGAGCAGCTTCGTGAACGCGTCCTGCGCCGCTTCCCGCGCATCCGCCTCCGGCCCCCCGCAGCGCCTGACCAGCCAGCGGACGAGACGATCGATGTCCTTTTGCCGAACCGACTGGAAGGCGATGCGGATGTGACGCGGCGTGGGCCTCGGCCGCGGCGGCGTCACGAGCAGCCCGACCGCCCGGTCGAACCGCTCCCCCGCCCGCGCTTCCAGATCCTCGATCGCCGCCGTGAAGCTCGCCGCCATCAGGCGGCGAGCACGAAGACGGTCACGCCCCCGCGTTGCATCGTGCGGATCTCGCCTTCGCGGACCAGCGCCTCGCAGGCCTGCCGCACTTCGGGGTGCGTAACGCCTGTGGCCTGCACGAGTTCCTCGAGCGAGGCCCAGCCGCGCTCCTCGACGAAGGCGACGATCCGTCCCGGCAGAGTCCCCTTCGAACCGATGGCTTCGTAGCGGGTCTCCGCGCCGGTCCCGATCCGGCGCACCTTCCCCTCCTCGGAGAGCAGCCGCAGCGCCGTCCTCACCGCATGCGAGCTGACCCCGAGGGCGGCAGCCATGGCGTTCACGGACACGGGCTCCTTCCGTTCGACCAGGAACCGGTGGACCGCCTCGCAGCGTTCTCTTATCGCCGCCGGGGTTCCGGCAGCGCGGGCACGCCGGCGCGCCCGCTTCCGCTTCGGCTCCCGCTGCGGACGCCCGCCTTCCTCGAGCCCGGCCAGCGCCTGTTCGAGGCGCGCCAATTCGCTGTCCCGGCGCTCCTTCAGCTGGCGGAGCTCACTGCTGTACCTCTGCTGGAGCTGCTTCTGCTGCTCCCTGATCACCTTGCGAACAGCGGCAACCGATCCCTCGGTCATCGCCTACCTCCCTCCGGTCTTCCCTGCCTTTGGGAACAGAGCGGACCCTAATCAGGTACCTCCCGCATGGAGCCGCGGCGAAGCCGATACTTTGCGGAAGCTGCGGGAAGAACCGAACCAACGGCGGTACGGCAGTGGTCGCCAGAAATCGGGGTGCCCGGATTCGAACCGGGGACCTCCGCCACCCAAAGGCGGCGCGCTACCAGGCTGCGCCACACCCCGTCATGGGCAAGTGTAGGTTCTGAGGGCGATGGCGGAGGTGCTTCCTTTCAAGGCGCTGCACTACGACCTCGGGAAGGTCGGCTCGCTCGACGACGTCGCCGCACCGCCCTACGACGTGATCGACGCGGCGCAGCGCAAGGCGCTGCTCGAGCGCTCGCCCTACAACGCGGTCGCGATCGACCTGCCGAAACCGTTCGACCCGGCCGACCCCGACAGCGACCCCAGCGGCGACCCCTACGCCGAGGCGGCGGCGCGGATCGAGAGCTGGAAGTCAGACGGGGCGCTGGTCCAGGACACCGAGCCCTCGCTCTGGGCGATGACGCAGGACTACGTCGCCCCCGACGGCAACGGGTACAGCCGCAACGGGATCCTCGCCCGGGCGCGGGTCGAGGACTACGAGAGCGGCACCGTCCGGCCCCACGAGCGCACCCACCCCGGCCCGCTGCTCGACCGGCTCGAGCTGACCCGGGCCAGCGGCTACAACCTCTCGCCGATCTTCTCGCTCTCGACCGAGGACGCCTGGCCGCTGGTCGCGCCCGGCCTGCCGGACGAGCCGTGGGGCGAAGCCCGCGATGAAGACGGCACGGTCAACCGGCTCTGGAAGATCGAGGACCCGGCCGTCCACGCCGCGGTCACCGAGCGCCTCGCCGGCGCCCAGCTGCTGATCGCCGACGGCCACCATCGTTACGAGACGGCGCGCACCTTCCGCGACGAGGTCGGCGGCGAGGGACCGCACAACTACACGCTGATGTCGCTGACCGGGCTCGACGACCCCGGCCTCACCGTCTTCCCCACCCACCGCGTCCTCGCAGGCTTCGCCGACGATCCCGAGCGGCAGCAGCGGCTCGGGAGCGGGTTGCGCGAGCTCTTCGAGGTCGCCGAGGTCGCCCGCGAGGAGATCGACCCGGCCCACGAGGACGGCGTCGGCGTCTTCGGCCTCTACGACTCCTTCCACGAACGCGCCTTCCGGCTGCGCCTGAAGGACGTCGGCGAGGTCGACCGCCGGCTCGAGGGCAAACCCGAGGCCTACCGCCGGCTCGACTCGGCGATCCTCGAGACGCTCGTCCTGAAGGGCCTGGCGGGCATGAGCGACCAGGACATCGACGAGCGCGACGGCCTCGAATACGCGAAGAGCGTCGACGCCGCCCTGGCGATGGTCGACGACGGCCCCTACGACGTCGCCTTCATCCAGCGCCCGGTCCCCGTCGAGCAGGTGAAGGACATCGCCAACACCGACTCGGTGATGCCTCCGAAGTCGACCTTCTTCTTCCCCAAGGTGATGACCGGCTTCGCCTTCAACCCGGTGCGCTGAACGTAACGTGGTCAAGATCTACACCAAGAAGGGCGACGACGGGACCACCTCGCTCTGGTACGGCGGCCGCGTCCCCAAGCACCACGGCCGCACCGACGCCTACGGCACCCTCGACGAGGCCTGCTCGCAGCTCGGCGTCGCCCGCGCCCTCTGCGGCCCCGAGCAGGCCGAGCTCGCCGCCGACATCCTCCGCCTCCAGGACGGCCTCTTCGTCGCCGGCGCCGAGCTGGCGACCGCACCCGAGGCGGCGGAGCGCCTCGAAGACGGCGTCAGCCGCACGACCGAGGCGATGGTCACCGAGCTCGAGCAGCTGATCGACCGCTACATGGACCGGGTCGAGCTGCCGCCGAAGTTCGTGATTCCCGGCGGCAACCAGCTCTCCGCCCAGCTCGATGTCGCCCGCACCGTCGTCCGCCGCGCCGAGCGCCGGATCTCCGAACTGAACGAAGAGGGCGAGATCGCGGGCGAGACCGTGATCCACTTCGTCAACCGCGCCTCCGACGCGGTCTACGCGATGGCCCGCTTCGCCGACGTCGACGACCCCGCCCTGTTCGAGGGCCGCGGCAAGGGTTGAGCGTGCGGATCGTCGCCCGCCGAGTCGAGGGCTTCGCGCACGACGTCGAGCTCGACGGAACCCACGACCTGCGAGTCGACGAGCCGGCCGACAAAGGCGGGACCGACACCGGCCCCCGCCCCACCGAGCTGCTCGGCGCCAGCCTCGCCGGCTGCATCGCGATCACGGTCGAGATGTACGTGGAGCGCAAAGGATGGGACGTCGGACGGGTCGAGGTCGACGTCGAGATGAGCTACGAGGGCCCGGTGCCGACGAGCTTCGAAGTCGGGGTTAGGCTTCCCCCGGGACTCGACGACGAGCAACGGCGACGCCTGCTCGTGATCGCGACCAAGTGCCCGGTCCACAAGGTCCTCGCGGGCGAGGCGCAGGTCAGGGTCGTCGAGCGGCTGGAGCCGGCCTGATGGACCTGGGGCTGAAGGGGCGCGCCTGCGTCGTCACCGGCGCCAGCAGCGGCATCGGCCGCGCGACCGCGCTGCAGCTCTGCGCCGAGGGCGCGCGGGTGCTTCTGGTCGCCCGCGGCGAGGAGCGGCTGACGGCCGCGACCGAGGAAGCGGCGCGGGCGGCGGAGCCGGCGAAGGGCGCAGCCGCAGCGCTGGCGCTCGACGTCACCGACGAGAACGCCGGCAAGCGGATGCTGGGCGCCGCCGAGGAGCACTTCGGCCGGCTGGACGTCCTCGTCAACAACGCCGGCGCCGCCAGGTGGCGCGACCTCGACGAGGTCCCGGACGAGGACTGGCGCGCCCAGTACGAGCTCAGCGTGATGGCGCCGCTGCGGGCGATGCGGGCGGCGATCCCGCTGATGGCCGAGCGCGGCTGGGGACGGGTCGTCAACGTCTGCTCGACCGCCGGCAAGCGCCCCTCGGCGGCGATGGCCGAGTACTCGGTCGCCAAGGCCGCCGAGCTCTCGCTCTCGCGGCTCTTCGCCGACCGCTACGCGAAGAGCGGCGTGCTCGTCAACGCGATCTGCCCCGGCCCGGTGGAATCGGAGATGTGGATGGACCCCGGCGGCCTGCTCGACCAGTCGCGCGAGATGTCGGGGGCCGAGAGCCGTGAGGAGGCGCTGGCGGCCGCGGGCGCGAAGCGGCCGATCGGCCGCCTGGCCCAGGTGGAGGAGATCGCCGCGGCGATCGTCTTCCTCTGCTCCGAGCGCGCCTCCTACGTGAGCGGCGCCGCCTGGTCGGTCGACGGGGGCACCGTTCAGGTGATCATCTAGGTGGCTGCTGCCGACCTGCGCAGCCTCCTGCTCCCGCCCGAGGACCTGACCGATTCGAAGGGGCTCGCCGGTACCCAGGCCGCCGTACTGCTGCCGCTCTACGACTGGCCCGAGGATCCGGGGCTGATCTTCACCGAGCGGCGCGCCGACCTGCGCCGCCATGCCGGCGAGGTGTCCTTTCCGGGCGGCCGCCAGGACGACGGCGACGGCGATCTCACCGCTACGGCGCTGCGCGAGGCCGAAGAGGAGATCGGGCTTGCCGCCGGCGAGGTCGAGGTCGCCGGGGCCCTGCCCTCCATCTCGACCTTCGCCACCGGCTACC
>DASVAT010000005.1:0-361440 GCA_036376215.1 Solirubrobacterales bacterium
CGGCACAGGTGTCCAGCCCGTCGTACTCGTACTCCTCCTCGAGCGCCCGGCGCAGCGGCGAGCCCTCGGGCTGGCGGGCGATCTCGCGGCGCAGGACGATCCGCTGTCGCGGGGTCGTCGTCAGGTCGCGGCTCGGGCAGACCGGCTCGCAGAAGCCGCACTCGACGCAGGTCGTGGCCCCGCCCCAGTCCTCGATTGCCGGGGTCGTTTTCAGGTCGCGCAGGTGGACGCCGGGGTCGCGGCTGAGGATGACGTCCGGGGAGAGGACGCCGTCGGGGTCGGCGAGCCGCTTGACCCGCCACATCAGCTCGGTCGCCTTCTCCCCCCACTCGCGCTCCACGTAAGGAGCCATGTTCACCCCGGTGCCGTGCTCGGCCTTGAGCGAGCCGTCGTACTTGCCGACGATCAGCTCGACCAGGCCGCCCATGAAGGCCTCGTAGCGCTCGAGGTCCTCCTGCTTGGCGAAGTCCGGGGTCAGCATGAAGTGCAGGTTCCCGGCAGAGGCGTGGCCGGCCACCCCGGGCAGGAAGCCGTGCTCGCCGAGCAGCGCCTGCAGGTCTTTCGCCCCCTCGGCGATCCGCTCCGGCGGCACGCAGACGTCCTCGACGATCAGCGCCGTCCCCTCCGGCCGCACCCGGCCGATCAGCCCGTGCAGCCCCTCGCGCACCCGCCAGGCGAGCTCGATCGCCTCAGCCTCGCGAGTGAACTCGATCGGGCGGATCGTCTCGTGCGAGCCGAGGATCGCTTCGACGCGCAGGACCTGGGCGGCGAGGTCCCCCTCGTCGGCGCCCCCGAACTCGACCAGCAGGACCGCCGACTCCGGCGGCAGCTCTTTCCACTCCTGCGGCGCGCCGACCATGTTCCAGGCGGCGGTGATCAGCGCCGGGGCGACCATCAGCTCGACCGCGGTGGCGCCGGAGGCGACCAGGTCCCCGACCGGGGCGATCGCCTCGTCGATGCCGGGGAAGTGGATCCAGGCGGTGGTCGTCGCCGCCGGCACCGGCACCGTCTCGAAGACGACCTCGGCGACGAAGGCGAGCGTCCCCTCCGAGCCGACCAGGAGGCGGCGGAAGATCTCCAGCGGCTCGTCGGCGTCGAGGAAGGCGCAGAGCCGGTAGCCGGTCGTGTTCTTGATCGCGAACTTGCGGCGGATCCGCTCGGCCAGCTCGGCGTCGGCGCGGATCTCGTCGCGGATCGCCTCCAGGCCGGCGACCAGCTCCGGCTCGGCGGCGGCGAAGCGCTCGGCGGCGCCGGGCGCGCCGGTGTCGATCACCGTCCCCGAGGGGAGGACGAAGGTGAGCTCTCGCACCGTCGAGTAGGAGTCCCTGGTGACTCCGCAGCGCATCCCGCCGGAGTTGTTGGCGACGACGCCGCCGACGGTGCAGACGTCGGTGCTGGCCGGGTCGGGGCCGAGTTTGACTCCGTGGGGAGCGAGGACGCGGTTGGCGTGGCCGAGGACCGTCCCCGGCTTGACCCGCGCCCGGGCGCCGTCGTCCTCGACCCGGACCCCGCCCCAGTGCTTGCGGACGTCGACGAGGATGCCGTCGCTCTGGCCCTGGCCGTTGAGGCTGGTGCCGCCGGCGCGGAAGGTGACGGGGATCTCGCGCTCGCGGCCGAAGCGCAGGACCGCGGCGACGTCGTCGGCGTCGCGCGCCTCGACCACCGCGCGCGGGAAGCGCCGGTAGGGGCTGGCGTCGCTGGCGTAGGCGACGAGGTCCGAGACGCGGTGCAGGACGCGATCGGGCCCGAGCAGCTGCTCCAGTTCGCGCCGCAGGGGCACGGCGACCCCGGCCGCCAGCTCGTCCGGCGCCCGGTCGGCGACCGGCTGGCTCGGCGGCGGCGGGACCTCGGGGCGGGTGCGCTGCAGCAGGGCCATGGCTCGAGACTAGAAGAGCGACATGCCCTGCGAGACCGGGACTTCGACCAGCTCCGGCTGCGAGGAGGCGAGCGCCGCGGCGAGCGCGCCGGCGACCTCGTCGCGCCCCTTCGCCCGCTGCGTCTTCACCCCGTAGCCCGCGGCGACCGCGGCGACGTCGAGCTTCGGCAGGTCGAGGCCGGGCGCGCCGTTCACCTGCTCGACGTCGGCGAACCACTTGAGGATCGCGTACTCGGCGTTCTGCAGGACCAGGAAGGTGACCGGCGCCCGGTAGGCGACGGCGCTCCAGAAGGCGGTGATCGCGTACTGCGCCGACCCCTCGCCGAGCACGCAGACGACGGGTCGGTCGGGCTGGGCGAGCTGGACGCCGACCGAGGCGGCGAGGCCGAAGCCGAGGCCGCCGCCGGCGCTGAAGTAGTAGCTGCCCGGGCGCGAGATGCGGAGCTGGTTGCGCAGCGCCAGGGTGCTCGAGGGGGACTCGAGCACGACGATCGCGTCGTCGGGCATGACTTCGGCGAGGGCGCTGTGGACGGTGGAGGGGTTGAGCGGGTCCTCGGCGGGGATTTCCTGCGGGCCCGGGTTCGGCTCCGGAGCCGGGCGCGAGGACTCCGGCACCGCCTCCAGCAGCGCCGCCAGGGTGAGGCCGACGTCGGCGACGATCGCGTCGCCCATCGGCGCCCGCACCGCCTCGTCGTGGTCGCTGGTGATCGCCACCAGCCGCGCGCCCTCGGGCAGCAGCGGGCCGGGGATGTGCGGGTAGTACGGGAAGACCGAGCTGCCGACGACGACGATCAGGTCATGGCTCTCCAGCGTCTGCCCGACCGGGCCGATCGCCGGCGGCAGGACGCCGCGGAAGTTCGGATGGTTCTCGGGGAAGCCGAGGCGGACGCCGCCGGTCGCGGGCGAGGCCCAGACCGGGAGGCGCTGGCGCTCGGCGAGGGCGACGGCGGTGTCCCAGGCGCCGACCGTGTCGATGTCGGGCCCGGCGACGAGGACCGGGTTCGCCGCCGCGTCGAGGCGCTCGGCGAGGGCGCGGACCGCCTCGGGGTTCGCCGTCGCCCGGCCATCGACCTTGCGCTCGATCGCGGCCTTCGCATCGGCCTCGTCGACCTCTGCGTACCAGTCGTCCATCGGCAGCGAGACGAAGACCGGGCCGCGCGGCGCCAGGCCGGCGAGGTGGGCGCCGTGGGCGAGCGCCAGCGGCACGTCCTCGGCCCGCGGCGGCTCGAAGGACCACTTGACCAGCGGGTGCGGCATCCGCGTCGCGTCGCGGTTGGTCAGGTTCGCCTGCAGGGTGATCTGGGCGCGCGCCTGCTGGCCGGCGGTGACGAGCAGCGGCGAGTGGTTCGCCTGGGCGTTGAAGATCGCCCCCATCGCGTTGCCGACCCCCGGTGCGGTGTGCAGGTTGACGACGGTCGTCTTCCCCGAGGCCTGCGCGTAGCCGTCGGCCATCCCCACCACGACCGCCTCCTGGAGACCCAGCACATAACTGAAGTCGCTCGGGAAGTCGGCGAGCATCGGCAGCTCGGTCGAGCCCGGGTTGCCGAACATCGTCGTCATCCCGTGGGCGCGGAAGAGATCAAAACTCGCTTCGCGGACGCTTGGCACGAATCGAACCCTATCCGGCCGGGTTGCATCTCCCAATGTTCAGGAGAACTCTCGAGCAGGATTCAAGGAACGAGCGTCGTACGGCCGATAAGGCGGGTGTGAGCCACCGCCTCCTCGCCAGCGCCTGGGCCCGCACCATCGCCGTCTTCGCCCTCTCCCTCGCGCCGCTGCTGGCAATCTGCGCCTACGCCGAGGCGGCGCCGCCGACCCGCGTGGCATACGGCACCGGCAAGATCGTGCCGATCCCCGCCTCGATCCCCCACGCCGAAGGCGACATGGTCGACCAACGGATCATCCCCAACCTGCGCTGGATCGCCGCCCGCTACCCGATCTACGTCACCGACGGCTACTCCGGCCCGCTGCCGAATGGCGAACGCGTCGGCTGCGACGGCTGCCACGTCAAGAACTCCGACCACTACAACGGGCTCGCCGTCGACATCGTCCCGCTCACCCCGAGCTCCAAATGCGACGCCAACTGGGCCGGGATCACCCGCCTCGCCCTCTTCGCCGAGCCCGAACAGAACAAACCGCGACTGCCCTTCCGCTGGGTCGGCTACGACGGCGACGCCGGGCACGGCTGCGGCAACCACCTGCACCTCTCCTGGAACCACGCGGTCGCGCCGATGTTCCAGCTCGCCGAATGGGTCGAAGTGATGGCCGTCAACTTCACCGGCGTCCAGCCCAGCGCCAAGAAAAAGCCGAACTCGGCGCCGAAGGCCCCCGCCGGTCCCCCCGGGGGCGTCTCCCAGGTCGCCACCGGCGGCGTCTCCGCCCGCCCAGCCGGCGACTGAACCGAACTGCATCAACTTGTCCATCTGCTGGGTGGAGAAGTTGATGCAGTTCGGGCGAGGGAGGCGATTCATAGGATGGGGCGGTGCGTACGCCCTGGATCGCCGCCCTCGCCTGTGTCGCCACCCTCGCCGGCTGCGGCAGCGCCGACGAATCGACCCCGGTCGCCTGCCTCGAAGGCGCAGCCGCCTACGAGCGGGCACTGAAGGCGGCGCCCGACGAAGTCCTGCTCGGCGACGAGACGCTGATCAGCGAATGCGTCCCCCGCAACCAGAGCAGCGGCGACCTCGCCCGGGTGGGCGAAGCGATGATCGAGACCGCGACGGCGCTCAACGCCGAAGCGCGAGCCGAACCCGGCGGCGCGGCCAGCCTCCAGCTCGGCTACCTGCTCGGCGCGGTCGAGCGCGGCGGCGAGGAGAGCGAAGGCATCCACTCCGACCTCGTCCGCCGGCTGGTCGTCGCCGCCCGCTTCGTGCCGGGGAGGGATCCCCTCCCACCCGCGTTCTACCGCGCTTACCGCAGTGGATACGCTGCCGGTCAAAGCAACGGTTGAACTGAGGAGACGCATGGCAGAGCAGCTCTGGGGTGGCGAGACCACCAAGGCGGTAGACAACTTCCCCGTCTCGGGCGAGCGGGTGCCGGTACCCGTGGTGCGCTGGCTGGGCCGGATCAAGGGCGCAGCGGCCGAGGCCAACGGCGCCCTCGGCGAGCTCGACGGCGATCTGGCCGAGCGGATCGCCGCCGCCGGCAAGGCGATCGCCGAGGGCGAGCACGACGACCAGTTCCCGATCGACGTCTTCCAGACCGGCTCCGGCACCTCCTCGAACATGAACGCCAACGAGGTGATCGCCAACCTCGCCGGTGGCGAGACCCATGCCAACGACCACGTCAACATGGGCCAGTCTTCCAACGACGTCTTCCCCTCCGCCGTCCACCTGGCGGCGCTGGACGAGGTCACCCACGACCTGCTGCCGGCGATGGGCGGGCTCGAGGGCGCACTCGAAGAGAAGGCGCAGCGGTTCGCCGACGTCGTCAAGGCGGGGCGCACCCACCTGATGGACGCCGTGCCGGTGACGCTAGGGCAGGAGTTCGGCGGCTACGCGGCGCAGGTCCGGCTCGGCGTACAGCGCGTCGAGGGCACCCTGCGCCGGGTCGGCCAGATCCCGCTCGGCGGCACCGCCACCGGCACCGGCCTCAACACCCATCCCGAGTTCGCCGCCAAGGTGCGCGAGACGCTCGCCGCCGACACCGGCCTCGAGATCTCCGGCCCGCTCGACGCCTTCGAGGCGCAGGGCAACCGCGACGCGCTGGTCGAGCTCTCGGGCGCGCTCAAGGTGTACGCCGTCTCGCTCAACAAGATCGCCAACGACCTGGCGCTGATGGGCTCCGGCCCCCGCGCCGGCCTCGCCGAGCTGCGCCTGCCGGAGCTGCAGAAGGGCTCCTCGATCATGCCCGGCAAGGTCAACCCGGTGATCCCGGAGGTCGTGATCCAGGTCGCCGCCCAGGTGATCGGCAACGACGCCGCGATCACCGTCGCCGGCAGCCAGGGACAGTTCGAGCTCAACGTCCGCGTGCCGCTGATCGCCCGCAACCTGCTCGACTCGATCAAGCTGCTCGCCAGCGCCTCACGCCTGCTGAACGAGAAATGCGTCTCGGGCCTCGAGGCGAACGAGGAGATGACCACCCGTCACGCCGAGGCGACCCTGGCAACCGCCACCGCCCTCAATCCCCACATCGGCTACGACCGGGCGGCGGACATCGTCAAGGCGGCGGCCGAGTCAGGCCGCTCGCTGCGCGAGGTGGCGCTGGAGCAGGGCGTCGAGCCCACCGTGCTCGAGGAGGCACTCGACCACCGGCGGATGGCCCGGCCGCACGAGTAGCGTCTTCATTCGTCTGTTCCTTTTCGGTGCCTGGCACCGAAAAGGAATAGACGAAGCCGCTCAGCGCGGGTCGTCGATCAGCAGCTCGACGTTACGGTCCTGCGGGGTGCCTTCGCCGATCGGGGCGCCCGACTGGAGGTCGTTGAAGCTCATCGTCCGGGCGGCCGAGGCGAGGTCGTTGAAGTCCATCGACGAGGCGGGCGTGCCGGGCGCCGGCGCGGCGGCCTGGCCGACGTGGTCGAGGATCGTGCCGAAGATCGCGAGGGTGCCGTCGTGGTTGTCGAAGACCTCGAGCAGCCGGCTCTGCTGCGGCCGGCGCCACCTCGTCGGGGATGTCGGCGACGAGGCTCTCGGGCGCGTGGTGGCTGAAGAGCACGACCAACTGGCCGGCCGCGGTCGCCGCCTGCAGCTGCGAGCGCAGCCATTTGAACTGGGGGTCGTCGACGTTGCCGTCGGAGGTCGATTTGCCGGTCGGGGTGAGGATCGTCCCGGCCCCGGCAACGCTGTCGAGGGCGATGAACCGCATCCCCGGCGCCGGGCTCCAGGCGTAGTAGCCGGCGGCGCCTTTGGAGGCCGTCTCCTGCGCCGGGTCGATCAGTCCGAAGCCGTGGCCGTCTTTCTGTTGGCCGGCCTTGAAGATGTCCTTGTACTGCTTCTTGGAGACGAAGCGGCGGTTCGGGTCGCCGGGAACGAGGATCGTGTTCTGCGGGCTGGTCAGGAACGAGGACAGCAGCCGCACCGGGTCGAACAGGGATTCCAGCAGCGCCCCGGCGTTTTCGGGGTTCGAAACCGGGCCGATCGGCTTCAGGCAGCCGGTCGCGACCTGCTCGAAGGCGGCGTTGGCGGCGGCGTTGCCCTGCACCAGCGCGTCGTGGTTGCCGAAGGCGACGTAGGAGGGGACTTTGACGCCGCTGGCGGTGAACGCCTGCTGGGCTCGGTCCATCAGGCCCGGGTATTTCGGCCAGGCCGAGTGCGGGCCAGCCGGGACGTTGGGATCGTAGAACTCGGGGTACGGCCCCTCGAGGTAGTCGTTGTAATCCTGGACGCCGGTGTAGCGCGCCGCCTCGGCGGCGCCGGGGACGAAGAGGTTGGGGCAGAGCGGGTGCGAGTAGGTCGACTTGCTGACGCCGCTGTTGGGGTTGAGGCTGCCGCCCTCGAGCAGGGTCCGCACCCAGAGCGTCTCATTCAGCTGCTGGCTGTCGGCCGAGTCGCCGGTGTCGATCGTCAGGTCCATCGCCCGGCGGGCCCCGCTGCCGTCGGCGACCGGGCTGGCGGCCGCGAACTGGTTGACCTGGCGGATCATCGCCTCGTCGATCTGCGGCTCGAGCGCCTCCCACGGCCGCCAGGCGGCGCCGAACGGGAGGTTCAGCGGCGTCGAGAGCGGGTCGATCACCTCGAGCCTCGCCGGCGACTCCTCGTCGGCGAGCTGGAAGTCGGAGAGCTGACCGAAGTAGACGAGCGAGGTGCGTTTGGCCGCCCGTTCGGCCCCCGCCGTCGCCAGGTCCTGCCGCACCGTGTAGGCCTCGCCGGGGCCGAGCTGGAGGAAGCGGTAGGCGCCGAACCCAACGGGGACGACGCGCTGTTCGACCGTCGATTTGCGGTGGTTACCGGCCCGGCGCGCCGGTTTCGCGGGAGGCCGCCGCGCGCTCGGTCTCCAGCTGGGCCTCCGTCAGCCGCTTGATCCGCCGGCAGATCTGCCGGTAGAAGCGCAGCTGGTTGCCGCGGCCGATCAGCCGAAAGCCGGTCCGCGGCAGCAGCGGGCCACTTCGCGCCGCTCTCGAGACCGCTTTCAGGTGGAACTCGACGTCGCCGCTGTCCTCCCACTTCCACAGCTCGTAGTGCATCCGGCCTTCCTCGAAGTGACCTTCGAGGGTGCTGTAGCTCCAGCCGAAGACCCACACGGGGCGCTCGTCTACCTCGCGCTCCTCTTCGTAGACGTCGCCGACCCTGACGCCGACCCGCAGGCGCAGGCCGGCGAACCTGATCCGCAGCAGCATGTCGCGGCCGGAGAGGGCGCGGTCCCGGTCGTAGGAGGCGGTGACGACCCCGGGGTCGGCGAGTTGGTAGCTGTCCATGACGCTCCGGGCAACCCGCCAGCTGCCGTCCTCGGCGGGGGGGCCGGGGGCCTCGTGGGGCAGCGCTTCGACCATGTCGTCCAGGTGCCAGCCCTCGGAGGCGCCGGCCTGCGCCGCATCGAAGTTGACGTCGCGCTCGGCGAGGGCGGCGACGCGGGCCCGGCTGTGGCGGCTGCGGCGATCGCTCCGCGCGCCCGGCAGGGAGTCGGCCGCGACCACGCGGGTCGTGATCACGATCCCGCCCTCCATCGTCCCCCCGGCCAGGCCGACGACCTGGCGCAGGACCGAGGACCACATGTGCAGTTGGACCTCCTTGGAGATCCGCAGGCGTGAGTAGAGGAGGTCGCTGAGCCGGTCGCCGCTGCGTGCCCACGACTCGATTTCGAACCAGAGCGAGCGGTAGTCCGAGCGGGCCCGGAATTCGATCTGGCCGGCCTCGAGGTGGCCGGGCAGGGTCGCCAGCCGGAAGGAGGTCGCGTCGGCGGCGACCACTCGGACCGGCCCGTCCCACGGACCTGGCATCCGCACCACGTAGCGGTTGCCTTCGTCGAGGCCCCCCTCCTCGCCGTCCACCTTCTGGAAGGTGGCGAACTCCGAGGGCGCGACGCCGTCGAGGTTCTCCGTCATCCGCGCCACCAGCCGCTCGGGGGTCAGCGTCGTCCCGACGATCCGGGTGCGGTAGATCCGGTGGACCAGCGGCCCGACCCCGTCCTCGAAGCGCTGCAGCTCGGAGGGGTCGAAGTCCGCCGGCAGCCGGGGCGGCGCGTCGGCCGGCCAGCCGCCGCTCATCTCCCAGCGGTGCACCGGGGTGATGCTCCACAGATAGCGCCAGGCGGCGATCCCCACGCCGAGCGGCCAGCGCGCCGCGGTCGACCACCGCCGGCCCGCGCTCTGCAGGTGAGGTTTGCCCATTCCCTTGCTCTACCCATTCGCTCCGCCGGGCACCGGTTGGCCGGGCGGGCGATCCGGGTAGCCCCACTGCATGGCCTTCCCGCGACGCGACCGCCGAGAGCCCGGACCGCAGAGCCTCTACCTCTACGGCCTCTCGTTCACGACGATCGTGCTCTGCATCGCCCTCTGGCTGCGGGCCAAGACGATCGGCGAGGACGAACGCGGGAACGCCGAACGCCGCGCCCTCTTCGTCGGCCTCTGGCCGCCGATGCTCTGGCTGATCGGGGACACGCTGCGCCGCGAGGAACGGCAGCGGGACGGGCGCCGGCGATGGCGGCGCGGTTAGCTATCCCTGCAGGGTGACGAACCGCTCCTCGGTCAGCTCGTAGACGGCGTAGGCCGGGCCCTCGCGGGTGTTGCCGGAGTCCTTGACGCCGCCGTAGGGCTGCTGGTCGGTGCGGAAGGTCGGCACCTCGTTGATCAGGACGCCGCCGAACTCGAGCGTGCGCCCGGCCTGCAGGCCGCGGCCGATGTCGCGGGTGAAGACACCGGCCTGGAGGCCGAACTTGGAGTCGTTGGCGAGACGCAGCGCCTCGTCGAAGTCGGCGAAGGTGTCGATCGTCGCCACCGGGCCGAAGATCTCCTCGCACCAGACTTTGGCCTCTTTCGGCGGCGCCTTCAGCAGCGTCGGCGCCAGGCAGCGGCCCTCGTCGACGAGCTCGCCACCGGTCAGGAGCTCCGCCCCGCCGGAGACGGCCTCGTCGACCCACTGCTTGACCCGGTCGCGGTCGTCGGGGGTGATCAGCGGCCCGACGTCGGTGCCCTCGTCGAGCGGGTCGCCGACGGTCAGCTTCTCGACGTTGGCGACGAGGCGGGCGGTGAACTCCTCGGCGACGGCCTCGTGGACGAGGATCCGCTGGATCGAGATGCAGCTCTGCCCGGCGTGGGAGAAGGCGTGGATCCGGGCTTTGTCGGCGGCCGCCTCCCAGTCGCCGTCGTCGTTGACGATCAGCGGCGCGTTGGAGCCGAGCTCGAGGTTGACCTTCTTGTGCGGGACCTTGGAACGGATGTCCCAGCCGACCGGCGCCGAGCCGGTGAAGGTGATCGCCCTGGTCAGCGGGTGCTCGACGATCGTGTTGCCGACCTTGGAGCCGGGTCCCGGCACGACCGAGAGCCAGTTCTCCGGCAGGCCCGCCTCGACCAGGATCTCGGCCAGCTTCAGGGCTGAGATCGGCGTCTGCCCGGCGGGCTTGAGGACGACGGCGTTGCCGGCGGCGATCGCCGGCCCGAGCTTGTGGGCGACGAGGTTGAGCGGGAAGTTGAAGGGGCTGATCGCGCCGACGACCCCGTAGGGGACGCGCAGCATCACGCCGAGCTTTCCGGCGCCGGCCGCGGCGGCGTCCATCGGCACCGTGCCGCCGGTCAGCTTGCGCGCCTCGACGGCGGAGAACTCGAGCGTCGAGACGCAGCGTTCGGCCTCGACCGTCGCGGTCTTGATCGGCTTGCCCGCCTCGGCCGCGATCGTCGCCGCCAGGTCGTCGCGGCGCTCGGCAACCATCTCGGCGGCGCGCTCGAGCACGGCGGCGCGGCGGTGCTGGGGGAAGTCGGCCTCCTCGAAGGCCCGGTGCGCGGCCTCGATCGCCCGCTCGGCGAGCGCTTCGTCGCCCAGCGCGACCCGGCCGACGACGGCCCCGTCGTAGGGGCTCTTCACCTCAGCCCACTCGCCGGTCTCGGTCCACTCGCCGGCGGCGAGGAGCTTGTGGTCGGCGGCAGTCATCTACCCAGATTACGTCCCCGGATAGGCAGGCCGCTACTCCTGATTGTTGAATCTGTTGGCTCAGAGATGTCCAAGCTCGTGAACAAGGTCCAACGCACTTGTCCCCGCATACCGGGGACAAGTGCGTTCGTGCTTTCGATTGGCCTACTCCTGAGCCTCGTTTCGCCCCTCGCCGCCCAGGCCGGCGTCAGCTGGGTCGTCCACGGGCGCGGCTTCGGCCACGGGGTGGGGATGAGCGCCTACGGCGCCTACGGCTACGCCAAGGCCGGCAAGAACTACCGCTTCATCCTCGGCCACTACTACACGGGGACCAGCCTCGGGACGATCGAAAAGGCGCGCGTCCTCCGCGTCCTGCTCGAGATCTCCCCCGGCGACGTCGGCTTCAGCGGCGCGACCAGCGCCTGCGGCGCCCAGCTCGACCCGGGCCGCAGCTACGAGGCGCACCGCAGCGGCGGCTCGGTGGTGCTGCGCAGCTCCGGCGGCAAACGGCTCGCCGGCTGCGGGCGGAAGCTGCGCGCGGCCGGGCGCGGGACGATCGCGATCGCCGGCGTGGGGACCTTCCGCGGCGCCCTGGAGACGGTGCCGACCGAAAGCGACGCCGGCTCGCTGAACGTCGTCAACGCGCTGGCGCTCGAGCAGTACGTCAAAGGGGTGATGCCGAACGAGGTGCCGCCCTCCTGGCCGGCCGAGGAGCTGAAGGCCCAGGCGGTGGCGGTGCGCTCGATCGCGATCACCGGCGACGTCGGCGGCAACGGCTTCGACCTCTACTCCGACACCCGCAGCCAGGTCTACAAGGGGCTGGAAAGCGAGTACGCCAGCACCAACGCAGCGGTCGCCGCGACCCGCGGCCAGGTCGTCATGTACGGAGGCGACGTCGCCCAGACCCTCTACTCGGCCTGCTCGGGCGGCCACACCGAGAGCGCCGTCAACGTCTTCGGCTCGCCCGTCCCCTACCTGGTCGGCGTCCCCGACCCCTACGACTACTACTGCCCCTTGCACAAATGGACGCTGAACTTCACCGGGCCGGAAATCAGCTCCCGCCTCGGCGGCTACCTGCAGGGCAAGCTCAAACAGGTCGTGATCACCAAGACCGGCGTCTCGCCGCGGATCGTCAGCGCGAAGCTGGTCGGGACCGGCGGCACCTCGCCCGTCACCGGCTCCGAGCTCTCGGTCGCGCTCGGCGGCTACGACACCTGGATGACCTTCGAGAAGGTCGCCAGCGGCTAGCTCAACCGCTCGCGGGCAGCGCCAGCTCGGCGTGGATCGAGCGGTGGTCGGACCCGGGCAGGTCTTCGACGCCGTAGTCGACGATTCCCAGGCGCTGGTCGGCGAGGACGTGGTCGATGGTTATGACCGGCGGCAGGTCGTGGTCACGGTTGGGCCAGGTCGGGACCAGGCCCTGGCCGGCTACCGCGCCAGCGTCGCGGTAGCCGCGGTCGAGGACTTCGCGCAGCCGCGAGTGGTCGAGCGTCGCGTTGAAGTCGCCGACCAGGATCCAGGGCACCCCCTCCCCCGTCGCCGGCAGGTCCCCGAGCGAGTCTTCCCAGACGTCGATGCCGGTGCGCCCGGGGGTCAGCGGGTGGACGTCGACCACCCGGACTTGACGGCCGCCGGGGAGCTGCAGGGCGACGCGCGGCTGGCGGAAGAAGGTCGGAGAGCCCTTAGCGATCGGGCGCAGCGGCAGGCGCGAGTAGATGCCGCCGCCGGCCGCCCCCTGGCGGACCTCGACCACCGCGTGCGGCAGGAGGCGGCCGATCCCGGCCTCGCGCAGCCCGCGGCCGAAGCGCGGCGTCAACTCCTGCACCGCGAGCAGGTCGGCTTCGCTGCGCTCGACCAGCGCGACCAGCGCCGCCGGGTCGGCTTTGCCGCGGTAGACGTTGACCGAGACGACGGAGAGGGTCTCGCGGCCTTCGGGGTCGACGGTCCCGTCGCCGATCGCCCGCGGCAGGACGGCGAGTCCGAGGCAGAGCGTCGCCAGGCCGGCGACCGCGGCCGCCGCCCAGTTTTGCAGGGCGAGCGCGACGCCGGCGACGAGAAAGGCGGCGATCGCCACGTAGGGCGTGAACGCCATCACCGGCACCAGCGGCACGCCGCGGTCGAGGCCGAAGACGCGCACAACCGTCCACGCGGCGAGCGGCGCGACGAGGAACCAGATCACCCAACAACGCCGCGCCCCCGTCGAGTGTCGACTTTGTCTCCCCCCAGGGGACAAAAGCGACACTCAGCCGTCGGGGTACGGCTGGATCGGGATGCCGTGATCTTGTTGATGGCCTGGGGTCTCCCTCATCCCCAGCTCGTAGGCGCCGCCGCCGGGGAGGGTCAGCTCGCGCGGGGGCAGGCCGGGGCGTTCGACCGTCAGCTCGAGATCGGCGACCGAGCAGTTGACGGTGTGGTGCTCGGGCCCCTTCGGATCGGCATAGACCCAGCCGACGAAGTCCTTCTTCGGCGCCGCGATGCGGCCGTGGACGACGATCTCCTTGCCGGGCAGCGAGAAGGAGCAAACGGTCGGCTGCTCCTCGACCCGGGCCGAGCGGATCGCACCGAGGCCGCCGAGCCGGTGCGCCTCGCCGTCGAGGACCAGCATCCCGGACGGGATCCAGGGGCTGACCCGGGAACCGAGGCGGACGCGGGCGGCGCCGGCGTCGAAGTAGGTGTCGGGGGCGTCGGGGAAGCCGGTGCCCTCGAGCCAGACCCAGCGCTCGGCGTGCTCGGTCCCCCAGTTGTGGCCGATCATCCCCGGCCAGCCGCTCAGCTCGAAGGGTTCGTCGTCGATCTCGAGCCGCCCCTGGAAGCGCGCGTCGGGGAACGGCGCGAGGAACTTGGTTTTCGGCAGCGGCGCCCGGTAGAGCCAGTCAGCCGGCAGGTACCTGCAGGGCTCGGCGTCGCCCGCGAAGGTGAAGGACCAGGAGGCGCTGAGCGCGTCGGTGTCGATCGAGCCCTCGGCGCGGCCGGGGCCGATCGTCGCGTCGGCGACGCGGATCCAGTCGCCGGCGGGCGTCTCGAGCTGCGAGGCCGGCACCGTCACCTTCGTCGCCCGCGGGCCAGTCGCGTCGCGGTCGAAGAGGCAGAACCAGACCGAGCCGTTGGGCTCGGCGCCCGGGCGCTTGTGGACGGTGTGGCGGATCCACACCCCCTGCCCACCATCCGGTCGGCAGGCCTTGATGTAGAAGCTCTCGTAGTGGCCGGCCTTGGCGGCGACCTCGGGGTACCGGGCCCGTTCCTCCATGCCCGAAGCCTACGGGCAACCGGCTCAGCGCAACGGCGGCGGTGGCGGCGACTCGAAGCCCAGCATCGCCACCGTCGCGGGAATCACCTCGGCGCCGGAGGCGGCGATCCGGTCGCCGGCGTCGCGACGGATCTGGGTCAGCTCGGCGAAGGTGGTCGCCAGCTTGGCGACCACTTCCTTCCAGCCCCGCTCGTCGAGCTGCATCGGCATCCAGGTCAGGTGACGGTCGGCGCGCGCGTCGAAGGTGTCTTCGGCGATCGCCCGGTCGGCCCTGGCGACCATCCCCTGCAGGGAGATGCGGGAGAGCTGGCGGCGGGTGGCCGGATCCATCTCCTCGAATTCGGCATCGTCGACGAAGACGCGCGCCAGCCCCCGGTAGACGTGCTCGACGGCGCCCCGCCGGGGGATCGATTCGGCGATCTCCAGGCAGCCTTCCTTCTGCAGCTCGCGGAAGTGGTAGGAGGCGAGCGAGAGCGCCTGCTGGTAGCTGTTGTAGCTCTCGCGCGGGACCAGCCCTTCCTCGACGAACTGGCTGGGGCTGCGCGGGCCTTCGTTGAGGATTTCGAGGATCCGTACCCGCAGCGGGTGCTTGAGGGCATTGAATATCGTCACGCTGCGCTTCTTCCCCTCGAACTCCCTCTTGTCCATGCCCCGACCCTTTCGATTGTTCGACATCCTAGGAGCGATCACATTAGGGCATAAATGCTCGGACATTGCGGGAAAATGGCTAGGTAGAGCCCTTTACTGGGAGCGATCGAAGTAATAGGAACCGACATGTCGCCGTGAAGGACGCTTCCGGCGCGGGAAGGAGGTGATGTGTATGCGGTTCAGTGGATGCGGGCACACCTACCCCGCCACCTCCATTCACAAGGGTGGCTGAGGCCTGAGAGGATCCGCCCCGATGCAGCACCGATCGGCGGGGCGGTCAGGTCTCAGCCCTGCCGGGCGAGGCCGGTCAGACCTTGATCGTGATCACGTCGCCGTCGGCGACGAGGTAATCGCGGCCCTCGATCCGCAGCTGCCCCTTGTCACGGGCAGGGGCGTAGCCGCCGCACTCGACCAGCTGCTGCCAACCGATCACCTCCGCTTTGACGAACGCTTCCATGATCTCGGTGTGAATGGTTCCTGCCGCCTCCAGGGCGGTGGCGCCGCGGCGCAGCGGGCGGGCGACGGCCTCCTTGTCCTCGCCGGCGGTGAAGAAGGTGATCAGCTCCAGCAGGTCGTAGGCGGCGCGCACGAGGCGGGCCAGGCCGCTGCCCTCTACCCCGTAGGACTCGCGCATCTCCTCGGCTTCGGCGGGATCGAGCTCGGCCAGCTCGCCCTCGATCCGGGCGCTGACCGCGACGACGCCGGCGCCGACCGAGTTGGCGTGGGAGACGACCGCTTCCGGCGCCTCGGCGTCGCCCTCGTCGACGTTGGCGACGTAGAGGATCGGCTTCGTCGTCAGCGCCTGCAGGTTGTGGGCGGCGTTCGGAGCGGCGTCGGGGACGGGGATGCTGCGCGCCGGGCGGCCGGCGGCGAGCGCCTCGTGGACGGCCTGCAGCCAGCCGTGCTCGGCTATCGCCTCGACGTCGCCCGACTTCGCCTGCTTGCCGACGCGGCCGAGCCGGCGCTCGACCTGGTCGTAGTCGGCGAGGACGAGCTCGGTCTCGATCGTCTCGATGTCGGCGAGCGGGTCGACCCGGCCGTCGGGGTGCGGGACGTCGGACTCGGTGTGGCAGCGGACGACGTGGCAGATCGCGTCGGTCTCGCGAATCGAGGCGAGGAACTGGTTGCCGAGCCCCTCCCCTTCCGAGGCGCCCTTGACCAGGCCGGCGATGTCGTGGAAGTCGATTTTCGCCGGCACGAGTTCGGAGCTGCCGACGGTCTCGGCAACCTTCTCCAGCCGCTCGTCGGGCACCAGGGCGACGGCGACGTTGGGCTCGATCGTCGTGAACGGGTAGTCGCCCGTCTGGGCCCCGCCCTTGGTCAGGGCGTTGAAGAGGGTCGACTTGCCGGCGTTCGGCAGCCCGACGATCCCGACCTTCATCGCGCCGGCCCCATCAGAAGGAGAGCGGGACGATCAGGCCCAGGGCGACGCCGATGAAGGCGCCGGCGAGGACGTCGGACGGGTAGTGCATGCCGAGGTAGGGACGACCGAGGGAGAGGGCGATCGCGACGACGAAGGCTCCCGCCATCGCCGGGTCGACGCGGACCATCGCCGTCGCCACCGCGAAAGAGGAGGTCGCGTGGGCGGATGGGAAGCTGAGCGAGCTGGGGGCGCCGCCGAGCGGCGGCAGGCCCTCGAGCACCGGGCGCGGGCGCTTGACGAGGAGCTTGATCCCGTAGTTGAGGCCGATCGCGATCGGCCCGAGCAGGGCGCAGATCAGCCACGATTCCCAGCGCGAGCTGTCGAGGATCGCCAGCGCGCCGCCGAGCAGGAACCAGACGAGGCCGTTGTTGCCCGCCTTGCCGAGGGCGACGGCGACGCCCTCCAGGCCGGGCGAGTGGCCGTGGGTTCGCATCCAGCGCAGCAGGCTCGAGTCGAGGTCGTGCATCGGCGCGAGACAATATTGGGCAATGCCCTCCGTCCCCGGCTTCGTCCACACCCCCGGCAACCATTGCGGCTCGACCGCGCTGCGCAACCTGCTCGCCTTCCACGGCGTGGAGATCAGCGAGGAGATGGCATTCGGTCTCGGCGCGGGCGCCGGCTTCTACTACCTGGCGCTGGAGGACGGCTCGCCGACCCGCTGGTTCAACGGCCGCACGGCGCGGCTGGAGGAGACCTTCCGCGAGCTGACCGGGGCGGCGCTCGAGCTCAGCACCTTCGCCGAGGAGGACGGCGAGGCGGCCTGGGAGGCGGCGCGGTCGACCGTCGACGACGGGCGACCGGCGCTGCTGCTGACCGACATCTTCCACCTCGACCACTACGGCAACTCGGCCCACTTCCCGGGCCACGCGGTGGTGCTGGCCGGCTACGACGAGGAGGTCGCCCGCCTCTCCGACACCGGTTTCGAGGAGCTGCAGACGACGCGCCTGGAGAACCTGGCGAAGGCCCGCCACAGCGGCCACCCGGCCTACCCGCTGGAAGGCCACATGTTCACCGTTGCCGGCGGCGTCGACCGCGAGGCGCTGATGGCGGCGGTGCCCGGGGCGATCGAGCGCGCGGCGAGCGAGATGCTCGAGCCGCCCTTCGGCGAGTTCGCCGGCGTGCCGGCGCTGGAACGCCTGGCGGCGGAGGCCGGCTCCTGGCCCGAAGCGGTCGAGGATTGGCAATGGTGCGCCCGCTTCGCCTACCAGGTGATCGAGCGCCGCGGCACCGGCGGCGGCTGCTTCCGCCTGATGTACTCGAGGTTCCTGGCGGAGGCGGGCCGCGACGAGGCGCCACTCGCGGCGGAGGCGGCGGCGCGCTGGACCGAGCTGGCCGAGGCGTTCAAAGCCGCGAGCGAGAGCGACGAGCCGCGGCCGGAGCTGTGGAGCGCGGTCGGCGAGGGCTCCGAGCGGGTGCTGGAGGTGGAGCGCCGGCTCTGGACCTCGCTCCAAGCCTGACAACGGTCCGCTTCGGTTTGTCGATCCAAACCCGGGGTATTCAGCCGCCATGACCATCGGAGCAGGCATCTTCCTCATCGCGGTTGGCGCGATCCTCAAGTTCGCGACCAACATCCACGTCAAGGGCCTCAGCATCGACACGATCGGCGTGATCCTGATGATCGCCGGAGCAGTCGGTCTCCTGATCGGCCTCTTCCAGGAAATCGTCTGGTCCCGCCGGGCGCGGCCGCTCTCTCCCGGCGAGGCGCCGCCGGTCGAAGAACGGCGCGAAGTCCGGGACCCGGCCTACCGGGATCAGCCGCCGCGCTACTAGCGCTGGGCGCGGCCGCGTTTGGGCCGGTGCTTCTTCACGCACCGGGTCTTGCCGTGGACCTTCTTCTTGCGGAACCCTTTCCGGCATTTGTGCGGCCTCGGTTTCGCCGCCGGGGGAGGCGTTACGACCGGGGCGGGGATGACCGGTGGAGGTGACGACGATCCGCCGTCGCCGTTGCCTTCGCCTTCGTCCGGTGGTTCGTCGACGATCATGCCGGGCTTGAACATGTGGGCGTCGATTCCCGCCGTCGTCCCGCCCGCGGTCACGGCCACCGGCAGCGCCGTCGCCAGCGATTTTTTGCCGCTGTAGTACTGGGTCGTGAATTCTTCCTGCAGGTCGGGTTCTTCGCCTTCTTCGAACGGGATTTCACCCGGTTCGCTGAAGAACGCGGAGAAGCGCACCTTGTAGGAGCCGCTGGGCAGGCGAGCGATCGCGTATTCGCCGTGGGCGTTGGAGGATGCGCAGGCGTAGATCTCGCCTTCGCCGCCGACTTCGTAGGCACAGGCTTCGACTCCTTCGAGCGGTTCCCCGCCGCCGGCGGCCGTGATCAGGCCGGTGATCTTCCCGCCCGGGAGCAGCTCGGCGTCGATGCCGTGCGTGGTCGCGTCGGCGGTGACCGCGACCGGGGTCGCTTCGGCAAGGCGCGGAACCCCGTCGTAGTACTGCCGCAGCAGGTTCGGCGGTTCGAACGGGGCGAAATATCCCGGATAGAAGGCGACCCGATGGGAGCCCGTGGGAATGCCTTCGAGGAGGTAATGGCCATCGCCGTCGGTGAAGCTGCACTTTTCGGTTTCCTCTTCGCCGTCGAAGACCAGGCAGACACCCACCCCGGACACCGGCGAGTGGTTGGAGGCGAGGGTCACCGTCCCGTCGATGTTGCCGCCCACCTCCATCTCGGCATCGACGTCCGCGGCGCTCTCGCCCAGTTCCAAACTCAGCAGCGTCGCCTGAGCGGGATCGCTGACGCCGTCGAAATACTGGGGGAGGTATTTGGCGTTGGTGCCCGGCGGATAGGAGCCCTGATTGGAGAACCGGACGCGATAGTCCGCTGCCCTCAGGCCTTCGATCGCATACTCGCCGAGCTCGTCCGTCTGGTCGCACCCTCCCGCCCCGGTATCCGGCTCGGTCGCGCAGACGGTCATGTTCGACAGCGGGTCTTCGCCGGCGGCGTCGAGCACGGTCCCGGATACGCGAGCGCCTTCGTGCATTTCCTGATCGACGCCGGCAGTCGTCTGACCCAGGGTCACCGAGACTTTCTGAGCCGCGGTCACCGACGCGGCGTCGTGGTAGAAGACCGGCACGTATTTCCGGTTGGCGAATCGCCCTTCGAAGCGAACCTTGTAGCTGCCGGTCGCCAGGCCCTCGAGCTCGTAGCTGCCGTCGGCGGCGGTCGCGTCGCAGGAGCCGAAGTTCGAGAGGCAGACTTCGATCCCCGCCAGCGGGGCTCCGCCGTCGGCATCGGTGACGGCGCCGGTGATCCGCCCGCCCTGCTCGAGCTCGGCGTCGATCCCGCCCGTCGTGGATCCGGCGACGACCGAGACCGGGTTCGCGTCGGCCCGGCTCGCCTTGTCGTCGTAGAACTCCCGCGCGTAGGAGAGGTCGCCGGGCCCGGGCCCGAAGCGAACCTTGTAGCTGCCGCTGCGCAGGCCTCGCAGCGCGTACTCGCCGTCGTCGTTGGCGAAGGCGCAGGCTTCGTCGCCGCGGCGCACCGTGGGGAGGGCGCAGACGTAGGCTGCGATTCCTTCACCCGTGTCGCCGGCGAGCACGGTTCCGCTGATGCTGGCGCCGGTCAGGAGGGCCGCATCGATCCCCGTCGTCGCATTGCCGGCGGTGACGCCGACGGGGTCGGCTTCGGTGCGGGTGAAACCGCCTTTGTAGTACTGGGTGAGGAAGTTGCGTTTCCCGAACTGCCCCGGCGCGACTTCGCCGTAGCCGGCGGAAAAGCGCACGTCGTAGCTACCACTCACCAGCCCGCCGAGGACATAGGTGCCGTCGAACCCCGAGTAGACGCAGACTCCGCCGGGGAAGTAGCTGGACGCGGTGGTCTTGACCGCGCAGACTTCGACCCCGGAGAGGGCTTTGCCGTCGCCCGCGGCGGTGACTTTCCCTTCCATCCGCCCCGCCGGCTGCAGCGCCGCGTCAATTCCCGAGGTGGTCGCTGCGTCCGCGACCGTGATCCGGTCGGCTTCGTCGAAGCTGGCCTTGCCCGAGTAGTACTGGCTCAGGTAGGCGGAGGTTCCCCCGAAGCTGACCGTGTATTCCCCGGCTCGCACGCCGACGATCGTGTACTCGCCGTCGGGGTCGGTCGAGGCGCACTTCGGCGCGCCGCTGCCCACCGGCGAGGCGCACACCTGGACGCTCTCGATACCGGCGCCGGTCGCGGCGGCGGTCACCGTGCCGGCGACTTTGCCCGCCTCGTCGAGAGAGGCGTCGATGTCGTTCGTCCGGGTTCCGGCCGAGAGGGCGACGACATCGGCGTTCGCCAAGGTCGGCTCGTCGTCGTAGTACTGCGGGGCGTAGGCGAAGTTGAAGGCTTCGATCCCGAAGCCGACCTTGTAGCTGCCGCCCGGGACGCCGAAGAGGAGGTAGTCGCCGTCTTCGTCGCTGTTGCCGCACCGCACCAGGTTGCCGCTCGTCGCCGAGTAGAGGCAGACTTCGACGCCTTCCAGCGGTTCCCCGCCGGCGGCGGCGGTCACACTGCCGGCCACTTCGGCCCCCTCCTCCAGCTCCGCGTCGATCCCGGGCGTGTCCTCGCCGGCGAGGACCGCAACTGGGTCGGCGTCGTCTCCGCTCGCCCTCCCGTCGTAGTACTGGCGGATGTAGTTGAGCGGCTCGTATTCGTCGGGACCGGTTTCCACGTAGAAGCCGCGGAAGGCGACTTTGTAGCTGCCTTCGCTCAGACCGCCTATCGCGTAGGTGCCGTCGGCACCGGTGGTGGCGCAGCTCGAGTTGAACGAGCTTTCGGCGCAGACCTGGATGCCCTCGATCGGTTCCCCGCCGGCGGCGTCGGTGACCGTGCCGGAGATCGACCCCGCCTCCTCCAGGTCGGCGTCGATTCCGCCGGTCGTCGCCCCTTCGCCGACCGAGACCAGGGAGGCGCCGAACCAGGTGTCGGAGTGGTCGTAGTACTGGTCGAGGTAGGTGGGGTCCGCGCTTTCGAAGCTGACCCGGTAGTCGCCGGGGCCGACGCCTTCGATCGCGTAGCCGCCGTTGGCCGCCGAGAAGTCGCAGCCGCCGAGGCCGGGTGATCCCGCCGGGAAGGCGCAGACTTCGACCCCTTCCAATGGCGTCCCGCCGGCGGCGGCGCTGACCGTCCCGGCAATGGTCCCGCCCGTGGCGGCCCCGCTGCTCGCCGGAACCAGCAGCGCCCAGGCAAGGACCAGCGCGCACACGGCGCCGATCCGCCCTAGACCAAATTCACGCCCCCGCCCGGCGCCCGCCTGACTCATCCCCAGCACAGTACTCAGCACAACTCCAGCCGGGGGCAGAAGGTGCGGGCTCTTCAAAAAATCTTGCCCCTCGCGTCCTAAAACTTGGTGTGAGCGGGGACGAGCAGGCCGAAGCGGGAGCGACAAAGGCATATGGGACCCCCGCGGTATTAATCGATTCCAGCAGCCGCGTCGTTACCAGGCCGGGACGAAGGCCCCGCAGCGGAGGTGGATTTCGCCATGCGGCGACGGAGTGAGGCGAGCCAGCGAGGCGGAGTGGGGTCGGCCGCCGCGGGAGTGCCCTCGCGGTCAGCGTAGGGAATGGGTACGAAAGCAAAGCGCACTCCCAGCGCCCATCCAAGGTCAGCAACAGTCTTCAGGGTGGTGTTCTCACGCCCGTTGAGAATGCGCGTGACGCGGGCCTCGCTCACCCCTAGCCGGCGGGCAAGCTCCCTGCGCGTGATGTCGCTGGACACCAGCAGGGCGGCGACGGTCTCGATCGCCTCTCCGTAGAGCATTTCCCGCTCGTACTCACGTCGGGGATCGACGTCTGAATGCGGTGATTTCCCGGGCGGCAATCTCAATTTCCCCCCGTGGCAGCTTCGGCTGGTCCTTGGTGAACCCGCGGACGCAGAGCACTCGCTTGCCGTCGCGGGCACAGATGAGCCGATGCTGCGGCCCCGGTCGACCTGCAAGGTCGATCCGCAGCTCGAAGAGTCCCGGCGCGGAATTCCTTATTTTCTCCGTGCGACCGGCGGCGGGCCGGCCCGTTTCGAAACTCAGGACGAGCGACCGCGCGGCGTTGTCGAACCGCTTCCAAGCTCCCTCGTCCAGACTCAGGAGATAGCGCTCGGCTTGCTCGGTTAAAGCTATGAACACATACTTGTCGACTCTCAATATGGGCCGCACAGACCCACCTCCTTCTCAGAGGTGAGGCGGGATAGACGGCGAGACACGGCGCGACTCCCCCGCCTCGACTGACGGGATGACCACTCAGCCGAGAGGGAGAAGGCGCGTGAGGAAAGATGGTGTCCCGGAGACGCTCTCTGGTGCACTGGTGAAGCTGTCGGCTGCGGTCCGAAGAGAGAGCACCGCCGCCGAGACGTCGCTGCCGAGAAAGGCCCGACAGAACGGATCGGAGCCGTTTGACGGTGCCCGCGCCATCGAGCCAGGCGACCGCAAGCGCATGTTCATGCCATAACCGGAACCATTCTCTCGCTCGCTCGCGGCGGCGGCCGAAGGCCTGCCGCTGGGCAACCCAGGCGTGATGTCTGGAAGCGAGGAACCGAACCGCAGCCACACCGGACCAGGTATCTGCGAACCGGGGACGCTCGGGCTCGGGAGCCGGGAAGGCCATCGTCCACCGGTCGAGGTCCCGGAGGATCAACTGCCGCTGGCTTTGCCCGAGCGAGCGGCTTGCCTGCTTGAACTCGAGCAGCGCTTTGAACTGCTGGCGTTCCTGTTGCCACATGAGGTCGGCCTCGTACTTCTCGCGAATCCGTTCCTTGGCCGAGGCGGGTAGTAGAGGCGCCTCAAACGAGATTTCGATCGGGCTCTCCGGAGAGCCCACGATGCCATCGGCGAAGCCCTCCCAAAGGCGACTCGCGATATCTGAGCTGCTGGGAGTCCCAGCGCCAGTCGATACGCCCACGACGGCAATTCGGAGGTCCAGCCACAGAGACTCGGGTCCAGATACGAGCTGCATCGCTCCACCCTACCCTCTTGAACATATATGTTCAAGAGCACCCACCAAAGTGGGGGCGCCGAAGCGGGAGCGACGGGACTCGAACCCGCGACCTCCGGCGTGACAGGCCGGCGCTCTAACCAACTGAGCTACGCCCCCGAGGGGTGCTTCGGGACGGGCCGCGGGAGCGGCCCGGGGGGCAAATCTAGCGGTTGGCGGGGGGCGGCGGGCTTTGGGCGTGGCGGCCGGGTTGGCGCTGCTGGATTTCCAGCGCGGTGCGGGCGACGAGGCCGGCGGAGCCGAGCAGGAGGAAGAGGAAGCCCCAGCCGGGAGAGCCCATCAGCGTCGCCAGCAGGGCCAGGCCCAGGGCGACGTAGAAGAGGACGACGAGGCCCTCGAGCAGCTTCTCGGTTGATCGCAGGTCGAACGGCACGATGCGGGGGGATTCGGCGGGGAGGTGCCGTTTCCCTGCCGGGTCAGGCGGCTGCGGGCTAGGCGTGGGCGAGCTCGGGAACGGCGAAGGGCGCCTCGGCGGCGGCGATCTCCTCCAGCAACCCGCGCAGGGCGGCGATCCGCTCCGCGCCGTAGCGCTCAGCCCAGCGCTTCTCGACCTTGGCGAAGAGCTTGCGGCCGTGGGCCTGGGCGGCTTCGCCGCGCTCGGTCAGGCAGATCAGCTTCGCCCGCCGGTCGTCGGGGTCCGGGATGCGCTTCGCGTAGCCGCGCTGCACCAGGTCGTCGACGATCTCCCCCACCGACTGCTTGGTCAGCTTCGCCCGCTCGGCCAGGTCGGTGAGGCGCAGCCCTTCGCCCTGAACGAAGCGGAAGACGCAGCCGTGGGTGGGCCGGATGTCGCCGAACTCCGATTGCTCGAGCTCGGCTCGGAACTCGGCGAAGAGCGCCTCCGAGGCGATGTCGAGCAGCCCCGGGAGGGGGATCCAGTTGGGGTCGATTTTCGAGCCGGTAGTCATTTCGTCAGGAAGCCTGATAAGGTCGCCGTGTTGTAAGGGCACCTGACCAGGTTACCTTACGAATTGTACTCGATGACCAGGAGACCTCAAATGGATTCGACCCTCGCGACCAACTCCCCCGGCGCCGCCAACCGCAAGTGGTGGACGCTCGGCGCGGTCTGCGTCGCCACCTTTATGCTTCTGCTCGACATCACCGTGGTCAACACGGCACTGCCCGCGATCCAGCGGGACCTCGGCGGCAGCTTCACTGACCTGCAGTGGGTGATCGACGCCTACGCCCTCTCGCTGGCGGCGCTGGTGCTGACCGCCGGCTCGCTCGCCGACCGGCTCGGCCGCCGGCGCGTCTTCGCGATCGGCCTCGGCATCTTCTCCCTCGCCTCGCTGCTCTGCGCGCTGGCGCCAGACCCGACCTTCCTCAACCTCGCCCGCGGCCTGCAGGGCGTCGGCGGCGCGGTGATGTTCGCCGTCTCCCTGGCGCTGGTCGCCCAGGAGTTCCCCAGCGGCCCCGAACGCGGGATGGCAATGGGGATCTACGGCGGCACGATCGGGATCGCGGTCGCGGTCGGGCCGCTGGTCGGCGGGGTCCTCACCGACGGCCTCGGCTGGGAGTCGGTCTTCCTGATCAACGTGCCGATCGGGCTAGGTGCAATCGCGGTCACCTGGTGGAAGGTCGCCGAGTCCCGCGACCCGAACGCGACCCGGATCGACTGGGGCGGCCTCGTCACCTTCTCCAGCGCGCTATTCGCCTTGGTGCTGGCGCTGGTCCGCGGCAACGACGAGGGCTGGGGCAGCGCGGCGATCGTCTCCCTCTTCGCCGCCGCGGCGGTGCTGATGGCCGCCTTCCTCGCGATCGAGCGGCGGGTCGCCGAGCCGATGCTGCCGCTCGGCTTCTTCCGCCGCCGCGCCTTCACCGGGGTGCAGCTGGCGGCGTTCGCGGTCTCGGGGTCGATGTTCGCGCTGTTCCTCTACCTGACGCTCTACCTGCAGAGCTTCCTCGGCCTCTCGCCGATCGAAGCGGGGCTGCGCTACCTGCCGATCACCGTCGCCTCGTTCGTCGTCGCGCCGCTCTCCGGGATGGCGCTGGCGAGGGTCCAGGCCCGGTACCTGATGGCGGCCGGCCTGGCGCTGACCGGACTCGGGCTGCTGCTGATGTCCGGCCTGAACCTGGACTCGGAGTGGACCGCGCTGTTGCTCGGCTTCCTCGTCAGCGGCATCGGCGTCGGGTTGCTGAACCCGGTGATCGCCGACGTCGCCCTCAGCGTCGTGCCGAAGGAGCAGAGCGGGATGGCGGCCGGGATCAACGACACCTTCCGCCAGGTCGGGATCGCGGTCGGGATCGCCGCCTGGGGCGCGATCTTCCTCGGCGCCGGCGCCTCGAAGACGCAGGAGGTGGCGGGCGGCTCGCTCGACCACGACCAGGCGCGCGGGCTGGTCGAGGCGACCTCCTCGGGGGCGTTGCCGCAGGCCGTCGCCGGGCTGCCGGAGGGAGCCCGGGACGCGGCGCGCAACGCCGCCGAACAGGGGTTCATCCACGGGCTCAACGAGATCCTCGTGCTGGGGGCGCTGCTCTCGTTCGCCGGTTCCGTGCTCGCCCTCTGGCTGGTCCGCGAGTCCGACATCGAGCGCGAGACGCTGGTCGATACGGCGTTCGAGGTCGAGCCGGAGCCTGCGCAGGCCTGAGGCTTCGTCGGGGGAGGGGTGTGGTGCCCCTCCCCCGAAGACCGTCGCGCAGCTGGTCGGACTTATGGGTGCAAGCGTGACTTCCTGAGCCTTCGTGGGAGGGGCACCGCACCCCTCTTCGACAGGCTCTTAGATGCGATGATCCGCGGGTGCGCCGCCTGATTCTTTTGCTGTTCGCGATCGCCGCCTTGGCGGTGCCGGCTGCCGCGGGCGCGGTGGAACGGACGGTCAGCGTCAGCGCGACCGTCGAACGCCAGATTCCGAACGATGCCGCCGAAGTCCGCTTCGCGGTGAGCAAGGAGAGGCCGGGCCGGGCCGCCGCGCTTCGCGTCGTCGCCCGGCGCGTGCGGGCGGTGATCGCGGCGGCGCAGGGCAGCCCGGGAGTCGGGGCCGGGGACGTCACCACCGGCTCGATCTCGGTGCGGCGGGTCGAGCGTGGGAGGCGGCCTGTGTACAGGGCGAGCGAGGGCGTCACCGTCATCACCCACAGCCCGGAGGCGGCAGGCGACCTGGTCGCGGCGGGCGTTGCCGCCGGCGCGACGAGCACCCGGGGGCCGAGGTTCTTCGTCGGCGACCGGGAAGCCGCCTACAACGCCGCCCTCGTCGAAGCTCTGGAGAGGGCAAGGACGAAGGCCGGGCTGCTGGCTGCCGCCGCCGGCGCCAGGCTAGGTCCGGTGATCACGATTGTCGAGAGCGGCGCCGTGACGCCCGTCCCTGGCCCACAGGCCTCTGAGCCGGAAGCGGCGAAGGACGTGCCCGCCCCACCGGTCAAGCCAGGCAGGTCGACCGTCGAAGCGACTGTCGACGCGACCTTCGCGCTGGAATAGAACCGCGCCACCGGGTCGCAAGACACCGCTCCGTACCGATATGTTCGGCCGACCGTGTTCGAGAAAGCGTTCCGCTGGCTTGGTGAGAACTTCGCGGCCGGGATAGTCGGGGCTTTCGCCGCCCTCGCGGTCTCGGCCGCCATCGCCTTCCTCCTCGCCGACAAGGCGTCCGAGGGCGATCAGGTGACCGCGGCGACCAAGCGGCCGAGGGCCCAGCGCAGCTTCATCCACGCGGACAGCTGGCCGGACAGGGTCAGCGCCTGGACCGTCGTGCTCGCCTCGGAGGCGACGAGGGGCCTCGCCGAAGCGGCCGTCGAGAAGGCGAAGCGAGTCCCCAGCCGCGGCCTCAACATCGGCATCCTCCACTCCGACGACTACGTCAGCCTGCGGCCCGGCTTCTGGGTCGCCTTCGCGGGTCAGTACGACAGCGTGGACGAAGCCCAGCAGGCCGCCGAGCGCTACCGCGGCCAGTTCCCCTCGACCTACCAGCGCTTCATCGAACAGAGGTAGGGCCTGCCTCCCGTTAGGCTGCGCGCCGTGAAGCTGCTGACGTTCGACGCGGGCGACGGAGCGCGGGCCGGCCTGCTCGAGGACGACCGGGTCCTCGACGCCTGGGCCCTGCTCGGCGAGCCGCACCGCGGGAGCCTGCGGGAGCTGATCGCCGGCGGGCGGGTCGATGAGCTGCGCGGCCGTCTCGGCGACACTGGCGCGCCCTCGCACCCGCTCTCCGCGGTCGAGTTGCTGCCGCCGATCCCCGACCCGGACAAGATCGTCTGCATCGGGCTCAACTACCGCAGGCACGCCGCCGAGGTCGGGGTCACCGAGCTGCCGGAGATGCCGACGATCTTCGCTAAGTACCCGAACGCGCTGGTCCCGGACGGGGCGACGGTCAGGGTGCCGACGGGGAAGACCGATTACGAGGCCGAGGTGGCTTTCGTCGTCGGCAGGCGGGCGAAGGACGTCGAGGAGGCGGACGCGCTCGGCTACGTCGCCGGCTACACGCTCCTCAACGACCTCTCCGCCCGCGACCTGCAGGGGGCGACGCCGCAGTGGATGCCGGGCAAGGTCTTCGACGGCGCGGCGCCGTGCGGCCCCTTCCTGGTCACGCCCGAGGAGGCGGGTCCGCCCGACCGGATCGAGATCGGCCTCACCCTCAACGGCGAGGAGATGCAGAGCGGCGCCACCGACGACCTGATCTTCAGCGTTCCCCAGCTCGTCGCCCAGCTCTCGAAGCTGATGACGCTCGAGCCGGGGGACGTCGTCTCCACCGGGACCCCGGAGGGCGTCGGCATGGGCCGCAAACCGCGCGTCTGGCTCGCCGACGGCGACGAGGTCGTCGTCTCCTCGCCGACCCTCGGCCGGCTGACGACGCGGATCAGCGCCTGAGCCGACCCATTCGTCTGTTCCTTTTCAGGGAATAGGAACGGAAAGGAACAGACGAACTAGCGGGACCCTTTGTCGGGCGGGATCTCGTAGGCCTTCGCGGGCAGGCTCGCCGAGAGCGGGCGCGTCGCTGGCTTGGCGCGGGCGGCCGTGGTGCTCGCGCCGGTGGCGGTCCAGCGCGGGCGGTAGGGGGTGTAGGCGAGGAGAGCGTTCCAGGTTTCGGTGTCGATCACGCCGTTGGCCGGCAGGCCGCGGGCTTCCTGGAAGATCCGCACGGCGCGGGCCGTCATCCGGCCGAAGATGCCGGTGATCGGGAGTTCGGCGCCGGCGGCGACCAGGTGCTCCTGCGCCCACACGACCATGTCGCCGCTCGCTTTGCGCTTCAGCAGCGGGTGGACGACTTCGAGGCGGTAGCCGGCCACCGGCTGCAGGGCGCTGTCGGCGCCGACCGCTCCCCACTCCTGGCCGCTGGTCTCCTGCCAGGACCACCAGCTCGGCGCCAGCCCGCCATAGCTGGCGGAGAAGCGGCGGAACAGCTTGATCCCGGCGCTGCCGGGGGCTTCGTAGGTCTGGCCGAGCGGGTAGATCGGGTGGCCGTAGATGCGGTTGTAGAGGTAGGTGTGCTCGAAGACCGTCCGCACCGAGGTGCCGATCGTCTTCCAGTACATCTGCGGCTGGTTGTAGGTGGCGCCGCCCGGCCCGAGGAAGACCGAGTACGGGAAGGACGGGTGGTAGTCGACGTAGGGGAAGGCGGCGAGGCCGAGCGGGTAGGTGTCGCCGATGCGAGCGCGCAGGGCGCGGACGTAGAGGTCGGCGGCGGCGTACTTGCCCTCGTAGTCGGCCTCGGCGTCGATCACGAAGCAGTCGGCGCCCTTCTTCACCGCCGCGGCGGCGACCCGCGCCTCGGCGAGCGGGCTGTCCCCGTAGACGAACTGCCAGGCGCAGACGCTGAGGCCGCCGCGGTGCAGGGCCTGGACGAGGCCGCGGCTGAACTGGCTCCAGGCGCCGCCGCCGTCGCCCGCCTTTATGTAGACCGTGCCGACGTCGTTGCGCTTGGCGCGGGCGATGATCGCGCCGACGCTGCCGCCCTCCGAGCGCGAGACGTACCAGACCCACATGCCCTGGCGGTCGAAGGCGCTGTTGCTGACGTTGCCGCCGCTTTCCACCTGCCCGGCGCCGCCGGTCCCGGCAACAGCCCCGCCAGCGCCCGCCGAGGCGGCCACGAGAACGACGAGAGTCAGGGGCAGCGCCAGGAGGATGCGCTTCTTCTGGCGGGGGAGGATCACAACTGGTCCGAACACGGTAGTGATGAAATGGGTGCGCCTGCCCGTCTCTTCTTCCCGCAAGATCCTGTGCGCCGCCGCCCTCGCCGCGAGCGTGCTGCTGCTCGCGCCGGCCGGGGCGAGCGCCCGGCGCCAGCGGCTCGAGCACGCCGATCTCTTCCAGGCCGGGCGAGAGCTGGTCTTCACGGTGCGGACGGCGAAGCCGGTGGCGCTAGCGAAGCTGGAAGCGCGGCCGGACGTGGATCGGCCTCGGGCCCGCTTTCTCTGCCTCGGCCTCAGCGACAAAAGGCCCGAGGGCCTGCGCCTGCTCTGCCTCGGCGGGCGCGAGCCGCACCGGCGGGTCGGCCTCGTCTTCCTCGGGAAGGACGGGAAGCTGCGGGAGAAGGGCAGCGTGCGGGCCAAGATCAAGCGCCCGAGTCCCGACAAGCTCGTGGTCGCGGTGGAGCCGGGAGAGGCCGGCCTCTCCCCCGGCAGCTACGAGTGGATCGCCCTGCAGAGCAACGGCTGCGGGGTCCCTCAGCGCTGCATCCACTCCTTTCCGGACGGCAACACCAAGAGCATCCGCATCCGCCGGGTCCGCGCCGTTGGCTGCACCGGCGGCAGCGCCGGGCTCGTCACCAACGGGCCGCGCGATCGCAAGGTCGTCGCCCTCACCTTCGACGACGGCCCCAGCGACTACACCGACGACTTCCTCCGGGTGCTGGCGGAAAAGGACGTGCCCGGCACCTTCTTCGAGGTCGGCCAGGCGATGCCGGGGCACGAGGAGGCGATGCGGCAGATCCTCGCCCAGGGCAGCGAGATCGGCGACCACACGATGAACCACGTCGAATTCCCCGGCTACGCGCAGATCGCCGGCGCCGCCTCCCGGATCCGCTCCTACACCCACTTCCAGCCATGCCTCTTCCGGCCGCCCGGCGGCGGGGTGAATGGCCGCATCGTTGCCACCGCCGGCAGCCTCCGGATGCGGACGGTCAACTGGGACGTCGACCCGCGCGACTGGTCCACCCCCGGCACCGGCGCGATCTACGGCAATATCGTCGACAACGTCCAGCCCGGATCGATCGTCCTCATGCACGACGGCGGCGGCCCGCGGGGCGAGACCCTCGCCGCGCTGCCGCGCATCATCGACACCCTGCGCGGCCGCGGCTACCGCTTCGCCACCGTCACCGAGCTGCTCGGCGGCCGCATCCTCTACCGCCCCTACGGGTAGCCGACAACTGGTTTGAACATCCGATGCAACCGATCGGCCGCTTCCCCCGTAGGGAAGGGCCGATGAGGATCGCGATCGTCGGAACCGGGATCTCAGGGCTGGTGGCTGCGCACAGGCTGGCGCCCCGGCACGAGATCGTCGTCTACGAGGCGGGTGACCGGATCGGCGGGCACACCAACACCGTGCCGGTCGAGGCCGAGGACGGGACCCACTGGATCGACACCGGGTTCATCGTCTTCAACGACCGCAACTACCCGAGCTTCGAAGCGCTGCTGGACGAGCTGGGGGTCGCGAGCAGGCCGTCCCACATGAGCTTCTCCGTCTCCGACGGTCGCGGCCGCTTCGAGTACTCCGGGACGCCGTGGGGGCTGTTCGCCCGCCCAGCGCACCTCGTCAGCCCGACGTTCCTCGGGATGCTCCGCGACTGGCGCCGCTTCAACCGCGAGGCGCGGGCGCTGATCGGGATGAACGGGACCGCACCCTCGCTCGGGCACTGGCTCGAGCAGCAGGGCTTCTCCCGCCACTTCGTCGAGCGGCTGATCGTCCCCCAGGCGAGCGCCGTCTGGTCCGCCGACCCGGAGCAGATGTGGAGCTTCCCGGCCAGCTTCATGGCCGAGTTCTTCGAGAACCACGGGATGTACAGCCTCCGCAACCGGCCCGAGTGGCGGACGGTGAGCGGCGGCTCGCGCAGCTACGTCGAGGCGATCACGGCGCCGTGGCGCGACCGGGTGCGGCTGCGGGCGCCGGTGCGGCGGATCGAGCGGCTGGCGGACCGGGTGCGGATCGAGGCCGACGGCTGCGAGAGCGAGGAGTTCGACCAGGTCGTGATCGCCTCCCACTCCGACCAGGCGCTGGCGATGCTCGACGACCCCAGCGAGGCCGAGCGCGAGGTCCTCGGCGCCATCCCCTACCAGCCGAACGAAGCCGTCCTCCACACCGACGCCTCGCTGATGCCGCGCCGCCGCGCCGCCTGGTCGAGCTGGAACTTCCACCTCGGCGAGGGCCGCGCCCGGGGGACCACCGTCACCTACTGGATGAACAACCTGCAGCGCCTGCGCTCGCGCCGGCACTACTTCGTCACCCTCAACCGCGGCGATGAAATCGACCCGGCGAAGGTGATCCGCCGCATCTCCTACGACCACCCCGTCTACACGAAGGAGGGCGTCGCCGCCCAGTCCCGCCACGCCGAGATCTCCGGCCCGGCCCGCCGCACCCACTACTGCGGCGCCTATTGGGGCTGGGGCTTCCACGAGGACGGGGTCCTCAGCGCCCTCCGGGCGTACGACGCGATTCGCAGCAGCACCCCACCCGAACTGCATCAACTTCTCCACCCAGTAGATGGACAAGTTGATGCAGTTCGGGTGGGGGAGGGGGAGCACCAGGAGGAGGTGGCGGCGTGAGGGCACGCGGGGTGCCGGCGGCCTCGGCGGTGTACGAGGGGACGGTGCGGCATCGGCGATTCGAGCCGGTCGAGCACTCGTTTCGCTACCGGCTCTTCCTCATGTACCTAGACCTCGCCGAGCTCCCCGCGGTGCTCGACCCCTACCCGCTCTTCTCCGCCCGCCGCGCCGCCCCCGCCCGCTTCCGCCGCGGCGACTTCATGGGCGACCCGGGGCGGCCGCTCGACGAGTGCGCGCGCGAGGCGGTCGCGGCGGCCACGGGCGAGCGCCCCGAGGGCCCGGTCCGCCTGCTCGCCGGCCTGCGCTACTTCGGCCACTCCTTCAACCCGGTCTCCCTCTACTACTGCTTCGACCCCGGCGGCGAGCGGGTAGATGCAGTTGTGGCCGACGTGCAGAACATCCCCTGGGGCGAGCGCCATCCCTACGTCTTGGCGCGGGGCGCGCGGCGGGGTACGGTCCTCAGCGAAGACCTCGAGAAGTGCTTCCACGTATCCCCGCTGATGGGCATGGACCAGACCTACTCCTTCCGCGCCTCGGAGCCCGGCGAGAGCATCGCCGTCCACATCGAGTCGCGGTCTCGGCAGAGCATGACCTTCGACGCGACGCTGAACCTGCGGCGGCGGGAGCTCTCGCGCGGGACGCTGGCGCGCCTGCTCGCCCGCTACCCGGCGATGTCGCTGCAGGTGGTGGCGAAGATCTACGCGCAATCGCTGCGGCTGAAGCTGAAGGGGGCGAAGTACCACCCGCACCCGGAGGGCAGCCGCCCGCGGGGGTTCGTCTCGCCGTGAGCGCGATCGCCAGCCGCGACGCGCTCGCCCGCGCCGGCGTCGGCGCCGTCCTGGGCCGCCTGCGCAACGGGCGGATCGACGTCGTCGAAGGCGGGCGGGGACGGACCTTCGGCCCGCCCGACGCGGAACTGACCGCGACCGTGCGGATCAACGACCCGGCCGCCTGGCGCGACCCGCTGCACGGCAGCGTCGGCCTCGGCGAGGGCTACGTCGAGGGGCGCTGGGAGACCGACGACCTCGTCGCCCTGATCCGGATCGCCGCCCGCGAACTGCGCGAGATGGACGGCGTCCGTCGCGCGGTCGCCCTGCCGCGCGGCCTCTGGCACCGCGTCCGCCACCTCGTCCCCGAGAACACCCGCACCGGCGCCCGCCGCAACATCGCCGCCCACTACGACCTCGGCAACGACCTCTTCGCCGCCTTCCTCGACGAGCGGATGATGTACTCCTGCGCCTACTTCCCCGACGACACGACCAGCCTCGAGGGGGCGCAGCTCGCCAAGCTCGACCGCATCTGCGACCGCCTCCGGCTCGGGCCCGATAACCACCTGCTGGAGATCGGCACCGGCTGGGGCGGGATGGCGATTCACGCCGCGCGGCGCAGCGGCTGCCGGGTGACGACGACGACGATCTCCCTCGAGCAGCACGAGCTGGCGACCGAGCGGGTGCGCGAGGCCGGGCTCGAGGACCAGGTCACCGTCCTCCTCCAGGACTACCGCGACCTGGAGGGGCGCTACGACCGGCTGGTCAGCGTCGAGATGATCGAGGCGGTCGGCTGGCAGTACTTCGACGACTACTTCCGCCGCTGCGACGAGCTGCTCAGCGACGACGGCCTGATGCTGCTGCAAGCGATCACGATCGACGACCGCATCTACGAGCTGGAGAAGGCGGCGAGGAGCTTCGCCAACACCTACGTCTTCCCCGGCGGCTGCCTGCCGTCCGAGAGCCGGATCGCCAGCTGCCTCGAGCGGGTGACCTCGATGAAGCAGGTCTGGTGCGACGACATCACCGCCCACTACCCGCCGACCCTGGCCGAGTGGCGCGAGCGCTTCTTCGCCGCCTGGGAGCGGCTCCGCGAGCGCGGCTACGACGAGCGCTTCCGCCGGCTCTGGGACTTCTACCTGAGCTCCTCGGAGGCGGGCTTCCGCGAGCGGCGGATCGGCGACGTGCAGGCGCTCTTCGCCAAGCCGGGCGCGCGGTGAGCGGGGCTGCCGGGACAGGCGGCCGCGAGCCGCTGCTGCTCCTCCACGGGCTCGGCGGCACCCGCAGCGTCTGGGAGCCGGTGATCCCGCTGCTCGGGGAGCGCGAGGTGCACGCGATCGACATGCCGGGGTTCGGCGAGACGCCGCCGCTGCCGGCGGAGGTCGAGCCGACCGCCGCGAACCTGGCGCGGGCGGTGCACGAAGAGTGCGCCCGCAACGGGGTCGAGCGACCGCACGTCGCCGGCAACTCGCTCGGCGGCTGGGTCGGCCTCGAAATGGGCCGCTTCGGCTGGGCGGCCTCGGTGACGGCACTCTCCCCCGCCGGCCTCTGGTCGCGCCCTCTCGGCGAGCCCGCCACGGGCGGCGCCCGCATGCTGCTCCGCGGCTCGCCCTGGGTGAAGGCGGCGCGCCCCTTCCTCTCGCTCGCGCTCCAGTTCCCGCAAACGCGGCGGGCGGCCTTCCAGGCGATCGCCGCGCACCCGGAGCGCATCCCGCCCGACGCCGCCCGCGCCCTCGCCCTCGGCTGGCTCGACGGCGAGGGATACGACGGAGCCAACCGGGCGATGCGCAACCACGTCTTCGATCCCGACGGCTACCCGGAGGACGTGCCGGTGACGATCGCCTGGTGCGAGCGGGACCGCCTCGTCGGCCCGCCAAAGCGCCACCGCCGGCCGGCCGGAGCCCGCTTCCTCGTCCTCCCCGGGGTCGGCCACACCCCCACCTGGGACGACCCCGAGCTCGTCGCCCGCACCCTGCTGGAGGGCAGCGCCGCGCCGGCACACGCATAGGCGCGAAACTCTCGCTATACGAGAGCAGAGCGACACCACCAACCCGAGGAGGAGCAGTGATCGTCGAGAGGACCGAGAACCCGATGTGGCTTTCGAACGCCTACCTGGTCGCCGACCCCGAGCGGGGCACCGGCGTCCTGATCGACGGCAACGACGAGCTGGAGCCGCTCCTGGAGCGCGCCGAGCGCGACGGGATCGAGATCACCCACGTCCTCGTCACCCACCCCCACGGCGACCACGTCGCCGGCCTCGCCGAGGCGCGAGCCAAGCTCGCCAACCCGCCGCTGGTCGCCCACGAGGCCTGCGCGGCGGAGCTCGAAGACGAGGTCGAGATCGTCCTCGGCGACGGCGAGAAGCTCGACGCCGGCGGGCTCGAGATCGAAGCGATCTTCACCCCCGGCCACGCCGCCGGCCACCTCGCCTTCCTCGTCAACGGCAGCGACGTCTTCACCGCCGACGTCCTCTTCAAGGGAACCGTGGGCGGGACGATGGCCCCCGGCGCCAGCGGCTTCGCCGACCTGCAGGCCTCGGTCATGCGGCTGATGGAGCTGCCGCCGAACACCACCGTCCATCCCGGCCACCGCGAGCCGACGACGATCGCGGCGGAGTGGGAAGGCAACCCCTTCGTGCGAATCTGGCGCGGCCTCGACTCGACCGGCGAGGAGCAGGTCACGGTCTGGGGCCGCCCCGCGGCGCTGAAGCTCTGGGCCCCCGACTACGACGGCGGCAACAAGGCCTGGGTCGTCTTCGGCGACTCCGGCGAGGACGCCATCGTCGGCGGCTCCCAGGTCGAGAGATAGCCGAGACCGCAAACGACCCCGATTATCGGGGTCGTTTGCGGTCTCGGCCTTAGGGGCTATCGGATTACGGCTTCCATCAGGATCCAGCAGCCGTCGGTGTTGGTCGCGGGGCGGAAGGCGCTGCCCAGCGGCGGGGTGTAGATCAGGGTGTTGTCGCCACCCGAGGAGCAGCGGACCATCGAGGTGATGTTGCCCTTCAGCGCCAGCTGCTGGCCCTTCTTGACCGGCACATTGACGTCGAAGGTCTCGACCCGGTAGCTGCCCGCTTCGTCGTTGGCTTCAGTCTGGCCCTGGTAGCTGATCCGGGGGCCGTTGGCGACGACCTTCGCTTCGTTGGACCCGAACAGGGTCGAGCGCTTGACCTTGGCGATCTGCAGCTTGAAGCTGCCGGGACCGCCGGCGATCAGCCTGATCTTCCTGATCGTGCCGGTCTTCGGGGCGAGCTCGCCGCCGTCGGGGCGACCGTAGGCTTCCTGCTGGACGAAGGTGCAGGGGCCGGCGACTTCGCCGCAGTCGAGGCCGGGGAGCGAGTTCGACGGCTGCACCGTCGGGTTGAGCTTGGAGCCGAACTTGGCCGGCGCCGCCGAAGCGGTGGCCGGGGCGATCGTCAGAGCGAGGGCGGCGATTGCGGTGAGAATGCGCTTGTTCATGTTGTTCCTCCTGGGTCTTGGTTGGTCGACTCGATGTCGTGGACCCAGATTCGCCTACATCTCTTCTCCCTCCCAGGGACCCCAGGGTGAACTCAGCCACCCCTGGTTGGTGGGGCCGGGGGAGGTAGCCCCTCTCCAGACACATCTCGCTATGGCTCGATGTTGAGTGTCTGGAGAGGGGCTACCTCCCCCGGCTACAACTCGCGGCGGTTGACTATCCCGGTCTGCAAAGCGCGTTCGGCTAGCGCGACGCGCTTTTGGTTCTGGGGGATGTCGCCAACCTCAAGCTTCTCGAAGAGGGCTCGCATGTGGGTCTTTACCGCGTCGACGCTTAGGTAGAGCTCTACGGCGATTTGTTGGTTGGTGGCGGGCGTCGCGAACGAGTCGCCGTCCTTGTATGGGCGGCAGAGGGCTAGGAGGACTTTGCGCTGGGCGGGTGAGACCGTGGCTGCGGCGGGGAGCTCACCGGCGATCGCGGTCGCCTCCGGCGCGTCCTCGCCGGGCCGCCGGTAGACGACGACCGTCTGGCCGAAGCGAACCGCGTCGCCGTCGCGCAGGTGGCGCCGCCCGTGGACCCGCTCCTCGCCGACGAAGGAGCCGTTGCGGGAGAGGCCATCGTCGACGAGCGTGCACTCGTCCCGCACCACCTCGATCTGCGCGTGCAGCGAGGAGACCTCGGCGTCCCACTCGAGCCGCACGTCGGCCGAGCCGCTGCGGCCGACCCACAGCTCGGCGTCGGCGGCGAGCGGCTGGATCACCTGCTCCCCGCTCCCGTCGCGGAAGACGAGGAACGGCCGTCCCTCGCGTTCGGCTTCGATCTGCGCCTTCAGCTCCGGCGCGCTGACGGTCCGTCTCTCCATCGCGCCGATCCTAGGGGGATTGGCAGCAGCCGGCAGGGGTGACTGAGGTTGCAGTTCAGGCACGACCTTTAGGGATTTCGGCACATTTGGACGGATGTGCGATGGGGGAACCGCGCATTTGTCTCCACACTCCACCAATGGCGACTCGCATACAGGAATTCTTTTTCAACTGGTACCCGGTCTTCGGGGTCGTCTTCATGTCGATCCTCTGCTTCGTCTTCCTGAAAATGATGCGGGGGATGATGGGCTCGACCAAGCCGGAGACGGTGAAGGCGTCCCGCACCGAGCCGGTCCTCTGGGAGCAGGTTCAAGGAGTGGACGCCGCCAAGGAGGAGCTGATGGACGTCGCCGCCTGGCTGCGCGAACCCGAACGCTTCGCCGCCCTCGGCGCGCAGGCGCCGCGCGGCGTCCTCCTCCACGGCCCGCCCGGCACCGGTAAGACGATGCTCGCCCGCGCCGTCGCCGCCCAGGCCGGGGTCGACTTCTACGCCGCCTCGGGCTCGAGCTTCGTCGAGATGTTCGTCGGCCGCGGCGCCGCCCGCATCCGCCGCCTGTTCAAGGAGGCGCGCCGCTCCGGCCGCGCGGTTGTCTTCATCGACGAGCTCGACGCGATCGGCGGCTCCCGCTCCAGCGGCGGCGGCGACGGCGGCACCAGCGAGCGCGAGCAGGCGCTGAACCAGCTGCTGGTCGAGCTCGACGGCTTCGAGAAAGACCCGGGGATGGTGATCGTGATCGCCGCCTCCAACCACGTCGAAAAGCTGGACAGAGCGCTGCTGCGCCCCGGCCGCTTCGACCGCCTGGTGCTGGTCTCCCCGCCTGACCGCGCCGGCCGCGAGGCGATCCTCCGCAGCCACGCGCGCAACAAGCCGCTCGCTCCCGACCTCGACCTCGGCGACGTCGCCCGCAAGACGACCGGGATGACCGGCGCCCAGCTCGCCAACTCGCTCAACGAGGGGGCGATCATCGCCGGCCGCGCCGGCCGTTTCTACATGACCCGCGAGGACCTCGACGAGGCGCTGCTGCGCCAGGCCGTCGGCTCCCAGCAGGCGCGCCGCCTCAACGCCAGGGAGCGGCGGATCGTCGCCTACCACGAGGCGGGCCACGCGCTCTGCCGCAAGCTGCTCGGCCTCGACCCGCCGGAGATCCTCAGCATCGTCCCCCGCGGCCCGGCGCTCGGCTTCGTCGCCCACTCACCGCAGGAGGACAGCTACCTGAAGTCCCGCGACGAGCTGCTCGACGAGATCGTGACGCTGCTCGGCGGTCGCGCCGCCGAGGAGATCGTCCTCGGCGAGTCCTACTCCGGCGCCTCCGACGACCTCAACCGGGTCCACCTGGTCTGCAAGCAGATGGTCTCCGAATTCGGGATGGGGGTCGCGCTCGACCACGACGGGCCGGCGCCGATCGCGCTGCCGACCGGCGACTACGCCGTCTCCGACCAGACCCGCCGCGAGGTCGACCAGGCGGCGATGACGCTGGCGCGCGAGGCCTACCGCCGCGCCCGCGCCCTGCTCTCGGCCAACCTCGAGGTCCTCGACCACCTCGCGGTGCTGGCGCTCGAGCGCGAGACGCTCACTCGCGAGGAGCTCGACGAGATCTTCGACGCACACGAGCTGCGCGGGCTGGTCGACTCGCCCGGCTCCGGCGCGGCGCTGGTCGCGATGAGCCGCGAGACGCCGAAATAGGCGAAAAGGCCCTTTTCTGCGGTTTGGTCTGATTAGTCGTCCAAATTGCCACTCATTGGTTAGACTGGCTGGCCAGACGGCCAGTGAGCGACCCCGAGCACTACTTCCCGCCCGGCCGATCGCTGGCCCGCCGAGTCCACGGCGAGCGATCGGTCGGTCTCCTCTACGGGCAACGGGCGCTGCTGATCGGGGCGCTGGAACCGCTCACCTACACCGGCACGATGCTCAGCACCAACGCCGGCGACCATCCCTTCACCCGCCTCGCCCGCACCGCCAAGATCCAGGAGACGATCTTCCTCGGCACCAAGGCCGAGGCCGACAAGGCACTTGCGGCGGTGCACCGCCTGCACGAGCGGATCGAGGGCGAGCTGCCCGAGGCGGCCGGCGCCCACGCCGCCGGCGCCGCGTATTCGGCCTTCGACCCCGAGCTGATGCTGTGGACGCTCGCGGTGATCGCCGACTCGGGCCGCCTGATGTACGAGACGATGGCTCGCCCGCTGAGCGCCGCCGAGCGCGAGGCGCTCTGGCAGGACTACATCCGTTTCGGCGAGCTCTTCGGCCTGCCGCGCGACGCCGTCCCCGCCAGCTACCCCGAGTTCCGCGCCTGGTTCGACGGCAAACTCGCCTCCCCGGACCTGCACGCGACCGAGCACGCGCTGGAGATGGCGCCCCTCGTCGCCTTCCGCCAGCCGGGGCCGCTGCCGGCCCGGCTCAACCTCGAGACGCAGAACCTGATCGTCAAAGGGACCCTGCCGCCGCGGGTGCGCGAGATCTTCGACATCCGCTGGACCGGCGCCCACGAGCGCGCCTTCCGCTCGGTCACCGCCGCCCACCGCGGCGCCCGCCACGCGCTGCCGCGCCAGCTGCGCCGCGGCCGCAACGACTACTTCTTCAACGTCGTCACCCAGCGCGAGAAGCGCCGCGGCGGGACCCGCATCCCGCTGAACCACAGCGACGCCGCCTGAGCGACGAGTTCGCCTAGGCTGGGCGCGTGCTCGAGCTGCTCGCCGTCGCGGCGGCCGGGGTCGCGGCGGGGGCGTCGAACGCCATCGCCGGCGCCGGCTCGCTGATCACCTTCCCGACGATGGTCGCGCTCGGGCTGCCGCCGCTCTCGGCCAACGTCACCAACACGGTCGGGATCGTGCCCGGGGCGGTCGGCGGCGCCCTCGGCTACAGCGACCTGCTGCGAGCCCAGGGCGAGCGCTTCGCCCGCTTCCTGGTGCCGATGCTGCTCGGCGCGGTCGCCGGGACGGTCGCCCTCCTGCTCACCTCCGACAGCGCCTTCGAAGCGATCGTCCCGGTCCTGATCGCCGCCTCCTGCCTGCTGCTCCTCCTCCAGCCGCGCCTGACCTCGCGGCTCTCGCACGCCGGCAACGAGCACTCCCCCTACCTCACCGCCGGGATCGTCTTCTGCGGCGCCTACGGGGCCTACTTCGGCTCCGCCGTCAGCATCCTCCTCTTCGCGATCCTCGCCCTCTTCGTCGCCGACACGCTCCAGCACCTGAACGCGATGAAGATCATCCTCGTCGGCTGCGCCAACCTGCTCGCCGCGGTCGTCTACGCCTTCCTCGCCCCGGTCGAGTGGCGCTACGCGCTGACGCTGATGGTCTCCTCGCTGCTCGGCGGCCGGGTCGGCGCCCACTACGCCCGCCGCATCCCCTCGGACCCGCTGCGGATCTCGATCGCCGTGTTCGGCCTCGCGGTGGCGGTGGTGCTGGCCGTCCGCGCCCTCTGACCCGCCGAAGCCTGCCCGCCGCTCAGCCGATCCCGGCTGCTTGCAGCGCTTCCTCCCAGCTGTTGTGTGCGCGGCCGCGGCGGACGAGGCCCTCCTCGATCTCGAAGCTCCAGGAGACCTCGACGGCAAATGTCTGGGCGCCGCGGGTGTCGAAGACGATGCCGCGTACGGCGCTGCGGTCCTGCCGCGACTCGACGTCGCGTACGCGGATGTCGAGGTGTTCGAGCTCCTCACCGAACTGGGAGAGCCAGAGATGGACCCCTTCCTCGCCGCGGTACATCGCTTCGCCGCTCCAAACCGTGGGCGTCCATTCGACGCTGGGGTGCAGCACCTCGAGCAGGCGATTTGGGTCGTTCCGCTGAATCGCCTCGAAGACCTGCTCGACAATCGTCCTGTTTGCGCGCGCCGGGCCGTTCACACATGGGCGGTACTGGGCTCGAACCAGTGACCCCTTCCTTGTAAGGGAAGTGCTCTCCCAACTGAGCTAACCGCCCGCGGGCTCCCATTATGGCTTGGAGAGAACGCCAATTGAACCCCCGCCGGCCATTCTGCGTATGTCCCGCCATGACGACCTCCCTGCAGCGACCCAGGCTCTGGATCCTCGTCGCACTCGTCGCGCTCCTCGTCGCCGCCCTCGCGGCGAGCGGAGGAAGCGCCGCCGAACCGACCGCCGAGGCCAGCGGCGCGAAGGCGGTCTCGATCGTCAGCTTCGCCTTCAAGCCCGGCACGCTGAAGGTCAAGCGCGGCAGCCGCGTCACCTTCTCCAATACCAGCAACACGACCCACACGGCGACCAGAGGGGGCAGCTTCGACACCAAGGGGATCGCGCCGGGGAAGTCGAAGACGATCCAGTTCAACAAGCGCGGCAGCTTCGCCTACCACTGCAAGATCCACCCCTTCATGAAGGGCAAGATCGTCGTCGAATAGCCTCGGCGGGGAATGGACCTCCCCACCCTCTGGCGCGCGGCGTCGATCCAGCTCCTCGCGGTCCTGCTCCTGGCCGGCGCCCTCGGCGCCGCCCTGCCCCACGGCTTCTTCGAGGACTGGGGCTGGATCGCCGGCCCGGCCTCGTGGATCCTCTGCGCGGCGATCACCTCCTGGTTCGTGCGACTGCCGGTGCGACTGGTCCTGCTCGGCGCCGCCCTCGCCGGGCTGCCCAGCGTCCTGGCCGTCCTCGTCGGCCTGCACTGGGAGGGCGCGCTGGTCGCGGTCGTGCTCTTCGGGCTCTGGTGCGGCTGGCTGCGGGCTCAGCTGCTGCGCGAATACTGAGCGGCTACTCGACTACCGCCAGCTCGGCCGGCGCCTGAGCGCGGTCGGCGAAGACGATGCCGGCGTCGGTCAGGCCGGCGACGGTGAAGATCCGCAGGACCTGCTCCGAGCAGCCGTAGAGGACCAGGCAGAGCCTGTGCCGAGATCGCGCTCGGCGATCTGCAGGATCTGACCCCCCGCCATGCTCAGAATTCTTCCAGGCGCGACCCGCCGGCCAGGCAGGACCGGTATCAGCCGCCGAGCTCGCGGACGAGCTCGGCGGCGGGGCGGACCGAGTCGATCCTCGCCACCGTCTCACCCGCGTAGAGCGGCCCGGCATCGATCAGCGTCGCCGGGCCGTCGTCGGTCGGCCCGGCGGGGGTGAGCAACCTGCTGCCCGGGCGCTGCGCCCGGATCATCCGCTCCTGCAGCGACGGCGGCGTGTACCGGGCGCCCGGCGCGAGCAGGTGGTTGAGGGCGCGATTGGCGGACGGAGCGCGGAAAAGCCGTCGGCGTTCGTCCTTTGTTGGCCGCACGGGGAACAAAGGACGAACGCCGCCCAGCCAGTGGTCGGTCGCGGCGTTCGGGACCACGCGGTGCGGCGCCGGCCAGCCGGCGCCGAAGAGGTCGGTGAGGAACGTCTCCTCCGCGGCGAGCAGGCGCTTCCGGTAGAGAGCGTGGGCGCGGCTCTCCTCGCTGAGCAGGAAACGGGTGCCGGCGACGGCGGCGACGGCACCGGCCTCCAGCGCCGCCCGCACGTCGCCGGGCGCCGCGATCCCGCCCGCGAGCAGCAGCGGGTAGTCGCGGGGCAGCGTGGCGCGGACCTCTTCCAGCAGCCGCAGCGCCGGGACCGTCCCCCGCACGTGGCCGCCCGCCTCGACGCCCTGGACGACGACGCCGTCGGCGCCCGCCGCGTGCGCCTCGCGCGCCTCCCCAACCGAGCCGCACTGGTGCAGCCATGTGCCCGCCGTCCGCCGGCGGGGCCGGCCCCAGAAGGTGACGACGACGTCCGCCGCTGCGGCCGCCTCGAACCAGCCGCGGCGCGCGATCGGCAGCAGCACGTTGACCGCGAGCGGGCGCCCGGTGAGCGCCCGCGCCGCCGCCAGCTCCCGCCGGATCGCGTCCGCCCCGCCGACGGCGATCGTCCCCAGCCCGCCCGCCTCAGAGACGGCCGCCGCCAGCTCGTGGCGGCTCAGCCCGCCGCCCATCCCGGCCTGGACCACTGGCAGCTCCACCCCGAGGCGCTCGAGCGGCATCCCGCCCAGTCTAGGAGGGACTCCTGGGCTCGGTCAGATCGAGAGGCCGGCCTCGGGCCAGATCTCGAGGACCAGGCGCAGCCAGACCGCCTCGACGTCGCCGGCCAGGCCGTACCGCGTCTGCTGCGCCCGCTTCCACCCCTCGCCGTGCAGCGGCCGCAGGATCTCCGTCTTGACCAGGGTCTTGAGGTGATAGGCGACCTCCCCCACCCGCTCGTCGAAGGCTTCCGCGATCTCGCTCGCCGAGGCGCGCACCAGCGGCTCGTCAAGATAGGCGAGCAGGATCCGCCGGCGCAACGGGTGGCCGAGGGCGCTGATCAGCTCTGAAGACGAAGGGGTCATGAGCATGCCGGAAGAGTCGACCGCTCGACTCGATTCCGGCGCTCTGGATGTTATGGCATAAATACTCTAACACTGGAGTCTTTTAATAGAGAGGCTCCTGGGCGCGATGCCGCCCCCGCGCCGCAGCAAACCCCGTTCCCCCGAGCACGCTGCCCTCGGCGATGCGGTGCGCCAACTTCGGCTCGAAGCCGAGATGAGCCAAGAGGACCTGGCCGCAGCCGCCGGCACCGACCTGACCCAGGTCGGCGGCGTCGAGCGCGGCGTGCGCAACCCCAGCTACACGACGCTGCTGCGCATGGCGGCCGCGCTGGGGACGAGCGTCGGGGCGCTGACCACGCTGGCCGACCGGCTGCGGGCGTAGGGCCGAGGGACGCGGGGGCTACCCGCGGGCGGTGCCCAAAGTGGGAAGCGGCGGCGCTAGTCCTCGAGGCGCAGCGCGATCTCGAGATCGGCCAGCGAGCCCCGCAGCGGCCGGCCGAGGAGCCCTTCGACCGAGCGCAGGCGGTTGCGCACGGTGCGGCGGTCGACCCCGAGCGCGGCGGCGGTCGAGGAGATGTTCCGCTCGGCCGCGAACCAGGCGCGCAGCGTCTCCCGCGCGACCTTGCCGCCGTCGCGCGACTGCCCCAGCGGCTCCAGATATATGCGCCGCAGCGAAGCGGCGACGAGGTTGTCGCGGAGGATCGAGGTAAGGACGGCGACGTCGGCGTAGCGGAGGACCGGTTCGCGCCGGCGTTCGGCGATTGCCAGCGCCGCCTTCGCCTGCAGGTGGCTGAAGCGCCAGCCGGAGAGGCCCTCCGCCGGCTCGCCGAGGGTCACGAACACCCCCTGTGGGTCGAGCTCGCGCAGCGCCCGCAGCGCCTCGTCGGCGCCGAGCTTGCGGCGGCCGCCGAGCCAGCAGGCCCATTTCGCCTCTTCCTCGCGCTGGACGATCAGCAGGCGGCGGTCGAGGCGGCCGGCCAGCCCCCGCATCGCCTCCTCCGCGCCCTCGCCTTTGGCCATCAGGGCGAGGTGGTGGCCGTCGAGGTCGTAGCCCAACTCGGAGCTGTCGACGAGCTCGCCGGCGAGCAGGCGTTTGACGAGCGCTCGCCGCCGCTCGCTGGTGCTGCCGCTCGGCCGCTGCGCGACTTCGCGCGCGTGTTCGGCGCTGACCTCGGCGAGCAGCCGGTCGCCGAGCGTCGCCTGCTCGCGCAGCAGACTGCGCAGCGTTGCGCTCGGCACCTCCGCCCGTTCGGCCTCTTCGACCATGAAGTCGCCGAAGTAGGAGTTGCCCGCAAAATAGCGCCGCAGCACGGTGTCGAGCGGGACGCCGTCGCGCGCGTCCAGCCGGGCCTGCGCCAGCAGCACCTCGGGCACGGCCGGCGCCCGCCGCTCGCCGAGCTCGAGCACGGCGAGCCGGTACTCCACGGCGGCGACCAGCGCCGCTTTCAGCCCCTCGACGTAAGCGGGGTCGGCGACCTCATGGGGGTCGGCGATCGCGTACACCCGCGTCGCCACCGCGTCCTGTATCTCCGGCAGCCGCCCGCGCATCCGCTCCGCGACCAGCGCGTGAGGGTCCGCGCCGGAGTGCGAGCCGCCGCGCCGCTGCACCCTCGCCTTGGCCATGGGGTGACCTTAACCTGCGTCAGCCGGGTAGTCGAAGGGGACGCTGAGACCAACCGAAGGAGGATCGAGATGGATCTGCCGCCCGTCGTCTCGCCGCAGGAGTGGAAGTCGGCTCGCGAGGAGATGCTCATCGAGGAGAAGGAGCTGACCCGCGCCCGCGACGCGCTCGCCGCCAAGCGCAGGCGGATGCCGCGGATGGCCGTCGAGGGCGAGTACCGCTTCGAGGGACCGGACGGGCCCGTGGACCTGGAGGAGCTCTTCGCCGGGCGCCGCCAGCTGATCGTCTACCGCTTCTTCTTCGACCCGGACGTGAAGGGCTACCCGGAGAAGGGCTGCCCCGGCTGCTCGTTCGTCGCCGACCAGGTCGCCCACCTCGCCCACCTCAACGCCCGCGACACCACCCTGGCGTTCGTCTCCCGCGCCTCGCAGGAGCAGATCGCGCGCCTCAAGGAGCGGATGGGCTGGGAGATCCCCTGGTACACGCTCACCGACAGCTTCGACGCCGACTTCGACGTCGACGAATGGCACGGGACCAACGTCTTCCTCCGCGAGGGCGGCGAGATCTTCCGCACCTACTTCGTCGACAAGCGCGGCGACGAGCAGATGGGTAACACCTGGAACTACCTGGACATCACCCCGCTGGGGCGGCAGGAGATCTGGGAGGACTCGCCGGAGGGCTACCCGCAGACCCAGGCCTACGGCTGGTGGAACCGCCACGACGAATACTGACGAGGTGAAGTGAAAGAGTTGGCCCCGGAGCGCCGTCGATCTGGCATACCACTTCACCTCCGGCACGGTCGCCGCCTATTGCGCCCACCTCGACCCCTAATAGGTACCGACCCTCCTGTCGATCCCAGTCAGAGATGGATCCCCTCGACCCAGACACCACTCCAACCCGAGGAGGAGCCCCACTCCTCCGAGCCGTCCTCCTGGTAGCAGTCATCCCCGCCCTCATCGTCGTTGCCTACGCCGCCTTCTCCCTCTAAGGCCACCAAGAGGACTACCCCTCCCAGCCGATGCAAACCTGGCCCCTGGGAGCATCCTCCCTGGCACTTTCAGCGGCCTTGGCCTGGGCCGCCATCCGCCCCACACGACGTCTCCAGCCGGCGGTCATCGCAATCGCCGTCATCATCTTCCTGGCGTCATGGGCGACCGTCCTGCCCTAGCGAAGACAGGCACTGAAACTCAGTGGGCCGTGCCTATAGATGAGCTTCTGCATGGTTATCTGGTATATAGTCATAGATATGTATAATATTCTATATGCGTGCAACCCAGGCGGTAGTCGTCTATCTTCCGTCCCAGCTCGTCCGAGCCCTCAAACCCTTGGTGGGCGAGGGAAAGCCATATGCCGACATCTCGGAGCTGGCGGAGCTCTCATTGCAAAACCAACTCGCGCTGGAGACTGAAAGGCACTCCCAGATTCCGGGCGACGAAAATGGCCCCAAAGGCGACCGGGGGAGGCTGCCCTCCCTGTCCGCTCTTCCGGACTTCTCCCCTCCCGCCTTGGCCCTTCCGGACGACGAGGCGCTCACCGGCGCCCTGTCTCCCTTCACCAACCGCCTGTTCCCGGTGAAGCTGGCCTGCCGGGTGCTCGCGAACTGCACCGACGGCGTCTCTCTCAGGGACTTTCAAATGGACGCGGCGGAAACCGCGCGCGAGGTGGGCCGGGCGCTGCGTAACGAGGATGCGGAAGCGGGACGCAAAGGCATGGAAAGAAGATGGGTGGCGCTGCCGGTGGGCGAAAAGGGCGCTTCAACGCTGAACCGCTTCATCAACCACTTTACGATCACGCAGCGCCGCGGAGGCTTCTCGGACGGGCCGCTCGCCCGCCTCGGCCTCGCGGCCTGGGACGCCGAGGGTCGACCAAGGCTGACGGAGCTCGGCTGGAAGCTCGCCTGTGAGCCGAATCCGGTGTTCGACGGCGCAGGCGACGGGGTCGCGGAGACGCTGGGGCCGGGGGATCGAGCGCTGTTCGAACAGGCGATCGCCTCCAATCGGGCCGAGAGCCGAAACCTTGCAGAGTTCCGAGTGATCGTGAATGCTACGAACGGTCAGCAGGGAGCAATTGATGAGCGGCTGCGAAAGGGGAGGGGTCTCAATCATGACGAGGGAGCTGTTTATCGGGCGGGGATCATCGGCAGGCTGCACGACCTCGCCAAGGTCACTGTCGTGGGTACCGGGGAAGGCGCGCGCGTAGTGCTCTCCGACAGCTGGCCCTGGACGGGGTCGGCATGATGAAACCGAGCTGGATCTTCGACCCTGTTCCCCCCTCCGGTGCGAAGAAGGGCGGCTTGGCGAACGCCCAGGTGTTCGATCCGACGGTGGACTCCCTGGTCCGGGAGTCGCTCCAGAACGCGCGTGACCAGCGGACGGGAGTCGACCCGGTTCGGGTGCGGATCGCGCTCAAAGAGCTCACCGGCGCCTCTCTCTCCGCCTTCCTCCAAGCGATGTCCTGGCAGGAACTGCGACCCCACGTGGAGGCGGCGGCAGGGTCGGCCGGCATCACGATCTCGGCCCGCCTTCGGGAGGGGCTGAAACAGATCGAGGGGGAGACCTTCCGAACGCTTCTGATCGAAGACCAAGGCACTGTCGGCCTCACCGGCGGCGAGAACGAGGAACAGTGCAACTTCAACGCCCTGTGCAGGCACGAGCTGGTCACCTCCACCTCGCGGAGGGAGTCGGGAGGCTCCTTCGGGATCGGCAAGTCGATGCTCTGGCGCTTCTCCGGCCTCTCGACCGTGCTGTTCGGATCCTGGCTGTCGCAGTCCGACGAGATGCCCGAACAGATGCGTTTCTTTGGGCGAGCCCTATTGACCTCCCATGCCACCGACGGCAGGGAATGGGACGGCTCCGGCTGGTACGGCACCCCCGAAAGCACCGCCGCCGGCCTTTCGCGCGCTGTCTCGGTGCTCGGAGAGCCGGCGGGTGAGCTCAACGACTCGATGCTCATCGGACGCGAGGCCGGTGAGTCCGGGACCAGCATCCTCATCCTCGGATTCGATGACCCGAACCTAGAGGACGAGGACACGATCGAGGACGTCTGCGGGGTGATTCTGCGATCCGCCCGCCGCTGGTTCTGGCCGGCGATGATCCGCGGCGAGATGAAAGTGCTCGTCGAGGGATGGCGCGACGACGAGCGGGCCTTCAGCCGCGACGTCGATCCCACCTCACCCGAGCTGCAGCCGTTCGTCGAGGCGCAGGCAGACGAGCTGAGCGAGAACGGCAGGCTCGAGGAGCCAGGAGACGTCATCGAGCGCGAGCTGAAGCTGCAGGTCCCTGCCCAGCGGCGCCGGCCGGGCGAGATCGATGATCCCAAACCCGAGTGCGAGGCCTCGGTCCGCCTTCGCATTCGCTTGGCGGAGAGCGGCGACACGGAGGATCTGAACCGGATTGCATTGCAGCGCGGTAGTGGCATGGTCATCCAGTACCGCGCGCCCGCCCCCGGAACCAACCTCGACCTCGACTTCCACGGTGTCCTCGAGGCGGGTCTCGCTCGTGGCCAGACCCCTGCAGACCAAGCCGCGGAGGAGTTCCTGCGCGCCGCCGAGCCTGCTGGCCACGACGAGTGGCGCTCGAACACCGAGCGCATCGCGGCCGAGTACACCCGCGGCTCCCAGAAAGCGCTGCGGGACCTGTTCAAAGAAATCGACAAGGTCCTCCGCGACCTCACCGGCGAGGAGAAGATCGAGAGCGACGAGGGTCCTGAGGCCCTGCGGAGGCTGTTCCCGCTTCCAGGGGTGGGCGACTCCGAGCCGAAGGTGACTCAACGCCTCTCTGCCGCGGTGGCCCGGCTGGAGGAAGACCGCTGGTCCTTCTCCGGCACCTTCGCCTCGAAGCAGAGCGACTCCCCTTGGTCGTTCCGCGTCCAGCTCTCGCTCGACCAGGAGTCTGGCTCTTCGCGGCCCCAGCAGGTACAGATCGATCAACTCTCCGTCGCGGGAGCCGAGGCAAGCGGGCCGGACGAGGCCGGCACATTCCTGGTCAAGGTTCCGAAGGGACAGGCCGCCGTCGAGTTCTCCGGTCAGAGCATTGCTCTGAAGGCGCTGCCGCCCGACGGTGCAAGGCGGATCCGCCTCCGTCTCGACGTCCAAGGCGTCGACGAGGGGACGGGATCATGAGCCACGTCGAGTTCTATCCCTACCGGACCGCCGCCGACTGCCTGGAGCTGCGCTGCGAATGCGATCAGGACGACGTCGTCGTCGAGGAGCGCCGGGTGCTGATGCAGAACGTCCCCGACGACTCGGAGCTGACGCTCCGACTTCACGTATTCGAGCAGAGCAACCCGTTGGAGACCGTGCTGCCCGAACAGGAGCACAGCGAGCCCCCGCTTCGGACGCTGGTCATCGCGCGCAGCCTCGGTTCGAGGTTCCGCCGCAGCATCACCCTGGCGAAGAACGACCAAGGCGCCTGGACCGGTGAGCTGAAGCTGGCCAAACGCGACGTCTTCGGGTGGATCGAGCTCGAGCCGGTGATGATCAGGACCGCACCCGGGAACGACCCTGGTTTCGCCGGCCACGTCGGCGCGCGGCTGGCCTGGGGTCCTGTGGTTGTCGCCCTCCTGGACGATCCACCGACCTCAGCCGGCCAATACCTCGATATACGGTGGGACGACTTCAAGAAGACCGCGAACCCCTGGCGCCGGGAACACGGGGAGTCCCTCTACCTCCTGGACGTCTCCGCTGACCCACCCGAGCTCTGGCTCAACGAAGCGATCCCGCGCTTCAAGCCCCTCGCCCACACGACCGGCAGACGAGGCCGCGATATGCGGGTCCGCAACGCCACCTTCGCCCTGATCGCGGCGCAGGTGTGGACCTCGTTGATCGGCGCCGTGACGACGAACCTGGCGAGGCTGACGCAGGACGACCCCGAGTTGGATCCCAATCACGCCCTCGAGTGGCTCTCTGACTGGGAAACGCGTGTCGTCAACCAATGGTCACCCCAGCTCTTCCCCGACGCGGGGAGCCGACAGGAGGCGGTGGAAGAGCTGGTTGCCCTCGCCGCCTCCCCCCAAGAGCAGGGCCAGTTGCAGCAGCGCCTGGTCCCCCAGGTGCTGAAGATCGCGGACGCCACCCGGTCCTTCGCAGGGCTGATCAGGCTTCGAGACGGGGAAGGGGTCTGAGATGCCCGAGCTGATACGCCGCTACTCGAAACCCCTTTCGGCGGCCGGTCTCACCGCCGCGCTCAAGGGCGATGAGCAGCCCGCCGAGGCCCTTGCCACGTCGGTCCCGCTCGACGACGTCTCAGCCGCGATCGAAAGCGTCGGTGAGTGCGCGGGCTCGGAGATCGACGGGAAGCTGGTCGAGCCGTTGCACCGCGCGATTCCTCTCACCCTGCGCGAGGCAGCCGACATGAGGGTCTGGCACTGGCTCACCGTGCGCTTCCAGGGGACCGTCTGGCAGCGCTGGCCGAGCTACCACAAGCAGTGGCAGGAGACGGAAGAATTGACGGGGGAAGCCGTCTCCCGCTTTCTCGGGCGGAGCAGTCTCAACGGAGTCAGCCGCAACACGCTGGCGCGCCTGTGGTGGGCCGGCGAGCAGATGAGCGACGGCGACGACTATTCGCTGGCGCGGGACGCCATCGACAACCAAGACCGATTCCAGGCGATCTTCGAGCGACGCTACGGTCTCTACCCGCCCGCGGCGAAGGCGTGCCTAAAGAGCTTCCGCGGCCTCAGCGAGGGCGAGGTGCGCGACGCGGCGCGCTGGCTCCAGCAGTGCCTCTCCACCACGGTCCTCGAGCATCTCTCCGAGGTCGAGATCAGCGCGCTGCTGGAGGAACGGCCCGCCGCTTGATCGCTCACGAAGCCGAGCGGACCGCGGTTGCCTCGCTTCCCGCCCCACTCAGCCTCACCAACACCCGCCGCAGCAGCTCGGGCTGAGCTCCCAGCTCGGCCTCCAGCACCGCGACGACCCTGCTCCAGTGATCGCCGAGCTTCCATTCACCGTCAACCTCGACACCCTCGGTCGAAGGGTCGGGATCATCGACCCCCTCGACCAGTTCCATCCGCTGCCGATAGACATCCTGAGCGCGGGCGACGACACCGGAGGCCAGCGTCTTGAGGACGGGACGGAGTTCGGCCGGAAGCGTCACAGACATCTTCGAGACGTTGATGCGGAATGCGGAGTCAGCGTCGGAAGGGATGTTCACCGCGATGCGCGCGAGCTTGCTGTGCTCGTCGGTGGTCCGCAGACGATTCCATCCCCCACTCTGGATCAATCGATCCCTGCGGTAGATGTAGAGGCCCTGCTGGCGGTTCCAGCGCTTTGGCCCGGCCGCCACCGCATGGGCCTCGGGCGAGGAGAACTGGACCTGGTTGGGCAGGACGAAGGGTCGAACCCCGACACGATGCAGTCGGCCATCGTGTCGCAGCGGTAACAGTTGCCGGGGCAGCACCTGGGTCGCTTTCTCGGCACGTGCAAAGGGGTCCCAAGCCTCGAGCCACTCCCCGTTGACGGTGATGGCGATCCGAGACCGGCCCCGGCGCAGCTCACCCGAGAGAAAGCGGTGGAAAACCATTTGAAGGTGCTCGCGGATCTCCTGCGTCAACCCGCTGAACCTGCTCATCGCCGCGTGCCCGTCGGGCCGCGCGTACTCGAGCACACGATCGAGTCGCTCCCAGAGAATCACCGTGCCTGAGGTGCCCTGCAGCGGAGCCAGGAGGCGATCGCCCGATTCCCGTGGCGTCAGTCTCTGCAGCTCCCACTCGTCGCAACGCGCAACGTGGTCGAGGTCCCAGCGCCTGATCTCGATCCGCCCCCGCGGAGACCTGCGAGTGGCGACGGTAAGCCGGCGGCACTGGCTGAGCGACGCCGTCTTCATACCCAGGCCGAAGGCACCGAGGTCCTCGTCGTCGTAGACGCGGGAACTCCCGTAGCGCATCGCCTCTTCGAGCCGCCGCCCGGACATCCCTGTGCCGTCGTCGGCGACACGGACCCATGAATCGGAGCCTTCGGCCTCGAGCGTCAGGTCGATATTCCTGGCATCTGCGTCGATGCTGTTGTCGACCAAGTCGGCGACGGCCGCCGGAGCGTCGTAGCCGATGTCGCGCAAGGAGGCCATCAGGCGACGCGCCGAGGGGATCATCAGCCGATGTCCGTTCTTGCTCACTCGGCCTCCAGGTCGAGCTGTGGCGGGGGGGCAGCGCGGCCCCCGGTAGCGCAGTGCGACCTGACGGGACAGACCTCGCAGCGTGGCTTCCCCACCTTGCAGACCAGTGCCCCGAGGTCGAGCAGCGCGTAGTTGAAAGCGGCATCCGGTCCGTCCGGACCAGCCAGCCGGTACAGGTCGAGACGGAGCTGGAAGCGACGGGCTCTGTCGCGGTCGAAGATCCGGCCGACGATCCGCGTCGTGTTGCTGTCGATCAGGACGGCGCGCTGCCCGAAGCCGAAGGAGAGGACCGCCTGCGCCGCGTAATCACCGACCGCGGGAAGGGTGCGCAGCTCGAGCTCGGTCTCCGGAACCTGGCCGTCGAACTGGTCGACCAAGGCCCGCGCGACCCCGATCACGTTTTCCACCCGCTGGTTCAGGCCGAGCGCGCACATCGCCGCCAGCGTCATCTCCTCGTTGTCCAGCAGACGTCTCGGCGTCGGCGCCAGTCGGCGAAGCTCTTCGAATATCGTCGCCACCTGGTCTACCCGAGCCCGGTGAAGGCACATCTCCGCCATCAAGACCAGCCACGGGTCAGTCTTTTCCCCCCGCCAGGGAAAGCGGCGTGCGTGGTCGGGGTGCCAGGCGAGGAGATCGTCGTGGAAGGAGGTGAGCTGCTCCCGTCGCCCTTCGGTGGAACGTGATTCGATCGCGGTCCGCATCGTCTTCCCCAGCGCCTCCGCCAGGAGAGGTGGCACCGCGTTCCCGATCTGGCGAAAGCGGTGAGTGGGCTGGCCGGCAAACCGGAAGTCATCGGGAAAGGTCTGCACGCGGGCGGCCTCTCTGATCGAGAGGGTGCGCGGCTGCTCGGGGTGGATGTACCAGTAGCCGTCCTTGGCGATGTGGGCCGTGATGGTACGGCTCACCTCGTCCCAGCTCAGGCGCTTGTACTTGTCGGTGAAGATGTCGCTCCGGTAGCGCTGCAGCTCCGGGGGCAGATCGGCGTAGGTGCCCCCTTCCGGCATCAGGCTGAAGGCTTCGTGATCGTCGGCCCGCACATCACGGGTGATGTGGTCCCAGACGATCCTCCTGTGCCCGTTGGCCATTCCCCTCCGCAGCCGACGCGCGAGTTCGCTTGCGGGGCGGCCGATGTAGAGCGACTCTTCGTCGCGCTGCGCCGGTGGAGCCGGTGGCAGGTCACCGATCGCGTCACGCAACGTCGGCGCCGGTCCGATCTCCTCCGGCCACTCGACCCGCCTCGCGCCTCGGGTGGCGACGATGAAGAGTCTGGACCGATGCTGGGGCACGCCATGCCGATACGCATCGAGGATGCGGGCGTCGACCTCGTAGTCGAGCTCGCGCAGCGACTCGTAGAAGCCGACCAAGACCGCACCGTTGTCCCAGGTCGGGAGGTCGGGGACGTTCTCGATCAGGACAGCGGGGGGGCGCAGGCGTGCCACCACGGTCATGAAGCTGTTCCACAACGAGGCTCGTGGATCCTCTGCCGAACGCCCCCCGGAGCGAACCAGGTCACGGATCTTGGCGCTGCCCGCCCGCGAGAAGGGTTGGCAAGGTGGGCCCCCAGCTACCAGGTCCACCGAGCGGATCCCCCATTGCTCTAGGTGCTCGAGGAATTCCTGGGGATCGGTCAGGTCTCCGATCCACCCCAGTCCGCCGAGGTTGCCGGTATGGGTTTCGATCGCGAGCGGATCGCTGTCTGCGCCGACGAGGACGCTGAAGCCGGCGTCCCGCAGGCCCAGGCTGAGTCCTCCGGCGCCGCAGAAGAGGTCGATCGCGGTCGGGCGCTCAGCCGCCCTCACCCAGCGCCGCACCTGCTGCAGGTCAGCAGGGTCCGGGGCGTCGGCGGGGGGCTCGAGGCGGAGGGCATGGCCACGATGGTGCGGCACCGCGGTGCGCCGAACCGCAGAGGCTTTCCCCATGCTCAGCCTCCGCTGTCGGGATCTCGCCGCACGCCTCGAAATTAGCAATCACATCCCCCGGAATCTCGTCTGCAAAGAGCTTTTCCCGCACCCTCCGGATCGATCGAGAGGCGATCGGACCGATCAATGCCGATGCTCGGCGATCCCTCAATCTCCTCGCGGTTGAGCGACTAGGCCAGGATGCCCATCGACGAGTTCCTTTACGAGACTGGCTGCCGACTCAGGATCCTCATGCTCCCAGAAGCGGAGGAGCTGCCAGCCATCTTCCGTCAGCGCCCGATCGACGGCGCGGTCTCGTTTGATGTTGGCCTGCAACTTCGCCTCCCAGAAGTCGCCATTTTTCGTGGGCTTCGTCGCATGCTGCGGGCAGGAGTGCCAGAAGCATCCGTCGACAAAAACCGCGATCCGCGCCTTGGTGAACACCACATCCGGTCGGACCTTCAGGCCTGAGGCCGTCCGAACCAAAAGGTTCTTCCGAAAGCGAAGCCCTCGCCGGTGCAACGCCGATCTAAGGGCGATCTCGGGTCTGGTGTCCCTTCCCGTATTCGCCTGCATGGTCCGGCGAATGGCGGGGCTTGACGACCAAGACTGCTTCCTCACCACCATGCCCGGCCAAGCCGCAACCTCATTACGGAACTCCGATCGCCCATCATTGTCGGCAAGGTGAATTGTTCACAGGCGGAGACGAAGCGATTGTAGTGTCGCCGCCACACTGACATTGCGCCGACGGGAGTCGACCCCGCGACCTTCGGCTTGAAAGGAGGAGGGTCCTCCGCGTGAATAGCCGGATTGCGGCGGCGATGTGACCGTGATGAGACCCCATTCGCCGCCACTTAGAGCAGGTGTGCGTAACGTCGGAGTCCAGCTTTGTCGACGGCCCTACGAGCAAAAAAACGGAAGCGCCAAATGTCGGTACTGAACTGGCGTCGCCGCAAGATCCGGTAGGCATCCAACGCATCGTCGTCATCGGGAAACCGCAGGTGGCGCTGGGCGATCCAGCCGATCACATCGACGAGTTGGATCAGCGGCTCCGCGTGGGACTCGGGGAAGCGGGGGAGGCCGTCGAAGAAAGACACCAAGTCGATGCCCGAGTTCGAGGAGCGGTGCGTGGTGAGGAGCGGGTGGCCGGCCTCCTGATAATCGACCGGCAGATCCAGAGCCATCGCGTCGGTGGCGAGAATTGGAAAGAGGATACTGGTGAGCAGGCGCTCTCCATAGCGATCTTTAGCGTCGAAGAGCAGCTGAGGCGAGCACCAATCTTGGCGCCAGTGGCGACCTCGGTACCGTGAAATTGAAGCCTGAACGGCGTCGTGAACGTGGCGGGGCATGACAATTCCGTACTCGACAAAGGACGGGGAGGAAGCACCTCGGCGGAGGAGGCGGCGCACTTCATCGCCGCGCCCCGCATAGGCCGGGTGGGTTGAGCCGCGTTCCTGAGAAGCCTGCCAGGTCTTCTCGAAGATCGAGACCTGCTCTTCTCGCCAGGGCTCAACCTCGGCCCCCGGGAAGATCTCGTTATCGATTACGGTCGCGGTCCAGATCAGTTCCTGGTTGGCGAGGAAGATCGCGACCTCGCGCCGTTGATCTGCGTCTAATTCGGCGGCGTGCAGCTCCGACACTTCCCAACTGGCGCAGCGCGCGTGGACGAAAGCAGCAAGCACCGGACGCAGCGATGGCGGACACACCAGCGTCGTCAGGAGCGAGCATTCGAACGAGGTTCTCTGCAGAGCGAAAGACCCCGACTCATCAGTCGCATAGATCACCGCTCGAAGGCCTCAAGGATCGACAGACCGGTTCAGTGCTTCTTCTTTTCGTTTCTCGAACGCCGCACTCACCCGGATCAAATTGGCGGGTCCCCGATAGAGGAAGTCAAGGAGAGCATCGATGAAGCCCCGGATCAACGGGACGTCAGCGTCCTCTACCTCAAGCTCCTTGAGGTGGCCGCCATAGTTGCGGTAGGTGTAGACAAGGTGGGCCTGTTTGACGAGCCCCTCGGGCACGCCGGCCTCCTGAATCAGGGCGTTCAATTGGTCTCTCTGTGAGAGGTCCTGCGAGATCCCCTTATCCGCACAGATCGCTTCCAGCAGGCGGCCTGCGCGGACTGCGAATACATCCGGCGCGTGCTGGAGCTCCAACATCGCTAGATATCGCTCTGCAATTGGACTAGGGAGACCATCCAGGGGTTTGTCCAGAGGAAAGATGATCTCGGGCTCAACCTCGTCGGACTCCATATAGCCATCGATCCATTGATATTCAGAGAGAGTTAGGCCCTTACAGCCAGTGCATCGATCAACCTGGGCAATGCGCTGCACCGTGATCTCGTCCCAGCTGTCTCCGACCCGAAGGGTCTGCCTCGCGCCGCTGAGGGCCACGTGCCCCTTGCACTCGACCGTTCCCTCACGTCCACAGTGACGACAGCGCTCCATAACGCGACAGAAGCTATCGAGAACTGCGTGCGGCCCTGGACCAGCGGTTCCCTCAACACCATCCGGGTTCACAAAGGCTGGCGAGTACTCTCGTCGCCATGTTGATAGTCGCCACGAGCGTTTGGACTGTAGTGGGCTCCCTCGGTGCAGCCATAGGCGGAATAGGTGCTGCTGTAGGAGGAGTGGCGGCATGGAGAGCGGCGAGCGCCAGCCGAGCAACTAGTCGCGACGCGATGGAAGCGCTCGGTTTGGCAATTGCACCTTCCCTAACTGGCGAGGCCGGTATTTCCCCGATCCAGGATGGCTCCGAAACCGGCACTTGGAAGGCGCGGATCTTCAACCTCTCTTCGCAATTCACGGCAACCAAGCTCCACTTCGAGGCTCGCTTCGAAGACGGAGAACGGGCCGACCAAGAACTGGAGCGGCTTGCACCAGGAGCGACCTGGGAAATCCCACTTCGGGTTATCGGGATGCCGCCAGGCGGACCACTTCTCAGCGAGGCGGGTAGGGCATCGGTTCTGCGCTATTCAGACGAGAGAGGAATTCTTAGATACGAGCAACACTTCGGTTTCGTCGGACGGAGAAACCCTGACGGCTCATGGACACCTTCTGTGTCGATGATCCCGACCAGTGATGCTCGGAGGATCTGATCCGTGGGTGGGTCGGTTGCCCCTGGATAGTTGCATGAGCGCAGCAGCCGCGCCCCTGCTAAGAATCGGAGCATGGCAGAGGATCTTCTGAGCGAACTGCGGAGCTTTGCCGAGAGCCTCAAGGAAGCTGCAGCTAACGGAGAGTCACAAACGAAAGAGCCTCTTCGGGAGGTGATGGATGCGGCAGCGCAAATCGGCAAGGCCTGGTCAGGCTCGAACCTCGGATACCAGAGCCGCGTCTACTACGCCGGCCTCGAGTCGCCGCCGCCTGGAGCCCACTTCGATTCCGAGTGGGGTTTCCACGGCATGCTCCAAGGCACCACCGGCGACTGGCGAGAGTTCGAATTCGACGCCGTCATTGCTGCGCTCTACACGCTGAGCGGTCGCGAAAACCTCAACCCAGAGGCCGATCTGGCAACCGAGGCCACCGCCCTGCTGGAGGCAACTAAGCCGCAGGTCGTCTCGGTGCTGCGTGCCTGGCTGGCGCAGCACGAGGACGCGCTAGTCACGGAGCTTTCAGAGGAAGCTTCAAGAGTCGAGCCGATGAACGAGCGGGCGGCGCAGACGGCGCTCGCCGGTCAGGGCGGCACGAAAATTACTCGCGACACGACGGCGCTCAGCCAAGGCTGGCAGGCTGCCCCCCACCAGGTGGTGGAAGCACGGGCAATCTCAATCCGTTCGTCCTTCCAGAGTTGCGAAACGCTCGCCAGCCTGGCGTCTCGCGCCGCCGACCATATCGCCCGTCTTGAGCTCTCTCAAAAGGCAAAAGGCCAAGTTTCAGTCGCCGCAGGCGAAAACGTTTTCATCGGCCATGGCCGCGCTGGTGCCTGGCGTGAGTTGAAGGACTTCGTCAGCGAACGTCTCTCCTTGCCATGGGATGAGTTCAACCGCGTACCGGTCGCCGGAGTGACCAACATCGCCCGTCTCTCGGAGATGCTCGATCAAGCCGCAATCGCCTTCCTCGTCTTGACCGCCGAGGACGAGACGGCAGACGGCGGCGAGCGCGCACGCCAGAACGTCGTCCACGAGGCCGGGCTCTTCCAGGGCCGCCTCGGCTTCGCCCGGGCGATCGTTCTCTTGGAGGAGGGCTGCGAGGAGTTTTCAAATATCCAAGGGCTCGGCCAGATCCGTTTCCCAGCAGGCAACATTGCCGCCTCCTTTGAGGAGGTTCGCGGGGTCCTTGAGCGCGAGGGGTTCCTCGATGCCGCCTAAGGCTGTCCGGTCACTCAGCCCAAGTAGCGAGGGACCTTTGGCTGTGATCAGGCTGCGGCGCGGCGAGCTCTACGGGCTCGTGCCCGTTTACTAGCCGGACGAGCGGGAGCCGCCTTGACCTGGATGATCTTCTGGGCACCACCGCCCATGCCGATGACGATGTCGCCGAGCGGACGATCGGCGAGCTCGATTAGTTTCTGCCGAAGATCCTCGTCGAGTTCCGATGAATCCCAGACGGCTACGAAGCCGTCATCAAGCTCATGGCGGGTTGCTTTTTGCCTAGCTGCCATCAATCCACCTTATACCCGGTGGCGGATGGGCTGACCACCTTGCGAGGCGTTTGATCATCCGCTTCCCGCTTCAGATTCGCCGTCGCCTGCTGGCGGCGAATCCCCTGCTTTTCCCCCTTCGCCAGCGCCAATGACGGTCGCCACCAAACGCATTGCGACGCTCTGGAGCGCCGAATGCAAGGCGGCTTCGATGCCTTCGGGAAGCCTCGTCAGGACACTCGTCTCGCCAGGGCGATCCGAAGAAATGGTCAGAGCCCCGAGTGGCAGTCGCGTGGGCTCAGCCATGACTAGAGGCAGCCCTCTGACAAAGTGCCAGCGCGAGGCATAGGTGTCTCGGTCGAACTCCATGATGGTCCCTTGGCAGAGGGTTCTGACCGAAACCCAGTTGCTAGCGGCGCCGAGCGGCACTGGGGTAACGGTCGAGGGGTCTTGGTGGGCGCGATCGCTGTGAGCCCAGCCGACAAGTCCCGTCCCGTCCTCATCAAGTACCCAGACGGTCAGCGCCAACGTCTCCTCAACCTCAAGCCCTGCCAGCGAGAGCGTGTATAGAACAACGTCCTTAAGCAGGTCGCGCAGCCCACTACTTAAGGCGACTTGGCGTTCCGCGAACTTCGACTGATCGCTCACGGCGAGGCCGCGCTCGAAACAACCGATAACTTCCCTGGCGCGCTCGGTGACAGATAGATAGTCAGCCGGGCCTACCTTTTTTCGGTAACCGACCTCGTAGAGGAACTGCGCGGCATCGGCGAAGTGGTCGACGAAAATCGCCTGTACGCCGCAGCGCCCCCAGCGCCGCCGTGCCGCCTCCTCCATTGCTGCGCGCACCGACGGTGATGCCTGCGGCTCGCCTTGGCGGACGAAGATTGCCGCGTGGCGTGGTTTCTCGGGGGCCTTATAGCCGTAGAGGTAGCGGATCAAGTTGGGATCGGCGAGGCTCATGCCGACGAAGACGCAGGTTGAGCCTTGAAGCCGCTCGGTCACTAGCTGCTCCTGCCAAGAGGTGCCGCGTTGCATGCGGTGGTAATGCTCCTCGGTCAGGACGATCCCCTTAGGCGTTCCCTGACGACCAGCGAGACCGTGCAGATGGGTAACCGCGATGGTCCCGGCGGCTCGTTTGTGTGGTTCTCGATTCTGGGTGTAGGAGCGAATGTTGGTTCGGGCGGTGCCAGCGTCGATGAGGGCCTGCTCGAGAAGGTCGTCGTAGTTAGTGGTGAGGATCTCTGCCCGCTCGCCCCAGATCTCGCGCAGTGCCGCCACTTGGTGGGCAATCGGGCCGGGGGCAAAGGCCTCAGCACCCCGTCCTTCGTACAGCTCGGCGGGGATCAACTTCTCGAGCCTCTCTTTGGCCATCACTCCGACTACCGCCCCAGCGCCGAGCAGATCGTCCCGCTCGATCGTCGCGGCCACCCAGTTCGCCCGCTCCCCATCTTCTAGGTCGGGTAACTCGACGGCGACCTTCGCAAGCAGCTGTTCGATCAGCGCGCGCCAGCTCGGCAAACCCGCCTCCATTGAGGCGCCAGCGCCGACGAGGAGGGTCAACTCGCCGGCGGAAGCGAGCCGCTCTATCAACGGTTCGACCTCAGGCTGGGCAAGGGAGGCAAAGCTCATCGTTCTTGAGCCAGAGCCCCCACGTGGTCGACCACAATCACCCTTAGAAGGCAACCACGCTCGGAGTGATCAGTCACGGGCATCCCGGCTTCGGCCAGTGGATTCCGCAAGCGTGCGCGATGCTCCTCCTCGGTTGACTCGATCCTCCCCGTCCCCGACCGATCCATCACCCGATCTTAGGTCTGGCAGAGGACGGGGCGAGCCAACTTAAGCGTGATTCGCGAATCTCGTCGTTCCCATTTGCGACCACCGTCGGACTTGTGGAGATATGCTGGTCGCTTGGAGGCACCACCGACTCCGGTAACCCGACCTCGAAGAAGATTCGGACCCAAGGATCTGCGGGAACTTTCCCGTCCGCAGAAGCGCAAACTGGCACAGGTTGTGCTCACTGAGTCTGGGGCTCGGATCGTCGACTACAACCATCCTGCGGGCTACGACGAATTCGTACTTGAGGTGTTCCCACTCTGGACTCGCCGACGACTCCGAGCCCGGGTGATGACTGCGCCCTTGACCCAGAAGGATGTTGATCGCCTGGCCCAACGCGTAACCGAAGAGGGGGACGCGGAAGGACTCATCCTTGCGGTGCATGATTCAAGTACTCCTCAGCTTGACTTTCCTTCCCAGGTGTCCGTTGTCAACGCTTCTGAATTGATTGCGCGCCTCGAGCGATCCGCCCTTATCGGCTGGAGAGACAGAAAACCATCTCCCTCCTACGACTTACTCGCCACCCAGAGGGTTCTTGATCGAGATGCCTCCTTCCTCGATCCTGTCGGCATCCGCTGGCTACCAACGTTGGCGCTAAACGAGCTGCCGTTGGATCTCAGAGAAGGTGACCTGGAACCCCAGGACGCTCTGGAGCGCTTAGCTTTCCGCTTGTTAACTTCGGTCTTTAGATTTGGCGGAGAGAGGTACGGAGAGGCGAAGCGAGGACAACGATTGCCCGATGCCTTACTCACCTTCCAGGCGAAAGATCTGACTCTCGTTGGCGTACTTCTTGATTGCAAGGCAGCAGCCAGTGGCTACACGATGGAGAGTGACCATGAACTACGCTTTCATCACTACGTTTCATCATTGGCACCGGAACTCGCCGAGCGAGGTATTGCACTCCGCTACGTCGCCGTTTTGTCATCGTCGTTCCCAGGTCGATCAGGGCGGCGGCATCCTTTCCATGCCAGGAACAAGAAGATGATGGACAAGGTTGGAGTTCAGCTTTCTTATCTGCGTGCAGTTGATTTCGCACGAGCGGCGGCCTTCGTCATTTCCAAGGAACTCCCTCCTGCAGCCCGCGAAGGCTTAGATTGGGACATGATCTTCAGCACGGGCCTGGTGACCCAGGCTGACCTTTCTTCATTGATTGTGGAGCCTCTATAAGTGGGCACGTCGACCTCATATAGAGCTCCCAGTGTTCCTCGCTGGCAAGCCTTCGTCGTAGCCTTTCAGCAGGGTCTACCCCTTGAGCGGGTCCGTTCCGAGTTGTTCAACGCTGGCGACGATTGGGAAAGCGCCTTAGCGGCATCTGGAGTTGGTGCGTTCGCGGCAGCAATCGCCCAAGCTTGGGAGACGCTTCCTGATCGTCTTCAGGCTCAGGATCGGCCCGAGGCCGCAATTCTCGCCCTAGCTTCTGAGGCTCGCCGCGCGGCAGCCCACGAGGAACCAACTGCCGCGCTGGCTTTAGCTGAGCGGGCTTTCACCGCCATCCTCAGTCGGACTGCCAGCGGCGAGGAAGCCCTAAGCGCAAGAAGCGCCGAGAGCGCCGCAGCAGAGTTCACGCAGGCAAGGACGGAAGCACCACAGCGTCTCGTCGGCGCTTACCTCCAGGAGTTGCTGGGCCAATACGCCAAGCATGTCGCCTCCCGAGAGACGGGCACCCTTACGGAAGGCCCAAGCCCTATGCGCGTTGGAGAGATCCGCCCGCTCATTCGCCGGCTTGCCGAAAGTGCCGAAGCTACCGCCGAGGGGGTCGCCAATCCAGGCGCTACGCCCGACGAGGTGAAGAACCGGTGGGCCAGCATAGTTCGCGAGGCCTTCGCTCGCGGGCGCACGATTCCAGAGGGCCCCCAGTGAAGCGTTTTTCGGTCGTGATCAATGACTGTGCAGCACCTGAAGTACCGGGCATCCTCCACGTACGAAGCCAAGACACCGCATATGGAGAAAAGAACTTCCTGCTCCGATATGACGAGCTCGCAGAAGGCCTCCCGCGGCAGCTAGTCGATCGCGAGCTTGATCTTCTCGAAGTAGCCGGTCACCTCTTCGCGACTGACATTGCGTGCGAGCGCGGGGCGGGAGACGTTGAGTGGAACCGTGCCATCAAAGTGTGGCTGCCGGTACGGGACCCGGACTACTGGACGACCCAGCGGGCTGTTATTGAGGGAGTGTGGACGGACCTAACTGGTGATGACATCGAAATCAGGTTTGAGCAGGCCACGGATCCTTTGGAAGCTCCTCGAATGGCCAAAGCGCCATTTCCGAACCACGACGGGATCGCTCTACTTTCTGGCGGCCAGGATTCCTTCGCTGGAGCCCTTGACCTTTTGGCAAGCGGCCACCATCCCCTCTACCTCTCCCATGTGGCAAGTGGAGCTACCAGCTCCGCTCAGAAATCGGTCGAGGCTCACTTGAGACAACGGCCCGACACCCAAGTGAAGCGCCTAAAGCTGTCTGCGCGAAAAGCTCCTGGCAAGTACTTCCCCGGCCAAGAGTCGTCTCAACGCAGCCGGACCTTCCTCTTTCTAGTCGCCGCAAGCGTAGTCGCCTCAGTAGGTGACAGCGCAAAGGTTTGGCTGAATGAGAACGGAGTCATGGCTCTGCACCTTCCCCTTACTCCCGCTCGCATTGGAAGCCTGTCGACTCATACCGCAGCGCCCCCAATCCTGAGTCGCATTGAAGCGCTAGTTAGCGATGTCCTCGGGAAGCCGACGGCTTTGGAGAACCGGCTGGTTGGCCTGACCAAGCCCGAGGTCATCGAGTTAGCAGTGTCCCTCGGTGCTAAAGACGAGATGCAGGACACGGTTTCTTGCTGGCAGATCGGCCGAACCCGAGAGCACTGTGGTATTTGCGCGCCTTGCATCCTCCGCCGTGTGTCTTGCGAGGCCCATGGAGTCCCAGATGTCCAATATGCGGCCGACGTTTTCGACGACTCCTCTGCACTGGATGACCCTAAGGCTCGGGACAACCTCGGGCATATGATTTCTCTTATCCAGGATCTCAACGAGCTCTCCGACGTAAACTTGGAGTATGAGTACCCGGAGCTCCTTGGTGGACAGCCGATCCTCTCTCTAACTGAGTCGATTGCTCTACACCGACGTTGGGCAGATCAAGCTGCCACCGTCCTGTTCGGGCATTCTGTACCTAAGAGCCTTTAATGACCCATATTACTTATGGCATCTTCCGTGCAGGCGTTCGCGACCCAGGCAAAACCCTGGCCTCTTACACGGGCCAAAAACCGATACCGACGCCGTATCCAAGCGCAAGTGCATCAATCACTCGCTTCCACCGCGAGGGTCCGGACCAAGCTTGGAGCGTTCTAGATCAGGCGCTTTCATCAAGCTCCTACTGGGGAAGACCTGGGACTCCACAGGCTGGTTGGGCGAATGCGATACGAGACTGCTTCCAGGTGTACCGCGCTCTTGCTGAGCAAGACCAGCGGGTATCGATTGCAACCGGCGTCAACCGAGAACTCGTGCTTCCGCCTGATGACATCGGTGTCTATGTAGACGTGGTACTCCTCGACCCAAATGGTTACTCACCACGTGTCGTTCTTTGGGATTCCAACCCTCTCACCCATAGCCGGGCCATACTGTATGGAGCTCCTGTATGGAGAGCCATGGAGGAAGAGATGGGCGAAGGCCGAATCGTGGGAGTCGAAATTTGGAAGCTGCGAACCGGCGATCGAGAGTTGGTGCTACCCGCTGAGGCGGAAGCGGCCATGCCCGACGTTGTTCAGATTGCTCGCCGAATAGCTGGCCCCCGCTAGCCCACGGTCTCTCTCACGAGATCATGGCTCCGTCCCACCGGATGCGTGTACCGCGCAAGCATGGTCTCGACCCGATGGCCTGCAATCTCGGCTAGGTCCGCATCATTTACACCTGAGGCTCGTAAATGCGTGACGTAAGAGTGGCGGCACTCGTGGGGGCGAATATCCAAGCCGGAGGCTTCTTGGGTCGGCTTCCAGAGGTCGCGGTAGAAGGTGCGCTCGCGCCAGAGGCGGCCGCGAGGGGTCGGGAAGAGCAGCTGGCAGTCGGGGCCGTTGAGGTTGATCTGGGCTTCGAGCATCCAGGCGAGGGTTGCCGGAACGGGGACGATGCGGCCGGCGTCGGGCTCGCCGTGGTCGGTCTTCGTCCCCTCGAGGATCTGGCCCTCGTGGGCGGTGCGGCGGACTTGGAGCGTCTCGCCGTCGAAGTCTTCCCGGCGCAGGGGTAGCACCTCCCCCAGCCTCAGCCCGGTGTCAGTGAAGACGCGGACCATCGCCTCGTAGCGGCCGGCCGCCTTTGCGAAGCGGTGCATCTCCTCGAAGCTGAAGACCCGGATCGGCCTTGGCTTCTTTTGCGCTCTCGGATCGTTGGCTCGGATGCGGATACCCTTGAAGGGGTTGAGGTCGCAGACTTCATCGGTGATCGCGTCCTCGGCCATCGCTGAGAGTGCGCGGAGGATGCCCACGGCGCCGGTGGTTGCTCGACCTTCGGTCCTGAGCATGTGGTCGACCAGGGCGAGCGTGTGACGTCGGCGCAACTCGCGCAGCGGCCAGTCTTTCAAGGGGATGCCCTCGATCTCTACGTCAGCCACACGGCTGATGCGATGGTCGTTCGTGGCGTTGGTGCGTTCGGAACGCGGGTGCCGCTCAGTCCAGGTGGCGGCATAGTCGCCGAGGGTGTCCGGCCGATCCGAAAGACCGTAGGCCTCGTCGATGGCCTTCTGAGCGTCGGCCTTCCTGGCGAAGGTGCCTTTGCCGCGGTTCCAAGTGGGCTTGGCAATGTGGCGCTTGCCGTCCCTTCCGGTGTACCGCGCAACCCATACGACCTGCCCCGACGGGTTGCGGCGTTTGACCGGCGAGTCGCGTCTCATGACGCCTCGTCCCGATGCCTAACGAGAAAGTCCTCGACGTCGGCGGGGTCGATCCGCCGCGCCGCTCCGAGCTTGTAGCTGGGCAGCTCGCCGCGCCTGATCCAGTTGCGGATAGTGCGATCGGAGACGGCTAGGAAGTCAGCGAGGGTGCGCTCGGTGAAGAAGTTGGGTCCGGTGGATTTCCTCTCCATGCCGCCTATGTCCAAGGCGAACGCCGCTTGCATCGGCTGGGGCTTTAAGGCTCCCGGAAGACCGAAGGTCAGACCCCTCCCGCCCCTCCTTACAGGCGGCCTCCGCACGGCGAAGCCGTGCCAAAATCGGCCGCCCGGAGGGGCGGTCGGAAGCTCGCAGCGCGTCTCTTGCCCGCTGCTCGAAAACGGGCGGCTCAGGCACGAATCCGGAGGGTTCGTAGTGTGTCGGGGGTCGAGGTTGGTGCCTTGGAGAGGGCTACGAACTCTCTGGCCTGAGCCTCGTTGCCCTCTCCTGGCTGATCGATCTGCTTCAAGGTGCGGTGTCTCCGATCTTTGCCTTTGAAGATCCTTCTGGCTGATCTTTGGGCTTGCGTGGATTGGTCTCATTTAGCTAGTCGCCGGGAGACCGAGAGCCGGTCGCGCCCACGGCACCTCCTCGATCAGCGCCGTCGCTTCGTAGAAGTGCTCCACGGACCCGCGCCGGGGCTGTGTTCCGACCAGCTCCACCGCGCCGTGCTTCGCCAGCTCGCGGACGTGGTAGCCGACGAGCGAGAGATGCTTCTTCGTGAAGTCCGAGAGCTGCTTGGGGCTGAGACTCCCGGCCTCCTTGACGTAGAGCCTCAGCAGCTCCCGCCGCAACGGATGACGAAGGAGAAAGAGGAGGGCCTGCTCGGGATCGCTGATCTTCTCCGGCATGGCTAGCTCCTCACCGAGAAGCTGCCCGACCGCGTGGGCGCGGGCACGATCCACTCAACGCCGGTAAGCAGCTCCTCGGTTCTCACGCCGAGAGATGAGGCGAGCTTGATGAGCGTGTCCACGCGAGGCAGTCGGGTGCCGTTCTCCACCATCCCGATCTCGGTTCGATGGAGGCTGGCCAGCGCGCCGAGTTCTTCCTGAGAGAACCCGGCGCGACGGCGAGCCACGAACAGATTTCGGCCGAGGCGCTTGGCGGTCTCCTCGTCCCTGCGTCTGCCGTCCATCAGACTTCCGCCAGCTCGTGGAAGAGGACAGCAGCCCTGGTCGGCACTACGAGCGTGCCTTCGATGTTGAGCAGGCCGCCAGCGGCGAGGTCGCGCACAGCTCGCCTGTGCCCGTCTCTCTCGGCGTAGGTCGCCTCCAGACCTCCGGTCATTTCTTTCAGCAGCTCCAGGTCCGTCAACGTCTGCGGATAGAGCGAGAGGACGTGTCTCAGAACCGCCGCTTGGTCGCGAAGATCCTGCTCGGCGGTGGTCGTGGCGCGCTCATCACTGGCGCCACTAGGCTGTCTTCAGTGTCAGCCTTCCGCCTCATCGGGCGGTGGCGTCCGACCGGAGCGGTTGGTTCCTCGGATGGCGGTGGGCTGACTCTTAGGCTGTCCGCCGGCCCGTGGGCCTGGCTTGCATGCATTGTGTCGCCCGCCGCCTTCCGAGGAGCTTCGGCGTGACTTGATAGGCGTGGCAGCGCCCCCACTGAAGGTTGTCCGCCGGAGGTCCGCTTCAAAGGCAACGCGGATGAAGGGACGGTGCAGATGATCGTGATCGGGGCGGATATCCACAAGCGCAACCACATGCTCGTGGCGGTGGGAGCGCAGACCGGGGAGCTGCGTGCAGAGCTGCAGATCCCGGCTGACGAGCAGGGCCACCAGGCGGCCCTGCGCTGGGCGCGCGAGCTGGACGCGGAGCGCGTCTGGGCATTGGAGGACTGCCGGCAGGTCTCCCGCCGCCTCGAGCAGGCGCTCCTTGCCGCCGGCGAGCGGGTCGTGCGGGTGGCGCCGCGGCTGACCGGGCCCTCGCGCCGGGCTGACCGCAGGACCGGCAAGTCGGATCCGATCGACGCCCTGGCGGTGGCGCGGGTGGCGGTGCGCGAAGGCCCCGAGCGCCTTCCGAGCGCGTTCCTCGACGAGGAGGCCATGAAGATCCGCCTGCTGGCCGACCACCGCGAGGACCTGGTCGCAGAGCGCACCAGGGCCCAGAACCGGCTGCGCTGGCATCTGCTCGACCTCTGCCCCGAGCTGGAGGCGCAGCTGCCGGTCCGCTCTCTGGGCAGCGGGGTGCACCTGCGCCGCCTCGCCGAGCGCCTGGAGGGGCACTCCTCGACGCGGGCGCGGATCGCGCGCATGCTGGTCGACCGCATCTGCGAGATCACCGAGGAGGTCAAGCGGCTGGGGGCCGAGATCAAGGCGCTTGTCCGCGCCCACCGCCCGGCCCTGCTCGAGGAGACCGGCTGCGGGCCGCTCACCGCCGCCACCCTGATCGGCCATGCCGCCGGAGCGGAGCGCTTCGCCGGCGAGGCGCAGTTCGCCCGCATGGCCGGCGTCGCCCCGATCCCCGTCTCCTCGGGCAAGAGCGATCGCCATCGCCTGCACCGGGGCGGCGATCGCCAGCTGAACCGCGCCCTGCACGTGATCGCGATCACTAGGTCCAGGCTCGACCCCGAGACCCGCGCCTACCTCGACAAGAAGCGGGCCGAGGGCAAGAGCAACCGCGAGGCCCTGCGCTGCCTCAAGCGCCACCTGGCCAGGCGCTTCTACCGGCTGCTGCGAGATCCCTCTCCATCTCTATCCCTATAGATATCTCCTCAGGATCCCGGCCATCCTCAGAGAGACTTGACATAGGAGCAATGCATGGGAGCTCATACCTCCTGTGCCACGCCCCCGGCTGTTCCACCAGCGCGGGGGCACTTTTTATGGAGGCGTCAGCGTAGCAGGGGCGTTGCTACCTAGCAACACCTAAGGCTTCGACTGGAGAATCCGGGCGACTCGGGTGAAGTGAAGGCCGGTCGCCTCCGCGATCTCGCGGGTCGAGAGGCCGGCTGCTCGCGCCTTCTCGAAGGCCGCCTTGCGCGCCTCTCGACGCTGTTCGAGCTTCTCGCTCGTCTGCTCGAAATCGGCCTGAGCACGGCGCGCCGCATTGCGCGCTTTGGCTTTGCCGTCCCCAGGCATCGCGGAGACCCTATTGGGCACCGCAAAATGTGACCAGGATGAGACCACGACGCCCCGGAACCGCGCGGAATCACCCGGACGCCGCCGGAACGCCGATCCGGCCCTAAGCCGAAGCCTTGGCTCTGCACCTGGCAACGCGCGGTGTACGGCGGAACAGCAAGGAATGCGCCCGACGGGAGTCGAACCCGCGACCTTCGGCTTGAAAGACCGACGCTCTTTGGGCCCCCGAAAGGACCCGTTGACCACTGAGCTACGGGCGCTCGGGGAGAACGATACCCGCGCAAGGGGTTCTGAGCATCCTCGCCGTGGCTAGGGTTGGGGGATGGACCTGGGTCTCGAGGGGAAAGTGGCGCTGGTGATGGGCGCCAGCAAGGGGATCGGGCGCGGTGTCGCTGCGGCTCTGGCTCGTGAGGGGGCTCGGGTCGCCCTTGCCAGTCGCTCGCAGGAGCGGCTGGACGAGGCCGTCGCCGGGATCGGCGAGCGGGCCTCGGCCTTCGTCGCCGACGCCACGGACCTGGAGCGCCTGGCCCGGCTGCCGCTCGAGGTCGCCGAGGCGCTCGGCTCGGTCGACATCCTCGTCACCAATACCGGCGGGCCACCCCCCGGGGGCGCGCTCGACCACGGCTTCGAGGAATGGGAGGACGCCTACCGCTCGCTGGTGCTCGCCCCGCGGGTACTCGCGGGCGCCGTCGTCCCCGGCATGCGCGGCGAGGGCTGGGGCCGGATCGTCAACGTCGGCTCGACGACGACGATCGAGATCAACCCCGCGCTCGGCCTCTCCAACGCCCACCGCATGGCCACCGTCGGCTTCCTGAAGACGCTCGCGCGGGAGGTCGCCGGCGACGGGATCACGGTCAACACCGTCGCCACCGGCCGCTTCGCCACCGACCGCATGGCCGAGCTCGGCGGCTCGCTGGAGCACGTCGAAGCGGCCGCCCGCTCCGAAGTCCCCGCGGGCCGGCTCGGCACCGTCGATGAGTACGGCGACCTCGTCGCCTTCCTCTGCTCCGAGCGCGCCGCCTACATCACCGGCACGGTAATCCCGATCGACGGCGGGCTGGGGCGTGCCGTCTAGCCCGGCCGGCTGGTCGAACCCGGAGCGGGTCGACGAGTACCTGTCGCGGGAGATTCCGCACCGGCAGCCGGCGGAGTCGATGCTGCTCTCGGCGCTCCCCGGCCGGGTCGATCGCGTCCTCGACCTCGGAACCGGCGACGGCCGGATGATCGACCTCGTCCGCACCGCCCACCCCCGAGCTGAAGCCGTGGGACTCGACTCCTCGCCGCCGATGCTGGACCGCGCCGGCCGGCGGTTTCCGGCCGACTCCGCCACCGCGCTGCAGCTGCACGACCTGCGCGAGCCCCTCCCGGAGCTCGGCTCCTTCGACGCCGTGGTCTCCGGCCTCGCCATCCACCACCTCGAGGACGATCGCAAGCGGAGCCTCTTCGGCGAAGTCAACGAGCTCCTCTCTCCCGGCGGCGTCTTCGCCAACCTCGACCTCGTCGCGGCCCCCACCCGCGAGCTGCACGAGCGCTTCCGGCGCGAGATCGGCCGCCCCGAGGACGACCCGGCCGACCGCCTTGCCGACCTCCACGACCATCTCGAGTGGCTGCGCGCCGCGGGCTTCGCCGACGCCGAGTGCCACTTCAAGTGGCTGCAACTGACCCTGGTCGTCGGGACCGCATAAGAGAAGAGCCCCTGACGTCGTAGGACCAAGCATGGGCGTGCCGGCGGCGGAGGGGCAGTGCTCCGCACGACCCGTAGCCGACGGTGCGGCCAGGCGCCGGTCCTACGACGTCAGCTTGCCCGCGCGGATCCGCTCGGCCATGGCCTTCGACTCGTCGCGGTACACCCGGCCGTCCTCGAACTCGATCACCGGGTATTTGTTCTGTTTGGAGAGCTGCTCGAGCTCGTCGCGCTTGCCGGGCCGCAGCGGTCCCTGGACGACCTCGTACTCGATCCCCTCGTCCTCGAGCGCCTTCTGCACTTTCCAGCACGGATGCGCGCCGATCTTGAAGAACATCAGCGAGCAGCGATGGAGTTTCACAGCCATGCGCGCACGCTACCTCACCACCCGCCCGAGCGCTACTCCGTCAGCTCGCGCATCGCCGGGTAGATGATCACGTCTCTCAAGGTTTTCGCCCCGGTCATGATCATCAGCAGGCGGTCGATTCCCAGGCCGCAACCGCTCGCCGGCGGCATCCCGTATTCGAGCGCTCGCACGAACTCTTCGTCGTGGGGGTGCGGGTCGGCCTCCGCCCCGGTCTCCTGCCGTTCGCGCTGTTTGATGAAGCGCTCGCGCTGCTCGATCGGGTCGTTGAGGTCGGTGCCGCCGCCGACGATCTCCATCCCGGCGACGATGCCGTCGAAGGCCTCGCAGATGCGCGGGCTCTCCGGGTGCACCTTGACCAGCGGCCAGATGTCGATCGGCAGGTCGATGATGTAGGTCGGCTGGATCAGCTTCGGCTCGACGAACCTGCCCTGCAGCGTGTCGACCACCCCGGCCCAGTCGTCGTTCTCGTCGACGGCATCGCCCGCCGCCTCGGCCAGTTCGTCGCGACTCGCCTCGTAGATGTCGAGCCCGGTCTCGCGCAGCAGCTCGTCGCGCAGCCGCACCCGCGGCCACGGCGCGGCGAAGTCGATCTCGACCCCGTCGCGCTCCACCACCGTCGTCCCCATCACCTTCTCGACCACGCTCGAGACCAGCACCTCGATGAACTCCATGACGCCGTTGTAGTCGGCGGCCCCCACGAACATCTCCAGCATCGTGAACTCGGGGTTGTGCTGGGGCGACATCCCCTCGTTGCGGAAGAACTTGCCGAACTCGTAGACGTCCTCGAAGCCGCCGACGATCGCCCGCTTCAGGTACAGCTCGGTCGCGGTGCGCAGGAACAGCTCGCGGTCGAGCGCGTTGTGGTGGGTGACGAACGGCCGCGCCGCGGCACCGCCGGTCAGCCGCTGCAGGACCGGCGTTTCCAGCTCGACCCAGCCGCGCTCGTGCATGTGGGTGCGGATCGCGAACAGCAGGTCGTCGCGCTTCTTGAAGACCTCGCGCGAGCCCTCGTTCGCCATCAGGTCGAGTTCGCGCTGGCGGTAGCGCGTGTCGGGATCGGAGATGCCGTGGAAGAGATCCGGCGGGTCTTTCAGCGCCTTCGCCAGCAGCACGCACTCGCGCACCCCGATCGCCAGCTGCCCGCGCTTGGTCACGTGCAGCGGCCCCTCGATCCCGACCAGGTCGCCGATGTCGAGGTCCTCGACCCGCCCGAAGGCCTCCTCGCCCAGCACGTCGCGCCGCGCGTAGGCCTGGATCGTGCCGGTGATGTCGCGGACGTCGAGGAAGGCGGTCTTGCCGTGGCCGCGCTTGCCGGTCACCCGGCCCATCACCCGGTAGACCCACTCCTCGTGCTCGCCCTCCCCCAGCGCCTCGGGGTCGTGCGCCGCCTCGATCTCCTCGACGTGGGTGCGGCCCGGGAACGAGTGCGGGTACGGGTCGACGCCTTCGGCGCGCAGCCGCTCGACCTTGGCCCGCCGCTGCTCCTCGGTGGAGACGGCGACCGAGCGGTCGCCGCTCTGCGGGGGCGTCTCCGCCCCCGTCGGCACCTCACTCATCGTCAGCTCTTACCTCAGGGGGCGAGGCCGACGGTGACCCGGTCGTCACCTTCATAGTCCTGAAGGGTAGTCGCGTCGCGCAGCAGCTCGCGCATCGCCGGGCCGTGGTGCGTGTCGTGCTCCATCGCCAGCTTCCAGCCCGACGGCGTTTCGGCGATCACGCCGCGGATCACTCCCAGCCCGTCCTCGCCGCAGTCGCCGGTGACCGCCATCCGCGGCTCCTTCTGGATCTCCGGCGAGCGCTCGAAGATCGTCTCGTCGGTGACGTAGGGCATGTTGGCGATCACCAGGTCGACGTCTTCGGCTTCGACCGACTCGGGCAGGCCCTTGCCGACGGTGACCTCGAGGGCGAGCCCGAGCCGCTCGGCATTCTCGCGGGCGGCTTCGACCGCTTCCGGCGAGAGGTCCGAGGCGGTGACCTTCAGGTCGGGCCGCTCGGAGAGCAGCGCCAGCGCGATCGCGCCGGAGCCGGTGCCGATCTCGTGCACGCGCGCGCCCTCGGGCAGCTGCGTGCCGACCTCGACCAGGAGCTCGGTCTCGCGACGCGGCCAGAGCACACGCTCGTCGACGTAGATCTCGAGGCCGCGGAACGGAGCGCGACCGAGGATGTAGGCCATCGGCTCGCGCTCGACCCGGCGCTGGACGTTGCGCTCGATCTTCCCCGCGGCCTCGCCGTCGACCTGGCCGGCGCTCTCGACGCTGAGCTCGCTCGGCCCGACGCCGAGCGCGTCGGCGACGATGATTTCGGCCTCGGTGCGGGCGTCGTCGACCCCGGCGGCGGCGATGCGCTCGGCCGCGTCGTCGAGGATCGCTCCCACGGTGCGAGCCGAGGGCCCCTCGCTCTGAACGTCTATCGCCGCCATCTGCCTGCCATTCCTTCCCTAGTCGACCGCTCCAAAGATTTTGCGCAAGATACCAGTGATCTGGGGCTCCCGCGCAGACCTAAACGACTTCATGCCTCTGCCGCAGCTCTCTCGTTCGCCGCCGGACGGCCGATGCCTCCGTGGCGACGGCTCACGATAGCGATCCAGGCCGCTCCGGCGACCATCATCGCCAGGCTCTCCAGCTGCGCCGTGGTCAGCCCCAGCGCGGCGTCGTCGTTGCGGCGCAGGAACTCGACCAGGAAGCGCTCGGCCCCCGCGTAGAGGAGATATATGGCGAAGAGGATCCCGGGACGCACCCGGTCGCGCAGCTGCCAGAGCATCCAGGCCCCCAGCCCCATCGCCAGCGTCTCGTAGATCGGCGTCGGGTGAACGGTCTGGTCGGTCGGCACGGTGCCGTCGGGGTAGGACATCGCCCAGGGCCCGTCCCAAGCCTTGCCGTAGTCGCCGTCGCCGGAGAGTTGGCAACCGCAGCGGCCGATCGCGTAGCCGAGCGCCAGCGCCGGCGCGGCGACGTCGAGCAGCGCCAGGCCGAGGAAGCCGCGGTACCAGGCCCAGAGCAGGACGGCGATCGCGCCGCCGATCGCGCCGCCGTACCAGACAAGGCCCGAGCCGCTGAAGATGTTGCCGAGCAGGTCGTCCTTGACCTCGCTGTAGTTCTGGACGATGAAGTAGACGCGGGAGCCGACGACGCCGCCGACCAGCGCCGCGAACCCCATCTCGTAGGCCCAGTCGGGCGGCTTGCCGATCTCCTCGAAGCGCCTCCAGATCAGCGCCCCGGCGGCGAGGAAGGCGAGCGCGAAGCAGAGCCCGAAGGTCTGCAGCGTCAGCGGGCCGATGTTTATCTCGGGATACACCGCTCAGCCCTGCCGCTCGCGATCGCCGAGGGGATCCATCGGCACGACCCCCGGGTGGGCTTCGACCCGCGCCAGCCAGGCGCGCACCGCCGGCAGCGGCTCGAGGTCGAAGCCCGGTCCTCCGGCAGGTACTCGGTGCCGTCGGCGAAGTACCAGAGGATCGCGTTCGACTCGGCCAGCGGCCGGCCGTCGTCGAGCACCACCGTCGGCACGTTCAGCGTCGGGCTCAGCCCGCCGAGCACCTCCAGGCGATCGGAGTGGTCGATCACCGAGAGCTCGCGCCGCTCGTACTGGATCCCGAGCATCCCGAGGATCAGCCGCACCTTGTGGCAGTTGCCCGAGACGGGGTTGTCGTAGAGGACCAGCATCGGGAGCGCCGCTCGGCGGCGTCAGCCGAGCAGCATCTCCAGCAGCGCCTTCTGCGCGTGCAGCCGGTTCTCGGCCTGGTCCCAGACGGCGGAATGATCGCCGTAGAGGACGTCGGCGGCGATCTCTTCTCCCGGATGGGCGGGCAGGCAGTGGAGGGCGATCGCCCGGTCCTTCGCGACGGCGAGCAGATCGCCGTCGAGCTGGAACGGAGCCAGGTCGGCGCGCCGGCGGGCTGCCTCCTCCTCGTCCCCCATGCTCACCCAGACGTCCGTATATAGGGCGTCGGCGTCGGCGGCCGCGGCGCGGGGGTCGCCGGTCAGCTTCGCCCCGTGCCCCTCCTCGAGCTGGTACCCCTCGGGGGCGGCGACGACCACCTCGACCCCGGCAAGCTCGCCGAGGATCGCCAGCGAGCGGGCGACGTTGTTGCCGTCCCCGACGTAGGCGAGCCGCAGCCCCTGCAGGTCGCCGAAGCGCTCGCGCATCGTCAGCAGGTCGGCGATCGCCTGGCAGGGGTGGTGCAGCGGCGTCAGCCCGTTGACCACCGGCACCTCGGCGGCCTCGGCGAGCGCGGCGACGTTCTCGTGCGAGCCGGAGCGGATCACGATCGCGTCGACGTAGCGGGAGAGGACGCGGGCGGTGTCGCCGATCGACTCGCCGCGGGAGAGCTGCAGTTCGTCGCCGCGGAGCATCACCCCGTGGGCGCCGAGCTCGGCGACGCCGACGTCGATGGAGATCCGCGTCCGCGTCGAGGGCTTCTCGAAGACGAGGCCGATGCTGCGGCCGGCGAGCGCCTCGCGGCCGACGCCGTCGCGCCGGCCGGCTTTCAACTCGGCCGCGCGGTCGAGCAGCTTGCCGAGCTCGAACGCGCCGAGCTCCTCGCCGGTGATGAAATTCATCAAGAGTGCGCTTCGCTTCGCTTCGCGATCATCAAGCTTGCGGATACTACGCCGCATGGAGTTCACCGTCCTCAGCTGGAACCTCTTCCACGGGCGCGACTTCCCGCCGGACCCGGCGCTGCGCACCTGGCGCTCTCGGCTGCTGCGCCTGGAGGAGCGGAACGCGACCCACGTCCAGGTCAACCGCGACCTCACCGAGGAGTTCGCGACCGTGCTCTCGCGGGCCGAGTGGGACGTGGCGATGCTGCAGGAGTGCCCGCCGCGTTTCGCCGAGCCGCTGGCGCGCGCCTGCGGGGCGGAGGCGCACCGGACGCTCACCTCCCGCAACCAGCTCGGCTCCCTGCGCGGGCTGGTTGCGCGCCGGAATCCCGACCTGATTGCCTCCGGCGAGGGCGGCTCGAACCTGATCCTCGTCCGTGTGCCGGGCAGGCTCGGCGGGATCGCCGAGCGGCGCGAGACGGCGATCCACGAGGGCGAGCCCGAGCGCCGGGCGATGGGCTTCGTCCGCACCGCCTCCGGCGTCTGCGTCGCCAACCTGCACGCGACCAACGACTGGCCGAAGCTGGCTGCCGAGGACCTGGCGAAGGCGGCACGGACGGCGCTCGGGTGGGCAGCCGGCGCGCCGCTCCTCTTCGGCGGCGACCTCAACCTGCGACCGGGAAAGCAGCCGCGGATCTTCGAGCGGCTGCGCGACGAGTTCGGGTTCGACAGCCCGCCGACCGCGCCGACCGCGATCGACCACATCCTCTGCCGCGGGCTCGAGGTGGCGGAGGCGCCGAGCGCCCTGCCGCCCGAGGCGCGCGAGCTGCCCCTCGACGGACGCGCCCTGCGGCTCTCCGACCATGCACCGGTTCGAGCACGGTTCGTCGCGGATGAGCGGAACCTCCTGCAGAACTGAGATAGTCGGGTTCACCAGCGGTCTACTAACCCGGAGGCAGAACTGATGGCGGAGAAAAAAGCGAAAGCCAAAAAAGCGACGAAACCGAAAACGAAAGCCAAAGCGAAAGCTAAAAAAGCAGCGTCGAAAGCCACCAGGAAAAGCGCCCCGGCTTCGAAATCCGCGTCGAAAAAATCCGCCAAAAAAGGTACGAAAAAAAGCGCCGCCAAAAAAGCTCCGAAACGCAAAGCTTCCGTAGCGAAAACCAGAACCAAAAAAGCTTCGAGCAAAGCGACGAGCGGGCTCGACAAGAGCGTCGCGCAGTTCCGCGAGAGCCTCGAGCAGAGCGTGACGCTCAGCCGCGACCGCATCCAGGACGTCGTCGACGACGCGGTGAAACGCGGCCGGATGACCCGCAGCGACGCGGAGAAAATGCTCAGCGAGCTGGTCAAAAAAGGCCGTAAACAGCGTGACGCACTGATCAAGGAACTCGAACGGCTGGCCAAACAGGCCCGCAAAGCCCTCCCATAAAGCGGGGAGAGCAGCTCGAGCTGGAGATCGACTCGCTCGCCTTCGGCGGGCGAGGGGTCGCCCGCACCGACGGGCTCGTCGTCTTCGTCGCCGGGGCCCTGCCGGGCGACCGGGTCCGGGCGGAGATCACCAAGCCCAAGAAGCGCTTCGCCGAGGCGCGGACCGTCGAGGTGGTCCGCGCCTCGGCCGATCGCCTGCCGGACACCTGCGTCCACGGCGGCGAGCCCTGCCCCGGGGCGCCCCTGCAGGGACTGCCCTACGAGCGCCAGCTCGCCTACAAGCAGGAGCAGGTCGACGACGCGCTGCGGCGGATCGGCGGCCTCGACGGGTTCGAGACCGAGGAGATCGTCCCGGCGGTCGAACAATGGCGCTACCGCAACAAGCTCGAATACAGCTTCGGCGAAAGTGACGACGAGCTCGCCCTCGGCTTCCACGCCCGCGGCCGCTGGGACCTGATCGTCGACGTCGACGACTGTCACCTCGCCTCCGCGGCGGGCACCGAGGCGCGGAACGCGGTGCGCGAGTGGGCGCGGGAGGAAGCGATCCCGGCCTATGACCGGCGCGCGGGCCGCGGCGTCCTCCGCAACCTCGCGGTCCGCGAGGGGCGGCGCACCGGCCAGGTCCAGACCCGGCTGGTGACCGTCAAAGCCCGCTTCCCCCGCCCGCCGGTCGACCTGCACACGATCGTCGAGGGCGAGTCGGGCGGCAGCGACGGGCCGACCGGGGTGCTCGGCGCCGAGCGGCTGCGGGAGGAGCTCAGCGGCCTGAAGCTGGAGATGTCCCACGGCGCCTTCTTCCAGACCAACACCGAGATGGCCGAGCGCCTCTACGCGGTCGCGGCGGAGTTCGCCGGGCTGAGCGGGCGCGAGCGGGTCTTCGACCTCTTCTGCGGGATCGGCACGATCGGGCTGACGATGGCCGGGCGGGCGGGCGAGGTCTGGGGGCTCGAGATCGTCCCCGAGGCGATCGCCGACGCCGAGCGCAACGCGCGGCGCAACAAGATCGAGAACGCCAACTTCCTGGCCGCCAACGCGCGCACCGGGGTGCGGCCGCTGGTCGAGAAAGCCGGCAAGCCCGACGTCGTCGTCGTCGACCCGCCGCGGGCCGGGCTCTCGCAGAAGATCGTCCGCCGAGTGATCGAGTGCGAGGCGGAGAAGATCGTCTACGTCTCCTGCAATCCGACCACGCTCGCCCCCAACGCCTCCCAGCTGGGAGAGGCCGGCTATAGATTGACGCGGGTGAGGCCCGTCGACATGTTCCCCCAGACCCCGCACATCGAGTGCGTTGCGCTCTTCGAGCGCCAGGCAATCCGCCGCGGCGCCGCCCCCGGAAGCGCCAGCGGAGGAGGCGGCGCTTGACCGGTTACCGCGCCTTCGGAGTCGCGGCGGGGCTGGACCCGGAAGTGGCGCGGCCGTTGGCCGCCCGCTGCGCCGAGCTCGGCTACCGCTCGATGTGGTCGAACGACCACCCAGGCGCGAAGGGGCTGGCGACGCTGGCCGAGTTCGCCGCCGCGGCGCCGGGGGTCGAGCTGGGAGTCGCCGTGATCGCCCTCGACCGCACCCCGCCCGAACAGATCGCCGCCGACGTCGAGGAGTTCGGCATCGACCCCGCGAAGCTCTGGCTCGGCGTCGGCGCCGGCTTCACCGAGAAGCCGCTGACGAAGATGCGCGAGTCGCTGCCCGAGCTGCGCCGCCTGCTGCCGAACGTGAAACTCGTCCTCGCCGCGATGGGCCCGAAGATGTGCGAACTGGCGGGCAGCGCCTACGACGGCGTCTTCTTCAACTGGATGACGCCGGACTTCGCCGCCGGCGCCCGCGCCAAGGTCGAAGCCGGCGCCACCGGCACCGACCGCCCCACGCCCCCCGTCTTCGGCTACGTCCGCACCGCCGTCGGCCCCGACGCCGCCGACCGCCTCGCCAAGGAGGAGTCCTTCTACCGCGACCTCCACAAGGGCTACCGCGACCACTTCGACCGCCTAGCCGAACCCGAGGGCACCGTAGGTGTAGCCGCCTCGGACGCCGAGGACGCCCAAAAACAGCTGGCCGCCTACACCGCCCTGGACACCATCGTCGTCCGCGGCCTGGCCTCGGCAAAGGTCGACCCGATGACCGCCCTCGCCGAGGCCGCGGCTCCTCCCGCCTGATTCACCTCTCCGAGCTTTGGGCCCCTATAGGCCCCCAAATCTCGGAGCCGTTGAACGATTGGTGAGTTAGGCCTCCTATAGGGGGTACAAGTCACCAACCGTCGCCCACCCTTTGGAGGAACCATGGACTTCAAGAAGCTCGCCGACAAAGCCAAGGACACGATCGACAAGCGCGGCGGCATGGACTCGCTCAAAGCGGACGCCGAGGAGCTGAAGAAAGTCGCGCAGGGCAAAGGCAGCCTCACCGATAAGGCCAAAGCCGCCGCGAAAGCGATCAAAGATCCGGGCACCCGCAGTGAAGGCAAAGCCGCCACTCCCACTACCGGCGAAAAACACCCTGCCCAACACGCTGGCAACCCCGAGGACACGCCGCGAAAAGGCGGCCCGCCCCATACCTGAGAGCTACAGTTTTTGTGCCCTCGCGCCCACTCCCAGTGGGAGGGAGGGCATCTTCCTCGCCCGCGCCGGGCTGACGGTCGGCGCAAGCGGCCGTGCCCACGGAGGCGTGACTGGTCAAGCAGCGGAGTGCACGGCGACGAGCGAATAGCAGAGCTATTCGGGAGGAGGTGGGTGCTGCGATGCGCCGACCAGGCGCGACATCCGGGGGTGCGTCCGCGCAGCGGCGCCCGTCAGCCCGGCGCTAGTACGGCGGCAGGTCGTCGTACCACTCGCCGAGCGTCTTGAAGGCTCGCCAGAAGCGCTGCTTGGCGCCCTCTTCGTCGAGGGAGGCGTCGATATCCGGGACGTAGAGGGCGTCGATGGTGGGGGTGAAGGCCTGGATCTCGCCCTCGCGCTGTTCGATCGGGCGGGAGAGGGGGACGCTGAGGCCGTTGAGGACGCGGAGGGCCGGTTCGCCCATGACGACGACGATCTTCGGCTGCACGATCGCCAGCTCCTCGACCAGGCGGCCGACGCACTCGCCGGGGGCGAGGTCGGGCTCCGCGATCGGGCACTTGACGCAGAGGGCGCCGTAGACGACGAGCGGATCGATGCCGAGCCGCTTGAAGCTTTTCATCAGCGCGTTGCCCGACCGCCCGTAGAAGGCGACCCCCTCCTCGATCTCCGAGGCGAGCGGCGCGTGCTTGAGCATGAAGATGTCGGCCTGGGGGTGGCCGGAGCCGAGCACCGGCATCAGCTTGCCCCGCGGGCAGTGCGGGCACTCCTGGATTTCGCGGCTCATCTGGTTGAGCTCGCGGATCGCCCGCTCCAGGTACTTCTCACGTATCTCGTCGTCGATGCTGCGCATCGGGGCACTCTTTGACGAGGCCGGCGCGGCTCCTCTGCGACGGTCCCCCTGCATCAGGACTTGCTCGCCCGGCGCCCTTCTTTGCGCCGCCGAGGGCGCCCGCCGCGGACCGGTTTCGCGTCCGGCACCCGCCGTTTCGGCGCCTTCGGTCGCCCCGTCGTCTGCAGGAACTTCAGGGTCTGGACGTAGACCAGGTTCTTGTGCTTGCGGGTGATGTCGGCGCCCCGCATCGCCTCGAGGAACTCGGCCGGCCCGTCGAAGTCGTGGATCCGCTGCCGCACGCTGCCGAGCCCCTGGGCGACGTGGCTGTCGGAGCCGGCGGCCGGCACGATCCGGTACTTGGCCGCGAACCGCACCGCCTCCTCGTTGAACGAGGTCAGCGCCACCCGCGGGTTGAAGACCTCGAGCAGGTCGATCTCCTCGACGATGTCCAAGAGGTGCTCGTAGTCGGGGACCGAGTGGAAGCGGTCGAAGGGGTGCGGCACGTAGACGAGCCCACCCTGGGCGCGGATCTCGCGGATCGTCTCCGCCATCGTCAGGCCCTTGGGGATCTTCTCCTCCAGGAAGAGCCCGATCACCTCCCCCTGCTCGGCGGTCTTCACCTCCTCGGCGACGATCACCTTGATGTCCCCCAGCTCTTCGGCAAGCTTGCGCGCCTCCAGGGCGCCGGAGACCTCGTTGTGGTCGGTGATCGCGATCGCCCCCAGGCCGCGGTCGCGGGCGGTGTTGACGAGGACGTCGACCGGGGTGGCGCAGTCGCCGGAATGGTCCGTGTGCATGTGCAGGTCGACCTCGATCAGCGGCCGCTTCGAGATCCGCTCGCGAACCTCCGCGTTACCGGCCGGGTCGTGGCGGCGGTCGAGCAGGCGCCGGTAGATCGCTTCCAGCTCGTCGGCGGCCCGCCCCCACTCGGGCTCCTCAGCGCCGGCGCCGTCGAGGCACTGGTACCCGGCCGGGAAGAAGCGCTCGAGGAGCTCCGCCGTCTCCGGCCGGGTCACCGTCCGCGCGTCGATGCGGCCGAAGAAGATCTCGACGAAGGGCCGCGCCACCTGCGTCGAGAGCACCCGTTCCTGCGGCGCGTGGAAGGTTGCGACGTTGAGCGAGAAGGAATGCCGCAGCGCCGCCGAGGGCGCGCTCGGCGCAAACGGGTCGTGGACGTGGACGATGTCCAGCGGCCGCGATTTCAGCAGTCGTTTGACCGGGTCCCCGGTCGAGATCCGCAGCACCTCGTGCCCACGCCGCTCCAGCTCTTCGGAGACCGCCTCGGCGAACCGCGCCGCCGGATTCGCCCCCGCCCGGCGAACCGGGAATACCTGGGCGATGGACAGCGGCGCGGACACGCCGGGAACTTTAGGCCGAGGCAGTGCTCGACGTCTCAGCAGCGCCCTGGCCCGGCAGCGACTTGCCGCGCTCGTTGGCGGCGATGAACTCCTCCGTCTGCTCGCGCGCCTCGTCGTCGGGCCGCTGGCTGTGCGGGCTCTTCATCAGGTAGCTGGAGGGACCGTCGAGCTGGCCGGCGACGCCGTTGTTCAGCGCCAGCTTGATCAGCCGCACCGCGTCGATGACGACGCCGGCGGAGTTCGGCGAGTCCCAGACCTCGAGCTTCAGCTCGGCGGTCAGCGGCACGTCGCCGAAGGCTTTGCCCTCGAGCCGGATGTGGGCCCACTTGCGGTCGGTCAGCCACGGCACGTAGTCCGAGGGGCCGACGTGGACGTTCTCGGGCGGCAGGTCGTGCCCCATGATCGAGGTGACGGCATTGGTCTTCGAGATCTTCTTCGAGTCCAGCCGCTCGCGCTCGAGCATGTTGTAGAAGTCCATGTTGCCGCCGACGTTGAGCTGACTGGTCCGCTCCAGGCGCACGCCGCGGTCATGGAAGAGGCGCGCCAGCGAGCGGTGGACGATCGTCGCCCCGACCTGGCTCTTGATGTCGTCGCCGATGATCGGCAGGCCGGCGTCCTGGAAGCGCTTGTCCCAGTAGTCCTCGCGGGCGATGAAGACTGGCAGGCAGTTGACGAAGCCGACGCCGGCGGCGAGCGCCTGCTCGACGTACCACTTGGTCGCGTCCTCGGAGCCGACGGGCAGATAGCAGACGAGAACGTCGGCCTTGGTCTCTTTGAGGATGCCGACGACGTCCGCGGTTTCGCCCGGGGCTTTGGTGATCTTCTCTTTCAGGTACTTGCCGAGACCGTCGAGGGTCATGCCGCGCTGGACGGTGACCCCGAGGTTCGGGACGTCGGCGAACTTGATCGTGTCGTTCTGGCCCGACCAGATCGCCTCGCCGAGGTCCTTGCCGACCTTCTCGGAGTCGATGTCGAAGGCGGCGACGAACTCGACGTCGCGGACGTGGTAGCCGCCGAGGTCGACGTGCATCAGGCCCGGCACTTCGTCGCTCGGGTCGGCGTCCTTGTAGTACTGGACGCCCTGGATGAAGCTGTTGGCGCAGTTGCCGACGCCGACGATCGCGACGCGGACCTTCTCGTCCGTGCGGCCGACGCCGTTCGTGTGGCCGTTTGCTCCGTTCTCACTCATGAATTTCGAAGTCCTCCTGGATTGCGCTGGGTGGCTGAAGACACCTGGCGGCTTCGCTGGTTACACGTCCCCAGCGCCGCCGCCGTCGTCCTTGACGCCGCTGGCCTCGCCGGAAAGCTCGTTTCTCACATGCCATACCCGCTGGAAAGTGGTGAATATCGTCAGGGCGGCGATCGCGTAGACCGCCGGCGCCAGCAGTTCGAAGTCACCGATGCCGGCGCCTTTGGCGAAGATCAGACCGATCGAAAGTATCACCACGCGGACCGGCCTGGTGGCCAAGCCGACCTTGCATTCGACCCCCAGCGCCTCGGCCCGGGCGCGGGTGTAGGAGACCATCAGCGAGAAGAGCACGGCGACCACGCACATCGCCGCGGCGACGTCGTCGCCTTCGACGGCGAAGTAGCCGGCCACGGCGGCGAGGACGATCCCCTCCTCGATCCGGTCCAGGGTCGAGTCGAGGAAGGCGCCGAAGAGGGTCCCCTTGCCCGACATCCGCGAGTAGCGGCCGTCGAGCGTGTCCATCACCGAGCCGAGGACGAAGGCGATGCCGGCGAGGAAGAAGAGGCGCTGGGTGACGAGCGCGGCAGCGACGAGGTTGCCGAGCAGGCCGACCATCGAGATCGCGTTCGGGGTCAGTCGCGACTCGATCAGGCGATCGCGGGCGTAGGCACGAAGCTCCTGCCCGTTGCGGGCACCGGCACGGTTGCTGCGCCGCGGAGGCGCGGAGGGTCCCATTCGCAGTGAGGCTATTACGCCTCGGCCTCTTGCGGAGCCGGGGCGCGGCCGACAGCCCGGAAGGCCCAGGCTTCCGGGCGGGCCTGGGCGAGGCGCTGGGCGGCAAGCGCGGCGCAGAGCGCGACAGCCCAGCCGAGCGCGGCGTCCACCCAGTAGTGGTTAGCGGTGACGATCGTGACCCAGGAGACCAGCAGCGGCCAGAACGCCCACCAGGCTTTCGCCCACCAGTGGCGGCAGACCATGATCCCGCTGCCGCCGATCATCATCGCGAAGGCGCAATGCATGCTCGGCACCGCCGCGTAGGGGTTGATGAAGCTCTTCGCGAGCGCGGAATCGTGGTTGACGCCGGCAAAGGCGTTGAGGGTGTCGACGAAGCCGTACTCGGGGAACATCCTCGGCGGCGCGGTCGGGTAGAGCGAGTAGCCGACCAGAGCCAGCCCCATCGAGACGACGAACATGTTTCGCACGAAGTAATAGGACTCGTTGCGGAACAGGTAGAGCCAGACCAGGAAGCCGAGCGCGATCGAGAACTGGGCGTTGAGGTAGATCTGGTTGGCGACGTCGATCACTCCCTGGGCAGGGAGGAAGAATGCCTGCAGGCTGGGCTCGAAGAAGGTGTGGGTGGAGCGCTCGAGGTCGATCACCTGCTGGCCGTGGACCATCGCGACCGCCTTCTCGCCGTCGGCGATTCCCCGCACGAAGGTGTACGCCAGGTCGACGCCGACGAGGATGGCGATCTGGCGAACGAGGTCGCCCCAGCCCTTCGGGAGCCGGGCGGTTATCGGGGCAAAGGCACGGGACACGAACAGCCAATTGTAGCCCTGGCGTTAACGGCGTCGAACAGGGCGAAACTCGCTCAGTCGAGGAAGGCGAGCACGCGATCGACGACGGCCGGCTGGTCGATCCAGGGCCAGTGCCCGACCCCGGCGAGGACCTCGAGCTCGGCGTTCGGCAGGACGCCGGCGTAGGCGCGGGCGAAACGGGTCGGGAGATAGGCGTCGCGATCCCCCCAGAGGACGAGCGCCGGGCAGCCGATCCTGCCGAGGTCCGATCCCGCGGCGGCGAGCCGGTCCGGATCCGCGTGGCGGTAGAGCGCCAGGGTCGCGGCGCGGGTGCCGGCGTCCCAGTGGTCCCAGATCATGTCGACGAACCGCGGCGGCATCGGACTGCGGTCCCCCCGCGCCTGGCGCAGGAGCAGGGCGAGCGAGGAACGGGTGGTCGTCGCGTTCAGCAACTCGCCGACCCCGCGCCGGCGCCACAGCTGCGCGACCCAGTGCCAGCGGTAGCCGGGCAGCAGCGGCACCGAGTCGATCACCACCAGCCGCTCGACCAGCTCCGGCCGCCGCTGCGCCCCGATCAAGGCCAGCGCGCCCCAGTCGTGGACGACCAGCTTGCGGCGCTCGACGTCCAGCTCGGCGAGGCAGCGATCGAGGAAGGCGGAGAGCCCGTACATCGAGTAGTCGAAGCGCTCGGGACGAGCCGACCGTCCCCAGCCGGGCATGTCGATCGCCAGGGCCGGGCCGCCCCGCTCGAGGAAAGGCAACCAGTCCTCTCCATGCGTCGGGTTGCCGTGGCAGTAGACGGTCGGCGTCCCCTCGCCCGGCACCCGCCGGTAGAAAACCTCGACGCCGTCGATCCACAGCCGCCCCGCTTCGATCGCCGCGCTCATCGCCCCAGCTTATGGACCGTCTAGGGTCGGGCGCGATGAGCTGGAAGCGGCCTGACAGGCGGCGGGTGCGGGCGATCCGGGACCGGCTGCGGGAGATGTACGGGGTGCCCGACGAGGAGCCGCACGGCGACCCGGTCGGCGAGCTGGTCAAGACGGTGCTCTCCCAGCACACCAACGACCGCAACCGCGACGTCGCCTACGCGGCGCTGAGGGAGCGCTTCCCCACCTGGGAGGAAGTCCGCGACGCGCCCGTCGCCGAGCTCGAGGAGGCGATCCGGCCGGGCGGCCTGGCGAGGCAGAAGGCGCCGCGGATCCAGGCGATCCTCGAACGGCTGGGCGACCCGCCGGATCTCGATTGGACCGAGACCGCCCCCCGCGAGGAGTCGCTCGAGTTCCTCCTCGACCTGCCCGGCGTCGGCCGCAAAACCGCCGCCTGCGTCCTGATCTTCACCTGGGGGATCCCCGAGATCCCGGTCGACGTCCACGTCCACCGCGTCGGCGGCCGGCTCGGCCTCTTCCCCGCCAAGGCCTCTTTCGAGAAGGCCCACGACGAGATGCTGGCGGTCGTCCCGCCCGAGGACGCGCACGAGCTCCACGTCAACCTGATCCGGCACGGCAGAACGGTCTGCCGACCCAAACCGCGCTGCGGCGAGTGCGAGCTGCGGCGGATGTGCCCGTGGTACCGCGAGAACCGGGCGATGCCTTCGGGACAACCGCGCAGCGGCAGCCGGCAGTAATATGCGCGCCCCCTGATGAGCAAGCGCACCTTCATCTGGTTCGGGGTCCTGGTCCTCGTCCTCGCAGTCGTCATCCCCTTCGCGGCCTTCCGCGCCAAGGGCGACGGCGAGACCGGCGAGGACAAGGTCCCCGCGAGCCTGGAGGCGGGCCAGTCCCTGTTCGTCACCAACTGCGGCACCTGCCACACGCTCTACAGCGCCGGCACCGACGGCAACTACGCGCCCGACCTCGACGAACTGCTCGCCCCGACGGGCGAAGTCGCGGAGGACTCGATCGAATCGACCGAAGGCCGCGTCCTCAACGCGATCGAAAACGGCGTCGACAGCTCGACCACGCCGGGGCGGATGCCGGGCGGCATCCTCAACAAGGAGCAGGCGAAAGAAGTCTCCGAATTCGTCGCCCGCACCGCCGGCGGCTGAGTTCCGCGAGACCGCAAAAATGGCCCTCGAGGGGCCAAATTTGCGGTCTCGGCAGATTGCCCTCCTAGCGGAGTAGCCAGAGTGAGCTGAACAGGCCTGCGTGGTCGGAGTCCCAGAACCCGTTGACCGGCTGGCGGCCGGTCACCGACGAGGAGATCAGCTTCACCTTCTTCGGGGCACGGGTCATCACGTGGTCCACCTGGTGGTCGAAGTCGGCGACGGCGCCGCCGGCACCGACCGCCAGCAGGCTCGACTTCAGGCAACAGCCCAGCGGCTCGTCGGTGCTGCGCTCGCGCAGGCCGGCTTTGACCAGCGTCTGGTAGGCCTGGCGATCGCCCGCTTCGACGGTGTCGTCGTCGGAGTTGAGGTCGCCGAGCAGGACCACCGGCAGGCCGCTCGTCGCCGGCCCTCCTTTGGCGACCAGCTCGCCCGCCTGCAGGGCGCGGATGCTCGGCACCTGGCTCGAGTCGTCGAAAGCCTCGAGGTGGGTGTTGACGAAACGGAACTTCTTGCTGCCGCGGACCTTGGCGTCGATCGCCGTCCAGCCGCGCAGCACCCTGACTTCGACGCCGGAGAGCTGCACCACGAGCAGGTTTTGGAAGTTGCCTTTCTGCGGGTGGCTGGTGACGACGCCGGCGCCGAGCCGGACCAAGATCACGTCGCGCATCGTCAGGCGGCCGTTGATCTCGGCGTCTTTGATCAACCCGTTGGGGCCGTCGCCCGGCACGCCGTTCTCGTCAGCCGGCGCCTCGAAGTCGAACTCCTGCTGGACGACCGCGACGCGGTAGCGCTTCTTGCCCTTGTTGAGCCGGTCGAGCAGTTCGGTCAGGTAGTCGTAGCGGACGGTGGTCGCGGTCGGGCCGGCGCTGCCGAGCAGCGGTTCGAGGCTCGGCGGACCGGTGCGCCACAGCGCCACCTCCTGCAAACCGACCAGGCCCGGCTTCTTCTTCAGGATCTCCTGGGCGAGGCCCTTGGCCCGGACCGGGAAGTTGTTCGCCGTGACTTCGCGCAGGATCTGCCCGTTGGCTTTGACGAACTCGTTGGTGTTTTTGGCGGCAATCGCCGGAGCCAGGTCGGCGCCCAGATAGAGGTTCCGGGTCATCACGTCGACCTGGGTGCCGGGGCCGTACTTGGCGGCGGCGCCGGCGGCAAACAGGCCCAGCATCAGCGACACGGCCAGCGCCAGCAGAATCAGCCGGCGAGCGTAGCGAGCGCTTTTCGCGCTTCTCGAAATGCGGTTCAAAGTCTCCTCCTCGTTTTGTCCCGCCTCCCACCTGCCTGCACTTAGGTGTAACCCGGTTCCTTCCCGAACGAATCGCTCGCCGGCAAATCCACCGCTTGGCATCTCGTTTTGGATCTGCCATACTGCCACTTAGATTTTTAAAGCTTGATCAACCCAACCCATCTGGAGGTAGGCGCAAAAGTGGCAAAGACGATCGGTATCGACCTCGGCACGACCAACTCGTGCGTGGCGGTGATGGAGGGCGGGGAGCCCACCGTCTTGGAGAACGCGGAGGGCGGGCGCACGACCCCGTCGGTCGTCGCCTTCACCGAGAGCGGCGAGCGCCTGGTCGGCACCGTCGCCAAACGCCAGGCGGTGATGAACCCCGAGAACACGATCTTCTCGATCAAGCGGTTCATGGGCCGCAAGGAGGCGGAAGTCAAAGAGGAGGAGACGATCGTCCCGTACAAGGTCGAGGCAGGCCCCAACGGCGACGTCCGCGTCGATGCCCGCGGCAAGCAGTACAGCCCGCCGGAGATCAGCGCGATGATCCTCCAGAAGCTGAAAGCGGACGCCGAAGCGAAGCTCGGCGAAGCCGTCGACAGCGCCGTGATCACCGTCCCCGCCTACTTCAACGATGACCAGCGGCAGGCGACCAAGGACGCCGGCAAGATCGCCGGCCTCGACGTCAAGCGGATCATCAACGAGCCGACCGCCGCCTCGCTCGCCTACGGCCTCGACAAAGAGGAGGCCGACCACTCGATCCTCGTCTTCGACCTCGGCGGCGGCACCTTCGACGTATCGGTGCTGGAAATCGGCGACGGCGTCTTCGAGGTGAAGTCGACCGCCGGCGACAACCACCTCGGCGGCGACAACTGGGACAAAGCGATCGTCGAGTGGCTGGTGGCCGAGTTCAAGCGCGACCAGGGCGTCGATCTCTCCCAGGACAAGAACTCGCTGCAGCGCCTCTACGAGGCGGCGGAGAAGGCGAAGATCGAGCTCTCCTCGACCCAGGAGACGCAGATCAACCTGCCCTTCATCACCGCCGTCGAGGGGCAGCCGAAGCACCTCGACCTGAAACTGAGCCGCTCGAAGCTGAACGAGCTGACCGGCGAGTTGCTCGACCGCGTCGTCGGGCCGGTGAAACAGGCGCTGGCCGATGCCGACACCGCGGTCGACCACGTCGTCCTCGTCGGCGGCATGACCCGGATGCCGGCCGTTCGCGAGAAGGTCAAAGAGCTGACCGGCAAGGAGCCGCACCAGGGCGTCAACCCGGACGAGGTCGTCGCCGTCGGCGCCGCGATCCAGGCCGGCGTGCTGGCCGGCGACGTCAAGGACGTGCTGCTGCTCGACGTCACCCCGCTGACCCTCGGGATCGAGACCAAAGGCGGCGTGATGACGAAGCTGATCGAGCGCAACACGACGATCCCGACGAAGAAGTCGGAGGTCTTCTCGACCGCCGACGACAACCAGCCCTCGGTCGAGATCCACGTCCTCCAGGGCGAGCGCGAGATGGCCAGCGGCAACAAGAGCCTGGGCAAATTCCAGCTCACCGGGATCCCGCCGGCGCCGCGCGGCATGCCGCAGATCGAGGTCACCTTCGACATCGACGCCAACGGGATCATCAACGTCGCCGCCCAGGACAAAGGCACCGGCAAAGAGCAGAAAATCGAGATCAAATCCGGCTCCGGGCTCTCCGAGGAGGAAATCCAGAGCATGGTCTCCGACGCCGAGGCGCATGCCGACGAGGACCGCGTGCAGCGCGAGCTTGCGGAGACCAGGAACGTCGCCGAGAACGCGGCCTACCAGGCGGAGAAAGCGATCGAGGAGGCTGGCGACAAAGTCGACGAGGCCAGCAAGGAGGACGTGCGGGCCGCGGTCAAGGACGTGCGCGACACGCTCGAGAGCGGCTCCAAAGAAGAGCTGGACTCGAAGCTCGAGCAGTTGAACACGGCGATGACGAAGGTGTCCGAGCAGATCTACGCGGCGGCTTCGGCCGAGCAGGCTGCCGGCGACGGCAACGCCGAGAACGGGGCTGCCTCCGACGAGGAGGAGGTCGTCGACGCTGAGGTGGTCGACGAGGACGGCAAATGAGCGACGTCCCAGAGCAGACCGAGGCTGTTCAGGAGGATGGGCACGAGGTCGAGCAAGACCTCGATGCCCTCCTCGGGGAGGCTCAGAAGGAGCGGGACGAGTACCTCGAACTTGCCAAGCGGACGAAGGCGGACTTCGAGAACTACCGGAAGCGGGTTGCGGCCGATCTGCAGGCCGCGCAGACCAGAGGCAAGGTCGACGTGGCACGGGAAGTGATCGACGCCGTCGACAATCTGGAGCGAGCGCTCGAGGCGGCCGGCGATGAAGAAACCCTGGCCTCCGGCGTTGAGATGGTGCTCAACGGGCTGCGGGAGACGCTGTCGCGAAACGGGGTCGAGGCTGTAGACCCCAAGGGAGACAAGTTCGACCCCACCCAGCACGAGGCTCTCTCGACTCAGCCGGTAGAGGGCACCGAGGGCGGGACGGTGGTCGAGGTGATGCAGAAGGGCTACAAGCTCGGCGAGCAGCTGATCCGGCCGGCGCGAGTGGTCGTGAGCGCTTAGGAGGGCCGTGGCTGACGAGCTTTACAAGACCCTGGGCGTCTCGAAGAAGGCGACCGACGAGGAGATCAAGAAGGCCTACCGGAAACTCGCCCGGAAATACCACCCCGACCGCAACCCGGACGACGCCGCGGCCGAGGAGAAGTTCAAGGAGGTCTCCGCCGCCTACGACGTCCTCGGAGACCCCGAGAAGCGCAAAGAGTACGACGAGGGCGGCGTCTTCGCCGGTTTCGGCCCGGGCGGGCAGGCGCCGTTCGGCACCGGGCCCGGCGGCTTCGGCGGCTTCGACTTCGGCGACATCCTCGGCGGGGTCTTCAACCGCGGCGGCGGTGGCCGGGCGCGGCCCCAGCAGGTTCGCGGCCGCGACCTCGAGACCGAGGTCTCGCTCAGCTTCGACCAGGCGATCGAGGGCACCCAGATCAGCGTCACCGTCCCCAAGTCGAGCCGCTGCACCACCTGCAACGGCAGCGGCGCCAAACCCGGCACCTCCCCCACCACCTGCCCGCGCTGCGAAGGCCGCGGGGTCGAGGCGCAGGGCCAGGGCTTCTTCTCGATCAGCCAGCCCTGCTCGATGTGCGGCGGCGCCGGTCAGATCGTCGAGGACCCCTGCCCGACCTGCGGCGGCTCCGGCCTCACCCAGCAGAACAAGCGCTACAAGGTGAACATCCCCGCCGGGGTCAAGGAGGGCACCCGGATCCGGCTCGCCGGCAAGGGCGAGGACGGACCGCGCGGCGGCCCGCCCGGCGACCTCTATGTGACGACGCGGGTCAAGCCCTCGCCGGTCTTCGAGCGCCTCGAGGGCGGCAACCTCGAGGTGACGGTGCCGATCTCGGTCCCCGAGGCGCTGCGCGGCGGCACGATCGAGGTGCCGACCCTGAACGGGACGAAGAAGATCAAGGTCGCCCCCGGGACCAGGCACGGGACGATCCAGAGACTGCGCGGCGAGGGCCCGCCGAAGCCGAAGGGCTCGGGCCGCGGCGACATCCGCTACCGACTCGAGATCGCGATCCCCGCCGATCTCAGCGAGGAGCAGAGCGAAGCGGTCGAGAAGCTCGCCGAGGTCCTCAACGGGTCCGACCCGCGCGCCGAGCTGCTGCGCAAGGCGGGGGTCTGATGGCCACCTACCGCCGCACCGTCAAGGCGACCTTCGACGAGGAGCAGGGCGTGTTCATGATCTCGGTCGCCGCCGAACTGGCCGAGATGCACCCGCAGACCCTGCGGATGTACGAGCAGCGCGGCCTGATCGCGCCCAAACGCTCTCCGAAGAACACCCGGCTCTACTCCCAGCGCGACGTCGAACGGCTGCGGCGGATCCAGCAGATGACCGCCGAAGGGCTGAACCTCGCCGGGGTGGAAACGGTGCTGGCGCTGGAAGCGCAGGTGCAGAAGCTGCGGGCCGAAGGCGAGCGGCTGCGCAGGCGGATCGCTGAACTGGAGAACGAGAAGAACGGAGAGACGGGCTGATGCAGGCGGACAGGTTCACGGAGAAATCCCGCGAAGCGGTGGCGGCGGCGCAGGAGCTGGCGCGCACCGGGCGCAACCCGGAGATCGCCTCGGCCCACCTGCTGCTGGCGCTGCTCGACCAGGCCGAGGGGATGGCGATCCCGGTCCTGCAGAAGGTCGGCGCCGACCCGGCCGCGACGCGCGCACGGGCCCAGGAGGCCGCCGCCGCGCTGCCGACGCTCGGCGACGGCGCCGAGCCGCAGATGTCCTCGAACCTGGCGCGGGTGCTGCGCGCCGCCGAGAGGGCGATGGCCAAATTCGGCGACAGCTACATCACCGTCGGCCATCTGCTGCTGGCGCTGGCCGAGGACGGCTCGGGCGTCTCCGACCTGCTGCCCGACGAGGGCGAGCTCGAGCGGGCTGTCAGGGCCGTCCAGGGCCCCGCCAAGGTCACCTCCCCGAACGCCGAGGACAACGCCCAGGCGCTGGAGAAATTCGGCCGCGACCTGACCGCCGAGGCGGAGACCGGAAAGCTCGACCCGGTGATCGGGCGCGACGAGGAGATCCGCCGCGTGATCCAGGTCCTCTCCCGGCGGACCAAGAACAACCCGGTGCTGATCGGCGACCCCGGGGTCGGCAAGACGGCGATCGTCGAGGGGCTCGCGCAGCGGATCGTCAAGGGAGACATCCCCGAGAGCCTGCGCGACCGCAGGGTGATCGCGCTCGACATCGGCTCGCTGCTGGCCGGCTCCAAATACCGCGGCGAGTTCGAGGAGCGGCTGAAAGCCGTCCTCTCCGAGGTGCAGCAGGCCGAGGGCCAGATCGTCCTCTTCCTCGACGAGCTCCACACGATCGTCGGGGCCGGCGCCGCCGAAGGCGCGGTCGACGCAGCCAACCTGCTGAAGCCGATGCTGGCCCGCGGCGAGCTGCGCGCGGTCGGGGCCACCACCCTCGACGAGTACCGCAAGCACATCGAGAAGGACGCCGCGCTGGAGCGGCGCTTCCAGCCGGTCCTGGTCGGCGAGCCCGACATGAACGACACGATCGCGATCCTCCGCGGGCTGAAGGAGCGCTACGAAAACCACCACGGCGTCCGCATCTCCGACTCGGCGATCGTCGCCGCGGCGACCCTCTCGGAGCGCTACATCGCCGACCGCTTCCTGCCCGACAAGGCGATCGACCTGATCGACGAGGCGGCCTCGCGGCTGAAGATCGAGATCGACTCGGTACCGACCGAGATCGACGAGGTCGAGCGGCGGATCCAGCAGCTGGAGATCGAGCGCGAGGCACTGAAGAAGGAGACCGACGAGGCATCCAAGACGCGGCGCGAGGCGCTCGAGGGGGACCTCGCCAACCTGCGCGAGGAGGCCTCGGAGCTGCGCACCCGCTGGCAGAACGAGAAAGAGCCGATCGAGCAGATCAACCAGGCGCGGGCGCGGCTGGAGGAGCTGAACCGCGAGGTCGAGCAGGCCGAACGGGAGACCGACCTCGAACGCGCCGCCGAACTGAAATTCGGCGAGATCCCCGAGCTGGAGAAGGAGATCGCCTCCCAGCAGGCACGGCTGGAGGAGGTGCACTCCGGCGCCGGCACGATGCTGGCCGACACCGTCACCGAGGAGGACGTCGCCGAGGTCGTCGCCAAATGGACCGGGATCCCGGTCAGCCGCCTGATGGAGGGCGAGGTCGAGAAGCTGATCCAGATGGAGGAGCGGCTGCACGACCGGGTGATCGGCCAGGAGGAGGCGATCGCCGCGGTCTCCAACGCGCTGCGGCGCTCGCGCGCCGGGCTCTCGGACCCGCACCGGCCGATCGGCAGCTTCCTCTTCCTCGGCCCGACGGGGGTCGGCAAGACCGAGCTGGCGAAGGCGCTGGCCGAGTTCATGTTCGACTCCGAGCAGGCGATCGTCCGCCTCGACATGTCCGAGTACATGGAGAAGCACACCGTCGCGCGGCTGATCGGCGCGCCCCCCGGCTACGTCGGCTACGAGGAGGGCGGGCAGCTGACCGAGGCGGTGCGCCGCCGCCCCTACGCGGTCGTCCTCCTCGACGAGATCGAGAAGGCCCACCCCGATGTCTTCAACACGCTGCTGCAGATCATGGACGACGGGCGGCTGACCGACGGCCAGGGCCGCACCGTCAGCTTCACCAACACGGTGCTGATCATGACCTCGAACGTCGGCTCCGACCGGATCGTCGGCGAGCAGGTCGACGAGCGGATCCGCGAGCAGATCGAAGAGGTGCTGGCGGCGACCTTCAAGCCCGAGTTCCTCAACCGGATCGACGACACGGTGATCTTCCACCGCCTCTCGAAGGCCGACATCGGCCGCATCGTCGAGCTGCAGGTGAACCAGCTGGTCGGCCGGGTCCACGAGCGCGGGATCGAGATCGAGCTGACCGAGGACGCCCGCACCCTGCTCGGCAACCTCGGCTACGACCCCACCTACGGGGCGCGGCCGCTGAAGCGGGTGATCCAGAAGCAACTGGTCGACAAGCTGGCGCTGAAGATCCTCGAGGGCGAGTTCGGCGAAGGCGACAGGGTTCGGGTCGACGCCGCCGAAGGAGAGATCGTCTTCGAGCGGGCTGGCACGCCTGCTGCAAGCGCTGCCTGAGGCTCATCTTTGCGGCGGTTTCTGCCGAAACAAGAACCTCATATAGGTGCTCTTTAATTAGGCCAGCCACCGTAGGCTTAGGGAGAGCACCGGCAAGACCCGATGAGCGACGACCAGACCCCGATCAACGCGCGCCCGAGGCGGCAGCCCCCGGAGGCCCTCGAGGACCTCTCGCTGGCCGTGCGCGACCGCGTCCTGTGGCCGCTCGAAGACCGCTTCCTCGGACTCGACGACGCCGCCCGGGCGGCCGTCGCCGGCGGCGCCGTCGTCCTGGCGCTGGCGATCGGGATCGGTGGCTACTCGCTCGCCTCCTCCGGCGGCGACTCCGCGAGCGCACCGACCGTCGCGGTGGAGAGCGATCCGTCACCCCTTCCCGCGCCGAAGCCGGTCCCGGAGCCCGAGCCGACCCCGACCCTGCAGGGTGCAGCCCCCGTCTTCCGAGGTCCGGAGCAGGCCAAGGCTTCGAAGGTCGACGGCTCGAAGGCCGTGGAAACCGAAGCACCGACGGCCGCCACCGCGAGCGCCAACACCGGCAACCCGGCCACCGACACGATCTCCTCCAATCCCGCCGCGCCCGATGCCGGGGCGACCGCGTCGCGGGCGAGCGTCGAGGGGCCGCCGGCCGGGCCCGCCGCCGTCGCCGTCGCGCGCAAGTTCGCCGACGCCTTCGTCGTCTACGAGACCGGCGGCGACACGGGCGAGGTCCGCCGCGCCTTCCAGGCGACCGCGGCCCCGAAGGTGACGAAGGCGCTGCTGCAGCGGCCGCCGCGTCAGCCGGCAGGCCTCGAGGTGCCAAAGGCGAAAGTCCTCAACGTCGTGCCCGCCCCCTCCCACAACCGCATCTACCCGGTAAGCGTCTCGCTGCTGCGGGTCGGCGCGACCAGCGAGCTGCGGCTGGAGATGGAACAGCTGAAGAACGAGCAGTGGCGAGTGGTCAACGTCCTCGGCTGATGGAGCACGCGCAGAAGATCAGGGCGGTGATGGCGACCGCGGCGGCGACCGCGGCGCTGGCAGTGCCGGTCGCCGTGGCGCGCGCCGAGGCGGCGACCGCGGTTGCGGCGCCGACGCAGGGCGCGGCGCTCGAAGCCCCGGCCGCTTCCAGCGAAGCCGGCGAGGCCGGCGAAGCGCCCGTCCAGCAGAACGAAACGCTGGTCCCACCGCCCGCCCCGGCGACGAAGACGCCGCCGCCGGACGGGGGCGTGGACGCCGGCAACGGCGGGGTCGAAGCCAAAGCTCCCGAACCCGAACCGGAAACCGAAGCCGCACCGGCGGGCGGCGCGACCACCGCCCCCGCGGCCGGCGCCTTCACGATCCCCTCGCTGCCCGCCTCGAGCTGCGCGATCAACGGCGTGCCGCCGGTCCTGATCCCGATCTACCACGCCGCCTCTGACCGTTACGGACTCGGCCCGCAGGGCCCGGCGATCCTGGCCGGGATCAACGCGATCGAGACCGCCTTCGGCAGCAACCTCGGCCCTTCGTATGCCGGCGCCGTGGGCTGGATGCAGTTCATGCCGGAAACCTGGGCGATGTACGGAGTCGATGCCAACGGCGACGGGGTGAAGGACCCGAACAACCCCGAAGACGCGATCTACGCCGCCGCCCGGTACCTCGACGCCGCGGGGATGCCGGAGGACGTCTGGGGCGCGATCTTCGCCTACAACCACGCCGACTGGTACGTCGAAGAGGTGCTCGCCAACGCCGGCTGCTACGCCGCCGAAGTCGGCAGCAACTACTCGATGCTGACCCTGACGCCGCAGATTCAGGTCTTCGAGTGCACCCCGGCCGACGAGTGGAGGAAGCGGATCCCCGAGGACTACCTGGCCGCCTTCGAGGCCGCCGCCGGCCGCTACGAGCTCGGCAAGCGCGGGGTCTGGGCCCTGGCGGCGATCGCCCGGCTGGAGTCGAACTTCGGCCGCGGCATGAACAAGCGGCAGCTGCGGACCGAAGGCCCGCTCGGGCTCGACCCGATGGAGTGGAACCGCTACGCCGTCGACGGCGACGAAGACGGCCGCCTGCGCCACGCCGACGTCGACGACTCGGCGGCGACCCTGGCGCGGCTGATGTGGTCGCGCGGCGGCATCGACCCGGGGGTCTTCACCCACAACCAGGCCTCCTGGTACGTCGACGCCGTCGCCAACGAGGCCGACCAGCTGGCCGGCAAGTGCGCCGTCACCAGCAAAGCCTGGACGATCGTCCTCCCCGGCGACGTCGCCGCCCAGATCAACTGGAACAACCTCACGCTCTCAAACGACCTGGAGCTGCGCGACATCCAGGCGGGCATGCTCGACCAGCGGGTCACCGGCCTGCTGGCGCTGATGACCAAGGACCACCAGATCACGATCACCTCGCTGCGCTCGGACCACTCGCAGATGACCGCCTCGGGCAACGTCTCCAACCACTTCTACGGGCGGGCGATGGACATCGCCGCCGTCGACGGCGTCTCCTGCACCGACACCTCGACCACCGCCCCCTGCGCCGAGCTCGGCTACGCCCTCGCCCAGCTGGCGCCGCCGCTGCATCCGACCGAGCTCATCTACTGCTTCGATCTCGACGGCCTGGGACCAGCCTTCGCTCTCCCAGACCACTGCGATCACATTCACGCCGGCTACTACGCGTATTAGAGCGGTCCTAGTAGCGGGGAGCCGGTGGGGGTCCCCCGGGAGCACCTCCGCCGAGAGAAGCGGAGATTGGCTGGCGCCTCGGGCCGCACCGGCTCGGCTCCATGCTGAGTACCCGGGGGACCCCCACCGGCTCCCCTGCCATCGAGCTCCGTAGCACCGGAAGCTGAAGCCACGAGGCTTCTCCGATAAAGCTCTTGGACCCTGAGCCGTCTTTCTACTGCGTGTTGCAGGTGGGGGGTGGGTACCTCCTCCAGACACTCAACATCGAGCCATAGCGAGATGTGTCTGGAGGGGGTGCCCACCCCCCATCCCAACCAAGTACGGTTGAAGAAGAGGGCTGATCTCGACCTGAAGGGGGTTCCAGATGCCGACTTATCTGATGCTCACGAACTTGACTGCCGAGGGAGTGCGGACGCTGAAGAACAACCCGGGCAGGGTTGCCGAGGTGAACCGGGAGGTCGAGCAGATCGGGGCGAAGGTGGTGGCGCAGTACGCGACGCTGGGGCAGTACGACTTCGTCACGGTGGTCGAAGCGCCCGACGAGAAGACGATGGCCAAGGTCTCGGTCGAGCTCGGCTCGCGCGGGACGATGACGAGCCAGACCCTGGCGGCGATGTCCGCCGAGGACCTGGCGGGCTCGCTCTAGACCCGGCGCGTTGAGGGCACTGGTCGTAGGAGGGGGCGGTCGCGAGCACGCGATCGTACGGGCGCTGCGGCGCTCGCCGCAGGTGGAGGAAGTTCTCTGCGCACCCGGAAATGCCGGAATCGCGGCGGACGCCGAGTGCCTGCCCGAGGTCGGCGCCGACGATGCCGCGGCGATCGTCGCCGCGGCTCAGCTGCACGGGGTCGATCTGGTGGCAGTCGGTCCCGAGGCCGGGCTGGTCGCCGGCGCCGTCGACGCGCTCGAGGCCGCCGGGATCGCCGCCTTCGGGCCGACCAGAGCGGCGGCCGAGCTGGAGGGGTCGAAGGCGTTCGCCAAGGAGTTGATGGAGGAGGCGGGAGTGCCGACCGCCGGCTACGCACTGCTGCGCAGCCGCGAGGAGGCGATCGAGCGGCTCGCGTCCACCTCCTACCCCACCGTCCTCAAGGCCGACGGGCTCGCGGCCGGCAAGGGCGTGATCATCTGCCAGGACGAGGGCCAGGCGCGCGAGGCGCTCGATGTCTTCTTCACCGAGCAGCGCTTCGGAGCGACCACGGTGGTGCTGGAGGAGTTCCTCGAGGGCGAGGAGCTCTCGCTGCTGGCGCTCTGCGACGGCGAGAACGTCGTCCCGCTCGCCCCCGCCCAGGACTACAAGCGAATCTTCGACGGCGACCGGGGACCGAACACCGGCGGCATGGGGAGCTACTCGCCGGTGCCCGGCTTCGGGGCGGCCGAGGTCGATGAGATCGTCGAGCGGGTCCACCGCCCCGTCGTGGCGGCGATGGCCGCCCGCGGCGTCCCCTTCCACGGCGTCCTCTATGCCGGCCTGATGATCGGCGCCGACGGCCCCAAGGTGCTCGAGTTCAACGCCCGCTTCGGCGACCCCGAGACGCAGGCGGTGCTGCCGCGGCTGCGCTCCGACCTCGCCGAGCTCTTCCTCGCCGCCCGCGAGCCGGGCGGCCTCGCCGGCGCGTCGGCCGAGTTCGACGACAACTGGGCGGTGACCGTCGTGCTCGCCTCCGCCGGCTACCCCGAGTCCTCCTCGAAGGGCGACGTGATCGACGGCCTCGCCGCGGCGGCGGAGATCGGCGAGGTGACCCATGCCGGCACCGCCGAGCGCGACGGAGAGATCGTCACCGCGGGCGGGCGGGTTTTGAACGTGACGGGACTGGGGACGAGCCCTGCCGAGGCGCGCGATCGTGCATACGATGCCGCCGGCCGGATCTCCTTCGAGGGAATGCAGGTCCGCACCGACATCGCCGCCCGCGCCGTCGAGCGGGTCCCCAGCTAATCGAGAGAGGAACGAGATGAGCGAGATCTCAGAGGAGCCCCAGCCGACCGGAACGCCCGCCCCCACCGGGCCGGCCGACCCCACCCAGGCGGCGACGATGCCGGCCGTGGAGGAAGCCTTCGAGGAAATAGACGTCGACGAGCCGCACGTCGGGATCATCATGGGCTCGAAGAACGACAAGCCCAAGATGCAGCCCGCCGGCAAAGCCCTGGAGGAAGCGGGCATCCGCTACGAGGTGCGGGTGATGAGCGCCCACCGCGACCCCGAGCTGGTTCGCGAGTACTGCCAGAACGCGCGGATGCGCGGCCTCAGGGTGATCATCGCCGGCGCCGGGATGTCCGCGGCGCTGCCTGGCGTGGCCGCGGCCCACACCGACCTGCCGGTGATCGGCGTGCCGATCCTCGGCAAGAGCCTCGGCGGGCTCGACGCGCTGCTCTCGGCAGTGCAGATGCCGCCGGGAATCCCGGTCGCCTGCGTCGCGATCGACGGGGCGAAGAACGCCGGCGTCCTCGCCGCGCGGATAATCAACGCGTGATCCCCCGTTACACCCGCCCCGAGATCGGGGCGGTATGGACCCCGCAGTCGAAGCTCGACACCTGGCTCGAGGTCGAGCTGGCGGCGACCGAAGCCTGGGCGGCCGAGGGCGTCGTCCCCGCGGAGGCGGCGCGCGAGGCGCGCGAGCGGGCGGCCTTCACGGTCGAGGCGGTCGACGAGCGGGAGAAGGTGACCGACCACGACGTCGCCGCCTTCGTCGACGTCGTCGCCTCCTCGGTCGGCGAGCACGGGCGCTGGATCCACTACGGGCTCACCTCCTCCGACGTGCTCGACACGGCGCTGGCGCTGCAGCTGCAGGCCGCCGGGGAGATCGTCCTCACCAGCGCCCGCGCCTACCGCGACGCGCTGGTCGAGCGGGCGCTCGAGCACCGCGACACCCTCTGCGTCGGCCGCACCCACGGCGTCCACGCCGAGCCGACGACCTTCGGGCTGCGGCTCGCCGGCTTCGCCTTCGAGGCGGACCGCAACCTGCACCGCCTCGAAGACGCCTTCGCCCAACTGCGCTTCGGCAAGCTCTCCGGCGCGGTCGGCACCTACGCCTCGGTTCCCCCCGCGGTCGAGGCGCGGGTAATGGAGAAGCTCGGCCTCGAGCGCGAGGACGTCGCCACCCAGGTGATCCCCCGCGACCGCCACGCGGTTCTGCTGGCGGCAATCGCGGTCGCGGGCGCCGGGCTCGAGCGCTTCGCGACCGAGGTGCGCAACCTGCAGAAAACCGAGGTGCGCGAGGTCGAAGAGCCGTTCGCAGCCGGCCAGAAGGGCTCCTCGGCGATGCCCCACAAGCGCAACCCGATCCGCACCGAGCGGATCACCGGCCTCGCCCGGGTGCTGCGCGGCTACGCCCAGGCGGGGACCGAGAACGTCGCCCTCTGGCACGAGCGCGACATCTCCCACTCCGGCGCCGAGCGGGTGATCCTCCCCGACGCGACCATCGGCCTCGACTACATGCAGGCGCTGGCGACCGGCGTCGCCTCCGGGATGCGGATCAACGAGGAGCGGATGCGCGAGAATCTCGGCCTCACCCACGGCGCCCTGTTCAGCCAACGCGCGCTGACCGCCCTGGTCGAGTCCGGGATGACCCGCGACGACGCCTACCGCGTCGTCCAGGAGAACGCCCAGCGCGCCTGGGACACCCGCACCGAGTTCCGCCAGCTGCTCGCCGAGGCGGCCCCCGACCTCGACCTCGACGCCGTCTTCGACTACAACGCCTACCTCACCCACGTGCCCGAGATCTTCGAGCGGCTCGAAGCGCTGAGGCCCTGATCAGACCTCGATCACGGTCAGGCCGTTGACGCCCGAGAGGGCGTAGAAGTCGCGGTCCTGGGTGACCACAGGCATTCCGGCGTTCGCCGCCGTTGCGGCGATCCAGAGGTCGTTACCGCCCACTCCCTTTTCGGAAGCAGCGAGATAGGCCCGCATCCCAGCCCAGAGCTGGGCGACTCTGGGGTCGACAGGCAGGATTGGCGTCGCGGAGATTCGCTCGAGCGTGCAGAGCCGACGATCTCGGCTCTGGACGTCGGGGGCGGCAAGGACTCCGGCCCGCAACTCGCCCACGGTGATGATCGAGATCGCAGCGCGCAGAGGAAGGCCTTCGGCGCGCAGTGGCCTGCTTTCCTCCGCGGCGATGAGGACGGAGGTGTCGAGCAGCCCGATCTCCGCAGGACTGTGCGTCATGGAATCGGCTCGAGTTTGTCCGCAGCTCTCATCTCGGCCAATTCGGCTCCCCAGGTTGGGTCGGCCGACGCGATTCTCCTGATCTCCACCACCTCGTCTGGAGTCAGCCAACGCCGCGCGGTCTCCCTGTGAGGAACCAGATCCGCCACGGGCTTGCCCCGCCGCGTAATCACGATCGTCTCCCCCTCCTCAACCCTGCGGAGCAGGCCTGCCGTGTCGTTGCGAAGTTCTCGAGAGGCGATTTCTACATTCATGCTACGAATGTAGCATCTGCCTCGCGATAGCCTGCGAGGCGTGATCCTCTACACCTGCGGTCAGAAGACGCATGGACCGGGCTTCGCCCATCCCTGCGCCAAAGCCGGCAAGGCTCTCGACGCGGCCGGATACGAGTACGAGCTGAAGACCGTCGGCGGCTACCGGCTGATGCCCTGGACCTGGGGCAGCCGCGAGGAGGACCGCGCCGAGGTCAAGGAGCTCAGCGGTCAGGAGGCAGTTCCGATCCTCGTCCTCGACGACGGCGAGGTGATCTCCGGCTCCGGCACGATCGCCAGGTGGGCGAGGGAGCATCCGCACTCGCCGGCTAAGTCCGGCGGCTGATCGCACCTAAAAGAAGGCGAGCTTGACGAGGCTGACGGCGGCGGTCGCGGCAACGGCGCCACCGGCGGCCCACATCGTGAAGATCAGCTTGTCGATGCGCTCGCTGACCCGGTCGAACTTCGCATCGACCCGCGCGAAGCCTTCGCGCATCTCCTTGAAGCCCTCGTCGACGCGACGGCTCAGTTCGTCGAGGCGGTCGTCGTTCCAGTTGGCGCGTTTGCTCTCCATCGTCAGCAACTCCATGATGACAGGAGTGTAGACAGAATGTTGCGACGGGTTACGCGCTGAAAGCGAAATCTCTGGAGATTCTCTGTGCCCGGTCGGTGACGACCACCGGGGTGCCGTCGCGCGGCGAGAGGGTGATGTTGCGGCGGCCGGTGCGCTCGGGGCGTGGGCTCGCCTTGTGCAGCTCACAGCGGGTCAGCACCTCGCGCAGCACGACCCGCATCTCGAACTCGGCGAAGGTGGCGCCGATGCAGCGGCGGACGCTGCCGCCGAAGGGGATCCAGGCGTAGGTGTCGGGGCCGTCCTCGAGGAAGCGCTCGGGTTTGAAGGCGAACGGGTCGGGATAGACGTCGGGCCGGGTGTGGGTGAGCCAGATCGCCGGGGTGACGTCGGTTCCCTCGGGGAGCGTCACGCCGTCGGCGACCAGCTCCTTCGAGAGCCGGCGCCCGGCCAGCGGGATCACCGGCCGAAGCCGCAGCGACTCGGAGATCGTCGCCCGCAGGTAGTCCTCCTCGCCCGCAGCGAGCGAGTCGCGCAGCCGTCCCAGCACCGCCGGGTGGCGCAGCAGCAGGTCGAAGGTCCAGGCCAGCGCGGTCGCGGTCGTCTCGTGCCCGGCGAGCAGCAGCGTCATCAGCTGGTCGCGCAGCTCCCGGTCCTCCATCCGCGTGCCGTCCTCGAACTCGGCCTGCATCAGCATCGAGAGGATGTCCTCGCGCTCCTCCAGGTCGGGCCGCTCGCGGTGCTCGGCGATCTCGGCGAGGAGCAGGTCGTCGACTTCGCGCAGCTGGGTCTCGAAGCGGGCGAACATGCCGCGGCCGCCGAGGCGCTGCAGGGCCAGGCCGAGCACCTGGCGACCCGGGGCCGCGGTTTCCTGGAGGACGGTCGCGAGCATCTCCCGCAGGCGGTCGAGCCGCGGGCCGCTGGAGACGCCGAAGACGACTCGCAAGATCACCTCCAGCGTCACCGCCTGCATCCGTGCGTGGATCGGGAACTCGGTGTTCAGCGGCCAGGAGTCGATCTCCGCCTCGACGATCTCGCTCATCGTCTCCTCGTAGGAGCGCATCCGCTCGCCGTGGAAGGGCGGCAGCATCAGCCGGCGGCGACTGAGGTGCTCGGCGCCCTCCTGGATCAGCAGCGATTTCGAGCCGAGGATCGGCTCGAGGACGATGTTGCGTCCCGGCGGCAGGCCGTGGCTCGGCTCGCGGTAGAGCGCCTTGATCGCCTCCGGGTCGGAGATCAGGTACATCGGCCGCTCGAAGCCGAGGAAGCGGACGCCGAAGGCGTCGCCGTAGCGGCGGCGGCAGTCCTCCATGAAGGCAATCGGGCGGAACGCCCAGCGCAGGGTCTGGAACAGGGGGTTGCGATTGACTTCAGGCGGGAGCGCCACGAGCGAAGCATCGCATAGCATCGCCGCCATGCCGACTATCGCCGACCTGAAGCTTCTCTCCTCCGGGAAGGTGCGCGAGATCTACGAGTGGGAGGGCGACCTGCTGATGGTCGCCTCCGACCGCATCTCCACCTACGACGTGGTGATGCCGACGCCGATCCCCGACAAGGGCAAGGTGCTTAACCGGATGTCGGTCTTCTGGTTCGGGCTGACCGAGGAGATCGTCCCCAACCACTTCATCTCCGAGGACGTGCCCGAGGAGGTAGCCGAACGGGCGATGCGGGTGCGCAAGCTCGAGATGTACCCGGTCGAGTGCGTCGTCCGCGGCTACCTCTCCGGCTCGGGCTGGAAGGAATACAAGGAGAGCGGCTCGGTCTGCGGGATCGAGTTGCCGTCCGGGCTGGTCGAGTCCGACCAGCTGCCGGAGCCGATCTTCACCCCCTCGACCAAGGCCGAGATCGGCGACCACGACGAGAACGTCGACTTCGACCGCGCCGCCGAGATCGTCGGCGACCGGGCGCTGCTGGAAGAGCTGCGGCGGGTGTCCATCGAGGTCTACGAGCGCGGCTCCCAGCACGCGGCCCAGCGCGGGATCATCCTCGCCGACACCAAGTTCGAGTTCGGCCGCCACGCCGGCGCCGAGATCGTCCTCGGCGACGAGGTGCTGACCCCGGACTCCTCGCGCTTCTGGCCGGCGGCGAGCTACCAGCCCGGCGTCACTCCCCCCTCCTTCGACAAGCAGTTCGTCCGCGACTGGGCCTCGGAGACCGGCTGGGACAAGAAGCCGCCGGCACCCGAGCTGCCGGCCGACGTGGTGGAGCAGACCCGGGCCAAATACGTCGAGGCCTACGAGCGGGTCACCGGCGAGTCGTTCTGAGCCGATCGCTAGATTGGCACCGGTGAAGGCGCGCGTGCTGATCCGCCCCAAGGAGGGCATCCTCGACCCTCAGGGCAAGGCGGTCGAGCGGGCGCTGCCGGCCCTCGGCTTCGAGGGCATCGGGCACGTCCACGTCGGGCGGATGGTCGAGCTCGAGGCCGAGAGCCCGGAGCGGCTCGACGAGCTCTGCGAGAAGCTGCTCGCCAACCCTTTGATCGAGGATTACGAAATCCAAACCCTTTGAACCCCGCGGGTCGCGCACACCAATGATCTGGGGTGTTCTCCAATTTCCTGGTTCCTGCGACGAGCGGGACGCGCTGCACGCCTGCGAGGTGCACGGCGACGGCGCCCGGCTGATCTGGCACGAGAGCCGCGACCTCGACGGCGTCGACGGCGTCGTCGTCCCCGGCGGCTTCTCCTACGGCGACTACCTGCGGGCGGGGGCGATCGCCCGCTTCAGCCCGGCGATGGAGGCGGTCGCCGAGGCGGCCGCGGGCGGGGCGCCGGTGATCGGGATCTGCAACGGCTTCCAGGTCCTCTGCGAGGCGGGGCTGTTGCTGGGGGCGCTGCTGCGCAACGTCGAGCTGCGCTTCCGCTGCCACCAGGTCGAGCTGGTCGAGGAGGGCTCCGGCGAGCGGCTCTCGATCCCGGCCAAGCACGGCGAAGGCCGCTACTACGCGCCCGAGGAGATGCTCGACCAGCTCGAGGCAAATGGCCAGGTCGCCTACCGCTACGCCGACGGCCACAACTCCAACGGCTCGGTCCGCGACATCGCCGGTGTCACCAACGAGCGCGGCAACGTGCTCGGCCTGATGCCGCACCCCGAGCACGCGGTCGACCCGCTGACGGGGTCGACGGACGGCTTGCGCGTGTTCGACCGGGTGGGCGAGTTTGCAAACCATGGGTTGACGAAGTCGCCCCGATGACGGTCGGGGCGCCGAAATACCGCGAGCTGGGGCTCACCGACTCCGAGTACGAGCTGATCGTCGAGAAGCTCGGGCGCGAGCCGAACGACGTCGAGCTGGCGATGTTCAGCCTGCTCTGGTCCGAGCACTGCGCCTACAAGCACTCGCGCAAGCTGCTGCGGCGACTGCCGACCGAGGGCGAGCGGGTGGTGATGGGCCCGGGCGAGAACGCAGGCGCCGTCGACGTCGGCAAGGGCTACGCGGTCGCCTTCAAGGTCGAGTCCCACAACCACCCCAGCGCGGTGGAACCCTTCCAGGGGGCGGCGACGGGGGTCGGCGGCATCATGCGCGACGTCTTCGCGATCGGGGCGCGGCCGATCGCGCTCCTCGACAGCCTCCGCTTCGGCGAGCTCGACTCGGTCCGCTCGCGCCACCTGCTCGACGGCGCCGTCCGCGGGATCGGCCACTACGGCAACTCGATCGGGGTGGCGACGGTCGGCGGCGAGATCTACTTCGAGGAGCCCTACGAGCACAACTGCCTGGTCAACGCGATGTGCATCGGCTTCGCCGAGACCAAGGACATGGTCCGGGCCGCGGCCGCCGGGCCGGGCAACTCGATCGTCCTGATGGGCGCCTCGACCGGCCGCGACGGGATCGGCGGCGCCTCGGTGCTCGCATCGGCCGAGCTCGGCGAGGGCGACGAGGCGAAGCGGCCGACGGTGCAGATCGGCGACCCCTTCGAGGAGTCGAAGCTGCTCGAGTGCTGCCTGGAGCTGCTGGCGAAGGGCCTGCTGGTCTCGCTGCAGGACCTCGGCGCCGCCGGGCTCACCTCCTCGGCGGGCGAGATGGCGAGCGCCGGCGGGGTCGGGATCGAGATCGACGTCGCCGCGGTGCCGCTGCGCGAGGCCGACATGGAGCCCTTCGAGATCATGGTCTCCGAGTCCCAGGAGCGGATGCTGGCGGTGGTCGAGCCGGCGCGGGTCGAGGAGGTGCGGGCGATCTGCGAGAAGTGGCAGACCGGCTCGGCGGTGATCGGCACGGTGACCGCGGGCGGCCGGATCCGGATCCTGCGCGGCGGCGAGGTCGTCGGCGAGATGCCGGTCGAGGCGCTGGTCGACGGCTGCCCGCTCTACGACCTCGAACCGGCCGAGCCGGAGGGCTGGATCTACGGCAACCGCGAGACGCTGGCGGCGGGCGTGAGCGCGGAGGACGAGTTGCTGGCGCTGCTGAGCGCGCCGAGCATCGCCTCCAAGCGCTGGGCCTTCGAGCAGTACGACTCGATCGTCGGCTCGCGGACCGTTCGCCGGCCCGAGCAGGCCGACGCCGCGGTCCTGCAGCTGCCCGAGGCCGGCAACGCGATCGCGGTCTCGATCGACGGCAACGGCCGCCGCGTCGCCTGCGACCCCTACCAGGGGACGATCGAGGCGGTACTCGAGTGCGCCCAGAACCTCGCCTGCGTCGGCGCCGAGCCGCTCGGCCTGACCAACTGCCTCAACTTCGGCAACCCGGAGAAGCCGACCGGCGCCTGGCAGCTCGACCGCGCGGTCAGCGGCCTCGCCGACGCCTGCAAGGCGCTCGGCGTCCCCGTCGTCGGCGGCAACGTCTCCCTCTACAACGAGGGACCCGACGGCCCGATCTACCCGACCCCGGTGGTGGCGATGGTCGGCGAGCTGCCCGACCCGGCCCGGGTCGCCGGCAACGCCTTCTCCCGCGAGGGCGACGCGATCGGCCTGATCGGGCCGTTCGAACCGAACCTCGCCGGCTCGGAGCTGGCAAAGCAGCGCGGCGAGCTGAAGATGGGGCTGCCGGCCCCTGACGTATCCGCCGTGGCCGTCGCTTGCGAGACCGTCCTCGGCGCTATCCGCGCCGGAAAGCTCGCCTCCGCCCACGACGTCTCCGACGGCGGCCTCGCCGTAGCCCTGGCGGAGTCGGCGATCGCCGGCGGCCTCGGCTGCCGGGTCGACCTCCAGCACCTGCGCGAGCGCGGCTGCAGCCCCGAGGAGGCGCTCTTCGGCGAGGGCGCCGGTGGCTTCCTCGTCAGCGGCGAGCGGGCGATGCTCGACGAGCTAGGCGCGACCCTGCTCGGCGAGGTCGGGGGCGAGGCGGTCGAGATCGCCGCCGGCGACCGCAGCCTCGCGATCGGCCTCGGCACCGCCGCGAGCGCCTGGCAGTCGCTTGCCGCCAGGCTGGATGCCGAGGCATAGGCCGAACCCCTCTTCGGCGATTCGAATCTAACATTCTCCCGATTGTAATCCTTATAATTTCCCGGTTGAAGTTGTTATATTCTCCCGGGTTCTCATGCCTTACCTTGCCCGCATCGTCGATCAGGAGCTCAAGGTACGCCTGGCTGGAACCGGGGCGGTGGTGATCGAGGGTGCCCGGGCCTGTGGCAAGACGGTGACCGCAAGGAGCGTCGCCGCCAGCGAGGCACTGCTCGACACCGACCACAACATGCGGGAAGCCGTCACCGTCAACCCGACCTTCGTTCTCGAGGGCGAGACGCCGCGCCTGATCGACGAGTGGCAGGTGGCGCCGGTGATCTGGAACCACGTTCGTCGCGCAATCGACGACCGTGGCAAGCCCGGCCAGTTCATCCTGACCGGCTCCGCTACGCCTGCCGACGATGCGACCAGGCATTCGGGGGCCGGCAGAATCACTCGTCTGCGGATGCGGCCGATGAGCCTTTTCGAGTTGGGGCGTAGCGATGGGACGGTGTCGCTTGCGCGGCTACTCGACGGTGAGCCCATTGCCGGCGCCAGATCAGATCTCACGATTTCAGAGATCGCGGCGGAGGCGGCCGTCGGCGGCTGGCCAGGCCTTCGCGGTATCGAGACGGAACAGGCGCTCCGGTCCCTGCGTGGGTACGTCGACGAGATCCGCCGGGTCGATGTCAGCCGGGTCGACGAAAAGCGGCGCGACCCAGGTAGGGTCGGCCGACTCCTCGCCAGTCTTGCTCGCAACGTGGCCACCCATGTCGCGGCGACCACGCTTGCCAAGGATGCCGGAGGCTCCGACGGCGCCCTCGATGACGACACGGTCCGGGAATACCTGAACGTTCTCGAGCGACTGATGGTTATCGAGAATCAGCCCGCCTGGGCCCCACACCTCCGCTCGACGTACACCCTGCGCCGAGCTTCAAAGCGCCACTTTGTCGACCCGTCCCTTGCGGTCGCCGCGCTGAATGCGACGCCGGAGCAGATTCTTCGGGACCTCCGACTATTCGGGTTCATCTTCGAGTCCCTCGTCGTCCGCGACCTCCGGATCTACGCGCAGGCGGCCGATGGGCTCGTGTCCCAGTACCGAGACAGCAGCGGCCTCGAGGTGGACGCGATCGTCGAGGGCCTCGACAACCGTTGGGCCGCCTTCGAGGTGAAGCTGGACTCGAGCAGAGTCGACGAGGCGGCCGCAAACCTCCTCAGGTTCGCGAGCAAAATCGATAGCACCGTGAGTGGAGAGCCCGCAACCCTCGCGGTCATCATCGGAACCGGCTTCGGCTACGTCCGCGAGGACGGAGTTCAGGTCATCCCGATCGGCTCGCTTGGTCCCTGAGCGAAGCGGCGGCCAGGAGCGCGGCGGTCGGCTCCTCCTGGGTCTCCCCTTGGCGCAGGCCGAGACCGACGGCGCCTGAGGTCAGCGCGGCCAGCGCGGCGAAGAGGTAGGCGCCGTCGGAGACGTCGAGCGCCTCGGCCAAGCCGCTCGGTTCGCCGACGATCGCGATAAGGATCGCGGTGCCGAGGACGGCGCCTACCTGGCGGAAAGCGGCGTTGACGGCGCTGGCGGTGGCGAAGCGGTCGTCGGCGACGTCGCGGACGGCGGCAGAGCCGAGGGTCGGGAAGGCGAGGCCGATGCCGATGCCGGTCAGCACCGCTCCCGGCAGCCAGAGGCCGAGCCAGTCGGGCTCCGCGCCGGCCGAGCGGAGGACCATCACCCCGGCCGCGAAGAGCAGGGTGCCGGGGACGATCACGGCGCGGTGGCCGAAGCGGTCGGCGAGGCGGCCGGCGGGACCCGAGACGACCGTCGTCACCGCCGGTCCGGGCAGCGTCGCCGCCCCGGCCTGGAGGACGGTGTAGCCCCAGACCGAGGTGAGGAAGAGGACATTGCCGAGGATCAGGGAGAAGAAGGCGGCGGCGAAGAGCAGGGTTCCGAAGTTGCCGAGCGCGAAGGACCGGTGGGCGAAGAGGGCGGGCTCGACGATCGGGCGCGGATGAGTGCGGCTGCGGACGACCACTCCCAGCAGCAGGATCCCGCCCCCGGCGAAGGAGGCGAGCACGCCGGCCGAGGTCCAGCCCCAGTCGTTCCCCTCGACGATCCCGAGGGTGATCGCCGCCAGCCCGAGCGCGAGCGCCACCGCCCCCGGCAGGTCGGGGAGGCGGCTGTCGGTGACCGGCCGCGCGGGCAGCATCCGGCGCCCGGCGAGGAGGACGGCGAGGCCGAGCGGCAGGTTGACGAGAAAGACCAGGCGCCAGTCCGAGAGCTCGACCAGGGCGCCGCCCAGCGTCGGGCCCGTCGCCGCCGCGGCCGCCGCCGCGGCGCCCCAGAGGCCGACGCCGGTCGCGCGCTTCTCGGCCGGGAAGCTGTCGAGGACGATCGCCAGCGAGGTCGGCGCGATCGCCGCGGCCCCCGCTCCCTGCAGGACCCGGAAGGCGATCAGCGCCTCGAGCGAGGGCGCGACCGCGCAGAGCAGACTGGCGACGGTGAAGAGGGCGAGCCCGGCGAGGAAGACGCGCTTGTGGCCGAAGCGGTCGGCGAGGCCGCCGGCCGGGACCAGCAGCGCCGCGATGACGACGAAGTAGCCGTCGAGCACCCAGGAGAGCAGTCCCCGGCTCGCCTCGGGGAAGGAGGCGGCGATGTCCGGGAAGGCGATGTTGACGATCGTCGTGTCGAGGAAGGCGAGGAAGGCGCCGGTGCAGGCGATGAAGACACCCGCTCTATGACCGCGGTCATACATCCTGGCGGCGACTATACTATGACCGTGGGCATAACGCGAATCGCCGATGCGAAAACGATCGAACCGACCCGGCGCGACGGCCGCGATCGGCTGCTGAACGGCGCCCGCCGGCTGCTCGCCGAGAAGGGCTACGCCGGCATGGAGCTGCGCGACGTCGCCGAGCGCGGCAGCGCCCCCCGCGGCTCGATCTACCACCACTTCCCCGGCGGCAAGAAACAGCTCGCGGTCGAGGCGGCCGAACTCGAGGGGCGCGAGATCCGCGCCGCGATCGAGGGCTCGCTCGCCGAGCTCGGCCTGGCCGAGACGCTCAGCACCTTCGGCGAGATGTTCCGGCGCCGCGTCAAAGACCAGCCGGAGCGGCTCGGCTGCCCGGTCGCCGCCGCCGCTCTGGCGCGGCCCGAGGACCCGGCGCTCGCCGCCGCCGCGACCGCCGCCTTCGAAAGCTGGGAAGCGCCGATCGCCGCGGCTCTGCGCGAGGAAGGCGTCGGCGAGGTCGACGCCGCGTCCTTCGCTGGGCTCGTCGTCTCGACGATCGAGGGGGCGCTCGTCCGCGCCCGCGCCGCCGGCGACCAGGCGCCGCTCGACTCGGCGGTCGCCGGCCTTCACCGGGCGCTCGAAGCGCTGCTCGCCGACGTTTAGACGAGACGCCTCGCGGGCAACTTCTTCATTGCACCCCCTGGGAAGGGGTGGACGATGGAGGAGCGACTTTGACACCGGGCCGGACCAAGCGAGCGCTGCTCGGTCTCGCCGCAACCGTCCTGGCCGGGGTCGGGTTAGCCGCCTGCGGCGGCTCCTCCGACGAAAGCGGGCCGCGGGACCTCACCTTCTTCGTCGCGATCCAGCCGGGCGGGACGATCGAGGAAGTCTCGAAACGGTGCTCGGAAGAATCGAAGGGCAAGTACGAGATCACGCCGGAATTCCTCCCCACCGACGCCAGCCAGCAACGCGAACAGCTGGTGCGGCGGCTCGGCGCCGAGGACTCCTCGATCGACATCGTCGGCATGGACGTGATCTGGACCGGCGAGTTCGCCAACGCCGGCTGGGTCGAAGAGTGGAAGGGGGCCGAGGCGAAGGCGGTGACCGAAAAGGTCTTCCCCAACGTGATCGAGACGGCCTCTTACGAGGACAAGCTCTACGCGGCGCCGTTCAACACCAACACCCAGCTGCTCTGGTACCGCAAGGACCTGGTCAAAGAGCCGCCGAAGACCTGGGACGAAATGATCGAGGTGGCGGAAGGCCTGAAGGAAGCCGGCTCGATCCAGGTGCAGGCGAGCCGCTACGAGGGCTACATGGTCTTCGTCAACGCGCTGATCGAGAGCGCCGGCACCGAAATCCTCTCCGGCCCCGAAGAAGTCGACCTCGAACAGGGGCCGACCGAAGAGGCGCTGCAGGTGATCGGCCGCCTCGCCAACGGCGGCGCCGCGCCGCCGAGCCTCTCGACCTCCGACGAGGACACCGCCCGGCTCGGCTTCGAGGCCGGCGAATCGGCCTTCATGACCAACTACACCTTCGCCTACGGGAGCGCCCAGGAAGAAGCGCCGGACATCGGCAAAGTGATGGGCTTCGCGCGCTTCCCACGGGTCGACGCGAACAGGCCGAGCAAACCGCCGCTCGGCGGCTTCAACCTCGCGGTCAGCTCCTTCTCGGAGAACAAGGACGTCGCCTTCGAAGCGGCCGCCTGCCTCGCCAACGACACCAGCCAGAAAACCGCGGTCGAACTCGACGGCCTGCCGCCCTCGCGCTCTGATCTCTACACCGACAAGGCCGTGACCGAGGCCTACCCCGGCTTCGCCGAGCTGGTGAAGGAATCGATCGAAGGCTCCGGGCCGCGGCCGACCACCCCCGCCTACCAGGACGTCTCGCTCGCGGTCCAGCGCTCGCTGCACCCGCCGGACAAGATCGACGCCGAAGACACCGAATCGGTCTACGAGGAACTGAAGTCGAACCTCGAAGACGCGGTCAAGCGGGAAGGGCTGCTCTGATGGAGGCCAACGCTCCCGCCAACCCGAACCCGCCGCAGACTCCCCCGGCCAAGACCTCCTCGCGCACCCGCTCGGAGCGCAAACTCGCGTGGATGCTGTGCGCGCCGGCGGTGCTGGCGATGCTGCTCGTCACCGCCTACCCGATCGCCTACGCCGTCGTCCTCTCGCTGCAGGACGTCGACCTCCGCTTCCCCGACGAGGGTGGCTTCGTCGGCCTCAGCAACTACACCGCCGTCCTCTCCTCCGACCTCTGGTGGACGGACCTCTTCAACACCGTCTTCATCATGGTCGTCTCGGTCGCGATCGAGCTGGTGCTGGGGATGGCGATCGCGCTGGTGATGTACCGGGCGATCTTCGGCCGCGGCGTCGTCCGCACCTCGGTCCTGATCCCCTACGGGATCATCACCGTGGTCGCCGCCTTCGCCTGGCAGTTCGCCTTCTCGCCGGAAACCGGGTTCGTCAACAACCTGCCGCTGATCTCCGACGAAATGGACTGGTTCGGCGGCCGCTTCAGCTCCTTCGCGGTGATCATCATGGCCGAGGTCTGGAAGACGACGCCGTTCATGGCGCTCTTGCTGCTGGCCGGACTGGTGACGATCGACAGCCAGCTCTACGAGGCGGCGCGGGTCGACGGCGCCAGCGCCTGGCAGCGGTTCACGCGGATCACGCTGCCGCTGATGAAGCCGGCGATCCTCGTCGCGCTGCTGTTCCGCACCCTCGACGCCTTCCGCGTCTTCGACACGATCTTCATCATGACCCGCGGTGCCCTGGACACCGAATCGGTCTCGATCCTCGGCTACAACCAGCTGATCTCGCGCCTCAACCTCGGCCTCGGCTCGGCGGTCTCGGTGCTGATCTTCCTCTGCGTGTTCCTGATCGCGTTCGTCTTCGTCCGCGGCTTCGGGACCAAACTCGACGAAGGCCGACCGGGGGGCTGAGGCAGATGGAACAGCGCAACGGCCGCGACTACGCCCTCTGGAGCATCGCCATCTTCCTCGTGGTGGTCTTCGCCCTGATCCCCGTGCTCTGGCTGATCTCGATCTCGCTGAAGCCGCCGGAAGAGCTGACCGACCAGCGCTTCATCCCCCAGAGCGTCTCCTTCGACAACTACAAGAGCCTGTTCGAAGGCGGGGTCGACGACAGCCCGTTCATCAAACCGCTGATCAACTCGATCGGGATCGCGCTGATCACGACGGTGATCTCGATCGTCCTCGCCTCCTTCGCCGCCTACGCGATCGCCCGCCTGGAGTTCCCCGGCAAGCGACCGATCCTCGCCGGGGCGCTGGCGATCGCGATGTTCCCGCCGATCTCGACCGTCGGGCCGCTGTTCGACATGTGGCGGGCGCTCGGTCTCTACGACACCTGGCTCGGGCTGATCATCCCCTACCTCACCTTCTCGCTGCCGCTGGCGATCTACGTCCTCGTCGCCTTCTTCCGGGAGATCCCCTGGGAGCTCGAGCAGGCGGCCCAGGTCGACGGGGCGACGCCGTTCCAGGCGTTCACCAAAGTGATCGTGCCGCTGGCGGCTCCGGGCGTCTTCACCGCCGCGATCCTCGTCTTCATCTTCTGCTGGAACGACTTCCTCTTCGCGATCTCGCTGACCAGCTCGGACGCCTCGCGGACCGTTCCCGCCGCACTTGCCTTCTTCACCGGCGAATCGTCGTTCACCGCGCCGACCGGCAGCATCGCTGCCGCAGCGGTGGTTGTGACGGTGCCGATCATCGTCTTCGTCCTCATCTTCCAGCGCCGAATCGTCGCCGGGCTCACCGCCGGCGCCGTCAAGGGATAAAGGAGCCAACCGATGTCAGAGATAGTCCTCGACGGAGTTACCAAGACCTTTGCCGACGGTTTCGAAGCCGTCAAAGACATGGACCTCGACATCCAGGACGGCGAGTTCATGATCCTCGTCGGCCCTTCGGGCTGCGGCAAGTCGACGGCGCTGCGGATGATCGCCGGGCTCGAGGATATCTCCAGCGGCGAGGTGAAGATCGGCGGCGAGACCGTCAACGACCGCTCGCCGAAGGACCGCGACATCGCGATGGTCTTCCAGAACTACGCGCTGTATCCGCACATGACCGTGCGCGAGAACATGGGTTTCGCGCTGAAGCTCGCCGGCGTCGACAAGTCGGAGATCGACGAGAAGGTCGAGGAGGCGGCGCGGACGCTCGACCTCGAGCAGCACCTCGACCGGCGGCCGGCCAACCTCTCCGGCGGCCAGCGCCAGCGGGTGGCGATGGGGCGGGCGATCGTCCGCGACCCGAAAGCGTTCCTGATGGACGAGCCGCTCTCCAACCTCGACGCGAAGCTGCGGGTGCAGATGCGGACCGAGGTGGCGCGGCTGCAGTCGAAACTGGAGACGACGACCGTCTACGTCACCCACGACCAGACCGAGGCGATGACGCTGGGCGACCGGGTGGCGGTGATGCGGGCGGGCGCCCTGCAGCAGGTGGGGACGCCGGCCGAGCTATACGACAACCCGGTCAATCTCTTCGTCGCCGGCTTCATCGGCTCGCCGGCGATGAACTTCATGCCGGGGGAGATCAACGGCGGCAAGCTGAAGCTGCCGATCGGCGAGGTGAACCTCGCCGATCTCGACGTCAAGGGCGACGGCCGCGACGGCCAGGTGATCGCCGGGCTGCGGCCCGAGAACCTCGAGGACGTCGAGGTGATCGGTGACCTCGAGGAGGAGCGCGGGATCACTTTCGAGGCGGAGATCGACCTGGTCGAGTCGCTTGGCTCGGACCTCTACGCCTACTTCCACATCGAGTCCGCGGGCGTCCAGTCAGACCAGCTCGCCGACATCGTCGAAGAGAGCCTCGACGAAACCGGCGCCGGCGAAATCCGCGAGGGCCACGAGCAGATCGTCGCCCGCCTCGACCCGACCAGCAAAGTCAAACGGCGCGAGACCGCCCAGCTGTGGGCCGACACCGCGAAGCTCCACCTCTTCGACCCGGAGAGCGGCGAGACCCTCACCGCAGGGCCGAAAAGTGACGGGTAGCGCAACTTCGTCCCCGACGTAGAGTTGTCGGGGCATGCCTCGACGACTGTGTCTCGCCAGCGCTTCGTCCATCGCTGCGCTGTTGCTGAGCGCCCCGGCGGCCTTCGCCGGCTCCTCCGAAGCAGGCTGGGGCTGCACCGCCACCGGGAGCGAACCGGGGGTGACGCTGCTGGCGACGCCCGAAGAAGGCTTCCCCTACTCGCCGCTGGTGAAGGAGAACCCCGGCGTGATCGTCGGCTGGACCGTCCGGGTGGAACCCGGGCTCGGCCGGTTCGCCCAGCAGCTCGGCGTCTTCCGGCCCGCCGGCAACGGCGAGTACACCAAGGTGGCCGAGAGCGCGGTCGAGACCTTCGGCGAAACCCCGGAACTCGTCCAATACCCCGCCCGGATCCCGGTGCAGCAGGGCGACGTCCTCGGGCTCTTCGGGCCGGAGGAGACGCTCTACTGCCTCGGCGGCCCGGCGGCAAGGTTCGCCGGCCCGATCGCGGTCGGCGAAACCAAGGCGTTCACGATGGACGGTCACCGATCGCCAGTCAACGCGGTGGTCGAGGAGGACCTCGACCGCGACGGCTACGGCGACTTCAGCCAGGACCGCTGCCCCAACAGCGCCCTCTTCCAGACCGATTGCCCGCTCCCGGCCGTCTACGTCGGCAAGGTCACGGTGAGGAAGCGCGCGATCTGGATCGAGGCCTCGAACAACACCGAAGCCTCGTTCGAAGTCCGCGGCGAGGTGCGCTGGCGGAAGTCGCCAGGCGGGAAAAAGATGCGGGTCGGCCTCAGCTCCGGGGCCGCCGTTCAGGTCGGGGGCGCAACGCTGGTCGTGCTCCGAGTCCCGCTCCCCAAATCCGTCAGGAACCGCCTCGAGCAGCTGCCCCGCCGCCAGTCGCTGCGGGCGAGGGTCGACGTCAGAGCGACGAACCTGGTCCCGTACGTCGGCACCCACGAACTCGAGGTGAAGCTGCCGGGGCGGAAACCCGCAACCCAGCACGCTCAATAGGGAGCGCGAAGGCCTTCGAACATCGGGAAGTGCCTGAGGTTCCGCGTGGCAAGCGGGGCTTCGAGCCCTTCCGCGGTGGCCGCGATCACAAGGTCAGCAACGCCGATGCCAGGGTGGCTGCGGCGCCAACGTCGACCAAGCTCTCCGGCACGACGTGCGACGGATTCGCCGATCGGGATCCAGGTGAGCGTGGCGAACAACCGGTTGGCTGCACGGCGCTCGGAGGATCGCAGTCCCTGGATGACCTCGATCCGGGTGATCTCCGAGCAAGCAGGGCGAGCTTGGAGACCAGCGAGGTATTCCAAGGCGGCCTCTGATCCGCGCAGTTGATCGATCAGGACGTCAGTGTCGAGGACAACGCTCAACGTTCGAACCGAGATAGTCGCTCCGCATCCGAGCGCCGAATCTCCTCGACGTACTCACTGCCCTCTCCGAGGTAGGGAGCCACCCCGGCGCTCTTCTCGAGCGCCTCTTTCCATTGAGCCTGCCACGCAGCAGCATCCCGGTCCTCCTGCGCGAGGTAGACATCCACCGCTCGACGGATGACCATCGACCGCGAGGTCCCCTCCACGGCAGCTCGTTCATCGAGACGATCCGCCTGCTCTTGATCGAGATAAATCTGCGTTCGATGCATGATGTATCAATATACATCACTCGGCTAAGCGGCCGCGGCAACCAGCCGGGACATCACTTCAACCGCCTGGTCGTCGTCGAGGCCCTGTACTTCGGTGAGGTCCTGCCAGGTGCGGAAGGCGAGGGCGTGGCCGATCGCGGCGCGGGTGCGCTTGGCGGCGTTGCCGCGCAGGCCCCTCCCCTGCATGAGGACCTTGGCTGCCTCCTCGAGGAAGGCGCGGAAGCCGCCCATCAGCTCGGCGACGATCGGAACGGCCGGAGCGTCGCGGAGGAGCCTGTCGAGCATCCCCTCGGTCTGGCGGTAGTAGGCGTACAGCTCGGCGAGAGCTGCGGCGAACCTCTGGTCCGAACCCTCGATCGAGGCCCAGCGGCCGACGTCCGGCCGGGGATTGGCTTCGCGCCAGTGCGCTGAGCAGGCGCCGAACAGCGCCCGCTCGTCGGGGAAGTGGCGGTAGAGGGTCGAGCGACGGACGCCGGCGTGCTCGGCGACGGCGCTCAGCGAGGTCCGGGCCGGCCCGAGGGTGCCGTGCAGCTCGACGGCGCTTTCGGTGATCCGCCTGCGGGTCTGGGCCTCGGCTTCGGCGCGGGCCTTCTTTTCGTATTTCCGTTTTTGCTCGGACATGGCTGTACGGCCAATATTGACAGATCCGTCAAGGCGCGCTACATTTTCGCACGACACTAATGTCTAATGAATTTGAGGAGATGAAAGAGATGGCAACGGTGATTGGTCCCAGTGACGGCAAGGTGGGCTTCCTCGGCAGCATCGGGGTGCGCTTCATGATCGACGGCGAGGACGCGGGCGGGGACTTCTCCCTGGTCGAACACCCGCTCTCCCCCCATGCGCTGGCGGCGCCGCTGCACCGGCACACCCGCGAGGACGAGTACAGCTTCGTGCTCGAGGGCCGGATGGGCGGGCTGCTCGGCGACGAGGTGGTCGAGGCCGGTCCCGGCGACCTCGTCTTCAAGCCGCGCAACGAGTGGCACACCTTCTGGAACGCCGGCGAGGTGCCCTGCCGGATCCTCGAGATCATCGCCCCGGCCGGCTTCGAGCACTTCTTCGAGGAGCTGGTCGACATGGGCGGCGTGCTGAAAGCCGCACCGGAGGACGTGGCTGCGCTGAGCGACCGCTACGGGCTGGAAATCAAACCGGAGACGGTTCCCGAGCTGCTCGAGCGTTTCGGCCTGGTGGTGGGCGAGCCGATGGAGACCGTGCTCCAGCTCGCGTAGCGCAAATAGCGGGAGTCGAAGGCGGGCCGCGCAGCCGCAGGGCGCTGCTACCCTCCGCGGGTAGGCAGGTTGTCTGCCTGCGCGTCCGTCTTCAATCGAACGAGAAAGCGCGCTTTGACTCCCGATCAGGGGTTCGGCATCGACCGCGAGGGGCCGCGCGAGGAATGCGGCGTCTTCGGCGTATACGCGCCCGGGCACGACGTGGCACGCCTGGCTTACTTCAGCCTGTACGCGCTGCAGCACCGCGGCCAGGAGTCGGCCGGGATCGCCACCTGCGAGGGCGGGATGATCACGACGATGCGGGACTCGGGGCTTGTCTCCCAGGTCTTCGACGAGGAGAAGCTGCGGGCGCTGGAGGGCGACATGGCGATCGGCCACGTCCGCTACTCGACGACCGGCGGCGGCTCCTGGGAGAACGCGCAGCCGATCTGGCGCGACGACGGCCGCGAGGTCGCCCTCGCCCACAACGGCAACCTGACCAACGCGGTCGAGCTCTGGGGCGAGCTGAAGGAGCGGGGGCTGCAGTTCCGCGGCACCTCCGACTCGGAGATCATGGCCGCGCTGCTCTCCTCCCACGACGGCAAGATGATCGAGGACGCAGTCGCCGACACGATGCCCCGCCTGCGCGGCGCCTACTCGACGGTGGTGATGACCAAGCGGGCGATCGTCGCCTTCCGCGACCCGCACGGGATCCGTCCGCTCAGCCTCGGCCGCCTCGGCGACCGCTTCGTCGTCGCCTCCGAGAGCTGCGCCTTCGACATCATCGGCGCCGAGTTGATGCGCGAGGTGCACCCAGGCGAGATGGTCTCGCTGACCGAGCGTGGGCTGGAGACGCGCCAGGTGGTGAAGACCGAGCGGCGCGCCAGCTGCGTCTTCGAGCACATCTACTTCTCCCGCCCCGATAGCCGCCTCGAGGGCAAGGTCCTGCAGCAGGCGCGCGGGCGGATGGGCGAGATCCTCTGGCGCGAGGCGCCGGTCGAGGCCGACCTGGTGATCTCCGTGCCGGACTCCGGCAACCCGGCCGCGGCGGGCTTCGCACGCGCCTCCGGGCTGCCGCGCGACGACGGCCTGATCAAGAACCGCTACGTGGCGCGGACCTTCATCCAGCCCGGCCAGGAGCTGCGCAAGCACGGGTTGCGGCTGAAGTTCAACCCGCTGCCGGAGATCGTCGCCGGCCAGCGCCTGGTCGTCGTCGACGACTCGATCGTGCGCGGCAACACCACCCGCCAGATCGTCGGCATGCTGCGCGACGCCGGCGCCAAGGAGGTCCACCTGCGGATCTCGGCGCCCCCGATCCGCAACCCCTGCCACTACGGGGTCGACATGTCGACCCGCGAGGAGATGATCGCCCACAACCGCTCGGTCGAGGAGATCGCCGCCGAGCTCGAAGCCGACAGCCTCGCCTACCTCTCGATGGCGGGCGTATACGAGGCGATCGGCGGCGACCCGGGCGAACACTGCGACGCCTGCTTCAGCGGCCACTACCCTCTGGGCGACCCCGAGGACGCGGACGGCAAATTCGCCCTGGAGACGATCGCCGCGGCTCCTGCCGGCCGCTAGGCACGTGTCTCTCATCGAGCGGCTGAAGGCTCCAGCGATCGGCGCCTTCCTCGCGGCCGCTTTGGTTGCACCCCTTCCCGCCGCCGCCTCAGCTTCCGAACTGCCGATGCAGCGTGCCCTGAACGGTGTCGTCGAGGCGCGGGGTGGTCCGCCCGGAGTCTTCGTCGTCGTCCAGCGCAAGGGCCTCTACGAGAACTTCGAAGCCGGGGTGGCCAAGGTGGGAGCTGAGAAGGCACCGGCTCGGTCGTTCCGGATTGCCAGTGTCAGCAAGGCCTTCAACGCGTTCCTCGCAGTCCTGCTCGAACGCCAAGGCAAGCTTTCGTTGAACGAACGGGTCCACGACGCGATCCCGGGGGTCCTGCCAAAGGCGGAAAACGTGACCCTTCGTCAGCTTCTCCAGCACACCAGCGGTATCCCGGACTACATTCGCGCCCCAGCTTTCGTCGAAAGGTTCCTGGCCGATCCAACCGGTTACCTCGCACCACACGAGCTGACCGGATTCGTGCGGGACACTCCGCTCGAGTTTCAGCCCGGATCGCGCTACCACTACTCCGACACCGACAACATCGCCGCCGCGCTGATGATGGAGGCAGCCACCGGCAGCTCCTACGCGAAGCTGCTCGAAACGGAAACCTTCGGCCTGCGAAACACCACCCTGCCCAGCGATCCCGTGATGCCGAAGCCGTTCATTCACGGCTACGAGGTCGAGGCAGGCAAGAAGCCGGAGGACGTCAGCGAAGCGATCAGCCCCTCGGGAGCGTGGGCCTCCGGCGGAATCGTCTCGACCCTGATGGACCTAACCCGCTTCGCCCAGTACCAGATGCCGCTGCTGGTCAAGAGGGCCCTGAGCCTGAAGGGTGCTTTCCGCCGCGGCTCATCCTCCCCACCGGGCCCTGGCCGCAACTTCGCAGGGCTGGGGATCTTCCGTTACGTGACCGCCTGCGGAACTGTCTACGGTCACACCGGCTCCTTCCCCGGCTACCGCATCCTCCTGGCCGGCACCGCCGACGGGTCGCGCACCGTCGCATTCGTCGTCAATGCCCAAGTCGTCCCCGGCCAAGGGTCTCCTCCCGCGCTCGCGGCGATCCTGAAGGCGCAGCGCCGCGCCGTCTGCCGTGCACTGGCGCCACGGGGCGATCTCTAGCGCGGCCGCCCGAGGGCGACCGCGCCTGAGGTCAGAACGCCTGGATCACATCGAGACCCAGAGCGGTTCCGGTGTTGTGACTGTGTAGGCGCCGTTCCAGCTGCCGTTTCCTGGAATGCAGCCGAGATTCCCCCTTGTGTAGGTCAGGGGGCCGTTCCAGTCGATTGTCGCCATCGGGCCGCCTGTGAGAACGCCGGCGTGCCCGGCGTCGTAGACGCATTCATCGCCGGACAGTGTCCAGACGATCTGGATTTCGGTCCCTGTCAACGTGAGTGTCCCGTTGTGGGTCCAGACCGGCAGGTCGATGATCTCGATGTCGAGTGTGCCTGTCACTAGCACCTGCACATCGACAGGTTCAGGGCCTTCGAAGCAGCCGCCGAAGTTGAGCACGTTGACGATCGCTCCCAGCGGTTTGGCTGTCGCCTGCTCCGTGGTCGCGTCGATTGTCGACCCGTTGCATTCGACGACGCCGTTGGGGGTCGGGATCATGAGTTTCGTTCCCGCCTCGAGATGGGCGTGGATTGTCGTGTTGGGGGGATAGAGGTGGTTGCCTTCGCAGATAGGCAAGCCGCCCGGTGTTGTCGGCGCTTTGCAGAGCGCCGTCGGTGTCGCCACCGCGCTGCCGGCGCCCACGCTCGCCATCAGCGCGGCGACTGCCGTCGCAGCCAGGACCAAAATCTTCAACTTCCTCATCTTCATCTCTCCCATCTGGCCCCGGCCACTGGCGACCGGGGATTTAGATATTGGAAGAGACCGCAATAGCACCCCTCCAGCTTTTGGTCAAGGTTTTTCTCGCAAACTAGGGAGCCAACTCGAGGCCGAGCCAGACGATCACGAGCGAAACGAGCAGGATCGCCACCTGCAGCACGTGCAGCTTCGGTCTTCGCAGGTGCAAAAAGGTGAGCGCGACGACCAGCCCGGACCAGGCCCAGTTTCCGAGCGACGGCGCGCATGCGGGTGCGCTCGGGGTCGGGGTCGCCGCGGAGGACCAGCACCACCGCGATCCCGAAGACCAGCTGGCCGCCGACGAAGAAGGCTTACGCAGTTGTCCCCGGTATGCGGGGACAACTGCGTTGCGCGAAGATGCGCGGGTGAGCGCCTTCCCGATCGTCGTCCTCGCCTCGGGCAGCGGCACCAACCTGCAGGCGATCCTCGACAGGCTGCACGGGCAGGGGCAGGTCGAGGTGGTCGGAGTCTGTTCCGACAAGCCGGGCGCGAAGGCTCTGGAGCGCGCCGCGAGCGCGGGCATCGACACCGCCGTCTTCCCCGCCGACGCCTATGCCGACCGGATGGGGCGCGACGCGGCGATGGGCGACTGGGTCGAATCCCACCGTCCCGGCCTCGTCGTCCTCGCCGGCTACATGCAGCTGCTGACCGAACCGTTCGTCGCCCGCTTCGCGGGGCGGATCGTCAACATCCACCCCGCCCTGCTGCCGAGCTTCCCCGGGCTCGACGCGATCGGCCAGGCCCTCGACGCCGGCGTCCAAGAGACCGGCGTCACCGTCCACTTCGTCGACGAGGGGATCGACACCGGCCCGGTGATCGTGCAGCGGCGGGTTCCGGTGCCGGTCGGCCGCGAACGGGGGGTGCTCGAGGCCGCCGTCCACAACGTCGAGCACGAGCTCTACCCGGAGGCGATCCGCATGATCGCGGAGGGCAGGGTTAGGATCGACCCCAGCGACCCGCGCACGGTCGCGATCGATGACTGACCCCGCCACCGACACCCAGCAGGAGAGCCTCGAGGACGGTCAGGTCCGGGTCCGGCGGGCGCTGATCTCGGTCTCCGACAAGACCGGGGTCGCCGATTTCGCCAAGGGGCTGGCGGCGCTCGGGGTCGAGATCCTCTCCACCGGCGGCACCGCGACGGCGCTGCGCGAGGCAGGGCTCGAGGTGACCGACGTCTCCGAGTTCACCGGCCAGGAGGAGATCCTCGGCGGCCGGGTGAAGACGCTGCACCCGCGGCTGCACGCGGCGCTGCTGGCGCGGCGCGGTGATCCCGAGCACATGGCGACGCTCGAGCGCGAAGGGATCGAGCCGATCGACGTCGTCTGCGTCAACCTCTACCCCTTCGAGCAGACCATCGCCGCTCACGAGGTCGCCCACGACGTGGCGATCGAGAACATCGACATCGGCGGGCCGACGATGATCCGCGCCGCGGCCAAGAACCACGAGAGCGTCGCGGTGATCGTCAAGCCCGAGTCCTACGACGCGGTCTGCGCCGAGCTGGAAGAGAGCGGTGGCGAGATCTCCGCCGCGACCCGCCACTGGCTCGCCAACGAGGCCTTCGCCCAGACCGCCCGCTACGACGCCGCGATCAGCCGCTGGTTCTCAATGGAGTACGAGGACTTCCCGGAACACCTCGCGGTCGCCTACGAGAAGGTGCTCGACCTCTCCTACGGCGAGAACCCGCACCAGCGGGCGGCGCTGTACGCCGAGCAGGGGCTGCGCAGCCACGTCCTCTCACGCTGCTCGAAGCTGCACGGGCGGGCGCTCTCCTTCAACAACGTCCTCGACCTCGACTCGGCCCGCAGCCTGGTCGCCGACTTCGAGCAGCCGGCCTGCGTGATCGTCAAGCACAACAACCCGTGCGGGGTGGCGATCGGCGCCGACGCGCTGGAGGCCTACCTGAAGGCGCTGGCCTGCGACCCGCTCTCGGCCTACGGCGGCGTGATCGCGATCAACCGCCCGATCGGCAGGGAGCTCGCCGAGAAGCTGCACGAGAACTTCGTCGAGGTGCTGAGCGCGCCGGGCTACGAGGACGGCGCGCTGGAGGTGCTGACCCAGAAGGAGGCGATCCGGATCCTCTGCGAGGAGGAGCGCCGCCAGCCCGACCCCTCCGAGCGCGACGTCAAGCGGGTGATGGGCGGCCTCCTGATCCAGGACCGCGACGGCGACCCCGAGCCGCGGGAGATCATGGAGGCGGTCACCGCCAACGAGCCGAGCGAGGAGCAGTGGCGGGACATGCTCTTCGCCTGGACCGTCAGCCGCCGGGTCCGCTCCAACGCGATCGTGATCGCCAAGGGCGGCGCCACCCTGGGCATCGGCGCCGGCCAGATGAGCCGGGTCGACTCGGTCCGGCTCGCCGTCGAGAAGTGCCGCGAGGCCCGCGGCGCCGAGGCCGACTCCCTCCTCGCCGGATCGGCCCTCGCCTCCGACGCCTTCTTCCCCTTCGCCGACGGCCCCGAGCTGGCGATCCAGGCCGGCACCACCGCCGTGATCCAGCCGGGCGGCTCCAAACGCGACGCCGAGGTGATCGCGGCCTGCGAGCAGGCCGGCGTCGCGATGGTCTTCACGAAGCACCGCCACTTCCGGCACTAACCTCGCAAGCTGCAGCCAGTCGAAGAAATCCCTGCAGTAGCCGATGAATGATCTATGTCAGCCGCCTAGCGATCAGGAATACTTAGGAAAACTTGGTTTTTTCTGTATGCAGATGGGGATTTACCTGCCAGAATGACCGCGCTGCTGGCGGCCGCCTCGACCCGGACCTCCGGCTGAAAGTCATGTCATGAAACTTAGACAGCGGATTCCAAAGCACATCTACGATCGCGGGGCATCCGGGCTGGGAAAGCCCGACTTCTACGTCGGTCCGACGATCGTCGAGAGGCAGCCCCCCCGATCGCAGCGAGCGATCAGCCAGGACGACGACCTCGAGGCGGAAATGCAGCAGATGAAGGAGGCGGCCGCTAACGAGCGGCCCGAACGGACTTCCGTCGCCTCCCAGATCGTTGGCCTGCTCCGTGGTCGTCGCAAGGTCCGCCGGGCCTAAACCCCGTTCTCCGCCTCGAAGCTGGATATCTGGCTCTTTGCCTTCGAGAGTTCCCAGCGAACTCCCGCGCCTCGAAGCAGGTAGGTCCAGCGCGGGCCGTCCAGCTCGTATAGCCATCGTACGGTCGCACCCGTCGGGTTCTCGATCACCTTGATCCCGTGAGTCCAGTTGAGCCGCCAGAAGGACCCGTGAACGGTGAGATTGCGCTGGGGGCTAACGCTGGAGCGCGATTTCTCAAAAAGCCCCTGGGCCAGCCGTTCCTCCAACTCCCGCTGGATGTGCTCCCAGACCTTGACGGCGTCGATCTGCAGCTTGCGCTCTAGGCGGAAGCGAGGCGGCGAGTAAGCGCGACGGGTGCGCTGGAGCCGGTGCTTGGTCCGGTGGGTCACCTCTCGCGTGCAGATCCAGCCGATGAAGATGATGAGCGCTGAGGCGAGGGCGATGACGGCGGCTGGCAGCAGCAGCCATTTGATCAGCAGGGCGTTGTGATCGACCGCCTTCTCGTAGGCCGCCGTCGACAAGTCTTCCTTGACCGAGCCAACCAGGGCGATCACCCCGGCCGCATAGTAGGCAGCGACCCCAGAGCCCAGCAGGAGGATCCAGCGCGGAACCGCCAAGAGTCGCGTGGTGAGGCCATGCTGGTCGGAGCGGGCAGCGTAGGTGGCGATTATTCCCGGCAGAACCAGCAACAGCGCCACGTTGTCTCCGGATCCTTCGACGATCTCCTGGCTCAACACCGCGCACACCGCGATCGCCACGAAGGCGAGGATGGCGGCGACCAGAGCGCCGCCGAGGACGCCGCGCCCGCTCACCCGCAGGGCAAGCATCGAGATCGCTCCGCGGGGATCGTGAACATCGTCAAGGTAGAGCTGTGCCCGGCGCCGAAAGCCCGAGGAGGACACGGGTCTTTCCGCCTTGCTGTCGAAAAGCTTGACCTGGGTCAGCCGAAAATCCGGCGGCGCAGTGACGTCGAGGTGGTACCGGCCACTCCTGATCATGGGCGAGAAGACCCACACCTTGAAAGAACGGATCGCAAGCTGCGCCCAGATCGTCGGCTCCGGATTGGTTGGCTCCTCAAAGGCGATCTTGATGACCCGCCGGTGGCTCGCGACCGGGTCGAAGGCGACCATGACTATCGAGGCGACCGCCAGGGTCTCCAACCACCACCGCATCTCCCCTTCGTCGTTGTCGCGATCTAGGAGACACTCGATCTCCTCGAGATCCGCATCCCCAGGGAACGGCCCTTCCAGGCGTTCGAGCCATTCCTCGCCGTCGGTGGTGTTGGAGGTGGCCAGCTTCTGCAGCTTGGCGGCAAGGCTCTCCGGGAGGGGCCGGCGCAGGTGCCGTTCGAGCTTCCGAGAAGCCAGCACCTTGAGCGTGGCGGCACTGACCTCCGCGTTCTCCTCGGTGGTCATTAGCGAGAGGGTGCGGCCCGTCTCGTCCTTGAGGTCGAAGGAGAGGACGCTGCCGGGGTTCTTGTCGAGGATGAACAACGGTGCCACGCAGAGTTTCTCGCCGAAGACCCGGCCGCAGATCTCCTCGTAGTCCGTGAGCTCTCGGATGGAGTCGAGGGAAAAGTCGACGCTCATCTGCCGCCGAATGGTCGCCTCGTCAATCACCGTCACTGACTCCTTGCGACGGAAGACCCATGGCCGGTCCTCTCCGAGTAAGGCCGCGCAGAAGCGTCCGAGCTTCTCGGTGTCGGGAGGATCTAGCTGTCGAAGGCGGTTGACCACTCGGGCACAGCCCTGCACCGAGTACCCCTGACGTACCCCTGCAAAGCGCAGGGAGTTTATTCAACTGGTCAGGTCAGCGCCCGCTGCGCCTCTCTGGCACGGATGACGTGCTGGCAGACCTCATGCGGCTCCTCGCAGACGGCGAGGAGCTCTTTGTCGCCGCGGGAGATCAGGCCGTTGTCCTCCAGGCCTCGGTCGATCCACTCCAGCACCGGGGACCAGAACTCGGAGCCGACGAGGATCACCGGGAAATGCCGGATGCGCTCGGTCTGGATCAGGGTGAGGGCCTCGAAGAGCTCGTCGAGGGTGCCGAAGCCGCCCGGCATGATCACGAAGGCCCGGGCGTAGCGGACGAACATCAGCTTGCGGGTGAAGAAGTAGTGGAACTGCAGCGAGCGGGTGAGGTAGGAGTTCGGTCGCTGCTCGTGCGGCAACTCGATGTTGAGGCCGATCGACTCGCCGCCGGCCTCGGCCGCGCCTCGGTTGGCGGCCTCCATCAAGCCCGGCCCGCCGCCGGTGATCACGCTGAAGCCGTGCTCGACCAGGCACTTGGCGGTTTCGCGGGTCAGCTCGTACCAGGGGTGCTCCTCCGCGACCCTGGCGGAGCCGAACAGCGAGACGCCGTTCTCGACGTCGCGCAGGGCGTCGAAACCCATGTCGACCTCGTCGCGAATCCGGTCGAGCCGAGCGTCGTCCTCGGCCTCGATGTCGCAGGGAACACGGAGGATCCGCTCGTCAGAGGGCAAGGTCACCCCCGTCGAGCCGAGGCGCGACCGCGGCGGCGAGGCGTCTGGCGACGGCGGTCTTCCCGACCCCCGGCGGACCGGTGAGGATCAGCGCTCCCAATGTCCCCGCAGCTTAGAAGGGCAGGGTTCGGGGGCAGGTGACCTGGCTGCCTGGGCGGCTTCACCATGGCCGGGCCGGGGGCGCGGACGATCTCGCTCGGCAGCACCCGAGGATCGCGCCGGCAGGGGCCCGTCGCGAACCTCAACCTCGACCCCGCGGCACTCCGCCCGGATCAGAGCGTGGTGCTCTTCGGGTCGCCGCCACCAACAACGCCGACGTCCTCACCTCGACCGACCCGGCGGGCGGGCCGGGCGCCTGGACCTTCAGGCCGCCCCGCTCCCCGAGAACGGATCGACGAGCTTCACGCCGCTGCCCTTGACATCGGCGACGTTTCGAGTGGCGAACGTCAGCCCCGCCACTTTCGCCGTTGCCGCCAGAAGGCCGTCGACGACGGGGAGCGGATCGGGCACGTTCGACCTCCCCCACTCCTCGGCGATCGCTCGGTCGACAGGCAGGATCCGGTCGCGGTATGCCTCGCCGAGACGAGCCAGCCAGCTGTCGAGCGCGGCAGCGGAATCGGGATCTCGTCGCCGAACGCTCTCGACGCCGCGGCGAATCTCGCCGATCGTCAGCGCGCTCAGGTAAATCTCCTCGTCGCCAAGCTCGTCGAACCACGCCCGGACGTTCGCGTCAGCGCGCTCTCCCTTCCGCAGCTCCGAAATGACATTGGTATCGAGCAGGTAGCTCAAAGCTCGACCGTGCGGCCGCGATCCACGGGACGCTCGAAGTCACGGTCCTCGCCAGCGTCAGGCATCGCCAACAGCATCTCTTTCAGCGACTGCCCAGGTCCCTTCGAGCCGAGTGCCTCACGCAGGATCCGCCGATGCTCCTCCTCAGCGGAGTGCCCACGCTGAGCCGCGCGAACCTTCAGCTCGCGAACGACCTCGGTCTCGATGTCTCTGACTAGGAGCTGCGCCATGCTGATAGCAATGATAGCGCACAGACCTTCCACCTTGGATCGCGCCTGGGACCTCTTGACGCCTGGAGTTTCGATAGCCGCGCGGCCTGGAGGCAGCCGCTCTAGCCGCGAAGATTCGGCTCTGCTTTCGACCTCCCAGCCCACCAGTGCCCCCGGCGGGATTCGAACCCGCGCCGCGCGGCTTAAAAGGCCGCCGCTCTAACCAACTGAGCTACAGGGGCGTAGGTCACCAGGGTAGAGCTTCGGCCCAAATCGGCGTCGGGAAGGACTAACCGGCGGACTGGTACTGCGGGGCGCCGGGATTGACGGCACCGCCCGGCTTGTTCACGACCACGCAGACCGCGGTCACGGTCATCGTCGGGCGCGAGAACCAGTACCAGGAGTAACCGGTGGCGGTCCAGCCAGTTCGCAGGGGGCTCGGCCCGCTGCTGTTGACGGTGCCGCGTTCCTCGTTGCTCAGGGTCGCGCCGCCGCCGATCGCATAGGAGCCCGGAGCGCAGTTGGCGGTCAGGGTGCCGAACCTGCCTTCGGGCGGAAGCTCCCCCGTCACCGCCTGGTACTGAACGCTGTCGAGGGCCGCAGCGCTGACACCGCTCAGCGTCTGCTCCTTGATCTGCTTGCCGGTGAGGGAGTTCGGCTTGATCCGGTTGGCCGGGACCGTTTTCGGCTTGATCCGGTTGCCGGGCAGCGAGCTCGGCTTGATCTGCTTGCCGCTGATCTTCCCGGCCGCGTAGACGGAGCCGCCGAGCGCTACGAAGAGTGCCAGGCAGGCGACGACGTTGGAGAACGAAAGCAACTTGCCAATCCGAGCGATCAAGACTCAGCTCCTCTGTTCGGGACCGTGCACCACCTCGAGAACTACTGCGTACCCAACAATACTTGCGCGATCGGCATCGCGGCGGCGGCCCGGATCAGGAGAGGTCAGGTAACCCCTCGTAGGCGGTCGAAGCCTCGGCGTGGGTGCGGCGGGGGATGCGGCCGGCGCAGGCGGCGAGGTGGCCGGCCTCGACGCCGCGGCGCAGGGCGGTCGCCATCGCCACCGGCTCGGAGGCGCCGAAGATCGCGCTGGCGGCGAGGACCGCGTCGCAGCCCAGCTCGAGCGCTTGGGCGGCGTCGGAGGCGGTGCCGATCCCGGCGTCGAGGATCACCGGCACCTCGGCGCGCTCGGTGATGATCGCGACGTTGTACGGGTTGCGGATGCCGGCGCCGGAGCCGATCGGCGAGCCGAGCGGCATCACCGCGGCGCAGCCTGCCTCTTCGAGGCGGCGGGCGAGGATCGGGTCGTCGTTGGTGTACGGCAGGACGGTGAAGCCGTCGGCGACGAGCACCTCGGCGGCGCCGAGGAGCTCGACCGCGTCGGGGTAAAGGGTACGATCGTCGCCGATCACCTCGAGCTTGATCCACTCGGTCCCGAAGGCCTCGCGAGCGAGCTTGGCGGTGCGGACCGCGTCGCGGGCGGTGTAGCAGCCGGCGGTGTTGGGGAGGACGAAGAGGCCGAGGCGGTCGATCACGTCGAGGACCGAGCCCTCGGCGGCGGGGTCGACGCGGCGCAGGGCGACGGTGACGATCTCGGTCCCCGAGGCGGCGAGCGCCGCCTCCATCTGCTCCAGCGAGCGGAAGCCGCCGGTGCCGGCGATCAGCCGCGAACCCCACTGGCGACCGCCCAGCTCCCAGGTCTCGGCGCCGCCCTGGATCGCTGCCAGAACCTCGACCGCCTGTCCCTCGCGCAGCGCCGTCGCCGCCCACTCGCCGCGGGGGACGACCTCGCCGTCGAGAGCGACCGCGACCCCGCGTCCCCCCTCCCCCGCGCCCGAGGCGCGCACCGCGTCGTCGAGCGTCGCGCCCTCCGGCAGATCCTGCGGGGTGCCGTTCAGCTCGATCCTCATCGCGCCACCCCCGTCGGCGTTCGTCCTTTATTCGCCTCACGATGAACAAAGGACGAACGCCGATTCGAAAGCAGGTCCGCGACGGTCTGAGCCGCCAGCGGCGCCAGGAGGATGCCGTTGCGGTAGTGGCCCGTGGCGAGGACGAGGCCGTCGATTGCGTCGGAGCCGACGATCGGGAGGTTGTCCGGGGTGCCGGGGCGGAGGCCGGCGGTGGCGTCGAGGAGCTCCATCTCGGCGACCTCGGGGAGCAGGCGATAGGCCTCGCGCAGCAGCTCGTGGACGCCGCCGGCGGTGACGGCGGTGTCGAAGCCCATTTCTTCGACCGTGGCACCGACGACCAGGCGGCCGTCGGAACGCGGCACCAGGTAGACGCGCTCGGAGGCGAGGATGTGGTGGGTCGGCAGCTCGCCGTCACGCGAGCGCAGCTCGACGACCTGGCCCTTGACCGGCCGCACCGGAGGGCGGGCGTGCTCTGGCAACCAGTCCATCGCGCCGGACCAGGCGCCACTGGCAAGGACCACGGTCTCGGCGGCGATCTCCTCGTCGAAAGGTCGATTCGACACCGTAGGGGTGTCGTAATGACCTTTCGCGGTCCGCACTCCCGTCAGCCGCTCGCCGTCGAAGACGCCGTCGACGACCTCGGCGCCGGGACGCACCTCAACCCCCTCCGCGGCGCACGCCGCGATGAGCACCTGCGTCAGCGCCCGCGGGTCGACCGCCGCCTCGCCGGCCGCAAAGACGCCGCCGTGGAACGAGGGCGTCAGCCCCGGCTCCAGGTCGCGGCAGCGCCGCGGCGGCAGCCACTGCGCCTCCAGCTCCAGCGAGCGCTGCAGGTCGTGGACGCGTCGCAGCTGCGCCGCCTCGTCGCGGTCGAGGGCGACGTGCAGGGCGCCGAGCCGCTCGTAGCCGGCGCTGGCCCCCGTCGCCGCCTCCAGCTCGGCGACGAACTCCGGGTACAGCTTCGCCGCCGCCAGCGTCAGCTCCAGCAGCTCGGGCTCGCCGAAGGTCAGCTCGCCGACCGGCGCCAGCATCCCGGCGGCGACCCGCGTCGCTCCCTCACCCGGCTCGCCGCGCTCGAGCACCGTCACCCGCGCCCCGCGCTGGGCCAGGCGCCAGGCGCAGCTGAGCCCGATCACCCCACCGCCGACGACTACGACATCCAAACCGCGCTTCTCGCTCAAAGCCTTTGCCTCCGCCGGCATTACCCGGATCAGGTCCATACGGTCGGTGGCCTCGATGCCACCCTCTCAGCCCTCGCGGGCTCCCGTGCAGCTCTGATGCTACTCGTCGCCGCTCCCGCCCGGCCATAATCCGGGCATGACCTTGTCTCTCCCCGAGGGCGACGGCCCGCTGCGCCGCGAGCGGCTGCGCACGGCCCGGCTCTACTTCGTCTGCGACGCCCGCCCGCCGGGCGACCTGGAAGCCCTGCTGCGCGCCGCCCTGACCGGCGGCGCCGACATCGTCCAACTGCGCGAGAAGGAGCTGGGGCGGAGCGAGATCGAGCGCGCCGCCGAGACCTTCCGCCGCATCGCCGACACCTTCAGCGCGCTGTTCATCCTCAACGACGACCCCGACCTGGCCCGCAGCTGCGACGCCGACGGCGTCCACGTCGGCCAGGACGACGTCGGCGCCGAGGAGGCGCGGGGGCTGCTGGGACCGGACGCGATCGTCGGCCTCTCGACCCACTCCGAGGAGCAGATCGCCGCCAGCGCCGGGCGGCCCGTCGACTACATCAGTGTCGGGCCGATCTGGGAGACGCCGACGAAAGCGGGCCGGGCCGGCGTCGGGCTGGAGCTGATCGAGCACGCCGCCGCCAACGCGCCCCATCCCTTCTTCGCGATCGGCGGCATCGACACCGGCAACGCCGAGCAGGTCGTCGCCGCCGGCGCCGAGCGGCTGTGCGCGGTGCGGGCGATCCGCGACGCCGCCGACCCCGAAGCCGCCGCGAGCGCGCTGCGGCAGGGGTTCGCCGTCGGCGAGAGGGGCGTGGCGCCCGGTGGCTGAGGTGTGCGGTGTCTGACCAGAAGGTCAAGCGCAAGCAGCGCGGCCGCGAGCGGATGGCCGCCGGCTACGCCAAGGCCGAGCAGCGCAACCAGGAAGCGCGCGTGGCGCTCGAGCCGCTGGCCGACGGCGAGCGGCCGACCGTCGTCACCGTCGGCGCGATCGTCGCCGGCCTGATCGCCCTCTCGGTCGTGATCGGCTACGCCACCGGCGTCGAGGTCAACGGCGAACAGCCCAAACTGGCCCAGGTCGTCGCCCCCACCGTGATCATGGGGATGATGGCCTGGGGGATGTGGCACGCCCGCTACTGGGCGGTCCTCGGCTTCCAGCTGATCCTCGTCGTCGTCCTCTTCAGCGCCTTCTTCGGACTCGCCGTCGGCGCCTCCAGCGTCGGCCAGATCCTCGGCACCCTGCTCCTGCTGATCGTCGCCGGCGCCTTCTTCTACTTCATGGTCAAGGCGATGGCGCGGATCCAGATGCCGACCCGGGCGCCGCGCGAGTAGCCGATGGGGCATGCCGGAAAGCCGCCTTCTATAGGCTCAGCACGGATGGCCGAATCCTTCGACCAGATCGTCATCGGCGGGGGCCCGGGCGGGTACGTCGCCGCCATCCGCGCCGCGCAACTCGGACAGAAGACCGCCGTCGTCGAGCGCGACAAAGCCGGCGGCCGCTGCCTCAACTACGCCTGCATCCCGGCGAAGACGGTCCTGCGCACGGCCGAGATCTTCCACGAGGCCCGGGAGAGCGCCGAGCTCGGCGTCGTCGGCAACGACGTCCAGCTCGACTGGGAGGCGCTGCAGAAGCGCCACGCCGACGTCTCCGCGCAGCTGACCGGCGGCGTCGAAGGGCTGTGGAAGAAAGGGAAGATCGAGTTCATCCACGGCGACGGCTCGCTGACCGCGGAGGGCAACGTCGCGGTCGGCGACGAGGTATACGAAGCCAAGGCCGTCACCCTCGCCACCGGCTCGGTGGCGCTGCCGATCCCCGGCGTCGAGTTCGGCGGCCGGGTGGTCGAAACCTGGGGCGCCTGGTCGCTGCCCGAGCGCCCGAACCGGATCGCCGTCGTCGGCGCCGGCGCCTCGGGGGCCGAGCTCGCCTCCGCCTACGCCCGCTTCGGGACCGAGGTGCTGCTGATCGAGATGCTCGACCAGATCCTCCCCGCCGAGGACAAGGACATGGCGAAGGTCGTTAAACGGGTCTTCGAGCGGCAGGGGATCGAGATCTCGACCGGGGCGCCGGTCGAGAACGTCGAGGCGGGCGAGTCCTCGGTCAAGTTCACCTACGGCGACAAGAGCGCCGAGGTCGACTATCTCTGCATCGCCGGCGGCCGCGCCCCCGACACCGAGGGCCTGGGACTGGAGCAGGCCGGGGTCGAGCTCGAGGAGGGCGGGCGAAAAATCAAGGTCGACGGGTTCCAGCGGACGACCAACCCGAAGGTCTTCGCGATCGGCGACCTGGTCAACAAGAAGGCGCTCGCCCACAAGGCCTCCGAGGAGGGCGTCGTCGCGGTCGAGACCGCGGCCGGCGTCGAGAGCCACTCGATCGACCAGGCGCTGATGGTCGGCGCCACCTTCTGCCAGCCGCAGGTCGCCAGCGTCGGCCTCACCGAGGCGCAGGCGAAGGAGGCCGGCCACGAGGTCAAGGTCGGCAAGCAGAAAATCGCCGGCGAGGGCGCGGGCGTCGTCTACGACGACAAGGACGGCCTCGTCAAGCTGGTGATCGACGCCAAGTACGGCGAGGTGCTCGGCGCCCATGTGGTCGGCAACCGCGCCTGCGACATGATCGCCGAGCTGGTCGCGACGATGGCGCTGGAGGGCGGCTACCAGGAGCTCTCGCGGATCGTGCACCCGCACCCGACGGCTTCCGAGGCGGTCCTCGACGCCGCCCGCGCCGTCGACGGGTGGGCCATCCACGCTTAGCCGCGTGAGCACCCGAGCCACCTTCTACTACGACCTGGGCTCGCCCTACGCGTACCTCTCGGCGGAGCGGATCAGCGGGCTCTTCGCCGAGGCCGGGCTGGAGCAGCCGGAGTGGCAGCCGATCCTTCTCGGCGGCCTGTTCGGGCGCTTCGACCGCGGCTCCTGGTCGGAAACGCCGGCGCGGGCCGAGGGGATGGCGGAGATCGAGCGCCGCGCCGCCGCCTACGGGCTGCCGCCGATCGCCTGGCCGAAGCCGTGGCCGGGGAACACGCTGGTGGCGATGCGCGCCGCGACCTTCGCCAAGCAGACCGGGCGCGCGGTGTCCTTCTCCCTCGCCGGCTTCCGCCAGGCGTTCGCCGCCGGTCGCGACCTGACCGACGTCGACAACGTGGCGATCGCCGGCGCCGCCTGCGAGCTGCACCCGCGGGCGCTGCTGAAAGCGGTCGAAACCGACATCGTCAAGGGAGCGCTGCGCGAGGCGACCGACCGCGCCGCCGATCTCGGCGTCGAAGGAGTCCCGGCCGTGGTGGTCGACGGTGAGGTCTTCTGGGGCGACGACCGCCTCGAGGAAGCGGTCGAGGCGGCGGCTCGCGCCTAACCCAACCACCCCCGCCGAACTGCATCAACTTGTCTATCTGCTGGATAGACAAGTTGATGCAGTTCGGCGGGGGTGGGCGTGATCTAAGGTGAACTCGATGGCCGATCTGCCCGACGCCGCCACCTGTTACGAGCTGCTCGCGCGGATGGCGCTGATCCGCCGCTTCGAGGAGGAGGCGGGACGCCAGTACCAGCGGGCGCGGGCCGGTGGCTTCCTGCACCTGGGGATCGGCGAGGAGGCGACGATCGTCGGCACCACCTCGGTGATGCGCGACGAAGACTTCCTGATCGGGACCTACCGGACCCACGGCCACGCGATCGCCCGCGGCACCGAGCCGAAACGGGTGATGGCCGAGCTCTTCGGCCGCGTCGACGGGACCAGCGGCGGCCGCGGCGGCTCGATGCACATCTTCGACGCCGAGAAGCGGTTCATGGGCGGCTACGGGATCGTCGGCGGCAACCTGCCGATCGCCGCCGGCCTCAGTCTCGCCTCCCAGTACAAGGGCGAAGACGCGGTCACCGTCTGCATGTTCGGCGACGGCGCCTCCAACACCGGCAACTTCGGGGAGACGATGAACCTGGCGGCGCTCTGGAAGCTGCCGGTCCTCTTCATGGTCGAGAACAACCTCTACGGGATGGGGACCTCGGTCGAGCGCCACTCGGCCCAGACCGACCTCTCGAAGAAGGCCGAGGGCTACGGGATCCCCGGCCGGCGGATCGACGGGATGGACGTGGCCGAGGTCCGCGAGGGGGTCGCCGAGGGGATCCGGCTGGCGCGCGAGGAGCAGCGGCCGACCCTGCTCGAGGCCTTCACCTACCGCTACAAAGGCCACTCCGCCGCCGACCCCGAGGTCTACCGCGAGCGCAAAGAGGTCGAGGAGTGGCAGGAGAAAGACCCGATCGAGAGCTTCGCCCGGCGCTGCGTCGAGGCCGGGGTGCTGGGCGAGCGCGAGGTCCAGCAGGTCCGCGACAAGGCGGACGAGGTGGTCAAAGCCGCGGTCGAGTTCGCCGAAGCATCGCCCGAGCCGCCGCTCGACACGATGTACGAAAACCTCTACGCGCAGACCGAGCCCGGCGGCTGGTACTCGGTCGACGAGCGCAGCCCCGAGCCGCACCGCGGCGAGGACGAGGGGCAGATGCCCGACGCCGCGCGCGAGCTGGCCGAGGCCGGCGCCGCCTACGCGGGGCAGGCGGAAGGTCCGCGGCCGAACCCGGCGACGCACGGCGACGCGCAGGAGGGTGTCGAGCCGCGGGTCTCGGCCGAGCGCGAGGTCGGCGACGAACCGGAGGACGACGACTGATGGCCACCCTGCGAATGAGGGAGGCGCTGCGCGACGCGATGGCCGAGGAGATGCGCGCCGACGAGGCCGTCTTCGTGATGGGCGAGGACGTCGGCGTCTTCCAGGGCGCCTTCAAGGTGACCGAGGGCCTGCTGGAGGAGTTCGGCGAGCGCCGGGTCCGCGATACGCCGATCTCCGAGAACACGATCGTCGGCACCGGCGTCGGCGCGGCGATGAACGGCCTGCGGCCGATCGTCGAGCTGATGACGGTCAACTTCAGCCTCCTGGCGCTGGACCAGATCGTCAACCACGCCGCCGCGATCCCCTACATGTTTAATGGCCAGGCGAAGGTGCCGATGGTGATCCGGATGCCGGGCGGCGGCGGCCACCAGCTCGGGCCGACCCACTCCCACAGCTTCGAGGCGCTCTTCCTGCAGGTGCCGGGACTGCTCGTCGCCTGCCCCTCGACGCCGGCCGACGGCAAGGCGCTGCTGAAGGCGGCGATTCGCGACGACAACCCGGTCGTCTTCATCGAGCACGAGAGCCTCTACGGCGTGCGCGGCGAGGTCCCCGACGAGGGCGAGAACGGGGCCGAGCCGCTGCGCTTCGGCGAAGCGGCGGTGCGGCGTGAGGGCAGCGACGTGACGATCGTCGGCGTGCTGAAGATGGCCCAGGTGGCCGAGGGCGCGGCGACCCAGCTGGCGCACGAGCACGGCGTCGAGGCCGAGGTGATCGACCCCCGGACGCTGCGCCCGCTCGACCTCGACACGATCCTCGCCTCGGTCCGCAAGACCAACCGCGCGGTGATCGTCGAGGAGGGCTGGCCCCACGGCGGCGTCGGCGCCAACCTCTCGACCCTGATCACCGAGCAGGCCTTCGACTACCTCGACGCCCCGGTCCAGCGAGTCACCGGCGCCGACGTCCACATGCCCTACTCCAAACGCCTCGAGCAGGCGGCGATCCCGCACGAGGAGCACGTGGTCAAAGCCGCTCTGGCGATGCTCGTGGGCGCGAACTGAACTCGGCATTTCCAGCTTTTTAGTACTGACTCTTCAAAAAATCTGGTTTTCTATTTGAGAACTTCTGTGTAGTCGAGACGCCTTTGGGAGTCTGCGGCCATGAGCAGCACTACGAAACGGCTACTGATAGGCGCGGCGGTGGTGGGAGTGGTCGGCGCGATACTGGCTTTCGCACTCGACGGCGACACCTCCGTCGGAGCCTTGGACCTGAAAGCGCTCGGTTGGGTTTTGCTGGGCCTCGCGGGCGCCCTCCTCATCGCAGCCGCTATTTCCGCGGTCAAGCCGGAAGACGGAAAGCCGGTGAGCGAGGAGGCGCTGCGGACCGTGACCGGCCTCGTCGCGGTAGTGGCGGGCATCACCGCAGTTGGTGCCCTCTCCATCACCACTGTCGAGCTGGTGGGTGTCGGGGAAGAAGGGAACACCGAAGCCACCGTCGCGATCACCACGTCGGCATTCGGGATCGTCTCGACGGTGATCACCGCCTACCTGGGGATCAAGGCCACGGCCAACGCCAGCAAAGAATCGCGCGTTGAAAGAAACCCTCCGAACGTGACGGAAGTCGAGACCGGCGGCGAGTAGCCGGTAGTCGGCTCAGCAGGTCTTCTTCGCGCCCGTTGCCGCCTTCCAGGCGCGGCTGACGCTGAAGTCGGCGGCGACGCGGAAGACGCCGGGGCGGGAGGCGCGGGCGACGGTCCAGTCGCCGCGGTGGAGGATGCAGCCGGCGCCGTGGGCGATCGACCAGTAGGGGGTGAAGCTGACGCGGACGAGGAACTCGCCGGGCCGCTCGACGTCGAGGGCGAAGCCCTGGCGGCCGAACCAGAGGGTCTCGGCCGCGGCGGTGCCGAGCGGGGCGACCAGCGGCTTCGGGTCCCTCACCTCGTAGATCCGCCAGTGCTCGCTGGTGAAGCGCAGCGTCAGGTAGGAGGGGTCGCTGAGGACCAGCCGGCGCTCGGCCTGGGAGGAGTAGTCGAGCGGCGCGTCGGGCAGCGCGACGTAGGAGATCGCGTTGGAGCGCAGCCACTCGCCGTAGCTGGCGGCGGTGAGGGCCTTGTCCTCGTAGAAGATGTCGTCGCGGGTGGTGTCGAGCTGGCGCAGCCAGCCGCGGGCGAGCTCGAACTTCGGCGCCATGTAGGCGGCCTCCCAGTGGTTCGCCGTCGGCGGCACCTCGATCCGCGTCCCGTCCGCCCCGTGCGAGCGCAGCCAGCTGGTGGCCGGGTGGAAGTAGGCGGACGCGGTCGAGGGATCGCCGACCGAGCGGGCGATCTGGGCGACGCTCGCGGTCAGCTGCCAGTAGAGGCTGCCGGCGATCGCGAGGACGAGCAGCGGCGCGAAGATCCACCGCGGGACGGTCGGCCGCGGACGGCGCGAGAGCAGCACCGCCGCCAGGACCGGGCCGCCGAAGAGCGCCCCGAGCCGCACCGCGTTGCCGCCCATCGCGTTCGGCGCCAGCCAGATCAGGGTCGAGGCGAGGAGGTAGGCGATCAGGACCCGACGCAGCTGCCGCTCTTCCTCCCGCACCCCCTGGGTGAGGATCAGAGCGCCGGCGCACCAGAGCGGGATCGCGATGTAGGAGGAGAAGACGAAGGGGAAGTGGCCGGCCTCGGGGAAGGCGAGGTTCGGCGCCAGCACCAGCCCGAGCGAGATCGCCCCGGCGGCGAGCGCCACGCGGCTGAGGCGGCGGCCCGGTTCGACCGCCCCGGCGAGAACCACACCGGCGAGGAAGGCGCCGGCGACCGGGCTCGCCAGCGGGCAGGCCGCGGCGGCGAGGAGCGCCAGCGGCGCCTTGCCGAGCTGCAGGCAGCGCAGCGCCGCCAGGGCGAAGGCGACGCCGAGGGCGAAGGTCAGCTGACCGTCGGCGAGCAGGGTGACGACGCCGGCCGCGAACCAGAGCGTCGCCCAGCGGGCCTCCTCCCCCCAGCGGTCGCGGACGAGGCGGTCGAAGAGGTAGGAGGAGGAGACGACGGCGAGCATGCCGACGACCTTCGGCCCCAGCAGCGCGGCCAGCGGCGGGAAGAGGACGCTGTAGGTGAGGGTGTAGTGGCCGCCGTACCAGCTGCCGTTCCAGATCGCGAGGCCGGCGCGCTGGAAGAGCTCGGTGCGGAAAACCTGCGCGGCGAGGTCCCCGACGGGCGGGCTCCAGAGCAGCATCAACAGCGCCAGCGCCGAGGAGAGCGCAACCGCCGGAAGCCAATCGGGTCGAAGTGGCTTGGACTGGACCATGGTCGGCGGCTCTAAGGATAGGGCCGCCTCCTGCAACGATTCGTGAATGAGCCGTGAGATCCTCGTCACACGCCGCGGGCTCGTCGCCTACGAGGAGGCGCGCGAGCTGCAGCGGCGGCTGGCGGAGCGGCGCCAGCGGGGGGAGATCGGCGACGTCCTGATGCTGCTCGAGCACCCCCCCGTCTACACGCGCGGCCGCCGCTCCCAGCCGGAGGAACTGCCGATGGGAGCCGCCTGGTACGAAGCGCAGGGGATCGAAGTTCGCGACACCGACCGCGGCGGCCTCGTCACCTACCACGGCCCCGGCCAGCTGGTCGCCTACCCGATCGTCGACCTGGGCGGCTACGGCGGCGACGTCCACGAGTACGTGCGCGGGCTGGAGCGGACGATGATCGCCGCGCTCGCCGAAGCCGGCGTTCGCGCGAACGTGATCGAGGGCCTGACCGGCGTCTGGGTCGGCACCCGCAAGATCGGCTCGATCGGGCTCCACGTCAGCCGCGGCGTCACCACCCACGGGCTGGCGGTCAACGTCAACAACGACCTGCAGCCGTTCGAGTGGGTCGTGCCCTGCGGGATCGAGGGCGTCTCGATGACCTCGCTCTCGCGCGAGCTGGGGGCCGAGCAGGACCTCGAAGCGTTCGCCGACACGCTGGTCGCCGCCTACGCGGGCGTCTTCGACCGCGACCCGGTTGCCGACGCCGACGTCGCCGCGTAGGCTGCCGCGACCATGCGCCTCGTCCGACCGCTTCTCTTCCTCGCTGCCCTGAGCGCAGCTCTCCTCCTGCCGGCGAGCTCGGCGCTGGCGCTCTCCTACCCGGTGACGAGCACGGCCGACACCGACACCAAAGGCACGCTGCGCGCGTCGATCAAAGAAGCGAACGCGCATACGGGGGCGGACTCGATCCCGATCGAAGTCAGCGGGACGATCGAGCTGCAGAGCGCGCTTCAGGTCATCTTCGACCCCGTCTCGATAGTCGGTCCCGGTGCCGACCAGCTCGAGATCCGCCGCGCCGGGGCGAGCGACTTCGCGGTCTTCGGCTTCTCGACCGACGCCAGCCCCTCCTCCCTGACCGGGCTGACCGCCAGCAACGGCCGCGGGTCCTTCGGGGCGGGCATCAGGAACATCGAAGCCAGCCTCACCCTGACCGGGGTCGTGGTGAGGGACAACGAAGCGGTGGACGAATCCGGCGCCGAAGGCGGCGGCATCTACAGCGAAGGGCCGTTGACGTTGCGGGAATCGGTGGTGACCGAAAACGTCGCCCGGGCCACCGGCAACGCAGGGGGGCTGACCAAAGCCCTGGGGGGAGGCGTCGTGGTGACCGCGCCGCTGACGATGGAGGCGAGCACGATCAGCGGCAACGTCGCCGAAGCCGACGGCGACGGTTCGGCGGCGACGGCCCAGGGCGGGGGGCTCCTGGCGGGGGCCGAAGCGTCCATCGACCGCAGCACGGTCAGCGGCAACGCGGTCGTCGCGTCGGGTGGGGCCACTCAGCTCCGGGCCCAGGGCGGGGGGCTCCAGACCTACGATGCAACGCTCACCTCCTCCACGCTCGCCCGCAACTCGGCGACCTCTGCCGGACTCGCCCTGGGAGCCAACCTCCATTCCCTCCTCAGCACCACGGTTAGCGGCACGCTGCTCGCCGAGCCGCTCGGGGGGGCGGACAACTGCAGCGGCGGCCTGGCGCCGGGGAGCGAAGAGATCACCTCCGGCGGCTACAACCTGGACGAAGACGGCAGCTGCGAGATCGGAAAAGCGACCGATCTGGTTGGCGTCGTCGCCGGTCTCGAACCGCTGGCGGACAACGGGGGGCCGACGCCGACCCACGCGCTGCGAGCCGACAGCGCCGCGCTCGACCGCGGCAACTCCTTCGGATCCGACGTCGACCAGCGCGGCCTCCCCCGCCCCAGCGACTTCGCCTCGGTCTCCAACACCGAAGGCGGCGACGGTTCCGACATCGGCGCCTTCGAGCTGCAGGCGCCGGCCACGCCACCCGGCGGGCCGGTGATCGTCTCGGCGGTACCGGGCGACGTCACCCCGCCCAACACCCGCATCGTCAGCGGCCCGCCGCGCAGCACCTACAAGCACCAGGCGAAGTTCCGCTTCGCCTCGAGCGAGCCGCAGTCGCACTTCCAGTGCAGGCTCGACGGGAAGAAGTGGCGCGGCTGCGCGAACCCCTTCAAACGCAACGTCAAGCCGGGCAAGCACGTCTTCAAGGTGCGGGCGATCGACCGCTTCGGCAACGTCGACCAGACGCCGGCCCGGTTCGGCTGGCGGGTGAAGCCGCTCAGCTAACGTAGGCGTCGGTGTCCAGCGCCGAACGCATCCACGTCACCCGCTCCCGGGCCAAGCCGGGCGGGACCGCCGCCGAGGCCGAGGGGACCGTCCCCTTCCGCCGCGCCCGCAAGCCGCCGTGGCTGAAGGTGCCGGCGCCGGGCGGGCCCAACTACCGGCGGCTGAAGGAGAAGATCGGCTCCGACAACCTCCACACCGTCTGCGAGGAGGCCAACTGCCCCAACGTCGGCGAGTGCTGGGAGCGGGGCACGGCGACCTTCATGATCCTCGGCGACGTCTGCACCCGCCGCTGCGGCTTCTGCAACGTGCAGACGGGCAAGCCGACCTGGAACGACCCGCTGGAGCCGCTCCGCGTCGCCAACCAGGTGAAGGCGATGGGGCTGCGCCACGCGGTCGTCACCTCGGTCGATCGCGACGACCTGCCGGACTACGGGGCGAGCGCCTTCGTCGGCGTGGTCCGCTCGATCCGGATGCTGGCGCCGGGCTGCAAGGTCGAGATCCTGACCCCCGACTTCCGCGGCCAGGAGATGCCACTGGCGAAGGTCGTCCACGAGCGGCCCGACGTCTTCAACCACAACGTCGAGACGGTGCCGCGGCTATACCCGCTGGCGCGGCGCGGCTCCGAGTTCCTGCGCTCGGCGCGGGTGCTGCGGATGGCGAAGGAGATGGGCGGCGCCGACGTGGTGACCAAGTCCGGGCTGATGGTCGGGCTCGGCGAGACCTTCGAGGAGATGGTCGAGACCTTCGGCCTTCTGCGCGAACACGAGGTCCAGGTCCTCACCGTCGGCCAGTACCTGCGCCCGACCGAGAACCACCTGCCGGTCGTCCGCTACTGGCACCCCGACGAGTTCGCGGCGCTCGAGAAGGCCGCCTACGACCTCGGCTTCGAGTCGGTCGCCGCCGGCCCCCTGGTCCGCTCCAGCTACCACGCGGACCAGAACCTGCCCGAGGGCAAGCGGGCCGAGCAGCTGCTGGTCAGCAGCTGACCAGCGCGAGGTGAAAGAACGGAGCCGCCGCCGATGGAGCGGCTCCGTTCGCCTGGTGACTCCTCAGAGTCGAGTTACTGTTTCAAACCGAATCCGTTCGGGCTTGTGAAGGAGTAGGTCCCTTCCCATTTCGCGGTACCGAGGAAACCGCAGGCAAGTACGGTGTTGACGTGGAGGGTCGCCTGGCCGGTTGCCACTCCTGTGACGGTGCCGATGATCGTGGTACCGGTTTTGCATACGGCGGTGGCCCCGAACATGTTGTCATACACTGTTATTTCGGCTTCCGAGGACCTCAGCAATCCTTCTGTGTTTTTGGTCCATTCAAACGACAGGGTTCCGCCTTTGAGGACTTGGGTTTTCCCGCTGGTGCAACCGTTGAAGAAGTATTCGATAACGGTTGCGTTCACCCCGTTGACATTGGTGAAGGGCGCGACGGTGCTTCCGTTTGTTTCCGAACCGGTGCATGTGTCGGCGACGTTGCCCGTTGTGTCTTTGAAAACCGTCGACGTGCCGGATTTGAGGCTGATCGTGAACGCGACCGATTTGTTCTGACCCACGCCCCCGACCTCTACTGTCGTGGCAGAGGCGGTGCCGACTGCGGCTAACGCGGTGAAAGCCGCGACCGCCAAGGCGGCGAGGCCGAGCATCTTCGAGAACTTCATTTGATCCTCCCTTGTGCGCCCCGGGCCCAGAGACCCGGGCTTGGTGAACCCCGGTCGTACCGCGTTGGAACCTTTAAGTCAAGAAATGTTGACTATAAGGTTCACCAGACCGACCATTTGCGGCCCCCTCCCGATCACGGGCTCCTCTTAGGTCGGCCGGAGGCGGCTGAGACGCCTACAATCCGCAGGACGGGGCCATAGCTCAGTTGGCAGAGCGCCTCCCTTGCACGGAGGAGGCCGCCGGTTCGAATCCGGCTGGCTCCACTAACCGCTAGTCGTCGAAGTCGAAGTCCTTCGGGGGCTTCTGCTCGAACCAGAGCTCGTCGTCCTCCGGGGCGTCCTCGAGGAAGTCGGGGGTGTCCTCGAGCACGTCCTCGTGACCGGTGTCTGGGTCGTAGTCGACCTGCTGCTCGGGGTCGGCGGGCGGCGCCTCGGGCGCGGCGCTCGCCGCGGGCTGCTCGTACTCCTCGGAGGCCAGCTCCTCGGCGGGCGGCGCCTCCGCCAGCAGCTCGTCTTCCTCGTCGTCGAACGGCGCCTCGAGCGCCTGGTCGAGCTCGTCGGAGAGGCGCTGCTCGCTCCAGAACTCGTCGTCCTCTTCCTCCTCGGGGAGGTCCGCGGCGGGAGGCTCGGGGCGGGAGGCGTGGATCTCGGTCGGCGGTTCGACCGGCGCCAGCTTCGGCTCGGCGACCTCGAGCTCGGCGATCTCCTCGTCGGAGGGACTGGCCGCCTCGGTGGGCAGCGCGTCCTCGGTCCCCATCTCCGCCTGGACGTCGAAGAACTCGGTCGGCTGGTCGGCGATCGCGTGCCGCTCCTCGGTGGAGTGGCCGGCGTCGGGTGGGTCGGCGACGATCTCGTGCTCGGCCGCCGGCTCCTCCTCGGCCGGCGTGGCGGCCTGGATCGGGTCCTCGGCGGGGACGATCGTCTCGCCCTCCCGAGCGGCCTCGGGCTCCGGCGGCTCCTGCAGGTCGGCGATGTTGATCCGGCGGCCGCCGGACTCCTCCGACGCCTCAGCGGCCTCCGGCGTGGCCATGAACTCCGTCGGCGCCTCGGCCAGGGGGTCGGGCTCTTCCGGCCTTCCGGGAGGTCCGAAGGCCTCGTCCTCGAGCCGTTTGACCTCGGCCTCATCCGCGCCGTGGGCGCGCTTCAGTTCCAGATGCTCTCGGATTGCGTCGTCGAGAATGCTCATGCTCGCCGTCTCCGCGAAGAGGCTGCCAAAAGACTATTGGTTATCCCTGACCGTGCGTGGACCTGCGAGCAACTTCCCACGCGACCCCGAACCCGGACCAGCCGCGCCGATCCCAAGACCATGCGGCTATCCTTGGGGCCCGGTCCGATGTCAAAGCACCAGCTTCCGCATCGGCTCGCAACCCCGGGGCTATAGCTCAGCTGGCAGAGCGCCTGGATCGCACCCAGGAGGTCGGCGGTTCGAATCCGCCTAGCTCCATCGGCAGAACCCCCTGCATGTCGCAATATTGGTTTTCGGCAACCGTTTGAACCGAGACCCAAAATCCGCTCCCGATCAGGCAGAAACTGCCTGATCGGGGCCATATGCCGCGATTCGCGTCGATTGCCGTTGATTCCGGAAATATCGCGCCAGCGGATCGCGTTCTCGCCAGGCAGTCAGCAGCCCGTCGATTTCCTTGCGCCATCCGGCGAGCGATGAGGCCCCCTAGAACGTCCCTTTTTTGCAGCGAGAGACCGTAGGGGGAAACCGCTGAGCAGAACCCCGCCAGAGGTCGGCTAGAGGCTGAGTTAGGTCCGACCAGGAAAGTCGAGCGTCAACAGTCCGCTCGTCGGCGTGACGCTTGAGTAGATCGCGCCCTGCCGGGGTCGGATGGCCGGCGCGGCTGCAATGGACCTGCCTTCGGTCCTAATTACAGGAACGATTCGAGAAACGACACCGCATCATTGGGAAGAGAAAAAGTGGCAGTGATCCGATCATCGTTGTCGTATCGGACGATGACCTCGAATCGCACAAAGGGACCAGCCGACGGCTCATTGCTCTGATCGGTGATGAACCGGATTGCATCTTTAACGGTTCGGCAGTCAGTGGTCGTGCCGTAAAGCGGAAGCACAGACACGCTGTCTATACGACGCAACACGGTGCGTCCCAGGCTATCCATGAACTCTGCGAGATCCTCGTGGATTGCTGCACGAAGCGCCAGTCCAACGCCTTGCAGGTCTGCAGCGGATAGCCTTTCCCACTTATCGATCTGGCTCCTGAGATAGCTATCGCTGGTCGTCTCCTCGTAAAAGACATCAATGCCTCGCGTACCAAACACGTCAATAACCGTGTCATACGGAACATGAAGAATCGAGAAGCCATTTGAGGCAAGCTGGGTTAAAGAGCCCTTAGTCCATACGCCAGCCAAGACCACCCCTGCGAAGGGTCGTGCATGTGCCCACGTCGCGAGTAGCGGCAAGATTGCTCCCTGGATCTCCTGCGCCTTGTTACGACTGTGCTTCGTATATCTGCGCCATGCCGTCTCGATAAACGCGACGGGGATGCCAAGCTCCTCGTCGCTGCCCCCCCGCTCAAGTACGTGGTCGAGATCATGCGTGTTCCCGAGGTCGTCCGTCCAGGCCACCTTCTTTCCCGGGCGGGCGAGTCTTGGTCCGCGAGCGTCTAGATAAAGGCCGTGCTCGTCCGCGAACTCCTGCAATGGAGGGCTGATGGCAAGCTCCAGCGTGTCTCCAATGATCTGACCAAGCCGATGCCCTGGTGCTTGCGCCACTAGCCTCGCACCGTCAGCACGCCCTCTTGGAGTGGCACGCGGTGCTTGCGGTTGCGCCACTTCGTATTTCGGTCCCGAAGCTTGACAAAGCGCCAGTCTGAAAAGCCGGCATCGATCGCTAAATCGCCCAACCACCGCTCGACTGGAATATGCACCCCGTAGGGAGCTGAGTCACCAATCATGAAGTGCACCATCGAGCCGCGGCGACAAACCCTTCTTAGAGCGATCCACGTTCGGGACAGATCATGAAAATAGGCTGCGACCATTGCATGGTAAGCCTTCCGGCCGCCACGACTCTCGCGTTCGATTGCAAGCCGTTGGTAGACATCCAAGAGCTCGCTGCGAATTGCAGTCAGCTCGGGTGCCTCTAATGCCTCTGCGGGATCGTAGCCTCCCATGTGCTGAGAGCATGAGCGAACCAGGTGGGTTCGCACGCTTTCCTGCAAGTCCCCCCAGCGTTCAATTTCACCAAGAAAGGTCATCTCTACCCGGGTTGCATCCGCATAGTCGAAGTTGTTTGGGTACGGAGGAGAGGTGATCACCAAATCGATCGACTCATCGGCGAGGTTCCCCGCTGTCCGGGCATCTTCGGAGGAAAGGGTCGCAACGGCCGGATGTAGTGGCATAGCCCTCATGTCCCGAGCCATCATTCCGACCTGAGCCTCAAAGGCAGCCATCGGCTCCGCCACCCTTGACTTCGACTTGTTGGGTAAGACGTATTGCCACTGTGCCGTGCCCGCTGGCGAGCAAGGGCGCAAGACAGCGAGTAGCGCTAGCCAGAGCAACTCATCTACTCCATCTCCCGTCCGAGCTGCGTCGATTGAGTCTCGAAGTCCCACAAGCGTCGCGAGCGTCGCCGGAGGGTAAATCTTGGCTAGGAGTGCAGGGGGATCGCTCCAAGATCGAGGGCTTGCGGTCCGAAGCACGAAAGCCGCCCGCCGCTCAAGCTCCTCGGGGTCAGAGTCCCAAGACAGCTTTGCCTGGCAGATTCGTCGAACGAGCGGATGGGTCTCAAGGCCGATCGACTCAGCGCCTTGCACTTGTGCCGCAATCAACGTGGTCCCTGAGCCTACGAAGGGGTCAAGGACACGAGGCTTGTCCCCCGCATCGGATGCCACGATTGCTTCCGCCCATGCTGCCGAAAATCCAGCGGAATAGCGAAACCACCGGTGGACAGGCAGCCGCATATTGGGCGTAAAGACACTGCTTCCAAGAGCTGGCGGATCGAGAAGCGAGGGAAAATTCTGATTGGAAACGGCTACGGACATTGGGTGATCCTATGCAGGCATCCGGCGCTGCCCGGCAATGAAGCAAGAAACGGCACAAAGATGGGATCGAATCGGCTCCATCTGCGTGCCACTCGTCAGTCAACACCGCCTAACGTTGAGGCGTGGGTCTCCGCCTGTGTGCACCAGTGACCCCGCTTCGTTGCCGAGGGTAGGCGCCACTGCGGAGACCCCAAAGCGCCTCCGACCACAGGCTTTCGCGTCTGGTCGATCTGGGTGCAAGCACGGATTCGAAGGGTCAGTGGTTCGAATCCGCCTAGCTCCGCCTCAACCTACCTGCGCTTCGAGGTGGCGACCGCCGCCGGGAGCGGCCACCCAGCATCTTTGAGGCTCACCGCTTCCAGGTGGACCGGAAATGGCTTGAGATGGGGTTGAACCCAGCAGTCGCCCGATCAGGCAGAAATCCGCGTTTCTGCCTGAACACACCGACAATCGCTGCATATCCCTACATATCCGGGTGCGAAGGGGCCCATTCCAGACCTGCGCAAACCCACTTCCCATGCGGGATTTCAGCACAGGGCGAGCAGCCAGCTGCCTAAATCGCACCCAGGAGGTCGGCGGTTCGAATCCGCCTAGCTCCATTCAGCAGAACCCCTGCACGTCGCAATTTTGGTTTTCGGCAACCGTTTGAACCGAGACCCAAAATCCGCGCCCGATCAGGCAGAAACTGCCTGATCGGGGCCAGATATGCGGCGATTGCCCGCGATTGCCCTTGATTCCGCTCGCTTTGGTTGGCGGCCAGAGCTAAGACATCCGTATCGGCCCCGCAACGGCGCGGCCCCAACGGAATCAGGAGATCGCAATGAGCACCACCGCAACGAAAAGCAAGCCGCCGGACCAGCAAAAGCAAGGCCGCCGCCCGCACCGGCATAGGCAGCAAATCGAGGCGCGCCTCGGCGAAATCGAAAACTGCCAGCGCGAAGACCGCCGCCAACAAAGACGGCGGCAAGCGGCTGAGTCCCGGCGCGCTGGACGGCCTCGTAAATCAGGAGTACAAGAGCCCGCTCGCCCCTCACCTGTTTTCCCGGTGGCCGCTGGCGTGGCTCGACCCGACCCGAGATTGGTCGGTGCCGGTCGACCGCGGCGGGAGGTGGTCGCGTTGACGTGCTCCGGCTCGGCCCATCGTTTTCAGTCAGGCAACCCGAAGGAGGAGGCCATGCCCGCAGTAGCCGATCCCGACACGATGAACTGGACGAGAGGATCACGCCCATTGATCTCTCGACCGAGACCGCCGTTGCGGAATGGTTCCGTGCGCTGCGGGCGCGGGGGGATCAACTTCCACCCGGAGGGAGCTTCGCCGAGCTGGTTAACGGCGAGACCGGGCGACCGCTATTCAGCGCCGAAGGAGCCGAGCGCCTCGACGCCCTGTTGGTCCGAGAGCCGGATGGCGATCCGACGCGGGCGCAGCCGACCACCGACGAGCCGCGACCCGAGGTCAGGGAATCCTCGTACGGCGGCAAGATCGACGTCACCTTGATCAGGGCATTTCTGCGGTCAGCGCTCGGCGACGACGCGGTCGCTGACAAAGTGAACAGCCTGATCTTCGACCACGTCGCCGGGGGCATGTGTCACCGCACGGTCGTCGCCGCTACGTTGCCGGGCTATATCAACGAGATCCTCGAGACCGCCACCGCGGCCGACTGGCAGGCGGTCGCGGACGACCTGATCGCCGAGGGCCACGATCTGCTCAACGAGGGCCGGTGAATTGGCGGCGAGCGCCCTACGCCCAATCGTCTTGTACGTGCCGGCAGGCAGTCGGTCGACGGCGCGGATTCCCCGCGGGTCGGCGGTGGTCGCCCAGCCACGGTGCGGCGCGCACGAGATCGAGGTCTACTTCGAGGGCGCAGCATTGGGGCATCGTGGTCTGCGGACCTTTGCCGATCGGGCGCTATCGGCAAGCGGCCGGCTGCTTGAGCGCGCGGTCTTCGGCGGCTGCCTTCTTGTGCCGCCCACGGCGCTAACGGTCGTCGGCGTCGTCAACTTTCCAACCGGCACGATCGAGCTAACGGGGCCTCATTCGCAGCGCGCCGTCGCCGATTGGCTGGGTCTACATCAGCTTGCCACCGCCGAGCTGCGGGAATCGGGGAGCATCATCGCCGAGAACCCGACCAGCCCCGCCGCGACCTGCACCGGCCAGCTCGAGCCCTCGCTCCCGGATGGTGCTGAAACGTGGAGGGATCACCGAGGATCGCGAGGGTTGGCGCGCGCCAGATGGCCGCCGGACGACCGCGGTGGACGATGCTTTCGTTTGGGCGCTCGAACGGATCGCGCACGATGCCGATGGTCAGCGGCGGCGTAGCTGACGCATTACAGGCTAGGATAGACATTGGTTTTTCCAAGGAAGCGCCCTAGTTCTTACTGCCATTGACCTATGCCCCAATGTCCCGGCTCGAGTGCCCCCGGATAAGGAGAACCAGTGAGACATCGTCGATCTACCCGTTACGTCACCTCCATCCTGGGAGCGCTCTGCCTCCTCGGCCTCCTCGCGGCCAGTGCCCCAGCTGCCGAGCCCGTCCTGATCGACGAATTCGCCTGCGAAGCGGGCAACGTCTGCAACGGCGCCACGACCTTTAATCCGCAGAGCGTCGCCGTCGACCAAAACACCGGCGACATCTACGTCACGGACGCCGAACTTAGCGTCGTCGACCGTTTCCAGCCTGACGGCTCCTACGAGTCGCAAATCGCCAACGGAGCCTTCGACTTTTCCACCGCGCCGGTGAGCATCGTCGTCGATGGCGCCGGCAACCTCAATATAGGCGGCAAAAGCGGCGATGCCTACGCCTATGGTCCGTTTGGATCGGTCCTTTGGGAAAAACCCGAAGTCATCGACCACAGGATCCGGGACATCGGCTTCGATCCTTCGGGCGGGCTCTGGGTCCTCGACCGCACTGACGAAGAACTCGTCGAGCTCGACGCCGCCACCGGCGAACAGACCGGCGCCTCCATCAGCATGGCTTTCGATCCAGAATATGTACCCTGCGCCTTCGCCTTCCGTGCTACCGGCACCATCGCTGCGGGGGGATGCGAAGGCCCATTCAGCGAATACGCAGCCGATGGCACCTTCCTGCGTGCACTGGAAGACGATCCAGAAGAAACGCCGGAAGACATCGCCGTCGACCCCACCACCAACTCGTTTTTCGGCGTCTTCGGTGAAAGGGCAGACAACCCCTCGACGCTGCGCCAGTGGAACTCGTCCGGCGATCCGGAGGCCAGCGTCGCACTCCCTAGCCTTGAACCAGGCGCCGCGAGCCTCTATCCCGTCGGCGTTGCTGTCGACAGCTCCCGCAATCGCATCTACGTCGTCGTCTCCGGAATTCTCCCCCACTCCCGCAGGGTCCTCGTTTACGGCATCCCTGCAGCCCTCACCGTCAACGTCACCGGCGCGGGCGAGGTGGAAAGCAACCCCGTCGGCATCTCCTGCCAGGCAGACGAAACCTGCGCCAGCGAATTTGCCGGCGTCGTCATTCTCACTGCCAATCCCGCGCCCGGTTACATCTTGGCCGGCTGGCTCGGCTGCAAAAAAACCAGCGCCGATACCTGCGCGGTGAACGTCGATGCCGCAACTGAAGTTACGGCGGTCTTCCTCAAAGAGGGAACGGCTGGCCCGACCGGGCCACAGGGCGGAGCCGGCCCCATCGGTGGCAACGGGACCAATGGGGCCAACGGCAAAGAAGGTCCCCCCGGACCTCAGGGTCCCCGGGGCGAGCGAGGGGCCGCCGTCAAAGTCACCTGCAAGGTCAGGGGAGCCAAGAAGCCAAAGGTCACTTGCACGGTCAAGCCGGCCGCAACCGCCTCGGTGGCTCGCCTCCGCTGGCGTCTCGTGCGCGACGGACACGTCATCAGTCACGGCACCGCCCGTCATGGCCGCATCCAGCTCGGCAGCTTGCCATCCGGGCACTACCGGCTCAAGGTCGAGGGTCGCAAGGGTTCGACCGTAATCGTGGTCGACTAAATCATGAGGGCCGGTTGGCTCATCGCTGTGAGACCGATACCCGACACCGACTGAACCGATGTTCTGGCTCGAGTGCCCCCGGATAACAAGGAGAACCGAGTGAGACGTCGCCGGTCGACCAGCCTCATCGCATCCATCCTGGGAGCGGTCTGCGCACTCGGCATCGTTGCCCCCGCTGCATCTGCCGAGCCCGTCCTGATCGACGAATTCGCTTGCGAAGTCGGCAACTGCAAGGGCCAGTTATCCGGCGGCGGGGGTACCTCAGATCCGGCTCCCCCTCCCGCACGACCGAATCTGACAAAGTCGGTGGCCCGCGCCGCAGCAGAGGCGAAGGCCGCCGCCTACAACGCCCGTAGCACCGCGGTCGACACCGTGCGATTCGGTGGCTGTCAGCGGCGGTCACGAGAAAAGGTGATCTGCAACTTCACCGCGGGGGGAAGTACTGCGAGCACAGCCACCACCTGCAAACTGCGGGTAACGGTCCACGGCCGGGACTCCGATGCACTTGCCAAGGCGCCGAAGCCGCGCTGCCATACGCGCCCGACCCTCTACCTCTCCCGCGCCGACGCCCAGGAGGCGCTGCACCAATACGCGAGGGAACACGGCTTTGGGGGAGGAATCATCATCCGCAAGGAAGAGATCCCACACGACCTGCGTCGGATCTCGAGAGTCGCCTTCACCGCACACCTCGAAACGGTCGATCAGGTCAAGGGGGAAGCCTGCGACATACCCCTGTTGGCCGAGCGGACCTCACCGAGCGAGATCAAGGTCAGGCGCGTCTCCGACAAGATCTCCTGCCACAAGCTGCGCCCAATCTCCGACGCCGAAGCGATGCAGGCTCTCGCCGAATACGCGATCGAACGCGGCCGCTCGCCACAGGACATTCACGACGTAATGCGCTCCTCGCCAACCTTGGTCGCCGCCGAACTCGACATCGAGAAAACGACGGATGAGGTCTGCACCGAGTTCATCGCCGCAGAGCGGTCCCCGGACGGGGATGTCTCGGTCCGGATCGCCAGCGACGCGATCGGATGCCGTAGGCCCGAAAGCTAAGAGAGGGCGCGTAGGGCGGCGGTCTCGGACGTTGTGGCGAGCGCGAGCTGATCGGAAAGATTTGCCACTTCGGGAAACGCCACAAGTCCACGTGCTCTTCTTCGGCGACTCTCACACCGTGGGCGTCGGCGACCCCTCCGGCCTGGGTTGGGTCGGGCGTGTCGCCGCCGCGTCCCACGCAGCGGGCATCCCAATCGTCCCCTACAACCTCGGTGTTCGCGGCGAGACGTCTAAGGACGTCTTGCGACGTTGGCAGGACGAGTCAATAACACGAGAGTCGGATCTACCCGCCATTTCTCCCCATCAGAATGGCGATAGCCTCCATGCCTGGCCCACCGGGGTCCCCCTTAAGTCTTCTGGTCGCGAACTTTCCGGCAAATGCTCTCGAATAAACCCCTGCAGATCCTGGCACTACGCACCAGCCTCTTTTGGGCCGCGATTGTGTTGAGCTTTCTTACCTCGTCATTGTTCGCCGTGCCGGCATCAGGCGCCGAAATACCAAACACCATTGCCGGGTTCAAGGTCCACGGGACGAACGGCTTCGAGATCACCGTGGTTCGCAATGATCGAATCTTCGAGATCGTGGCCCGCCGCCCTGGCGCAGAGGTCAGCTACCTGACTCTTGTCACCGTTCCCGCGACCAATGGCGTTCAGGCGAACCTTGGCTCCCTTGGGGCGATATCGGTTCGGTTCAAGCCGCTCGGCCCTCGCAAGCGCCTCCCCAACCTTCCGGAGGGCTGCTACCGAGCGCGCTCTCGTGGTGTGTTTGTCGGCGGGATCGACTTTCACGGAGAGGAAGAATTCACCGAGGCGGTAGCTAGCCGGGCAAAGGGGGAAGTAATCGTCTCGCGCGGCGACTGCGACACCTTCGATCGCCCCTTCCGGTCTCAGCCGGCACCCCAGGCGCGCCTGGTTCCGACCGAGGTCGGTCTGTTCGCCAGGCACCTTTCCAAAACCTCCCTGGTGAGATTCGAATGCTCCGAAGGCGCGGGGTCCGATCTGGCGCCGATCGGCGCGACCGATCCCGACCGGCGCTACTTCAAGGCCAGCGTGGACGAAAAGCGCGGTCGCATCTCCATCTATCGGTCGATTACGGGCACCAGCGACGATCCGTCCACCTTCACCTTCAACACCGCCCTCACCTTGGCGACCGCTGCCCCACCCCCTCCGTTCATCGGAACCGCCACCCTGGAACGCGAGAACCGAACGGAGCGAGGCAGCTGGACCGGAACCCTCACCGCGTCCTTCCCGGGGGCGTCGAACGTAGCGCTCGCGGGGCCGACCTTTACCGCGACGATGAACTTCTACCGCTACGAAGAACAGTAGATCCCGAGGCGGCAGATATATGTTCACTCCACCGAATGGTGGTCATAAGACCGCAAACGCAAGTAAGCGCTACTCACGTTCAGGTCTCGCCCTCACCCTGAGTTCAGTTGGCGTCATGGGTTTTTCACTCGCAATCTTCATGGCTCTTACAGCAATTGAGACGGCCGCCGGCTACCACACAGACCCCCCAGCTTTGATGTTCGCTCCCCTCTTGGCGCTTCCCGGCGTCGCCATTGGAGCGGTGGTCTCGTGGCGTACCCAACTCGCTTGGCCCTTCTTCGTGGGCTTGGCTGTGTCAATGCTTGCCTTCGTTCTTCCCGAAGCTTTGGATCCGACCTTGGGAAACAACGGCTCGGACTAATTGCAGGGGGGTGGGCTTCCTTCACTACCAAGCCGTTGGCCCCCGGTGCCGACGTGGGCCGGGAATTTGGCTTGAAATGCTCGCTATAGGTGATCGGAACCACCACTTCGAGATTGTCTGGCTAACGGTCACAGGGGTAGCAAATGTCGAAGCCCGGGTTGGCGAACCCCCGGCAGACCCGACAGATGCCGGGCCCCGGCGGAGCAATCGGGCGCATCGCTCGTTGATAAGCAGCGCTGGCCTCTTCGACCGATACGGCCATCGCCGATCCGCTAAACGGTCAGAGCGAGCTCAGTGGCTGGGGCAAGAGCGCCGCGCACGAAGAGGGCTGGGGGCGCGAGGGTCCTTTGCTTCCTCCAGCTTCTCCAGGAGCCCCAGAGCGCTCCCGAACTCCTCGATCGAACCGGCAAGTCGACTCCAGTGCACCGTGCGACGTGCCATCAGAGCAAGGACAGCTGCTCTCTCCCTGGTGCTGACCAGCGTATCGTGATCGAACATATGTTCGTAGTCTACCTGGGGCACCGGACAAACGGTAGCGCCTGCAAAGTCCCTAGCTGGCCGGACGAGCCTGGATCCCGCCGATCTGCCCGTGGGCGAGCTGGTTCAGGTCGTGGCGAACCCTCGGCGCAGGCGATGGATGAACATCGACCAGCGGGCAGGGGGGCCGATCGCATCCCGCACCGGCGCGGCGATCAGGCGGTTCTCCTCCTGCCAGGCCGATGGCGCTGCGAGGTAGTAGCCGGCCATCCCACCGAAGAGGACGAGGTGGGTGTCGGCCTGCGGAAGCCGGGCGAGCCGTTCTCTTGCCTGAGAGGCGATCGAGGCCAGGGCTTCGGCAGCCTGTGGCTTGGACCGGTAATGACCGAGCTGGTTGAACTTGCCGGTTTCAAGGTCGAAGATCTCGTCCACCAGCGAGTGGAGAAGGATGTGGAGAGACGCGGTCCAGGGGAAGTAGGCGGAGTGACAGAGCGCGATCTCCACCTCGGAGCGATCCTCCCACGCGGCCTGGGTCATCAGCGCAAAGACAGGAATCGAGGTGTTGCAGGCAGCCAGGACCTCCCCCCAGCTGAGCTCGGGGTGCTGAGCTGCCGCGGCGTCGATGAGATCCGTCGGGCCGGAGGGTGCGTGCCCTGCCTGCTCGGCGTGGCAGTGTCCCTGAGACATCGCATATAGCGAAGTGAGGTGTTCTGCGCGCGGGGCTACTGCGGCACAGGAGGGGAGAGTCATGAACATCTCCCGGCAGGTGCTCACCAGGGCGGAGAGAAAGCCACCGTCGCCGCGATGCGAATGGAACATGTAGTAATCCGGTTCCCTCGTCAGCGATAGTGCCACCCCGTTCTGCGCCGCGCCATGAAGCTGAAGGGTGTTTGCCCAAGGGTCGGAAACCGGGCGCTCGGAGATCGTGTCGAGGTAGTCGATCATCAACTGGTAGGCGACCACCATCCGGACGAAGGTGGCGCGGGTGGCGCGGGGCGCCAACACTGCGAAGGCAGCAGCGCCTTCCGAGTGGCCCCACTTCTCCTCGATTGTGAGCAGCGCGTCTGCACGCAGGACCGGGTCGGGTATCGCCAGCGCCCTTCTCTGCCAGCGCTCTCGCTCGCGGCGCACCTGCGGGAATATCTCCAGCCAGTAGCTGCGCGCGGTGGCGGCGAAGGCGGTTTTTTCCCGCAGGCGGGGGATCGCGGCTCTCATGGCTTCACCCGGCAGCTGCGGACGATCGCGTTGGTCAACCGCCGGTCGCCGGCAAAGCGGTAGGTCGTCCTGGCAAAGGAGAAGAAACCCGCGGTGAACGGCAGCGGCACGGGGCAGGAGGCACTGAGATAGCTGCGAGCCCGGCCGTGCCAGCGGTACCGGCGGTGCAACGTCACGTCGAATCCCCTGATACGGATCCAGGAAGCGATCGAAGCCGGCACTGAGGCCGCCAGCACGGTCGCGAACGAGCGGACGCTCCGGTGGACATGGAACGCGAGCACGAAGGAGACCGGTGGCCGAGCCACGAAGGTGTGTATCCACAGGACCGTTCCCCCGCCTGGGCCGCGACCGTTGAAGACCAGCATCCGTGGGGCACGACGAAGCGGTGGCTGGCCGGGGAAACGAACCTCGAGCGGGAGCCGGCCGAGCCCCACCAACGCTCCGCCGCAACGCCGGAGGGCCTCGGTCCGGGTCGCGTTCAGCAACCGCGCACGTGGGCAGATCGGCAACCCGGCCGACGAGATCGACGCGCCGGCGCCGAACGCGACTTCGATCCGGCGCAGCTTCGGCACCGGCGTCCGGTCGTTGGTGGTAACCCTGCTGGCCAGCGCCGCCGCCGCCGGCGCCGCTCGGTGGCGGGGCAGCCGCAGCGGCGCGATCCCGCCGCTGAGCGACATGACGAGGTTGCCGCCGCGCACCCGCTCGGCCTGCGCGAGATCGACCGGGATCGCCCCGGCCGCGGTCAGCGCCAGCGCCGCGGTCCATCCCAGAAGCACCAGGCCCGGCCGCATCAGCTGAACCTCGAGAACTTGAACCTGCAGTAGTCGAAATCGAAATCGAGCGAGACATCGTTCGCCCGGTTGCCGCTGCGGATGAAGGCGGCCGTCAGGTGCTGGGCCTTGATCGCCTCGCCGCCTCGCAACGCCTTGGCAATTTCCGTCAGGTACCCCTCCTGCCTCTTCAGGTAGCGGAACCATTTGGCCAGCGTGGTCCTGTCCTCGCTCGGGCGGGGCACGACGGTGATCGCCGCGACGGTTGAGCGGAAAATCCGGCCTGCCCTTTCAAACTTGGCCGCGGCGGCCTCGAGGCGATGACCCTTGACGTCGCCGCGAACCCCATCCATGGTGCGGGCGGTGGCTTCAGCGCGAGGCTTGCAGATCTTCTCCAGCCGGCTTGCGTATTCGCTCCGGGTCGGGCCTCCTTCGGCCAAGGCGATCGCCCCCATGACCAGCGCTCCAGCAGACACCGCCAGGGCAGCCGACAAGACGAGCTTCCTCATTTCCTTCTCCTCTCTCTGTGTCCGATCACGCGGTCGCCTCGTTCCCCTTCAGGGCCTCGCCCTCGAGGTTCAGCTGCGGCAAAACGCGGTTCAGCCAATTGGGCACCTGCCAGACCCGCTCACCCACAAGCAGCATCAGCGCGGGCAGAAGGACGATCCGCACCACCGTCGCGTCCAAGAGGATCGCTGCGGTGAGGCCGACCCCCATCTGGCTCACCGTCGCGACCGGCGCGGCGGCGAAGGCGACGAAGACGACGGCCATGATCGCCGCCGCGCCGGTGATCAAGCCCGCGGTTCGCTCGAGCCCAAAGGAGATCGCAGTCGCGTTGTCTGCCCCCTGCGCGTGTCGCTCGCGCATGCGGGCGATCAGGAAGACGGCGTAATCGATCGAGAGCCCGAAGGTGACGCCGAAGATCGCCGCGGCCCCCACCGTGTCCACGTAGGGGTGGCCGCCGAGGGGGTACCCGGCCGGCACCCAGCAGAGGAGAGAGACGATGCCGAGGGCGGCACCAACGGAGATCAGGTTGAGACAGACGACCAGCGCCGCCAGGATCGGCGCACGGAGGATGACGATGAGCAGCAGGAGGGTGACCAGTACCACCGAGCCGATCACCAGCGGCAGGCGAGCCTTCGTCGCGGACCCGTAGTCGTTGAGCACCGCGGCCCCCCCTGCCACGCCGGTCTGCAGATCCGCCTCTCGGGCAAGGCTTTCGGCTTCGGCCACCAGCAGCTTCTGTACCTCCCGGGATCCGGCGCTGTTGAGGCCGGCGGCAGGCACCACGAGCATCCGCATCGCCCGGCCTCCACGGGCGAGGTCGATGGCCTCCCCCGCAAGCGAGCGGTTCACTGGCCGGGCTCCGTCGAGGGCGGACAGCACGAAGTAGCCGGACTTGAAGACCCCGGGGGAGTTGCGCCTGAGAGCGTCCTGATCGCGCGCGAGCGAATGCGCCGAGCCGGAGACGCGGCGGCCGGCGCGGCGAAGCCCGACCTGCAGGGGGTAGGCCCGATGGAACGCGTCGGCGAGGCCGGTCTGCAAGGAAGCAGTGCCCTCCCGAAGCCCCCCGAGACCGCTGCTGAGGCGTTCCGCCCCGGCACCCAGGCGTCGCAGCCCCGTTTCCCCTCGGCCGGCGGCGAGGGATAGGCGGGCCACCCCGGTCCGCAGCCGCCCGCTGCCGGACGAAAGACGGGCAAGGCCGCCGTTGAGGACGGTGGCGGTCTGGTCCAGGCGCTGCAGTTCTTCTCGCGCCGAGGCGAGCAGCCGCACCAGGACGTCCGCCCGTTCCGCCTGGGCTCGCAGCGCCGGCTCCGCCTGTGCGGCTGCGTCGAGATCGGCGGCGAGGCGCCGCGCCCGGGCCAGCCCTCCCCCGCCGACGTCGGCAAGAACCGAGTCCAGTCCTACGCCGAGCGTGAGCCCGGTGGCCTGGGCTTCGCGCTGACCGGCGTCGAGACGGCCGGCGCCGCGGCGAAGCCGGCGAAGGCTCTCGGCGGCGAACCGCCCCCGCGCCGCGGATTGCCGAAGCGTGCTCGCGAGCCGGGCTGCTCCGGCACGCGCCCGGTCGGACCCTGTGTCGAGCAGGCCGCTCCCGGCCGACGCTTCGGCCAGGCCCGCTCGCATGCGGGCGACGCCGGCGGAGGCCCGCACGAGCCTCGATCCGAGGCCGCCAAGCTGCGCTCCACCGGTTGCGCTGTCGGGAGCGAGTCGCCGCTGCAGTCCCCGCAGGGAGCGGCTCGCGCGGGCTATCGGGGCCGGGCCGATCACCGTGTCCACCCCCGGCTGCCGCGCCACCCGTCCCTGCCAGCGGGCGAGCGAGACAAAGTGGCGCCGGGTGGTGATGGGACCGCGCGGAGAGATGGCGACAAGCACGAAGGGTGCCGCCCACCCGGGTCCGGCTACCCTGCTGATCGTTTCCGCGTCCTTCCGGGCAGGGCTTGACGCGGAGAGCTCGTCCACCCCCGGGGCGGCGGTGTTGAAGGCCAGGGCGGGCAACGCCAACAGGAGCAGCGGAACCAGGATCAGGGCTGCGGCACGGACGGGCCGGCGCAGGGCCACCTCGGCGAGGGCGGCGGCGCGGGGGCCCCGGCGGGAGCCGGCGCTGCCGACCGGCAGGGCGTTGACCCGCTCGCCGAGCAGGGCGAGCAGAGCCGGGAGCACCCACCAGGCGATGACGATGCTGATCGCGGCAACGACGACCAGGCTGGCCGCAAGCGAGACGAGCAGCGCTCCAGGGGCGACGAAGGCCGAGGCGAAAATCGACAGGAAGAGGGTCGCGCCGGCGAAGATGGTGGTTCGACCGGCGCTGCGACGGGTGCGCAACGCCGCCCGCGCGGGATTGGAATCACGGGCGAGCTCCTCGCGGAAGCGGGACACGATCAGCAGCGAGTAGTCCACCCCGAGCGCCAGACCCATCATCGTGCAGACGACCAGGGATAGCGCATCGATCCGCATGAAGGTGGCGAGCACCACCAGGACGCCGCGGCTGGCGAGGACGGTCGCGACTCCGAGCAGCAGAGGCAGCATCGCCGCGACGACGGAGCGAAAGACCAGCAGCAGGATGAGGATCAGTAGGGGCGCCGCGAGCAGCTCGGCCCGCTCCGAGGCCGAGAGCGATTCCTCCTGCAGGGCGCGGGAGATGGTGGCGAAGCCGGACTGCTGGGCGCGAAGCGGCGGATGGACCTGCGCGTCGACGACGGCTTCGAGGCGCGGCACGGTATGGCGGATCGCGTCGTCGAGCGATTGGTGGAAGTTGACGAGGACGAAAGCGCGTTTCGGTCCGATCCGCAGGTCGCCCAAGGCGCCTCCGTCCCAAGGCGAGATCACCGCGGCTGCGGGCTGGCGCCTCAGCGCTGCCGCCAAACGGGGCCCCTGCCTTTCGATCGCCGCTGCCGGCCCACGGAGCAGAACGACGAACGGGACCGAGTCGCCGAAGTGGCGCTGCGCGAGTGCTTCGCCCCGGGCCGAGTCGGTGCCGGCGATCGACAGCGAGGTCGGGCGCAGGTCCCGCTCGACACCGAGCCCGACGCCACCGAGCACGGCGATGCAGATCGCCGCGGCCGCCAGGGTCAGCCGCGGCCGCCGCAGCCGCAGTTCGGAGCCGGAGCCGGTCACCGCGCCGTCCGCGGGCCTTGCGTGTCATGCCGAGGCGGGCAGTGGGCCGGCAACCTCGCGCGCAGGCTCCTCGCCTTGCCGTTATGGCCCACCATGCGTACACCGAGGCGACGGAACCCCGTGCAGAAGCCCGCCGAGTGCACGAGCAGGCCTCGCCTGCCGCCGGCGACCACGAGCACGAGCTTGGAGATCGGCAGGTCGGGCGCCGCTTCGGTCACCACGCTGACGCCGGAGGGTCCCATCTGCAGCTTCGCGCCGATCTGGAGGCGGACCTTCCGATTCTGAAGATCGACGACCAGGCCGGGGAGTCGAGCCTGCGGGTTGCGACGCAGGTACAGCTGTCCGTGCAGCGGTTCTCCCAGCAGCGGGGAGACCGCCAGCGCGCGGCCGACGACCGACCGCGCCGGACAGGTTCGGGAGGCAAGCGCCCGTGGGCCGCAGGGCGCCCCGATGCGACCCGGGTCGATCAACAGGTCAGGGGGCATCGAGATGCTCGCGCTCGCGAGGTTGGCTTCGTCGGGATGAGAGAAGAAGGCGACGCGCAGCCCGGGGTGGCCGTTGCGGGCGGTGGTGCCGAGAAAGCGGAGCTGCAGCGTCGGTGCGAATCGCAACCGCCGGCAAGCCTCGACTCGGTAGCGCCGGGAGAGGGTCGCCGACCGGATCTCCCCCTCGGGGCCGATGCCTTCCACCACCGCCCTCGTCGCCTGCGCCCGGCAGCTGGTCGGGTTGCGGAGGAACTCGGGCCGATCGAGGTCGATCGCGACTCCGCGCACGCGCAGCGGAATCCCGTCGATCACCGCCGGCAGGCGCGCATCGGCCGAGCCGACGACCAGAGCACCGCTGCGCGGGTCGAGCCGCAGGGGCTCGCGCACGACCACGGTGCCGAGGTCGAAGGGACCGAGCAGCGCCGGTGTCACCAGCGCCACCGACAGCGACGAACCCGCGGCCGGCCCGGCGAGATAGGCCTGCCCCGGAATCCTCGCCGGCCGACCGCCGACCCCGGCTTCGATCAGGGTCCGTCCCAGCAGGGACCCCTGCGGGCAGGAGGGATCGGCGCGCTCCGTCGCCGCGGAGCGAGCGCGGGCGCCGACGAGCGCCGCTTCGGGACAGACGGCGACCCCCGCCAAGCCGGCGCTCAGGCCCGGCGGCAGCCGGAAGGAGATGGCTCCGAGCGGCGCTTCCCCGTCTTCCCGCGCGACGTGGAGTCGGAAGGCCGAGTACGCGCCCGCTCGCGGCTCGATCGAGGCGGCCGAGAGCTGTGGATGGAAGGGGCGGGACCCGATCGACGGGCATGGCTGCCCGGCGACCCCGCGGTCGACGGTGACGCGATCCTCCAGCCGCCGCCGATCGCCCGGCGCCGACCAGGGGGTGAGTTCCACTCCCACGCCAATGTCCCCGCAGGCGGCGGGAGTGACGAGCGGGCCGGACCCGCTCGCGCCAAGCGAGACCTCGAGCCGCTCGATCGGGAGCTGCGGCGCGTCTTCGATCACGGCGGTGGGGCGACCGCTTCGCGGATCGAGGTCGAGCCGGATCGGGAGCTCGACTCGAATCCCCGCCGCGGGCGCTTCGGCGACGGCCTTGAAGGCGATGCGGGTGCCGGTCGGTCCCTCGAACGGCTCCGTGAGGTACAGGTTTCCCCTCAGCGCTTCATCCAGGATCGGCGTCTCGGCTTCGACCGTCCCGACGATCGAGGCCTCGGGGCAGGTCAGTACGCACGCCTCGAGCTCGGCCGCAAAGGAGGGGTTGAGGGAAAAGCCCTCCGGCAGGGCGATCCTCGCCTCCCGCAGAGCGGACGAGGCTCTCCCGTCGGGGTCCGACCAGTGGGTCGGCATTTCCAGTGAGGCCGAAAAGCCGCTGGGAGATTCCGCCGCCCGGCTCGTCGCCGAAGCCGCGATCGCCGGCTCGAAGCCGACCGCCCCGCAATCGCCGATCGGTCCCGCTTCGGCGTCGGCGCTGGACCAGACCTGGGGAGCCTCCCAGGAATCGGCTCGCACCTCGGCCACGGCTGGACCGCAGCGGGTCGGGTTGGCCAGGAACGGTCGCGGGGGCGCCCCCGCTGCCTCTTCGCCGCCTTGACAGCTCGGCGGGCCCCCGACGCCCAGGCAAAAGCGGCCGCGCTCCGGATCGTGGTCTGCCGCGGCGGGCACCCCCCAGATCTCGATCGAGAGCGCCCGGGGCTCGAGGTTGCTGGAGACGTCGCGCACGCTGACGGTGAGACCGCCGTCGTCGGAGCGAATGCCGACCGGCAGAAGCTGGGTGAATGCGGCCAGACGGAAGCCGAGTTCTGCCGGTACCCCGGGTTCGGTCGGCACCAGGTTGTAGAGGGGCATGCTCGCGCTGGTGGCGATCGTCTGCAGCTGCCCTTCGAAGCCGATCGTGCCGATCTGACTTGCCGGGGAGCAGGCCGGGGTCATCTCCCCGGCGAGAAACTCGGCCTGCGGGCAAGCGGGCACAGCCTCCGGGCTGCCGACGAATCCCGTCGGCAGCTCGACGGTCGCGGTCCGCAGGTCGCCGAACGTGCGGCCGTCTTCGCCGTGGGCCAGCTCGAGTGAGATCGAGAGGTCGGCGTGGGCGCCGGCATCGGTCCGGGAGGGTTTGACCTCGAGGCTCCCCGGAACGATTTCGAATGGCTCTGGACTCGGTTGCGCTTGCGCCGGGGCGCAACCCAGGGCCAGAAACGACCCGGCGGCTGCCAGCACGGCGAGGAGGAGGGACCGAATCGCGATCGCCTTGCCGAGCCGCCAGATGCGAAAGACGCCGAGCGCCGCCGCGAGCAGCGGTCCGAGCTCCTTCGCCGCCCGCTTCTTGATCCCCGGCCCCGGCGGCACGCTCGCGGTCGGCGCCGACAGGTAGTAGGCCGCGACCCCGGCCGTGGTCATCCGGTGGTGGGCGCCGTGGCGGAGTCTTCGCGCCTCTGCAGCGGCGCGGGCGATCACCTTTTCGACCCCTTCTCCCGCCCGCTGCTCGTTCTCGTAGTAGGCGATGAAGGAGTGGCATTCGTCGTCGCGGTCGCGGTCGCGCTTATGTCGACGACGCTGTCGAGCAGGGTGCTGATCGCCGCAATGTATATAGGTAGGCGCGGTCGATGCTCGCCGCCGTGGTGGCAGTAACCCGATCGTCGGCGGCGGCCGCGATCAGGGCGTGGACGCAGAGGATCGACGCGGTCCCCCCGGCCGTGTACTCCCACCAGGTGAGGTGCGCCAGGGCGAAGGTGATTCGCTGCGCGCTCTGGCCGGAGAACTCACCTGGCTCGTGACCGTTCCCTTCCTCCAACCGGGCCCCGCTTACTCGCCGGCCTCCAAGCGCCGCGAAACGCAACTGCCCTCGACGTAGGCGGGGCGAGGTGGCCGGCGAGGGAGCGGTCCGGGGATATGCGTTTCCGGACGCCGACGATCTGTCCTAGCCAGAACCATACCCAGTGCGCTCTGCGCAGATGCGCATCTCAGGGAAGCTCGGTGGGGAACACCGCGAGGCCCTGGCTCTGAGCGGCCCGATGCAAGCGAATGTCCCAGGTGGCGAAGGTCATCCCGTCGGAGGCGACCAGGAGGGCGGCGGCGAGATGCAGCGCGTCGAGGCTCCGGAGCTCCTCTGTGGCGGTCAGCTCGGCCGCGTGCTCGGCCAATGACGCGTCGACCTCGATCACCTCGAAGGAAGGCCAGTCCGCGACGAGCCGCTTCAGCGCAGGCTTGCCGGCGGCCAGCCCCACGGCTCGCGCCGTCTCGACGTAGCCGACCCGGCAGATCGCCCAACCTTCGGCAGCCGCCATCGCCGCGATCAGCGCCTCGCTCCCCTCCTCTGCGACGTAGCGCCTGACCAGCGCGCTCGCGTCGAGGTAGAGCATCTAGCGCTCGGCGTCGCGCTCGGCGAGGACGATCGAGGTGGCTGAGCGCTTGCCCGGCAGCGGGCGCGGTGAGCGGGAGGGCAGCGCGCGAGCGGCGGGGGTCACCTGGCCACTCGCCACCAGCTCTCGCAATCGCGCCTCGCCGGGCCTGGCCGCGGCGGGGACGATGTCGGCGACCGGCCGCCCGCGGACGGTGACCCTTACCTGCTCGCCCTGCTCGACATCGTGGAGCACACTGCTCAGGCTCGACTTCAACTGGCGGACACCGATCTCGCGCATGTGGTCACTATAACGATGTTGTGGCCTCCTACCACGTAGCTGCCCTGGTGCTAGGAGGACTCGGTTTTCGCGAGGCCGTCGGGGTGGGCGATCACGAGGCTCGGGGTCGCGCGCTGGGCGCGGACGCGGACGCTGTCGCCGGGACGAACGCCGGCCTGCTCTACCTTCTCGGTCTCGATCGCGACGGTGAGCTCGCCGCCGGGGGCGTCGGCGAAGGCGTTGGGGAAGCCCTCGACGTCGTCTGCCCGCTCGACCTCGATCGCCAGCTCGCTCATCTGCGGCACCCCGGGGCGCGGCCGCACCTCACGCAGGCCGCCCGAGAGGTCCGCCCAGTTCTCGATCGCCTGCACCATCGTCGCTCCCAGTATCCCTTTCTCCGGCCAGGTACCCGACAAGGGCGCGCCCGATCGGCTGGCCGGTCTGCTGCTCGAAATAAGAGTATGCCGGGGAGGGGTTGACCTCGAAGCAGAACCACTCTCCCTCGGGGGTGCGGCGCAGGTCGATGCCGCAGAACGGGAGGCCGAGGGCCGCGCTCAGCGCCAGGCAGCGGTCGCGGAGGTCCGCGGGCAGCTCGCAGGGCGCCATCTCCACCTCGCCGTCGTCGCGGGCGGCGTAGCGGTAGTCGGTCCCGGTCGACCGGACCTCGGTGGCGAAGAGCGCCTCGCCGACGACGTGGACCCGCACGTCGACGCCGGGGACGCGGGCCTGGAACTGGGTCGGGAGGTGACGGACCAGGTCCAGGTCGCCGAGGCGCGCCGGCACCAGGCGCCGCACGATCGAGCGGGCGGAGGAGGTCGACTTGTAGACGACCTCGCGGTGCTCGGCGGCAAAGCGGCGGATTGCCTCGGGGTCGTTGCTGACGATCGTCGGCGGCACCGCCAGGCCGGCCGCCCCGATCAGCTGCCCCTGGTAGGGCTTGGAGAGGTTGGAGCTGCTTGCCCCGAGCGGGTTTGCGACCCGGCACTCGGCGACCTCGAGCCAGGCCACCAGGCCCTGGTGGAGCCCTTCCGCGGCGGCCAGCTTCGCCGGGTCCGGCGGCCGCCCCAGGTCGGGCAGGGTGCGCGGCTCGACCAGCCGCACGTAGACGCCGGTCACCCTCCGCAGGTCGAGCTCTCCCCCGGGCCCGTGCAGCCTGCCCTCGACGCGCCCCGCTTCGCCGGCGAGCTCCAGGCCCCACTCGTCCACCTGCCGCTGGTTCAGCACCAGGTGCGGGAGCCCGGCCGCCTCCGCCGCGCGCCGCGCGATCGTCACCGGCGCTTCGCTGGGGATGCCGCAGAGGAGGATCACGCCGGCGCCCCGGCGATCAGGTCGGCGACCGCGGCGGCCCCCTCGCCGCCGAGCCGGGGAAGGGGGTCGACGCCGCAGAGGACCGGCTCGCCGCCCTGCGCCGAAGCGCCGAGCCCGATCCCGAGGACGGGACAGTTCAGCCGCCGCGCCAGCTCGGCGCAGGCGACCGCCTCCTCGGCACCGAGCGCGCCCAGCACCCGCCGCCCGGCCACGAGCACCTCGCGCGGCTCCCCGTCGAGCGGCTCCAGCCGGAGCTGCGGCTCGGCGCGGGTGTCGAGCCGGAAGCCGCGGCCGCGGAGGCCGCAGGAGGCGGCGAGGGTGAACAGCTCCGGCAGCTCCGGGCACGCCCCCGGCAGCCCGCGCGAGGTGACGGGGTTGACCACCGGGCACCGCAGACCCGCCAGCCAGCTGAGCAACAGCGCGTGCGCCTCGAGCGCCGCGTAGCGGCGCTCGACCTCCTCGCCGCGGTCGAAGTGCGGGACCGGCGCGTGGGTGAGGCGGCAGGCCAGGCCCGCCAGCTCGCCGGAGTCGAGCCGCCGGCCGTCGGCGAGCTCGATCTCCGTCACCGCCCCCGCCTCGCCGAGGCGGTGGGTGAGCCTGGAGCCGAGCAGGAGCTCCTCGCCCCGGACGAGGGCCACCCGGGTGGCGCCGGCACGGTGCGCCAGCTCCTGGGCCAGCAGCTCCGCCCCGGCGTCCCCCGCGTGGGCGAGGACCGCGAACACGGCTCAGCCGAGAACCGGCGGCGAATCCAGCAGGCGCTTCTCGAAGGGGTCCTCCAACCGCTCCTGCTGCTTCTCGCCGACGTCCGCCTCCTCGGCGTAGGCGCCTTCCTCGAGGTCGGGGCGCAGCTGACGGCCGATGAACGGCTGCGGCTGGCCCAGCTTCGCTTCCAGCGCCGAGAGGCGTTCGTCCAGCTCCTCGGTCGAGCGCCCGAGCGGACGCTCGAAGGGTTCGCGGCCTCCCGGCCACCCGAAGCCCTCGGCCAGCCGTTTGTGGGGCGGCAGTTCGATCGGCCAGCGGTGGGTGTCGAGCAGCTCCTTCAGCCGGTCTTTGTGGACCTCCCTCCAGAACCCCTTGCCTCCCTCCTTCAGCTCTTTGATCGCTTTGAGGGATTTCTGGCAGCGAACCCGCAGGTCCGCCGTCATCGTCGCGCCCGAGTCCGAGATCGAGCTGACCGCGACGCAGGTGTCTGCCCCCGCGTAAGACTTGGAGCCAGGCGCCGAGTTGGCGTCGAAGGTCCGGTTGTCGCTCGAGCCGGGATAGGAGTCGCCGCCGTCGCCGCGGTTGACCCGCTGCTCGAGCTGGCGTTTCCCGTCTGCCTGCTCGAGCGCCACCTTCGGATGCATCTCGTCACGGTTGGTGGCGACCGCGTCGTCGACGTGCCAGATCAGCAGGCCCCCGGCGGGGAGGTGGTCGTCGAACCCGGTTTTCTGGCGGTTCTCGACGAGGAAGTACTCCTGGCTCGTGCCGCCGTCCTTCCACAGCCGGGTGACGTCGTGGCTTTCCTTCACGTCGGCGAAGGTGGCGCTGCCGTTGGCGGTCCGGTTCGTCACCGAGACCCAGCCCTGCTGGGCCTTGCACCAGGCCGACGGGTGGGCGGGGCGGTCGCCGCCGCCGTTCCAGCTGCCGCCCCCCATCAGGCACCAGTTGCCGACCCCGCTGGAGGAGTTGTCGGTGTCGTAGAGGTCCGGCCAGCCGAACAGCAGGTGCCCGAGCTCGTGGGCGCAGACGCCGGTCTTGGCGTCCTCGGGCACCGTCAGGTAGCTGTAGACCTTGGTCATGTCGGTGACGTATGGGCTTCCTTCGAAGACCGACTTGTGCGACCAGATGTCGTTGGCGTCCCCGGTCGCCTCGGCGCCCTGGCCGGCGTGGACGACGATGAAGGCGTCGACGTAGCCGTTGCCGTCGTTGTCGTAGGGGGCGAAGTTGACGTCCGGGTCGGCCGCCTCGGCGGCGTCGCGGGCCATTTCATGCGCATTCGGAGGGTCGACTTCGACCCCGGACTTGCCGTGGGCGTATTCGGCCACGGTCCGCGGCATCCGGTAGGTGCCCACCACCTCGCCCTGGAGGTCGACCAGCCCGTGGGTGACCTCCTGGTAGTAGTCGCGGACGCTGCCGGTCGAGAGTGAGCCGAGGGAGAAGAAGAGCTCCTCGAAGTGCTCCTTCGTATGGCTCATCTCCTTGTCGCTGAAGTCGACGAGGACGACGATCACCCGCACCGTGCCCCGCAGCGGCGCCCGGTCCGCGGCGGCGTTGCGGATCACCGACGGCGGCGTCCCGACCGGGAACTCGGTGCCGTGGATGATCAGGCCGTCGTCGAAGCCGAAGCGTCGCGGCGGCTCCACCTGCAACTGCGCCCTGGGCACCTCCTCGACGCCTTCCTGCACCCGGTCCAGCTCTTCGTTGATCCGGTCCTGCAGCTCGGGGGTCGGCGCCACCATGCAGGTCTGGCCGTCGTCCCGGGCGGCGGCGGCCCGGTAGATCGACGCGACGCGGCGCAGGAGTGCGGATTCAGGGTGGGACATGAGCACCTCCTAGTGCTCCTGGAGGCTGCAGACGGTGGCAGCGCTCGATTTGACCTCTCACCACCCTAGGAAATACTTAAGTGTTTTTAATCAATCACCGGGGAGATCCCGCTCTTTGCGGAAATCCGGTCAGGCAGCGCCTGGCCGCGCAACGGCTTCCAACTGCGCCCCGCTCAGCGAAACCGCGGGATCGAGGCGGTCCGTCCCGACTGGAGGTAGGCGGTGCTGGAGATGACCAGGGGCTCGTCGAGCTCGGGCAGCGCCGCCGGCGCCCGGAGCTGGGTCTGCTCGGTGGCGAGGACCTCCGAGGTGCGGGGGTCGACGATCAGCGAGTAGACGGTCGGCGCCCCCGAGTTGGCCGAGCGGGCGCCGACCGCTATCCCCTCGCGGCCGAGCTCGTCGCGGGCGGCGCCGAGGTCTTCGATCCCGGGGACGAGGGCCTCGGCTTCGTAGAGCGAGGCGCGCAGCTCCGGGGGTGCGAAGGGGTTCTGCAGCAGTTCGGCGACGAGCGTCAGGGTCCTGACCGAGAGCGGGAACCCGTTGCCCGCCGGGCCGGAGACGCGGTCGATCAGCCACCGGGATAGGTCCTCGGGATCGGTGGGCAGGCCAGCGAGGTCGGCCCCGAGAGAGTCGCTGCCGGCGAAGGTGCCCGCCGGGAACGACTCGGTGCCGACGTTCCCCTCTCGGCCGGCGACGAGCGCAACCGTGCGGCGGCGGCCGGAGCCGTCCGGTGCGGCCCAGGTCTCGACGACCTCCGAGCGGGGGGTGGACCGTGCCTCGCCGCCGGAGACGGCGACGTCGACGTAGGTCCCTCGCGTCTTCAGGTAGCCGTAGGGGAGCTCGGGGGCGGGGGCAGGTTGCTCGGCCGCCGCGGCCGCGACGCGATCGAGGGCCGCGAGCCCGCCCCGGGGCCCCTCCTCTTCGCCGCCGGGGAACCCGATGACGACGGCGGCGGCCGCGAGCGCGGCGGTGGCGGCCGCGACGAGTGCGAGCCGGGGGCCGCGGCTGGGCGAGACTCGCCGCCGTGCCGGCCCGGGGCGCGGCTCGGCGACGATCGCCGCCAGCAGCTCCTCCTCGCCGGCACCGATCTCCAGAGCTCCGAGCGCCGTCTCGGCGACGGGGTTCGCGCCGGCCAGCGCCCGCTCGGCGTCGCGCGGCTTCACGCTTCCTCCTCCATCAGCGCCCGCCGCAGGCGGCGGCGCGCCCGGTGCAGGCGGCTGCGCGCAGCGACCGCCGAGATCCCGAGCGCCTTCGCGACCTCCGACGGTGAGAGCTCCTCCCAGGCGCTGAGCCGCAGGACCTCCCGGTCCTCGGGCTCGAGGCTCTCGAGCGCGGCGAGGACGGCCGGGTCCGGAGGGTCCGGCGGCTCGGCGAGGGCCGGAGCCAGGTCGGCGCGGAGGCGCTCGCCGAGCCGCTCCCGGCGCCGCTCGCCGCGGCGCTGGTTGGCCAGCGCCCGGCGGGCGACGCCGTAGAGCCAGAGCCTCGCCTGCTCGCCAGGCGGCACCTCGTCCGCCCGGCGCCAGGCCACCAGGAAGGTCTCGGCGACGACGTCGGCAGCATCCTCGGGATCGCTGACGCGGCGCAGCGCGTAGCCGAGGATCTCGCGACCGTGGTCGGCGTAGAGACGGCGGAAGCGGACCTCCGCCAGGCGATCGGAGAGCTCGCCCCCGGTGGCATCGATTGGCTCCACTTCACCCGTGGTTATCGGTTGCGCTGGACGCGGCCCGGCCGCGCCAGGCGCGAGCGCACCTCGGCTTCCCTCAGGTAGGCGGTGCTGGCGAGCAGGCCCGAGTCCCCCGCGGGGGGCGCGGCCATCCGGCTCTCGGCGGCGAGGATCTCCGCGGTCTCGGGGTCGAAGACCAGTGAGTAGACGGTGTCGATCCCGGAGTTGGCCGAGCGGGCGCCGATCGCTGCGCCGCTCCGCCCCGCCTCTTCGCGGACCGGGCCGAGGTCCTCGACCCCCGGGACCAGAACCTCGGCCTGCACGAGCGAGCGCCGCTTCGCCGCGGTCGCGACCGGGTTGGCGAGCAGGTCTCCCACCAGTTCGATCGTCTTGACGGAGTCCGGGAACCCGTTGCCGGCGCCGCCGAACTCGCGGTCGTGGACCCGGTCCCGGAGCCAGCCGGCGAGCTCGGCCGGATCGTCTGGCATCGAGGTGAGCATCTCCGTCCCGTACTGGCGCTCGGGGAACGAGCCGGCGGGGAGGGATTCATCGCCGACGTGGGTGCGGAAGCCGTGGGCGAGGAAGCGCGGCCTGCCGGCGGCTTCCCAGGCCTGCCTGTCGGCTGGGGAGACGAACCGCGGCTCGAGCGAGAGCTGCCGCTGGCGGCCGGAGCCGTCGGCGGCGATCCAGCGCTCCACCACCGTCGGCTCGTAGACGGACCAGCTGCGGCCGCCGTAGACGGTCGTGTTGCGGTAGGTGCCGCGGGCCTTCAGGTACGTGTAGGGCTGGCTGACGTGGGCGTCGTCTCGCGCCGCGCTCGTCCCGGCGCCGGGAAGCGCCGCCGCGGCGCTCGCTCCGAGCAGGGCTGCTGCCAGGGAGAGGGCGGCGATCGCGCCCGCCACGCGGGTCTGTTTGACGATCAGGGAGAGTTGCATCGGTTCCTTTCGTTCGGTCCTCGTGCAACTCCATGTCCCCCAGCGGGTTCTCCGTTGCAGGCCCGGGTAACTGCAACGACCATGTCAATTCGCCGCCCCACCACCGCCGCGCTGCTCGCGATCGCCGCCCTGGCGGCGCTGCCCGGCACCGCTTCGGCCGCTCCGGGCTGCGCCGAAGGGCCGGAAACCGTCGGGACGACGATCGTCGGCACGCCCTGCGCGGACACGATCCGGCTGCCGCGCGGGGTCACCACGGTGCTCGGCGAAGGCGGGGACGACGTGCTCTACGGCCAGCGCGGCAACGACAGCCTCTTCGGCGGCGAGGGCGCGGACCATCTCTACGGGGGCGTCGGCGACGACCGGCTGCGCGGCGGACCGGGGGACGACCGGCTCTTCGGCGGCTTCGGCGCCGATTCCCTCGACGGCGAAGGCGGCAGCGACCTCGCGCGCGGCGACGCCACCGTCGACGCGATCGGCGACTCCGGCGGTGGCAGCGACACGCTCAGCTTCGCGACCGGAGCGACGCCGGGCTTCTCCAACGCCGGGTCTTTCTTCACCGACGCCGGCTTCCCGGCGGGCGCCGAGGGCCGCGGCGTCTACGTCGACCTCGGCGACGACTTCGCCAACGACGGCCTCGCCCCCTCCGGCGGCGGCGTCGACGAACCGCTCGCGCCGGCCGGCGACTTCGGCGACTTCGAGACCGTGATCGGCACCCCCTTCTCCGACTACCTCGTCGGTACCGCCGGAGCGGAGACCTTCTACGGCGGCGGCGGCGCGGACCTGATCGACGGCAACGGCGGCGGCGACGTCGCCCACGGGGGAGCCGACGGCGACGGCTGCGTCGGCGTCGCGGTCGAGGACTGCGAGCTCGGCAGCGAGGAAGTCGGCCCGCGCGACCCCGGGGCGATCGCCGTCGGCGTCATGGCCCCGGGCGCGGCCGGAGGGCCCGCGGTCTACCTGACGGGCAGCGACGAAGCCGACCGGGTGACGGCGAGCTACGCCGCGGGGGCGGTCACCTTCGCACTGGCGGCGGGCAGCGCCGGGCAGTTCGAAGCCGGCACCGCGGGCGGCTGCAACGCACCGAGCGGCGCGGTCGTCACCTGTCCCGTGCCCGAAGCCCCCGATTCGGTCCTGCTCGCCGGCCTGGACGGCGACGACGTCCTCTCCGCGCCCGGCCTGCCGGAGACCGTCGCGGTCGTCGGGCTCGGCAACGGGGGCGGCGACACCCTCACCGGCGGCGAGACCGAAGACGCGCTGGTCGACGGCGCCGGCAACGACGCGGTCAGCGCCGCCGGGCGCGACGACGCGCTGCCGAACAACGGCGGCGGCGACCAGCTCCACGCCGGGACGGGAGAGGACCTCTTCATCTCCAACGCGGTCTGCGACGGCGACCTGCTCGACGGCGGCGGTGACCGCGACAACGCCAACTGGGCCAACTTCGGCGCGGCGGTGGCGATCGACATGTCGCTGCAGGCCGCGGGTCTGATCGGGGCGCAGGGGGAGCCGCACTGCGCCAGCGCCGGCCTCCTCACCACCCTGCAGGCGGTCGAGGACGTCGAGGGCACCGGCGGCGGCGACAACCTCCTCGGCGACGGCGGCGACAACCAGCTGCTGGGCAGAACCGGGCCGGACAACTACCGCGCCGGTGCCGGCAACGACCTGATCCTCGCCAACTCCGGCGACTCCGACCCCCTCGTCGACTGCGGCGAGGGCTTCGACACGGCGCTGATCGACTTCGCTCCCGTCGTCGACGGGCCGCCGGTCGGCTGCGAGTCGGTCGAAGAACGCGCCCCGAACAGCTTCCGCCCGCCCGACACGCCGCCCGGCCCGGAACCGGAAACGGAGCCGCCCGAAGTCGCTCCGCCGCCCCCGCCGCCCCCGCCGCGGCGCGACCGGACGCCGCCGGCGACGCGGCTGAGCCACCGCCCGGCGGCGCTGCTGTTCGCCTCGGGACCGCGCCGCCGCGTCGCCTTCCGCTTCGCCGCCTCAGAGCCGGGAGCGGGCTTCCGCTGCAAGCTCGACCGCCAGCCCTGGCGCCCCTGCCGCTCGCCGCGCGCCTACTCCCTCGCCCCCGGCCGCCACGCCTTCCGCGTCTTCGCGATCGACGCCGCCGGCAACCGCGACCCCACCCCGGCCCTTTTCGAGTTCAGGGTGCGCAGGGCGCTTTAGCTAACCGATGGTTTGCGAAATCGCCCCCGGCCGCCGAACGGGAGCGCTGCGAACGCAACCAACGCCGCGTGGTGGGGTTCTGGCGAACACGATGGGCAAGGGGAGGACCCAGAGGGCCAGACGGCCGAGCCCGCGCGCGGTTCTCCGGCTCGCGCCGCTGATCCTGCTGGCGATCGGGGCCGGGACGCTCGCCCCGCCCGCGATGGCCGACCAACCGTTGGCGGCCGAGCACTCGCCCGGGCGAGCCGCCTTCCTCGACCCGTCCTTTGGAGAAGCCGGCCGGGCGATGCTTCCGCCGCAGCCCTTCGCGAGCTACGCCGATGCCGTCCTCATGCACGACGACGGTCTCGTCGTCGCGACCGACCGGGGGCTGAGGCGGCTCGGCCCGGGCGGCTGGCTCGACGAGGCCTTCGGCGCAGGCGGCACCGTCACCCCTCCCGCCCCGCCGGGCGGCGAATTCGAGCTCGAGGCGCTGGGGGTGGACTCCCGGAACCGGCTGATCGTCGCCGGCACCGCGTCGCTGCCCGGGGAAGAGCCGCCGAGCCCAGACTCCTTCGGAAACGGAATCGGAGAAAGGCCGAAGCGCGCTCGGGTCCTGCGGTACCTGCCGAGCGGTGTCCTCGACCCCGGGTTCGGGGAAGGCGGGGTGGTCGAAACCGACCTCGGCCTGCCCGCTCCGCGCGAGGAGGAAGGCACGCAGATCCTCTCCAGGCCGTGGGTGGAAGTCACCGGGGTGGCGATCGACTCGCAGGACCGGGTCGTCCTCACCGGCGGTGCGAGCGCCGGGCTGGAGGGAGGCTGCGCGCACGACTGGTTCTTCGACACCCTCACCTACGCAGCTTTCGTGGCCCGGCTGGACCCGGCCGGCAGGCTCGATTCGACCTTCGGCCGGGGCGGGGTATTCGGGGGGCGGAGCACCGCCGAAAACCCGCTTCGAGCGGAAGTCGCTGCCGACCCGGCGCTTGGCCCGGGGGACGAGGTGACCTACGCCAGCGGCGTCGGTCACTGCCCTCGGGCCGCCGGCGCCAGCGGTCTCGGCCGGCTCGATGCCGGCGGTGGGACGGAGGTCGGCTTCGGCACCCGGGGCGCCGTTCGCCGCTGGAGCGACGACATGGTCGCCCTGTCAGGAGGCGGGATCGCGACCCTCGGCTATGAGACCCCCTGGTACAACACGAAGGAAGCGGCGACCGTCGGGGTCACCCGCCTGAGTCCGGAAGGCCGCCGGGATCGCAGCTTCGGAACGCGCGGCAAGACCGTCATCAGGACGCCGGGAGGATCCGGTGGCCTGCTGGGCTCGATCGCGGCCGACTGGCGGGGGGCCTGCTGCTCGGCGGCACGATGACGGCCGTCCGCGGGCGGCGCGGCGCGGCCCCGGGAGGGAAGGTCCGCCGCCAGAGGCTGTTCGTGCTGATGCGGGTGACGGCCGGCGGGCGCCTGGACCGGGCCTTCGGCCCCGGCGGCCGGGTCGCCGCCAGGTTCGGCTCCCGCAACGTGACCGAGTCGGAGGTGCTGCTCGACTCGCAGGGCCGCGGGGTGGTGGTCGGGACCTACGGCCGCTACGGCCACCAGGGCGTGGCGGCCGCGCGGTACGCGCTCACCCGCTAGCGGTCAAGCGCAGGATCGGGATCGTGCGGCCTGCCCCCGCCGCGCTGCGCCGGTAGGCATCGAACGGCGGAAAGACGTTGTCGGCGAGCCTCCAGAGGCGGGCGAGCTCAGCCTCGTCGCCGACCACTTCGGCCCGGTAGGGCCGGCCGTTCAGCTTCACCTCCGGGTTGGCCCGGGCGTTGAAGAACCAGGCGGGATGCTCGGGCGCGCCGGCCTTGGAGGCGACGATCGTCGGCCGCTCGCCGTCGTGGAAGTAGATGACGCCGTTGCGGCGCGTCTCGCCGGAGCGGGCCCCAGTCGTCTCCAGCAGGGCGGTGGGGATGAAGGCGCCGGTGCCGAGCCGCCCGCCCGTCGCCCGCAGCAGGAATGGATCGACCCGCCAGCCGATCGTCCGCGAGAGCCAGAACCCGAGCCGGGTCGCGGTGAGCCTCGCCCAGGCGTTGTAGAGGCGCCCGCGCTGGTGGCCGGGGTCTACGCGGCGCAGGTTCCCGGTGGATGGCGGCATAAGCGACCTCGTCCCTTAGTGACTCAAAGATGAGTCACTACGCAAGTTAATGACTCATTTTTTAGTTCTTCTCCAGCCCGTGCGGGTGGAGGTGGTCTTGGGCCAACCGCTCCAGCCGGGTGCGGTCGATCTTGCCGGTCGGGTTGAGCGGCATCTCGTCGAGGAAGAGGATCTCCTCCGGCGCCTTGTAGCCGATCCGCTCGCGGCAGTGGACGATCAGGTCGGCGGCGCTCGGCCGCTCGGCGCCCTCGCGCAGGGTCACGTAGGCGCGGACGTTCTCCCCATGCACCTCGTCGTGGACGCCGACGGCGCCGGCGAGGTCGACGGCCGGGTGGTCGACGAGCGCGCCCTCGACCTCGTAGGGGCTGATGTTGGAGCCGTCGTGGACGATCACCTGCTTCTTGCGGCCGAAGAACCAGAGGTAGCCGTCGGAGTCGGCCCGGGCGAGGTCGCCGAAGTCGACCCAGCCTTCGAGCAGGACCTCCTCGGTCGCCTCCCGCGCTTCCCAGTAGCCGGCCATGCTCGCCGGGGTGCGGATGAAGATCCTGCCGACGGCCTCGAGCCCGATCCGCAGCAGGTCGTCCAGCGGCGGACCGGGCGCGTCGAGCGAGGGGCCGTCGATCAGCATCGCCTACTGCTACCGCAGCTCAGCGTCCTTCGATCTGCTCGCCGAGCCGCTCGTTGGCCTCGCGCAACTCCGGGGTGAGCTGCTCGTCGAATTCCTCGAGCTCGGCGATCGGGCGCAGCTCGATTTCGGTGCCGCCATCGAACGGCGCCCGCTTCAGCCACTCGATCGCCGCCTCGCGGGACTCGCACTCCCAGAGCCAGTAGCCGGCGACCAGCTCCTTGGACTCGGTGAAGGGCCCGTCGGTGACGGTGCGCTGCTCGCCGTCGAAACGAACCCGGGCGCCCTGCGAGGTCGGCTGCAGACCGTCGCCGCCGACCATCACGCCGGCCTCGACCAGCTCTTCGTTGTAGCGGGTCATCGCTTCCAGGAGCTCGGTGGTGGGCTTCTCGCCCGCCTCTGACTCGGGGCTGCCGGGGACCAGAACCATGAAACGCATCGTTGCCTCCTAGTGGGGGGAAGGGTGTCTTCTACCTACCCGACGAACGGGCGAGGGCAAAATCGACACGGGCCGCGTTTTTGTCGCTCAGGCCCCGCGCCAGGCCTTCCAGTAGGCGCCCATCCGCCGGCCGAACGCCTTCGGCTTCTCGGCAAAGAGGCGGGCGCCGATCTCGAAGGCCGTGTCCAGCAGCTCCCGCTGGCGGCGTTCGATCGCCCGCTCGGCGGCGACCCGGTCGCCCGGCAGGTCCCTGACCGCCAGGTCCTCGGCGAGGAGGGCGAGGTCGTGGTGGTCGCCCAGCAGGTCGGTCAGCAGGTGAGCCTGCTCGGCGGTCTCGCCGAGGACCGGGCTCCAGGCGTCGCGCAGGATCCGGAGCTGGTACCAGAGGTGCTTCGCGCGCTTGCGCCACTCGTGGACGTTCTCGGCCCCCGAGTCCGCGCGGGCGCGCTTCATCGCTCGCCTGCCGCGGCGGTAGGTGAGCAGGAGATCGGCCTCGAACAGCGCCCAGGAGTTGCTCTGCAGCGGCCAGCCGGCGATCCCCTCGCGGCCCGCTTCGATCGCCGCCCTCGCGGCCGCGATCCGCGACCGGCCCTCCCCGCCGGCCGCCTGCCGGGCGAGCTCGTCGCGTTCGCGCTCTAGCTCGAGCAGCCAGGCGGCGGCGAGATCGGCGGGGATTGCCGTGCCGGGACGCTCGCGCAGCGCGCCCAGCGCCTCGACTTTCACCTCCGCGTCCCGGTTCCGCGCCAGCAGGCGGGCCGCTTCGCGATAGCGCTGGTCTTCCGCTAGGAAGAGATCGCCACCCAGCTCGGAGCGGACGAGCCTCGCGACCCCGCGAAGCTTCTTCAGGTCTTTGCGGGCGGCGTGGATCGCGGCGGCGAAGTCGTCACCCTCCGCCGCCCGGTCGAGCTCCTCGACGGCCTCCTCAGCGCGCCCGGAGGCGATCCGCCGGATGCCCTGGGTGGGCGTCTCCCCGCGCTTCAGCCGGTAGACGCGCGACTTCGCCATGCCGGCATCTTCTCGAAGTCTTCGGTTTGCGGCTCCAATCCAAAGCGATCAGAGGATCGCCAGCTGGCGGGTGCGCTCGAGGTCGAGCAGGGCCCGCTTGCGCTCGAGGCCGCCGCCGTATCCGGTCAGCGAGCCGTCGGCGCCGATCACCCGGTGGCAGGGAACGACGATCGCGATTGGGTTGCGGCCGTTGGCGGCACCGACGACACGGGCCCGCTGCCACTGCTCGACGCCGGCGTCGAAGAGCGAGGGATCGATCTTCGCCGCCTGCTCGCCGTAGCTCGCGGTCTCCCCGTAGGGGATCTCCAGCAGCGCCCGCCAGACCGCCAGCTCCAGCGGGCTGCCGTGCAGGTCGAGGGGCAGGTCGAACTCACGCAGCTCTCCGGAGAAGTAGGCGTCGAGCTGGCTGGTCGCCTCTGGCAGCGGGCTCTGCTCGGCCCCGCTCGGCACCCTCGTCCGCCCGGGGAAGCTCAGCTCCGTCAGCCCGCGCGGCCCGGCGACCAGGGTCAGCGGCCCGATCGGGCTCTCGTAAGTCGTCCACTGCGCTGCGGTCTCGCTCATCTATGTAGAACGCCTCGCAGGTCGGGAACGTGAGATCCGCTAGGCGGCGCGGTCCAGCCTGCGGCGCCGCGGCAACTCGACCAGCTTCCCCGCCTTCGCGTGGACCGGCTCAAAGGTGCTGACCGAGAGCACCACGTAGCTGTAGCCGCAGGGGCAGGCCTCGCGGTCGACGTCGTCGAGGTCCTCGACGACGACCTCGGTTTCCTCGTCGCAGCCCGAACAGGCGACTCGCACTTGCCACATGCGAACGATGGTGGCGCCACCCGCGGACGGACATCCGTCCCGCACACGCGGAGACGACCCGGGGGATATGCGGCCCGGGTCGTCTCCGCCGATCTGCCGACTGCCGCCGTCAGCCCTTTGAGGTGCAGGTGCGGATGATCCCCGCCGAGGCCTTGGTGCCGTCGGCGAAGACCGCGGCGGCGAAGGCCTGCAGCTTGCCGTCGGCGCAACGCGCCGAGAGCACGCTGACCTTCCTGCCCTTATAGGTGTAGGTCCTGCCGATCTTCAGGTCGAACGACCTGACCGAGCCCGCTCCGCTGACGATCTTCGGGATCGTGGCGACCGATTTCAGCCCGTAGCGGCCGTTGTGGATCTTCTTGATCTTCACCGTGGTGACGATCGCGCCCGTCACTGGTGCGGTGAAGAAGGCGTGGATGTAGAAGGTGGTCGTGCCGCCCCTCTCGCCGCCGTTGAAGACGGTCAGGGCCGAATCGACCAGGATCGGGTTCTGTTCGGCGAGCTTGACCTCGACGGTGGTGCGGCCGGTGCCGATGATCGCCTTCGGGCACGCCTTGCGTGCCGCCGCGGTGTCGCGGGACTGCAGCCGGCCGGAGCTGCAGGCCGGCAGGCCCTTGACGAAGACGGCGCCGTTCTTGTCGGTTTCGACGATCGCTTCCTTCAGCGCCGGCGGGTGACCGCCGTCTTTCGCCCTGATCTTCCCCGACGCCGTGAGCGTGATCGGCGCCATCGTCTTCTTCGGCAGCGCCTTCGGCGAGAAGCCGCCGTTGAAGGTGAAGACGAGGTTCCCCGCTTCCACCGTCTTCGGCTTGTCTCCCGCCAGCGCTGTACCGCCTGCCACGAGCACGGCCAACGCCATCACTGCTGAGGCCAGCGCGATCAGCGGCCTCCTTCCCCTGCCCCGAATATTCATCTCTTCCTCCTCTGACGAACGAGAGCGAACTGGTCATCCGGCACTAAAAGACGCCGGTGTCTCTGGACCCTACAGGAGGGCCAAAGTTGCGCTCGGACGCTGCCGGAATAGGCTGCCGCCATGAACGTCCTCGTCGCCGCCGACATGGAGGGGATCGCCGGGATCGAGGACTACGGCGACTGCCTTCCATCCCACCCCGCCGCCTACGCGCGCGGTCGGCGGCAGATGACCGACGAAGTGCTAGTCGCGATCGAAGCGCTGCGGTCCGGCGGGGTCGAGCGGATCTCGGTCGGCGACTGGCACATGGTCGGGACCAACGTCGAACGCGAGCGGATGCCCGAGGGGATCGAGGTGCGGCCGATCGCCGACCTGGCGCTGAACGAGGACCAACCCTCGATGGCCAAGGCCCACGGCGGGCCGCTCGACGCGGTGGTGATGATCGGCCACCACGCCAAGACGCCGAGCGAGCGCGGCTTCTGCTCCCACACCTTCATCTGGGGCATGGAGGTGCTGCTCGGCGGCGACTCGCTGAGCGAGACCCAGACCTACGCCCAGGCCCTGGCGGCAGAGGGCATCCCGATCCTCGTCGCCGCCGGCGACCGCTGGCTGCTGGAGGAGATGCGCGACGGCGAGCTCGGCGGCGCCCGCCTGGTGACGACCAAGGAGGGAGAGGGCCGCGGCCGCGCCAGCACGGTCGAGCCCGCCGATGCCCACGTCGCCCTTCGCGGCGCGATCGCCGGCGCCCTCGCCGCCCCGCTCGAGCCGCCGCCCGCCCGCGACTACCCGGCCGAGCTGGTGATCGAGGTCGACGGCGCCGAGATCGCCCGCACCACCGTCGCCGACCCCGCCGAACTGCTCACCGAGATCGCCTCCGTCTTCCGCACCAGCCAGGTCTCGAAGGAGTACCGCCAGCTGGCAAAGCTCCTGCCGCCCGACCACGACTCCCGCCTGCGCGCCCTCCAGCGCCGCGCCGGCAGCCTCCTCGCGACGCCGACTATGCGTGGCAAGGAGCGCGAGTGGCTCGAGGCGGCGGCCGGCTGAGCAGAGCGACGAGTTCTGAGAAGCTTCCTGGTCGATGACCGACCAGGACGCCTTGCTGCAAAGGAGGATCTTCAACTGGTCGCAGGGGCTGCCGGGCTGGCAGCGCGGCCTGATGCGGAAGCTCTGCGACGGCCCGCTCGACGAGGCGGGGCGGGCGGAGGTGCTGGCCGCGCTCTGCGGCGAGGCGGGCGCGCCGGAGCTGCGGCCGCTGGAGCTGGCGAACCTGCCGGCTGACGAGGCCGAGCACGGCACGGTCGAGCTGCGGGAGATCCGCAACCTCCGCAACGTCAACCGGCTGGCCGGCGACCAGTCGCTGCGCTTCGGCCCCGGCCTGAACGTCGTCTTCGGCGAGAACGGCGCCGGGAAGAGCGGCTACGGCCGCCTCTGCCGGCGGGTCTGCCGCGCCGCCGAGGTCGGCGAGGTGCTGCACGACGTCTTCGACCCCGGCAAGGCCGAGGCTCCGCAGACGGCCGAGTTCGTCCTCGCGGTCGACGGTGCCGAGCGGGTCCTGGAGGTCGACCTGAACGCGGAGGCGCCGCGCATCCTGTCGGCGATGACCGCCTTCGACGCCAGCTGCGCCGAGGTCCACATCTCCAAGTCGAACGCGATCGAGCACACGCCGCGGCCGCTGCGCCTGCTGAAGGAACTGGCGGTGGCGCAGGACGAGCTGGCCGCCGAGCTGACGCGGCGGATAGAGGAGCGCCGGGAGACGATGCCGCCGCTGCCCGGCGAGATGAGCGAGGAGGAGGCGCGGGCCTTTGCGCGGCTCGACGAGGCCGAGCTGGAGGAGCTGGCCGAGCTGGAGCGAGCCGAGGCGACGATCGCCGCCGACCGCAGCGAGGAGCTCGAACGCGCCGCTCGCAGGCGGGCCGGCGCGATGAAGAAGCTCGTCGCCGAGCTGCAGGGCGCCTGGGACCGGCTCGACGACGGGGCTCTGGCGGAGATCGCCGAGCTGCGCGAGCGGCTCGCCCGCGCCTCCGCCGCCGTAGACCAGCTCGCCGCCGAGGCCTTCTCCGACCAGCCGCAGACGGGCACCGGCGGCGAGGCCTGGCGGGGGATGTGGGAGGCGGCGCGGCGCTTCGTCGAAGCCGGCGGCGGGGCCTTCCCCGACGAGGGGGGCGAGGCGACCTGCCCCGTCTGCCAGCAGCGGCTCGACGGCGAGGCCCACGAGCGGATGCACCGCTTCGAGGCCTTCGTCTCCGGCGAGCTGCGCGAGCAGGTACGCCTGGTCGACCGGGTACTGACCGAGCGGCTCGAAGCCCTCCCCGACCTGGAGCAGATCCTCCACCTGGCCGAGCTCGCGCTCGCCAGCACGGGCGCACAGCTGCGGGAGACAGTCGACGTCGCGATCGAGGCGCTCGCCGACCGCCTCGGGATCGCAACCGGGAGAACCGAGCCGCACCCGGGCCGGACTCTCGACCTCGGCCCGCTGCGCGACTTCGCCGCCGTGCAGACCGCCGAAGCCGAAGGGCTCGCCGTGCTCCGCGACCGCGGGGAGCGCAACCGGATCGAGCGCCGTCTGCGCGAGCTGCGAGTGCGCCGCCAGATCGAAGAGTCGCTCGACGACCTGATCGAGCACCTGCGGGCGCTGGAGGAGATCGGCGCCTGGGAAGAGGCGCGCTCCCAGCTCTCGACGCGGCGGATCTCGCAGCGAATCGGCGAGCTGAGCCGGCTGGCGATCACCGGACGACTCCAAGAGGCGCTGGCCGAGGAGGTCGAGGAGGTCGACCCGATCGCCGACCGGGTCGAGCTGAGCGCCTCGGCCAGCAAGGGCAGGCCGGCGGTCCGCTTCAAACTCCGCAGCGAGGGCCGGGAGCGGGTGGCGAAGGTGCTCAGCACCGGCGAGCAGACGGCGCTGGCGACCGCCTTCTTCCTCGCCGAGCTGCGGGTCAGCGACGAGCGCAGCGCGATCGTCCTCGACGACCCGATCTCCTCGCTCGACCACCAACGCCGCGAGCACCTCGCCAACCGGCTGGCCGAAGAAGCCCAGCGGCGGCAGGTGGTCGTCCTCACCCACGACCTCGTCTTCGTCTCCTATCTGGTGGAGAAAGCCGAGGCGCTCGGCGTCGAGCTGCACTCGCAGGCGCTGACCCGGGTCGACGGCGAGGTCGGCGTCGTCAGCGAGGACCTGCCCTGGGAGGTCCGCTCGCCGATGCAGCGCCTGAAGGCGCTGCGGCACGAACTGAAGAGCGAGCTGCGCCCCCTCTACAAGGGCCGCGACTCCCGCTACGAACGGCGCGCCGAGCGCTGGCTGCTCGACCTGCGCAAAGCCTACGAGCGGCTGATCGAGGTCTACCTGCTGAACGGGGTGATCGAGCGCCAGTCGCTGCCGATCCGCGTTCAGAACCTGCACGCGGTCCGCTGGACGCCCGAGCTGGCCGAGGAGGTCGACGTCGCGATGCGCGAGATCTCCGGCGCCGCCCACCAGGAACCGCTCGGCCGCCAGGGGCCCTCGCTGACTCGGCTGGAAGCCCTGCTCGACAAGTTCGCCGAGCTCTGCGAGCGGACGAAGCCGGGGGGCGAGCGCGATGCCGAGGACGGCTCCGCTCAGGAGCCGGTGCCCTTGCGCTCCCGGTAGCGCCGCGTCTTCTCGCGGTTGCCGCAGACGTCCATCGAGCACCAGGTGCGGGAGTGGTTGCGGGTCGTGTCGTAGAAGGCCCACTGGCAGCCCTCGTCGGTGCAGGCCTTGAGCCGCGGCCAGGCGCCGTGGCACTGGAGGTGCTCGATGGCCATCAGGAGCCGGGCTTCGAAGCCGCCGAGGCCGGAGCGGGCGGGGACGAGGTCGAGCTGGCCGTCGGCGGAGAAGGTGGTCCGGATGCGGGCGCGCTCGGCGGCCTCGCGAAGCGGCGTCAGCTCGACGGCGCCGACCTCCTCGCCGTTGTTCGCCCGCAGCAGCGAGCGCAGCGACTCGCGCAGGCGCTGGACGCGGCCGACGTCCTCCGGCTCGAGATCGCCCGCGTACTCACCCGTCCGCTCTGCGATCCAAGCCTCCAACCGGCCGGGATCGGCGATCGAGTCGGTCTCCTCCTCGACGTCGCGGGTGTTGACGAACTCGACGATCAGCTCTGCATCCGGGGCGAGCGCGGCTTTGTTAAGCGAATTTGACACCTTCTATCCAGTTTAGCTAGTGTTGAAGACACTGGCAAATAGATTTAGCCAGTGTCGCAACGACCAAAAGGAGGCAATCATGAGATTCCTCGCAAGCTTCGCCCTCGCCAATGCAGCCGAGTCGCAGCGGCGCCTGCGGGAGATCGCCGACCGCGATCGCCAGGTCCGGCAGCGCCCCCGCCGCTGACCGACGCCAGCAGCGCCTGTACCGTCTCCTATGGAGTGGGCGTACCCCCGGAACCAGAGAACGTCGCCCTAGGACGGGCGATCCAGGAGCTGCGAGAAGAGGCCGGCCTGACGGAGGGAGAGCTGGCCGCGCGTGCGGGGATGGCGGCCGCCGAGCTGCGCCAGATCGAAGCCGGCGAGGTCGAGGCCGACTGGGGGACGCTGCGCCACCTGGCCTACGGGCTGGAGACCAGCCTGAGCGACGTGTTCCGGCTAACCCAGTTCGATCACGCCGAAGAGCAGCAGCAGGATCAGGGTAACCACGGTCGAGACCAGTAGGGATCCCGCGCAACCGAGGTTGTTGGAGAAGAAGAGGAACACCAGGCTCCTCTACCCCCTGAGCCGCTCCTTCAGCCATTGCAGCGCGATCACCGTGGTCGCGTCGCGAACGTCCGGCAGCGCCCGGTCGATCTCGGCCAGCGGCAGGCGGACGATCTCGATCTCCTCGTCGTCGTCAAGGTCGCCGCTCGCCGGCGAGAGGCCGGTGGCCGCGAAGATCGTCACCTCCTCGGTGAGGAAGCCGGGGCTCGGGTAGATGACGTGGATCTGCTCCCAGCGCTCGGCCCGCAGCTCCGCCTCCTCGGCCAGCTCGCGCTGCGCGCACTCGAGCGCGCTCTCGCCGTCGACGTCGAGCGTCCCGGCCGGGATCTCCAGCAGCTCGTCGTCCTCCACCGCCTCGCGCGGCTGCGCGACCAGGTAGGCGAACTCCTCGTCGTAGGCCAGCACCGCGACCGAGCCGGGATGCTCGACCACCTCCCGCTCGACCTCGCTGCCGTCGGCGCGCCGGTAGCGCTTGGCGACGAAGTCGACGTGCTTGCCGCGGTGAAGAGATTTGGTGTTGAGGTGCTTCACCCGCCACATAGTGCCACGATTGCTTGATCCTTGCAAATCATCAAAAGTGATTTAAGATTGCATGGTTGTTTGAGAGACGAATCACTCCGGAGGTCGAAGACCTCCTCCAAGCATCCCCTGCCGTGGTCCTGACCGGACCGCGGCAGGCCGGGAAGACGACTCTCGCCTTGGAGGTCGCCGGCAGCTTGGAGGCGAGCTACCTCGACCTCGAGTCCGAAACCGATAGGGCGAAGTTGGCAGAGCCGGAGCTCTACTTCGACGACCATGCCGACGAGCTGCTGATCCTGGATGAGATCCAGCGCCTGCCCGGCCTTTTCGAAGTCCTGCGGGGGGTAATCGACCGGGGGCGCCGTCAGGGCCGGGGCAAGAGGCGCTTCCTGCTCCTGGGATCAGCCTCGCTGGAGCTTCTGTCCCAGAGCGGCGAGAGCCTTGCCGGCCGGGTTGCCTTCGTGGAGTTGGGACCCCTCGATCTGACCGAGGTTGGCACCGACAGCCTGGATCGGCTCTGGGTGCGCGGTGGCTTTCCGGAGAGCTATCTCGCGAGTCACGACGAGGCAAGCCTGCGCTGGCGCCGGGACTTCATCCGGACCTATCTCGAACGCGACATCCCCCAGCTCGGCCCGCGGATCCCAGCGGAGACGCTGCGGCGGCTGTGGACGATGCTCGCGCACAGCCAGGGCGGGCTTCTCAACGCCGCCAATATCGCCCGCGGACTCGGCGTCAGCGGCGCCACGGTCGGCAACTACCTCGACCTGATGGTCGACCTTCTGTTGGTCCGCCGCCTGCCGCCGCGATTGACGAACGCCGGCAAGCGCCTGGTGCGATCCCCCAAGGTCTATGTGCGCGACAGCGGCCTGCTTCACGCGCTGCTCGGGATCGCCGACAAGGAGTCGCTGCTGGGACACCCCGTCGTCGGCGGAAGCTGGGAGGGCCTCGTAATCGAGAATCTCATCGGAGTCGCCGGCCAGGGCGCGGAAGCGAGGTTCTACCGAACCAGCGGCGGCGCCGAGGTCGATCTGGTCCTTTCCTGGCCCGACGGGCGCGAGTGGGCGATCGAGGTCAAGCGGACTCTGGCGCCGAAGCTCGAACGGGGATTGCGCTCGGCGCTCGCGGACATCGAGCCCGAGCGCAGCTTCGTCGTCTACCCCGGCAGCGAGCGCTACCCGCTGGGAAATGGCATCGAGGCGATCGGGCTGGCGGAACTCTGCGCCGAACTCGGGTAGAGGTCGGAGATCGAGCCGAAACGGGTCGCCGGTCAGCAGGTGATCCACGACGTCTCGTCCTGCCCGCCCGGATGCTGGCTGGCGGTCGGCCAGCCGCCTTCTCCCTGATCAGCTCGAGGTCGGGAAGTGCAGCGATCCGGCGTCGCCGGGGCCGGCGGCGTTGGTCGACGGCCAGCGGGCGGTGATCGCCTTGCCGCGGGTGTAGAAGCGGACGCCCTCGGGGCCGTGGATGTGGTGGTCGCCGAAGAGCGAGTCCTTCCAGCCGCCGAAGGAGTAGAAGGCCATCGGCACCGGGATCGGGACGTTGACGCCGATCATGCCGACTTCGACCTCGCGCTGGAAGCGGCGTGCCTCGTAGCCCGAGCCGGTGAAGATCGCGGCGCCGTTGGCGTAGGAGTTGGCGTTGATCAGCGCGATCGCCTCGTCGAGGCTGCCGCTGCGGACGACCGAGAGCACCGGGCCGAAGATCTCGTCGGTGTAGACCGACATCTCCGGCTCGACCCGGTCGATCAGCGTCGGCCCGACCCAGAAGCCGCCGCCCTCCACCTCCAGCTCGCGGCCGTCGACGGTCAGCCGGGCACCGGCCTCGGCGCCCTGCCCGATGTAGTCGACGATCCGCTCGCGCGCCTGCGGCGTCACCACCGGCCCCATTTCCGAGCCGGGATCAAGCCCGGGCCCCACCTCGATCTCGCGCGCCCGCCGGGCGACCTCGCCGACCAGGGCGTCGCCGGACTCGCCGACCGCGACGGCGACCGAGATCGCCATGCAGCGCTGGCCGGCCGAGCCGAAGCCGGCGGCGGAGAGCTGGTCGGCGGCGTAGGCGAGGTCGGCGCCGGGCATCACCACCGCGTGGTTCTTCGCGCCACCGAGCGCCTGCACCCGCTTGCGCTTCTCGGTCGCCCGGGCGTGGACGTAGGAGGCGATCGGAGTCGAGCCGACGAAGGAGATCGCGGCCACCTCGGGGTGGTCCAGCAGCGCGTCGACCGCGACCTTGTCGCCGTGGACGACGTTGAAGACCCCGGGCGGCAGCCCCGCCTCGGCGTAGAGCTCGGCGACCAGGTTCGAGGCCGAGGGGTCGCGCTCGGAGGGCTTGAGGACGAAGGCGTTGCCGCAGGCGATCGCGACGGGGTGCATCCACATCGGCACCATCGCCGGGAAGTTGAACGGGGTGATCCCGGCGCAGACGCCGAGCGGCTGGCGGAAGGAGAAGGCGTCGACGGTCGAAGACACCTGGTCGGAGTACTCGCCCTTCAGCAGCTGCGGGATCCCGCAGGCGAACTCGACCACCTCGAGGCCGCGAAGGACCTCCCCTTCGGCGTCCTCCAGGACCTTGCCGTGCTCGGAGGAGACGATCCGGGCCAGCTTCTCGACATTCGCGTCGAGCAGCTCGCGGAAGGCGAACATCACCTTGGCGCGGCGGCTGAGCGAGGCCTGCGACCACTCGGCGAAGGCCGCCCGAGCCGCCGCGACCGCCGTGTCGACGTCTCCCGGCTCAGCGAGCAGCACCTCGGCCTGCTCCTCCCCGGTGGCGGGATCCCACACAGGCCCGGTCCGCGTCGAAACCCCGCTCGTCTCCTCTCCCCCAACCCAATGCCGCACCACCCGCTCGAACTGCATCAACTTCTCCATCTACTGGGTGGACAAGTTGATGCAGTTCGGAGGGTGAGGAGGGCGCTCACCGGGTCATTGTGACGTTACGGGGGTCAGCGGCCCTTGGCCGCTGAGTACAGAGATCGCGTTGCGGGCGGCCAGCTCGGCCATCGCCGTGCGGGTCTCGACCGTGGCCGAGCCCAGGTGCGGGCTCAGCACGACGTTGTCGAGGTCGAGCAGCCGCGGCTCGACACGCGGCTCGCGCTCGTAGACGTCGAGCCCGGCCGCGGCGATCCGCCGCTCGGCGAGAGCCTCGGCCAGCGCCGCCTCGTCGACGATCGGGCCGCGGGCGGCGTTGACGAGGACCGCGCTCGGCTTCATCGCCGCCAGCTGCTCGGCGCCGATCAGATGGTGCGTCTCCGGAGTCAGCGGGCAGTGCAGGCTGAGGACGTCGGCGGTGGCCAGCAGTCCCTCGAGCGGCAGCCGCTCGGCGCCGAGCGCCGCCTCGACCTCAGCCGACGCCGGGTTGCGCTGGTGGTAGGCGATCTCCATCCCGAAGGCGCGGGCCCGCTGGGCCACCCGCCGGCCGATGCCGCCGAGGCCGACGATCCCCAGCCGCTTGCCCTGCAGCGAGCTGCCGAGCATGAACCCCATCCCCCAGCTCCAGTCCCGGCCAGAGCGGACCAGCCGGTCGCCCTCGGCGAGCCGCCGCGTCGCGGCGAGGATCAGCGCCATCGTCAGGTCGGCGGTCGCGTCGTCGAGGACGCCGGGGGTGTTGGTCACCACCACCCCGCGACGCTCCGCCGCGGCGACGTCGACGTTGTCGTAGCCGACGGCGACGTTGGCGACGCAGCGCAGCTGCGGCCCCGCCGCCTCGAGCAGCTCGTCGTCGACGCGGTCGCCCAGGAGGGCGATGACCGCCTCGGCGCCGGCGACCAGCTCGAGCAGGTCGGCGCGCGGGATCGCCGTCTCCCGCTCGTCGATCCGAACCTCGCCCGCCTTTCGCAACAGCTCGACGGCCGGCTCGGGGAGGCGGTTGCTGACGGCGAAGATCACGCGGCCTTCGGCTTCAAGACCAGGAGGCAGAGGTCGTCGCGGATCGGGCGGTCGGCCCAGCCGAGGATCGAGCGTTCGGCCTCGCCGACGATCACCCGGGCGGTGAGGCCGTTGAGCGGGGCCAGGATCCGCGCGAGCCCGTCGAGGCCGAGCATCTCCCGGTCGCGGCGAACGTCGGTGGCGCCGTCGGTATAGACGATCAGCCCCCCGCCAACGGCGATCGGCGCTTCGGTGTTCTCCAGCGACAGCCTCGCGTCGGCGCCGAGCAGGAAGGTGGAGCCATCGGGACCGAGCTCGGAGAGGTCGGGCAGGCGCAGCGGCGGCGGATGGCCGGCGCGGGCCCAGCAGACGGTCTCCTCCCCGGGGCGCATCCGCACGCAGACCGCGCTGACCAGTTCCTGCCGGCGGCCGGGGCGGTCGACCAGCGCCGCGTTCGCCATCGTCAGCAGTTCGGCCGGATCGTCCGTGTTCGCCGCGAAGGCGGCGAGGCAGGCGCGGATGAAGGTCGCGAGGCGGGCGGCTTCCGGCCCGTGGCCGACGACGTCGCCGACGATCGCCACCGCCGAGCCTCCCGGGCCGTTGGTCAGCAGGTAGAAGTCACCCGAGACCCCGAGTTCGGAGGGGACGAAGGCGGCGCCGGCGTCGATCCCCGCCAGGTCCGGCAACTCGGCTGGAGCCAGCGCCGCCCTGATCGACTCCAGCTCCTCGGCCGAGTGCTCCAGCGCCTGCACCCGCTCGGCGACCCAGGCGACGACCGCCGCGACCCCGGCGAAGAAGACGGCGCGGATCAGCAGCGCGAGTCCGAAATGCGGTACCGGTCGGAAGACGTGCCCGACCGCGTAGAGGCCGGTGCAGGCCAGGGCGGCGAGGAGCGCCGCCCGCAGCCCGAACCACCAGGCCGCCAGCCCGACCGGTACCGAGTAGAAGAACGCGAGCCCGGCGGTGTTGTTGCCGGCCAGGATCCATACCGCGAAGACGAGAGCGATCGCGGTGACGATCCAGGCGATGCGCGCGGTTCGCGATGGGCCACCTTGCAACTCGAGCGTGACCCTACTGCGCTGAAGCCGCTAGTACCACTTGCCGCGGGCGAAGCCGCCAAAGGCGATCAGCCCGATCAGGATGATGATGATGCCCAGCACGACGCTCCAGAAAAGCGCGACCAGGATCCCGATGATCACGAGGATGCCCCCCAACGAGATCCCGCCGATGCCTCTTCTGTCTCCTCTATCTGCCCTGGCGTTCATCTGCTCCTCCGTTCGTGGTTTGCATTGAACGACTGGTGCAATCCCCTACCTACCCCCGGGACGGGGGATCTATTCCCGCTCGGGGCGCTCCTCGCCCGGCCAGGAGCCGGTCAGCTTCGCGAACGAGGTCCTGCTGCCGTGGTCGACCAAGCCTTTGACGAGGCGGAAGATCGCGCCCTCGATCAGCAGCGCCACCACCAGCTTCGGCCAGGAGAATTCCCGGTGCTCGGGCTTCGGCGGCTCCTCTTCGTCGATCAGGCCCCAGATCCGTTCGAAGAGCTTGGAGCCGAGCATTCCGGCGATCAAGCCGAGGACGATGCCGATCGGGGCGAAGATGAACTTCATCGGGTCACTGCCTCCTTGGTCACGTGGTCTTCTGGTCCTTCGGCTCGTCGCGCGGCTCGAGCTGGATCTCCTTCTCGGCCCGCGGCAGGCCTTCCTCGATCTCGGCGCTGCGCTCGCGCTCGGCGTTCATCTGGTGGCCAAAGAGGATCGCCAGGTTGGTGATCCAGAACCAGAGCAGGAGGACGACAAGGCCGGCGAGGGTGCCGTAGGTCTTGTCGTAGGAGCCGAAGTTGGAGACGTAGAGGGCGAACAGGGCAGAGGCGATCGCCCAGACGACGATCGCGACCAGGGCGCCGAGCGTGACCCACCTGAAGCCGCGGACCTTGACGTTCGGCGTCGTGTAGTAGAGGACGTCGACCATGAGGATGAAGATCGCCGCCATCACCGGCCACTTGGCGACGTTCCAGACGTCGACCGCGGTGCCGCTGAGGCCGACGGGCCCGGCGACGGCTTCGACCACCGGGCCGGTGAGCACGAGGCCGATGGCGAGCAGCGCCATCATGATGATCATCGCCAGGGTGACTGCGATCTGCAGCGGCCGCAGCTTCCAGAAGGGGCGGCCCTCGGGGGTCTCGTAGATGATGTTCGAGGCGCGGGTGAAGGCGCCGACGTAGCCCGAGGCCGACCACAGCGCCACGGCGAGGCCGGCGACGAAGGCGAAGCCCGCCGCGCTCTGGTTTTCGACGATCGATTTGATCGGCCCTTCGAAGGTTTCGGCGCCGGATTCGGGACCCAGTTCGGTGATGATTTCCGTCAGCTTCGCGGTCGTCGTCGTGGGATCGCCGAAGATCCCGATCAGCGAGACCATCGCGATCAGCGCCGGGAAGAGCGAGAGCAGGCCGTAATAGGTGAGCGCCGCCGCCCAGTCGGTGAGGTTGTCCTCCTGGAACTCGGTCAGCGTCCGCTTCAGGGTCGGCCAGAGGCCCGTCCTGGCCGCCTCGCCCTCGGGCTTGTAGTCGCGCCTTGCCGCGCTGCTCTCCATACGGGCTAGGTGCCCGTTTACCGCCGCCTCTAACCGGGAGCCGGCCGCTCCAGCTCGACCTCGGAGGCCGGCTTGTCCTCGCGCAGCCCCTTGTAAGCGGCGTGGCGGAGGATGCCCTCCCGGGTCATCTCGCGGAACTCGAACTCGGCGACCAGCCGGGGGTCGACGAAGTGGGCGTTCTTCGGCGGGTCCCCGCCCGCTTCGAAAGGACTCGTCTCCCGCGCCAGCGGCGACAGGCGCTCGGCGAGCTGCTCGAGGTCCGCCTGCTTGAACCCGGTCCCGACTTTGCCCCCGTAGCGCAGGGCCCGCTCCGCCCCCTCGCCCTCGAAGTAGCCGACGAGGAGCGCGCCGAGGTGCTTCTCGCGCCGCCCCTCGCCGGGGGTCCAGCCGCCGATCACCAGCTCCTGGCGCAGGGTGTTCTTCACCTTCAGCCAGGCGCCGGTGCGCTTGCCGGGCGAGTAGGCGCTGTCGAGCCGCTTGAGGACCATCCCCTCGAGCCCCTGCTCCCGGCTCGCCTCGAGCAGCTCCTCGGCGTGACCGACCGAGTACCCGGGCGTGCGCCAGCTCTCGCCGTCGAGCTCCAGGCTCTCCAGCACCTCGCGGCGGCGCTCGTAGGGGAGGCCGGTGAGGTCGTGGCCGTCGAAGTAGAGGAGGTCGAAGAGGACGTAGACGACCGGGTGGGACTTCATCCGCCGGCGCACGACGCTCGGCTCGGTCTGGTGGATCCGCTGCTGGAGGAGCTCGAAGCTCGGCCGCCCGCCCTCGTCGAAGACGACCAGCTCGCCGTCGAGGACGGCGTCGAAGGAGCCGAGCCTGCGCGAGAGCCGTTTCACCTCCGGGTACTGGGCGGTGACGTCGTTGAGGTTGCGGGTCTGCAGGTGCAGGCGGCCAGGCCGGCAGTAGGCGAGCGCCCGCACCCCGTCCCACTTCACCTCGACCGCCCACTCGTCGGCGTCGCGCGGCAGGGTCGAGAGCCGGGCCAGCATCGGCACCACGTCCTCGGGGAAGGGGTCGCGCTCGCGTGCCGGCGGGTCGATCCGGTGGATCATCCAGTCCTTCTCGTCCTTGCCGGCGCGGAAGAGGGCGTAGCGACCCTCCAGCCGCCCGCCGTGGAACTCGACCATCACTTTCCCCGGCTCCCACTTCTCCAGCTCGTAGGTCCCGGAGTCCCAGATCCTCATCGTCCCGGCGCCGTACTCGCCCTCCGGGATCTCGCCCTCCCACTCCAGGTACTCCAGCGGGTGGTCCTCGGTGCGAACCGCCTTGCGGTTCTCGGCCGGATCCTCGGGGATGCCGTTGGGGATCGCCCAGGAGGCGGCGACCCCGTCGTGCTCGAGCCGCAGGTCCCAGTGCAGGCGGCGGGCGCTGTGTTCCTGGACGACGAAGCGCGGGGCTCCCTTCTTCCTCCGGCGCCGTTTCGGCGGCGGCTCGGCGGTCTTGCCGAAGTCCCGCCTGCGCTCGTAATCGGTGAGTCTCTCGCCCCCCGTTTTTCCTTTCGCCTTCGCCATAGGATCGATTCTTGCGCCGAACGGTCGGTGCGGGGCGCGTGGGCTTCGAGTCGGCCGGCGAAGGACGAAGGCCCCGGCGATTCGCTCGCCGGGGCCCCTCAGAACAGAAGCGACAGGTCGGCTATTTCGCAGTGACAGCCCAACTGCCGTAGCCAAGGGCAGATTTGGTGGGGTCGGTGACTTCGAACGCTCCTCGCCAGCCCGACGTCGGGTCGTAGCTCGCTGACTGCGGGAACGACGCGGTGTTCTGAAGACTCTGGGCATAGATACACAGGCGTCCCGGTTTAGCTTTGGGTTCAGCCACCGTTCCAGGGCATTCTTCGTTGCTTTCGCCAACTTCAACGAAGATTTCTTCGATCGGAGACGGAACTACTCGCAGGGGGTAGCTGATGGTTGCGAACGCTTCCTGCGAGTCGCTGGTCTGGAACTGCCAGAGCCCGGTCGAAGTCTTGGTGGAAGGGAGTTTCGTTTCCGTGGGACCAGGTTCACCTTGAATTCCCTGTTCACCTTGTTCGCCCTGGGGCCCTTCAGGTCCAACTTCACCGCGTGCTCCCGGCGTACCCTGCGGTCCGGGAGGACCGACGGCTCCGGCAGGGCCGGCAGCCGCGAACTGCTTCGCGATCGTCTTCACTTCCTTCTTCTCCTGCTTGCTCAGCTGGTCGACCGCGGCAAAGGCGGTGCCTGCAAGTGCGGCTATGAGCGCCACGATGGCGATGATGAAACCGGCCGTTCCCAGTCGGCCGTGGATTCTGGACAACATCTAACCCTCCCCTTTTAGTTATTTGTTCTTGGAAAGCTTCTTCTGGCAGCCGCTGCTCTCGAGCAGCGGCCTCGATCCCAACGCCCTTCCGTTCTGCGCCCGCATCCTCACCAGCGCCCGGTGCTTGCCGCGACAGATGCCGGTGGAGTTGACGAGCAGGCTCTTCTGGCCGCCCTTCATCTTCAGGACGAACTTGGTGACCGGAGCGTCGGGGACCGCGTCGAAGTTGGTTCTGATCCCGCCGTTGACCGAGTCGATGCGACCCACCAAGTCGACCTCGATCTGGCCGCGCAGGGCCATTACCAGGTCAGGCAGCTCGTGGTCGGAGGAGCGGAGGTATACAGGGCCTTCGAGCGGCTCCTCCAAGAGCGGCGTCCACGCTTTCGCCTGGCCGTAAATAGAGCCCTTCGGGCAAGTGCCAGCGGCGAACCGTTTGCGGGTACAGATGGTGACGATGTGCTCCTGGGCGAGGAACTCGGAGTGCGGAAGCGCCACCGAGACTCGGCCGATGTTTGCGTCTCTCTTCCGCGCCCGGACCGTCGCTGACAGAGCCGGATACTCCCCTCGTTTCGTGCCGCCCTTCAGCTCCAGGGCGAGGCGTGGCTTGAACTCGAGCGCGCGGCAGCCGTCGACCTGGAAACGGGAAGCGGGGTGTGCCACTGCGCCCTTGGTCGAGGCGATGTTCGAAGTGGTCTGCAGCTCTGAGCAGTTGGTGGGATTGAGGCTGAAGCCCGGGCGGTCGATCACGACGTGCAGACGGCGGTAGATCGCTGCCACCCCTTCGATGAACTGGGGCAGGGGGTCGGTTTTGACGATCGCCTGCGCGGTCTCGGGGTCAAGGTCGAGCGCCGACTGCACGGTTACCAAGCCCAGATCGAAGGGACCGGCCTGCGCGGGAACGACCGTGACGACGCTGAAGGGTGCCCCTTGGTAGGGACCGCCGAGGTAGACGGCGGTGGGCGCCTTATCGGGCTGAGGCAGCCAAAGCGGCTGCGGTCCCGGCCCCACCGCAGCAGTAATGGAACCGATCTTGGAGGCGGCGGGGCAATCGCCCACTGCCGCCCCCGCGTCGGGACAAAGCGGAACCCCCGCGAGCTTCGCGAGCTCTCCTTTCGGCAGCGTGACTTCGAGCGCGCCAAGGTTCTGTTCGCCGTCCTCCCGCACGACGTCGAGGGCAAAGGGGCTGAACGCCCCTGCGACCGGCCGGGTCACCCCCGCATGGAGCTTCGGGGCGAAGCCGCCTCCTCCGCATCCCTGGTCGATCGTCATCTGGCTCCGGCCGGAGACGGCAGGGTCGTTCGAGTGGGGGGTGAAGGTGTAGGAAGTGGCGTAGGTGCCGCAGGAGTCGGGGTTCTTCAGCGGGGCCCGCGGGCCGCCCCAGACGTCGAAGGAGATCTCCTCGACCGGGACCTGCGGAAGACCGGAGAACACTGCGGTCAGCTGGCCCGTGTCTGGGTCCGGTTCGATCTCGCCCGGCAGCTTCACGTGCAGGCCGAGCTCGTCGGTGACGAGCCAGAGGCCGAAGAGGTGGCCCGGAGTCGGCGTGCGCTGGTAGAGCGCGGCCTCGAGCGGCTCGGGCAGCGCCGGCGAAGTGATCGTCGCGGTCCCGAGCTTCGAGGCATCGGGGCAGGCCGCGTCGACTTCTTTATGGAATCCGACCTGATCGTCAGAGCACGAGGCCAAACCGTTCGCCGCGCCTGCCGCGATCGTCATCCCCTCCGGCAGCGTCACCCGAGCTTCGCGCATCGTCGCGGTGCCCTTGGTGTCGAAATCCTCGACCTGCGGGAGGTGCAGCGTCGTTTTCAGCCCGGTCGGCGCCCCAGCCGTCGTGTTGGTCGGTTGAGCAACGAAGGTGGGGTCGAATGGCAGCCCGGTGCAGCTATTGGTCGGCGACATCGGTGCCGTGGCACTGAAGACCTGGCCGGGAAGCTGGTAGCTCTTGACGGCGAAACCAACCGACTGTTTCTGACACGCCGAGGAGTTGGTCAGGAAGACCGTCGTGTTCGGATCGAGACCACTCGGCCTTCCACCAGGTTCTTTACAGGCGGTGCCGTTGCCGCATTCGATCGCTTCGATGGTCGTCATCCGATGTTCGTCGTGGCTGGGGTCGGCGGGGTTCCCCCAGATCGTGGTGTCCGCTCCCAGTAGCTCAGTCAGCCCGGGTGAGCTGTGGACGGTGGCGGTGACACCGTAATCACCGGCAGTACGCACCGCGACATCGATGAACACGGCGTAGCCACCGAAGACAAAGAAGCCGAAGCGTGCGACTTCGCTGTTGGGATGAGGCGGTTCGAGGCTGTAGACGGGCATGGTCATTTTCTCTTTGAGCAGAGTCGTGAGAATCGTGGTGACCCCCACCTGCGAGTCGGCTGGACAGTTGCCGAAAGCGACGAGTTCGCCGGTCTTGCACTGCGTGACCAAATTCGGGTTGCCGGTCAGTCCAGGTGGCAACGAGATCGAGACCTCTTCGGTTCGCGCGTTCGATTCAGGGCGTCCGGTTTTTTCGTTGATGCGGTGGTTGAGAGTGATGTTGGTGGTGAAGTCCGGGTGCGTGGCCGCGCTCGTCGTTGACGCGAAAGCGCCGACCGATTCGATCCCGAATTCGTCATACGGCCCCACAGCCGCAACTGACGCCGCGCTGCTGGCTGACGATGCTGGTGCGTGCTGGGCCTCCGCCCCCGTCGGCGGCTGCGCTGCCTCAACCGCCTCATATGGGCTCGTCACGACAGACGACCGCGCTTGCTGCCGACTGCCTTTCCGTTTACCGCAGCGCTTGCGCTTGTGGCTCTTCGCTTTCTCGTGACAGCGACGGTGGCGCCGTTGCGTGCGAGGTTTGACGTTGCCGGATCCGTTGAGCGCCTCCGAACTCGGCGATTGAAGCTGGGGGGGCGGTTGCGTCTCCGATCGACAGGCTTCTTCCCTGCAGTTCGAGGGAACCCTCGGTGCAGGGAACCCACCGTTGACACGGGCGTCGTAGATCGCCGCCGTGCCCCCTTCCCCCGCTCCGGGCACCAACGCCTCTTGGGCGAGGAAAACGACGTCTTTGCCATCCGGCGTCACCGAGAGCAGAACGTTGGGAAATGGAGTGCTGGGCGCTTGCCCCTCTGCCTCGGGGGGAAGCGGGTATTCGGTTGACTGGCCCGAGGAGAGGAGATCGACCGTCGCTCCTCCGCCTTCGCCCTGGGCCCACTGGTAGATGTCGTTGACCCCATCTTCATCGCGGCCGACCAAAGACTCTTCGGTTTCGAAGAACACACGATCCCCGCTGTCGGTCAGGTTGTGGATGATGGTCGGAAGACCGGTGAGAACCGGTTCCTGTAGGCGCGCGTCGGTGGTGGGCGAGGCAAGCGAGTTGCAGGAAACGCAGTCGAGGCTCCCAGCCGTGTCGTCGTAGCGATACACCTCGACGTGCCCTTTGTTGTCGTAACCAATGACCTGGGCGCGCGACTCGAAGACGTAGACGCTGCCATCAGGGGTAGTACGAGATGCCTCGGCACCGGGGCCAGGCTCAGGAAATGCGGCGTTGACAACTCGGCTGGTCCAGTTCCCCAGTGCCGACTGTGCGTAGGTTGGGTCGCCTGAAGTTCGGATCAGGTCGCTTGGTGCGACGGTGGCAACGAAGTCGGTGGGCCCTCCACTCCACACGTAGATGTTGGGTAGCCCAGCGCTTCCTCCGCCGTCGATCTCCAATTCGGAGATGAAGTAGACGTGGGAGCCGTCAGCCGAGACATTGGAGACCCGCGCGTCGCCGGTGAAGTTCACTTGGTCGTCTTCTTCGGTCTTGGTGTCGAAGCGGTGGATATTCCCGTCGGAGACGTAGAAGGCGTAGCGACCGTTGGCCGACAGCCCCGCAAACGTTGGAGTACCTTCGGCGACTTTTATGGTTTCCCCGTCCAGTTCATCAGGAACACGGACATAGAGCGTGCCTTCGATTTCGAAAGCAACCGTGGTGCCGTCCTTTGAGGCCCCCTTGAAGAAGGCCTCTTCTCCCCCCTCCGGAGTGATGTCACCAGGAAGCAGAGAAACAACATGGGTGGGGCCATCAGCGGCGCGGTCGTAGATGGCGCCGGTGCCGGTTGGTGGTGCATCGTCCTCGAGTTTGAGGACTTTGCAGTTCGGACCTGCGGATTTGCACCAAGGGCTCTGTTCATGGGAGCCCACACCCCCAGTCGCGAAAATCACATGCTCGCCCCCATTGCTGATCCAGCGGCCTCGGGCAAACGGTTCGGACCCCAGCCCGCCGAGCCCCACCAGCTCATAGGTCCCGTCCGGATTGACGAGGTACTCGGTTGGCCCCCCCAGGGCTAGGGGGCTCGAGCCTTCGACAGTCGCTAAGGCGTACTGATGATCCGGGGAAACCCCTCCCGGGGGGGACTGCTGGGCTTCGGAACCAGGAGGGCTGATGCGCCGGGTCGTCTCCCAGCCACCTGCCCCCCGCTCTGCCTGGTAGATGTCGATGACCCCGGTCGCCCCGCCAGGACTTAGGAGGGGAGAGCTGTAGACGCCGAAGACGATGCTGTCCCGGAAAGGCGAAGCATGCTCGACGGGAAACTCATAGGTGGGAGGGGTCCCGAAAGTCCTCACGGCCCCCACCCGACGGCCATTGGAATCCGGAGGCGTCACCAGCTCGTAGGCACGGCAATCGGGCAAATCGGCGGAGAGTTCGATGCGGACCTCTTCGTTGGCGCATGCGGCTTCTGCCGCTGGGCTCATTGCCCCTGCGCAGGCCAGAAGCACGCTGCAAAGCAGCAGGACTCTCAAAGCCATTGACCATGGGGCAACGTTTCCTTGCCCTTCCCTGCTCATGTCCCTGTATCCCTTGCTTGTAGTTCCCCGGCGGACCCGGCACTGCGGTCCTCAGAGGACGCTAGAAACTTCGGACGTACCCGTCAAGAGACATGAAGGCCCGCGCGGGTGACAACTTGTAGATGACCGGAGCGGCAAAGGGTGGCTTCTGGCAGTTCTAGACAGAGTCGAAGTGGTTGCTAGCAGCCGAGGCCGCCTGTGGCGGCCTCGGCTGGAGCCAACTACGTCACCGCGAGAGTTCTAGATGATGTCGACTCGCGCGAAGGGAGATTCGTCTGTCTCCAAGGTGAATGACATGTCAAGGTATCCTGCGCTCGGGCATCCGAATCCGACGCTTTCAAGCAGGGGGAATTCGACATGGGAGATGCTCATCACGGTTTTGCCTTCTCCTGTCGTGAAGGTGCCGGTGATGGCGTTGGTGCGCTGGTAGGTGCAGACAACACCAAACGGGAGGTCGAGGATGAAACGAATCGGCCTCTGAGCTTTGCTGCATTCGTTGCCCCGCACTTGGAATTCGTCTGTTGCCATCGTGCTGGTGGAGCGGATGCACCAAGGCACGCCATTGGTAGCCGGTGTGGATGTAACCGTCGTGGCACCGAGAATTCCGGAACAGGTGCTGGTTTCATGATTTTTGAAGGTGGCGTCGGCGATGTTCCCTTCGACGTTACTGCCGTCGTTTTTGGTCACCGTGCCTGTCATCGTGGCTGTCTGGCAGGACAAGAGAGTGTTTGTGCTGCCATCTGTCATGAGGGTGTTGCCAACATTTGTGGCCAGGATTTTTTTGCCAACTTCTACTGTTTTCCCACCGGTCTCCACGAGCTCCGGGCTGTTGGTCGCTGATGCGACAGCAGGCACGACCCCGAAGGCCATGATCGCCGCCACAAGGACGAGAATCTTCTTTGCCATTTGAGATACTTCCTTCCTTGTTCGAGCCATTTGGCTCGATTGTTTGAGCTCCCGGGGCGCTTCTCTTGGACGATGGGCGTCTCGGGAGTTTCTTTGTTCGCTCAAGATGTGCGAACCGTTCGCCGGAGCTTCTACACGGACCCCGGGACGGGTGTCAAGGCCGCGGTTGCCGGGAAGCAGCTCGAGTGTCACCTTGCCTGCATGGGCAGGTTGAACAGGTTGTCTGAAGTTCCTGCAAGGAACGGGTGGAGTCTGGGCGTAGTGACAAAGGTCACCCGACAGCAGTTGTCACGCCGAGTCCCTTTTCAACCCGCCCGCTCGCTAGCTGTTGAACACTGCCTCGAGCTCGGCTAGCTGCGACTCGATGCCGGCGGTGACGCCGTCGCAGATTTCATGGACGCCGGGGTCGGCGATCCGGTAGAGCGAGCTGGTTCCGCGCTTGCGGCGGGTGACGAAGCCCTCGGCGTGGAGCGCGGCGAGGTGCTTGGAGACGTTCTGTTGGGAGGCGCCTAGCGCCTCGGTGATCTCCCCCACCGAGACCTCGTCGTTGTTGCGCAGGTGGTCGAGGATCCGCAACCGGGTCGGGTCCGCCAGCGCGCGGAAGCGGCGCGCGATCAGCTCGGCCGCCTCCGGCTCGAGCGGGCTCTGCACGTGCTTGTTGGACCGGCTCGCCATTCCGTGTTATTGTACCTTCTACAACTGTTAAGTTGTGTAGTTGTTCGTTTGTGAATCTGTAAACGGTCGAAGGAGAACACCGTGACTGCCAGCACCGTAGCGACCGCCGCACTCGGACCGATCGGGCGACTGGGGCGCTTCGCCGCCACCAACCGCCGCGCCGTCTTCGCCGCCTGGGCCGTGGTCGCGGTCGGCCTCGGCTTCCTCGCCCCGCGGGTCGAGACCGCGCTCTCCGGCGCCGGCTGGGAAGCGAGCGGCTCGGAGTCGGTCGCGGTGCGCAAGCAGGTCGACGCGGCCTTCGGCGGTGCCGGCGCATACGGCTTGCAGGTCGCCGTCCATTCGCAGAGCCACGGCGTCGGCGATCCCGCCTTCCGGCGCTCGCTGCGCAGCGTCGAGCGCGTCCTCGCCGCCGACTCCGCGGTCGGCAAGGTCGTTCCGCCCGCGCCCGGCGTCTCGATCTCCCGCGACGGCCACACCGCCGTCGTCCGCGCCACCGCGGCCGAGGACCCGAACGGGATGGTCGCGGCGGCCGGCGACCTGAAGGCCGAGCTGGCCGGCGTCACCGCGCCGGGCGTGGAAGCCAACCTGACCGGCGCCGCCGGGATGTGGTCCGACTTCAACGAGGCCAACAAGGACGCGATGCTGAAGTCCGAGCTCTTCTCCTGGCCGGTAACGCTGGCGATCCTCGTCCTCGCCTTCGGCTCCCTGGTCGCCGCCGGCCTGCCGCTGCTGCTGACGATCGCCGGCCTCGTGCTCTCCGCCGGCGTCCTCTACCTCGGCACGCTGCTCTCGCCGATCTCGATCTGGGCGATGAACTTCGCGCTGATGTTCGCCCTGGCGCTCGGCATCGACTACGCGCTGTTCGTCGTGATGCGCTTCCGCAGCGCCCTTTTCGGCCAGGGCCTGCCGCCGGCCGAGGCGGTCGCGACGACGATGGACACCGCCGGAAAGGCGGTCCTCTTCTCCGGCCTGACCGTGATCGTCTCGCTGGCGGCGGTGATGCTCGTCCCCAGCCCCGCCTTCCGCTCGGTCTCGCTCGGGATCATGATCTCGGTCCTCTTCGTCCTCGTCGCGACGCTGACGCTGCTGCCCGCCGTGCTGGCGAAGCTCGGCCCGCGGGTCGACAGGCTGGCGCTCTCCAGGGCGCACTCGGCCGAGCACCGCTCGCCGCGCTTCGCCCGCTGGGGGGAGCTGCTCTGGCGGCGGCCGCTGCTCTTCGGCTCCCTGGGACTGCTCGTCCTCCTCGCCTTGGCGCTGCCGGTCCTCGGCGCCCGCACCGGCATGCCGTCGATCAAGGTCGTCCCGCCGGGGGACCACTCGCGGGTCGGCTACGAACAGCTGACCGCCGCCTTCGGCCCCGGCGCACCGGGGCTGCTCCAGGTGACCGCGCCGCGGCAGGCGGCGCGAGGCGTCGCGGCGCAGCTGCGCGCGGACCCCGGCGTCGCGATGGCGCTGCCGCCGCGGGCGGGGCGAGGCGGGACCGCGCTGATCGAGGCGATGCCGGATGCCGCGCCTTCCTCGACCGCCTTCGGCGCGACCCTCGAGCGTCTGCGGGGCGAGCTTCCCCCGGCGGCCCAGATCGGCGGGGCGGCGGCCGAGAACCACGACCTCGAGGCGGCGCTCGCGGCGAAGACGCCGCTGGCGATCGGCGTCGTCCTCGGCCTCGGCTTCCTGCTCCTGCTCGTCGCCTTCCAGGCGCCGCTGATCGCCGCCCTCGGCGTGCTCACCAACCTGCTCTCGACCGCCGCCGCCTTCGGCGTCGCCAAGCTGGTCTTCCAGGACGGCAACCTCACCGGCCTGCTCGGCTTCGAATCGCAGGGCTTCCTCGACGCCTGGGCGCCGATCTTCTTCTTCGCGATGGTCTTCGCGATCGCGATGGACTACACCGTCTTCCTGCTCTCCTCCGCGCGCGAGCACTGGGAGCGGACCGGGAGCGCCCACGAGGCGATGATCGGCGGCCTCGCCCACTCCGGCCGCGTCATCCTCGCCGCCGGCGGGGTGATGGTCGCCGTCTTCTTCACCTTCGCCCTCTCCGGCCCGCTGCCGCCAAAGGAAATGGGCACGATCCTCGGCGTCGCCGTCCTCCTCGACGCCTTCCTCGTCCGCCTGCTGCTGCTGCCGGTCTTGCTGCGCCTTGCCGGCCCCGCCGCCTGGTGGCTGCCGAGGTGGCTCGACCGGATCCTGCCCGACGTCCGCTTCGGGCACGGCGAGGCGGCGAGCGGCTCAGCAGGTGGTGAGGGCTCCGATGGAGACCTTGCTCCCGTCGGTAAAGGTGGTGGTCCCGCGGGACTGGAGGCGCCCCTCCGGGCAGGCCGCTGAGAACAAGCCCTTGCGGAAGCGCAGCCCGAGATAGACGAGCGAGCCGTAGCCGCCCGCGACTCTCGGGATCGAGGCGGTGGCGGTCAGGCCGTAGATGCTCCCACCCGGGGCCCTTGCCAAACGGACCGGGATCAGGACTTCTCCGGTGATGGGTGCGGGGAAATAGGCGCGAATCCTCATCGTGCGTTCATTGGTCTTGAAGGCAATCACCCTTCCCGTCACCGTCAAGGGTTCCGAGTCCGGGAAAGCGACCACGAACCTCATCTTCCCGGTCGCGAACTTCATCTTCTCGCAGGGGCTTTCCGGGGTCCGGATGTCGAAATGGATGCCAGTGGGGCAGCGAGGCTCGCCGGAGAGGTCGAGCCCGAAGTGCGCGTCGAAGTCAAACCGGACCTCGGTCGCCGTCGGGGATGCCGGCCCACCCTCGGTCCAGATCGAGTCGACGAGGCGGAGGCTCACCGGGATCCGTCCCTCCGAGGGCGCAGGGATCGGAGCGGGCTGAATCCAGAAGCGAGAGCCGACGTCCGGAACCAGGTCATCGCGCCGCTGGCTGTGCGCGGCCGTCGCCAGCGATCCAATCGCCATCGCCAGCAACACGGTGACGACAACCACGCCGAGCCCCCGGCGAGACCTCCCTGTCCCAAGCATTCTCGGAGTATCTCAACCCTCACCTCATCACTACCTCCCGCGCGGGGACCTCCTGTGGGATCGCCAACGTGTCAACTACACCGAAGTTCCCCATTCACCGGGTGAGAGACTGACCGTGTGCGAGTACTGGCGATCGTCCACCAGCGCGACGCGGGCCCGGGTGTGTTCTCCGAGGCGATCGTCGCGGCCGGCGGGACGCTCGACGAGTGGACGCTGGCCGAGCGGCCGCAGCCGCCGGGCGACCCGCTCGGCTACGACGCGGTCCTGGTCCTCGGCGGGGCGATGAACGTCGACGAAGGCGATCGGCACGGCTGGATCTCCGAGGAGGAGGCGCTGCTGCGCGAGCTGCTGGACCGCGAGGTGCCGCTGCTCGGGCTCTGCCTGGGCGGGCAGCTGGTCGCGCAGGCGGCCGGAGCCGAGCCGCGGCGCGCGGCGCGGCCGGAGATCGGCTGGCACCGGGTGGAGGTGTCGGCCGAGGGCGAGGACGACCCCCTGCTCGGCCCGCTCGCCCCCGGCTTCGAGGCCTTCCAGTGGCACAGCTACGAGTTCCCCCTCCCGCCCGGCGCCGTCCCCCTCGCCCGCAGCGAGGTCTGCCTCCAGGCCGCCCGCCTCGGCGAGCGCGCCTGGGCGCTCCAGTTCCACCCCGAGGTCAGCCGCGCCGACGCCCTGCACTGGGTCGAGGACTACCGCAGCGACCCCGACGCGATCCGCATCGGCATCGGACCAGCGGTGCTCGGGCCGGAGACCGAGGCGAAGATCGGGGGGTTCAACGAGCTGGGCCGGGATCTCTGCCGGCGCTGGCTGGAAACCGCGCCCGGCGTTCGTCCTTTGTAGCCCTATGGGGCGACAAAGGACGAACGCCGAGTCAGTCGACCTGGATCGGGGTGAGGTAGGCGGCGGAGAGGCCGCCGTCTACGAGGAAGGTGCTGGCGGTGACGAAGCTGGAGTCGTCGCTGGCGAGGAAGAGGGCCGCCTTGGCGATCTCGTCCGGCTCGCCGAAGCGGCCCATCGGGATGTGGACGAGGCGCTTTGCGGCCCTGTCGGGGTCCTTGGAGAAGAGCTCCTTCAGCAGCGGCGTGTTGACGGGCCCCGGGCAGAGGGCGTTGACGCGGACGCCGCGGTCGGCGAACTCGACCCCGAGCTCGCGCGAGAGCGAGAGGACCGCGCCCTTGGAGGCGGTGTAGGAGATCTGCGAGACGGCGGAGCCCATCGTCGCGACGAAGGAGGAGACGTTGATCACCGAGCCGCCGCCGGCCTCGAGCAGGTGCGGGATCCCGTGCTTGCAGCAGAGGAAGACGCTGCGCAGGTTGACGTCCTGGACCCGCTGCCAGGCCTGGAGCTCGGTCTCCAGCACCGAGCCGTCATCGGTCGGGTTGATCCCGGCGTTGTTCATCAGGACGTCGATGCGGCCGAACTGCTCGCGCGCCTCGGCGAGCGCGGCGCGAACCTGCTCCTCGTCGGAGACGTCGGCGGCGATCGTCAGCGCCCCGACCGCCTGCTCGGCGTCGAGGTCGAGGCCGACGACCCGGGCGCCCTCGGCGGCGAAGAGGCGCGCCGAGGAAGCACCGATCCCGCTCGCGGTCCCGGTGACGACGCAGACCTTGTCCTCGAGACGTCCCCCCAACTCAGCCCCCTTCGGTCGCGTAGTAGACGTTCTTCACGTCGGTGTAGTGCTCGAGCGCGTCGGGTCCCAGCTCGCGACCGACGCCGGACTGCTTGAAGCCGCCGAAGGGGGTCGAGACCCGGACCGAGGTGTTGGAGTTGATCGAGACCACCCCGGTCTCGATCGCCCGTGCGACCCGCAGCGCCCGCGCCCCGTCGCCGGTCCAGATCGAGCCGGAGAGTCCGTAGATCGTCTCGTTGGCCAGCCGCACCGCGTCGGCCTCGGAGTCGAAGGGGATGACGCAGGCGACCGGGCCGAAGATCTCCTCGGCGGCGGCGCGGTCCTCGTTGGCGACCGGCGCCAGGACGGTCGGCGGGAACCAGTAGCCGGGACCCATCGGAGCGCTGCCGCGGATCGCGACCGGGGCGTCGCCGGGGACGTAGGAGGCGACGGCCTCGCGCTGAGGGGCGGAGATCAGCGGGCCCATCTGGGTCTCCTCCGAGAGCGGGTCGCCGACCCGCAGCGATTCGACGTGCGGGGCCATCGCCGCGAGGAAGTCTTCGAGGGCCGAGCGCTCGACGAGGATCCGCGAACGGGCGCAGCAGTCCTGGCCGGCGTTGCCGAAGACGGCCATCGGCGCGGCCGCGGCGGCGGCCTCGAGGTCGGCGTCGGCGAAGACGACGTTGGCCGACTTGCCGCCGAGCTCCAGCGTCACCCGCTTGATCGTCCGCGCCGCGCCGGCGGCGATCCCGCGGCCGACCTCGGTCGAGCCGGTGAAGGCGATCTTGGCGACGTCGGGGTGCTCGACCAGCCGCCGGCCGCAGACGCTGCCGGGACCGGCGACGACGTTCAGCACGCCCTCCGGCAGCCCGGCGTCGAGGGCGAGCACCTCGAGCTCGAGCGAGGTCAGCGGCGTCAGCTCCGCCGGCTTCAAGACGACGCAGTTGCCCGCGGCGAGCGCCGGCGCGACCTTCCAGGAGGCGATCGTCAGCGGGAAATTCCAGGGGACGATCAGGCCGACGACGCCGAGCGGCTCGCGAAAGGTCATGTCGACGCCGCCGGCGACCGGGATCGTCTGCCCGAGCAGCCGCTCCGGCGCGCCCGCGTAGTAGCGGAAGGTCTCGACCACCATCCCGATCTCGCCGCGCGCACCGCCGATCGGCTTGCCGGCGTTCCGCGCCTCGAGCCTCGCCAGCTCCTCCTGCCGCGCCTCGATCGCATCCGCGAGCCCGCGCAGCAGCGTCGCCCGGTCGGCCGGCGCCACCGCCCGCCATGCCGGGAACGCCGCCTTCGCCCGCGCCACCGCCGCGTCGGTCTCCTCGGCCCCGGCCCGCGCCACCTCGGCCATCACCTCCTCCGTGGCCGGCTCGATCACCTCGATCATCGCGCCACCACCGTGCTCGCCGCCGCGACCAGGGCGGCGATCACCTTGGAGTCCTCGTCCTCCTCGGGGTGCCAGACGACGCCGAGGGCGAAGTGCTTGCCCGGGAGCTCGATCGCCTCGGGGAGGTCGTCCTCGGCCGACCATCCCGTCACCTTCAGCCCCTCCCCCAGGCGGTCGATGCCCTGGTGGTGGTGGGACCAGACGACGAAGCTCTCGACCCCCGCCGCGGTGCAGGCGAGCGACTCGGGGTCGAGGCGGACGTGATGCTCGCTGAAGGTGCCGGCGACCGACCGGTGCGCCTCGCTGCCCACCGCCTCCGGCAGGTGCTGGACCAGGGTCCCGCCGAGCGCGACGTTCAGCAGCTGCATCCCGCGGCAGATCCCCAGCACCGGCATGTCGCGCTCCAGCGCCCGCCGCGCCAGGGCCAGCTCGAAGGCGTCGCGGTCGGGCCAGGTGCCGCGCGTCTCGGGATGCGGCTCGGCCCCGTAGCTCGCCGGATCGATGTCGGCGCCGCCGGCCAGCATCAGCGCGTCGACGCGGTCGAGCAGGACGTCCGGCTCCGCGACGGCGGCCTCGTCGGGCGGCAGCACGATCGCGATCCCGCCCGCCCGCTGCACGCAGCGCACGTACGCACGCGGCGCCAGCGTCACCTCGTAGCCGTCCCAGACGCCCCAGCTCACCCTCTCCACCGCCGCGCAGATCCCAATCGTCGCTCGTCTGTTCCTTTCCGTTGCTATTTCCGGATAAGGAACAGACGAATGGGGATCCCCCTCGCTCATAGCCGCTCGAAGCCCCGGTAGCGCTCCCAGTCGGTGACGGCCGCCTCGAAGGCCTCGATCTCGATCCCGGCGCGGTTCAGGTAGTGGTCGACGACCTCGCCGCCGAGCGCCTCGCGCGCGACCTCGCTCGCCGCGAACGCGTCCCGGGCCAGGTAGATGTTCGACGGCACCCGCGGCTTGTCGGACTCGTACGCGTTGCCCTCGAAGACCTCCTCCAGCGGCAGCTCCTCGTCGATCCCGTGCAGGCCGGCGGCGATCATCGCGCTCAGCGCCAGATAGGGGTTGACGTCGGCGCCCGGCAGCCGGTTCTCGACCCGCAGCCCCTCGCCGTGGCCGACGACCCGCAGCGAGCAGGTGCGGTTGTCCCGGCCCCAGGCGATCGCGGTCGGCGCGAAGGAGCCCTTGGCGAAGCGCTTGTAGCTGTTGACGTGCGGCGCGTAGAGCAGCGTCAGCTCCCGCATGCACGCCAGCTGCCCGGCGACGAAGTGCTCGAAGAGATCTTGGTCGGCGGCGAACGCGTTGCGCCCGTTCCCCCCTGCCAGCGAGCAGTGGATGTGGCACGAGTTGCCCTCGCGCTCGTTGAACTTGGCCATGAAGGTGATCGCGTGCCCCTCCTGGGCGGCGATCTCCTTGGCCCCGTTCTTGTAGATCGCGTGGTCGTCGGCGCAGCCGAGCGCGTCGCCGTAGCGGAAGTTGATCTCGTGCTGGCCGAGGTTGCACTCGCCCTTGGAGTTCTCGACCTCCATCCCCGCCGCCGCCATCTCGTTGCGGATCCGGCGGATCAGCGGCTCGACCCGCGCCGTCCCCAGCAGCGAGTAATCGATGTTGTAGAGGTTGGCCGGCTCGAGGTCGTGGAAGCCCTTCTTCCAGGCCTCCTCGTAGGTGTTGCGGAAGACGATGAACTCGAGCTCGGTCGCGGCCTTGGCGCTCATCCCGCGCTCGGCCAGCCGCGCCAGCTGCCGGCGCAGGATCTGCCGCGGCGAGGCGGCGACTTCGCGCCCGTCCGACCACTGCACGTCGGCCATCACCATCGCCGTCCCCGGCAGCCACGGCACCATCCGCAGCGTCTCCAGGTCGGGGACCATCTCGAAATCGCCGTAGCCGGTGTCCCAGGAGGACATCGCGTAGCCGCCGACCGTTTCCATGTCGACGTCGACCGCGAGCAGGTAGTTGCAGCCCTCCGCCCCGTGCTCGAGCACGTCGCCGAGGAAGTGCGACGCGGTCAGCCGCTTGCCCTGCAGCCTCCCCTCCATGTCGGCGATCGCGAGCAGCACGGTGTCGACCGTGCCATCCGCGGCCGCCTTCTTCAGCTCCTCGACGGTCACCCCGAGAACGTTACGCAGGCGGCGGCTTGTCCGGCGGATCCGCCGGTCCCCCGCCCTCGCGTACTGGGGGATCCGGGTGCTCCCACCCCTCGAGCCGGGTGTGTGCGAACTCCCGGTCATGCTTCCCTTCCCGCATGTCCATCGCGAACTCCTCCTCGGGCGAGTAGACGAGGCGGTGGCGTCCGGCGATCGCGAAGTAGGCCAGGGCGACGATGTAAACGGCCGCGACGCCGTACACGCCGGGCCGATATTCGTCGTTGTAGAGGATCGCGCCGAGGGAGAACAGGGCGATGATCCCGGCCACAGCCGCGCCGCCGACCCCCACCGGGCTGCGATACGGCCGGTCGATGTTCGGCCGCTTGCGCCGCAGGAGGATGAAGGAGACGCACTGCATCAAGTAGGAGATAACCGCGCCAAAGACCGCCATGTAGAGGAGTGAGGCGCCGAGCTGGGAGTCGCTGTTCTTCCAGATGATGTAGGCGGCAATCCAGCCCAAGACGGCGCCCAGCAGCAGCGCGACGTGCGGGGTTTCACGTTTGCCGTGGGTGACGGAAAGCGGGTGCGGGTAGTAGCCCGCGCGGGAGAGAGAGAAGATGTTCCGCCCGTAGGCGAAGATGATCGTGTGGAAGCTGGCGACGAGGCCCGCGACCGCGACGAGGCCGAGAATCGAGGCCGACGTACCGGAGCCGAAGATCGTCGTCAGCCCTTCGAGCAGCGGCTCTTCGTTTTCGGACAGCGTTTTCGCCCCCGGCTCGATCCCGGAGTTGAGGAAGAGGATGAGGAAGCCGGTGACGACCAGCGTTCGCAGCCCCCACATCGTGCCCTTGGGGATATCGCGTTTGGGGTCCGCCGACTCCTCGGCGGCCAAGGGTAACTCCTCGATGGCTAAGTAGAACCAGATCGCGAAGGGGAGCGCGTAGAAGACACCGGGGACCCCGTCGATGAACCAGCCGTCGTTGGTGTCGATCGCCCATTTCTGGAAGTCGAGGTTGGGGATCGCGCCGATGAAGAAGACGAGGAGGATCGCCAGCGAGGTGAAGCAGATGAAGACGGTGAAGCGGAAGCTGGCCTCGACTCCGATGTAGTTGAGGCCGACGAAGATCGTGTAGAAGATCAACCACCACCACGGCAGCGTCAGCGTGAACGAGAAGAGGTCGGCGGTGATCGAGTTCATGTAATTGCTGATCCCGACCACGATCACCGCCGGGGTGATGACGTACTCGATCGTCTCTGCGACTCCGGTGGCGAACCCGCCCCACGGACCCATCGCCGAGCGGGCGAAGGAATAGGCGCCGCCGGTGTGTGGCAGTGCCGGTGACATCTCTGCGATCGAGTAGCAGAGGCCGAAGTACATGATCGTGATCACGACCATGGCGACGAGGAGGCCGCCGAATCCGTGGGCGAGTCCGAACTGCCAGCCGAAGAAGTCGCCCGAGATGACGGCCGCCACCCCTAAGGCCCAGAGTGACCAGACGCCCGCATGGCGCCGGAGCGACCGTTTGGAGAAGTAGTCGTCGTCGGCATCTCGGTAGGTGATCGCTCCCACCTTGCGTCGGTCGTCAGCCACTCCCCAACCTCCTTGTGCGAATTCGCTCGGGTTTTGGTCTGGTGGGGCGACCATAAGCCCGCCCTTGACCGCTGTCAATGGCGAGGGAGAATCTTCTCTTCGTCCCCGCCGTTCTCTCGGTGCCCCCCGCCAAAATGGCCTCCCTCCAAGACACCCTCGGTCCGATCTCCGCCCGGCTGGGCGAGATCGAAGGCGACCCGGTCCCGCTCGAGGGCGGGATCACCAACCGCAACTACCGGGTGAGGTTCGCCGGCGAGGACCTCGTCGTGCGGCTGCCGGGTAAGGACACCGACCTGCTGGAGATCGACCGCGTCGCCGAGAGGGCGGCGGGGGAGATGGCCGCCTCAGTTGGCGTCGGCCCCGAAGTGGTGGCGATGCTCGACGACCCGCCCTGCCTGGTGACCCGCTTCGTCGTCGGCGAGCCGATGAGCGCCGGGGAACTGCGCGAGCCGGCGGTGCTGGCCGAGGTGGCGATGGCGCTGCGCGCCCTGCATGCCTGCGAGGAGCGGCTGCCGGTCGAGTTCTCGAGCTTCCGCATCGTCGAGACCTACGCGGCGCGAATGGCCGACCGCGGCGCCGAGGTCCCGAGCTCCTACGAGTGGGCGCTGGCGTCCGCGCACCGGATCGAAGCGACACTGGTCGGCCCCGAGCACGAGCCGGTCCCCTGCCACAACGACCTCCTCCCCGCCAACTTCATCCGCTCGCCACAGGGGGTGCGGATCATCGACTGGGAGTACGCGGGATGCGGCGACCGCTACTTCGACCTCGGCAACTTCGCCGTCAACAACGAGCTCGACGAGACCCAGGAGGCCGAGCTCCTCGCCGCCTACTTCGAGTCGCCGGCGAGCCCGCGCCGGCTCGCCTCGCTACGGCTGATGCGGTTCATGTCCGATTTCCGCGAGGCGATGTGGGGGGCGGTGCAGAGCACGCTCTCCGACCTCGATTTCGACTTCGCCGACTACTGCGCCAAGCACTTCGACCGCATGCGCGAGTCCGCCGGGGACGGGCGGCTGGAGCGGCTGCTCGGGGAGGCGGGCGGTGCCGCGGGCTGAGCTGCCCGATCGCGCCCGCTGCGTGATCGTCGGCGGCGGGGTCGGCGGCGCCTCGCTCGCCTACCACCTGGCGAAGCTCGGCTGGGACGACGTCGTCCTGCTCGAGCGCTCGCAGCTGACCTCCGGCTCGACCTTCCACAGCGCCGGGCTGGTCGGGCAGCTGCGCGGCTCGGTCTCGCTGACGAAGATGATGATGCACTCGGTCGACCTCTACCGGCGGCTCGGCGAGGAGTCCGAGTTCGACCCGGGCTGGGTCGAGTGCGGCGGCATCCGCCTCGCCTCCAGCGAGGAGCGGATGGAGGAGCTGCGCCGCCAGGCGGGCTGGGCGAAGACCTTCGGGCTGCCGCTGGAGCTGATCTCCGCCGATGAGGCGAAGGAGATGTTCCCGCTGATGTCGGCCGAGGGGGTGCTCGGCGCCGCCTGGCTGCCGACCGACGGCTACGTCGACCCGGCGCAGCTGACCTACGCGCTCGCCGACGGCGCCCGCCAGGGCGGCTGCCGCATCTTCACCAACACGCGGGTGACGGGGATCGAGGTCCAGGACGGCCGCGTCCGCGGCGTGCGCACGGAGGAGGGCGACGTCGAAGCCGAGGTCGTGGTCGACGCGGGCGGGATGTATGCGGCCGAGATCGGGCGCATGGCCGGCGTCCGCGTGCCCGTGATCCCGATGTCCCACCAGTACCTGGTCACCCAACCGCTCGAGGCGGTCCGCGAGGCACGCGGCGAGGAGCGCCGGCACCTGCCCACCCTGCGTGATCCCGACCTGCTCGTCTACTACCGCGAGGACGGCGACGGGCTGGTGATGGGCGGCTACGAGCGGTGCAGCGAGCCGGCGTTCCTGCCGGGCGGGCCGGCGCGCGTGGAGGCGATCCCGCAGGACTTCAACGGCCGGCTGCTGGAAGAGGACTGGGAGCGGTTCGAGGAGATCACCGAGAACTCGAAGCGGCGCGTCCCGGCGATGGACCGGATCACCGTCACCAAACTCATCAATGCCCCCGAGGCGTTCACTCCCGACAACGAGTTCTGCCTCGGCGAGACCGCGGTCGGCGGCTTCTTCGTCTGCGCCGGATTCTGCGCGCACGGCCTCGCCGGGGCGGGCGGGATCGGCAAGGTCCTCGCCGAGTGGATCGCCGACGGCGAGCCGCACCTCGACCTCTGGCAGATGGACATCCGCCGCTTCGGCGCCCAGTACCGCTCCCCCGCCTACACCCACGCGCGGGTGCAGGAGACCTACGAGACCTACTACGACATCCGCTACCCCAACCACGAGCGGGGGGCGGGGAGACCGCTGCGGATCTCCCCGGCCAACGGCTGGCACCGCGAGCACGGCGCCGACTTCGGCGAGAAATCGGGCTGGGAGCGGGTCAACTGGTACGAGCGGAACGCCGCCGCCGGGGACGAGGCGCTTCGGCCGCGCGGCTGGGCGGGGCAGCACTGGTCGCCGGCGATCGGGGCCGAGCACCGCGCCACTCGCGAGGCGGTCGCGCTCTTCGACGAGTCCTCCTTCGCCAAGCTCGAGATCGAGGGCGTCGGCGCGGAGACCCTGCTGGAAGTCCTCTGCGACAACCGGGTCGCCCGCGGGGTCGGGCAGATCACCTACACGCAGATGCTCAACCACCGCGGCGGGATCGAGTGCGACTTCACCGTGGCGCGGCTCGGCGAGGAGCGCTTCTCGATCGTCACCGGCACCGCCTTCGGCAACCACGACCGCGAGTGGATCCGGCGCCACCTGCCCGACGACGAGGTGCGGATCCACGACGTCACCTCGCAGTGGGCCTGCTTCGGGATCTGGGGACCGCGGGCGCGCGAGGTGCTGCAGCCGCTCACCCCCCAGGACCTCGGCAACGAAGCCTTCCCTTACATGACGCTGCGGGAGACGACCCTCGGCCACGTGCCGGTGCGGATGCTGCGGGTGACCTACGTCGGCGAGCTCGGCTGGGAGATCTACTGCCCGACCGAGTACGGGCTCGGGCTGTGGCGGGCGCTCTGGGAGGCGGGCCAACCGCACGACGTCGTCGCCGGCGGCTACCGGGCGATCGACAGCCTCCGGCTCGAGAAGGGCTACCGGGTCTGGGGCACCGACATCACCCCCGACGAGACCCCCTACGAAGGCGGCGTCGGCTTCTGCGTCAAGTTCGACAAGCCGGTCGGCTTCGTCGGCGAAGATTCGATCCTCACCGCGCAGGAAGACGGGCCGCGCTCGCGACTGCGCTGCCTGACGCTGGCCGATCCCCGCTCGATCGCCCTCGGCAACGAGCCGGTCCGGGTCGGCGGCGAGATCGCCGGGCGGGTGACGAGCGGCGGTTACGGCTACACGGTCGAGCGCTCGATCGCCTACGCCTACCTGCCGCCCGAGCACGGGCCGGGGACCGCGGTCGAGGTCGAGATCTTCGGCCGCTGGGTCGAGGGCGAAGTGGCGACCGAGCCGCTTTTCGATCCCGAGGGCGAGCGGGTCCGCGCCTGAAGGCGCTTTTCCGTCCCCTTAGGACGCAAAAGCGCCTCGTCTATGCGGACAGGGGTGCCGGCAGCAGGCCGGCGAGGATGTGCTCGGTCCCCTCGGTGTGTTCGCGCATCTGCCGCACGGCGCGCCCCCCGTCGCCCTTTCGCAGCGCCTCGACCAACTTCGCGTGCTGTTCGTTGGAGCGGGCGAGGACCTCCGGCGGATGGGCGATCAGCGCGATCAGGTCGCTCATCTGGGACTGCACGTCGGTCATCGCGCTGAGCAGGCGCGGCGACTGGGCGGCCTCGGCGATATCGAGGTGGAAGCGGATGTCGGTGCGGCGGTACTCCTCGAAGTTCTCCAGCTCGCCGGCCATCTTCGCGACCAACCCCTCGAGCCGGTCGAACTGCGGCGCGCTCCCCCGCTCGGCGGCAAGCTCGACCGAGCCCAGCTCGATCGCCACCCGGTAGTCGAGCACCGCCCAGGCGCTCTGGTCCAGCGGCTCGCCGTCGCCCTCGGTCAGCGGCGGTCGCTCGGCGACGAAGGTGCCGCCGGTCCGGCCCCGCAACGAGACCAGGTGCCCGCTCTGCACCAGCGCGGTCAGCGCCTGGCGCAGGGTCGAGCGGGAGATCCGCAGCTTGTGGGCCAGCTCCCGCTCGGGCGGCAGCTTGTCCCCCGGCGCCAGCAGCCCGAGCCGGATCGCGCTCCCCAAACGCTCCACCGTCTCCTCGAACGTGCTGGCCGGCCGCACCGGCATGAACACAGCCTCCAAGGCCGCGTTGCGCTCCATGTGGACAACCGTACCGCCGGTTAGGAATCCATGTACCGGCTGAAGGCCTCGCGAGCGAGGTCGCTGAGAGAACGGCCTTCCTTGTCGGCCCGGGCCCAAGCTGCTTTGTGAAGGTCGGGAGGAACGCGAAAGCTCACGCGAGGAGAAAGACCGTTGGGGCCCAGCGAGGGGCGGCCGACGTAACGGCGCTCCCACGTGGATAGGTCCGGAGGGTTCTTCTCGAAGTCCTCGGCCATCTGTGCGGCGATCTCCTCGGTGATGATCGCCCCCGAACTGGTTTCCCACGCCAGCTCCTCCTCCACCTTCTTCTTCTGTTTCCTCACTTTGCCCATTTGCGTGCCTCCTCGTACAGCCCTCTGTGAACCTTCCTGAGATCCATCGCGTGGATCACGAGAAAATGCTCCTCGTCCCGTTCGGCCGCCATGACCTCGAGCGCGACTCCCTCCAGGTCATCGCCAAGAAATGCGACGCGCCGGTCGAGACCTGAGCTCGCACGGTTCCAATTCCGTTTGACGAGTTGAAAGCCGCAATGCTCGACGACATGGAGCGACCGCTCTCGTGAGATCCGATGCTTCGTCGCCGATCGCGCAAACTTGATCTCCGCTTCCTCGGGCCAAACATTCTGTCGGACAGAATAGCGAAGTTCGGGGTCAACTACTTGTCTGAGCACCCGCATCAACAACCACGGCGGGTTGACCTCTTCATATCTCGTCTTCGGGACGAATACGAAGGCCCGCCCATCCTCCGACAGGTGCAGATAGCCTCGCGTCCAGTAGTGCTTGTACATCTGCAGCCTGGTCCCGTCGGTCAGCTGCACCGTGCCCATCCACATGAAGTCGCCGACATGGTCGGGCGCGAGGTTCAGCAAGGGCTCCCATTCGGGCGCCTCGACTTGCAGGATCTTGCCCCGTTGCGGTTTGGGAGCAGGCACGCAGCGTCAAGTCCCACCGCTGTCGATTTCTCCCCGCTTTGTTCGTCATCCGGGTATGGGGAGTCGGAAAGAGCCGGGTCCCGCAAGGCAAAGGAGAAACATCGTGGGGAAGATCGTCGTCACCGAGTTCATCTCGCTGGACGGAGTCGTCGAGGACCCGGGCGGGTCAGAGAGCTACAGCCGCGGCGGCTGGGCCTTCGACTTCGACCGTGGCCAAGAGGGCAATCAGTTCAAGCTCGACGAGCTGTTCGAGGCCGATGCGCAGCTGCTCGGACGAGTTACCTATGAAGCTTTGCCGCCGCCTGGCCCGAGCGCGACGACGAGGCAGGCTTCGCCAAGCAGATGAACGAGATGCCGAAGTACGTCGTCTCCTCCACCATCGAGCGGCCGGAGTAGCAGAACACGACCGTGCTCAGCGGCGACCCGGTCGCGGCCGTCGCCGCCCTGCGCGACAAAGTCGACGGCGTGATCCTCGTCGCCGGCAGCGTCACCTTGGTCCAAGCACTGCTGGAGAACGATCTCGTCGACGAGTTGCGGCTGATGGTCTTCCCCGTCCTCCTCGGCGCCGGCAAGCGCCTCTTTCCCGAGGGCGAGGCGAAGAAGCCACTGAAGCTCACCGAGGCGAAGACCGTCGGCGATGGCGTCTCGATCCTGCGCTTTGAGCCTCAGCAATAGCGATTAGATCAACCGGCAAAGAATTCCTGACCGGCAGTACCCTGCAGCGATGCCAGTCTTCGCCGTCCGCTTCAAGGGCATGCTCACCGGCGACGAGCGTCAGCGCCTGGCGGCGGCCGGCATCAAGCTCGCCGGCAGCAGGTCCTCGATGACAGCGGGCACCGATGAGACCGGCACGGTCGGCACCGGCCGCCCGATCTACACCGTCAAGCTTGAGGCGTCCTCCGAGCAGGAGGCGCTGGCCAGGGTCCGCGAGGCGATCGAACCCGACACTTCGAACTTCTCCGGCTGGGAATCCGGGCCGGCCTGAAGCTCACTTGCACTAGTGACCGTTAAAGCGATTTTCACCAATAGGACAGAGATATTTGCTCCATCTTGTTAGTTCTCCTAACATGACGCAATCGGCAGCTCGACCTCATCCAAGGGTCGGCCGCGGGGGGTTGCTGACGACCGCGCCCTGCTGGCCGAACGTCTCGAAGCGCGCGTCCCCGAGATAGTTCGCGCGATTCTCGACCGTCTCCACGGGATGGAACGCGACGACCCCGTGCGCGAGGTCGAATACCTCGAATCCCTCGCCGCCGCCGTGAACAAGGGAGTCAGGTAGGGAATCGACGTCTTGGCGGTTGGGGAGGAACGGGCCGGGGATGTGCCGCTCGCGGTGATCGTCCAGGCACGTTGCGCGGCGCGCCACCGGATCCCGCTCGAGACCGTGCTGCGCCGCTATCTCGCCGCGGAGAAGCTGCTCACTGATTTCGTGCTCGAGGAGGCCACCGGGATCGACGCGCCGGTCCTTCGTATGGCGATGGCAACCCAGGGGACGGCGTTCGAGCGGCTAATCGCCCTCGCGACCGAGGAGTACGGACGGGAGACCCGAGCGCGCCCTGCCTCCCACGAAGCGCGGCTGGTCGAGCGGGCGCGGCGGCTTCTCGCCGGTGAGCTCGTCGACCCCTCGATCCTCGAGTACGACCTCTGCGCTCACCACCTCGGGCTCGTCGCCTGCTCCGCCGATGCCCGCCCGCTCATCCGCCAGCTGGCGGGCGAGGTCGGCTCCCGCAGCCTCGTCCTCAGCGGAGGGAACGAGCAGCTATGGGCCTGGCTCGGGAGCAGCCGGGGACCCCTCGACGCGGACGCGATCCGCAGCTGGCTTACTGCCGAAGGAGCACCCGACCTCCCCATCGGCATGGGAGAGGCCAAGCGCGGGCGAGACGGGTGGCGCCTGACCCACCACCAAGCGCGCGCCGCATTCTGGGTCGCCGAGGCGAAACCGGCTCCGGTCGTCGAGTACACCGAGGCCGCTCTGCTCGCCTCGATCGGGCGCGACGTGGTCCTTACGGCATCGCTGCAGGAGCGGTACCTGCTGCCGCTGGCCGCCGAGCGCGACGGCGGCCAGGTGCTGCGGACCACCCTCCGCTCCTACTTTCGAGCCGGCGGGAACAGCAGCTCCGCCGCCGCGGCCCTGGGGGTAAGCCGCCAAACGGTCGCCAACCGGCTGCAGACAGTGGAGCGGTGCATCGGGCGGCCACTGACCGAGTGCGCGGATGCCCTGTCTGCCGCATTAACCCTGCAGGAGCTGGGTCGCCTTACAGATCAGCCCGACTCCCTCCCCTGAGCCGTGACATTCAGCGCGCCACACGTGCGTCGAGAAGACCTAGCGTTGCAGGCGAAGACTCCGCCTCAGCCAACGCAGACGAAAGGTTGCGCTAGGATCATGTCCGTGACGATGCCGCAGAAGAAACCGACCGACCAGCGCCTCGACAACCTCGATGAGAAGGTCGAAGACGGCTTCGCCCGAGCTGACAAGAAGGTCGACGAAGGCTTCGCCCGAGCTGACAAGAAGGTCGACGAAGGCTTCGCCCGGGTCGACGCCGACATCCGCGAACTGCGGGGAGAGATGAAGGGGATCCGCACGGAGCTCACGGGTGAGATGAATAGACGCTTCGAGGCTGTCGCTGCGCGCTTCGACAGATTGGACGCCAAGTTCGACCGCTTGACCTGGGGTCTAGTGGCTTCCGCCCTGGGCATCATCGCCACCAGGGCTTTCTAGTCCTGAACTCGCAGATCAGCCCGACTCCCTCTCCTGAGCCGCGACATTTTTGAAGAGAGGAGAGCCGACGATGAGTTCCCCCGCGGTAATGTGGGCCTCGACAAACTGGACGCCAGGCACGATCAGCTGACCCTCGACTTCATGGCTTCCGCCATCGGCATCACGCCACCGCGGCTTCTAGTCGGCTGGGAGTCGGGTCGGCGCCGGTTTGCACGGTCGGCACTCCGTTTCGCACGAGTCGACTGCTACTGAACACCGCTATAGCTACTAGATGCGCTCTTCTCCTTGACGAAGAGAAAGGCCTACATCTCAGTTCTTTTACACAACGCAACTAACGGATGAACCTCACCCCATAAGACTCTCTTCACGAAACTCATTTTCAACCGCAGCATGGCTTGAGGGAGATTTATGGCTACTGCAGTGAAACAGCGGGCGAAGCTGACTCTGGCGCTCATGGGGACTCTGTTCACCCTATGCTTGGGTTTGATCGGTGCTCCGGCATCGGCCGACGCGTCTACCAGTACCTATTGCGGAGGCTGGCTAGGCGCATCGAAAGAATGCGTGGGATCGGCTCGCTGGTTGTATCAAACCTACGGGTGGGGCGATCAGGCCTCTGTCTGCGTGTCCATCACGTACTGGATGGGTCCCACGTGTTCGGCCGGGGCCGGAGCGGGCGTTTACTCTGGGCGTTTGAGTCAGAACGTCTATTCGGGCCCATGGATCAAGAACAACTCCGGCGGCTCGAATTTCGTCCACGGGGTGGCTCTGACCTATTGATCGACCGGGGGGCTCGCTCAGCGGGTCCCCCACTCTTCCTTTGTTGAAGCGACTCCGTGTATCTATCTGTCTTCTCGCTCTTCTCTTTGGAGCGATTGGGATACTGACGTCGAAAGGAAACGATGAATTGCCATTGAGTCGCAGTGATGGCATTGGTCGTTTCTTCAGCATCCTTCGCTCTGCCCCACCGGCAGCCCACATCGGTGATAACGCCAACTTGGACAAGCTTAAATTGGTTGAACCCGATGCGAAGCCCGAAAGCGCCGCTTTAGCATTCGGCCACGGCACTCTGTGGATCGTCGCCACGAAGCGACTTCTATGTCTCACTCAACCTCGTGGGATTGCTTGCGCACCCAAGAGAGCGGCAGTCCGGCGGGGCGTCGTCCTGGGGACTTTCCAGCCACCCACCAAGAAGCATCCTCTCCCCCGCGACTTTCTCTTGCAAGGCCTCGTACCGGACGGTGTAGAAAGGGTTCTGGTGTCCATAGGGGATGCCCACCCGATCACGGTCGCCGTGAAGCGGAATGTCTTCTCAGTGAGAAGTAGACAACCGATTCACCTAAATCGCCTATTGAAAGGCTGATAGAGCGCGCAAGACTGCTACGGCTGGGAGAACGTGTGCTGGTACTGCGTCGAGGGGCCGCCGCCGTAGATCGGTTTGAAGGGCGCCTGCTGGGTGCAGGCCGGGGCGGCAATAGCGGCGGTGCTGGTCTGGCCGCCAAAGGCGTAGTACTGAATCCTTTCGAACAGGAGCTTGGCGTTTTCGTCCTGCGTCCGTTTGATTTTCGTGGGATCTTCGAAGTCTCTGGTCACTGCGGCACGTTCTTTGAAGGCGGGGTCTTCCCACGAATTGGGATCGAGGGTGGCGGTGATCCCGGTGGTGCAGTGGCGGGTGTCGAAGCTCGGGAGGCCAGCGACAAGCCCCTCGGCCCATTTCGGCGGGCTGTACGCGCTAGTGCGGTTGATGGCCAAGCGGCTTGGGAAGGTCGACAGGGTTTCGGGGTTCATTCCGCCCATGATGCGCAGGTAGTGCGGCTGCTCAGCATCTTCGGGTTCGCCTTCGTTCGGTGGAAGTTCGCCGTTGAGCGTGGCGGCGAGGTTGCCGAAGAACGAGGCAATGTCGACCTTGTAAAACTCGAGGCCGGTCAAAATCGGATTGAGGTTTCGGATGAACGGGTCGATGGCGCGGAGCAGCGGTGGGAATTCATCGCGGAAGATCTTCCTCAGAGCGGCAAAGCCAGTCGGAGCCCGCTTGATCACCGGACCGAGCCCTTCGAAGAAGGCCTTCGATTCCGGCGCCAGCTTCGAGAGGGCAATCAGCGTCGGTGACAGCTCTTCAGCCGCCGGCACGAGCTGGCGCGACAGCGGGTCGGCATTCTGCGCGAAGCCTTTGAGGCGGGCGAAGGTCAACCGCGACTCGTCGAGGAAGGTCGGGAAGGCACGGAAGAGGGCTTCGATGTCGCGGTTGCGCCGCGCCGTCGTCTGGAAGACGGCGTTGGAGCTCTGGATCAGGTCGGCGAGCTGGCCTTCGCGACCGCGCAGGGCCTGGAAGGTGGTGGCGCCGTTGCGGAACAGCTGCCCCACCGCGAGACGCTGGCTGTCGAGGATGCGGAAGAGCTGGTCGAACTCGGTGACGGTCGGATCGAGGCCGCCGAGAGCGTAGGAGAGACTCTGGCCCTGGCCGTTGATCGCCACCGCGGCTTCCTGCATCCATTCCTGGAAGGCGGCGCGGGTCCTGGCGTTGAAGGTACGGAAGATCTCGTCGAGCTGGACCGATTCGGCAACGTTTGCCTCCGGCAGGGTGCCGCCATCATCGAGCTCGGGCCCATCGCCAGATCCCGGCGTGAGTTCGATGTAGGTCTCGCCGAGGAGGGTTTTGGTGCGGAGAATCGCCCGGGTCGACTCCGGCAGCGGCGCATACTGGGCGTCGATCGCGGCGGTGGCAAGCGCCTGGTCGCCGTCCGGCGAGAGCTCGATCTTCTGGACTTTGCCGACGTTGACACCGGAGATGCGAACGTCGGACTGTTCGGCCAGCTGGGTGGCCTCGTTGAACGGGACCTTGACCTCGTAGGTCGTTGCCCGGAACGGGGTCGGGCCACCGAAGGTGACCCAGAGGAAGAGCAGGATCCCGAAGCAGGACAGCGCGAAGCCGGTGATGACCAGGAGTTGAGTGGTGCTGGGTGCGCGCTTGCTCATCTTTTAGTTTTTTCGATGTATTCGCAGGTGTTGCCGGGTTCTTCAGTTTTGAAGGAAACCGGAATTTCTTCCGCTCTTGGAATCTGCAGGAGTTCCAGGAGGGTTTGCAGGAAAGGTTCGCCCTTTGCGGTTCCCGAGCCGCCAAGCTGATAGCCGAGGTCAGCTCCGGTGCAAGAAATCACGACCAGCCCCCTCAGGATCGGTCCACCAGCGTCCTGAAGGGTGAACGCTGAATTGAAGTTGTGGTTCAGCCAAGGCAGGTAGAAGAGATAGCTCTGCCGGGAATCGTTGGGCTTATAGGTGAGCTCGTTGAGGAACGAGTTGAATCCACCCAGTGAGTTACCGAAGTTACGGACCGTCTTTTCGAACGGTTCCGCCGCTTCCGTCCCGTGGGTCAGCACCGGACGAATTTCTCTGGTGAAGGGACGGATCTGGTCGCGGATCGGAGCGGTGGTTTGGCTGAAGAGCTTCTCCGTAGCGTCGAACGCAGGTCCCAGCGCCTGGGCCTGCGGGATCAGCTTTATCAGAGCCGGGTAGGCGACCTGCGAAAAGCGGTTGGAGCTGGCGAGGCCGGCGCGCGCAGCCTGGAGCGCGGAGGGGAACTCCTGGAATGCATCCTGGACCGACGCCTGCTGGTTGGCGAAGTTGCCGAGCGCGTCCTTGGAGGAGGTGACGAAGCGCTTCACCTCGGCGTCGTGGCGGGCGAGTTCGTTGGTCACCAGACCGAAGTTGTGGATCACCCTCGAGAGGGCAACGTGCCGCGCGGCCACGGCCTTGTTCAGCTTGGCGACGTAGTGGACGAAGGGCTGGAAGCGGCGGAGGGCATTCGACGCCTGCTTCCCCCGGCCACCGACTCCCTGGGCGCCGCCGGCGACTAGCAGCTGGATGTACTGGCGGGTGTCGGCGTCGAGGGTGGCGAGAAAGGCGTCGAGGTTGGTGTTCGGTTCGGTCTGGGCCAGGGTGAAGTGGGCGCCGTCCTCGATGGCCCGATCGCCGCTGCCAGGTTCGATCTCGACGATCATGTCGTTGAGGTTGGTTTTCGGGCGCAGCAGCAGAGTGGCGTTCGGGTGGATCAGCTCCATGTACTTCGGCTCGATGTCCATGCCGACGACGGCGTGGCCGTTTTCGAGGTCGACCGAGGCGACCTTGCCGATCTGGATGCCGGCGATGTCGACGGCCTGTCCCTGACCGGGAGTCACTGCCTGGGCGGTCGAGAACTCGGCGGTGACGTGGTCGAATTCTTCGCCGACCAGCGGCAGCCAGGCCGGCAGCGAGGCTTTCTGCTGGGTGAAGATCCCCAGCATCATCACGACGCCGGCTATCGCCAGGACGATGATCGCGATGGTGTCCTTGCGGCGACCGCGGGCCTGGCGGCCGAGCCAGGCGCGGAAGTGAGTCCAGCGGCTGACGCCGGGTTCCCGACCGGTCATGGGTTCACCCCCGCAACCGACGGAGAAGCAGGTCCGACCTGACCGAGTGGTCCATTCACATCGGGCACTGGATTGGTGTAACAGCGAACTTCCGGTTTGAGGGGCGGCCTCTTTGCCAGCTGCGGCTGGGTCCCCACCGGATCTTCGATGGTGTGGGCGTAGTTGTTTTTGTCGCTCAGCGTGGCTTTGTTGCCGAAGGGATTCGGTTCGCCGACCAGCACCGGGCCCCCGCCTGCCTGCGCTCGTGCGTATGGCCCGTTGCCGTCGAAGTTTTGGGCCATCCCAGCGAAATTGACGAGGTTGTAGAGGAACTCACGGTAGTTGGGCTGGCCGGTGCTGAACTGGTCGTTGATCACCTGGTTGCCGGTCGGGACCATCACCTTCGAGGTGCAGAGGCTGAGCCGGTTGAGCTGCGGCAGGGTGACCTTCTTGCTCGCCTGAGCGGCGCCGGCGAGAGCGGGGGTCGATTCGCGCAGGAGCTTGGCGACGCCGCCCGCCTCCTTGCCCGAGAGCAGCGGCCGGACTTGGGCGAGGAACGGTTTCGATGCGTCGATCAGGCCGGGGAGCTCTTCGACGGCCGGCTCGAACTCGATCGCGAAGGTACGCAGCGGCGGCAGCGAGCGGTTGAGGCTGACGAGCGAGGCGTGGGTGATGCGGAGGGTCGGCGCGAGAAGGTGGATGGTCGTCGTCAGGTTGTTCGACTGGTTGGCGAGAGCACCGGTGAAGACGTTGAAGTTGACGATCAGACCCTGGAGGTCCCGCTGCCTGCTGGCGAAGGCACCGAAGGCGCGGCCGGCGCTGGAGACGAGGCGGGATAGGTCCTTCTGCTGCGTGCCGAGGAAGGCGTTGGTGACCTGGGCGCTGTAGCGGCCGGCGTCGCCGCCGTACTGGAAGGCGCCGTTGAGCGCTTCGGCCCCCGACCTGCCTTTGACCTCCGGCAACTGGGTGAGGTCTTCCTCTTCGGTCGGTTCGTGCTGGAGGGCAGTGCCGTAACCCTCGAGCAGGCGACTGAGGTCGGCGCGGACCGGCGACTGCAGGGCGGTGAGGACTTCGTCGATCTGGACCGCGGTCGAGGTCCGGCTGACGGGGATCGTCGCGCCGCTGTCCATCTCTGCCGCGCTGGGGCTGCCGGGGTCGAGTTCGACGAAGAAGTTCCCCTCGAGGAAGATCCGCGGGCGGATCGCGGCGAAGGCGTCGTCGTGGATCGGCCGCCCGGAGGAGTCGACGGTGAAGGTGATCTTGGTGTTGTCGCCGTCCCGCTCGGTCTTGACGACTTTGCCGACGTCGACGCCGGCGATCCGGATCGGCGAGTTGAGCGCGATGTTGGCGGAGTTGGAGAAGGTCGCGTTGAGTTCGTAGCCACGACTGGTGAACGGCACGTGTTTGGTGAAGGCCAGGTAGGGGCCAATCGTGAAGATGAGGATGAAGATGACCGCGATCAGGGCATTGCTCGGCCGCCACTTGATGCGGCCGGTGCCGGCGGCGGCCGCCCGGCGATCTCTCTCGGGAAGGCGGCTCATTCGCTTTCCTTCCCACGAGTATCGGTGCCCCACAATTCAGGCGCGTTTCCGATCACGGTTTTGCCAGTTACGTACTTCTCATTGCCGGCTTCGCACACATTGCCCTGCCCCGGAGCAGCGGTCTTCGGGTAGGGGTTGTAGTGGAGGTGGTTTTTGGTTCGATTCGGGGATGAATCATTTGCTGGTGCACCGGCGAAGGTGCTCTCGCTATTTGGTCCTTCCGGCGGGGCAAACGAGATGAACTGCAGCCAATTGCCGTTGCTGTTTCCTTGACTATTTGCGTTCGCCAGAAATTTGAAGGTCAGAGACCAGTAGTTGCAGACCGTCTGACTCGGGGTGATGTACGCCAGTGACGGTTTCAACAACTGATTGGTGTCCGTCAGGAGGTCGAGCCCGTTGAAGACACCCTGTGCTTCCTGGAAGTCGACAAGCGCCTGCGCCGTCGGCTGCAGCTGGTTGTAGAGGACCGGCGAGGCGTTGAGGACCGGAATCCCGGCGTGAAGCGAGTCGGCGATGATCGGAGAGGTTTTCGCCAGTGCTTTCGCGCCGGGCTGGAGGGCGGTGAAGAAGAGGGCCGTGTCCTCGAGGAAGGGACGGATCGCGGGCAGGTCGGCGTTGACCTCGTCGAGGGTCGGTGGGCTCTTTTCGATCGTTTCCTGGATGTAGGGCCGGGAGACGCGGGCGAAGGCGGCGAAGGTGCGGTCGAGGGCGACGAACATCTGCGCCTGGGTCTCGGCGACCGGGGCTACCGTGGCAGAGAGTGCCTCGAGCGAGCGCCAGAAGCCGGCGAAGTTGGTGCTCGGTTCGACGATCTTGCGGAGGATCGGCTGCCCGTTGACGACGATGCGGCGCAGGGCGCCGATCGCTTCGTTGAGCTGCGGACCGCGGCCGGCGAGCGCGTTGCCGAACCCGGCGAGGTTCTGGCGGATCGCGTCGCGGGTGGGCTCGTCGAACATGTCGAAGAACTCGTCGATGTCGACCGGTTCCGGCCGGGCGGCGGTGACGGGAATCATTTCCCCGGCCTCGAAGCCCTCTTCCGAGTCGCCGGGGGTCACCTGGAGGAACTTGAGGCCGAGTGCCGACTTGGGCCGGACCGTGATCGTCGAGTCGACGGGGAGCGGTTCGGCGCTCTTGTCGAGGCTGAGCGAGAGTTCGGCCGCGACCTCGCCGTCCTCGAGCTGAACCGGGACGACCTCCTTGACGACGCCGACCCGGACGCCGCCGATCCGCACCTCGTTGCCTTTGACGAGGGCGTCGGCGTTGGGGACCTGCGCCTTGAGGTTGTAGGTGGAGACGAAGGGGAGGCCGTTGTTGGCGTTGTAGGCGAGGAAGACCGCGACGATGACGACGAGCACCGTCACCGCCCCGACCAGGATCGGGCTGCTGGCGACGCCGCTGATTCCGCTGCGGTTCCTCATGGCCCGAGGAGGTAGTCGAGAAGGGGTTCGGTTCCTTCGGTTTTCGAGGACTGTGCTACTGCGGCCTCGCCTTCAGAGCCAGCTTCGGTGCTGTTGCCTTGGCCGACGCCAATAGCGGGTCCGGGTTCGACCAGGGTGCCGCCACTCTGTTCAGCCGAACTCCGGAGGAGGAGTCGGTAGAGATCGGCAGCGCTCGTGTTCGCGCTTTCCGATGAGCCGGGTCCGTTAAAGCGAGAGATGCAGCCTCCCCCTTCTACTCCGCCGGGGCGAGCTATGTATTCGAAGCAAGTTGAAAGCGTCACCCGGGTGCGGCCGAAGTGGCCGTTGTTATCGAACCCGTTGAGTGAGGCTGCCGTCCCGTAGATGAGTTCGGTCAGCCCATCCCAGCCACCCGTCTTCTTGATGTCGACGAGCAGCTTCGCGAGGTCACCGGTGGGCTTGACACCGGACTTGGCCAGGTCACGCGCCTTCTTCACCACCGGGTCGGCTTCGGCAAAGATCGGGCCCGAAGCTTCGCCCGCGTCGCCGAGGCTCTTCAGCGAGACGGTCAGCGCTTCGGAGAACGGAGTCAGCGTTTCCGTCGCGTCGGTCAGCGCCGGTGCGGCGGTGCCGAAGTCTTCGAGCAGCGGCGTGCCGGCGTCCGAGAAGGCCTGCAGGCTCTTCATCGTCTCGCGGAACTCGGCGAGGAAGGTGGGGAATTTCTGCAGCGCCTCTTCCAGTTCCGGTCCCTTTTCGGAGCTCGCTTCGCCGGCGGCACCGGCGTTGGAGAGGAAGCCGGCGAGGGCGCGCCGCTCGCGCGAGAGGGGCTCGAGGATCGCGTCGGAGTCGCTCGCCAGCTGCGCCAGTTCGTCGCGCTGGTCGGAGAGGATCCCGAAGAGGCGGTCGACGTCCCGGAGGACCGGGTTGGCGCGTTTGACCAGCACCTCGAGGTCTTCGCCGCGACCGGCGAGGGCGCCGCCGAGTTCGTTGAAGATGAGACGGAAGCGCTGCGCGTAGGGCAGCGACTGGATGTCGTTGATCAGGTCCGGGTCGACGCTGGTGCCGTTGCTGCCGAGCGGCAGCAGGTACTGGCCTTCGCCGGCCTCGCCCTCGGGGATTTCCTCCAGCGGCGGCGGCGGCTCGCTGCCCGGCGCCCGCGGCAGGGTCGTCCGGCAGTCGACGAACTTCTCGCCGATCAGCGACTGTGGCCGGATCTGGCAGGTGGCGTCCTGGCGGAAGTCCTGGAAGCCGGGGTCGGTGATGTTCATGACGATGATCGCCTTGCCCGGCTTTTCCACCTTCTCGCCGTTCTCGTAGGCGACGGGCTCGCCGGGCATCGAGACGTCGACCGATTCGATTTCGCCGACGTTGGCGCCGGCGACGCGCACCTCCTCGCCCTTGACCATGAAGCCGCCGTTGTCGAAGACGGCGCGGACGCGGTAGCCGTCGGACGGGTCGTTCCCGCCGGAGGCCACCAGAACGACCACGACGACCGCCGCGATCAGCCCGAGCGCGAGTATCACCCGTCTGCTCATGGTCCCGGGGGCACGTCGGAGGGGTCGCATTCGGAGGAGTCGACGCTGCCACCGCCGACCCACGGGCTGGAGCCGTCAGCTGCGGGCTGGGTGGCGCCGCCGGGGCAGCGGGTGTGGACTTCGGGCGATTCGAACGGCTCGTACTGCTGCGCTTTGGTGATCGGTTCGAGTTCCGAGGAACCGGCGTCGTAGCGGAAGAGGTTCTGCGCTGCCGTCGACGCCCGCACGTAGTGCCCGTTGCCGTCGTAGTAACCGGCAACCTGGCCCAGCTTGCTGAAGGCGTTGAACAGGTCCGGCGTGTAGGCGCGGATGAAGTTCAGGTTCGGCTGGAAGTCGGCGGTCGCCTGTTCGGCGTGGGGGAAGGCGCTCGAGGTCAGGTTCTGGACCTTCGGCAGCGTCGCCAGCAGGTCGGCGGTGTCGTTCGCCTTCCCCGGCTTGTTGACGACCAGGCGCAGGTTGCGCGTGAACGGAACCAGTTTCTGGAACACCGGCCGCAGTTCGGCGAGGAAGGGGGCGAGATCCTTGGTCGCGGGCTTGGCGGTGTCGATCAGCGGTTCGATGTCGTCGAGCGCGGCCCGCAGGTTGACGAAGGTCGTGTTCGACTGGCGGAAGACCGGCGGCAGCCGCCGCAGCGAGGCGTCGAAGGCGGCAGTTTCCGCGGCGATCGCGTCGAAGGCGGTGCTGGCGTTGGAGATCGCGCTCGAGAGCTGCTCGCCGCGGCCGGCGACCGCCGTGGTCAGTCGCGAGGAGCTGACGACGAAGCGAGAGAGGAGCCGCTGGTCGGCGTTCAGTTCCTGGGCGAAGGCGCCGGCGCGGTTGAGGGCGCTGCCGAAGTATTTGTAGGCGTCGTTGGCGTTCTCCCCCTGCCCGGAGTAGAGCGCGGCGTTGCCCCGGATGAAGTCCTGCAGCCCCCGCCGCACCCGCGGCGGGAAAGTGTTGAAGAGCTGGTCGATGTCGACCGGGGTCGTCGTCGAGGCGAGACCCAGTTCGGCGCCGTCGTCGAGCGCCGGGTTGCTGTTCGGGCCGGGGCTGATCGAGACGTAGTGGTTGGCGACGCCGGAGAGGGAGGTGGCGCGGATCACGGCGGTGGTGCCTTCGTGCAGCTCCTGGTCGACGGAGACGTGGACCTCGGCGAGGTTGTCGTCGGTGAGGCCGATGCTTTCGACCGTGCCCGCCGGGGAGCCGCCGATCAGGACCTGGTTGTCGGGGACGAGCTGGCCCGCGTTCTGGAAGACGAGCGTGTACTTGTGGCCGCCGTCGCCACCGAAGAAGACGATCGCGAGGACGATCACCGCCGCGGCGAGGGCGACGATCGTCGCGATGCGGGCTGGGCTAGTTCCCCGGCTAGCCGCCGGGCCTCGCTCCTCGCCTGAAGATTTGGCAGCCAAACGATTCGTCGCTTGCTTTCAGATTCCCCCGGCCCCTCCGACCCGGTAGAACGGCTGCAGAATCGTATCCAAGGGGGTCCCCGCCAAGCCCCGTCCGAGCAGGGACTTAACTGGAAATCAACGCGCTACTCTGACCGGTGGGGGCGGTTGGGAGAGATGGGAGAGGCGCCGCGTAATCCAACTCTAGGAGCGAGCAATGCGCAGACGTCCATTTCTAATCGCGGCGAGCGCCGTTCTGGCGGCCGCGATCGCAGCATCGGCAGCCTGGGCCGGACCGACGGTCACCGGCCCTGACGGGAACACCCAGTCGATCGACTCCCTGATCCGGCCGAAAAAGCTCTCCGACGCGAAATTCACCCCGGGGACGCTGGAGGTGACGACCCTGACGACGTCGGTGACCGATCCCAACGGGGTCCCCAGCCCGGCGATCCACGCGACGATCGACTTCGACCGCAACGCCCGGATCTACACGAAGGGCCTGCCGACCTGCGACTCGGCGAAGCTGCAGAACCAGTCGACCGAAACGGCGGAACAGGCCTGCGGCAGCGCCAAAATCGGCACCGGCCACGCGATCGCCTACCTGAGAGCGGGCAAAGTCTACGAAGTGCCGCAGACCGTGACCGCCTTCAACGGCATCCCCCAGGGCGGCAAGCCGACGATCGTCCTCCACACCTACGGGACGACCCCGCTGCAGGTCAGCCTCGTCCTCGAAGGGACCGTCAGCAACTACGGCAAGGAAGGCTACGGGCCGCGGCTCGACCTCAACGTCCCGCTGCTCGCCGGCGGCACCGGCGCGCTGAAGGAATTCAACGTAAAGATCGACCGGAAATGGCGCTTCAAGGGCGAGAAACGGAGCTTCATCTCGGCCAAGTGCGCCAACTCGAAGAAGCTGAAGGCCCGCGGCACCTTCACCTACCGCGACGGCCAGGCCCTGACCGCCTACTCGAAACAGAGCTGCAAGCAGTCGAAATAGCTACCTCGGAGAGCGAGTGTCGAGTTTGTCTCCCTATGCGGGACAAACTCGACACGCCCCTCCCTCGCAGCTAGACGCTGAGTTTCGGGATCACGCGTTCGAGCGGCTTCGGGAGCCACCAGACGCGGTCGCCGAGCATGAGCATCAGGGCCGGTAGCAGGACGATGCGGACGACGGTGGCGTCGAGGAGGACGGCGACGGTGAGGCCGATCCCGAGCTGGCTGACGGTGGCGATCGGGGCGCCGGCGAAGGCGATGAAGACGACCATCATGATCGCCGCCGCGCCGGTGATCACCCCGGCGGTGCGGGAGAGGCCGAAGTCGACCGCGGCGGCGTTGTCGCCGTGGGTGTCGTAGTGCTCTCGCATGCGGCTGAGGAGGAAGACGGCGTAGTCGATCGAGAGGCCGAAGACGAGGCCGAAGATCAGCGTCGCGCCGACGGCGTCGACGTAGTTGTGGCCGCCGAGGGGCCAGTTCTCGGGGATGTGGAATAGGAACGTGAGGACGCCGAAGGCGACAGCGACCGTGAGCAGGTTGAGAACCACGGCGATCGCCGCCAGCAACAGCGCCCGCAGCACGATCATGAGCATCAGGAAGGTGGCGATCGTGATCGCGAACACCACCCAGGGGATGCGCTCGCGGGTGACGCGGCTGTAGTCGTTCAGCTGCGCGGCGGCGCCGGCGACCCCGGTGACGAGGCCGGAGTCGGCGGCGAGCTGGGCAGCCTCGGCGTTGAGATCCTCGTTGAGGCGGATCGAGCCGGGGGTGTTGAAGTTGTAGTCGGAGATGACGAGCATCGTCGCCGCCTGGCCACCCTGGTCGAGGTCGATCGTTTCGTTCACCTGCGAGCGGACGGTCGGTGGGGTCCCGTCGAGGGCAGAGAGGACGAAGTAGCCGGAGTTGAAAAGGCCAGGGCTGGCCTTGGACACCTGGCCGGCCTGGTTGGTGATCCGCTTGCGGCTGGTCAAGACCTGGACGCTCGCTTCTCCCAGTCCGCTTTCCAGCGGCTCGCTTTCGTCGACCCCGGTGGCGAGCCCCTCTTCGAGCGCACCGGCGCCGGCACCCAGTTCGTCGAGACCCTTGACCAAGGCCACCGTGCCGCCGCTCAGCCGCGACAGTCCGTCGCCGAGGCGGCCCGCTTCCTTCGCCAGCTTCGCCGAGCCGGCGGCGAGCCGCTTGCTCGCACCCCGCAGTTTTTCCAGCCCGTCGCTGAGTTTTTCGGCCCCGGTCAGGAGCTGCTTCAGGTTGCTCTTGGTGGAACCGATGGCGAAGGAGACCTTCTTCGCTTCTTCGTGGTCGGCGAGCAGGCGTTCGTTCAGCGCGACCAGTTCGGCCGGCAGCCCGGTGTAGGGCTCGACCTCCGGGGTCTCCGGCACCGGGTCGTACGGCGTGCCGGTGGCCGGGTTGACCCCACTCGCCGCGGCAACCGCTTTGCGAGCAGCTTCGAGCGCCGCGACGTATTCGGGGTCGCTTTTGCCGACGGTCATCGCCTGCAGCCGGGCCAGCGCTTCCTTCGCCTGCTCTTCGGTCACCCGCGCCGGCGCGATCAGTTCCGGCAGCTTGCCGTTCGCGTCTTCGTTCAGTGCCTTCTGCAGAGCCCGCGAGCGGACCTGGGCGTTGGCGCTGAGATTCGGGATGATCCCGTCACGCAGCGCGAGCTTGAGGCTGAGCGCCCCGAATGAAGCGGTTTCGATCGCGCCTGAGAGGCGTTCGGTGCCGGTGGCAAATCTGTCCAACGCGTCGACTGCTTCGCCGCTGCCAGCCACCGCCCTGGACAGACCGCGGCCCAGCTGAGTCGCCCCCTCGGCGGCGCGGTCGGAGCCGAGCGCCAGCAGGCCGGCGCCATCGCTCGCTTCGGCGATGCCCTCCCGCAGCTGTCCGACCCCGCCTGCGGCGACCTCGAGCTGGCGCCCGAGGCGGGCGAGCTGTTTGACCTGGGAGATTTCCCCTTCGGAGGCGAGAACCGAGTTGCCCAGTTGCCGCAGCGGCTGGATTCGCTGCACCGCCGGAGCGGGACCGATCACGGCCTGCACGCCGGGGGTCTCGGCGAGCTGTCGCTGGAAATGTTCCAGCGCACCGAAGCTCTTGTCGTCGGTGATCGGTCCCTCGGCCGAGACGGCAACCACCTGGAAGGGCGAGTTGTACCCCTGGCCGAATTCGCGGTTGATGAGTTCGGCGTCCAGACGGGCGGGCGAGTCCTTGGCGAGCTGTTCGGTGTCCGGCGGCCCCGTCTTCAGGCCGATCGCCGGAGCCGCCAGGACGAGCAGCAGACCGCCGATCAGCGCCGCAGCGACAGCGGGCCTCTTCAGTGCTGCGCTGACCATGACCATCAGTCGCGAGCGACCGCCGGCCGGAGCGGTGGAACCGAGCCGCCAGCGGTCGACGTTCGGCCCCAGCAGGGTGAGGATCGCCGGGCCGGCGACGATCGCCACGACGACGCTGAGGAGGACCACCATGCAGACGGTTCCAGCCAGCGAGGCGAGCAGCGAGCCGGGGAGGATGAAGAGGGAGACGATCATCGAGAGCAGCAGGGTGCTGCCGGCGAAGCAGACGGTGCGCCCTGCGTGGCGGCGGGTGAGCCGGGCCGCCTCGATCGGCTCGTTCCCTTCCGCCATCTCCTCGCGGAAGCGGGAGACCATCAGCAGGGCGTAGTCGACCCCGAGCGCCAGGCCCATCATCGAGCAGACGACGAGGGCGAAGGCGTCGATCTCGAACCAGCCGGTGAAGAAGTAGAGGATGCCGCGCGAGGCGACGACGGTGATCGCCCCGAAGGCCAGCGGGATCGCGGCGGCGATCGGCGATCGGAAGACGAGGAGGAGGATGAGGAGGAGGAACGGCAGGGCGATCAGCTCGCCGCGATGGGTGGCGTCGATGCTGTCTTCCTGGATGGCGAGGGAGAGGCTGGCGTAGCCGGTCTGGGTCGCCTCGACCGGGGCGTGGATCTTCTCGTCGAGGGTCTGGTTCAGGTGGGGCACGGTCTCGTTCACCGAGGTCCGGGTGTCGACGTGGAAATCGGCGATGATCAGCGCCTTGGTCGGGGTCGGGCGCAGGCGCTCGGTCGAGCCGATGTCCCAGGGCGAGAGGGTCGTCACCCGCGGGTCCTCGCGCAGCGCTTCGATCAGCTCCGGGCCCTGTCGGTCGAGAGCCTCGGCGGGACCGCGGAGGTAGATCGCGAAGGGCGCCGAGTCGCCGAAGTGTTCACGCAGGAGCTGGTTGCCGTGCGACGACTCGGTGCCGGGGACGTCGAGCGTGGTCGGGTCGAGTCGGTCCTCGGTGCCGGTGCCGATCACCGCCAGGACGGCGAGCAGGACCGCCGCGACGGCGAGCACCGAGCGGGGATGGCGGAGCAGGAAGGGATGCTCGCGGCCGGCTGCTCTCCGCGAGGACCCTCTCCGTGCCCTGCCGATCCTCCTTCCCACGACTGGTAGTTTGGCGGTACAGGCTACGGGAGGAGGATTTCTGTGCGGAAGACTCTGTTAAGAGCGAACCTGCTCGGAGTGGTGCTGGTGCTGACCGCGGCGGCGACTGCGGTGGCGCTGAAGCTGGAAGCGGCGAATCTGGTGATCACCACCGACGGGGGCTTCACGCCGACGACGCTGCCGAAGAAGGGGTACGCGCCGATCAAGGTTTACGGCTACGGCAAGATCGCGACCAAGGACGGCACGCCGCCGCCGGTCCTGGAGACGCTGACGATCTGGTTCGACAAACACGGCGAAGTCGAGACCGAAGGCCTGCCGAAGTGCACGCCGGCGAAACTGAAGGCGACGACGACCGCGCAGGCGCGCAAGCTCTGTCCCGGCGCGATCGTCGGCAAGGGGTTCGGCAAGGCGGTCGTGATCTTCCCCGAACAGGCGCCGATCCCCGCCAGCTCGCCGATCACCCTGTTCAACGCCGCGCCGAAGAACGGCAACCCGGCGGTCCTCGCCCACGCCCACCTGACGGTGCCGGGCCCGACCACCTTCGTCGTCCCGATCGAGATCCAGAAGGTCAACCAGGGCCGCTACGGATTCAAGACCGTGGCGAAAATCCCGAAGATCGCCGGCGGGTCCGGAATCCCGCTCTACGGCCAGCTCACGGTCGGCCGCGAATGGACCTTCAAGGGCAAGAAGCTGAGCTTCGCCAACGCCGGCTGCCCCGACGGCCGCCTGCAGGCCAAAGTCAAAGTCGAATTCAAAGACGACACCCAGCTGAGCGGATCTCTGTTCAAAACCTGCACCGGTAAGTGACGAAGAGGATCCGCAGAGTCGCAGCACTCGTCGTCGCGCTGACGCTGGCCCTCGGCGCGACGGCGTCGGGGATCGACGCCTGCATCGGACCGCTCTGCGTCAGCTCGACGATCGAGATGCAGCCGCGCGAGCTGCCGGCGAAGGGCAACGCCCCGATCACCCTGGAGAGCACCACCCGGGTCAGGACCAAGGACAGCTCGACCCCGCCGACGCTAGACGCAATCGACTTCCTGATCGACAAGCACGGCGTCGTCAACAGCAGGGCGTTCCCGGTCTGCCCGAGGAGCAAGCTCGAGGGGGCGACGACGGCGCAGGCGCGCAAGCGCTGCGCCGGGGCGCTGGTCGGCAAGGGGACCGGCAAGGCGCTGGTGACGATGCCGGGCAAAGCGCCGTTCCAGATCAGCTCGCCGGTCTCGTTCTTCAACGCGGCGCCGACCGGGGGTAAGCCGACGGTGATCGCCCACGCCTACGAGACGGTGCCGGCGCCCCAGGCGCTGCTGGTGCCGATCGTGATCGAGCGAGTCGCCAAGGGCCGTTACGGCTTCCACGTCAGAGTCGAGATGCCCGAAGTCGCCGGCGGCTTCGGAGCGCCGACCCTGGCCGAAGCCAGCGTGGGAGCGACGATCGAGCACAAGGGGAAAAGGGTGGGCTTCATCAGCGCCCACTGCTCCGGTGGGCGGTTGCAGGTCGAGGGGAACCTGACGTTCACCAACGGGGACCGCTTCCCAACGACCCTGACCTCGCCGTGCCACACCCCTCGCTGAAGATCCTCGCGCTGGCAGCGATCGCGGCGGCGTTGGTCGCCGGCAGCGCCAGCGGCGCGCTGGTCGAAGTCGACGACCTCGTGCTGCGAGCCGACGGCGGCTTCCAGCCGCAGTCGCTGCCGCGCCACCGCTTCGCGCCGATCGAGTTCCAGGGCCACCTCGATCTCAGCGCCAGGGGCGGCGGCAAGCCCTCGCCGCTGAAGCAGGCGCTGATCGACTTCGACCGCGACGGGCGGCTGAGCGTCGCCGGCCTGCCGCAGTGCCCGCCGGAAGCGATCGACGAAGCGACCACCGAAGAAGCGCGGCGGATCTGCCGCAGCTCGATCGTCGGCACCGGCCACGTCGAAGCCATGGTCTCGCTCGCCAGCGGCGACGTGCCGGCGCGCTCGGGCCTGACGATCTTCAACGGGCCGCGGCTCGGCGGGTTGCCGACCGCCGTGCTCCACGCCCGCACCACCGTGCCGGGCACCCAGACCTACGCGATCGTCGTCCCGATCGAACAGCGGCCGGGCGCATTCCGCTACCGGGCGCGGATCGACCTCCCCCCGCTCGCCGCCGGCTTCGGCGCCCTGACCCACATCGACGTCGAGATCGGCCGCCGCTACCGGGCGGGCGGCAAGCAGCGCAGCTACGTCTCGGCGCGGTGCAGCGACAACATCCTCCAGACCCACGGCCGCTTCAGCTTCGAAGACGGCACGATCGTCGACGGCCTGGTCGAAAAATTCTGCCGCTCCAAATAGCCGCGGGCGCCCATCACCCGAGCGGCCGAGCTTCCTATACTTGCCCGTCCACGGGCCGTTAGCTCAGTTGGTAGAGCAGGAGACTCTTAATCTCAAGGTCGAAGGTTCGAGCCCTTCACGGCCCATCCGACCGGGCGGGCAACCCGCCCTCTATTCGCCCAGCCCGCCCCCGCCCAGGCCGGGGCTGAGCGAGTTTTGGAGGTTTTCGGGGGCTTTGCCGCCGGACGCTTTTTCGGCTTTTTCGGTCTGCTTTTTGGCGCTTATGTAGCGGGTCGCGTTTTTCTTGTATTCGCCCAGCGTTTCGTCGATCGCATCGCGTTCGGTTTTGGCTTTGGCGAGTTTCTTCGCTTCGGCGCGCGCTCTATCGGCGGCCGCGAAGTCACCGGTGAAGTAGGTGTAGTAGGCGAGGGTGCTGAGCGAGTTGACCGAGGGGCGGTCCTCCGCCACGATCTGCTGCGCTTCGGCCGCCGCGGCAACGTTGCGGTCGATCTCCGGATAGCTGCTCCCGACTTCAGCCAGCTGCAGCAGCATCGGCGCTACCAGCGCCGCCAGGGCGACGTTAGGCTTGTCGGTGGCCTTCAGGTATTCGGACCAGGTCTGATCAGCCTGCTGGTAGGACCGCACCGAGTCCTGGGTGAGGATCACTTCGCCGTTCGCTTCCCGCTTCGCCTCGGCGTTACCGGCGTTTATCTGGGCCCGGGTCAGCGAGAGCAGCATCTGGGGGTTGTTCGGATCTTTTTCGAGCCTGGCTTCGATCCGTTCGGCTTCTTCTTCGTAGGGCTTGGCGAGGTCGCTGGCGCCGCCGCCGGAGTTGAAGATTTCGGAGATGCTGAAGGGGCCGACGGTGAGGAAGAGGCTCGCCCCCATCAGGACCGCGAGCACGGCGTAGACGACCTTGACCACGCTGCCGCGCCGCCCGCCACGCAGGTCGAACAGCATCTTGTGCTCCTTGTCGCCTCCGGCCACTTCCGTCTCTCCCTTACTCTTGCGGAGAGGGCTGAACCGCGCCTCCGCTCGTTCCCGGACGTCCCAGGACCCGAGCGAGCAGGATACTCAGCTCAAACAGAACAAGCAGCGGAACCATCTCGATCAGCATCGTCACCGGGTCCACTCCGGGCAACGCGGCGGCGAGGATCGCGATCACCAGGTAGGCGTAGCGGCGGTTCTGGGTGAGCTGCTCGACGCTGACGATCCCGAGCCGGGTGACGGCGATGATCGCCAGCGGCAGCTGGAAGATGAGGCCGCAGGCGATCTCCGTCATCGAGAAGAAGCTGTAGTAGTCGCGGGCGCGGACCTGGATGTTGAACTGGCCGTCGTTGAAGTTCAGGAGGAAGTTGACCGCCGCCGGCATGACGACGAAGTAGGCGAAGGCGAGCCCGGCGACGAAGAGCACCGGGAAGAGGAGCAGGATCGGCAGGACCACCCGCCGCTCGGACTGGCTGAAGGCGGGAAGGACGTAGGCGTAGAGCTGCCAGAGGATGACCGGCAGGGTCAGCACGATGGCCCCGTAGGCCGAGACGGTCAGGGTGGTCGTGAACGGCTCGGTGACCCCGAAGGTGATCAGCTGGTCGTGGTCGTCGGGGAGCGGGTGCTGGGCGATTTCCAGCAGCAGGTGGTTCTGCCAGAAGCAGAGCGCCAGGGCGACGCCGAGGGCGGCGATGCAGACGATCAGCCGGGTCCGCAGCTCGTCGAGGTGCTCGACGAGAGTGAGGCGATCCTCGTGGGAGACCGCCCTGACGCGGCGGGCCATCCTGACGCCGCCTCAGCTGGTCTTGTTGCGGGCGATCTCTGCGTCGGCGGGGTCGCCGTTAACCTTGGCCGACTCCGACTGCGGCAGGCTCGGAGCATCGGCCTCGTCGCGCTCGTCGTCGTCGTGGTCGCCGCCGATCGAGCCTTTGAACTCGCGGATTCCGCGGCCGAGGCTGCGGCCCAGCTCTGGGAGCCGTTTGGGGCCGAAGACCAGCAGGGCGATGACGAGGACGATTGCGATCTCTGGAAGTCCGATGTTTCCTGGCATCTCGTTCCATGGTAACGGGGCGGAACGGCAACCGGATCATTTCCAGCCTGGCGCCGACGACCTCGCCAGGTGAGCCGCGGGCCGGGATCGGGTATAGGCGCCGGGTGACCGGCGCCGCTAGCGACCTCCGAGGCACCGTCGCCCTGGTGACCGGGGCCTCGAGCGGCATCGGCCAGGCGGCTGCGCGGGAGCTCGCCGCGCGAGGCGCGACGGTGGCGCTCGTCGCCCGGCGGGCGGACCGGCTCGAGGAGCTCGGCGGGGAGATCGCCGACCGTGGCGGCACCGCGCTTCCGATCGAGGCCGACGTCGCCGAGCGCGAGCAGGCGGAGGCCGCGGTCGGCCACGCCGTCGAGGAGCTGGGACGGCTGGACGTGCTCGTCAACAACGCCGGAGTGATGCTGCTCGGGCCGGTCCTCGACGCCCCGGTCGAGGAGTGGGAGCGGATGATCCACGTCAACCTGCTCGGCCTCCTCTACACGGCGCACGCCGCCCTCCCCCATCTCTTGAAGGCCGCCGAGAGCGAGCCCCGCCGGGTCGCCGATCTGGTCAATATCTCCTCGGTCGCCGGGAGGATGGCGCGCAAGGGCAGCGGCGTCTACAACGCGACCAAGCACGGCGTCGGCGCCTTCAGCGAGGCGCTGCGCCAGGAGGTGACCGGCCGCCACCTGCGCGTCTCCCTGGTCGAGCCCGGTGCCGTCGCGACCGAGCTGCAGAGCCACAACCGCCCCGAGGTCCGCGACCAGATCGAACAACGCTTCGTCGACATGGACATCCTCCAGTCCGAGGACATCGCCGACGCGATCGCCTACGTCGTGACCCGTCCGCGGCACGTGGCGATCAACGAGGTCCTCGTCCGCCCCACCCAGCAGGAGCAGTAGCCCCCCCCCCCCCGCGCGCGAACTGCATCAACTTGTCCACCCGGTAGATGGAGAAGTTGATGCAGTTCAGCTGTAGCGCTGGACGACGCCGTCGGCGACGAGGGTGAGGAGCTGGCGCTGCTCGGGGGAGAACTCGGCCCGCTCCAGCGCCCGCTTCGCCTCGGCGACCATCTCGATCGCCCGGGCGCGGACCCGCTCGAGCGCGCCGGTGGCGGCGATCCGGTCGCAGAGCGCCTCGGCACCGGCGGCGTCGAGGCCGTGCAGGTCGACGTCGCGGATGCCGGGGTCGCTCTTCGCGGCCTCGATCAGCGGCAGGGTGACCGTCCCGTCGAGGAGGTCGGTTCCCCGCGCCTTGCCGGTCCGCTCCGGCGGCCCGCTGACGTCGAGGACGTCGTCGAGCAGCTGGAAGGCGAGGCCGATGCCGGCGCCGAACTCGCGCAGCGCCTCGTCGGGGTGCCCGAGCAGGCAGGCGCACTCGAACAGGCGCGCGGTCTTCAGGCGGCAGCGCGAGAGGTAGCGCTCCTCGTCGAGGCCGAGGTGGAAGGCCTCGCGGCGCTGGGCGAGCTCGCCGCGCGCGAGGGCGACCGAAGCGTCGGCGAGAAGGGCGACCGAGCGGCTGTCGCCGGCGTCGGCGAGCAGCGCGAAGGCGCGGGAGAAGAGCAGGTCGCCGGTGGCGACGGCGCGCTCGCGGCCCGAGGTGGCGGCGACGGTGGGTAGGCCGCGACGCAGCGGCGCGTCGTCGAGGACGTCGTCGTGGACCAGGGTGGCCATGTGCACCAGCTCGATCGCGGCCCCGGCCCGGACCGCCCCCCCGTCGCGGTCGGGGCCGGCGCAGAGGAGGACGAGCATCGGGCGCAGCCGCTTGCCGCCCGCCTCCAGGGTCGTCGCGGCGTCGGCGCCGAGGACCTCGCCGTGACCGCCGATCGCGCTCCGCAGCAGGTCCTCGACCTCGCCCAGGCGCGCCGGCAACCAGCGGCTGGAGGCGTCGAGGACCGCGGTTACCGGGGGTGGAACGGAGGAGGGGCGGGTCACCCGCGGACGCCGCTGTGGATCGCGATGATCCCGCCGGCGAGCACGGTGTACCGGATCTCTTTGAAGCCGGCGTCGTCCATCTTCTCGGCCAGGCCGCGCGGGCTGGGGAAGCTGCGCACCGACTCCGGCAGGTAGGAGTAGGCCTCGGGGTTGCTGGAGAAGGCGCCGAGCAGCGGCACGATGCGATCGAACCAGAGGGAGTAGAAGAGCGAGAGCGGCGGTCGGGTCGGCTGGGTGATCTCGAGGATCACCGCGCGGCCGCCCGGCTTCAGCACGCGCGCCATCTCGCGTAGGCCGCGGTCGAGGTCGGCGAGGTTGCGGACCCCGAAGCCGACGGTCACGGCGTCGAAGCGCTCCCCGTCGTAGGGCAGCTCCAGCGCGTCCGCCCACTCGAAACGGAGGCCGTCGGCGCCGCGCCCGGCGGCCTTCTCGCGGGCGAGGTCGAGCATCGGCTCGGAGAAGTCGCAGCCGACGACGTGGCCGCCGGGGGTGACGGCCTCGGACAGCTCCAGGGCGAGATCCCCGGTGCCGCAGCAGACGTCGAGGGCAGCGTCGCCCGGTCCCAGGCGCGCCATCGCCGCGGCGCGCTCGCGCCAGCGGTGGTGGAGGCCCGCGGTCATCAGCGAGTTGAGCGCGTCGTAGCGCCCAGCCACCCGGTCGAACATGCGGTTGACCTGGCCGGCGAAGTCCGGCGATTGGCGGTTGTCGTTGATCGTGTCCATGGGATTCAGGGCGCCCGCCCCGTCCCTACCGCCCGGTTAGTCCAGCGAGGAGAGGAAGTCGGCGAGCTGTTCGATCTTCTGCGGGGGCAGGTCGCGGAAGGACGGCATGATGCCCGGGCCGATTTCCACCGAACGGATGATCGCAGCCCTCGGGATCCGCGAGGCGATGTGGGTCAGTTCGGGGCCCGGCCCGTTGTTGCCGTTCTCGCCCAGCTTGTGACAGGCGAGGCAGCCTGCGGCGGCGGCGACCTCCTTGCCCGGCTCGTACCGCTTCGCGACCTTCATCTCGACCTCGGTCGGCGAGCCGCCGGTGGCGCCGAGGTAGGTGAGGTAGGCCATCGCGATGATCGTCAGGATGCCCGCCGTCGTCGCGATCGGACGGCGCTCGGGACGGCGCTCGGGGCCGCGGTCGTAGAACGGCAGCAGCAGAAGCAGGACCATGCAGATGGTCGGGATCCCGATCGTCGCGAGCGGCACCAGCTGCCACGGTTTGATCACGCGCAGGACCTCGAAGAGGAAAAAGAAGTACCACTCGGGGCGCGGCACGTAGGTGGTCGAGGTCGGGTCCGCCTTGGGACCCTGCTCGGCGCCGAGGATGATCGACATCGCGATGATCACGGCGACGACGATCAGCGCCATCACCGAGTCCTTCATCACCGCATAGGGGAAGAACGGCTTCCCCTTCTTCTTCAGGAGCTCGTACTCCTCGAGGTACGCCTGCTTGTCCTGCGGCTTCACTCGCCCGGCCCTCCGTTGACGCGGCCGTTGCCGTTGCCGCCGGCGTCGAGCGGGGCGACCGGCGCGGCGACCTTGGGACGCTCCGCTTTGACCCAGGGCGGCGCCGTGGTGCCGAGCTTGACGACCAAGTACATGTGGGCACCGATCAGGGCGATGATCGCCCCGGGCACCAGCAGCATGTGGATCGCGTAGAAGCGGGAGAGGGTCGTCGCCCCGAGCTCAGGCCCGGCGCGGAGGAAGTCGCTCAGGTAAGGGCCGACGACCGGGCCGGTGCCGTTGATGTTGATGCCGACGATCGAGGCCCAGAAGGAGCGCTGGTCGAAGGGCAGCAGGTAGCCGGTGAAGGCCATCGTCATGGTCAGGATCAGCAGCACGACGCCGATCACCCAGTTGAGCTCGCGCGGGTACTTGTAGGCGCCGAAGAAGAAGGTCCTCCCCATGTGGAGGAAGATCAGGATCACCATCACGCTCGATCCCCACTTGTGCATCCCGTGCACGAACTGGCCGAGCGGGACCTCGTTGTTGATGTGGGCGATCGAGGCGTAGGCCTGGGTCGCCGAGGGCGTGTAGTACATCGCCAGGAAGACGCCGGTGACGGCCTGGACGATGAAGGCGAAGAGCGTCGCGGAGCCGAGCGTGTAGAACCAGTTGGTCCCCTTCGGCACCTTGCGGAAGAGCATCCCGGTGAGGAAGCCGCTGGCGGCGAGCCGCTGGTCGACCCAGCCGAGGGCGTCGATCGGGGCCTCTTTGCCGACGTCGAGCAGCTTGTCGCCGGCCGTCTTGCGCTCCGGCGCCTCCTTCAGGTCAGACGGCGCCTGGCCTCTCGGGGTGCCGGCGCTGCCGGGCTTGGCCGGTTTGCGCAGCGGCGGGGGGACGACGGCGTCCGGGATCTTCGGTTTCGGGAAGCTCGGCATCAGGGCGGTGGGAAGGTAGACGGACGCGGCGGGTACAGGTATTCCCAGATCCCGCCGGTGAACTCGCCGGGATCGCGGGCGCGGACCGGCTCCATCTGGTTGGTGACGCTGTAGCGCGGGCCAACCTCGACCTGGCCGCCGCGGACGCGGGTCTGGAACTGGTCGAGCGGACGCACCGGCGGGCCGCCGATCCGCTTGCCCTGGAAGTCGTAGACGCCGCCGTGGCAGGGGCAGATGAAGTTGCCGGCGGCCTCGACGAAACGGACCGGGCAGCCGAGGTGCGCGCAGCGGTTGGAGACGGCGACGAATTTGCCGGCTTCTTCGCCCAGATCCTCGGAGCTGCGGCGCACGTAGGCGGTGGTCTTGCCGGCGTCACCGATGCCCTCGGTCTCGGTGAAGACGACCTGGCGGTAGGTGTCCTCGACGAAGTCGGAGACCGGGCCGACAACCTCCCAGCGCTCCTTGCCGCGGTGGAAGATCGGTGCGACCGCGAAGCCGACGGCGGGCAGCACGATCCCGGCGGCGGCGATGCCGCCGATCGCCTGTGACGCGACCGTGAAGACATGGCGGCGCGTCATCGACTCCCCCTCGAAATAGCCGGGGGGGTCGGGCTTCACCCGCTCCTTGATGGAGGCCTCGTCAGCCCCGTTTACCTTGTTCGCGTCGTCTGCCACAGGTCGGTCCGCGTAGGGCTTCGAAGTGTATTGCTTAGAGGGTGTGACCTGCGTCACACATATCCCTTCTCTGTATAGGCGGCGCGGTAGCGCCATCTCGGCCGCCCCGCAGCGCCTTTGCAGGCACTCCGGGGCGGTTGCCTCTCGGCTAGTTGCTCTTGACGATCTGTAGCGCCGGATACGCGCGCTGGGCCGCATTGATCTTCACGTCCACTCACCCCCTTTCCGCGTCCGTTGGACATGCGGGAGGGGGTTTACTGGAGAAAGTTCAAGCGGTCCAACTCACTTTTGCGTAAAACCCGTTTGGTCAGGTCATCTTGTGGTTTGCTGCATGATCGCGGACTACTCGTAGAACCTCGATGCATTGGGAGGCGGCACCGGATGGCAGAGAAGCAAGGCAAGAAGAAGCGCGGCAGTGTTGCGGCTATCTCTATGGACACCCGCCTGATGCGGGTGATGGCCCATCCGATGCGAATCCAGATCGTCTCCGAGATCAACAAGCCCGGCCGCACCCTCTCGCCGTCTCGTTTTGCCGAGATGGTCGAACGCCCACTCTCGCTGGTCGGCTACCACTTCAAGGAGCTGGAGAAATTCGAGTGCATCGAGCTGGTCGAACGACGACCAGTCAGGGGCGCGACCGAACACGTCTACCGCGCCTCTCGCCGAGTGCTGTTCGACTCGAACGAGTGGGCGCAGTTGCCGGCGATCATGAAGGCGGGGACCGCGGGCCGCGCCCTGACGGACTTCCTCTTGGCGGCTCGCGAGGCAATCGAGGAGGGCACCTTCGAGGCTCGCGACGACTCGCACCTGAGCTGGACCACGATTCGGGTCGACGAGCGAGGGTGGTGCAAGGGCTCGGCAATCGTCGCTGAGGCTCTTGACCAACTGCTCGCGCTCGAAGTGGAGTGCGCCCCGCGGATCGAGGCGGGCGCCGAGCAGCTAGACGCGACGTTCGGGCTCGGCATGTTCGAGTCGCCGCGGCACGACATGGGCGACGACTGAGGCGCTTAACCTGTGGCGATGGCCGACCGCCGCAAGGAGAAGACGCCCAAGGGGCTCGAGTCCCGGTCCCGACCAAAGGCGAGTTCGACGCGGCTATGCGTCACATTCCAAGGGTAGCTGTGCCGATGACTGTGCACCGAGTCTCATGCGGGCGCAGGCGGCGACTCGAAAGCCAACGCTCCGAACGTGGCCATGAAAGCGCCCTCGTCTCCCTCGCCCCGCTCATGCTTGCGGGCGAGTGCGGCAGCCTTGATGCCCTGCGCCCGCTCCAAGGTCTCAGCCTGCAGATCCCGCAGTTCCTGCCAGCCCTCCTCGTCAAGCTCCATCGGAACCCAGCTCAGGGTGACGGTCGGCCCGCTTGTCGAAGGTCCCTTGGTAGATCGCCCCGTCGGCCCTGGCGATCAGCATCTGCAAAGTCGAGCGCGAGATGGCTTTGCGCTCCTCGAAGCTCAGCGACTCAAAGTCCTCGTCGGTATGCAACGCCAGCACGAGAATGCGGACGCGGACCGGGTGTTTCAGCGCCTCGCAGACCATCTGATCCTTGGGTGATCGCTTGTCGACCCGGCTCCGGCCCGACCGTTTCGCTGCCGCGTCCATACAGCTCCTCCTGAGCAGTTGAATGGTTTAGATCGCGTGACCTATCCGATTATCGGGTTGAGTTAAACGCTATTTGCGGCTGACCACCCTGCTATTTGATGGTCTTCTATTAGTAGAGCTAGTTCTATTAAAGGCCGGGTTCCCCGAGGCAATGGGAAGGGGGTGAACTCGGATGAAGATCATCGGCAGCGAGCCGGTCCACCCGGCCGCGTCCATCAACAAGGGGGGCTGAACGGCCTCTCGGTGGCCCTGGCCCGGAGGAGCAGTAAGAGGGGCGGGGCCGCTCCCGTCGTCGCCCAGCGGACCTCAGCCGCCCCGCTTATACAGAGAAGGGATATGTGTGACCTGCGTCACAGAGGTGCCAGTCGGTCGAAGGCCGGTTCAGGACGTCAGTCGCCTGTCCTTTGCATCCTTGATCGCGGCCCAGAATCCCGCCCGCATCTCCCGCCGCAGGTCCTGCTCGGAGTCGGGCAGGGGGCCGGCTTCCTTTTCGGCCTCGATCAGGAGTTCCGCGTCCAGCTCACGGGGGATTCGCGGTTTGTCGGCCAGCAGTTCGTCGAGATCGTCGGTCGTGGCCTTCTTCGCCCAGGAGACGGCGAAGGCGCGGCCGGCGGTTTGAGCCGCGGCTGGAGATGGTGAGGGCTGAGTGGCGAGCAGTTCCTGAGCCTTCGGGCTGAAGTGCTCCTCCCAGTGCTCCTTCGGCAAGACGACATGCTCGTCCGCCTCCCTGATCAGAGCCGCGGATTGATTCGAATGGCTCCCGGGAACCCCCAGGAGGACGACCTGGACACCCATGTCCTGCGCTGCTACGACCCCCTCGCGCAGATCCTCGTCGCCGGAGACCAGGTAGGCGCAATTGATGGCCCGCTCCCTGGCCAGCGTCATCAGGTCGCGATAGATCAGCGCGTCGACACCCTTCTGTTCGCCTTTGATGATCCGGCCCAGCCGGACCTTGACGTAGGGCAAGCCACCGATCCGTTCGTGGTCCCCGGTCGGGACGGCGTTGACGGCTCCGTCGTACCAATAGGTCCTCAGGCAGCTCAGACGCCCGTCGTTGTGCTCCTCGACCCAGCTGGCCAGTTTCGCGGTCAACCCGGGGTAGTCGCACTCGAGGGCGGCGCGACTGGTGGTCCCGCAGGTCAGCAATCCTCCTGCTGCCAGTAGATACCCCGCATCTACAAAGATCGCGCTGCGATCCATTCCCCGACTCCTCGCAATCAAAAAGAGCCTCCAGAGGAGGCTCACCAACCGCGCTGAAACACAGCGCCTGGGCAAAATAACAAGTTCCGGCGGCGGTTTGGGCACTAAAAAGGGCCCCCAGCGGGGGCCCAACAAAAGTTGCCGGAAGCACCGGCCAACCGATGATAGCCGACGCCCATTCGGGCATGGGGAAATCCTTCCCAGCTACTCGCCGGCGGCGATCGCCTCGGCGGCGCTGACCCAGAGCTGCGGTACCGAGCCCTCGTCGCCTTCGGCCTGACGGCGGGCGCACTGGCCGATCAGCTCGGCGAGGATGGCGACGGCGCGGTCGTCGCCGAGGGCGGCGAGGCGGTCGAGGCCGAGGGCATAGAGGTAATCGCCGGCGAGCAGGGCGAGGTCGGGGTCGTGGCCGGCGAGGAGGCGCGGCTGCCCGTAGTGGAGCAGGTAGCCCTCGCGGACGGCCTCGACGACGAGGGCGTACTCGGCCGGCGCGGCGGCGGTGGCCGGGCCGGAGGCGGCCAGCTCGCCGAGGGTCGGCGGCTCGGCCGGGTCGACGACGTGCGGCGAGATCGGCGTGTCCTCGGCGCGGAGCTGCTCGGCGAGGGTTCGGAGGGCGTTCACGGCAGCGCCTCGGCGGCCGCCTCGAGCGTCCGGTCGATCGTCGCCTCGTCGTGGGCGAGGGAGACGAACCAGGCCTCGAACTGGGCCGGCGGCGGGTAGACGCCGCGCTCGAGCAGGGCGCGGCAAAAGGCGGCGTGGGCCTCGGTGTCGCAGGCCGTGGCGGTGGCGAAGTCGGTGACCGGGACCGCGCTGAAGAACAGCGTCACGAGGCCGGGCGCCGCGGCGACCTGCAGCGGCCGGTCGGCGGCGAGCTCGCGGAAGCCGGCGGCGAGGCGGTCGGTCAGCGCGCCGAGCCGCTCGTAGGCTGGGCCGTCGAGCTGCTCCAGCGTCGCCAGCCCGGCGGCGACGGCGAGCGGGTTCCCGGACAGGGTGCCGGCCTGGTAGACGTCGCCGGCGGGGGCGATCCGTTCCATGTGCTCGCGCGGCCCGCCGTAGGCGGCCGCCGGCAGGCCGCCGCCGAGGACCTTGCCCAGCACCGTCAGGTCAGGTTCGACCCCGAAGAGCTCCTGGGCGCCGCCGCGGGCCACGCGGAAGCCGGTGATCACCTCGTCGAAGACGAGCAGCGCGCCCGCGGCGCGGGTCGCCTCGCGGAGGAACTCGAGGAAGCCCTCGGCGGGCGGGACGAGGCCCATGTTGGCGGCGATCGGCTCGGCCAGGAGCGCCGCGACGTCGTGCTCGGCCAGCGCCCGCTCGACCGCCCCGCGGTCGTTCCACGGCACCACCACGGTCGCGGCGGCCTGCGCCGGCAGCACGCCGGGGCTGCCAGGCACGCCGAGGGTCGCCAGGCCCGAGCCGGCATCGGCGAGGAGGCCGTCGGAGTGGCCGTGGTATGCGCCGGCGAACTTGATCACGACCTCGCGGCCGGTGATCGCCCGCGCCAGGCGCACCGCGCTCATCGCCGCCTCGGTCCCGGAGCTGGTCATCCGCAGCATCTCCACCGAGGGCATCCGCGCCACGACCTCCTCGGCGAGCTGGACCTCCGCGAGGGTCGCGGCGCCGAAGCTCGTCCCCCGCTTCGCCGCTTCGATCACCGCGGCGACCACCGACGGCTCGGCGTGGCCGAGGATCATCGGCCCCCAGGAGCCGACCCAGTCGAGGTAGGCGTTGCCCTCGACGTCGAACAGCCGGCAGCCTTCGCCGCGTTCGAAGAAGATCGGGTCGCGGCCGATCTGCCGCATCGCCCGGACCGGCGAGTTGACCCCGCCGGGGAGGACCTGCTGCGCTCGCTCAAACAGGTCCGTCATGTCTTCGCCTGTTCCTCTTCGTTGCTATTCACCGAGAAGGAACAGCTGAAGCTCGAGAATGCTCCGCTTCCCAGCGCGCGTAGTCGTCGGTGAAGTAGTGGAGGCGGATCTTCTTGTACTCGGTCGAGGAGTAGAGGGTGGCGCGGTCGTCGGGCCCCATGCCGCACTCCTCGGCGATCGCGTCGAGGACGGCGTCGCACTCCTCCTTGGAGCGGCCGTGGGCCATGGTGAAGACGCTGTAGGGCCAGTCCTCGTAGGTCGGCCGCTGGTAGCAGTGGGAGATGCCGCGGAAGGAGGCCATGCGGCCGCCGACCTCCATGATCTGGTCCTCGGGCACCTTCCAGACGCCCATCCCGTTGGCCGAGAAGCCGGCCCGGCGGTGGTAGAGGATCGCGGCGACGCGGCGGAGGATCTTGCGGTCGACCATCCCGCGCAGGCGGTCGAGCAGCTCCTCGGTCGAGATCCCCAGCTCCGCCGCGGCGGCGTCGTAGGGACGGGTGACCGCCTCCATCGGCCCCTGCAGGGCCTTGATCAGGGCGATGTCGTCGGCGTCGTAGGGCTGCGGTTCGAGCTCGCGCGGCGGCGCTGCCTCGACCGCGGCGGCGAGCGCCTCGGTCCCCTTCTCCATCTCCAGGTTCATGTTGATCTTGAAGAGGGTGAGGGTCGGCAGTTCCCGCATCGACTCCGCCCCGGTCTCCTCCATCAGCGCTTCCAGCGTCCCCTTCAGGCCGAGCTTCGAGTCCGGCGGAGTGGCGATCGTGAACCAGAGGTTGAACTCGTGCGTGCGCAGGTAGTTGTGGGAGACGCCGGGGTGGGCGTTGACGATCTGCGCCGCCCGCTGCGGGTGCTCGCTGTCGACTTTGGCGGCGACCAGCATCGACTCGTAGCCGAGCGCGCGGGTGTCGAAGATCGGCGTGATCTCGCGGATGATCCGGCCGTCGAGCAGGCGCTTGGTGCGGGCGAGGACGTCGTCGAGCTCGAGGTCGGCCTCGCCGGCGACGAGGGCGAACGGCTCGGGGTCGAGCGGGAAGCTCGACTGCAGCAGGTTCATCAGCCGCTTGTCGGTCTCGTCGAGCGGGATCGCGGAGCCGTCCTTGCGGCTGCGCGCCTTCGACTGGGGGACTTTCACCGAAGCCACGGAGCGGCCTCCTTCGCGTAGTAGGTCACGATCGCGTCGGCGCCGGCGCGGCGGATCGAGGTCAGCGCCTCGACCACGGCGGCGCGCTCGTCGATCCAGCCGCGCTCGGCGGCCGCCTTCAGCATCGAGTACTCGCCGGAGACGTGGTAGGCGGCGACGGGTGCCCCGGTCGCCTCCTTGACCCGGCGCACCACGTCCAGGTAAGGGAGAGCCGGCTTCACCATCAGCATGTCGGCGCCCTCGTCGAGGTCGAGCTCGGCCTCGCGCACCGCTTCGGCGGCGTTGGCCGGGTCCATCTGGTACCCGCGGCGGTCGCCGAACTCCGGCGTCGACTCGGCGGCGTCGCGGAACGGCCCGTAGAAGGCCGAGGCGTACTTCGCCGAGTAGGCGACAATCGGGACGCCGGGGTGGCCCTCCTCGTCGAGCTGGTGGCGGATCGAGCCGACGCGGCCGTCCATCATGTCGCTGGGGGCGACGACGTCGGCGCCGGCCTCGGCGTGGGAGATCGCGGTTTTCGCCAGCAGCTCGGCGGTGACGTCGTTGTCGACCTCCCCGCTGCCCTCGCGGATCACCCCGCAGTGGCCGTGCGAGGTGTACTCGCAGAGGCATACGTCGGTCACCACCACCAGGTCGGGGTGGGCCTCCTTCAGCGCCCGCACCGCCATCTGCACGATCCCCTCGTCGTCGTAGGCCCCGGTGCCGAACTCGTCCTTGACGCTCGGGACCCCGAACAGCAGCAGCGCGCCGACTCCGACGGCCGCGATCTCGGCTGCCTCCTCGACGAGATTGCCGATCGACAAACGCTCGATTCCCGGCATCGAAGCGACCTCGTCCCGCACGCCCTCTCCCGCCACCACGAACGCGGGTTGAATCAGATGGGCCGGCGACAGCTCGGTCTCTCGCACAAGAGCACGCAGCGAGTCGGTGCGGCGCATGCGGCGCATGCGGGTACTTGGGAAAGGCATCAGCGGCGAGTTTAGGGGAGGGAAGGGGGTGTCCCTACCGGACCCGCTCGCTTCGCTCGCTCCAAGTGTCCGTACGGAACACCCCCTTCCCTCCACGAGCCGCCCAGTACGGTTCCCGCGTGCGTGCCAGCGGCGTCGTCAAGCGGTTTGGAGAGAGAGAAGCCCTGCGGGGCGTCTCTTTCGAAGCAGGTCCCGGGGAGCTCGTCGCGATTATCGGGCCTAACGGAGCTGGGAAGACGACGCTGCTCTCGATCCTGGCGGGGATCGCCAGGGCCGATGCCGGCGAGGTCGAGACCCCCGATGGCGAAGTCGGCTGGGTGCCGCAGCAGGCGGCGCTCTACCGGCGGCTTACGGTCGAGGAGAACCTGCTGCTGTTCGCGCGGCTGGAGAGGCACGAGGACCCGCGCGGCTCGGCCGAGGAGATGCTCGAGCTGACCGGGCTGGGTGAGCGGCGCGGGGAGATCGTCGCCCGCCTCTCCGGCGGCAACCAGCAGCGGATCAACATCGCGATCGGGCTGCTCGCGCGGCCGGCGGTGCTGCTGCTCGACGAGCCGAGCGTCGGGCTCGACCCGCGCCAGCGGGCGCGGCTGTGGGAGTTCGTCTCCGGCCTCGCCGGACGCGGCACGACCGTGATCTTCTCCACCCACGACATCCAGGAGGCCGAGCGCTACGGCGGTCGCGTCCTCGTTCTCGCCGACGGCGAGTCCCTCTTCGACGGCTCCGCCGAGGCCCTGCGCGAGGCAGTGCGGAGCGAGGCGCCCGAGGCCGCCGACCGCGACTTCGAGACCGCCTTCGTCGCCTACCTGCAGCACCGGGGGCACTGAATGCGGGGCGTGCGCTGGCTGCTGCTGAAGGACCTGCAGATCCTCCGCCGCTCGCCACTGCAGGCGGTGCTCCTCGTCGCCTACCCGATCCTGATCGCGGTCCTGGTCGGGTTCGCGATCTCGCGCGGGCCGGAGGACCCGCGGGTCGCCTTCCTCAACGAAGTGCCCCCGGACACGCGGATCAACGTCGGCGGCGAGGAGCTGCCGAAGGCCAACGTCAAAGAGCAGGTCTGCGAGCGGGTCGAGTGCGTCTTCGTCGAGAACCGGGACGAGGCGCGGGAGAAGGTCGCATCGGGGGACGTCCTGGCGGCGCTGATCCTCCCCGCCAACCTGGTGAACAAAATCAACTCGCTCTCGACCCTGACGCCGGGCGTGCCCCAGGTCGAAGTCCTCGTCAACGAGGAAAACGCGGTCAAGGCCGAACTGGTCGACGACCGGATCACGACGCTGCTGGCCGAGGCCAACCTGAGGATCGCGCGGCGGATCGGCAACGAAGGCGGTCGCTACCTCGGCCTGATCGTCAACGGCGGCACGTTTGAAGTCCTCGGCCAGACGATCCCGATCCTCGGGCTGCGGACCAGCGCCCGGATCCTCGAACAGGTGACGCCGGCGCTGCCGAGATCCCTGCGGCCGGCGCTGGAGGAAGTGACCGAGTTCGCAACCCAGGCGCGCGACAACCTCGACGTCGCCAAGCCGCTGATCGCTCGCCTCGCGCAGCCGATCGCGGTCGACAAGGTGGTCGTCGGGGGCGACAGCCCGCCGCTGGAAATCTTCGCGGTCGCGGTCGCCGCGACGCTGACGCTGGCCTTCGTCGTCGTCCTCCTGGTCGCCGGGTCGCTGGCGCTGGAGCGGGAGGAGAACGCCTTTCCCCGCCTCACCCGCGGGCTCGTCTCGGGCAACGGCCTGCTCGCCGAGAAGGTCCTGCTCGGGATCGCGGTCGGGCTGGTGGTGACGCTGCTGATGCTGTTCGGGATGCGGGTCTTCTCGCCGCTGGAGCTGGGACGGGTGCCGCTCTGGCTGGCGGCGATCGTCTTCTCGGCCGCCGCGCTGGGCGCGGCCGGGGCGGCCCTCGGCGCCGCAGCGCGCGAGGTGCGCGCCGTCTCGCTGCTCGCCTTCATGGTCACCCTGCCGATCGCCTTCCTCTCGCTGGTCCCCTCCGGCGCGGTCGGCCCGGGTGTCTTCGACGCGATCCGCTACCTGACCGCGCTCTTCCCCTTCAAGCCCTCGCTGGAAGCGATCACCGCCGCACTCGACGACGCCGGCTCCGGGATCGGCGGGCCGCTCGTCCACCTGACGGTCCTCTTCCTCGCCTACGCCGCCATCGCCCGGCTGGCGCTGCGCAGGTTCGCAGCGGTCTAACCGGCGACGAGCGCCTCGAGCCGGTCCGGGTCGAGGTCCGAGTAGCCATCGGCGACCAGATCGCTCCCCCCCAGCGACTCTGCCCGGTAGGTGGTGGCGAGGCCGACGACCCGGATGCCGGCCCGGTGGGCAGCCTCGATCCCGAGGGGCGAGTCCTCGATCACCACGCACCGGGGCGGGGGAACTTCGAGCTGGGCAGAGGCGAAGAGGAACAGGGCCGGATCGGGCTTCGCCCGCTGCCCGACGTCGGAGAGGGTGTACACACGGCCGGCGAAGAGGTCTCGGATGCCGAGCTTGCGGTCGACCACGTCGAACAGCTCCTCCGCCATGGCCGTTGCCACGCAGGTCTGAAACCGGCCGCGGACGGCGGAGAAGAACTCGCTGAATCCAGGCACCAGTTGCACGTCGGCCATCAGGTCGCGGACGATCTCGGCCCGCTCTTCGGCCAGCTCGGCGGGTGGTCCCTCCAGCGCGAAGAGGTCGGCGAGAAGCCGGGTGCCCTCGATCAGGGAGCGCCCGGTAAGCAGGGGCTTGACCTTCTCGCGGTCGTACGCGATCCCCCGCCGCGCGAGGAAGAGGCGCTGGCCTTCGTCCCAGATCGGCTCGGTGTCGACGACCACGCCCTCGGCGTCGAAGATGACTGCCTCCAGGGCCACTAAGCGGTATCCCGGCCACGCCCCTGCCAGAGGGCCTTGAAGACCTCGACGAAGCCGGCCTCGCTGAGCCTTCCGTATGCGAGGAGGAGAGCCAGGACGAGAAAGGTGACGACGACCGCCTGCAGCGGCCCGAAGACGCCGAGGGCGCTGAGGACGAAGACGGCGACCAGGGACAGGACCCCGAAGAGGAGCAGCTCACGGCCGACCTGCTGCGGCGCAGGGAGCCGGGGCGCTTCCGGGAAGCGGTCGAAGCTGTCGCGAGCGGCGCCGAGGGCGTAGGTGGCGCGGGCCGTGGACCAGGAGAAGACCCTCTGCCCGAAGAAGCCGCCGTCCGGATCCATGCTTCGGAACATAGCCTCTAGGGCCTCGCGGACGAGCCTGCCCTGGCGCACCTGCTCGTCGGGCGATTCGCTGAGCAGGCGGACGACGACGGCCTCGGTCATGAACACGAACGCGTAATCGGCGTGGGGACGGGTGCGGTCGGGGTCGATCTCGATCGTCAGCTCGATCTCTTTGATCGCGGCGGTCGGGTTTTCTTCCAGCCACGTCACCGCGTCTTCGCGGGCCTTTGCGTGGACGCTCAGCGAGCAGCGCTCGGCGCGCTGCAGGCAGAGAGCGGAGTAGGCGGTGCGGATGCCGCAGGACGAGCCCTCGGGATCGAAGGAGCCGCTGGGGCGCTGTGCCGCGACGAGGAAAGCGAGCGCATCGCGGATCACCCCCTCGCAGTCCTCCGCGTCGGCCTCGACCACGGTCAGCAGGGCCGAGGTGGCAAAGCAGGTCATCAGGACGTCGCTCTCGGCTCCCGGCCGCATCCCCCAGCCGCCGTCGGAGTTCCGTGCCTCCATCAACCAGCGGGTCCCGAGGTAGACGCCGTCGAGCGGAGCGGCTTCGCTGATGCAGGTCAGGGCCTCGACCGCGAGGCTGGTGCGAAGGATGTCGGGGCAGACCGGCTGCCCGTTGACGTACCGCTCCCAGGCGCCCGCGTTCGGGCCCTCGGTCGTCTGCTGCTGGACGAGGAACTCGGCGCCGGCGCGGATCTTGCCTCCGGCCCGGCGGACCTTGTCCCTGACGCTGATCAGGGCGAGGAGGACCTCGGCCGTGTTCAGGGCGCTGGGCGAGTCGCCCTTGCGCTCGGCCCATCCGCCGCGCTCGGGGTCCTGGTTGCGCAGAAGCCATTTGCCCGCGCGCTCGATGGCGCTCTCTATGTTGGCGTCGCTCGGTGGGATGCCGGAACTTTACGCGTACCGAAACCTCAGATCGCGGATATCGGCGGCAGTGGTGCAACTCCGCCAGCGGCGACGCAGTGGCGGACGAAGGAAGGAACGTCGTCGCCGATGCCCAGGTGCAGACGCGCCAGCTCGAGGACCGAACGCTCGTCGAGCTCGGGGAGCGTTCGGCCGCGCGAGCGCACCGCCGCCAGCGCCACCGGCCTACCGTTCAGCTCCAGCGCCCCGTGCTTGCTCCGATACGCCTGAACCCGGCGAGTTGCCCTCCTGTCACCCATACCGAGACAGAGAGGCACCTCGACCAGGTCGTAGTTCGGCTCGGTCGCGGTGAGGAGCGCCTGCTGCTCGGGGGTCGGGTGGAGGACGAAGACGGGGGCGGTCGTCCCCGGGCTCTCCATCAGGGTCGCCGGCACCGCGCCGTAGGGGGAGACGTGGGCGGAATAGACGACGTCGAAGCCCTCGAGCTCGGCGCGCAGCACCGGCAGCCCCTGCCCGGGCAGCGAGGCCAGCTTGCGGGCGAGCGCCGCGGGGGCGGCGTTGGCGCCATAGGAGAGGAGCGGGGTGCGGCCCGCGAGGCCGGGGCCGGCTGCCGGCAGCTCTCGGGCCTCGCCGTCGAGGAAGAGGTAGGAGCGGTCCGGCGTGGCGTAGGGATACTCCAGCGCGCGCCTCGAGATCGCCCCCGCTTCGTCCGAATCCGCCATCGACCTCAATCTCGCAGATAGGGTCAGCGCAGGATGAGGGTCCTGTTCATCGGCGACGTGGTCGGCAGCCCCGGGCGGCAGGGGCTGCGCGAAGCGATGCCCGCGCTGCGGGAGCGCCACGCCCCCGACCTCGTGATCGTCAACGGCGAGAACTCGGCCGGCGGCATGGGGATCACCCAGCGCACCGCCAACGACCTCTTCGAGGCCGGCGCCGGGGCGATCACCACCGGCAACCACGTATACCGCCACCGCGAGGCCTACGAGTTCCTCGACCGCGACGAGCGGGTGGTGCGACCCGCCAACTACCCGCAGGCGAACCCCGGCCGTGGCCACACCGTGGTCGAGGCCGCCGGGATGCGGGTGCGGGTGATCAACCTCAGCGGCGCCGTCGGCCTGCGCGTCGCCCGCTCCCCCTTCGACACCGTCGACTCGATCCTCGCCCATCACGAGCAGGACGCCGCGATCGTCGACTTCCACGCCGAGGTGACGAGCGAGAAGGTGGCGATGGGCTGGCACCTCGACGGCCGCGTCGCCGCGGTGTTCGGCACCCACACCCACGTGCCCACCGCCGACGGCCGCGTCCTCCCCGGCGGCACCGCCCACATCACCGACGTCGGCATGACCGGCTCGCGGACCAGCGTCCTCGGCGTCAAGCCCGAGGGGGCGCTGCGCTCGCTGATCACGCAGATGCCGACTCGGTTCGAGACCGCGGAGGAGGACGTCTGGGTGATGGGAGCCGTGGTGGAGGTGAACGAGCGGGGTCTGGCGGACTCGTTCGAGCAGGTACTGCAGCCAGTGCGATGAGCAGCAGCGGGTAGAACCAGACGACGTAGAGGTAGAACCAGTGCTGCAGCGTCAGCTGGAGCAGGATCAGCAGCGCCGCCGAGAGGGCCGCGAGCTGGACTGGGGACTTGCGGCGCGGGACGAGGGCGAATGCCAGGGATGCGAGGCCGGTGGCGGCGAGCAGGGCGATGCGCAGCGGTTCGAGCGAGGTCTGTCCCCAGATGCTGAAGGGGGAGTCGCGGCCGGCCTGGATGCCGACGGTGCGGTCGTAGAACGTCCGCAGGCCTGGGTCGATCGCGGGCCAGAGGAGCACGCCGCCCGTCACTAGAAGCGCACCCACAACGAACAGAAGCGCTGGGCGGCCGAGGGTGTCCTGCGCGCGGGGTCGTGCTCGGACACCCTCGGCCGAACTCGATCCGGCTCGGTAGGTCAGGTACATCGGGGCGAGGACTGCGGGGACGAACTTGGTCCAGATCGCTGCGGCGAGCAGCGCTCCACGGGCCAAGGGCTTCGCAGCGAGCAGGAGAGTTGCCAGGAGCAGCGCTGCCACCAGCGAGTCGTTGGAGTTCGACTCCAGGACGTAGGCGGTGTAGGGGTAGGCGGCCCAGCCGAAGGCGAGGGTCGCGGCCAGGCGCTGGCCCTCGGGGCCGGGCCGGATGCGGATGCCGAGGAGGATCAGGAAGGTGAAGGCGGCGACGTCGAAGAGGACGGCGGCGCCGTGGGCGGCCGGCAGATCGTCCCATTCGCCGTCCCAGGGCCAGACCGCCTCGAAGGGGACGTAGGCGAGGTAGTCGACCGGGCCGTAGGTGTCGCCGGAGGAGATGTCGTCGGGGAAGTTGCCGTAGATCGGCTCGCCGTGGGAGATGCGGTCGGCGCCGACCACGCCCGCGTAGCCGACGTCGATCGCGCCGGAGTCGGCGACGTTGAGCCCGACCCGAAACCCCATCAGGAAGAGGGCCGCGACGACCATCCAGGCAACGGGCCAGACCGGCCGCAGCCCCTCCCCCCTGCCGCCCATCCCGATCCACAGCGAACGACCGAGCAGGTACAGCAGCACCGGGTAGACGAGCGGGACCGAGACGCCGATGTTCGCCCTGTTGAAGAAGTAATGGGAGACGCCGAAGGCGAGCAGGACCAGCAGGTCGAGGTTGGCGACCCGCCACAGCCGCCGCCAGTCGACGAGGCCGAGGAGGAAGATCAGGCAGAGGGGCAGGAAGACGTAGGGCGCGTTGAGCTTGTGGCCGAAGGCGCCGGAGTAGCCGCGGGCCATCTTCCAGGCGACCTGGTGTCCGGTCCACGACTCGGTCACCTCGCCGCTCTCGGCGTCGACCAGGACGAGCACTAGCTCGTCGCCGGCGGCGAAGTAGCCGACCTCCCAGTGGCCGTCCTCGAAGGTGGCGGTCGGCCCGAGCTCACCGTGCTCGCGCTCCTCGGCACGGACCTTCGGGTCGCGGTCGGCAGCGGCGATCGCTTCCACTTCCTTGATCTTCTGGGTCCCAGCTACCGCGACCGTGGGGGTGATCACCACTACGGCCAGGAGTGCGAGGAGCAGCGCCGCGATTCCTGCGGCGGGTGGCGGAGGAAGTCTTCGAGCACAGCTTTGCGAGCACGAAGACTTCCCCCGGCAGGACCCGCCGCCCAGGGCCCTCCCGTCTCTCACCCTTTCCCCACTCCAAAATGTTCGCGGATGATCGGCGCCACGTCGCGCAGCGCCCACTGCTCGCGCTCGCCCGCGGAGCCCGGCCCGCAGCCGACGAAGAGCAGGGGGCCGAGCGAGTCGCCGGCGTGCAGGGCGCCGTGGCTGCCGCCGCCGGCGTGGCTGACCCCGCCCCAGTCGACCGCCTCGAAGCCGGGCTCGAGCGAGAGGACGAAGTCGCCGGCGTGCGGCGCGCTCAGCGCCGACCAGACCCGCGCCAGCGGGTCGGGGTAGGTCTCGCTCGCGAGGCGGCCGTCCTCGACCGTCGCCGCCAGCGCCTCCAGCTCCCCCTCGACCTCCCAGCTGCCGCCGCGCAGGTCGCCGACGTCTCCCCCGGGCCGGAACCGCAGCCCCGCGTCGCCACGTTCGACCACCGCCCACTCGCCGCCGCCGGCCGGCATCCCGGGACCCCCGCGCCGCAGCGGCGCACCGTCCTCCCCCTCCAGCCGGCAGACGAGGTCGACGCCCTCGATCACCCCGAGGCGCGCCGCGACCTCGAGCGGCTCGGCCGGCTCCTCCTCCCCCTCCAGCAGGTAGACATGCGCCGCTCGCCCGGTCGGGCTGACCGCCAGCTGGGCCTGCTCGGGCCGCTCCTCGGAGGGCTGCAGCACCGACCACTCGGCGGCGAGCAGCTCGGCCAGCGGCAGGCCGCGGTGGACGTCGGTCTGGGCGTGGTCGGCGAGCAGGATCACCGCGTGGGAGTCGAGGAACTCGTCCAGGCTCCCGGCTTCCTCGGCGAAGGTCGCGAAGGCGGCGTCGGCCTTGGCGATCGACTCGACGCTCGCCTCCGGGCCGTGCTCGTGGGAGTAGTGGTCGTTGTCGGGCAGCGAGAGGAGGAGGAAGTCGTAGAGGTCCTCCCTGTGCAGCTCGGCGGCGCAGCAGGCGGCGTAGCCGTCGCGGTTGCCGGGGATCGAGGTCGAACGGCACGGCACCTTGCGGCTCGCGTAGAGATCGCCGTAGAAGAGGTCGGTCGGTCCCCAGGTGTGGTGGTGGAACTTCAGTTTGGTCGCGTCGACCGCGCGGCGCAGCAGGCCCTCCAGCGAGACCTCGTGCCGCTGCCGGCCGCGGTAGATGAGGAACGGCGTGCAGGCGGTGCGGGCGCCGGCGTCTTCGAGGCTCTCGAAGACCGTCTCCACCTCGGGGCTGAGGTGGGCGAGGTTCATGTTGTAGACGAGGTCGTAGAGAGCGCGGAAGACGCCGAAGGCCCGGGTCGCCTCCAGCGAGGAGCCGTACTCGACGTAGCGCCGCTCGAGCCGGTGGTACCAGTTCATGCCGCTGATCCAGTGGCGGTCGGCGCCGACCCCGGTGACCATCTCGGCGCTGGCGACCGGGGTCACCGAGGGGAAGCTGGAGACGCAGTCCTCGATCAGCACCCCGCGCTCGACGAGGGTGGCAAAGGTGGGGGCCCGGCCCTCGGCGATCGCCCGCTGCAGCATGTCGGTGCGCAGCGAGTCGACGTAGGTGAGGACGAGCTTCTCGGGAGCCGGCATCGTGCGAATGATCGCGGAGCCATCCACTCGCCTGTTCCTTTTCGTTGCCTGGGCCCGAAAAGGAACAGCTGCGAGCTAGCGCAGGACGCGGAGGCCGGCGTGTTTGCGCTGCGCCCGCCGGTGGCGGGAGATCCCCAGCCAGATCAGCGCCAGGACGAGGGCGATGACGACGATCGGGACCAGCAACGCGATCGCGATCGCGACCAGCGCCACCAGGCTGACGATGAAGGCGAGCGCTCCACCGCCGCTGCCCTCGCGGCGGCTGGCGCCGTAGACGAGGTCGCTGATCACGATGCAGGCGAGGACGGCGCCGGCGAGGCCGAGCAGGCCGCCGACGACCCCCTCGAGCAGGAAGCCGGCGACGAAGCCGATCACCGCGGCGAGGATCGTCATCCGGCCACGGGCAGACCCGTGGGTGCCGGTGGTCCCGGCGAGCATGCCGACGGCGAGTCCGATTCCTAGCTCGGTGAGAACGTCCACGTGCGAAAACCTAACCGTTGGCGGCGCCCGCGCGTCGATCCGCCACACTTCAGCGATGGCAGAAGTGCCCGAGCCGACCCACCGCAGGCGATCGCACGCCGGCACCCGCGACCTCGAGCGCTACGCCGGCCTGTTCGCCGAGCGGACCGGGGTGATGCGCTCCTCGGCGATGCGCGACCTGATGGCGATCACCGCGCGTCCGGAAGTGATCTCGCTCGCCGGCGGCCTGCCCGACACCTCGACCTTCCCACCCCAGAGCTTCGCCGCGCAGATGACGCGGATCGCGCAGGAGTCGGCGGCGAAGGCGCTGCAGTACGGGCCGACCGAGGGCTTCGAGGAGACCAAGGACTGCATCCTCGAGGTGATGGGCGCCGAGGGGATGCTGCCCGACCCCGACGACATCATCGTCACCACCGGCGGCCAGCAGGCCATCGACCTCGTCTGCAAGACGCTGATCGACCCCGACGACGTGGTCATCTGCGAGGCGCCGACCTACCCCGGCGCGATCCCGACCCTCTGCAGCTACCAGGCCGACGTCGTCCAGGTCGAATGCGACGAGGACGGGATGCAGGTCGAGCTGCTCGAGGAGCTGCTCGCCGAGCTGCGCTCCGAAGGGCGGCGGCCGAAGTTCGTCTACTCGGTGCCGAGCTTCCAGAACCCGGCCGGGGTGACGATGTCCCTGGAGCGCCGCCGCCGCCTGGTCGAGCTGGCGCGGGCGCAGGAGCTGCTCGTCGTCGAGGACAACCCCTACGGGCTGCTGCGCTACGGCGGCGAGCCGATGCCGCCGCTCTACCAGCTCGACGGCGGCGACTTCGTCATCTACCTCGGCACCTTCTCGAAGATCCTCTCCCCCGGGATCCGCCTCGGCTGGGCGGTGGCGCCGCCGCCGGTGATGGAGAAGATCGTGCTCGGCAAGCAGGCCGCCGACCTCTGCACCTCGACCCTGACCCAGTACTTCGTCCGCGAGTACTTCGCCGAACGGCGCTGGCAGCGCTACGTCGACGACCTGGTGGACATCTACCGCGACCGGCGCGACACGATGGTCGAGGCGCTGCGCGCCAACTTCCCGGCGGAGGCGACCTGGACCGAGCCCGACGGCGGCCTCTTCATCTGGGCGACGCTGCCCGACTACATCGACACCAGCGACCTGCTGGCCAAGGCGCTGCGGGCCGACGTCGCCTTCGTCCCCGGCCAGGCGGCCTACGTCGACGGCCGCGGCAGCCACTCGATGCGGCTCAACTTCTCCGGCGTGAACGAGGACGAGATCCGCGAGGGCGTGCGGCGGATCGGCAAGGTGATCGCCGAGCAGGTCGACCTCTACGGGGCGTTGACCGGCGAGCAGAAGCTGCCCGAGCCCGAGCGGGAGTCAGCCCCCAACGTACTCCCCTTCCGCAAGGCGGGCGAGGCGTGAAGGTTGCGGTCCTGAAAGGCGGCCGCTCGCTGGAGCGCGGCGTCTCGCTGCGCTCGGGGGCGCGGGTCGAGGACGCGCTCGAGCGGCTCGGACACGAGGTGCTGCCGATCGACGTCGGACCGGACCTCGTCAAGCGCCTGGTCGCGGAGCGGCCCGACGTCGCCTTCGTCGCGATGCACGGGGTCGGCGGCGAGGACGGCACCGTCCAGGAGCTGCTGGAGATCCTCGGCATCCCCTTCACCGGCCCGGGAGCGGCGGCTTGCGCGCGCTGCATGGACAAGGTCCAGGCCAAGGACGCGATCGAGCTCGCCGGCCTCCCCACCCCGCACTGGTTCGCCTTCAACCAGACGGCCTTCCGCGAGTTCGGCGCCGCCGACGCGCTCGGTCGCCTCGAGCAGACGCTCGGCTTCCCGCTGGTGGTGAAGCCGAGCCGCGGCGGCTCCTCGCTCGGGGTCCGGTTCGCCCGCTCGCCGGCCGAGGTCCCGCAGGCGCTGGTCTCGGCCTTCAGCTACGACGACCGGGTGCTGCTCGAGCGCTTCGTCGACGGCCGCGAGCTGGCGGTCAGCATCCTCGGCGACGAGCCGCTGCCGGTGGTCGAGGCGATCCTGCTGGAGGGCGACCGCTACGACTTCGAAGCGCGCTACGAGATCGGCCGCACCCGCTTCGCCTGCCCGGCCGAGCTGAGCGGCGAGGAGGAGCGCGCCGTGACCGAGGCCGCCCTCGGCACATACCGCGCCCTCGGCTGCACCGGTTTCGCCCGCGTCGACCTGATCCTCGGCGACGAGGGACCGTGGCTGCTGGAGGCCAACGCGATCCCCGGCCTCACCGACACCAGCCTCCTCCCCCAGGCCGCCGAGGCGGCGGGGCTGTCGTTCGAGCAGCTGGTCGAGCGGATCCTCGACCTGGCGCTAAAGCCGGCCGCGGCCTGAGCGACGGCGCCCTAGGAATCTCCCTGGGCGAAGTCCTCGGGGGTTACTTCGTCGAGGAACTCTTTGAATTTGTCGACGACCTCCTCGGTGTCCTCGACCTCGTGCTCGAACTCGATCGCCGACTCCTCGATCACCTCCTCGGCCGCGAAGATCGGCGCCGAGACGCGGACCGCCAGGGCCAGCGCATCCGACGGCCGCGAGTCGATCTCGACCTCGGAGCCGTTGATCGAGACCGTGATCGAGGCGTAGAACGTGTTGTCGCGCAGCTCGGTGACGGCCACCCGCTCGCACTTCGCGTCGAGGTTCTCGAGCATGTCGGAGAGCAGGTCGTGCGTCATCGGCCGCGGGGTCGAGGCGCCCTGCAGCTTCATCAGGATCGCCGCCGCCTCCGGGTGGCCGATCCAGATCGGCAAGAAACGGTTCCCGTCCACGGTCTTCAGCAACACGATCGGCTGCTTGCCGACCATGTCGAAACTGACGCCATAGATCTGCATTTGCTGCAAGGGGGGCTCCCGACCGTGGTTGGAAGGCGAAGTATAGGTCGGGCCTAGATGGGCGATCCTGGATTCGAACCAGGGACCTCGTCCTTATCAGAGACGCGCTCTAACCAACTGAGCTAATCGCCCGGGGTGGGCGATGATAGCGACGCGAGGCCGACCGCTCAGGAGCCGGCGCGCTTGCGAAGGCGGCGGGCGAGGGCGTGGCCCTCGCGGACGTCGGCGAAGCTCAGCTCGGCGACGATGCCATCGCCCTTGGCGCGGGCGACGACCTCGTGGCCGAGGGCTTCCTCGAGCGCGTCGGCGACGTCGCGGAGGGCGGCTTGGGCATCCGGGTCGACCGGGGCTCGCTTCGGCCGGGCCTTTGGCTGGCTGGCCAGCCGAACCCTCTCCTCGGTTTCGCGCACCGACCAGCCGCCGCGGGCCGCGTCGCGGGCGAGGCGGCGGCGGACGTCGTTGCCCGGAGCCCCGAGGAGGGCCTTGCCGTGGCCCTCGCTGAGGTCGCCGGCCTCGAGCAGCTCGAGCGCCTCGTCGGGAAGCTCGAGCAGGCGGATCAGGTTGGAGACCGCGGGCCGGCTGCGGCCGACGCGGCGGGCAAGCTCCTCTTTGGTCAAGCCCAGATCCCGGACCAGCGCGTCGCATGCGCGCGCCTCCTCGACCGGGTTCAGGTCCTCGCGGACCATGTTCTCGATCAGCGCCGCCTGCAGCCTCTCGGCCTCCTCCTGGTCGCGGACGACGGCCGGCACCTTCTCGATCCCCGCCTGCTGGGCGGCGCGCCAGCGGCGCTCGCCGGCGACCAGCTCGTAGCTGCCGTCGGGGAGGGGGCGGACGAGCAGCGGCTGGACCACGCCGCTGGCCTCGATCGAGCTGGCCAGCGCCGCCAGGGCCTCCTCGTCGAACTTCGTCCGCGGCTGCGAGGGGTTCGGCTTGATCAGCGAGACCGGCAGCTCCCGAAGCTCGCCCGCTGCCGGGACTTCCGACTCGGGAATGATCGACGAGAGGCCGCGGCCGATCCCCCGGCGGGCACTAGCCACGGCTCGCCAGCTCCTTGGCCAGCGCGCGGTAGGCGACGGCGCCGTGCGAAGAGGGGGCGTGCTCGGTCACGGGAAGACCATAACTCGGGGACTCGGCGACGCGGACGCTGCGGGGTATCACCGTGTCGAAGACCATCCCGTCGAAGTGGTCGCGCAGCTCGGCCTCGACGTCCTGCGCCAGGCGCGTGCGCTCGTCGTGCATGGTGATCAGCAAACCCGAAACCTCTAGTTGAGGGTTGAGCTCACGCCTGATCAAGCCCAGCGTCTCCAGGAACTGGACCAAGCCCTCGAGCGCCAGGTACTCGGCCTGGACCGGAACGATGACCCGGTCGGCGGCGGTCAGCGCGTTGACGCTGATCGGCCCGAGGGAAGGCGGGCAGTCGAGGAGGGTGTACGCGAAGCGCTCGCGCAGGGGGCCGAGCCTCTCGCGCAGCCGCGTCTCGGCCCCCTGGATCCGCGGCAGCTCGACCGCGGCGCCGGCGAGGTCTTTGTTGGCGGGGACGAGCCAGAGGTTGTCGGGCCCGGCGGGGCGAGCCGCCTCGGCGACCGAGGTCTCCCCGGTGAGGCAGTCGTAGGAAGAGGGATGGAGGTCACGGTCGCCGCCGAGCGCGACGGTCGCGTTGCACTGGGGATCGAGGTCGACGAGCAGGGTCTGGCTCCCCTCCTTGGCGGCGCAGGAGGCCAGGTTGACGGCGGTCGTCGTCTTCCCGACCCCGCCCTTCTGGTTCGCCACGGCGTAGACCTTTCCCATCGCCCAGCCAGCCTAGTAGGGATGGACGAGACCCGGGCATGTCGGCTGGCGAGCGCCGGACCAAGCGGGGCAAGGACGCAGGGAGGCCGAATAGCAGCGCTATTCGGCCGACTGAGGACGCCGCACCGCGCAGCGTCCGCCGCCGCCAGGCGGCTGCTGGGGTCTCGTCCATCCCTACCGCGTCAACGCGGCTTCCGCACATTCGCCAGCGCGCCGGCAGGCGGTCGGATAGCCTGCTGCCCGTGTCCGAGAGCTACGAGTGGCCCGACAAACCCGCCGAGCGAGCCCAAGAACTCGTCGAGGGGGTGCTGGACGAGCTGGACCTCGACGGCGACGTCGTCGTCGACGAGGACGACGAGCGGATCCTGCTCACGGTCGAGGGTGAGGACGACTACGGCCTCCTGATCGGCAAACGCGGGCAGACGATCGACGCCCTGCAGCTGCTCTGCTACCAGGCCGCATACCGCGGCCTGCGCGAGCGCAAGAGGGTGATCGTCGACGCCGCCGGCTACCGCGCCCGACGCCGCGAGACCCTCGAGGGGCGCGCCGACCGCGCCGCCGACCAGGCGCAGACCAACAACCGCGTGGTCGAGATGGACCCGATGAGCGCCCAGGAACGGCGAGTCGTCCACGAACGGCTGAAAGAGCGTGCCGGGATCGAGACCTACAGCGAGGGCGACGAGCCCAACCGCTGCGTGATCGTCGCCCCGCTCCTGCCGGAGTGAGCGGGGACCCGACCGCGGCGCTCGGCGCGGCGGCGCGGGCAAAGCTGGAGACCGTCCTCGCCCTGCTCGCCGAAGAGCGGGCCTCGGTCAGCTCGGTGGTCGACGAGCGGGCCTGGCGGGTACACGTCGCCGACAGCCTCACCGGGCTCGAGGTGCCGGAGCTGCGCGGCGCCGGCCGGATCGCCGACGTCGGCGCCGGAGCGGGCTTCCCGGGCCTGGTACTGGCCGTGGCGCTGCCCGGGGCCAGGGTCGACCTGGTCGAGTCGGTGGGCCGCAAGTGCGAGTTCATGCGACGGGCGATCGAAGTGGCCGGGATCGGCAACGCGAACGTCCTCGCAACCCGCTCCGAGGTCCTGGCGAGCGCGGACGGGCGCGAGGCCTACGACGCCGTCACGGCTCGCGCCGTCGGGCGCCTCTCGACCCTGGCCGAGCTCGCATCCCCACTTCTGAAGCCAAATGGCGCCCTAGTCGCCTGGAAGGGAAGGCGTGAGGAGGAGGAAGAGAGGCAGCTGGCAAACGCCGCCGAGGCGCTGGCGATGGAGCCCGACCGGATCCTCGACGTCGGCGATCGCGCCGGCAGCGAGCACCGCCACCTCCACGTCGTCCGCAAGACCGGGCCGACCCCGGACAACCTGCCGCGCAACCCCGGGATCGCGAAGAAGCGACCGAAGGGCTGAGCCGCTCCGCCCTTACCGGCGCTTCTTTTTCTTCCGCGGCGGCGGCGGAGGCGGTTTCGCCTCTTTCAGCGCCGCGGCGCCCTCCGGGGTCGCGGCGACCGGCGGCGGGATGATGCGCTGGATCACCGCCTGCTGCCCAATCGTCCAGAAGTTGGTCGTGATCCAGTAAAGGATCAGGCCGGCCGGGAAGCTGAGGATGAACGGGACGAAGATCAGCGGCAGCAGGAACATCATCGTCCGCTGGCTTTTGTCAGCGGTGATCGACATCACCATGCCGGAGACGAGCTGGGTGCCGACGTAGAGGATCAGCAGCGCGATCAGTTCGCCGCCGGTCGCCTTCGCGGTGAGGTCGTTGATGAAGAGGAAGGAGGCTTCGGCGCCACACTTGCCCGCCTCACAGCCGATGTCGTCCGGCAGCTCGTGTTTGAGCACGAAGAAGAGGGTGATGAAGACCGGCAGCTGTGCCAGCAGGGGTAGGCAGGAGGCCAGCGGGTTGACTTTGTTCTCTTTGTAAAAGCGCATCATTTCCTGCTGCATGCGCTGTTTGTCGTTTTTGTATTTCTCCTGCAGCTCCTTGATCTGCGGCTGCAGGGCCTGCAGGGCCCGCATCCCTTTCAGCTGTTTGTAGGTGAGCGGGATCAGCAGCGCCCGGGTGACGACGGTGAGGGCGATGATCGACATCCCCCAGCTGAGGCCGGCCGAGTCGTGGAAGAACTGGAGGACGCCGTTGGCGACGTCGATCAGGGGCTGGAGGATGTTTGCCGTAAGGGGCGTCATCGGTGGGCTTTGTGCCAGTCGGCCGGGTGGACCGGGCCGGTGCGGAGCGTGAATCTATCGGGGACGGGGTCGAAGCCGCCGTGACTGAACGGGTTGCAGCGCAGAATCCGCCATCCAGCGAGGAGGAACCCCCTGGCGACGCCGTAGCGCTCGATCGCTTCTACCGCGTAGGCGGAGCAGGTCGGCTCGTAGCGGCAGCGACGCGGGAAGGCGGGTGAGATCCACCGCTGGTAGCCCCGGATCGGGGCCAGAAAGAGGTGTTTCACGTGGAACGGCCCCCGGCCAGGGCCTCTTCCAGATCGGCGGTGACGCCCGCCGTCCCGTCCCGGTCGATCAGGTCCTCGATCTCCGCTCGGGCGACGATGACGAAGTCGTGGCGAGGGGGAAGCCGGTCGGCCAGGCCCCAGAAGGCCTCGCGCAGGGCCCGCTTCACCTTGTTGCGCTGGACGGCACCGCCGACTTTGCGGTTGACGGAGACCCCGAGCCGGACCTCCTCGCGGTCTTCGTCCTTGCGCGGGAAGGTGTAGAGAACGAGATACCGGGTCGCGGTCGAGGAGCCGTCGCGATAGACGCGGTCGAACTCACCGCTGCGCGAAAGGCGTCGGCGCTTCGGCGCCATCGACTAAGGAGTGAGGCGCTTGCGCCCTTTGCGCCGGCGACGCTTGAGGACGGCGCGGCCGCCGCGGGTGCTCATCCGGGCGCGGAAACCGTGGGTCTTTGCCCGCTTCCGCTTCTTTGGCTGGTAGGTGCGCTTCATGCCGGCGGAAGTATAGGCGGCTTTGACGGAACCCGCGTGTGCGGCTGGCGAGCGCCGGACCAAGCGGGGCAAGGACGCAGGGAGGCCGAATAGCAGAGCTATTTGGCCGACTGAGGACGCCGCACCGCGCAGTGTCCGCCGGCGCCAGGCGTGCGCGGGGGTTCCGTCAAAGCCGCCAAGGACGGCGGCTGAAAATCTTTTCTGCGGGATTTGCGAGGGGCCCGAGATGGGCTCTCAGGCACGGCGCTATGGTCGCCGATTCGGTGCCCGACGACTCTCCCAGCCGCGAACTCGACGCCCTCTGGCGACAGGTGCAGGAGCGGTTGCGGGGCTCGGTTCCGGAGTCGACCTACCGCCTCTGGCTCGAGCCCCTCGAGGCGGTCGGCGCCGAGGGCGAGACCCTCTTCCTGACCGCCCCGGAGGGCATCCGCGCCTGGAGCGAGCGGCGCTACTCGTCGCTGATCGCCGAAGCGCTGCGGGATCTCGGGGCGGCGCTCGAGCGGGTCAGATTCGCGGAGCCAGGCGAGCTCGGGGGCGCGGCGAACGACCCCGAGCTGAACCCCCATTACACCTTCGAGCGATTCGTCATCGGCCCCGGCAACCGCCTTGCCCACGGGGCCGCCCTCGCCGTCGCCGAGGCCCCTTCGGAGGCCTACAACCCGCTCTTCCTCCATGGTCCCCCAGGGCTCGGAAAGACCCACCTGCTGGGGGCGATCGCCAACTACCTGCGCGACAACGCCCCCGGCCTCAGCGTCCGCTACACGACCGCCGAGTCCTTCACCAACGAGTTCGTCGCGGCTCTGAAGTCCAAGGGCAGCGCCGCCTTCAAGGCGCGCTACCGCGACATCGACGTCCTCCTCATCGACGACGTCCAGTTCCTCCAGGGCAAGCCCGCCACCGAGGAGGAGTTCTTCCACACCTTTAACGCCCTGTACGAGTCCGGCAGCCAGCTGGTCCTCTCGGCCGACCGGATCCCGAGCGAACTCTCGACCCTCGCCTCGCGCCTGCGCGACCGCTTCGAGTGGGGCCTCACGGTCGCGGTCGAGCCGCCGAACCTGGCGACGCGGCTGACCGTGCTGCGGCGCCTGGTCGAGGAGGCGGGAGTCGAGATCGTCGATACGGACGCCCTGACCGAGCTGGCCAACCGGATCGACGCCAACGTCCGCCAGCTCCACGGGGCCCTCACCCGGGTCCTCGCCCACGCCTCGCTGATGGCCCGGCCGCTGAGCACGGAGCTGATCGCCGAAGTCATCCCCCGCCACCGGGCCTCGCAGCCGACCTCGGTCGAGGAGATCCAGCAGCGGGTCGCCGAGCGCTTCGGCATCTCCCGCGCCGAGCTCGTCGGCTCCAGCCGCGCCGCCACCCCGCTCCGCGCCCGGCAGGTGGCGATCTTCCTCACCCGCGACCTCACCGACCTCTCGCTCCCCCAGATCGGCCGCCTCTACGGCGGGCGCGATCACACCACCGTCCTCAACTCGCTGCGCCGGGTAGAAGCCAGCCTCGACGAGGACGCCGAGCTGGCCGAGAAGGTTCGCGAGTTGCGCGGAGCTATCCACAACCCGGTCGGCGAGGAGCGCTGACAGCCGCCGGCGCTGTAAGAATCCCCAAGCTCCCACAGGCGTTTCCACACCCCGGAAACCGCAGAGCAACGCCAAATGCCCCGCCACCAGCCTTCTTTCCACAGGATCTAACACAACTCGAGAAAGCAGCCATCGACTTGAAGCTCACCACCAAACGGGAAGACCTCGTCTCCAAGCTCTCGATTGTCTCCAGGGCTGTTTCCACCCGCGCCGCGACCCAGGCGCTCTCCGGTGTCCTGCTCAGTGTCAAGAGCGGCCGCGTGACCCTCGCCGCCACCGACCTCGACCTGGGGTTGGAGACGACGCTCGAGGCCGACGTCGAGAGCGAGGGCTCTGTCCTCCTCCCCGGCCGCCTCTTTGCCGAGATCGCCCGCTCGCTCGCCGACCCGAGCGTGGAGATCGAGTCGCGCGAGGCGGAGCGCGACGTCGAGATCCGCAGCGGCGGCTCCAGCTTCCACCTGCGGGTGCTGCCGGCGGAGGATTTCCCGAACCTGCCGCAGCCCGAGGAGGAGCCGGGGTTGAAGATCCCCGCCGCGGCCCTGGAAGAGAGCATCGAGCTGGTCGCCCGCGCCGCCTCCCGCGACGACATGCGCCCGGTCCTCACCGGCGTCTTCGTCTCGGCCAGCGGCAAGGAGATGACGATGGTCGCCACGGACTCCTACCGGCTGGCGGTGAAGCGGACCGAGCTGGAGACCGAGCTGGGCGGCGAGCTGGAGGCCAACATCCCGGCGCGGGCGCTGCGCGAGCTGGGTCGCATCCTCTCCTCGGAGGGAGCCGGCGAGGCGTCGATCTCCCTGCTCACCAACCAGGCCGTTTTCCAGGCAGGGGCGATCCTCCTCTCGACGAGGCTGATCGACGGCCAGTTCCCCAACTTTCGACAGCTCCTGCCGGAGTCCTACGAGCACGACGTGCGGCTGCCGCGCTCGGACCTACTCGACGTCACCCGCCGGGTCAGCCAGCTGGCGCAGCGCAACGCGCCGCTGCGGCTCTCGTTCCGCCCGGGTGAGCTGACGGTGGCGGCCGAGACCCCGGACGTGGGCGATGCGCGGGAGGCGATGCCCGCCGTCTTCGAGGGCGAGGAGCTGGAGATCGGGTTCAACCCGGAGTTCCTCAAGGAGGGGATCGAAAGCGTCGCCGGCGAGGAGATCCTGTTGCGGCTGATCTCGCCGCTGCGGCCGGGGCTGCTGGAACCGGTGGAGGGCGACGACTTCCGCTACCTGGTGATGCCGATCAGGCTCAACGTCTGACCGTGGCCGCGCCCCCCGGGTGAACTCGCCGTGCTCGTCACCGCGATCGAGGCGAAGCCGCTGCGCAGCCTCGACCGGGTCAGGGTCGAGCTCGGCCCCGGCATCGCCAGCGTCGTCGGCCCCAACGGGACCGGCAAGACGAACCTGATCGAGGCGCTCTACTTCGCCCTCACCGGCCGCTCGTTCCGCACCTCGGACCGTCGCGACCTGATCCCGTTCGGCGGCTCGCTGGCGCGCGCCGAGGTGACGATCCGCAACGACGACGGGCTGGTGCGCAAGCTGCTCGCCTCGGTCAGCCGCAGCGAAGGCCGCCGCCACCTGCTCGACGGCAATCCGGCCGACCCGGCGACGATCGCCCGCAGCCGACCCCCGGTCGCGGTCTTCGCCCCGGACCGGCTGACCCTCGTCAAGGGCCCGCCGGCGGAGCGGCGCGCGCACCTCGACGGTTTCGTCGCCGCCCGCTGGCCGTCCCGCGGGGAGCTGCGCAAGCGCTACGGGCAGGCGGTGGCGCAACGCAACGCGCTGCTCTCGCGGCTGTCCGCGGGGTACGGCGCCCCCGATGACCTGCGGATCTGGGACGCCGGGCTGGCGCAGGCGGCCGCCCCCCTCGTGGAGGCGCGGAGCGAGGCGGCCGCCGAGCTCTCCGCCCCCTTCGCGGAGGCCTCCGCCGAACTCGGGCTGGAGGCGGGCGCGCTCGAGTACGCGCCGCGGGCCGCCGGCACGGCGGAGGAGATCCGGGCCGGCCTCGAAGAGCGCCGCGAGCAGGACATCCGCCTCGGTCGCAGCTCCTGGGGCCCCCACCTCGACGACCTGAAGCTGACCAGCGCCGAGCGCTCGCTGCGGCGGTTCGGCTCGCAGGGCCAGCAGCGGGCCGCGCTCCTGGCGCTGCTGTTCGCCGAGCGCGAGGCGTTGCTGGCAGCCCGCCGGGTGACGCCGCTGCTCCTGCTCGACGATGTGATGAGCGAGCTCGACCCCGGCCGCCGCGAGCTGCTGGTCGCCCGGCTCGGCAAGGGCGGTCAGGTCTTGATCACCGCTGCCGACGAGGAGTCGGTTCCCTCGCCGGCGCTCGAGTCAGTGGTGCGGACGCCGCTGTCGCAGACAGAAGGTGCCGGCGCGTGAGTCGCCGCCGAGCCCCTCGTCCCGCCGCCGCCGCCTTCGAGGAGGCGCTGCGCCAGGTGGCGCCGAAAACGCCGCTGGCGGCGATTCAGTCGGCCTGGTCGAGCGCGGTCGGCGAGCAGCTGGCGGCCGTCGCGGTACCGGTCTCCGAACGCGACGGAACGCTGACGATCGAGTGCGCCGACACGGTCTGGGCGCAGGAGCTCGACCTGATGCAGGGGGCCCTGCTGGAGCGGTTGCGCAGCGAAGTGGGGGACCAAGCGCCGGAAGGGCTCCGCTTCCGTGTCAACTCCGAGCGTTTCTAAGCACTCTTTTTTCACGATTTGCAGGGAAATTGGCTCAGATGGGCGGCTCGTCCGCGGCCTTCAACTGGTATTCTTATGGCAACTCGCATTACGCCCCGACCGCTGTGGAGCGAGCTCCAGGAAGTCGGGGTTTTCTGTGTCAACCGGAAGGGACTCATTGCCTGAGAAAAAAGCCAGCGGCGACTCCTACGGCGCTAAGGACATCACCGTCCTGGAGGGGCTGGAAGCGGTCCGCAAACGCCCCGGCATGTACATCGGCTCGACGGGCCCGAGGGGGCTGCACCACCTCGTCTACGAGATCGTCGACAACTCCGTCGACGAGGCACTCGCCGGTCACTGCGACACCGTACGGGTCGTCCTCCACCCGGACAACGCCTGCACGGTCGAGGACAACGGCCGCGGCATCCCGGTCGAGACAATGGAGAAAGAGGGGAGGCCGGCCGCCGAGGTCGTGCTGACCGTGCTCCACGCCGGCGGCAAGTTCGGGGACGGCGGCGGCTACAAGGTCTCGGGCGGCCTGCACGGGGTCGGCGTCTCGGTCGTCAACGCCCTCTCCGAGCGGCTGCACCTCGAGATCAGCCGCGAGGGCAACGTCTGGTCCCAGGACTACGAGCGCGGGAAGCCGCAGACCGACCTGAGCAAAGGCGAGAGCACCAAGGCCCACGGGACGAAGATCACCTTCCTGCCGGACCTCGAAATCTTCGAGGAGATCGGGTTCGACTTCCAGACGCTGGCGGAGCGCCTGCGCGAGACGGCCTTCCTCACTCGCGGCCTGAAGATCGAGCTGGTCGACGAGCGCGGCGAGACCAACAGCGTCACCTTCCAGTACGACGGCGGCATCGAGGACTTCGTCCGCCACCTCAACGCCAACAAAGAGACTCTGAACCGCAAGCCGGTCTACTTCGAGGGCAGCAAAGAGGAGGGCGAAGTCGAGATCGCGATGCAGTGGAACAACTCCTACCAGGAGTCGATCTTCAGCTTCGCCAACAACATCAACACGCACGAGGGCGGCACCCACATGTCCGGCTTCCGGGCGGCGCTGACCCGGACCCTGAACGCCTACGCGCGCAACAAAGGTCTGCTCAAAGAGAAAGACGACAACCTCGCCGGCGAGGACGTGCGCGAGGGGCTGACCGCGGTGATCTCGGTCAAGCTGCACGACCCGCAGTTCGAGGGCCAGACCAAGACCAAACTCGGCAACCCGCCGATCAAAGGCCTGGTCGAGGAGACGGTCAACCGCAAGCTGGCCGAGTTCCTCGAGGAGAACCCGCCGGAGGCGCGGAAGATCATCGGCAAGACGATCGACGCGGCCCGGGCGCGGGCGGCGGCGCGCAAAGCCCGCGACCTGACCCGCAAGTCGGCGCTGGAGAACTCGACCCTGCCGGGCAAGCTCGCCGACTGCACGGTCAAGGACCCGAGCCTGGCCGAGATCTTCGTGGTCGAGGGCGACTCGGCCGGCGGCTCGGCGAAGCAGGCCCGCGACCGCAACACCCAGGCGGTGCTGCCGCTGCGCGGCAAGATCATCAACGTCGAGAAGAGCCGGATCGACAAGGTCTTGGCCAACAACGAGATCCAGGCGCTGATCACCGCGATCGGCACCGGCGTCCACGACGAGTTCGACATCGAGGACGCGCGGTACCACAAGATCGTGATGGCGACCGACGCCGACGTCGACGGCGCCCACATCCGCACCCTGGTCCTCACCTTCCTCTACCGGCAGATGCCGGAGCTGATCGACGCCGGCTACGTCTACATCGCCAAACCGCCGCTCTACCGGGTCAAACAGGGCAACCAGGAGACCTACCTGGAGCGCGAGTCCGAACTCGAAGAGCTGCTGCTGCGCGACAAGATCGAGGAGTTCGAGCTGGTCGACGCGAGCGGCGAGAAGCGCAAGCTCACCACCAGCCGCTGGCAGGCCTACATCCGGCGCTCGAAAGAGTACGAGGGCTGGGGCTCCTCGCTGCAGGCCGACTTCGGCCACGAAGTGGTCCGCTTCCTCGAGGAGTCGAGCCTGCTCGACGAGCAGGTGGCGACGATCGCCGCCGCGCGGGAGGTCCTGCAGCGCGGCGGCGAGGAGAGCGAGCCGTTCGAGACCGAGGTGCTGGAGAGCAGCGAGGACCTCGTCGTCGTCAAGGCGGTGGAGCGCAAGAGCGGCCTGGCCCGCACCCACCGGCTGCCGGCGGCGCTGTTCGAGCACCACGACTACCGCAAGTTCGCCGAGGTCCACGCGGCCCTGCTCAAACAGGTCGGCCGGCCTCCCTTCCAGGTCAGCCGCGGCGAGCGGCGCAGCGCGGCCCTCTCGTTCGAGGCGCTGCGTGGCGCGGTGCTGGAGCTCGCCCGCCAAGGGGTCCAGCTGACCCGCTTCAAGGGCCTGGGCGAGATGAACGCCAAACAGCTCCGCGAGACGACGATGGACCCGGCCTCGCGGACGCTGGCGCGGGTGACGCTGGAAGACGCGACCGCCGCCGACACGATCTTCTCGATGCTGATGGGCGATCAGGTCGCACCACGAAGAGAGTTCATCGAGGCACACGCGAAGGAGGTGAAGTTCCTTGATGTGTAGTCGCGCCAGGGGCTTCGAGGAGGAGCCGAGCTGATGGCTCTCGACGCCCTGACGGGGAACATCGAGGACCGCGGGCTCGAGCAGGAGATGCGCTCGTCATATCTCGATTACGCGATGAGCGTGATCGTCGGCCGGGCGCTGCCCGACGTGCGCGACGGGTTGAAGCCGGTGCACCGCCGGGTGCTCTACGCGATGCACGACATCGGGCTGCAGCCGACCCGGCCGTACCGCAAGTGCGCCTTCATCGTCGGCGAGGTGATGGGCAAGTACCACCCGCACGGGGACTCGGCGATCTACGACACCCTGGTGCGGATGGCGCAGGACTTCTCGCTGCGCTACCTGCTGGTCGACGGTCAGGGCAACTTCGGCTCGATCGACGACGACCCGGCGGCGGCGATGAGGTACACCGAGGCGCGCCTCGGCCGTCTCGCGACGGAGATGCTGCGCGACATCGACGCCGACACCGTCGACTTCGGGCCCAACTACGACGAATCCACGCAGGAGCCCCTGGTCCTGCCGGCGCGCTTCCCGAACCTGCTCGTCAACGGCACCTCCGGGATCGCCGTCGGGATGGCGACCAACATCCCGCCCCACAACCTGCGCGAGGTCGCCGCCGCGGTCAGCGCCTACATCGACGATCCGCAGATCGACCTGGCCGGGCTGATGCAGCACATCAAGGGCCCCGACTTCCCCGGCGGCGGGATGATGAGCATGGAGGGGATCCGCGACGCCTACGCCTCCGGCCGCGGCAGCATCCGGGTTCGCGCCCGCGCCCACGTCGAGCCGCTGAAGGGCGGCAAGGAGGCGATCGTCGTCACCGAGCTCCCCTTCATGGTCAAGAAGGGCGGCGAAGGCGGCCTGATGACGAAGATCGCCGACCTCGCCCGCGACAAGAAACTCGAGGGCATCTCCGACCTCCGCGACGAGAGCGACGAACGCTCCGGCATGCGGCTGGTGATCGAGCTGAAACGAGGCGGCCCGCCGGCCAAAGTCGTCCTCAACAACCTCTACAAGAAAACCGCGATGCAGTCGACGTTCGGGGCGAACATGGTCGCCCTGGTCGACGGCGTCCCGCGGACCCTCAGCCTGCTCGAGCTGATCGAGCACTACGTCGAACACCAGCGCGAGGTCGTCACCCGCCGCACCCAGTACGAACTGCGCCGCGCCGAGGCCCGCGCCCACATCCTCGAGGGCCTGCTGGTCGCGCTCGACAACCTCGACGCGGTGATCAAACTGATCCGCGCCTCGACCGACCCCGACGCCGCCCGCGACGGGCTGATGGACAAATTCGAGCTCTCGCGCGAGCAGGCGCAGGCGATCCTCGACATGCGCCTGCAGCGCCTGACCGCGCTCGAGGCCGACAAGGTCCGGGCCGAGCACGCCGACCTGATGGAGCGGATCGGCGAGCTGCGGGCGATCCTCGGCGACGAAGCGAGGGTGATGGCCCTGGTCAAGGACGAGCTGGCGGAAATCGTCGAGGCCTACGGGGACGAACGCCGCACCGAACTCGTCCACTTCGAGGGCGACGTCGGGATCGAGGACATGATCGCCGACCAGCAGATGGTGATCTCGCTGACCGCCTCCGGCTACGTCAAGCGGCTGCCGCTCGCCACCTACCGCCAGCAGCATCGCGGCGGCGTCGGGGTGATGGGGATGAACCTCAAAGAGGACGACTACATCGCCCACCTCCACATCAGCTCGACCCACGACTTCCTCTTGTTCTTCACCAACCGCGGCAAGGTCTACCGGCTCAAGGTCTACGAGCTGCCGGAGGGCTCCCGCAACGCGAAAGGGAGCTCGCTGCGCAACCTGCTGCCGCTGCGCGAGGGGGAGAAGGTGATGGCGGTGATCCCGACCCGGGACTTCAAAGAGAACAAATACCTCGCCTTCGCCACCGCCAAGGGTCTGGTGAAGAAAACCGAGTTCCTCGCCTACAACACCCCGATCCGCGCCGACGGGATCATCGCGATCAAGGTGCGGGACGGCGACGAGCTGGTCCAGGTGCGGCTCACCTCGGGCGAAGACGACATCCTGATGGTCTCCCACTCCGGCCACGCCGCCCGCTTCTCCGAGGAGCACGTGCGGACGATGGGCCGCGACACGAGCGGCGTCAAAGGGATGAACGTCTCCGGCAAGGACAACCGGGTGCTGGCGATGGACGTCGCCCGCAACGACACCGAACTGTTCGTCGTCACCGAGAACGGCTACGGCAAGCGGACGCCGGTCTCCGAGTACCCGGTCAAGGGCCGCGGGACTAAAGGCGTCCTCACCGCGAAGCTGACCGAGAAGAAGGGCGGCCTGGCCGGTGCCCTGATCGTCGGCGAGCACCAGGACCTGCTCTTCATCTCCCAGAACGGGATGGTTCAGCGCACCTCAGTCGGCGGCATCTCGCAGATGGGCCGCTCGACCCAGGGCGTCAAGGTGATGAACATCAAGGACGACGACTGCGTCAGCGCCGTCGCCCTGGTGGTCGAGTCCGAGGACGCCGCCCCCATCGCAGCCGAGGACGAGGGCCAGGCCGAGCTGCCCGAGCCGGCAGTGGACGGCCTCGCCGCTGAGTAGCGGCGAGGAGATGGGACTTCCTCTGATCGGTCGCCTATCTCCTAATCGGTGGCGGAGGTCCAAGCAGAGGTGATCGCCCTGCTATTTGCGGGATTCCCCTCCATTCTTGTATCGAAAACAACTCGGTATCCCTCGTAGAATGTGTCAATGGTGACCCGCAAGATCATCGAGGAGTACCGAGGTGGACTGGATTGGCATTGCCAACCTGTTTACGCAGGTCCTGACCCTGATGCTGTCGGCAACCCGCAAGGGAAGCTAACGGCCTAGGCAACGGCGTCCGGCGCGTTGCCCGCTCGCGCGTCAATGGGCGACTCCGTTTTAGGAAGCGGAGGCTGGGGTGCAAGCCCTGGACGGTCGGAGGGGGTCGTTTGGATAGTCGGAATCAGGGCCGCGGATCTCCCGTTAGTTGTCTGAGAAAAGCGGCTTAAGGTCTCAATAACGAGGCCGAGGTCACCGAGCACAGTGAGATCAGCTATCTATTCGACTCCCTTTGGCTTTTTCCTTAACCAGCTATCTGATGGACCTATTCGTAGGCTGTAGCAACGTTGAAGTCAACCGCTGAATTGACTATTATTCGGACCAAGCATCAATGGGCGGCTATTGCGTCCAACGATGATCTTGCAGAGAACGGCGCCATTAACGGGGCGCCGTTTCTCGTTTAAGAAGCCGATTCCTGTGCCCTAGAAGGGGACTTCGAGGAAGGGCTTGAATTCCGGGCCGGTGAGCGGGAAGCGGGGCTCGCCGGGGAAGTTGACGCTGAGGTTGCCGTACCAGGCGGTGCTGCCGTCGGGCGCGGCTATGTAGCGGCCGGTGCCGTGGAACGGCGAGCTCGGCGAGAGGCGGGCGGAGGTGAGGGATTCGTTGGTGCGGATGCGGCTGTGCTTGCGCAGGACCGCCATCCGCACGATCGCGAGCTTGCCGCGGGATTCTTCGCTGCTGGCGAAGAAGAGCGTCGTCCGCCTGGCTTCGACGGCGAAGAACCCGGTCGAGCCGACGCCGTCGCGGGCAATCGCGAGCAGCGCCGATTTCGGCTTCGAGAGGGAGTCGCCGAAGGGGAGTTGGAAGCCGCGCCCGCGCCGCTTCCGGCACTTCGGAGCCTGGGTGACGATCGCGCCCCTGGCCCGGTGGATGCGGATCGAGACGTATCCGCCTTCGCCTCTGAAGCGGAGGTTGCCGCGGAAGACGCCGCGGCGCTTGATGAAGCGGTTGGCGCCGCGGCAGGTCCGCACCCGGTTGCGCCAGGTCTTGTTGCGGGCCTCGCGGAAGCGCATCTTCACCTTGCCGAAGTTGCCGAAGGTGGCCCGCAGCCTTTCCGGCGCGGCGACGCCGCGGGCCAGGTACGAGGTCTGGATGCGGCGGCCGTTGCCCCCCCGCCAGACGGAGAGGAAGACGGCGCTGCCGAAGGTGCTGACGCCGATCTTGTAGCCGTCGGCCCTGAGCACGAATCCGGAGCGGAAGAAGGGGGTGGGGGCCACCGGCTTGCCGTGCTGGGTGAAGAGCTGGCTCGGCGGCAGCGGCGGCAGCAGCTTGACCGGGGGCGCCGCCGCCCGCTGGTGGAGCCGCGGCTGCCCGGCGGCGGCGAGGGCGGGGTGCAGCGCCGATCCGGAGACGGCGAGGGCGAGCAGGGCGCAGAGGGCGAGCCGCCGCCTCATCGGACCCGGACCCTCGCGGCGCGGTGGTAGAGCCGCGCCACTTCCTTGCCGAAGTAGGCGCCGAAGGCGGGCGAGCCTTCGTCGAAGTAGCCGTAGTCGGTGACGCTGTTGAGCGTGCCGCCTTCGATCGTCCAGCCGCCGCCCGACGCTCCTCCGGTCAGCTGGCAGGCGACCGCGAGGTTGAGCGGCCCGGGGAAGGCGAAGGAGCTGGCGTCGTGGCCGAGGAAACGGCTCCCCCGGCAGATCCGCTGGGTTTCCCCGTCGAACGGCGGTTCCGCCGGGTAGCCGTGGATGTCGAAGGTCTGGTTTGCCGCGAGGTTGAAGCCGATCCCGGCCCCGCCGACCGCGTCGACGAGCTTCTTCCCCGCCTCGTTGCGCCCGACCGCCATCGCGCCGACGTCGAAGTTCTCGCTCCCGTTCGCGCGCCACTGCTCGGTCGTGTCGATCCAGCGGACGGGGAAGACGCCGAAGGGCCGCTGGCCGTAGCGGTAGCCCGGGACGAAGACGGACCTGCCGCCGAACCAGCGCCCGCGCCGGCCGCCGCTGTTGAGGCAGTGCCCGGCGGTGACGACGACGCTGGCGTTGCGCGAGCGGACGGCGGTGCCCGAGCAGCGCCCGTACCCGAAGATGCCGAACGAGAGGAAGATCGCCCCGTGGACGCGGAATTCGGGGGCGGTCGGGTCGCCCACCTGTTCGAAGTCCGATCCGAAGGTCCCGAGCCGCGCCGCGATCCGCCGCGGTTTGCCGCGGTCGTCTCCCCGCCCGCCGGTGCGCACCCGCCGACTCGGCCGGCCGATCTCCATCGGCCGCGCCGCCCGCATCCGGGCCACGGTCCAGAACTTGCCGGCCTCGCGGGCGGAGGTGCGCTTCACCCAGACCCCGCTGCGCGCCGCGCTCGCGGCGGGGATCGCGGCCACGACGAGTAGAGCCGCAACCACGGCAGCCGTCACCGCGCGCTGAAACCCGCCAGCCCTCACATTCATCAGGGCGTGGTTCGCGCCCGATGCTCAGAAGCCTCTATTTGGTCGGGAAATGCGAGCGCTACGCGGCCTGCGGCAGGTACTGCTCCCAGGCCGCCGGGATCTTCGGGCTCGCGACCTGGATGAACACCGTCGCGGGGGGCGCCTTCGGCGCCGTCGCCGGGTGCATCTGGATCTCGCGCGGGAGCCGGTTGCCCTTGCGGCGGTTGCAGGGCGGGCAGGCGGCGACGATGTTCTCCCAGACCGACTTGCCGCCGCGCGAGCGGGGGATGACGTGGTCGACGGTGAGCCCGGATTTGGTCGAGCCGCAGTACTGGCAGGTCCAGGAGTCGCGGGCGAGGACGGCGCGGCGGGTGATCTTGCGGCGGTGGGCCTCGCGCGGGATGCGGACGTAGTTGACGAGCCGGATCACGTCCGGGCGCTCCATCGTCATCCGCTCGGAATGCAGCGCAGCGCCCTTGCGCTGCTCGAGCAGTTCGGCTTTTTCCTTCAGGAGCAGGACAGCGGCTCGTCTCAACGTGCAGACGTTGATCGGCTCATACGTCGCGTTGAGTACCAGCACCCTGGCCATAACTGCCGGAAATTGTAGGCATACCGCCTCACCCAACGGGGTAGGAGCCGAGAATCCGCACCGAAGCGGCCTTCGTCCGCAGCGCCGCGATCGCCTCGGAGACGGCCGGATCGGTGTCCCGGCCCTCGAGGTCGCAGAAGAACATGTAGGCGCCGAGACCCTGCCGCAGCGGCCGCGACTCGATCCGCGTCAGGTTGATCCCGCGCTCGGAGAACTCGGCCAGGCACTCGACTAGGGCGCCGGGATGGTCGGCGCCGACCTCGGAGAAGACGAGCGAGGTCTTCCACGGCCCGCTGCTCTCCGGCGCGGTCCCCTCCGGCGCGATCCAGACGAAGCGGGTGACGTTGTCGTCGGAGTCCTCGACCCCTTCGACCAGCAGCTCGCAGTCGTAGAGCGCCGCCGCGGCGCGGGCGCCGAGCGCCGCCCAGGGGCGCGCCGACTCGCTCACCATCCGCACCGCCGCCGCGGTGCTGCTGACGCTGCGCAGTTCGGCCCCGGCGAAGCGCTCGCGCAGGAAGGCCGCGCACTGGGCGAGCGGCTGGGGGTGGGAGAGGATCGCCTCGACGTCCCCGGTGCCGGTCCCCTTGCGGGCGATCAGGTGGACCCGCACGCGGTAGTCGTGCTCGCCGGCGATCGTCACCCCGCCGGCCTCGAAGACGAGGGTGTCGAGGGTCGGCCGGACCGAGCCCTCGAGCGAGTTCTCGATCGGGACCAGCGCCCGGTCCGCCTCCCCGCGCTCGACCGCAAGGATCGCGTCATGGATAGTCGCCGTCCGCAGCGCCTCGAAGCCACCGTCAGGCAGCGCCTCACCAAGAGCGTCCTCAGTAAAAGTCCCAGCCGGCCCGAGGTAAGCGATTTTCATCTGCGGATCAAAGCAGAGGGCCGGATCGAGGGTCCAGGGGTGACCCCGTACGGACACTCAGCCGAAGGCGTCCGGTAGGGGTCACCCCTGGACCCCCACCACCTATTCGACCAACAGCGTGTAGACCGCTTCGTTGTTTTCCGTGACCTGCTCGCCGTCGACCGGTTCGACTTCGATTTCGAGGGTCACTTCGCCGCTCGGCGCCGGCGTCAGGGGAATTTCCGCGGTGCCGATTTCGCCGGCCGGGAGTTCGTTGATTTCCCCCTTGACCGTGGTGCCTTCGTAGGTCACCGCGACGTTGACGCCGTTCTCGGTCGATTCCCCCTGGTTCTGGACGCCGACTTCGACGGTCACGCCTTCTTCGCCGGAGATCGTCGTCGGCGCGCCTTCGATCAGTTCGGTGCCGTTGACGGTGACCCCGCTCAGGCCGGTCCCGTGCAGGCCGGAGGCGGTGCCGGTGGTGTTGCCGCTGACCGCGCCGAGGGCTTCGCTGACATTCGTCTCGTCGAGCCACTTTTCGTCGGCGAGGAAGGTGCTCTCGGGCAGATCGCTGTCGGAGATCCCGTTGTCGGCGAGGATGCCGTCGACTTCGGGACGCACCACCTGTTCGTAGATCACGTCGGAGGCGAGCAGCTTCTGCATCTGTTTCGCGATCGCCGCCATCGCCTTCTCCGCCCCCGCGTCGCCGAGGGCGTCGTCGGTCTTTTCGGCGATTTCGTCCATCGCGTTGGCGCGCAGCTGGTAGGCGAGCTCGAGGTTCGCCTGGGCGCGGGACATGTCGCCGGGGGTGCTGAGCTCGTCGATCCGGGTCGCGTAGGCGTCGACCGCGCTGCGGTCGGCGTTGACCTGGTCGACGAAGTCGGTGACCGAGGCGCTGCCGGGATCTTCGAGCCGTTCGAAGAAGGTCTTGCTGGTCTGCTGCGTCTCTTCGACGATCGCGGCGACGTTGCGGGCGTAGTCGCTGAGCTCGCGGTTGGCGCGGGCGTCGAGGCAGCCCTTGACGCCGAGCACGATCAGGATCAGGAGGACCAGGCCGCCGCCCAGGGCGAGGCCGCGCCGCAGCATGATCTGCTGGCGCTCCGGTCGACGTTGGGGCCGCTCGCGCCGGGGCGGGCGTCGTGAGGCAAAGTCCTCCACGGGTGCGGAAGTATGAACGCTGCGGTGGCCGAACCGCCAGGAGATCCCGCAAACGGTGCCTTTTTCCCAGACGGGGCGCCGATTGGAGGGAGTGCAGGAAGGCATCCTTTACCGGCGAAGTGGGAGGGGCGATGGTCGGCTCGCTCGTCCTCAACCGGTTCCTGATCGAGCGCCGCATCGGCAGCGGCGGCTTCGGCGTCGTCTACGAGGCCTGGGACGGCCGCCTCGAGCGGCCGGTGGCGGTGAAGGCGATCGAGCAGCGCGGCGAGGCGGGACGGCGGGTCCTGCGCGAGGCGCAGGCGGCGGCGCGCCTCAACCACCCCGGGATCGTCACCCTCTACGAGCTGGGCGAGGAGGACGGCAACGCTCTGCTCGTCACCGAGCTGGTCGAGGGCTCGACGCTGGCCCGGCTCGCCCACGCCGGGGAGCTCTCCGACCGCGAGATCGCCGAGATCGGCGCCGACCTCTGCGAGGCGCTCGACCACGCCCACTCGCGCGGCGTCGTCCATCGGGACATCAAGCCCCAGAACGTGCAGGTGATCGAGGACTCCGAGCCGCGGGCGAAGCTGATGGACTTCGGCGTCGCCCACCTCGCCGACGACGCCCCGCTTACCGCGGTCGGCGACGTGGTCGGCACCCTCGCCTACATGGCGCCCGAGCAGGCCGAGGGCAAGCCGGCCGGTCCCGAGGCCGACGTCTACTCGCTGGCGCTGACCCTTTACGAGTGCTGGAGCGGTGAGAACCCGCACCGGCGCACCTCTCCCGCCGCCACCGCACGCGCGATCGGCGCCCGGGTCCGGCCGCTGCACCGCCTGCGCCCGGACCTGCCGCGCGAGCTGACCGAGACGGTCGACGCCTGCCTCTCGCCGCGCCCCCGTCACCGGCCCTCGCTGGAGGAGCTGGGGACGGCGATCGAGGACGCCCTCGACGATCTCGGCGACCACCTCCCCGGCACCGCGCGCCGCAGCCTGGCGACCCGCGTCGGCGCCCTGGCCGCCGCCGTCGCGGTCGGCGGCTTCCTCGCCCTCCACGGCGCGGCGCTCCCGTGAGCCTCGCCGCGACGAGCGATCTCTAGGATTTCCGCATCGGTGCGCTGAGTCGTCTGGAGTCGATGTTCGAAGGCCTCGTCGAGGGGGTCTTCAGCCGTGCCTTCAGCTCCGAGGTGCAGCCGGTCGAACTGGCGCGCAAACTGGCGAAGGAAATGGACGCCCACAAGACCGCCTCGGTCCAGCGGGTCTACGTCCCCAACGAGTACACGGTCTTCCTCTCGCGCCAAGACCGCAGCAAGCTCGAAGGCTACGAGCGCTCGCTCGAGCAGGAGCTCTCCGGCTACCTGCTGGAGCACGCGCGCCGGCGCGGCTACGACCTGCTGACCCGGCCGGCGGTCGACTTCCAGACCGACGAGCGGCTGCGGCTGGGGGAGTTCGGGATCCAGGCGCGGCTGGTGAAGCCGCCGGCGCACGAGGGTCAGGCGCCCGAACAGGGCGAAGAGGGCCACACGATGGTCTACTCGGCGGTCCGCGAGCGCGACCGCAGCCGGCCGAAGCGGCCCGAGCAGGCGGTCGAGGCGCTCGTCTCCACCCGGGCGGTCGTCTCGCTCGGCGACCGCCGCTACGTCCTCGACGGCCCGCGGGCGACGATCGGCCGCTCGAAGTCGGTCGAGTGCGTGCTCTCCGACCCCAACGTCTCGCGCCGCCACGCCGAGCTGCGGCGGGGCGACAACGGCGACTGGCAGATCGTCGACCTCGGCTCGACCAACGGGATCAAGGTCAATGGCCGCCGCGTCCCGTCCACCCGGCTCAGCCCCGGTGACCAGGTCACCGTCGGCACCACTTCCTTCACCTTCGACGTCGAGCAGTAGCGGCGGCTGCCGCCGTCATTAAGGTGCCAGGGGTTGGACTACGACCCGATATCCGTGGCGCTGAAGTTCGGCTTCCTCGCCGTCCTCTACCTGTTCGTGCTGGTGATCGCCCGCAGCGCTCTGAAGGACCTGCGCCGGACGGTCGCGCCGGCCCCCGACGCCACCGGTTTCCACGCCGCGCCGGCCTTTGCCGACGCCCCGCGCGGCCCCGACGGCTGGCTGGTCGTCGAGCGCGGCGGGGGGCTGAAACGGGACCAGCGCTTCGACCTGATCGGCGGCCTCTCGGTCGGCCGCTCGAAGGACGCCGACGTGCGGATCGAGGACCGCTACGCCTCCAGCATCCACGCCCGAGTCTTCTCCCGCGAGGGGCGGTTCTTCGTCGAGGACATGAACTCGACCAACGGCACCCTGCTGAACGGCGCCACCCTGCAGGGGGAGGCGGAGCTGATCGACGGCGACACGGTCCAGATCGGCGACACCGTCTTCCGGCTCGAGGTCGGGTGATCGAGTGAGCCTGCGGATCGCGGAGGAGGCCGTTCGCAGCGACACCGGTCGCCAGCGCAACGCCAACGAGGACTCGTACTTCGCCCGGGCGCCGCTGTTCGTCGTCGCCGACGGGATGGGCGGCGCGCAGGCCGGCGAGGTCGCCTCGAAAGCCGCAGCCGAGTCGTTTCTCGGCGAGTTGCCCGCGACGGCGCCGGAGCGGTACCTGGAGGAGACGATCGAGGGGGCGAACCGGACCATCCACAAGCTCGCCCTCGAGGACCCGAGCCTGGCCGGGATGGGGACGACGACGACCGCGGCGATCGTCGACCTCGAGACCGAGACGGTGGCGATCGGCCACGTCGGCGACAGCCGCGCCTACCGGTTCCGCGGCGGCCGCTTCGAGCAGCTGACCCGGGACCACTCGCTGGTCGAGGAGATGCGTCGCAAAGGCCAGATCACCGACGCCCAGGCCGAGGACCACCCGCAGCGCTCGATCATCACCCGGGCCCTGGGTCCCGAACCGGAGGTTCAGGTGGACGTGCAGACCGTGCCGGCCCAGGACGGCGACGTCTTCCTGATCTGCTCCGACGGCCTGACGACGATGCTCGACGACGAGGCGATCGGCCGCATCCTCGCCCGCGCCACCTCGCTCGAGGCGGCGGTGCGGGCCCTGGTCGACGAAGCCAACCGGGCGGGGGGGCGCGACAACATCACCGTCGTCGCCTTCCGGGTCGAGGACACCGCCGCTCCGGCCGCCGGCAACCCGCGGGGCGGCCCCGACGAGGGCGCGACGCTGATCGGCGCGAGCGCCGAGGAGGCCGGCCTGAGCGCAACCGAGGTCCGCCGCCGCGCCGCCGCCGAGGCGGCCCGCAAGCGGCGCGAGGAGCAGGTGGCGCATCCTCGTGGCGGCCGCCTGCGCTCCGTCGCGAAAGTGCTGGTCGTGCTGCTGGCGATCGCCGCGGTCGCCTTCGGCGCCTGGTACGGCAACCGCCAGATCTGGTTCCTCGGCACCGACGAGTCGGGCCGGGTCGCGCTCTACCGCGGCGCGCCCTACGAGCTGCCCTTCGGGATCGAGCTCTACTCGGAGCGCTACGCCAGCCCGATCCAGACCGGGACGCTGCCGCCGAAGCGCCAGGACGCCGTCACCGGCCACAAGCTGCGCTCGCGCAGCGACGCCGCCTCCCTGATCGAAGACATCGAAAAGACCGAGGGGCTTCCTTGACGTCGGCCCGGAACCGGGAGTTGCTCGCCCTGGTTCCCGTCGCCCTCCTGCTCACCGCCGGGTTCGCCGCGGTCTTCTCCCAGGAGAACGACCAGCTCGACAACCTCAGCCTGATCTACGGCGCCTACTTCCTGGCGATCTGCCTGGCGACCCACATATACCTGCGGATCCGGCTGCCCGACGCCGACCCCTACCTCTTCCCGCTGGTCGCGACGCTGACCACCTTCGGGCTGGTGATGATCTACCGGATCGACGAGACCCTGGCCCGCGACCAGGCCAACTGGTTCGTGCTGGGGCTGGTCCTCTTCGCGCTGACGATCCAGCTCCTGCGCGACTACGAGGTGCTCGAGCGCTACCGGTACACGATCGCGATCGCCGGCCTGGCGGTGCTGCTGGCGCCGCGGCTGCCGGGGATCGGCCAGCAGGTCAACGGCGCCTACCTCGGGGTGAAGATCGGCCCGCTCGCCTTCCAGCCGGCCGAGTTCACCAAGATCGCGATCATCGTCTTCCTCGCCAGCTACCTGCGCGAGCACCGCGAGGTCCTGATCGTCGGCGCCCGCCGCGTGCTCGGGGTGACGCTGCCGCCGCTGAAGCACTTCGGGCCGCTGCTGGTCGTCTGGGGCGCCTCGATGTTCATGCTCGTCTTCATCCGCGACCTCGGCAGCTCGCTGATGTTCTTCGCCGCCTTCCTCGCCCTGCTCTACGTGGCGACCGGCCGCTTCTCGTTCGTCGTGATCGGGATGCTGATGTTCCTGCTCGGCGCCTGGTTCTTCGCCAGCACCGTGCCTCACGTCCACGAGCGAGTCGAGATCTGGCTCCACCCCTACGAGGAACCCGAAAACGCCGGGTACCAGATCCTGCAGTCGATCTTCGCCCAGGCCGACGGCGGCCTCTTCGGCAAAGGCTTCGGGCAGGCGCTGATCACGGTGCCGGGGACCGACAACGCGCTGCTGCCGGCGGCGCAGACCGACACGATCTACTCGCTGATCGTCAACGAGGTCGGCCTCTTCGGCGCGGTGGGCGTCGTCCTCGTCTACCTGATGGTCACCGCCCGCGGCTTCAAGATCGCGCTGCTCGCCAGTGACGGCTTCTCGAAGCTGCTGGCGGTCGGTCTCACCTCGGTCTTCGCGATCCAGGCCTTCGTGATCATCGGCGGCGTCACCAGGGTGATCCCGCTGACCGGCGTCACCCTGCCCTTCATCAGCTACGGCGGCAGCTCGATCGTCGCCAACTTCGTGTTGCTGGCGCTGCTGCTCCTGATCTCCGACCGCGCCCGCCGTGAGGCGGAGGAACCGGCCGGCCCGATGGCCGCGATGGGGGCTCCGGCGTGAACCGCCAGATCGTCAAATTGTTCGGCTTCATCGTCGTCCTCTTCGGGATCCTGGTCGGCTTCACGTCCTACTGGTCGGTGTTCGACGCCGAGGCGCTGAAGGAAGAGGACGCGAACAAGCGACCGCTGCTCGAGCAGCAGCAGGTCCCGCGCGGACGCATCCTCGCCGCCGACGGCACCCTGATTGCCAAGTCGGTGGCGAAGGGGAGGGGATCGGGCAAGCGCTACGTCCGCCGCTATCCGGAAGGCGCCCTCTTCGGCCACCCGATCGGCTACAGCTTCGTCCAGTACGGAGACACCGAGTTCGAGCAGTTCCACAACGAGGAACTGGTCGGCGAAGGCTCCGAGTTCAGCTCGATCGTCGACGAGTTGCTGGGCGAGCGCCAGGAAGGCAACGACATCGTCACCAACATCGACACCGAGGCGCAGCGGGCTGCCCTGACCGACCTCGAGGAACAGGGCTTCGGCGCCGTCGTCGCGATCGAGCCGAGCACCGGGGCCGTGAAGGTGATGGCGTCCAATGCCCCGTTCGACCCCAACCGGGTCCCGTACGAATTCTCGAAGCTGGCCAGCGACGGAATCGAGAGACCGCTGGTCAACCGGGCGACGCAGGGTCTGTACCCGCCGGGCTCGACCTTCAAGGTCGTGACCGCGGCGGCCGGTCTCGACAGCGGCGTGATCACCCCGGAAACGCCGATCGACGCCCCCGGCTCGCTAGAAGTCGAAGGGACGCCGCTGGAAAACGACTTCGGCGAGGACTTCTTCGGGGCGACGCTGGACACCGCCCTGACCAACTCGGTCAACACCTGGTTCGGCCAGCTCGGCCAGCAGCTCGGCAACGACACCCTGTTCGAATACTTGGAACGGTTCGGCTTCAACGCCAAGCCGGCGATCGACCTGCCCGAAGACGAGGTCGAAGAGAGCGGTGTCTGGGACATCGAAGACAACGAAGTGCTCACCTCCAGCGACCCCGTCGACCTCGCCCGCCTCGCGATCGGCCAGGAGCGGCTGCTGGCGACGCCGCTGCAGATGGCGCAGGTGGCGGCCGCGGTCGCCAACGACGGCACGCTGATGAAGCCGCAGATCTGGAAGCGGGTCGTCGACCCCGACGGCCGCACGGTCGAGACGATGGACCCCTCCGTGTACAGCAAGCCGATCAGCTCCGAGACGGCGGCGGAGCTGACGACGGCGATGGAAGGCGTTGTGAGCGAAGGGACCGGGACCAACGCGGCGATCTCCGGCGTGCTCGTCGCCGGCAAGACGGGGACCGCGGAAACCCCGGGCAACGAGGCCTGCGGCGGCGGGGCCGACGAGAACCAGGCCTGGTTCATCGGCTTCGCCCCCGCCGACGATCCGCAGATCGCGATCGCGGCCTCGGTCGAGTGCACGGAACAGTTTGGCAACGACGTCGCGGCGCCGATCTTCGCCGACGTGGCGGAAACGATCCTGAACGGAGAATGAGGAGGAACGGTGGCTGAGGTCAGCGAGGGAAGCGTCGTCGACAACCGCTACCGCGTCCTGCGGCGGCTGGGCAGCGGCGGCATGGCCGACGTCTGGCTGGCCGAAGACACACACCTGCAGCGGCAGGTGGCGCTGAAGGTCCTGCACCGGCGGTTCATCCAGGACCGCGAGTTCGTCTCCCGCTTCCAGCGCGAGGCCGAGCACGCCGCCGGGCTGCAGCACCCGAACATCGTCGGCGTCTACGACCGCGGCTCCGACGGCGACGTCAACTACATCGCGATGCGCTACGTCGAGGGACCGACGCTGAAGGAGCTGATCGACCGCGGCCTGGCGCCCGACCAGGCGGTGGCGCTGATCCGCCAGGTCCTCGAGGGCGCCCGCTTCGCCCACCGCAACGGGATCGTCCACCGCGACCTGAAGCCGCAGAACGTGATCGTCGACGAGGAGGGCAAGGCGGTCGTCACCGACTTCGGCATCGCCCGCGCCGGCGTCTCGGAGATCACCCAGACCGGCTCGGTGATGGGCACCCCGCAGTACCTCTCTCCCGAGCAGGCGCAGGGCTTCGAAGTGACCCCGGTCTCCGACCTCTACTCGATCGGCGTGATCCTCTACGAGGCGCTGACCCGGCGCGTCCCCTTCGAAGCCGACAGCGCCGTCGCGATCGCGATGAAACAGGTCGCCGAGACGCCGCAGCGTCCGAGCTCGATCAACCCGCAGGTCTCGCCGGCGCTCGACGCGGTGGTGATGCGGGCGCTGGAGAAGGAGCCGGGGCAGCGGTTCCAGAGCGCCGACGCCTTCATCGCCGCCCTCGACGCGGCCCTGAAGGACCCGGGGGTCGGGCGGGAGACGGCGGCGTTCGCCGCGGCCCCTCCGATCGTCGGCGCCCCGGAGGAGATCGAGGAGGAGCGCCGGCGCAACTGGTGGCTGTGGGGCCTGCTCGTCGCCGCGATCGTGATCGGGATCCTCGTCGGGCTGGCGCTGACCCGCGACACCACGACCGACGTCCCCAACGTCACCAACAAGCAGCTGGAATTCGCGATCGCCCAGCTGGAACGCAAGGGCTTCTCGGTCGGCGAGGAAAGCTACGTCAACCGCTCGGTTCCGCGAAACACCGTCCTCGAGCAGGATCCGCCCTCCGGGTCCGCCGGTGAAGACTGCTCCTTCCTCACCTTCTTCTGCTCGAAGCCGACGGTCGATCTGACGATCAGCGCCGGTCCCGGCAGCGCCGAAGTGCCGTCCACGTCCGGCGTCTCCGAGGAAGACGCGACGCGGAAGCTGGAAGCTGCCGGCTTCGAAGTCGGTGTCCAGCGGGTCAACTCCGACTCGGTCGAACCGGGCATCGTGATCAGCTCCGAGCCGGGCGGCGGCAAGACCGCGACCAAAGGCTCGACCGTGACCCTGTTCGTCTCCAGCGGGCCGAAGCTGACGAAGGTACCGGTGCTGGTCGGCAGCCAGCGCGAAGAGGCAGTGCAGCGGATCCGCAGCCGCGGCCTCGAAGCGAGCATCTCCGAAGAAGAAAGCTCCGAACCGAAGGGTCGGGTGATCCGCCAGGCGCCGGACGCGGGCAGCAAGGTCGAACCGGGCTCGACGGTGACGATCGTCGTCTCCAGCGGCGAAGAAGAAGAAACCGCGAAGGTCCCGAACGTGATCGGCAAGGAACGCCGGGAGGCCGTGGAAGCGATCCGCGCCGCCGGCCTCACCCCCAGCGTCGAAGAAGAAGAAACCGAAGTCCCGAGCCAGGTCGGGCGCGTCGTCGACCAGTTCCCGACCCCCGGCTCGGAGCAGGAACCGGGCTCGACGGTGACGATCACCGTCGGCAAGCGCGCGGTGGAAAGCGCCGAAGAAGGCGAAGAAGGGTGAAGGTCGCCGTCCTCTCCGGCGGCCGCTCCTCCGAGCACGAGGTCTCGCTGCGCTCCGGCGCCGCGGTCGCGCGCGGCCTGCGCGAGGCGGGGCACGAGGCGATCGAGGTGACGATCGCCCGCGAGGGCGGCTGGAGCGCCGCCGACGGGACCGTCGCGCTGGTCCCCGGCGCCGGGTTGCTCGGCGCCGACGCCGCGTTCCCCGCCCTGCACGGCGCCTTCGGCGAGGACGGCAGCATCCAGGGGCTGCTCGAGTGGCTCGACATCCCCTACGTCGGCTCCGACGTCCTCGCCTCGGCGATCTGCATGGACAAGCTGACGCTGAAGCGCCTCTTCGCCGAGCACGGCGTCCCGCAGGTCGAGTTCACCGCGATCGAAGGCAACGACTGGTGGGGCCGCTGCGAGCAGCTGGGGCTGCCGCTCTGGGTCAAGCCCTCGCGGATGGGCTCCAGCGTCGGCATCACCCGGGTCGAGAAGCTCGACGAGCTGGACGCCGCGGTCGAGCTGGCGCTGCGCCACGACCCGCGGGTGATCGTCGAGGCCTCCGCCGCCGGCCGCGAGGTCGAGTGCTCGGTCCTCGGCAACGCCGACCCGCAGGCCTCGCTGCCGGGGGAGATCGTCGCCCACGCCGACTGGTACGACTTCGAGGCCAAGTACACCGAGGGCGGGATGGAGCTGCGCGTCCCCGCCCCGATCGGCGAGGAGGCGACCGAGCGGGTCCGCGAGCTGGCCGTCTCGGTCTTCGCCCTCGCGGGCTGTTCGGGCCTCGCCCGCTGCGACTTCTTCGTCGAGCCCGACGGCTCGGTGCTCGTCAACGAGATCAACACCATGCCCGGCTTCACCGACACCAGCGTCTACGCCAAGCTCTTCGAGGCGAGCGGTATCGCCTACGCCGAGCTCTGCGCTCGCCTGGTCGAGCTGGCGGTCGAGCGCCACCGCCGGGCCCGCTCCTTCGAGTTCTGATTTGTCCCACAGACCTGGGGGTACCCGGGGGGGACCGTCATGTCGACCGGTCTTCCCGACACCGAGGTGGAATCTGCCGAGCGCGAGGACGCCTGCGTCGCGGGTGCCTCGACCGCCGACGTGCTCCGCCTGCTCGCCGGCGGGGCCACCGGCGCGATCCTGATGGCGCTCGGCGAGGGGCCGCTGCGGACCAAGGAGCTGACCGAGCGCGTCGCCGGTTACTCGCCGCGGACGATCTACCGCTATGCCGGCAGGCTGGCCGAGCTCGAGGTCGTCTCCCGCGACGAGGAGCCGGGGGTGCCCTCCAAGGTCGTGCACGCCCTCACCGACGAGTGCGGCGCCGAGCTCTACCAGCTCGTCAACCGCTTCGCCGACGCTTCGCTGACGCGGCTGCCCGACGGCAGGATCGACGCCACCGCCTGGGCCTCGCTGGGGCTGCTGGCCGACCTCTGGGAGACGGGGATGGTCGAGAACCTCGCCTGCGAGGGTCGCTCGGCGACCCAGCTCGCGCAGGGCGGGCACGGCCTCAGCTACCACCAGGTCCAGCGCCGGGCCGGGATGTTCAAGGCCGCCGGCCTGCTGGGCCTGACGCCCGGCGAGGGGAACCGCCGCTGCTACGCCCTGACCGAGAAGACGCGGCGCAAGATGGGCCTGCTCGCCGGGATCGCCAGGTGGCGGAACCGCCACGTCCTCGCCGAGGACGAAGAGGGGATGACCGCGGCGGAAATGGCGACGGTGCTGCGCACCGCGCTGCCGCTGGCGACGATGCCCGGCCGGCCGGGAAGGTGCATGCAGCTGAGCATCCGCAGCGAGGACGAGGCCGCCCGATCCGATGACGTCTGGGTGGAGGTCGAGCGGGGCGGCCACGTGCACAGCTGCGCCGATCCCCCCGTCGAGCCGGGCAGCTGGGCCCGGGGCACGGTGGACGACTGGATCCCGGTGCTCCTCGACGGCGACAGCTCCGCGATCCTCGTCGGCGGCGATGAGCGCTTGATCTCCGAGTGCCTCGACTCTCTCTACGAGGCTCTCTGGAGCCCGGCCCCCTTCTAGAGCCCGGCCCTTTCGGTCAGTAGGCCGTGTTGCGCGAGCGCGGCCGGGGGAGTGCCTTGTAGCGGCGCCCGCGCCCGCGGTTCCAGAGGAGGGCGTCGATCTCGGCGGGGGAGAGCGCGCCCGCGGTTGCTGGGAGTCCTTCGCCGACGCCTCCACCTACGAGGGCGGGAGGTGCCCTTCTTCAAGCGCGCGCTCGGACAGCAGGTGCTCGCCGGCGTCGCGCAGGGCGGCGGCGAACGCGGCCATCAGCGGGTGCCCGGCCACCTGGCCGAGAACTGCGGCGATCGTGCCGGCGTCCATCGCCGCCAGCTCCTCCGGCGTCCACGGCCCCTCAGCGGCGAAGCGGTCGGAGAGGCCTGCCGCCATCGTCGAGTAGCCGCTCATCCCCGGCCGCTTGCGGATCGTCGGCCACCAGCCGGAGCCGAAGTTGATCGCGTTCATGCAGATCGCGAACGCGGCTGCGGCTTCGGGCGCGGCGGCGGGCCGCTCCTCCTCGGCGCTCGGCGACCCGGGTAGCGTGGCCGCGTAGGCGGCGATCCTCTCCTCGTCGATCGCGACGGACCGGGCGCGTTCGGCGACCCAGGCGCAGGCCGCGCGCACACGGTCGGGGAGGGAAACTTGGGACATGGCAAAGGCAGAGATACAGATTCGCGAGGCCACCGTCGAGGACGCCGTCGCGATCGCCCGGCTCCTGCACGACTTCAACACCGAGTACGAGGAGGAGACGCCGCCGGTCGCCGAGCTCACCCGGCACGCCGAGAGGATGCTGGGCGAGGGCGAGATGACCGTGCTGCTCGCGGGCGACGGCCCCGACGGCCTCGCCCTGCTGCGCTTCCGGCCCTCGGTCTGGACCGAGAAGCAGGAGGCCTACCTGCAGGAGCTCTACGTGGTCCCCGGCCTGCGCGGGAACGGCATCGGCGAAGCCCTGATGGAGGCGATCCTCGCCACCTGCCGCGCTCGCGGCGCCGCCTGGATCGAGCTCAACACGGGCGAGACCGACGTCGCCGCCCGTGGCCTCTACCGGAAGTTCGGCTTCACCAACGAAGAAGGCCCGCAGGGGGCCGCGATGCTCTACTACGAGCGCGAGATCTGAGCGGTCAGCTCGGCGAACCCGATCCCGGCAGGCGGTCGCACCTTCTCGGGGTGGAAGAGGTGCGCCAGCAGCTCGACGCCGTCGACCAGGCGCGGGCCGGGGCGGGAGAAGGTCGAGGCGGCGTCGACGGCGAAGACCCGCCCGGCGCCGAGGGCCTCGATCCGCTCGCGGTGCTCCAGCGCCTGGGCGCGCGAGTCCTCCAGATACCAGCCGCAGGGCATCGCGACGACGACCTCGGGGTCGAGGCCGGCCAGGTCCTCCCACTCGACCTGCGGCGACTTCCGGCCGGGCCGGCCGACGACGTCCTCGCCGCCGGCGATCTCGATCATCTCCGGGACCCAGTGGCCGCCGAGGAAGGGCGGGTCGAGCCACTCGAGCGCCAGGGCCCGCGGGCACGGTTCGCCGGCGACCGCGAGGCGCACCGCCTCCAGGCGGTCATCCAGGTCGCGCCGGACCCCGGCTGCCTGCGCCTCGATGCCCGCCGCCGCTCCCAGCCGGGTGACGTCCTCCAGCACCTCGCCGAGGGTGCCCGGGTCCTGCTGCAGCACCCGCGGCTCGCCCGGCAGCCGCGCCGCGACCGCGACCACGTCCTCGTAGGAGACGGCGCAGACCTCGCAGACCGCCTGGGTGACGATCAGGTCGGGCGCCAGCTCGGCCAGCCGCTCCTCGTCGAGGCTGTAGAGGGCCCGCCCTTCGCCGACCACCTCCTTGACCGCGGCGTCGATCTGGCCGGCGTCGAGTCCCTCCGGCAGGACCGTCGCGGTCAGGTGCGGCAGCTCTCCCGCCGCTGGCGGGAAGTCGCACTCGTGGGTGACGCCGACCACGTCCCCGCCGAGACCGAGCGCGAAGAGCATCTCGGTTGCGGAGGGGACGAGACTGGCGATCCTCATGCGGCGACTATTTCACCGCCGCGAGGAGAGCGTTGGCGTCGTCGCTTCGATCCGCGCTTTCAGCTGGTCGACCCCTTTCGGCGACTTCGGTTCGACTCGAAGCAGCCGAGCGGCAGCAGCGGGTTGGGGAACTCCCGGATTGGGAACGGCGTTCTACGAAAGCTCAGGTATCTTTACAGTAAGTTTTAAGTAGGGCAACGGGGTAGAGGAGGATGGCGATGCGGCGGGTGACGATCTTGGTGGCGGTTGCGATGACGCTTTTCGGCCTGGGTGCGGGCAGTGCCCAGGCGGACCTGCCGGTGATCTGGAACGGCGTGCTCGGCTACGCCCACACGAGCCCCACCACGAGTCCCCCCGGCGCCAACGACTGGAGCTGCAAACCGAGCGCCGTCCACCCGCGCCCGGTCGTCCTCGTCCACGGCACCTTCGCCGACATGTCGAACAGCTGGCAGGCGATCTCGCCGCTGCTGAAGAACAACGGCTACTGCGTCTTCGCGCTCAACTACGGCGACTACAACGGCAGCGGCGCGATCGGCGTCTACGGCGTCGGCGACATTCCCACCTCGGCCGGCGAACTGAGCGCCTTCGTCGACAACGTCCTGGCGGCGACCGGCGCCGCCGAGGCCGACCTGGTCGGCCACTCGCAGGGCGGGATGATGCCGCGCTACTACCTGAAGAACCTCGGCGGAGCGGCGGAGGTCCATACCCTGGTCGGGCTCTCGCCCTCCAACCACGGCACCACCCTCGACGGGCTCTTCGTCCTCTCCAACTTCTTCCCCGGTGCGAACCAGTTCACCGGCGCCCTCTGCCCCGCCTGCGAGCAGCAGCGCGCCGGCTCGGCCTTCATCACCGCTCTGAACGCCGGCGGCGAGACGGTGGCCGGGGTCGACTACACCGTGATCCAGACCCTCTACGACCAGGTCGTGACCCCGTACTCCTCGGCCTTCCTCTCGGGCGCGAACGTGCGCAACATCCTGCTGCAGAAACAGTGCATCCTCGACCTCGGCGACCACCTCTCGATGCCCTACGACCACATCGTCGGGGCCGACGTCCTGACGGCGCTCGACCCGCTGCACCCGCGGGGATTTTTCTGCACCCCGATCGCGCCGACCGCCGGCGGATAGGACAGCTCAGACCGAGCCGTTTCCGTCGATCTCCCCGCGGTAGGGCCCCGGCTTCGGCCGGGGCTTGCCACCCGGGAAGGCGAGGCGGAGGATCGTCCGCTGCACCATCCCAAGCTGCTGGCTGAAGGGGCCGCTGTTGTAGGGGAGGCCGTAGCGCTCGCAGACGTCTTTGACCTGCGGCGCGATCTCGGCGTAGCGGCTGCTCGGCATGTCGGGGAAGAGGTGGTGCTCGACCTGGTAGCCGAGATTGCCGCTGGCGACGTGGAACATCGGGCCGCCCTCGATGTTGGCGGAGCCGGTGAGCTGGCGGACGTACCAGCCGCCGCGGCTCTCGTTCTCGACCTCCTGCGGGGAGAAGGTGTAGGTCTGGTCGGGGAAGTGGCCGCAGAAGATGATCGCGTAGGCCCAGACGTTGCGGACGATGTTGGAGGTCGCGTTTGCCTTGGCGGTGGCGCGGAAGGTTCCGGCGCCGCCCTCGATCGCGGCTTGCACCACCGGTGCCCAGCGACTGCCGCGACGCCGCTTTACCCGTCCCAGCAGGCCGCGCGGCTGCCTGCTCTGGCGCCGCGCCTCGACCGTCGCGTCGACCGCGGCCGCGGCCAGGGCGCTGACCAGCGGCCAGGCGATGTAGTCCTTGACGACCTGGCTCTTCGCCTTGCCGGCGATCCCCTTCAGCTCCCGCTTCACCTGTCTCTTCGACTTCTTGCCCTTGCGGATCGCCTCGAAGTCGAGGTCGTGGAAGGCGACACCCCACTCGAACAGTGCCGCCAGGAGGAGGTTGTAGACGGGCTGGGCGAGGTAGACCGGGTGCCACTTCTGCGCCGGGTCGATCCGCATGATCTCGTAGCCGAGGTCCTTGTCTTTGCCGCGGATGTTGGTGTAGGTGTGGTGGACGAAGTTGTGGGAGTGCTTCCAGGCCTCGGCGGTCGAGGCGGTGTCCCAGTCCCAGGTGGAGGAGTGGATCCGGGGGTCGTTCATCCAGTCCCACTGGCCGTGCATCACGTTGTGGCCGATCTCCATGTTCTCGAGGATCTTCGCCGCCGAGAGGGCGGAGGTCCCGGCCCACCAGCCGGCCCGGTTGCGGGAGGCGAGCAGCAGGATGCGGCCGAGGACGGCGAGGCGACGCTGCATCTCGATCATGCTCTCGATGTAGCGCCGGTCGCGGTCGCCGAGCTCCTCCATGACGCGGTCGCGGATCGCGTCGAACTCGGCGGCGAGTTGCTCGAGCTGCTCCTCGGAGAGGTGCGCGAGTGGACTCTGTGACTGGGTATCGATCGGGGGCGTGGCGGTCGTGCTCATCTGGCTTTTGGTGCCTTTCTCATAGAGCGATTGCAACGTCGCCTTCCGGCGCGTTGACGCAGGTTCGGACCATTTCTCCCTTTTCCCCGTGGACCTCTCCGGTCCGCAGGTCCCTCACTTCTCCCTTGCAGAGCTTGCCGATGCAGGTGTGGCAGATCCCCATCCGGCAGCCGAACGGCAGCTCGGCCCCGGCTTCCTCGGCGGCGACGAGGATCGGCGTGCCGCCGTCGCAGGCGGCCTCGACGCCGCTGGAGAGCAGGCGGATCGTGCCGCCCTCGCCGGCGACCGCGTCACCGCCGATCACCGGCTGAAAGCGCTCCATCGCCAGCAGCTCCGGGTCGCCCTCCTCGCGCCAGTGGCGGACGAGGCCGTCGAGCATCTCGCCCGGGCCGGAGACGAACGCCTGCCGCTCGCGCCAGTCGGGGCAGAGCCGGTCGAGGTCGGTCGGGGAGACTCTCCCCGCCTCGCCGGTGAGCTGCAGATGCGGTCGATAGCCGGGGTGGCGGGAGTCGAGGTCCCGCAGCTGCTCGCCGAAGATGACCCCCTCCTCGGTGCGCGAGGAGTGGAGGTGGACGACGTCCTCCACCGCTCCGTCGCGGTCGAGGCTGCGCAGCATGCTCATGATCGGCGTGATGCCGCTGCCGGCGCTGATGAAGAGGAGGCGACCCGGCGGCGGGTCGGGCAGGACGAAGGTGCCTTCGACGCCGCCGAGCCGGACGACGTCTCCCGGCCGCGCCCTGTGGACGAGGAAGGGCGAGACCTTGCCCGAGTCGACGAGCTTCGGCGTGATCCCGATCAGCCCGTCGGGCCTCCCGGGGTCGGTGGTCAGCGAGTAGGCGCGCCAGTGGTGGACGCCGTCGACGACGACCCCGATCCGCAGGTACTGCCCGGGCCGGTGGCCGCCCCATTTGTAGCCGGGACGGATCAGGACCGTGACCGCGTCTGGCGTCTCCCGCTCGATCCGCTCGATCCGGCCGCGCAGCTCCTGCGTCGACCACAGGGGATTGATCAGTTCGAGGTAGTCGTCGGGCAGCAGCGGCGTGAACAGCGAGCGGACGGCATGGAGGGCGCGCTGGCGCGCCTTGGGAACGTTGGGTACGGCGCCTCGCTCTGCCATTGTCGAATGTTACACGGATCGATGTAACGATCCTGTGAGAACGATCACTCCCATACCCGGGACGGCGGGGATTCAGTCGATCAGCTTCACGTCGCTGATCTCGACCTGGTAGCGCCCTTCCTGTTCCTGGGAAGGGGCGGCCCGGGTGAACCAGAGCAGGAAGTACTTCGCCGGCGAGCCGAGGTGTAGCTCGATTTCCTCGTTCTTTTCGGCGTCGGTCACCTCGCCCACCGGTTCGCCCCATTCGGAGAGTTCTTCCGGCGGCCCCGAGGGCGAGGCGAAGATTTCGGCGTCCCAGCCGGGGGAGGGAGAGCGGACGATCATCTCGCTCGGGGTGGTGGTCGATCTGCTGACCACGTAGAGGCCGACGCCGGGGTTGGGCCCGGTCTTCGTGCCGGCGAAGTCTTCGGTGTCGTAGTGCTCGCTGCTCCAGGCGGTGGTGGTGGGGTCGCCGTCGACGGCGAAGCTGACGGTTTCGGGGTCCTCCGAGTCGTCCCCCTGGGGGTCGTAGTCGGACGCTTCGGCGAGCGCCACCGGCGAGCCCTTGCCCTTCAGGGCGCCGCCCCCGCCGGGCCCGTTGCCGCTGCCGACCAGCTGCACGGCGAGCAGGACGGCGCCGGCGGCGAGGGCGATCAGGGCGATCGCCAGCCAGGAGCGGCGCCCGCGGTCGCCGGAGAGCTTGCGTTCGGCCGGCGCCACAGCGTCGAGCACGCTGGTCGCCTCGCCGGTCGTGCCGCCCGCCCGCGCCGCCTCGACCTCGAGCGCGGTCGAGAGGTCGTCGACCAGCTCCCCCACCTGCTGGTAGCGGTCGGCCGGGTCCTTCGCGGTTGCCCGCTCGACCACCATCGCCGCCGCGGCGGAGAGTTCCGGACGCCGCTGCTGGACGTCGGGCAGCTCCTCGTTGACGTGTTTCATCGCCACCCCGACCTGGCTGTCGGCGTGGAAGGGGACCTGGCCGACCAGCATCTCGTAGAGGACGACCCCGAGCGAGTAGATGTCCGAGCGCTGGTCGACAGCTTGGCCCATCGCCTGCTCGGGGGCGACGTAGTCGGTGGTGCCGAGGACGCGGCCGGTGGCGGTCATCCCGTCCTGTTCGAGCTGGCGCGAGATCCCGAAGTCGGTCAGCTTGGCCCGGCCCTCGGCGTCGATCAGGACGTTCTGCGGCTTGATGTCGCGGTGGACCATGTTGCGGTTGTGGGCGACGGTGAGGCCGCGGGCGATCTCGATCGCGTAGGCGAGCGCCTCCTGCGGGTCGAGCGCGCCGACCCGGGAGATCCGCTGCTTCAGCGTCTCGCCTTCGACGTATTCGAAGACGATGTAGGGGTGGCCGCCGTCCTCGCCGGCGTCGATCACGGCGACGACGTTGGGGTGCGAGAGCTTCGCCACCGCGCGCGCCTCCTGGCGGAAGCGCTGCAGCTGGTCCTCCTGCTCGGACATCTCCCGGTGCAGCACCTTGACCGCGACCTGGCGGTCGAGCGTCGTGTCCCGCGCCAGGTACACGGTCGACATCCCGCCGCTGCCGAGCTTCGCCTCCAGCTTGTAGCGGCCGGAGAGCACGGTGCCGATCATCTGGGAGCTCGTGGAGGGGCGGTTGCTCACTTGCGCCGCCAACGTTACGACGCGGCGGGTACGCGATGCCTGCGCGCGCCGCTACGAGCACGGCGGCATGCAGAGCTCTGCGCACAAATCGTCACTATAAAAACCTTGACCGATTACCGGGATGGGAGTAGAGATGGGGGCATGGAGACTCTCGCTCCAGGCAGACGCGCCGGCACCGGCCTTCTCTGCCTCGCCCTCGCCACGCTGGCGCTGCTGTTCGCCGCCGGTCATGCCGCGGCGCTGCCGACCAAGCTCTGCAAAGCGAACGAAGCTTCCTGCTCGAAAGCGAATACCTGGACGCTGGCGCCCGAAAACTTCAAGGGCACGATCTCGACGATGAAACTCGTCCTGCCCGGCTACCTCACCGTGTCCTGCAATCCGGGCAAATTCGCCTCGACTCTGGCCGAAGGCGCCGGGCCGCTGACCGGGGAAGTGTTCAAGTGGAACTTCTTCAACTGCACGCCGGAAGGGTGCGGGATCTCGACCCCGGCCACCGAAGGCACGGGCTTCTCGGCAGAAGTGGAAGCGACCGGCGGTGGGAACGGCACGATGAAAGTCGGCAAAGCGCCGACGCTGGTGCTCACCTGCAGCGCCCCGGCGATCACCTGCGTCTACTCCGCGGCTTCGATCCAGCTCTCGGTCCAGGGCGGCGGCGTCGGGGTCGCCGCGATCTCGACCGAAAGCCAGTTAAACAAGGACTTCTTCAAAAGCAGCCTGAACTGCACCCAGACGGCGATCTACGCGGCCAAACACCTGATCGTCGAACCGGGCCTGCCGGTCTACGTGACCAACTAGCCAGCTGGCGCCCGGCGCTCAGCCCGCGAGGTTGATCTCGCGCGCGCCCGCGACCGCCGCACCGATCCGCCGCGCCTCGGGATAGCTGGCGCGCAGCAGCGCCAGCGCCGCCTCTTCGTCGGCCGCCGGCACCACCGCGCAGAAGCCGCAGCCCATGTTGAAGACCTCGCGCATCTCCTCGTCGGAGACCCCGCCGTGCTCCTGGATCAGGTCGAAGACGGGGGGGACGGGGAGCGGGTCGTCGATCTCGTAGCCGACCTCGGCGGCGAGGCGGAGCAGGTTCCCGGTGCCGCCGGAGGTGATGTGGGCGAGGCCGCGGACGTCGACCTCGGAGCGCAGCAGCTCGACGATCGGCTTGACGTAGATCTCGGTCGGCTCGAGCAGGACGTCGCCGAGCGGGCGGCCGAGGCGGTCGTCGTCGAGCGGGATCTCGGCCAGCGCCGAGCGGGCCAGCGTGTAGCCGTTGGAGTGCAGGCCGGTCGAGGGGAGGCCGATGACGACGTCGCCGGGCGCGACCGCCGAGCCGTCGACGATCGCGTCGAGGGCGACGGTCCCGAAGCAGGCGCCGGAGACGTCGACGCCGCGGACGAGCTGGCCGAGCTGGGCGAGCTCGCCGCCGGGGATCTCGATCCCGGCCTGTTCGGCTCCGCGCGCCAGGCCGACGCCGATTTCCCCGCAGACCGCAGGGTCGGCCTTCTCGATCGCGATGTAGTCGAGCATCGCCAGCGGCTCGGCGCCGACGCAGATCACGTCGTTGACGTTCATCGCCACGCAGTCGATGCCGACCGTGTCGTAGCGGCCGAGCTGCTCGGCCAGCACCAGCTTGGTCCCGACGCCGTCGGTCGAGAGCGCGATCCCGGTCTCCTCGTCGATCTTGATCACGCTCGCGTAGTGCCCCGGCAGCGGCACCTGCGCCGAGGGCCGACCGAGGTTGATCGCGCCCAGTGCCCGCACCAGGCCGGCCACGGCCGAATCCGCCGCCCCCTGGTCGACTCCGGCCTTCGCGTAGGCGTCGCTCGCGCTCACCTGCCGGATTCTCTCATCCGACTCACCTGTTCCTTTTTGTTGCCTGACAAGGGAAAGGAACAGACGAATGCCGACGGTTGAGTTTGCCGAGGACCATGGCCGCCAGGCCGGCCCGGTAAGCCGCATATGGCCAGAGCGCGCGGTCGCGCTCGACCAGCCGGATCAGGCGCTGCGAGGCGAGGGTCGAGACGAAGGAGGCGGCGATGCCGACCGCCAGCGAGCGGCGGATCTCGGGGGTCGTCCCGCGGCGCGCCAAGCGCGTTCCCTTCAGCGCCGTCGCGCCGACGATGATCGGCAGCGCGATCGTGCGCGAGAGCAGGTTGGCCTGGTCGCGGGAGAAGCGGCGCCAGCGGGCGGCCGCGAGGGTGACGCCGTTGCGGGAGACGCCGGGCGCCAGCGCCGCCGCCTGGGCGATCCCCAGGGCGAGGCCGTCCATCGCGGTGGCGTCGCCGCGCCCGCGCTGCTGCGGTCGGCGGTCGGCGACGAGCATCGCCGCGGCGCCGGCGATCAGGCCGTAGGCGGTCGTCCGCGGGCCGCCGAGGTGCTTCTCGATCGGCCGCTCGAGCGTGTAGCCGACGATCGCCGCCGGCAGGAAGGAGAGGCCGAGCAGCAGCACCCGCCGGCCGTCGAACTGGCGCAGCTCTTCGGCGATCACCCGCCGCTGGCCGATCAGCAGCGCCGCTGCGGCGCCCGTGTGGAGCGCCACCTCGAAGCTCTTGCGCAGCTCGGAGTCGATCTCCTCCCACTCCCATCCCGCCAGCCAGGGGACTAGGACTATGTGGGCCGAGCTGGAGACCGGCAGCAGCTCCGCCGGGCCCTGGACGATCCCGAGCGCGACCGCGCGCGCGGTCGGGAGGTCGCTCAACTCTCGGTGGCGCTCGCCGGTTCGGCCGGCGGCCGGCGACGGCGTTTGATCAGCAGGTAGGCGATTCCGGCGACCGCGGCGAGCACGACCACGTAGTCGAGGTAGTGCAGGTGTTCGCGCCACTCCTCCCAGTTCTCGCCGACGCTCTTGCCGACCAGCGCCAGCGCCAGCACCCAGGGGACGCAGCCGGCCAGCGTGTAGGCGGTGAAGCGCCAGAAGGGCATTTTCGCGACGCCGGCCGGCAGCGAGATGAAGGTGCGGACGATCGGCAGCATGCGCGAGAAGAAGACGGTCGCGTCGCCGTGGCGGGCGAACCAGTCGTCGGCCCATTTCAGGTGCTTGGGGCTGATGTGGATCAGCTTGTTTTTTTCCAGCAGGTCGATGCGGCCGTAATAGCCGACGGCGTAGGCGATCCAGGAGCCGACGAGGTTGCCGAGGACCCCGGCGGCGACGACCCCGAAGAGGGTCAGTTCGCCGGCGGCGACGCTGGAGCCGGCGAACAGCATGATCGCCTCGCTGGGGACCGGCAGGCAGGCGGACTCGAGCGTCATCAGCACGAAGACGGCCGGCAGGCCGGTGCTGCTGATGAAGTCGGTTCCCCAGTTGACGATCGGGTCGAGGAAGAAATCGGTGACGCTGGCAAAGAGGAGGGGCGGCATTCGTGAAGGCGGGATTGTAGGGAGACAGCTGAACAGCAACTAAACTCGCGGGTTCATGCGCCGGTTGAACCACCCCGTCTATCGCAACCGGGTTCTGCAGGTGGCGGCCGACGCCGTGCTCGTCGCGCTGGCCTATTACCTCGCCTTCCAGCTGCGCTTCCTCGACCAGCCGCACGGCTGGCCGCACCGCTACGAGGTGCTCTTCGCGCAGTCGGTCGGCTTCGTCGTCGCCGGCAAGCTCGTCGTCTTCGCCGCCTTCGGCCTCTACCAGAAGTGGTGGCGCTACGTGAGCGGCCGGGACTTCATGCTGATCCTCCGCGCCGTCGCCGTCGCCAGCGCCCTGCTGGTCGTCGTCTTCGCCGTCGCCAAGCCCTTTGCCCACACGCTGCCGCGCTCGGTCGAGGTGATCGACTTCATCCTCACCCTGATCCTGATCGCCGGCGCCCGCCTCGCGGTGCGGCTGATCGTCGAACGGCCGAGCCGCGGCTCGCGGGTGCCCAAGCACGAGGTGCTCGTCGTCGGCGCCGGCTCCGGCGGCCAGATGGTCGTCCGTGAGCTGCAGCTGAACCCCAAGCTCGGCGCCACCGCGATCGGGTTCGTCGACGACGACCCGCGCAAGCGCGGGATGCGGATGCTGGGCCTGAAGGTGCTCGGCTCGACCAAGCAGATCGTCAAGATCCTCGACGAGACCAAACCCGACGAGGTGGTGATCGCGATCCCCTCGGCGCCAGGGACGCTGCGCGGCCGGATCGTCGCCGCCTGCCGCGAGCGAGAGATCGCGGTCCGCACCCTGCCAACCGTCTTCGAGCTGCTGCGCGGCGGCGTGCAGCTGAACAAACAGCTGCGCGAGGTGCGGGTCGAGGACGTGCTCGGCCGCGAGCCGATCGTCCGCGAGCTCGACCGCGTCGGCGCCTATCTCGCCGACCGCATCGTCCTCGTCACCGGCGCCGGCGGCTCGATCGGCTCCGAGCTCTGCCGCCAGATCGCGCAGGTCAAGCCGCGCCTGCTGGTGATGCTCGACCACGCCGAGGACAACCTCTTCCAGATCGACCGCGAGATGGTCGAGGAGCGGCACTTCGCCAGCTGCGAGTCGGTGCTCGCCGACTGCAAGGAGCCGCACCGGATGCTGGAGGTGATGCAGCGCTTCAAGCCCGACGTCGTCTTCCACGCCGCCGCCTACAAGCACGTGCCGCTGATGGAGGCCAACCCGCTGGAGGCGGTCCGCAACAACTCGATCGCGACCCGGGTCACCGCCGAGACCGCTGCCGCTTCCAAGGTCGAGCGCTTCGTCCTCATCTCCACCGACAAGGCGGTCAACCCGCAGACGGTGATGGGAGCCTCGAAGGCGATGGCCGAGTGGATCGTCCAGTCGGCCGGCGAGAAGTACCCGGAGACGCGCTTTGCCTCGGTCCGCTTCGGCAACGTCCTCGCCTCCTCGGGCAGCGTGGTGCCGATCTTCCGCAGCCAGATCGAGCGGGGCGGGCCGGTCACCGTCACTCACCCGGACATGACCCGGTACTTCATGACGATCCCGGAGGCGGTGCAGCTGGTGATCCGCTCCGGCGACATCGGCGCCGGCAAGGGCGAGGTCTTCGTCCTCGACATGGGCGAACCGGTGAAGATCGTCGACCTCGCCCACAACATGATCCGGCTGGCGGGGTACGAGCCGGAGTCCGACATCGCGGTCGAGTTCACGCAGCCGCGCCCCGGCGAGAAGCTGCACGAGGTTCTCTTCTCCGAGGGCGAGGAGGTGCAGCCGACGGCGGCGCGGCGGATCAACCGCGCGGTGCAGAAGAAGGCGATCGACCAGCAGTGGGTGGAGTCGACCCTGAACTCGCTGGAACATTTGGTTCTGGCTGGCGACGAGGCTAATTTGGCCGAGCGGGTGGTGGACCTGATCGCCTCGCCGGGCGGCGACGCCGCGACGGTCGCCTCCAACGAATAGCCTCTCGCAGCCACCTTGGTCCACGCGATCGAACAAATCGGCGCCTTCGCCGGCTTGGCCGCGTTCCTCGGCCTCGCCGTGCTGGCTCTCCTCTCGTTCACCCACGGCCGGGACATCCGCCGCCTGCGCGAGTGGGCCGGGTCGGCACCCGAGCGCGACGCCGAGCGCAAGGAGCAGACCTCGACGATCGCCGCCCAGCGAGCGGAGGAGCTGCGGGCGCTGGAGGAGGCGCGGACCGCCGAACAGGAGGCGGTCTCCAGCCGCGAGGAGCGCCGGCGCCGGCGCGAGGAGGGCGAGCCGGACCAGGGCCGCGGCGAGCGGCTGCGCGAGCGCTTCTCCGGCCTCGGCGAGACGGCTTCTCGGCCCACCACCCTGATCGCCCTCTTCGTCGTCGTCCTGGCTATCGCCGGCGGGGTCGCCTACCTGCTGGTCAGTGGCGGCGACGAGGAATCGGGCGGCAACAACGCGAAGCAGACGGCGGCGAAGGTGACGCCCGCCGAAATCGAGGTCAGCGTGCTCAACGGCACCTCGACCCCCAACCTCGCCGCCACCTACGGCGACAAAGTCGAGGGCAAGGGCTTCGACCTGGGCGCGATCACCAACAGCAGCTCGAGCTTCGCCGAAAGCGTGGTCATGTTCAAACGCGGCCACAAGACGGAAGCCCGGACGGTGGCGAACCAGCTGGGGATCTCGAAGCTGGAACTGATGAGTGGGGAAATCGAATCCGTCTCGGCCGGAGCCGACGTCGCCGTGATCGTCGGCGAGGACAATGCCGAAGCGGTGGAATGATCGCCAGGGGTTCCTCTCCCCAAACGCGGTCGTCTTCGCCCTCCTCGTCTTCGCCACGCTAGCCGCCTTCGCCTACTCGCAGAGGGTGAAGCGCGACCCGTTGGTCCTCGACCGCGTCACCTTCATCGGGGCGCCGCGTGCGAAGGGGGCGGAGGCGGTCCACAGCTTCACCCCCAACGGGGACTGCCGCAACGACAGAATCCGGATCCGCTTCCGGACCACTGTCAGCGACGAGGGCACCGTGCAGGTGATCAAGCCCGGCGGCCGCGTCGTCGTCACCCTCGCCCGCGACGGGTTCCTGAAGCGCTACACGTTCCACACCTTCTACTGGGACGGCCGCCAGCGCGGCGGCGGTACGGCGCCCCCGGGGCGCTACAAGCTGCGGGTGAAACTCGGCTCGGAGCGGGTGCTGGTCACGCCCGGCGTGATCAGCCTCCACCCGGCGCCGAAGAAGGACGGCTCCCGCTGCGCGACCGTGGGCGGCACCGGCGGGGTGGCGCAGTGAGCGACGTCCTCGCCGGCCTCGGCCTCGGCCTCGCCGCCCTGGCGAGCGGCGCCGCGATCCTGCTACCGCCGGGACGGCCGCGGGCGCTGCTGATGGCGGGGGCGATGCTCCTCTTCCCGGTCCTGATCGCCGGCGACCAGTGGCACACCGCGCAGATCGTCGACCTGCGTCACGACGAGGGCCGGATCGTCGCCCTGCTGGCGCTGGCGGCGGCCGTGGTCGGCGCCCTCGCCTACGTCTTCCGCCGCTGGCCGATCGCGATGCCGTTGGCGATCGTCTTCGCGATCCCGTTCCGGGTCCCGCTCGAGGCCGGCGGCGACACCGCCAACCTGCTGGTGCCGCTCTACCTGGTGATCGCCGCCGCGGTGGCGGCGACGCTGCTGCGCGACTGGTCCGAGCCGCCGCCGGGCCACCCGCCGCGGGCGCTGGCCTGGGTGCTCGCCGCCGCGGTCGTCCTCTACGCGCTGCAGGCGCTCTACTCGGAGGACTTCTCCAAGGGGCTGCAGAACGTCTGCTTCTTCTTCGTCCCCTTCACGATCGCCTACCGGCTGCTGCGCGAGGTGGAGTGGGACCGGCGCCTGCTGCGCTGGGTCCTGATCGTGGTCGGGCTCGAGGCGAGCGCCTTCGTCCTCGTCGGCGGCGTCGAGCTCGCGACCCGCAGCCTCTTCTGGAACGACCAGATCATCAGGTCGAACGAATTCCACACCTACTTCCGCGTCAACTCGGTCTTCTGGGACCCCAACGTCTACGGCCGCTATCTGGCCCTGGTGACGACGCTCGCCACCGCGGCGATGCTCTGGGCGCGCAGCCGCGACGCCTTCTGGCTGCTCACCGGCCTGATCGCCGTGCTCTGGATCGGCCTCGTCCCGACCTACTCGCAGTCGAGCTTCCTCGCCCTGCTCGCCGGCCTCGCCGTCCTGGCCGCGATCCGCTGGAGCTGGCGCTGGACCTTGGCGGCGGTGGCGGTCGGTCTCGTAGGCGCGGTTCTGGTGGTTCTCCTCGTTGGCGGCTCCGGCAAGATCACCAGCGATCGCCTGAACGTGGACCTCAGCGGCCGCGGCAGTCTCGTCTCCGGCGGCGCCGACCTCTTCGCCGAACGGCCGGTCCAGGGATACGGCTCCGGCTCCTTCCAGGCCGCCTATCGCGACCACCGGGAGAACAAGGACGCCCCGGTCACCGTCTCCCACACCGAGCCGGTGACGGTCGCAGCGGAGCAGGGCCTCCTCGGCCTACTCGTCTACTTCGCGCTGATCGCGGTGGCGCTGGGGACGCTCGGCCGCGGGCTCTGGACCGCTCGGGGGGCCGATCCCGCCACCCTGGCCGCGAGGGCGGCCGTTCTCGCGGCCTTCGTCGCGCTCTTGGTCCACACGCTTGCCTATGCGGGGTTCTTCGAGGACCCGATCACCTGGGTGCTGCTGGCGGTCGGGGCGTCGCTGGCGCACGCGGCCGCCGGGGATGACCCGGTGATCCGCAAGCCCGCGTAGGGTCCCCGCATGTCGGGATACCTGCGACGCCTGGCTACGACCGGCGCTGCGTACACCGCCGCCAGCATCCTCAGCAAGGTCATTGCCGTCGCGCTGCTGCCGCTGTACACGCGGTATCTCTCGACCGAGGACTACGGGGCGGCGGAGGTGCTCTTCGCCGCGGTCGTGACCGCCAGCATCATCGTCCGCTTCGGGCTGCTCGAGGCGATCCTGCGGTTCTACTACCTCGACGACGAGGACCCGGCGCGGGTCGTCTCCAGCACCTTCGCCGGGCTCTTCTGGCTCTCGACGCTCGGGGCTCTCGTCGCGCTGCCGTTCGCCGGACCGCTCTCCGAACTGCTGCTCCCGGACGCGGAGGAGCTCGGTGGGTCGGCGCCGGAACTCGTGCGAATCGCGATCGGCGGGCTCTGGGTGCTGACGATGTGGGAGTACATGCTGACGCTGTTCCGCCTCGACGAGCGGGCGCGGGCCTTCTTCGTGACGACGATCCTCAACGTCGTCGCGGCGATCGCCCTGACCGTCGTCCTGGTCGTCGGCTTCGACGAGGGCGCCCGCGGCCTCCTGCTCGGCAGCTACGCGACCGGCGGGGCCTTCGTCCTCGTCCTGATCGTCCTGCAGTGGCGCCGCCTGTCGCTGTGGCCGGACTTCGCCCTGCTGCGCCGCCTCTTCGGCTTCGGGCTGCCGACGATGCCGGCCGAGGTCTCGCTCTACGCGCTCAACTTCGTCGACCGGCTGATCATCGTCCGCTCGCTCGGCCTCGCCGAGGCGGGGCTCTACTCGCTGGGGGTCAAGTTCGCGCAGGCGGTCAACGTCCTCGTCCGCGGCTTCCAGCTCGCCTGGCCGCCGCTCGCCTACTCGATCCGTGACGACGGCGAGGCCCGCCGCGCCTACGCCACCGTCGTCACCCTCTTCGTCGCCGGCTGCGCCTTCGTCGTCGCCGGGATGTGGCTCTTCTCGCGCTGGATCCTCCGCGCCCTGGCCGATCCGAAGTTCTTCGAGGCCTACGAAGTGGTCGGCCTGATCGCGACCGCGGTCACCCTCTATGCCCTCTACCTGGTCCTGGTGGTGATCCTCGGCCGCACCGGCCGCACCGAGTTCAACCTCCCCGCCGCGGTCGGCGCCCTCGTCGTCAACGTCGCCCTCAACCTCGTCCTGGTGCCGCCGCTGGGGATCGTCGGCGCCGCCCTCGCCCTGGTCGCCTCCTACCTGGTCGTGCTCGGCCTGATGTACGCCTTCACCCAGCGCCTGTTCCCCGTCCCCTACGAGTGGGGCCGGCTGCTGCGGGTGGTGACGACGGTGGCGGCGATCGTCGGCCTGGCCGAACTGGCGCTGCCGACCGAGGGCGCCGCAGGGCTGCTGCTCCGCGCCGTCCTCTTCGCCGCCTACCCGCTCGTGCTCTGGGCGAGTGGCTTCTTCACCGCCGAGGAGCGCCGCTGGCTCTCCTATCTACGCCACCCAACCGCCGTCCTCGCCTCGCTACGGGCCGAGCCAACCGTGGACGGCCACGTCCCGGAGACCTACGAGGCCGAGCAGCTCGACGAGGACACCCGCCTCTAGCCGAACTGCATCAACTTGTCCATCCGGTAGATGGACAAGTTGATGCAGTTCGGCTGGCGCGGTCGCGGAGGGATTCGCCGCGGTTCGGGAGGAGGGCCTGGCGGGCGTGGGCCCACATGATCTGCGGGGATCGCTTCGGGAGGGCCGTCGCGGCGAGGGCGCGCAGGGCGTATGACCAGGCGGTGAGGACGCGGACCGCCAGCGCCGCCGCCGGGCCGTGGTGCTTGCGCATGTAGAGGTTGCGGTTGCGGTGGAATTCGACGATCCGCGGCAGGCCCCTGGTGAGGTCGGTAGAGAGCTGGTCGTGGTGGACGGCCTCGGCGGCCGGGACGAAGAGGGAGTGCCAGCCGGCGTCGGCCAGGCGCTTGGCGAAGTCGCACTCGTCGTAGTAGACGAAGAAGGCCGGGTCCATGTAGCCGACCGCGGCGGCCGCCTCGCGACGGACCATCAGCGCGCTCGACTGGGCCCAGTCGACGCGGCGGGTCGTCTCGCCCTTGCTCTGCACGGTCAGCCGGCGATGCAGGAAGAGTGCGCCGATCGCCGCTGTCCCCACCCCCGGGAAGCGCCAGGCGCAGGGGACCGGGCCGCCGCCGGAGTCGAGCAGTCGAGGGGTCGCCGCGGCGGCTTCCGGGTCGGCCTCGAGCGCGGCGAGCAGCGCCACCGCCGCGCCGGGCCGCAGCTCGGAGTCCTCGTTCAGCAGCAGGCAGTACTCGCCGCTCGCCTCGCGCATCAGGGTCGAGTCGTTCTCCGCCTTGCCCGCCCGCCGCTCCAGCGCGATCAGGCGGATCTCGCCGCCGAGCCGCCGCACGGCATCGGCCGAGCCGTCCTCGGAGGCGTTGTCGAGGACGAGGATCTCGCGCTCCACGCCCGCCGGGTGGGTGCGCTCGATCGCCGCCAGGCAGGCGAGCAGGTACTCACGGCCGTTCGTGTTCACGACGCAGTAGGAGAGCGTGGGCGCCAAGGGGGTCACGATAATCCGCCATCCCCGATGAAGGTACAGCTCATCGACCCCTCGGCATTCACGCCGCCCTACGACCGCGCGCTCGCGGCCGCGCTCGCCCGCGCCGGCGCCGAGGTCGAGCTGCTGACCAGCCGCTTCCTCCACGGCCCGGTCCCGCCGGCTGACGGTTACCGCGTCCGGGAGCTCTTCTATCGCCGCTCCGCCCGCCGCGGCCTTGACGCTCCGGCGCGTCTCCCCTTCAAGGCGGTCGAGCACCTGCCCGACATGCTGCGCCTGCGGCGCGCCCTCGACGCCGACGTCGTCCACTACCAGTGGCTGACGATCCCCGCTCTCGACGCCCGCCTGCTGCCGCCGCGCCGGCCGCGGCTGATGACCGCCCACTACATCCTGCCGCCGCAGCCGAGCCGCCGCCAGGTCCGCGCGGCCCATCGCGCCTTCGGCGCGATGGATGCGGTCGTCGCCCACTCCGAGCACAGCGCGGCGCGGCTGCGAAACGAGGTCGGCCTCGACCCCGGGAAGGTCCGCGTCGTCCCCCACGGCGCCTTCGACTACCTGACCCGGCTGCCGGAGGAGAAGCCGCTGCCGCCGGAGCTGGAGGGCGCCGAGGGCCCGGTGGTCCTCTCCTTCGGCCTGCTCCGCCCCTACAAGGGGATCGAGCTCCTCCTGGAGGCGTTCGGCCGCGTCGCCGCGAGCGACGCCGACGCCGAGCTGTGGATCGTCGGCAACCCGCGGATGGAGGTCGAGCCGCTGCGCCGCCTGGCGACCCAGGCCGGCGGCCGGGTCCGCACCGTCACCCGTTTTGTTGACGACGCCGAGATCCCGGCGATCTTCCGCCGCGCCGACCTCGTCGTCCTCCCCTACCTCGACGCCGAGCACTCCGGCGTCCTCTACACCGGCCTCGCCTTCGGCAAGCCGCTGGTCCTGAGCGCCGTCGGCGGCTTCCCCGAGGTGGCCGAGACCGGCGCGGCGCGTCTCGTCCCACCCGGTGACACCGCCGCGCTGGCCGCCACCCTCGCCGAGCTAGCCGGCGACGAGTCCGCCCGCGCCGAGCTCGCCGCCGCCGCGACCGCGGCCGCCGCCGGCCCCTTCTCATGGGACGAGGCGGCCCGCCTCACCCTCGACCTCTACCGCGAACTGATCGAGGCGCACCGATGACCACCATCGCCGCAATCCTCTTCTGGCTCAGCAGCGGCCTCCTCGTCTACACCCATCTCGGCTACCCGCTGGTGCTACGGCTGTTGGTGTTGCTGCGGGCTCCCTCGGCGGGTGGCGACGATCGGGAGGACTCCCCCGGTAGGGGGAGCCCCCGATCGGAGACAGGACCCGCCGAGGGAGCACCTGCCGTCTCCCTGATCATCCCCGCCTATGACGAGCAGGAGGTGATCGCCGCCAAGGTCGCCAGCACCCTGGCGCTCGACTACCCGCGCGAGCGGCTGCAGGTCGTCGTCGCCTCCGACGGGTCGGCCGACGCGACCGCAGAGCGCGCCCGCGCCGCCGGCGCCGACCTCGTCCTCGAGCTGCCCCCCGGCGGCAAGGTCGCCGCGCTCAACGCCGGCGCCGAACGGGCCACGGGAGAGATCCTCGCCTTCTCCGACGCCAACAGCGTCTGGGCGCCCGACGCGCTGCGCCAGCTCGTCGCCCCCTTCGCCGACCCGAAGGTCGGCTACGTCTGCGGACAGGTCCGCTTCATCGACCCCGGCGGAGACAACCTCGAGGGCGCCTACTGGCGCTACGAGATGCGGGTCCGGGAGATGGAGTCGGCGCTCGCCGGCGTCACCGCCGGCAACGGCGCGATCTACGCCGTGCGCCGCGAGGCCTACATCCCCCTTGCCCCCTCCGGCAGCCACGACCTCAGCTTCCCCTTCGCCTTCGCCAAGCGCGGCCTCCGCTCGCTCTACGCCCCGGCCGCCCGCGCCGAGGAGAAGATGGTCCCGACCCTCGAGGGCGAGTTCGCCCGCAAACGGCGGATGATGGTCGGCCTCTGGGACATCGTCGTCGGCGAGGGGATGGTCTCGCCGCGCGGGTACCCGCCCCTGTTCGCCTTCGAGATCGCCTCCCATCGCCTGCTCCGCTACCTCAGCCCGCTCCTGCACCTGCTGGCACTCCTCGCCAACGCACTCCTGCTCGGCGACGGCTGGTTCTACGTCCTCGCCTTCGCCCTCCAGCTGGGCCTGATCGCCGCCGCGCTGCTCGGCCGCAGACTCCCCATCGCCCCGTTCCGCATCGCCCGCTACTACGCGATGACCACCGCCTCGATCGCCGCCGGTCTCTGGGACCGCTGGCGCCGCGGCGCCAGCGGCCGCTGGGAGAAGGCAGCCGGGACCCGCTGATGCCGCGCGCCTTCGACATCCTCCTCGCCGCGCTCGCGCTCGCGATCCTCTCGCCGGTCCTCCTGATCGCCGCGATCGCGATCAAGCTGACCAGCCGCGGACCGGTGATCTACCGCCAGCGGCGGGTCGGCCTCGAGGGCCGCGAGTTCGAGATGTGGAAGCTGCGGACGATGGTCCAGGGCTCCGACCCGGTCGGCGTCGGCAGGGTCGTCTACCGCGACGACCCGCGCGTAACCGGTCCCGGCCGCCTCCTGCGACGCACCTCGTTCGACGAGATCCCCAACCTCGTCAACGTCCTGCGCGGCGAGATGGCGATCGTCGGCCCCCGCCCGACGATCAAAGCCCAGGTCGACGATTACACCCCGCACCAGCAGCGCCGCCACGAGGTGCTGCCCGGGATCACCGGCTGGGCACAGGTGCAGGGGCGCGCCGGCATCCCCTGGGAGGAGCGGATCGAGCTCGACGTCTGGTACGTCGACCACCGCACCCCAGCCCTCGACGCCCGCATTCTCACCAGGTCCGCCTGGCTCGTCCTCACCGGCCAAGGCCTCGCTCCAGACTGATTCTGGCGGCGGCGGACGCTGCGCGCTGCGGCGTCCTCAGTCGCCCGAATAGCCTGCTATTCGGGCTCCCTGCGTCCTTGTATCGCTTGGTCCGGCGCTCCCCAGAATCAGTCTGGATAGGTTTTGAGACATGAGCGCAGATCGCCCCGCCGTCAGCCTGCGCCCGTTCGAGTCGGGCGACGCGCCCGCCGTCCACCGCTGGTTCAACAACCCCGTGGCGATCGCGTCGCTGATGGAGCAGCGGGACGGGTTCACGATGGAGGAAGCCGAGGCTTGGACCCAGCGGGCGATCGGGGACTCCGGCGAGGACCGCAAGTACGCGATCGTGGTCGAGGGCTACGAGGAGCCGGTTGGCTTCACCGCCCTCTACGGCCTCTTCCGCCAGACCGCCCCCGAGCTCGGCGCCCTGATCGGCGACGACGTCCGCGGCAAGGGCGTCGGCCGCCGGGCGGAGGCGCTGACCCTCGCCAAGGCCTTCGACGAGTTCGGCGCTCATCGCGTCTACGGTCGCATCCCCGCCCGCAACGAGGTGGCGAAGAGAACCGTCGCCGGGCTCGGCTGGAAGCACGAGGGGACGATGCGGGCCCACCTCGCGCGCCGCGGCGCTCCGCCCGACGACTGCGAGGTGTGGGGAGTGCTGCCGGACGAGTTCCGCGCCGCCGCCGCGGACCTCCTGAAGTGAACGCCCCGCTCGCCAGGGCGACGCTGATCGAGGACCGCGGCGAGGCCGCGGCCGACGATCAGTTCTTCCGCTCGCGCCAGTTCCTCGACGCCGAGAGCGCCACCCACACGCTGCGGATCGAGAGCGACGCCGGCGAGCTGCTCGCCCCCCTCGTCGTCCGCGAGATCCCCGGCACCGGCGAGCGCGACGCGACCTCCCCCTACGGATACCCAGGCTTTCATTCGTCTGTTCCTCATGGGGATATAGCAAGGAAAAAGAACAGGCGAAAATCTGTCGCCCCCGAGTCGATCGACTGGAGCGCCACGGGCCTGGTCAGCGTCTTCATCCGTCACGCGCTCGGGGCCTCGCCGCTCGCGGGCGCCACCGGGCGCAACGTCGTCCAGATCGCCGACCCGGCGCTGCCGCCGAAGAGCCGGCCCAGCGACCGCCGCCAGGCGCGCCGCAACCTCGAAGCGGGCTACGCCCTGGAGCTCGTGCCGGGAGGCGAGGCCACCGCCGAGCAGCGAGCCGGCTTCCTCGCCGCCTACGAGCAGACGATGCGCCGCACCGAGGCCGCCCCGCACTACTTCTTCGGCGCCGCCTACTTCGACCGCGTCCTCGCCGCCGAGCGCACCTGGCTCGCCCTCGCCCTCGCCCCCGGCGGCGACCTCGCCGCCGCTTCGATCGCAGCGGTGAGCGACGGCTTTCTGCACTACTACCTGAGCGGCAGCGCCGACGCGCACCTGCGCGACTCGCCGATGAAGAACGTCGTCGCCCGGCTGGTCGAGCACGCCGCCGAGCTGGGCCTGCCACTCAACCTCGGCGGCGGCATCGCGCCGGGCGACGCGCTCGAGGAATTCAAGCGCGGCTTCGCCAACCGCCAGCTGACCTGGACGACCTCGGAGATCGTCTGCGACGAGGAGAGGTACGCGGAGCTCAGCGCCGGCCGCGGGTCCGGCGGCTACTTTCCCGCCTACCGCGCCTGAGGCTCAGCCGCTCGGTTCGTCCGGCTGGGCCGGCGTCGGCCCGGTGAAGGTGAAGGCTTCGACCGGCTCGCCGCCGTATTTGCCCCAGGTTTCGCGGCCGAAGGCGCGGATCGCGTCCAGCGTGGCCTGGCCTTTGTAGGTCTCGCAACCGAGCAGGTTGGTCCAGGTCGTCGCCGCCACTTCATAGGGCATCTTGTCGTCGGGGAAGAGCAGCGCCGCCCCGTACATCGTGTCGTACAGGCCCTTCAGTTCCAGCTGCGCTTTTTCCGGCAGGTCGGGCGAGTACTGGATCGCCAGGCGCCCGTGCTCGAGCGAGTGGACGACGTCGAGCTGGCTCGGTTCCTCGCTGTAGGCGCCGTCGGCCTGCTGAAAGGGAGGTTCGACGTGGTTGCCGGAGGTGGGCGGGTTGGTTTTGTAGTTGGGCAGGGGCGAGTCGGCGGGAAGGTGGGTGTGTCCCTCGTCTTCCAGCTTCAGTTCGACCTTGCAGCCGGCTTCCTTGGCCGCCTGGTCGAGGTCGAACACCTTGGTCCGCGCGGGGACGATCCCGGCCCGATCGTCGGGCTGGACCCCGTTGGTGTTGCCCATTTCCTGATTGACGTTGATGTGGGCGTCGCCGCTCTCGTCACCGCCGCCGCCGCTGACCAGGACGAAGATCAGGACGCCGACCGCGATCACGACGGTCGAGACGATCGCGTAGGTGAGGACCAGCCGGTTGCTCCCGCTGCGGGACTCCCGTTCTTCGGCCTCGACCCTTTCCTGGCGAAGCCGATCTCTTTCGCGCTCTCCCTTACCCATCGGAGCAGCCTATTCTGCCAACGCTCCGAGCTGGACGTCGGCCCACCGGATGCCGGCGAGTCCCCTCACGTCAGCTCGCGTCGGGTTCCGCGGGGTCCCTCGGGGTGGGACCCGAGGTCGGGAAGGCATCCACCGGTTCGCTCCCGCTCTTGCCCCAGGCCTCCTTGGCGAAGGCGCGGATGGCATCCAGGGTCTCCTCTTCCTGCCAGGTGGTGCAGCCGATCATGCTCCTCCACGCCGTCGCCGCGACGGCGTAGTTCATGACGTCGTTCGGGTAGAAGAGCGTCCCCCCGTACATCGTGTCGTAGACGCCCTTCAGCTCCAGCTGCGTTTCTTCCGAGAGGTCGGGCGCGTACTGGATCGCCACCCGCCCGTGGTCGAGGGAGGCGAGGGAATCGATCGGATCCGGCGTCAGCAGATAGGCGCCGTCGGCCTGCTGGTAGGGCTGTTCGACGTGGGTGCCGGAAGTGGGGACCGCCGACCGGTACCGGGGGGTGGGCGAGTCGGGCGGGACTTCTTCGTCTCCCTCGTTCGGGAGCTTGCGGAAGAGCAGGCATTCGGCTTCCTCGGCGATCGCGTCGAGGTCCGCGGTCTTCACCGGAGGCGGCGGCGTGCCCTCGCGTTCGTCCAGCGGCAGGCCGTTGGTCGATCCGGAGTCCTCGTTGACGTGAGCCGCCGAATCGCCATCGCCCCCTCCGCACGCGCCGAGGATCGACGCCAGCGCGATCAGCATCGTGAACAGCACGAGCCCCCTGCCCCTACTTCGACCCATTAATCAATCTTATTCAAATCGAACCCAGCCGTGCCTCGTCATCCCGGGACCGCTCCCAGGGACGCGACGCCCGCAGGGCGCCGAGAACGGCGCGAGTGGCGGGAGCCCGGTTGAGCGCGTAGAAGTGGATCCCCGGCGCCCCCGCGATCAGCAGGTCCGCGCACTGCTGCGCGGCGAAGGCGATGCCGAGCTCGAACTCGCGTTCCGGGTCGCCGCCGGCGGCCTCGAAGGCGGCTTCGAGCCGTGGCGGGATCGTCGCGTCGCAGAGGTCGCAGATCCGCTTCGTCTGGGCGAAGCTGGCGACGGGGATCACGCCGGCGATGATCGGCACCTCGATCCCCCGCTCGCGCGCGGCCCGCACGAAGTCGAAGTAGACCTGGTTGTCGAAGAAGAGCTGGGTGATCAGGAACCCGGCGCCGGAGTCGACCTTGGTCCTCAGGTAGCGCAGGTCGGTGTCGAGGTCGGGTGCCTCGGGGTGCACCTCGGGGAAGCAGGCGCCGCCGATCCCGAAGTCCCAGCCGGCGGCGATGAAGGCCGCCAGCTCGGCGGCGCTGCCAAGCCCGCCCTCGGGCTGCACGAAGTCCTCCTGCCCCCGGGGCGGGTCGCCGCGGAGGGCGAACACGTTCTCGATCCCGGCCGACTGGACGCGGTCGAGCGTCGCCGCCAGCCCCTCGGTGGTCTCGCCGACGCAGCTGAGGTGGGCCATCGTCTCGAACCCGATCTCGTCCTTCAGCGCGGTCGTGATCTCGACGGTCCCGTCGCGAGTCGAGCCGCCGGCCCCGTAGGTCACCGAGACGAAGTCGGGCTCCAGCGCCCGCAGCTCGCGGGCCGTCTCGTAGAGCTGCTCGGTCGCCTCCGCCGTCTTCGGCGGGAAGAACTCGACCGAGAAGGTCGGCCGCCCCGCGGCGATGATCTCTTCGATCCGCATCCGCTGAGGGTAGCCGGAGCGAAGAGAATCAGGACTTGACGCGGGCCTGGAAGTAGGCCTGGATCAGTAGCAGGAAGGTGAGGGAGACGATGAAGTTGAACGTCCAGTTGGCCATCTTCCCGATCCCCGCCGCCTTGCTGCGCACGCTGAGCGGGTAGATCTCCACGTTCAGCAGCCAGAAGATCGGCCCGAGGCTGATCGCGAAGGAGGCGACGTAGGTACAGCCCGCCGAGGCCGGCGATGGCGGCCGTGAGGACCCTTTACGTCGCTCTTTGCGGGATCGTCGTCGCGCCACCCCTGGCGCCGCGCGGCAGACCGAGTTAAGTTCGTTCTGCGACCGGGAGAGACCGGTCCCGCGGAAGCCAAGCGGGAGCGGTCTCGAAGGCGACGTCACGAGCTTCTGAGCGCGAAGGCTACGCGCAAGGCAGGCAACGAGCGTCTCCACCGGTCGCGTTTTCGTCGGCGCTTTCTCGTCCGCACCGGCGCCTACCGTTGCAGCCGGCCTCTGGAGACCTGCCCTTCCCAGGCCGGCGACCGGGGCGCACACTCTGGGAGTCGGGCGTCGCAGCGAACCCCGTGACCCGCGCCGCGACTAGCCCGCCCGCTCCCTTCTCCACAAAGCGGCATCGAGCTGTGGAACCATCCGCGGGATGAGCGGCGAGGAGGTGCGCTACGAGCGGCGGGGAGTGGCGGCGGTGCTGACGATCGATCGCCCGGAGCGCCGCAACGCCGTCGATGCCGTGACGGCCGAGGCCCTGCGCCAGGGACTTCAGCGCTTCGAGGCCGACGAGGCCGCGCGCGCGCTGATCCTCACCGGTGCGGGGGAGGCCTTCTGCGCGGGCGCCGACCTGAAGGCGATCGACCTCGACGTCGACCATCCCGGCGGACCGATGGGATTCACCCGGCTGACGCCGTCGAAGCCGACGATCGCGGCGATCGACGGCTGGTGCCTCGCCGGGGGGCTCGAGCTGGCGGTCTGGTGCGACCTGCGGATCGCCACCCCGCGCGCGACCTTCGGTTGCTTCGAGCGGCGCTGGGGCGTGCCGCTGATCGACGGCGGCACCCAGCGGCTGCCCCGGGTGATCGGACTCGGTCGGGCCCTGGACATGATCCTCACCGGCCGCGCCGTCGACGCGGAGGAGGCGGAGCGGATCGGTCTGGTCACCGCGGTCGTCGAGCCGGGGCGACATCTCGAGCGGGCGCTGGAGCTGGCCGAGCGACTCGCCGCGTTTCCCCAGGAGACGATGCTGAGCGACCGCCGCGCCGCGCTCGAGGGAGCGGGCCTCCCGCTCGCCGACGGGCTGCAGCTCGAGCACCGACTCGGACGCGACGTACTCGAAGTCGCGGCCCGCGGCGCGGCCCGCTTCGCCGCCGGCGAGGGCCGCCACGGCGAGGGTCTCTGAGCCAGGCGCCCGGTCAGCAGGCGCGCATCTCGGCGGCCGCCGCCTCGGCGCCGAAGTACGGGAGCACGGCGAGGTACATCAGCTCCGGCAGCAGCCGGGCGAAGCCTTCGTTCTGCCGGCCGGCGAGCCGGGTGTGCAGGACCGCGAGGATGCCCGCGACCACGGCCTCCGCCGAGATCGCCGGGGCGGTGTCCTCGCTCTCTTCGCGCGCCCGATCCATCATCTCCGCCGCCCGCTCCATCGCCTGTGTCCTCTTTTCCACCGCCCGTCCCCCGGCCGCATGGACTTCGACGAGCAGCGCCCGCCCGATCTCGGGCTGCTCGTCGAGGAACGACAAGAGCCCCTGGAGGGCGCCCCGTAGCTGTCCCCGCCAGGTCGGCTCTCCGGCCGCGGCCCGCCGCATCTCCAGCTCGACCCAGGCCGAGCCGGCATCGATCGCGTGCAGGTAGCAGTCTTCCTTGTCCTCGAAGTTGTCGTAGAAGGCCTGTCGGTAGAGCCCCGCGTTGGTGATGGCATCCTGGACCGTCGCCTGCTCGTAACCCTGGATGCCCACCGCCACGAGCATCCCCTTGAGAATGCGCTGCCGCTTTCCGGTCAAAGTCCCCGCCCGGTTTGGATTGATTAGTAAAACAGCTTGTCTACCTTTCGGTACCTAAACGGTATCCGGTCGGAGTGGTCCAGAGCAGGGAGACTCGACTCCGGTACTGTTCCGTTCGTGGCTTCTGAGTCAACAACGCGTCCACTTCCCGGGCGGCACCAGCTCTCGCGCGAGTTCATAGCCCAGCACCAGCGGACCCGGATCGTCGCCGCGCTGGCGCAGGAGAGTTCGGAGAAGGGGTACCGGCAGGTCACAGTCGCGGACGTCGTCCGCCGGGCGGGCATCGCTCGAAACACCTTCTACGAGAACTTCCGCTCGAAGGACGACTGCTTCCTCGCGACCCAGGAGTTCGCAATGACAGCTGCGCTGGAGCTGGTGGTCACGGCAGCCGGAGATCATGACAGCTGGGCGGACCGGGTTCGCCTCGGGCTGACGGCATTCCTCGAGTACGTCGTCGAGGAGCCGGCCCTGGCGCGGACCTGCATGGTGGAGGCGCTGTCCGCCGGTCCCGCCGCGGTCGAGCGCTACGAGAAGTCCCAGCAGGCGTTCGTCTCGCTCTTCAAGCTTGGACGTGATGTCTCGCCCCACGGCAGGGACCTGCCGGAGACGCTGGAGGAAGCGATCATCGGCGGGGTCTTCTGGATCGTCTACCAGCGCCTCGCGGTGGGCGACGTGGCGGCGATCCCCGATCTGCTGGAGGAGCTGATCGAGTTCGCGCTGACTCCTTACCTGGGAGCCGAGGCCGCTCGAGAAGTGGCGACCGGAGCTGGCGAGAGCGTTTGACCGGGGTTCTGGGTCAGCCTTGGCTTCAAAAAACTGGCCAGTTAGCCAAAATGGGCTCGACTCGTCTGGATCGGTATCGTCGGTTCTCTTGAGAGATCCTGCGAACCCGTCTGTCGAGTCTCCCGAGTTTCCGCCGGAGCTGGCCCGCCTACCCCCGGGGCGCCATGGGCTGCCGCGCGAGTTCGTCAGTCACAACCAGCGCGAGCGCCTGATCGCGGGTCTGGCGGAGGCGGTCGCCGAGAACGGCTACGCGGGAACGACCATCGCCCACATCACCCGCAACGCGGCGGTCTCGCGGCGAACCTTCTACGAGCACTTCGGAAGCAAGGACGAGTGCTTCATCGCGGCTTACGACACGGTCATGGCCGAGCTGCGCAAGCGGGTCGGGGAGGCTTTCGACCAGGAGGACGAGTGGCCGCGGGCGGTGCGCGCCGGCATCCGGGCGATGCTCGAGTTCCTGGCTGCCGAGCCTCATCTCGCCCGGCTCAGCATGGTCGAGGCGCTGGTCGCCGGCCCGGTCGTGGTCGAGCGCTACGACGCGGCGATCCAGAGCCTGGTGCCCTACTTCGCCGCCGGGCGCGAGGGCGTCTCCGGCGAGGTCCTGGCCGGACTCTCGCCGACCACCGAGGAGGCGCTCGTCGGCGGCATGGTCTCGTTGATCTCCCGTCGCATCTTCGCCGACCGCACCGAGGAGCTGGAATCCCTGCTCCCGGATCTGGTCGAGTTCACGCTGACGCCCTACCTCGGCAGCGCCGAGGCGGCGAAGGTCGCCCGAGCCTCCTGAGCTAGCCGCTCGGCCGACCGAAATCTCGGGCGACTCTTGAGGTCGCCTCTATGGATCTATGCTTGTCGGGCTACGAACATACGTTCGTATGGAAGTCGCCTGCGTCATAGACCCTCGCTTGGCGACTCCGCCGCGCCCGGATCGTGCCGGGGGGCCTCGGTCCGGGCGCGCCGCTCCCGAGGACCCCGTCGCGGCGACGGAGGCGACGGAGGCGATGGTCCGGGCGCTGGAGGCGATCGGCGCCGCGGTCGAGTCGGAGCGCGCCGGCGAGGCCTTCTTCGCGCTGGACGGATTGCGCGGTCTTCACGGAGGGAGCTCGGACGGGGTGGTCGCGGCGGCGCGGGAGGCGCTGGGAGAGGGGATGGCAATCGGCACCGGCCCCACCCGCCTTCGTGCCTTTCTCGCCGCCGGGGATTGGCCCCGGCCGGTCCCGGTCGCCGCCCTGCAAAGCCGCCTCGCCGTCTCCGATCGCGAGGCGAGAGAGCTGATCGAGGCGCTCGAGCGCCTCGGGATCACTACCTTGCGCGCCCTCGCGCGCCTCACCGCCGACCAGGTCGCCGATCGCTTCGGCCCGCTCGGGCTGCGGGCGCTGCGACTCTGCCGGGGCGAGGAGGGGTCGTTGCGGCCGCGGAGCGCCCGCGAGGACCTGAGCGAGGAGATCGAGCTGCCGGAGGGGACCGCGGGCCGCCAGCTCGACCGCGCGCTCGAGCTGCTCGTCGACCGGCTCCTCGCCGCTCCCCGGCGGAAGGGGAGGACCCTGCTCGGACTCCGCCTCGGTGCCCGCCTCGCCGCCGGGGGAAGCTGGAGCGTCGAGCAGCGCCTCGGTCGCCCCAGCGCCTCGCCGCGAGTCCTGCGCAACGTGCTGGTCCCGAGGCTCGAGGGCCTGCCGGGGCCGGCGACCTCGCTGCGGCTGCGGGCGCTGGGCTTCGGCCCCGCGGCGCGCGACCAGCTCGAGCTGGCGGTCGGCGGAACCGAGCCGCGCCGCCGCCGTCTCGGCGCCGCGGTGCGGGAGGTCCGAGCGGTGCAGGGTGCGGAGGCGCTGCTGAAGATCCTCCCGGTCGACGCCGCCTCGCGGATACCCGAGCGCCGGGCGATGCTCACCCCCTACCCAGAGCTCTGATGGCCGGCCTTCGCCGTCTCTACGCCCCCGAACGGGTGGCGGTCCGAACCGATCCCACCGGCGCCCCGGCAACGGTCGAGGGAGTGAGCGTGGAGGCCGTCCGGGAGGAGTGGCTGGTCGAGGATCGGTGGTGGACGCCGCAGCCGCTGCGCCGGCACTACTTCGAGCTGGCGCTGGGGGACGGGCGCGCCCTCACCGTCTTTCGCACCGCCCGTGCCCAGCGCTGGTACCGGCAGCGGGCCTGAGCCGATGTACGTCGAGTTGCACGCCCACTCCGCTTTCTCCTTCCTCGACGGCGCCTCGACGCCGACCGAACTGGCCGCCGCCGCCGCGGCCCATGGCTACCCGGCCTTCGCCCTCACCGACCACGACGGGGTCTGGGGGTCGATGGAGTTTGCCCACGCCTGTGCGGGGTTTGGTATCCGGGGGATTACGGGAGCGGAGTTGACGGTGGGGGTTGGGCCGGCGGGTCCTGTCGCCGCAGGGGACCCACCCCCCCTCGCGCGGCGAGGGGGGGTCCCCCCTACGACGCCACCCCCCGGCAGGAACGTCCACATCACTCTGCTGGTTGAGGATGAGACCGGATACCGGAACTTGTGCAGGTTGCTTACCGCGGCCCATGCGCATACGCGGGATAACACTGGGAGGACCTCGTCTCAGGCGTGGGCGACTCTCGAGGAGGTGGAGGAGCATTCGGAGGGGCTGGTTTGCCTTTCCGGCTGCGCTCGGGACGGGGTTGCGGCGGGGGCGTTCGAACGGGGGGAGACCGCGGAGGGGGAGAAGCTGGCGCGGCGGTTGCTCGCCGCCTTCGGGCGGGATCGGTTTCGGGTCGAGCTGCAGCGGCCCTACTGGCGCCGGGACCGGGCTCGCAACCGCTGGCTGGCGCTGCTCGCCGAGCGCCTCGACGTCCCCTGCGTCGCCACCGGCAACGTCCACGCCCACGACCGCCGCCGCTCGCCGCTGCAGGACGTGCTGGTCGCGATCGGCCGCTGCGAGACCCTGGAGGAGTCCGAGCCCGATCGCCGCGGCAACTCGACCTCCGCCCTCACGTCCCCCAGCGCGATGGCGGCGCGCTTCGCCGAATACCCCGAGGCCGTGGCCGAGAGCGGGCGCCTCGCCGAGCGGTTGCGCTTCGACCTCACCCAGCAGCTCGGCTACCGCTACCCCGGCAGCGAGGACCCCGGCGCCGACGCCGAGCTGGCGCGGATCTGCAACCACCACCTGGGGGAGCGCTACCGCGGCAGCGCCCGCCTGCTCGAGGCGCAGTGGCGGCTGGAGGAGGAGCTGGCGACGATCCTCGAGCTCGGCCTCTCCGGCTTCTTCCTCCTCCACCGCGACCTGCTCGAGCTGGCGCGCGAGGTCGCCGCCGAGGTGCGCGGCCCCGAGTCAGCGCGATCTGTGTTGCCTCCCGGGCGCGGCCGCGGCTCCAGCGTCAGCTCGATCGTCTGCTACCTCACCGGCCTCTCCCACGTCGACCCGGTCGAGGCCGACCTCTTCTCCGGCCGCTTCCTCAACGAGGAAACGACCTCGATGCCGGACATCGACCTCGACTTCCCCCGCGACATCCGCGAGGTGCTGATCCCGCGCGCGCACGACCGCTACGGCCGGGACCGCTCCGCCCTCGTCGCCGCCTTCCCCACCTACCGCCCGAAGGGCGCCGTCCGCGACCTCGGCAAGGCGCTGGGGCTGCCGCCGGCGGAGATCGACCGGGTGGCGAAGACGGTCGGCTTCCACGAGACCTCGGCGGAGATCGAGCGCGACCTGGTCGCGGCGCTGGGGGCCGAGCGCGCCGCCGAGCCCCGCTGGCGAACCCTGCTGCAGCTCTCCGGCGAGATCATGGGGCTGCCGCGCCACTCCTCCCAGCATCCGGGCGGGATGGTGATCTCGACCCGGCCGCTGATCGACGTCTGCCCGGTCGTCCCCGCGGCGATGGCGGGTCGCCAGACGGTGCAGTGGGACAAGGACTCCTGCGCCGACGCGGGCTTCCTCAAGATCGACCTGCTGGGGCTGGGGATGCTCTCGGCGGTCGAGCGCTGCGTCGAGGAGATCGGCCGCGCCCGCGGCGAGCGCCTCGACCTCTCGCGGATCCCGCTCGACGACGAGGAGACCTTCGAATCGATCCGCGCCGCCGAGACCACCGGCGTCTTCCAGATCGAGAGCCGGGCGCAGATGCAGATGCTGCCGCGAACCCAGCCCCGCGACCTCGACGACGTCGTCGTCCAGGTCGCGCTGGTCCGTCCCGGCCCGATCCAGGGCGGCGCCATCCATCCGTATATAGAGAGGCGCAAGCTCCGCCGCGAGAACCCAGACTACGAGATCCCCTACGAGCACCCGCTGCTGGAACCGGTGCTGGAGGAGACGCTGGGGACGATCGTCTTCCAGGAGCAGGTGATCGAGGTGGCGATGGCCCTCGCGGGCTTCAGCTCCTCGGAGGCGGAGGGGCTGCGGCGGGCGATGAGCCGCAAGCGCTCCGAGGAGGCAATCGCCGAGCACCACCGGCACTTCCTCGCCGGAGCCGCCGCCAACGGCGTCCCCGAGCGGGTCGCGGAAAAGGTCTGGGGCCAGATCAAAGGCTTCTCCGGCTTCGGCTTTCCGAAGGCGCACTCGGCCGCCTTCGGCCTGCTCGCCTACCAGTCGGCCTGGCTGCGGATCCACTACGCCCCCGAGTTCCTCTGCTCGCTGCTGAACGAGCAGCCGATGGGCTTCTACCCGCCGGACTCGCTGGTCCACGAGGCGCAGCGGCGCGGCATCCGCGTGGCGGCGCCCGACGCCAACCGCAGCAGGGTCCTCTGCCACGTCGAATCGCCGCGCACAGAGGACGGCGTGCGCGGCGGCCTGGTCGTGCGGATCGGCCTCGGCTACGTGAAGGGCGTGAAGAAGGAGGAGATCGAGGCGCTGGTCGCCGAGCGCGAGCGCGGCGGGCCGTACGAGGGCGTCGCCGAACTCGCCTCCCGCTGCGGCGCCGGCCTGCCGAGCCTGGAACGCCTCGCCTGGGCGGGCGCCCTCGACGGCATCCCGGCCGGCTCGGAGCCAGAGCGCCGCGAGGCGCTCTGGCGCGTCGGCGTCACCGCCGCCGGCCGGCTGACCGGCAGCGGCACCCAGCTGGCGCTGCCGATGGAGCCGCCGCGCCCGCCCGAGCTGGAGCCGCTGGGGGAGTGGGGGAAGCTGATCGCCGATTACCGCTCGACCGGGATGACCGTCGAGAAGCACCCGATGAAGCTGCTCCGCCCCGGCCTCGAACCGAAGCTCCTCCGCAGCAGCGACCTGACCGGGGCCGACCACGGCGCGACCGTCGAGATCGCCGGCATGGTCACCGCCCGGCAGCGCCCCGAGACCGCCAACGGCATCACCTTCATGCTGCTCGAGGACGAGCGCGGCTCGGTCAACCTGATCGTCCCGCCGGCGGTCTACGACCGCCATCGTCCCCTCGTCCGCACCGCCCCCCTGATCCGTGCCCGTGGCCGGCTGGAGCGCCGGGAAGGCACGTTGAACATCCTCGTCAGCGATCTGGCGCCGCTCTCGCCGAACGCTCCTTCGGCGCCCCGGCGCTCCCCCTGTCCCTCGCGCGAGCTGGCCCTCGCCGAGCTACGCGCCGTCGCGCCCGCGGGACACAGCTTCGGCCGCCGCGGCCGCTGACCCGTTCCCGTTGCGCCAGAGGGACGCGTGCAGGTGCCGCAGGCAATCGGCGATCAGCGCCGCGTCGCCTCTCACCTCCAGACCGTTTTGGGGTCCGTCGAGGACCGAGTCGACCCATGCCACGACGGTTCCCTGGGCGGCCCCGTCGACGGCCGCCGACGCGGCCGGCCGGTTGACCACGGACCCGTCGGCGGCGATGCTGCCCCATACCGGTTCCCCGGACGTTCTCCGCTCGCCCACCGGCGCGATCCTCAGCTCGAAGCTCTTGCCGGCGTGGGCGGGAAGGACGACCAGCGGCAGCGCCGTCCGCATCAAGCCCGCAGTTTCACCGGCGCTGAGGCCGGTCGATCCCGCCGGCACGACATGGCGCCGCCGCCATCTGCCGATCCCGGCGATCAGCCCCATCGCCCGTCGCGTCCTCTCGGTCAGCGCGTAACGGCGGTGGCGGCCGGAGCCGGGGACCTCGCGGATGAAGTCCCCGCGGGCGAACAGGTTGGCTCGCCTGCTCACCTGGTGGAAGCTCAGCCCGTGCTCCCCGCGCGCCAGCTCGGTGAGCGATTTGGACCCGAGGTTCAGCTCCTCGATCGCCCCCGACTCCCAGAGCTCGGCGACCAGGGTCAGCGCCCCCCACTCGGTCCCGCCGATCTCGCCGCCGCGAAGCCGCTGCATCGCGACGTCGGCATAGGCCGCCACCAGCTCGTAGAGCTCGCGCCCCTGCGGGACGCTGAGGCTGTGGACGACCTTGGAGGGAACGCCCCCCTCCTCGTCCCGGTCGATCAACCCGAACTCGGTCAGCCGGGTGGCGTAGCGGTAGACCGTCCGCGGCGAGTAGCCCGCCACCCTCTCGGTCAGCGCCATGGTGCGCAGCGGGCCCTCCCCCAGCGCCATCAGGATCGACCCGCTGGCTCCGGCGCCGAGCAGCCGCAGCACGCTGCCGATCGTCGGTTGGCCTTCACTGCTTCGAATATCCCCCACCGCGGGGCGACAATAGATGCCGGTTTCGGCCTTGCCGGTGACTCCGAGAGCGAAACTGGGTGACGCATTCGACCCGCATCAAATGTCACCCGAGAGCTCGTCGTCCGTCCGGCCGACACGCCGGATGGTTATTCTCGGTGGCCCGACCGCGCAGCCGACCCCAGCCGCGTGGAGGCCGTCTTCCGGCGTTTCGGCCTGCCGGACCACGTCGATTGACGGAGGCGGCGATGAGTTTCCCCCAGCCCAGGAGTTCCTTACCTGCATGAACGCATCTGAGCACGACCGCACCCGTTGGCTAGCCCTCTACGTCCTCTGCGCGGGGATGCTGATGATCGTCCTCGACGCGACGATCGTCAACGTCGCCCTGCCCTCGATCCAGGATGACCTCGGCTTCACCCAGAACAACCTCGCCTGGGTGATCAACGCCTACATGATCCCCTTCGGCGGCCTGCTGCTGCTGGCCGGACGGATGGGTGACCTGCTCGGCCAGCGCCGGATCTTCCTCGTCGGCCTGGCGATCTTCACCACCGCCTCGCTCGTCTGCGCGATCTCGCAGAACCAGGAGATGCTGGTTGGCGCCCGCTTCGTCCAGGGGATCGGCGGGGCGCTCGCCTCGGCGGTGATCCTGGGGATGATCGTGACGATGTTCCCGGAGCCTGCCGCGCAGGCGAGAGCGATCGGCGTCTACGGCTTCGTCGCCTCCGCCGGCGGTTCGATCGGCCTGCTCCTCGGCGGCGTCCTCACCGACGCGATCAGCTGGCACTGGATCTTCCTCATCAACCTGCCGATCGGGATCGCGGTCGCCTACATGGCGAAACGGCTGGTCGCCAACCCGGACGGGATCGGGCTCAGCGAGGGCGCCGACTTCCCCGGCGCGCTGCTGCTGACCAGCTCGCTGATGCTGGGCGTGTTCACGATCCTGCAGATCGAGAAGTGGGGCTGGGGCGACTCCCGCACGCTCATCCTCAGCGCGATCTCGGCGGTCCTGCTGGCGCTGTTCATCTTCCGCCAGGCGCGGATCGCCAACCCGCTGATGCCGCTGCGCCTCTTCCGCTCGCGCAACGTCGCCGGCTCCAACGTCCTGCAGGCGCTGCTGGTCGCGGGCATGTTCGGGATGTTCTTCCTCGGCGCCCTCTACCTGCAGCGGGTGCTGAAGTACAGCCCGCTCGAGGTCGGGTTCGCCTTCCTGCCGACGACGATCGTGATGGGCGGGCTCTCGCTCGGCTTCTCGGAAAAACTGATCATGCGCTTCGGCCCGCGCACGACCCTGATCCCGGGCGTCTGCCTGGTGGTCGTCGCGCTGCTGCTCTTCGCCCGCACGCCGGTCGAGGGCAACTACCTGACCGACCTGCTGCCGCCGTTCCTGCTGATCGGCATCGGCGTCGGCACCTCGTTCCCGGCGATCATGACCCTGGCGATGTCGGGAGCTACCCCCGAGGACGCCGGGCTCGCCTCCGGGCTGGTCAACACCAGCATGCAGGTGGGCGGCTCGATCGGGCTGGCGGTCCTGGCGACGCTCTCGACCGAGCGCACCAACTCCCTGCTCGCCGACGGCGAGGGCCATCTGCAGGCGCTCAACTCCGGTTACCACGTCGCCTACCTGATCGGCGCCGGCCTGGCCGCGACCGCGGTGGCAATCGCGGTCTTCGTCCTCCGCGACCCCCAGCCGCAGGAGATGGCCGCGCATCAGGAGCCCGAGCCCGAGGCGGCGCTCTCCGAGGCCGGTTAGTCGAATGTTCGGTAGCGCTCAAAATTCGATCGGCCGTGGCCGATCAAGGAGGTATGCCTGAACGACCCCCCGCCTTCTCCTCGATGCCGGCTTTCGCCGAAGCACCGGAGGAGCGGGCGCGGATGGGTCGGATCTCCGGGGTGCTCTGGATCGTCGCGGCGGTCTTCGGCGCCCTCGGCTGTTACCTCCCCGGGGCTCAGCACGCGGAGATCGGCTGGGTCCTGGTCCTGAGCGGGGTCTTCCTGCTCTATGGCCTCGCCTCCGCCGTCGGCTGGCTCGACTGGGAGCGGGCCTCGGTCGCGGTGCTCGGGGTGGGGATGGTCGTGACGATCCCGTTCGTCGGCCTCGCGATCTATCTGACCGGGGGAGCGAGCAGCTTCGCCCAGCCGATGCTCGTGCCGCTCCTCCTCTACGCCGCCTTCTTCTTCCCCTCCCGCTGGGCCTGGCCGCTCTCGGTCGAGCTGATCGTCATCGCCGGGACGCCGCTGCTCTACGACCCCAACGCGATCGATGACGCCTTCCTCCCCAGCTACGTCGCTCTCGTCGTCGGCTTCCTCTCCGCGACCTGGGTCCTGGTCGGGGTCCGGGAGCGCCTCCTGGCCGCCGAGCTGCGGCACCGAAACATCGCTTACCGCGATGCCCTCACCGGGGTCGCGAACCGGCGGCAGTTCGACGCGACGCTGAAGCGAGAGCTCTCCCGCCGGTCCATCCAGGCGGGACACCGGGGGACCGACCGCAGCCCACTCGGCCTGCTCCTGCTCGACCTCGACGACCTGAAGGGAATCAACGACAACCACGGCCACCCGGTCGGCGACGCCGTTCTCCGCCAGGTCGCCGAGCGGGCGCAGTCGATCCTCCGCTCGACCGACACGCTCGCCCGCATCGGCGGCGACGAGTTCGCGGTGATCGCCCCCGGCGCCCACGGGGAAGGCGCCCGGCTGATGGGCGAGGCGATCCGCAGCGCGATCGGCACGCACTACTCGGACTCCGGCACCCCGGCCCCCAGCGCCTCGGTCGGCTGGGCGATCTTTCCCGACGACGGCGAAGAGGTCGAGGCCCTGATCCGCGCTGCCGACCAGCGGATGCTGGAGAGCAAGCGCCGCGGCGAGACTCGCACCGCCTCCGTCGGCTAGCCCCGCTGGATCGAGGCCGACTCGAGCACGCCGAGCAGCTGCGTCACCCGACAGACCAGCAGCCGCTCCTCGTCGACTTCGACCCAGGCGCCGGCGCTGGACGGGAAGACGACGTGGTCGCCCGGCTGGACCGGCATCTCGACCCCCGCCCCGGCCCACCAGTCGAGCCCGGGGCCGACGGCGAGGACGATCCCCTGCTCGGGCGGCGGCTCGTGGGTGCCGGGCGGAACGACCAGCCCGGAGCGCCGCACGCGGTCGGTGTCGAGCTCCTTGATCACGATCTGGTCGAACAGCGGCCGCAGCTGGTGGCGGACCGACTCGGTCGGGTCGGGTCTCTGCGCGGTTCCCATGTCGTAAGTCTGCCGGATGAGGCCGACTAAGATCGGTCGATGCCCCAGGAGAAGAAGCCGGTCAACTGGCGGGCCTGGCTGGTCGGGACCCTCGTCGCGCTGGTCCTGGTCGTCGCCCTGCAGAACTCGCAGGAGGTCAGCTTCGAGGTTCTCACCGCCAGCTTCCAGGCGCCCCTGATCGTGGTCATCCTGCTGGCGGTCGCGATCGGGATCCTGATCGGCTACGTCGCCCCCCTCGTCTGGCGACACCGCCGAGAAGATCAGCGCCATAACGCTTGATCTTTTAATCTTTCCTGTGCAATGGGGGAAGCACAGCGAGGGAGAGGGAGATGAGCGTTCTTCGAAACGAGATTCCGCAGGACTGGTACGCCACCGCGTTCGACGGGATGAGCGCCGAAATGGCCTGGACCGAGCGGACCGAGTCGGAAATCAAGCGAGCGCTGACGATGCTGCGCCCCCAGGGAGGGGAGCGGATCCTCGACCTCGCCTGCGGCACCGGCCGCCACTCGCTGGAGCTGGTGCGCCAGGGGTTCTCCGTGGTCGGCGTCGAGATCGGCCCCGAACTCGTCGAGATCGCCCGCAAGGACGCGGAGGAGCAGGGTCTCGAGGCCGAGTTCATCCAGGGCGACCTGCGCGAGCTCGACTTCGCGGACGAGTTCGACATCGTGCTGAATCTCAACGACGGCGCCGTCGGCTACTTCGAGACCGACGAGGAGAACCACAAGACCTTCGAGGTGATCTCGCGGGCGCTGAAGTCGGGCGGCCAGAACCTGATCCAGGTTCCCAACGTCCTCTACGCGCGGGCGCGCCTGCCGCAGCGGTCCTGGATACCGAGCGCCGGGATGATCGAACTCGTCGAGCATCGCTGGAACAAGAAGGACAGCTACATGGAAGGCGCGATGATCCCGCTCCGCTTCGGCGAGGTGCTCGAGGGCCTGGACAAACGGATTGAATTCCGCCAGCGCCTCTACACCGTCGAGGAGCTGCGCGAGATCTACGCCTCGGTCGGGATGACCCTCGAGCGCGTCTTCCACGGCAACGGCCGGCCGAAGGAACCGACCGAGAACCAGTTCGAGATCTTCGCCTCGGCTAGAAAGGTTTGACGGAGGCTGGAGTCACCCCGGCGATCCTGAATTGGAACATTGACGTACCAGAATGCGATAGAGTCGGCAAATGGCAGCGAGCGTCCATCTGGCCGACGGAAAGACACTCCATGTCAGCGAGTCCGTCGCAGAGATTCAGGATGCGATCACGGCATCGGATCCAGTGAAGACCCGATGGTTCCCCTGACCGAACTCGGCCCGGCCGGGCAACCCGTTCTCGTCTCTGCCGCGAACATCACGAGCATCCAAGGCCCGCGGTAAGGGCGCGGCGCCGATTTCTCCTAGAAGGGACTGGGGCTCCAGAGCTTCTCGTAGAGGCTGGTCAGGCAGTCCGAGACCATCTCGGCGTCTCCTCCCGACCTCGCCGGAGGCTTCCCGTCGATCAGCGCGGCCATCCAGTTGTCGACCGATCCCTCGGCCCAGCAGTCGCAGGCCGACACCCCGGCCTCGGCAACCGCGACGGCCCCATCCCCTCCGACCTCCGCCCAGAGCTCGCGGGGTGAATCGCCAGCGCCCCCCTTTACCGTCACCCGCATCGTCTTCCCGGGGCGGTGCGGCAGCCGAGCGAGGGGAAGCGACACGCGCAGGACGGTGGTCATCTCCGCCACCGAGAGGCCTTCGCCGGCCAGATGTCGACGCCGCCAGCGGCCGAGGCCGGCGATCAGGCCCATGGTCCGGCGAGCCTTGTCGGTGAGGACATAGCCTCGCCGCTCGACCCGGCCGCTCTCGCCGAAGAAGCCAAAGGCTTCGAGGCGGCTGGCTCGCCGGTTGAGCTGGTGGTAGCTGAGGGCTTCGAGCCTGCGGGCCAGCTCGGCCAGCGACCGGGGCCCCTGGCTCAGTTCGTCCACCACTCCCGCCTCCCAGAAATCGGCCAGTAGCCCGAGGGCTGCCCAAGCCCGGGGCTCGATTTGACCTCCGGGGAGGTGGGTCATCGACGCCGTGGCGAAGCGGTTGATCAGGTCGCAGAGTTCGTTGCCTCCCCTCTGGCTCAGTGTGTGGACCACCCGCGCCGGGCCGCCCGGACGATCGTCGCGTTCCACCGCCCCGGCCTGGGCCAGCCTGGGCAGATACCGGTAGACCGTGCGGGCGGTGTAGCCGCGGATCCGCTGCGTGAGGACCTTGGTCTGCATCGCGCCTTCGTCGAGCGCCAGCAGGATCGCCCCCGAGGCGCCGGTGCTGAGCAGGCGGAGCATCTCCCCTAGCGGCTCCTCCGCCCCCGTGTTTTCCCTCACGATCGGTCCCCTGCTGGCGTAGCCGGTTGCCATTCCCCTCCTTCGAACCGGGGGCCCCGTGACCCCGGACTGCCCCTGCTAGCTTACACGAGAGTTTTTTATTATGCGAATCGGGAGCCGCTTTATAAAGGGCTCTGGCCGCTTGACACTTTTTCGAGCCCGCACTAGGCTCACACGTCTGGGAACAGCATCAGTACGTATAGGGAACAAGAAGGGCTGGGGAATGAGCAGGGGGACGGCAGGGACATGATCGACGGGGAGGGGACGATGGACTTGATCGGGAACAGGCGCGTCGGGCTGCGAGCGTTGCTTCTCTCCGCGGCGGTGCTGGTGCTCGCCGGAGTCGTCGCACCCGGGGCCGGTGCGGCGGAAGGCGATCGCGAGCTCGACCCGGTGCTCTCCCTGATCGGCGGTTGCAGCGGGGCGCCGGAACCGCTCGACCCCGTCGAAGACCCGGGCTGTCCGGGAGGCACCCATCCGGCCGAAAAATTCGCCGCCCCGAGCGCGGTCACCACCGACTTCTACGGCAACGTCTACGTCAGCAACTTCGGGAAACTCGGCACGGGAAGCCAGGGCAGGATCGACATCTTCGATCCTGAAGGCAACTTCGTCTACGAACTGAAATCCCCCGGCGCGACGTCCGTGGCGGTCGACAGCAAAGGCGTCCTCTACGTCGTTGCGGAAATCGAAAACCTGAAACCGATCCGGCGATACATCCCCTCGGTCTACGAACCCGAAGCCGGGAACATCGCTTACGGCAACGCTCCGACTTCCCTACCCATCGGCGGGAATGCCGCGTCGCTCTACACCGGCATCGCCATCAACGCCGACAATGACCATCTGTTCGCCAACTTCGGCTCCGGAGGCCTGGTCGAGTTCGCTTCGGCCGCAGCCGACAACGAACAGCTCCGAACGACCACGCTCCCGCCCATCGGCTATGGAGTGGGCACCGCAGTTGATGCGTCACGCGATCTCCTCTACGCGAGTGCCCAGGAAAAAGCCATTTACATCTTCGACCTGACCCAGGTCGTCGGCTCGCCGCCAGATGAGCAGTACAAAAAAGTCGGTTCGATCGAGGGCTCCGCGACCCCCGAGGGTAAATTCGTCGGCTTTCTGTCGGTCGCGGTGGATGAAGCAACCGGCCACGTGTTCGTCCTCGACGGCGAGGCGAACAGGCTCTACGAGTTCGACGAAGACGGCGTTTACCTCGCGACCATAGAACACGGCTTCGCAGTGGTATTCGGGGCTGAGATCGGCGTCGACAACGGGCCCAACAGCCCCAATGGCGCGCACAGCGACAACGGGCGCTATCTCTACGTCCCCTCTGGCAAAACCGGGACGGGACACTCTTTCGCCTTCGAAGAATCCAGCTTCGGGCCGCCGGTCGTGGGCTCCGTGCGAAGCACGAACGTGACCGAGAACGAAGCGGAACTGCAGGCGGCGATCAACCCCGGCAATCTCGAGACGAGCTACACCTTCGAAATAACGACGCAGGCGCGCTTCGACGTGGAAGGATTCGCAGGGGCGACGATCGTCGGTAGCGGCAAACTGCCGGCGGGCAACCTCGACGACGAAGCCTCGGCCATCGCGACGGGCCTCCTGGACGGCACCGCCTACCGGTTCCGTGTCGTCGCTGAGAACGAAGAAGGGAAAGAAGAAGGGGAAGGCAGCTTCGCCACCTATCCCGATCTCTCGGTGAGCTCTTCCCAGTGCGAGAACGCGGCACTGCGCGTCGGCCCCTCCGCACTGCTGCCCGACTGCCGCGCCTACGAGCTGGTCACCAGGCCCGACACCAACGGCCGCGCGCCCGTCGGCACCGGTCACGAGTCGCAGTTCACCAACCGCCAGGTTTCGCCCGACGGCAACAGAGTCCCGTTCAAGATCGAAGGCGGCTCGATGGGCGGCGACGACGTCACCGGTTCCTATCTCGGTGACCCCTACATCGCCGAGCGAGGCCCCGACGGCTGGGGTACCGACCCGATCGGTCCCACCGGCGCCGAAGCCCAGGGAGTCGTGCCCGGGGGGACCTCCCCTGACCAGGGCTACTCCTTCTGGACGGCCGAGGTCGGCGGCACCGCAACCGACGAAGGGGAATCGGTGAGCTACGTGCGCTACCCCGACGGCCACTCCGAGGTGCTGGGCCAGGGCAGCATCGGCACTGACAACGGCGCGGTCGGCCTGCTGATCAGCGAAGGCGGCGACCACATCGTCTTCACCACGGAAAACGGCCTGGAAAAAGGAGTCCAGCTCGAGCCCAACGCGGCGCCGAGCGGCAAACCGGCGATCTACGACCGCACGCCCGACGGGGTCACCCACGTCATCTCGCTGCTGCCGGGTGACGCTCCCCTCAATGTCAGAGCGACCTACTACGGGGCCTCGCTCGACGGCGAGGGCGTCGCCTTCACGGTCGGCAGCAAGCTCTATCTCCGCTACCAAAACAGCGAAACCTTCGAAATCGGAGACGGCGTCGCCTTCGCCGGCATCGCCGAAGGCGGGAACCTCGTCTTCTACATGGAAGGCGGCCGGCTTTGGCGCTTCGACGCCGAGACCGGGGTCCGAACTCCGTTCAGCGCCGGCGCCGTCACTCCGGTCAATGTCTCCGAAGACGGCACCGCCGCATACTTCGTCTCCACCCAGGTCCTCGGCGGCGAACCGAACCCCAACGGCTCGGTAGCTCAGGCCGGCAAAGAAAACCTCTACCTCTCCGAGGAAGGGGAGATCAGCTTCGTCGGCACCCTCACCGAAGTCGACGTAGACGGCGAACCGGGCAAGGTCTCCCAGATCGAGGGCCTCGGGCTCTGGCTCGACGCGATCGGTCCCCCGACCGTCGGCCAGCTCGGGCTCGACCCCTCCCGCGCGACCCCTGACGGGTCGACCCTGATCTTCCGCTCGCGGGCGCAGTTGACCGACTACGACCCCGAAGGGGTGCCCCAGATCTACCGCTACGACTCGGGAGCCTCCGAGCTGCAGTGCATCTCCTGCAACCCCACCGGCGCTCCGCCGACCGGTGCGGCCACCCTGCAGTCCGAGAGCCGGGAAGGCTTCGCGCTCTACTACTACCAAGCCTGGCTGCGCAATCTGCGGCCCGACGGTCGCCGTGCGTTCTTCGAGTCGCCCGATCCGCTCGTGCCCGCCGACACCGACGGCAAGCTCGATGTCTACGAGTGGGAGGCCGAGGGCGTCGGCGGCTGCAACCGCACCGGCGGCTGCACCTACCTGATCTCCTCAGCCCACAGCTTGCGCAACGAGTATCTCTGGGCGATCAGCGAAAGCGGCGACGACGTTTTCTTCATCAGCTCTGACCGCATCCTGCCGCGCGACGCCGACGAAACCCCGTCGATCTACGACGCTCGCGTCGGCGGTGGCTTTCCGGAACCGGCGAGCTCCGAATGTCAGGGCGAAGGGTGCCGGCCGCAGCTGAGCTCACCGCCCGCGCTGCCCGGCGTTCAGACCCCCGTGCAGGGCTCCGGCGACCAGTTCGTGCCGGCCCATCGCTGCCCGAAGGGCAAGCGCAAGGTCAAGAAGGCCGGCAAGGTCAGGTGCGTCAAGAAGAAGTCAAGGCACCGCAAGCACAAAGCCGGCTCGAGCCGGAAGGGGGGCCGCAAATGAGCATCGAGCTGAAGAAGATCGTTTCGCTTGCCGTGTTCGTCCTAGCGCTCCTGTCCGCTTTCGCTTCGACGGCTAGCGCAGCCGAGGAATTCGACAAATTCGACGTCGAATCGGTCTCCGCCGAGCTAGCTGGCCGGCAGGCTGGAGACCACAAGGACATGACCCTCAGTTTCGTCTTGACCCGTAACGGCAACGAGCCGTACGCGCTTGCCCGAGACGTCCAGATCAAGCTGCCGCCGGGGATGATCGGCAACACGCAGGGAATACCCCGCTGCACCACCGACCAGCTAGGCAACGGTCCGGCCGACAGCGCCTGTCCGTTCGACTCCCAGGTGGGAGTTTCGCGGGTGCGGGTTCAGCCCCCGCACGCGGGCGTCTATACCGAGCCCATCTACAACATGGTGCCCCCCAAAGGCACCGACATCGTCGCGCGCCTCGGCTTCATCGCGGTCGGCTGGCCCGCGTTCGTCAACGTCCGCGTCGATCCCATCGACTACAGCGTCGTGTCCACGATCGAAGGCATCCCCTCGATCGCCGGCCTCCTCGAAGCCTCGACCACTCTCTGGGGTATCCCGGCATTGCCGATCCACGACGAAGAACGGATCACCCCGCAGGAGGCGATCAACGGCGAAACGCCCTCAGGAGGGCGCGAAGCCCACGTTCCTCCAGCACCCTTCCTCTCCAACCCGACCGATTGCAGCATGCAGCGGGAAGTGACCGTCTCGGCCCGCAGCTACCAGGAACCGAACCGCCTCGCGACGCTGAGCGCGCCGTTCCCCGACATCAGCGGCTGCGGCAAACTCGATTTCGCGCCGACCTTCACCGCGGCGCTCACCAACTCCGAAGCATCGGCGCCCAGCGGTATCGAGACCGAGCTGGTGATCCCCCAGGACGAAACGCCCGACTCGATCGCCACCTCGACGATGAAGAGCGCCCGGGTCTCGCTGCCCGAGGGTGTGACCATCAACCCAGCGGCCGCCGACGGCCTCGAGGGCTGCAGCGCCGAGCAGGTCGCCTACGGAAAGAACGAACCCTCGCACTGCCCGGAGGCGGCGAAGATCGGCTCGGTCGAAGTCGAGGTTCCGGCGCTCGAAGACACGCTCCACGGGGCCGTGTACCAGCGGACCCCCGAACCCGGGCACCTTTTCCGCTTCTGGGTCGTCAGCAACGAACAGGGCGTCTACCTGAAGCTGCCGGCAGAGATCGAAACCAACAAGACCACCGGTCAGGTGACGACCGTCTTCAACGGGATCGACAAGCTCGGAGGCCTGCCGCAGGTTCCGTTCAGCAAGCTCGAGCTCAACGTCTTCGGTGGGCCGCGGGCGCCGCTGGCAACGCCCGCGGCCTGCGGGACCTACCAGCTCCACTATTCCTTCCAGCCGTGGTCGGGTAGGGCTGCGGTCGAGGGCGACACGCCGTTGCAGGTCACCCAGGGCTGCGGCAAGGGCGGCTTCTCGCCCAAGCTCGCGGCGGGCAGCCTCAGCTCCCGCGGCGGGAAGTTCTCGCCCTTCGCCTTCACCCTCACTCGTGAAGACGGAGAAGCCAACCCGCAGACGATCGCCCTGCATATGCCTCAGGGCCTGCTCGCGAAGCTGAAGGGGGTACCGCTGTGCCCAGACGCCGCCGCCACCTCCGGCCTCTGCCCCTCTGGGAGCAGGATCGGGAGTGTCGCCGCTGCCTCCGGCGTCGGCGGGGCTCCGCTCTGGATCCCGCAGCCCGGCAAGGCGCCCACCGCGGCCTACCTCGCCGGCCCCTACAACGGAGCTCCCTACTCGGTTGTCTCTGTGGTGCCGGCCCAGGCTGGGCCCTTCGACCTCGGCCTCGTCGTCAACCGGGCAGGCATCTACGTCGACCCGGAAACCGCGCTGGCGACGATTCGCACCGACCCCCTGCCGCAGATGCTGGAAGGCGTGCCGGTCAGCTACCGCACCCTGCACGTCGAGGTCGACCGCCCCGAATTCACCCTCAACCCGACCAGCTGCCGAGAGAAGAGGATCATCGCGACGGTGAGGGCAACCGACGGGCAGGTCGCCGAACCGACCGCCGGCTTCCAGGCGACCGGCTGCGCGAAGCTGCCCTATGCGCCGAAGCTGAAGCTCTCGTTCAAGGGCTCGACCGAGCGCACCGGCAACCCCGCGATCAACGCGGTGCTGACCCAGGCGCCCAATCAGGCCAACACCAAGGCCGCGACGGTGATCCTGCCCGGCAGCCAGTTCATCGACAACTCCCACATCAACAACCCCTGTACCCGGGTCCAATTTGCCGCCGAAGCCTGCCCGGCGAAATCGATCCTCGGCACCGTCAGCGCGAAGACGCCCCTGCTCGACGAGCCGCTGACCGGCAACGTCTACTTCCGCTCCAACGGCGGCGAACGTGAACTGCCAGACATCGTGGCCGACCTGCGCGGTTCTCTGCGCGTGACCCTCGTCGGCTACATCGATTCCGTCAAGGGCAGGGTGCGAACGCGCTTCCTGCACGTTCCAGACGCGCCGGTGACCAAGTTCACGATGAGCCTCTTCGGTGGCAAGAGGGGCCTGATCGAGAACAGCGAAAACCTCTGTCGGACCGGTCGTCGAGCGGAGATCCGTCTGCGCGCTCAGAACGGCCGCGCATACGACTCCAAGCCCAGAATCACCGCTCCCTGTGGCAAGCAAAAGAAGTAGGGCTGGAGCAGCCGGCACCCGGGCGAGAGTCCGGGTGCCAACATGCTCAAATGTCCTTGACTGTTTGCTAATCTCGCGATAGAACCTTCCTTGTACCCACGATCGACACACCACGTGTCGATCTCGAACAAGGAGAAAACATGAAGTACGTGAAGATACTCGGCCTCGCCGCGGTCGCGGCCATGGCCATGATGGCTTTCGCGGGCTCGGCCTCCGCGACGACACTCGAGGTGGGGGGCGTCGCTCAGAACAAATCCGTGACCATCGAAGCATCGATCGCGGCGGGTGGTTCGGCGATCCTCAAAGACACAAACAACGCCACCGTCGACACATGCACCGGTTCGGTCGTCAAAGGCTCGACGAGTTCCCCGTTCTCTGCTGAAAAAGTGACAGGGGCAGTCTCGTCGCTGACCTTCACCGGCTGCAGCCACAAAACCACGGTGCTCAAACCGGGCAAGCTTTACATCACCTGGGAGGGTGGCACAAACGGCGATGTCTTCTCCGAGGAAGCCGAAGTGACAGTCGAATCGACAATCTTCGGTGCCTCCTGCATCGCCAAAACTGGTACCGGCACCACAATCGGCACACTGGACGGGGTAGCCAGCGGCCACGCGACCATGACAATCAACGGCGTCATCCCGATGGGTCTGTGCGGGGACGCGATCTGGTCGGGTAATTACACAGTCACAAGTCCGGCGGGTCTGGGCGTCGTCAACTAGACGACAGATCTGTCGTGGGTGAGGTTGGACCGCCTCCGTCACGGAGGCGGTCCTCCATCTGGCCGCTTCCCCCAGGTCCGCGCAAGCAGAACGACGCGGTTCCTGTCACTAAATTCTTCTTGATCTATCAGGGCTCTGTCAGGTAGGACTACAGGCGTACCCGATCCCCGGCCTCTGCGCCGGGGGACTACAAGGAGAAAACACATGAAGTATCTGAAGATGCTCGGCCTCGCCGCGGTTGCGGCCATGGCCCTGATGGCCTTTGTTGGCGCCGGGACGGCGTCGGCGACCACACTTTACGTCAAAGGTGTGGCCCAGACCGGATCGGTGACGCTCAGTTCCTCGATCGCCTCGGGCGGTTCCGCGATTCTCAAAGACACAAACAACGCCACCGTCGATACATGTAAAGAATCGACCGTGACCGGCTCGACCAAGAGCCCGTTCTCGGGTGCGACCGTGACAGGCGACATCGAAACGGGGAATCTCACCTTTGGTGGCTGCAGTCACAAAACCACGGTGTTGAAGCCCGGCACCCTGCACGTTGCCTACACCTCCGGGGACAACGGCACCGTCAGCTCGTCGGGAGCCGAAGTGACAGTCGAATCGACAATCTTCGGTGCCTCCTGCATCGCCAAAACCGGCACCGGAACGACTATCGGCACGCTCAACGGCAAAACAGGTGCGACCGAACACGCCACGATGACCATCAACGGGGTTATCCCGATGGGTCTCTGCGGCGACGCCAACTGGACCGGCAGCTACACCGTCACAAGCCCCACAGGGCTGAGCGTCGGTTCCTAGGGACTGACCTCGACGGTCGTCAGACCGCGCATCCGGAGCCGCCTCCGTTTCTGGGGGCGGCTCCTTTCGTATTCGCGGCCACGCCCCGCAGCCGGCCGCTTCAGGCGTTGAGCAGCAGGTCCCGCGAGGGAATCCCGATGACGTCGCCCTTGAATCTCTTTCTGGTCCCGTAGACGAGCCAGGTGGTGTCGATTTCCCCGATGTCCAGGTCGAGGCGCAGCTCGTCTTCGTGCTCTTCGAGATGCTCCATGTGGGTCAGCCCCGCGTCGTAGTGCCCCGCCAGCAGCTCCTCGCCGACGACGGGCTTGGAGACGACGTCGATCACCTCGTCCCATTGGGACAGGTCGACATAGCCCTTGGTCGCGGGGACGATCCCGAGGGAGCGCGGATTTGCCACGTCCCGGCGGGCCAGCAGGACGAGGTGCTTGGTCGGGTAGATGAAGGTGTCGAGGACGAAGACCTCCTGCCAGTAGCGCTCGGTGACCTCGTGCACCTTCGGGTGGGCGCTGCACTGAACGAGAAAAGCGCCGCGTTGGCCCCGGATCCGCTCCAGGCCCTCGAGGAAATCGCTGATGAATTCGATCTCGAACTCTTCGATTTCCTGGAAGTCCATGTACCGCCGCACCGCCCTCTCGTGGCAGGTTCCCTCGGGACCGAGCGTGACCAGCTTGATGGGGCTTTCCGCCATGCAATAAAGATACGATGAGCAATCAAGCAGCGCAACTCGTGGTCACTGCGCGGGTTCCTTGACATGGATGGCGCCGTACACTACTTTCAGACTCCTGGCGCGCCAGGGACGCGCTCGGACCTGATCTATGAAGGGGGACGGAGGACATCTTGCGGGAGGCACTAGCTACCCAATGACTTGGTGCTCTCCGCCTGCGCGTGTCTAGCGCACCAGCGTTCCGCGACCAGGATGCCGTCAGCCGACGGCTCAATTGTCCAATTCAAGGGGAGGAAGAATGATCTCTCGCATTCACAGCAAGTTCGGCACGGCCGGTCTGGTCGTGGCGATCGTGGCGCTCGTCGTCGCGTTGACCGGGGCGGCCTTCGCCGCCGGCGGTGCACTCACGTCGAAGCAGAAGAAGGAAGTCAAGAAGATCGCCAAGCAGTTCGCTGGCACGGATGGAGCCCAGGGACCGGTAGGACCCGTAGGTCCCAAGGGCGACAAGGGCGACAAAGGCGACAAAGGTGACAAAGGCGAAAAAGGGACCAACGGGACCAACGGGGAAGACGGGGCCTGCAGCATCAAAAACCCCAAATGCGTACTTCCTAAAGGGGCAACCGAGACTGGAGCCTTCGGCCTGGGCTCGAAACAGCTCCCTGGCTATGCGGCGCTCTCCTTCAACCTCGCGCTCGCCAACAATCCCACCGCGATTCACTATGTGAACGAAGCGGGCGAAGAACAGCTGACCACCGGGCCGGTTACCTTCGGGACTCCGGTGAACTGCAAAGGCGCGGTCGCGGAACCGACCGCGCCCGAAGGCGTCATCTGCCTGTATGCGGGAGAACTCGAAGGCGCGGCAGCGGAACTCTTCCTGCAGCCCATCGGATTCACGGCGATCTACAAAACCGGAGCCAATGCTTTCTTCAGTGGCGCCGGCCTGATCCAGGGGACTTGGGCGGTGACGGGCAACTAGCCCATCACCGGGATCCCTGGAAAGCGGGCCCCCCTCTCGAGCTTCGAGAGGGGGGCCTTCTTTTTGTCCGGTCGGACGGGGCTGACCGAGAGAATGGGGTAAGATACTTGTTCACTCAGGATCTCTAGGGGGAATCAGTGCGTAAGGGAACGTTGGGCTTCGTGATTCTGATCGCCATGCTGCTGGGACTGGCTGCTTGCGGGAGCGACGACTCGTCGCTGAGCAAGGAGGAATACAACCAGCAGCTCAAGCTCGTGTGCAACGAAGGCTTGAAGGAACGCGAGACCCTTGTCAGGGAACTCTCCAAGGACTACTACGAAAACAGGGCCCAGAACCCCACCCCCGAGTACCAGGCCGAAAACCTGCTCAAGGTGATGGCGGTCTACCAGGACACGACGCAGAGCATCGCCGACATCGGCAAGCCCGAAGGCGAAGAGGAGAAGGTCGAAGCCTTCATCCGAGCCAGGGAAGAAGCGGCCGCGAAGGTCGAGGCAAGCCCGATCGGCACCCGGGACGCGATCGAAACGATCTTCAAAGACGCAAACGAAAAAGCGGCGGCGCTCGATGCCGCGACCTGCGTGCTCTAACCCCGGCTAGGACGGGTCGGCTTCGTCGAGCTGCTCCAGGGCGGTATCGAAGCCGCCCGATCGGGATTCGATCAGCCGAGCCGCGATCTCGACTTCCCAGAACCTGGCGCCGGCGATCCACGCCTGCCCGAGGTAGTTCCAGGCCTCGATGGTGCGACCGACGCTCGTGTCGAGGGCCTCTGCGCAGCGTTCCATCAGCTCCTGGAACTCGTCCTGCATGCCGAGGATCACGGGCGTGGGGTCCGACTGGCCCATGCGGGTCTCGATCATCACCGTGTGACCGGTGCGGATCCCGAGGAACCAGGCGTCGTGGAGGTAGTTCTCCATCTCCGTCAGCTGCCGGCCGTCGAACTCGAGCGCCGAGGCGCTCGCTTCCGCCAGAGGCTTCAGGTCTTGCTCCTTCGCGCTCTCGACCGCAGTCGACAGGCTGTCGCTCCCCAAGGACATCGCCGCCAATCTAAACAACTGGGTTTAATCGAGTACGCCTATTTGTACTACTCGCGTTCCTGGGGCGCAACCGCGAGTTTTCGAGCAAGAAGAAGGGCGGCCCGGAGGCCGCCCTTCTGAATCCAACCGTCTCGAGGAAGATCCCCGAGGATGCTCCTCAGGTGCCGGTGCAGGTCCGGATGATCCCCGCGGAGGCTTTCGTGCCGTCCGAGAAGATCGCGGTCGCCTTGGCCTGGAGCTTGCCGTCGGGGCATTTGGCGGTGAGGACGCCCTTCTTGTCGATCTTCAGGTCAAACGTCTTCACCGAGCCGCTGCCGCCGGCGATCTTGGGGATCGTCGCGATGGTTTTGAGCCCGTAGCGGCCATTCTTGACTTTCTTGATCTTCAGCGTGGTCACGATCGCCCCGGTCACCGGCGCCGAGAAGTAGGCGTGGATGAAGAGGGTGGTGGTGCCGCCGCTGAAGCCGCCGTTGATGACGAGCAACTTACTGGTGACGTCAATCGGTTTCTGTTCCGGGAACTGGACCTCGACGGTCGTGTTACCGGTACCGATGATCGACTTGCCACAGGCCTTTTCGGCCGCCTTGGTGTCGCGCGACTGCAGCTGACCGGACTTGCAGACCGGGATGCCCTTGACGTTGATGGCGCCGTTCTTGTCGGTTTCGACGACGGTTTCCTTCAGCGCCGGCGGGTGGGTCCCGTCCTTGGTCGAGATTTTCCCGGACGCGGTGAGCGTGATCGGGGCGAGCTTCTTCTTCGGCAGCTTGGTCGGGCTGAAGCCGCCGTTGAAGGTGAAGACGAGATTGCCCGCTTCGACCGTCACCGGCTTGTTGGCGCCGGTGGCGATGCCAGCCACGCTGACGGCGATCAGGGCCGCGAGGGCCATCGTCAACATCAGGTACTTACGCATATCCCTATATCTCTCCTTTGCGGCCTGCCCGTCCTGGGTCCGATGCCGTCGGAACGTGTCTTGAACGTCTCTCCAGCGGGTCAAACTACCACCCCCGCCCCATTCGTAAACCCGTGGTTGTGCGGAAAGGAGCGGATCGCCCAGGGTCAGGGACGGAGCTTCCCGCGCAGTGCCCTGTCCCTCTCGGCGGTTGCCGCCTCGGCTCCGAGGTAGGGCAGGGTGACCCAGAACATCAGATCCGGGAGCCGGCTGGGGAGCCGGCTGACCGCCCCGTGGAGGATCTCGCTGTAGAGCAGCTCGTTGATCCCGCCGGCGACCGCGATCGAGGTGATCCCGGGCAGGTCGACGGAGCTCTCCGAGCGGCCCGACTCGAGAAAACCGGTGAACTGGCGCAGCGCCGCGTCGCGCCGGGCGAGGGCCTTGGGGCCGGCGGCGAGCACCTCGACGATCGCAAATCGCGCCTCGTCCGGGTGCCTGGCCAGATGCTCGAGCAGCGCCTGCAAGGCGGCGGCGATGCGCTGGGGCCATGGCTCTCCGGATCGCGTCTCGAAGGCGTCGGTCGCCTCTCCGAGGAGGTTTCCGAGGAGCACGTCGTAGGTCGCGAGGAAGCAGTCCTCCTTGCTCTCGAAGAGCTCGTAGAACGTCTTGCGGGAGACCCCGGCGACCCCGATCACGTCGACGACCCGCGTCTCGGGATAGCCCCGTGCGGAGACGACCTCGATCATCGCTTGGTGGATGCGGTTGCGCTGGGACTCGGTCACCGCCTCCCTCGGCAAACCGTGTCTTCCCCGGGGCAGCCGCTCGTTCAACTTGGTCGAGCGTCTACTGGAAGCCACTCGACAGACTGTAGAGCAAGGGTCGCGACCATTAGGGTCTTTTTTTCCTAAAATGTCTTTATGGGAAAGGCGGGGAGGTTGGCAGTGGGGTTGGCGCTGTTCGCATTCGTCGTCCCGGCGACCGGCTGCGGCAGCGATTCGGAGACCACCTCGGTCGACACGGAAGGCACCTCACAGCGGCTCTACCCGCGGGTCCACGGACCGAGCCGCGAGTTCCTGATCCCGGGTGGGGACAACATCGTCCAGTTCTTCGGCCACGAGGCGACCCCGGCCGAACGCGAAGAGGCTTCCCGCGTGATCCACATCTGGATGCGCGCCCGGGTCGCCGAAGACTGGGTAAAGGACTGCGAATACCTGTCGCGCTTCTACGTCAGGGCCCTGCTGAAGGACGTCCGTGGCGTCACGGACGGGAGGGTGACCACCTGCCCGGGGGCGCTCGAGTACTTCGGGGAAAACGCATCCGGGAAACTGGTCAACACCCTGACCGGCCCGATCGACAGCCTGCGCCTGCGAGGTCAGCGGGGCTACGCCCAGTACCACGGCCCCGGCGAAATCGACTGGATCCTCCCGGTGCGGATCGAAGGCGGGAAGTTCTGGGTCGACATCGGCGGACCGATCGAGCGGACCCGCTGAGACGCCCGGGCGAAGCCTTCAGTCCTCCAGCCAGATGACCTGCTCGCGGTCCGGCCCGACGCCGACCAGCCGCACCGGCACTCCGACGAAATCGGCGATGAAGCCGAGGTAGTCGCGCGCCTCCTGCGGCAGGTCGCCCGCATCGCGGCAGGAGGAGAGGTCGAGGTCGAACCCCGGCAGCTCCTCGTACTCCGGTGTCGCCGAGTGGAGGATCGACTGGTGGTAGGGGAAGGTGTCGAGAACCGCACCCTCCTTGGAGCGGTAGCGGACCGCGACCCGCAGGGGCCCGATCCCGTTGAGGACGTCGAGCTTGGTGATCGCCAGGGCGTCCATCCGGTTGAGGCGGACGGCGTAGCGCAACGCGACCAGGTCCATCCAGCCGCAGCGCCGGCGGCGCCCGGTCGTCGTCCCGAACTCGTGCCCCTTCTGCAGCATCTGCTCGCCGACGTCGTCGAAGAGCTCGGTAGGGAACGGCCCGGCGCCGACGCGGGTCGCGTAGGCCTTGGCGATTCCCCAGACCTCGTCGATGTCCTTCGGCCCGATGCCGGCGCCGACGGTGGCCGCCCCGGCGATCGGGTTGGAGGAGGTGACGAAGGGATAGGTACCGTGGTCGAGGTCGAGCAGGGTCGCCTGCGCGCCCTCGAAGATCACCGTCTCGCCGCCGTCGAGCGCCTCCCAGCAGAGGCGGGCGGTGTCGGTGATGTGGGGCTCGAGCCGGTGGCCGAAGTTGACGTGTTCCTCGACCATGGTGTGGAGGTCGAGGCGGGGGTCCGGAACGCCGCTGCCGCCGTCGACCGCCTTCGCTTCCTCGCCGGCCTCCTTGAGCTGCTTGCGACGCTGGACCGAGAGCTCGCGCAGCGCCTGCTGCTTGGGCTCCAGCGCGGCGCGGATCTTCGTCCGCAGGATCTTCTCGTCCAACAGGTCCTGGACGCGGATCCCGAGCCGCAGCGCCTTGTCGGCGTAACAGGGCCCGATCCCGCGGCGGGTGGTACCGATCGAGAGCTTCCCCAGCTTCGTCTCCCCGGCGGTGTCGAGCAGCACGTGGTAGGGCATGATCAGGTGCGCGTTGGCGGAGAGGCGCAGGTTGTTGACGCTCACGCCGGCTCGTTTCAGGCCGTCGATCTCGCCCAGCAGGACCCGCGGGTCGACGACGACGCCGTTGCCGATCACGCAGGTCTTTTCCGCGTGGAGGATGCCCGAGGGGATCAGGTGGAACTTGAACTCCTCGCCGCCGCGGACGATCGTGTGGCCGGCGTTGTTGCCCCCCTGGAAGCGGACGATCGTGGTAGCCCGCTCGGCGAGGAGGTCGACGACCTTCCCCTTACCCTCGTCGCCCCACTGGGCGCCGACTATGACCACTCCTGGCATGCGCGGGGGATTCTGACGGGGTTCAGCCGGCGGCGCGGGCTCGGTACCGGTGGTCGGACCCGAACAGCGGCAGCGGGTCGCCGCAGATCTCGATCAGGCGGGAGACGGTCCGCCGGCCGATCTGGTCCTCCAGCTGCTGCTGACCCTTGTCGACATCGCCCTCGGCGTTGCTCGTCACCAGCATCGGGCGCTGGTTCTCGTAGCGCTCGTTGACCACCGCGTAGAGCTGCTCGACCACCCAGTCGGTGTGCCGCTCGGAGCCGAGATCGTCGATGTAGAGCAGGTCGACCGAGGTCACCCGTTCGAAGAACTGGGCGTAGGCGTTCTCGTTGTCGGCTTCCTGGTAGGTCTGCCGGATCCGGGTCAGGAGCTTCGGGGTGAAGTAGACGCCCACCGTCTTGCCCGCCTTCAGCGCCTCGCTCGCGATCAGCATCCCGAGCGTCGTCTTGCCGGTCCCGGTCCCACCCATGAACCAGACTCCCCTGCCGTCGGCGAGGTTCGCGTCGAGGTTCTCGATGTAGTCGCGGGCCGCCTGCACCACGTGCCGGGTGGTCATGTCTCGCGCCATGTCCGACACCGGGGGCCGGTCGAAGGAGACGCCGCGGTAGCGGGCTGGGATCGCCGAGGCCACGCCCCGGCTGCGGCCGCGGTTCATCCGCTCCGCCCGGCACTCGCAGGGGCGCGCCACGTCCTCGGGGCCGAGGATCCAGCCGGAGCCGTCGCAGACGCCGAGCGGGCAGGCCTGTTCGCGAAAGGGCTCGGAGCGGGCGATCGCCGGCATCAGAAGTCAGGCCCCGCCGCGGCGGCGTCCTCGAAGGGCGGCGCTTCGCCGGCGGGCTGCTCGATCGGCGGTTCGTTGTGGGCGTGGTCGGCGAATTTGGGGTAGCGGTCGAGGAAGACCAGCTTCCTGGTCCCGATCGGGCCGTTCCTGTGCTTGGCGATGATCAGGTCGGCAAGGCCGTCGGGCTCCTCGTCGGGGTCGCGGTAGTAGTCCTCGCGGTAGAGGAAGGCGACGACGTCGGCGTCCTGCTCGATCTGCCCCGACTCGCGCAGGTCGGAGAGCTGCGGCTTCGGCGGCGTCCGTTGCTCGGGGGCGCGGGAGAGCTGGGAGATCGCCACGACCGGGACCTCCAGCTCGCGGGCGAGGATCTTCAGCCCGCGGCTGATCTGGCCGACCTGCTCGACCCGGTTGGCCCGGTGGTCGTCGGAGCGCATCAGCTGGATGTAGTCGAGGATGATCAGGCCGAGGCCGCCGCGCTCCTGTTCCTGGGCGTGCAGCCGCCGCGCCTTCGCCCGCAGGTCGAGGATCCCGAGGTCGGAGGAGTCGTCGAACCACAGCGGCGCCTCTTCCAGCTCGTTGCAAGCGCGCAGCACTTTCGGCCAGTCGCGCTTGGAGACCTGGCCCTTGCGCAGCTTGTCGCCGGAGATCCGCGCCCGGCAGGCGATGAACCTCTGCGCCAGCTCGACCTCGGACATCTCGAGCGAGAAGAAGGCGACGGGCTGGTGCTTCTTCACAGCGACGTTTTCGGCGATGTTGGCGACCAGCGCGCTCTTGCCCATCGCCGGGCGGGCGGCGACGATGATCAGGTTGCCGGGCTGGAAGCCGCCGGTAACCGCGTCGACGTCGCGGAAGCCGGACGGGGTCCCGGTCAGTTCGGTCTCACCGGTCGAGAGCTTCTCCAGGCGGTCGACCTCGTCGTGGAGGATTTCCCCCAGCAGTTTGAAGTCGCTCGCCTGCTCTTTGTGGGCGACCTCGAAGAGCAGTTTCTCGGCCCGCTCGGAGAGCTCCCGCGGCTCGCCGTCGCGCTCGTTGACCCAGCCCTGGATCTCCTGCCCGGCACCGAGCAGCCGCCGCAGCAGCGAGTTCTGCTGGACGATCTCCGCGTAGTGCTTGGCGTTGGCCGCGGCGGGCACCTTGGCTGCCAGCTCGGAGACGTAGTGCCGTCCCCCCGCCTCGTCGATCTTGTTGCGCTGGGTGAGGGCCTCGCTGACGCTCAGCTCGTCGACCGGGTTCGAGGCCGCGTAGAGATCGTGGACGACCTCGAAGATCAGCCGGTGCTTGTCGAGGTAGAAGTCGGCGGCGTTCAGCTTCACCTCGTCGATCACCCGCGTCAGGGTCGACTCGGCGACCAGCATCGCTCCCAGCACCGACTCCTCGGCCTCGATGTTCTGCGGCGGGACGTGGGTGGTGGGGGGCTGCGGCATCAGTTCAAGTAAAGGCGGCGCGGCGGCGGATTGGAGGAGGGAATCGACCGCTCGGCAAGCAAACCAGAGCAGGAATGCGGTGACGTATCTCTTCCGTGCAAATCCCGCGAAAAGGAATTCACACTTTCGTGAGCTTTATCCGGCAGTTCCGAGGGAGAGCTGGTGGTGATGGCCGGGAGGGATCAGGCCCTCCTGCTCCTGGCGCCGCTCGCCCCGGCGGAGCATGCGCAGGGTGAGGATCGCGATGCTGAGGATCGCGGTGGCGCCGAGGCTGAGCTGGACGCTGAGCAGCCCTTCGCGGCTCCAGTAGACGTCGCGCAGGTCGAGGAGGAGGGCGGCCTCGTCGAAGGTGAGGCCGAAGCCGGCGCCCATCGGGACCGCCAGCCACTGCTCGAGCTCGTCGTCGTCGGTGAGCAGGGCCGCGGTGCCCGAGCCGAAGGCGAGCAGGATGCCGGGCACGAAATGGTGGATGTGACGGCCGCCGATGCTGACGTTGCGGAAGGGCCCGCGCCCGTCGCGGATCGCCCAGGTCGAGAGGCGCACCAGGGCGAAGGAGCCGAGGAAGCCACCGAGCAGGTTGAAGAGCACGGTTTCGTAGCGGGGCGCCTCTTCGTAGCCGCGAACCGCGACACCGACCGTGTCGGCCGCCGCCGCGGGAGCCGATTCCAGCAGGGCTTCGGGATCGTGCGCCTCGCTGGCGCGGCGGGCGAACATGCGGCTGAACTGCCCGGCCATCACCGCTCCGGCGGTCCCGAGGGCCACGGTGGCGAGGCCGACCGTCGCCCGCTCGGAGCGAACCCAGCCGGACCTGCGCCGACGAAGGAGGACTACTTCTCCTCGCTGATGATGGTCTTGACGGCCGCCACGGTGCCGTCGGCGAGCTCGATCTCGACCATAAAGGTGCCGAGTTCGCGCAGCGGCTGCTCGAGCCGCACTTTGCGTTTCTCGATCCGCAGGTCGCGCGCCTCGCGCAGGGCGTCGGTGATCTCCTTCGGCCCGACCGAGCCGAACAGCTTGCCGTCCTCGCCGGCCCGCTGGTGGATCGTCAGCACGGTCTTGGAGAGCAGGCCCGCCGCCTGGGCTTCACGCTCGGCACGCGCCTTCGCGGCACGCTCAGCGGCCTCCATGCGGCGTTTGGCTTCCACCAGCGCTCCTGCCGTGGCCGGCTGGGCCAGCTTGCGGGGGATGAGGAAGTTGCGCAGGTAGCCGGGGGCGACGTCGACGACGTGGCCGCGCTCGCCGAGGGACTCGACGTCCTGCAGCAGGATCGCCTCGGCCATCAGCGCTCTCCGACGTAGGGAAGCAGGGCGATTTCGCGCGCCCGCTTCACCGCCACCGAGAGCTGTCGCTGGTGACGGCGGGAAAGTCCGGTGACCCGGCGGCCGCGCGTCTTCCCCTTGTCGGAGAGGAAGCGCCGCAGCAGGTTCAGGTCCTTGTAGTCGACGACCTCGGAGTTGACCCGGGTGTACTTGCGCGGGCGGGTACGGTCGGCGCCGCGCCTACCGCCGCGCCGCGCGCCTCCACGCGAAGAGGAAGTGTCGGAAGTCCTAGCCATCGGCCGGGCATGCTACAGAGCGCCGCTGGGCGGCGCTCTGCGAACACGTATCTGGGGGTCCTAAAAGGGGATGTCGTCTTCTGAAGCGGAGCCGGCACCGGCCGGGGCGCCGCCGAAGTCGGACATGTCCGCGGGCACGTCGCTCTGGGGCGGGGCGAAGCCGCCGCCGTTCCCGTTGCCACCGCCACCGGCTCCGTCGCGGGAGCCGAGGAACTGGACGGTGTTGGCGACGATGCGGACGGCCTGGCGTTTGCCGCTGCCGTCTTTCGCCTCCCACTCGCTCCAGTCCAGCCGGCCTTCCACCGCTACGGGACGGCCCTTGCTCAGGTAGTTGGCGCAGTTCTCGCCCTGCGCGCCCCAGACGGTGACGTCGAAGTAGTTGGCCTTGTCGACCCAGTTGCCGCTCTGGTCTTTGCGGCGGCTGTTGACCGCGACCCGCAGGTCGCAGACGGCGGTGCCGCCGCCGGTATGACGCAGCTCCGGATCACGGGTCAGGTTCCCGGTGATCACGACCACGTTCACGTTCGAAGCTGCCAATTCGCTCACTCCTCTGGATTCGCTTATCTGGTTCCAGTCTAAGGAGGCAGTCGGCTCTACTCGCCCCCCGGCGAGCAGGGGTTCCCGCAAACAGCGACAGCCGCTCGGCTGCTACTCGTCGGAATCGGAATCGGAATCGCCGAAGGAGTCGCCGCGATCCTCGCGGGCTCCCTGCGCGCTGCGCTCCCGCGGCCCGGGGGCGGCGGTGACGGCGGGCGGGACGATCACCGGTGCCCCGGGATCGACTTTGAAGATGCGGAAGCGGAGGACGCCGTCGGCGATCTTCAGGTTGTGGTCGAGCGAGTCGAGCAGCTCGCTGGGGGCCTCGAAGCGCATCCAGCGGTAGTCCGCCTCGGTGCGGTGGTTGATCTCGTAGGCCATCTTGCGCAGGCCCCAGGTGTTCTCCTCCTCGAGGCTGCCGGAGGCCTCGATCTGGGCGCGCGCATCCTGCGCCAGCGCGTCGCGCGCGGGTGCGTCCAGTTGGGGGTCCAGCATCAGGACCAGCTCATATTCGCGTGGTGCGGCCAAAACGGCGAGGGACTATAGCGGCGAGCCAGCTCTGAAGCGCCCTAGCGCGGCGCGAACTCCTCCGACCCGTCGCCAGGGGGAGCGGAAGGGGCAGGAGCGGGCGTGGGCATCGGTACCACGGGTTCCGCTGCCGGTTGTGGCGGTGGAGGAGGAGCTACCGCGGCCGGAAGCTCCTTCTCATGGTGGTGAGTCGGTCGGTCCCTCGGCTTTCTGTCAATCGCCTGCGCCCCCCGGGCGGCCGGCGCAGGCGACGGCTCCGCCGGAAGAACCCGCGGCAGGCCGACGTCGGCTTCCAGCGGCGGCGGCTCGGGCGGGCGCAGGAGGTGCGGCAGCGCCTGCAGGGCGAGCAGGGCGAGGGCCGCTCCCCCCGCCAGCTTTGCCATCCCCGCCCAGCGAACTCGAATTCCGCGCACCCATGCCCAAGGGCGTGGGAGGAGGAGTTCGCCCCCCTTCAGGCGGTCGAGCGCGCCGCTTCGATGTCCCGCAGCTGGTCGTCGACCCAGTCGCCGGGGTTGCGGGAGAAGATGATCTCCCGTAGGCCCACCGCCCAGCGGCGCTTCAGCTCCGGCTCGATCGTCAGCGCCCGGTGGATCGCGTCGGCCTGCTCCTGGATGTCGAAGGGGTTGACCGAGATCACGTAGTCGATCAGCTCCTGGTGGGAGCCGGTGTTCTCGGAGAGCATCAGCACCCCGTCGCGGGTGTTGACCGCCGGCGCCTCCTTGGCGACCAGGTTCATCCCGTCGAAGAGCGAGTTGACCATCAGCAGGTCGAAGTGCTTGTAGCGGGCGACCGCGTCGTGGAAGTTCTCGTAGATCTTCAGGTCGATCGGCATCCAGTCCGTGGTCCCGTGGCGATGGTTGACGACCGCGACGAGCGCCTCGATCCGCTCCAGGTACTCGGCGTACTCGGGCACGTCCTGCCGCGAGGGCTGCAGATGGGCGATGAAGGTGACCTTTTCGCGGAACTCCGGGTGCTGGGTGAGGAAGGTGTCGAAGGCGGTGAAGCCGCGCAGCACGTTCTTCGAGAGGTCGGCGCGGTCGACCCGGATGATCAGGTACTGGCGCCGGCGCTCGAGCACCTCGCGCTCGGCCTCGGCCACCTCGGGCGAGGCGGCGGCGCGCTCCAGGCGCTGGGCGTCGATCCCCAGCGGGTAGGCGCGGGCGAGCGTCCGGCCGCCGGCGTGGCGGACTTCGCAGCTGTTGTAGTCGACCTCGACGTCGTCGACGAGCTCGTCGCAGCAGCGGAGGAAGTTGATGCAGTAGGCGTGGGTGTGGAAGCCGATGATGTCGTTCGCCAGCATCCCCTCGTAGACCGCGTTGCGGATCCGCGTCGGCAGGATCCGCCAGCTGTCCGGCTGCGACCAGGGGATGTGGACGAAGTGGTGGAGAAAGGCGTCGGAGCGCTCGGCGCGGATCATCCCCGGGGCGGTGTAGAGGTGGTAGTCGTGCAGCATCACCAGCGGGTCCCGCTGGCCCTCGATCTCGGCCAGGACCGCCCGGGCGATGTCCTGGTTGACAGCCTGATAGCCGAAGTCCCAGGCGTCGATCTCCTGCTGGCGGATGTCCGGCGCGTTGGAGATGTCCCAGAGGTAGTGCTGGATGAACCAGAGGATCGGGTTGGCGATCACGTTGTAGAAGCGGTCGTAGGCGTCCGGGTCGCTGCCGACAAGGCGCACGCGGTAGTCGATCCCGTCCAGCTCCTGCTCGACCGGCCCGCCCGCCTCGCCCGAGACGGCGACGTCCTCGTCGGTCATCGCCGAGGCGATCCAGAGCGCGTCGCGGTGGGAGACGAGGCCGGAGAGGGCGGTGACGAGGCCGCCGCCGCCGCGGCGGACGGTTCGCTCGCCGCTCTCGTCGCGCTCGAACTGGAGCGGGCCGCGGTTGGAGACGATGATCAGCGGCGAGGAGCTCACGCCGCAGAGACTAGATGGTCTGTTGAGCGGCCAGGCGCTGACTGGGAACGTGCCTGGCCGAGCAGATCAAGGACGCAGGGTGAAGCCTTTGCCGGTTGGCAAAGGCGAACCCGAGGACGCAGAGATGCGAAGTGTGCCAGGCGCGTTATCCAGGCGTGCCTGGCCGCTCAACAGACCATCCGGGGTACCGACTGTGGGGTACGGGGGGTGCTAGCCGTCGAGGTCGGTGAACAGCTGGAGCCAGTCGCGCAGCAGGCGCGGGGTGAGGAACTGGCGCCTTGCGTGCTCCTTGCCCTCGCGGCCGAGCTGCTTGCCGAGGCCGGGGTCGCGGAGGATCTCCAGGCAGCGGCTCGCGCACTCCGATGGCGAGTTGACGAGGAAGCCGCTGACCCCGTCCTCGATCTGCAGGGGGATGCCGCCGACGTTGCCGGCGATCGTCGGCCGTCCCTTCCACAGCGCCTCGGTGACCGTCAGCCCGAACCCCTCGCGGATCGACTTCTGCAGGCAGATGTCCGACTGCGACTGGAAGGCGTTGACCTCGATCGCGCCGACGTTGTTGAGGTTGCTGAGGATTTTGATGTCCTCGTCGCCGTCTGCGTATTCGAAGGTCTTCTGGAAGTACTCCATGCCCTCGGGGTCGTCGGTGGCCATCGAGCCGACCATCGCCAGCTGCGCCTCGGGGACCTGCTCGGTGACCTCGCGGTAGGCGTCGATGACGCCGATCGGGTCCTTCCACGGGTCGAAGCGGGAGACCTGGGTGATCAGCGGCCGGTCGACGTCGATCCCGAACTGGCGGCAGACGAAGGCGGCGTCCTCGGGCGAGAAGGCCATGTTCTTCGGCGAGAGCGGGTCGATCGCGGGCGGGATGATGTTGACGGCCTCGCGGTGGCGGCCCATGTCGTTCGGCACGTACTTCTCCATGTGCCAGACGCTCGCGTCGTACTCTTCGATCATCGGCAGCAGCCGCTCGATCGGCGCCGGGTTCGGGGTCGAGAGGTCGATGTGGCAGCGCCAGATCCACTTGCCGCCCTTCGTCTTCGCGCCGCGGAGCAGGCCGATCGGCTGCGGGTCGTGGACGATCACCACGTCCCACTCGCCCTGCAGGCCCTCGGCGTTGATCCGGTTGATCTCGTCGAAGATCTCCCACTGCTCGTCGCTCAGCGTCTCCTCGGCCCCCTGCAGCGAGTTGTGGAGGAGCTTGGTCGCGTTGTAGAACTCTTCCTTGCCGAAGATCACATGCCAGTGGGCGTCGACGTCGACGTCGCGCATCAGCGGCACCAGCGTGTAGAGGATCTCCGAGACGCCGCCGCCGAAAGCGGTGGCGCTGACGTGGAGGACCCGCTTCCCCTTCAGCGGCTCGGCGAGCTGGCGGATCTGCTCCGTCAGGTCTTTGCCGACGATGTGGGTGTAGTCCGTGAGGGTCTTGTGGCCGAGAGCGACTTCCTGAAGCAAGGCTGGAGTTCTACACCGATGGGCGGCGACATGGCGTCCAGCCGTCGCCGGGCGTCAGTTGGACGGCGGGTTGTCGGGCCGCTCGCCGAGGGTGACCTCGACCTGCTCGCGCTGGCCGCCGCGGAGGATGGTCAGCGTCACCACGTCTCCCGGGCGGTGGGTGGCGATCGCTTCCGCCAGGTCGTCGGGGCTGACGATCTCGCGATCGTCGACCTTCAGGATCACGTCGCCGCCGGTCCTGTATCGGCTGGCCTGGAAGGGGACGCGGTCGCTGCCTCCCCTGAGGCCCGCCTTCTCCGCCGGGCTGCCGGAGGAGACTTCGGCGACGAGCCCGCCGAAGCTGGTGTCGAGGTCGAGCTTGCGGGCCAGCTGCGGGTAGAGGGGCTGGGTGGAGACGCCGATGTAGGCGTATTCGGCTTCGCCGTCCTCGCGCAGCTGGGCGATCGAGCGCTTGACGGCCGAGATCGGAACCGCGAACCCGACGCCGTCGTTGGCGCCGGAGTTGGTCTCGATCTGCTGGTTTATCCCGATCACGCGGGCGCCGGCGTCGAGCAGCGGCCCGCCGGAGTTGCCCGGGTTGATCGAGGCGTCGGTCTGGATCGCGCCGGCGATTTCGAAGCGGGTGAGCGACTGGACCGCGCGGTCGGTCGCGGAGACGACGCCGACCGAGAGCGACTGCTGCTCACCGAACGGGCTGCCGATCGCGGCCACCGGCTGGCCGACCCGCAGGTCGCCGTCGTCGCCCAGCTGCAGCGGGTGGAGATCGAAGCCGTCCGGCTCGATCCGCAGGAGCGCGACGTCGGCGAAGGGGTCGAAGCCGACGATCTCGGCGGGTACCACGTTGCGATCCGGGAACTCGACGTAGACCTGCTCGGCCGGTTCGCGGTCTTCGCCCGCTTCTTCGGTGATGACGTGCGCGTTGGTGACGATCTCGCCCTCGCCGTTGAGCACGAAGCCCGATCCTTCCGCCGCTCCCGAGTCGAAGACCGAGCGGATGGTCACCACCCCCGGCGAGGCCTCCTCGTAGACGCGGGTGGCGTCGAAGCCGGGGCTCGAGGCCTGGATCACGACTTCGGGCTCGGGGGCGGCGGTCGCCTCGGCCGTCGAGCCGCCGCCGGGGCTGGAGCGCTCTCCGTCCGATCCGCAGCCGGCGAGGAGGCCCAGACAGAGCAGGGCGACGAGGGTGAGGTGGCGCTTCACGAGGCCGCCCTGACCGGGGTGCGCGCGATTCGCGGGGCGGCCACCGGCCGGGGGCCGGGGGGGAGGTCCAGGGTGAAGGCGGTGAAGCGGCGGCTGGAGCTGATCGTGATCTCGCCCTTCATCCGCTGGGCCAGCTCGGTGGCGATCGCCAGCCCGAGGCCGGAGCCGCCCGCTTTGTCGGCCGTGTAGAAGCGCTCGAAGATCCGTTTCTGGGCGCGCTGGGGGATTCCCGGCCCCGCGTCGGAGACGGTCAGCTCGGCACGGCCGTTGGCGGAGTAGGTGGTCACGGTGACGTCGGTGCCCTCCGGAGTGTGGGTGAGGGCGTTGTCGAGCAGGATACGGATGATCTGACGCACCCGATCGGGGTCGCCGAGGGCGATCGCCGACTGCTCCGGCGTGCGCAGCTGCAGCCTCGACCCCCGCAGTTCGGCGCGGGCGCCGAACTCCCTCGTCACCTCGCGGGCGAGCGCCGTGAGGTCGACGGTGCTGGCCCGCATCACCACCGCGCCGGCGTCGAGCTGGGAGAGGTCGAGCAGGTCGGTCGTCAGCTTCGTCAGGCGCTCGATCTGCTGTCGCATCGTGCGCACGAACTCCGCTCGCTCCTCCGGGCTCGGGTCCTCGTCTTCGAGCAGCTCGACGAAGCCGCCGAGGCTGAAGATCGGGGTGCGCAGCTCGTGCGAGGCGTTGGCGATGAACTGCTTGCGGGCGCTGTCGAGCTCGGCCAAGCGCCGCTGCATCTCGTTGAAGGTACGGGCAACCGGCCTGAGGGGGCCGACCGAGGCGACCGGGATCGTCGTTTCGAAGTTCCCGTCGGCGACTTTGCGCGCGGCCTCCTGGAGGCGCCTGATGTTGTTGGTGTAGGTCCGGACGTAGCTGCGGCCGATCAGGGTCACGATCAGGGTCACGATCGCGCCACCGACCAGGATCTGGACTTTGACCGAGCCATCGTGGATGGCGGCCATCCCGACCGCGACCGTGTAGAGATAGATGACCTGGGCGGTCACGGCCGCAATCACGATCCAGGTGATCTTGATGCGACCGCCGACGAAGGATGGTCTGCGCATCGAGGTTACTCTCGGAAGCGGTAGCCGACCCCGCGCACGGTGAATAGGTACTCCGGCTCCTTCGGGTCCCGCTCGAGCTTCTCACGCAGGTGGCGGATGTGGACGTCGACGGTGCGGGGATCGCGGTAGTCGGAGTCGCCCCAGACGTGCTCGAGCAGGGTCTCGCGGGTGAGCACCCGACCGGGCGAGCGGGCAAGCGCGCCGAGGATTTCGAACTCGACGTAGGTGACACGGACTTCCTCGCCGTCGAGGGTGACCATGCGCCGGTCGAAGTCGATCGTCAGGTCTTCGCACTCGATCGGCCCCTCGTCGCTCGGCTCGCCCCCCATCCGCGAGCGCCGCAGGGCCGCTTTCACCCGGCTGCGGAACTCGCGCATCGAGAAGGGCTTGGTGATGTAGTCGTCGGCGCCGACCTCGAGCCCGGCGACCTTGTCGGTCTCGCTGCCTTTGGCGGTCAGCATGATGATCGGGACCTGGCTGCGCGAGCGCAGCTGGCGGCAGACTTCGACCCCGCCCATCTGGGGCAGCATCAGGTCGAGGATGACGAGGTCGAAGCGCCCTTCCTCGAAGCGCCGCAGCGCCTCGGTGCCGTCGAGCGCGGAGGTGACGTGGTAGCCGTCCTTGCGCAGCGGGTAGCTGAGCAGGGTCTGGATCGACTGCTCGTCGTCGACCAGGAGGATGCGGGCTGATCCGCTCGGCACGACCAATAAGGGTAGTAACGCCGCAGTTTGGACGCATGTGCGAGTACCAAGAACTAAGGATCTGGGTATCGACGCCGATAATGACCGCGAAGGCCATGGAGCCCCAGGAACTCAAATCCCTAGTCGAGACCGGCTCGTACAAGCCGGACCCCGCGCAGGTCGCGATCGCGATGCTCAGTCGTCGCGGAGTTCGCGAGCTCCTGACGGGGATTCACGGGTCGGCTCCGCGAAATGGTCATAGCCCCCGACCTCCAGCCGTCCGCCCCCGGGCAGCCTGATCGCGACTTCCTCTCCGGCCGCGACCTTGCCGACCGCGGCGATCGTCGTCTCGGCCGCCGCTTCGATCCGCGACCGGGCGTCGGCGAGCGCCCCCGGCGGCAGCGCGGCGAGGAGCTCGTAGTCCTCTCCGCCCGAGGCGGCGAGCCGCATGGGCTCGAGCCCCGCCGCGGCGGCGATCTCGGCCACGCCCGCGGCGAGCGGCAGCGAGCCCGCTTCGATCTCGAGAGCGACGCCGCCGGCCTCGGCGAGGTGCCCCGCGTCGCCCGCGAGGCCGTCGCTGAGGTCGATCATCGCCCGGGCGCCGGCGGCCGCCAGGGCCCGCCCCGAGCGGAGGCGTGGGGAGGGGTCGAGCTGCCGCCGGCGCAGGTCTCCCGCGACGGCCGCCGGGACCGCGGTCGCGAGGCCGGGGTCGTCGAGGAGGAGACGACCCGCCGCCGCGCCGCCGATCTCCCCGGTGAGGACGACGAGATCGCCGGGCATGGCGCCGCCGCGGCTGACGAGCTCCTCGGCGCTGCGAGCGTGGCCGACCACCGTGACCGCCAGGGTGAGAACCGGCGCCCGGGTCAGGTCGCCGCCGGCGAGGGTGGTCCCCGTCGCCGCCGCCAGCTCGAGCATCCCGTCGAGCAGGGCGAGGAACTCGCCCTCGCCGAGATCGTCGGGGGCGCCGAGGGCGACGTAGGCCTCGCCAGCCTCGGCCCCCATCGCGGCCAGGTCGGAGAGGGCGGTGGCGAGAGCCTTGCGACCGACCGTCTCCATCGCCGCCTCGCCGCGCCGGAAGTGGACCCCGTCGACGATCGCGTCGACCGAGGTGGCCGTCGCCCCGGCGGGGAGGGTGACCGCAGCATCGTCGCCGCTGCCGAGTTTTACCCTGGGACCGTCCTCTGGCAGGCGCTCGCGCAGCTTCGCCAGCAACTCGAACTCGCCCATCGCCCGACTATCCCAAACAAGTGACTAAGGTGCGACCGGACGTGGAGAGCCGCCAACCATTCCTGCACCGGGTCGGCGAGGCTGGGTCGCGGGTCGGCAAAAAGCCGCCCCGCAGCCGCAAAGTCCGTCTCGCCCTCCAGATCGGGCTCGCCGTCCTGATCTTCGGCTTCCTCGTCCTCACCGTCGTCGATCAGTGGTCGGAGATCCAGGCCGAGGGCGTCCACTTCCACGTCGGCTGGCTGGTCCCAGCGATCGTCATCCTCCCCGTCTTCTTCGTCCTCAGCGCCTACGGCTGGGACCTGACCCTGCGGTTCCTCGGCTACCGGATCGGGTTCGGCCGGGCGCAGGTCGCCTGGGGGCAGCCGCTGCTGGCGCGCTACGTGCCGGGCAGCGTCCTCTACGTGCTGGGGAGGCTGCTGCTCTCCGAGCGAGCGGGCATCCCGCGGCGGATCACGATCACCAGCATCGTCTACGAACAGGCGGTCTCGGCGACCTCGGCGGTGGTCGTCGCCTCCTACTTCATCATCAAGCACCCCGACCTCCAGGGCGAGCCCTACCGCTGGGCGGTCCTGCTGCTGATCCCGGCGGCGATCGTGGTTCTGCACCCGAAGGTCTTCGGCCCGCTGGCGAACTGGGCCCTGCGCAAGTTCGGCCGCGAGCCCCTGCCCGTCTTCGTCCCCCTTCACGGCATCCTCGCCCTGATCGCCTTCTACATGGTGAACTGGGTCGTCGTCGCCCTGGGCCTCTACTGCGTCGCCCGCTCGGTCACCAACATCCCCTTCGAGGACGTCCTCCTGGTCGGGTCGGCCCAGGCGATCGGGTACGTCGCGGCCCTGGTCACGCTGATCGCGCCCGCCGGCCTGGGCGTCAAGGACGCCGCCTTCGCCTGGGCGATGAAGGCGGCCCTGCCGAGCAAGAGCTTCGCCCTCGGGTCCCTGATCGCGATCGCCGTGCGCGGGGTGATGACCGTGGCGGAACTCATCTATGTCGCGCTGGTCACGGCCCTCGGGCGCAGGGAGGGCTGGAGCATCCACACCGGGATCCTGCATCCCTCGCCGGAGGAGGAAGAGGCCGAGCGGCAGGCCGCGGCGCAGTCCAGCTGATCTAGAGCGGGATGCGCGCGCCCAGCTGGTAGGCCGTGAGGCCGAGGGTCAGGAGCTGGAGGGGGCGGTCGCGGGAGACGGCTGCGAGTGGGAGCAGCCAGATCAGGTACCAGGGCAGGAGCCAGGCGGTGGCCAGGAGGAGGGCGAGTGTCGCCCAGGCGGAGGCGCGGACCCACTCGCCGCCGCGCCAGGTCCAGGCGAGGAGGCAGGCTACCGCGGCGAGGAAGAGGACCGCGGCGGCGAGGCGGGTCGCGTCGGGGTCGAGGCCGGTCAGGCGCGCCGCCAGGATCGGGATGCTCATGTAGCTGGTCCGGCTCTGGTTCTCGCCGGCGAGCCCGAACCCGTGCAGCCAGTCCCACCCGAATGCGACCCAAGCGGCGACGCCCAAAGCGAGCATCGCGCCGAGGCTCCCCAGGATGAGGCGCCGCCCTATTCGCCTGTTCCTTTTCGTTGCTATTCCCCGAAAAGGAACAGACGAAGGGCGGAGGGTGGCAAAGAGGGCGAAGGGGGCGATTACGGCGGCGGAGAGCTTGGTGGCGATCGCGGCGGCGAGGGCGGCACCGGCGGAGAGCTCGCGGGCGCTGAGGAGGGCGGCGACGGAGAGCATCGCCAGCAGCGTCGTTAGGCCGTCGTTGTGAGCACCGCCGACGACGTGGACGAGGACGAGCGGGTTGAGGGCGACGAAGACGGCGGCGCGCAGCGGGTTGGCGCCCCGCCAAGAGGCGAGGCGGGAGGAGAGCGCGGCGATCCCCAGCACCGAGAGCGCCGCGACCGCCTTCAGGACCGCCACCGCGACGCCGACCGGGAGCCAGGCGAGCGGGTAGGTGGCCAGGGTGAAGAGCGGTCCGTAGGCGCTGGTCGCCTCGGTCCAGGTGACATCGGCGTAGGCGGGATCCGCGGGTGCCGCCAGGGGCGGCTGGACGTAGGGGTCGAGGCCGTGGCGGACCCCGAGGCGGGCGTAGTCGACGTAGCTGTAGACGTCGTGGGAGAGGAGGACGGGGGCCAGGGCGAAGCCGGTGACGAGGACGAGGATCGCGCCCCAGACGATCGGCGCGCCGAGCCGCGGCGCCAGGGCGAGGACCCCGAGGTAGCCGGCGAACCCGGCCCACATCAGGGCGAAGGCGAGCCCCGGGTCGATCGCGGCTACCCGCCCGCGTTCTCGCCGCCGCCGACGTCCGGGGGGGCAGGCGGCCGGTACGGTTCCTGCCCCGCCCCCGGTGCGTAGGCGTTCGGGTCGTAGCCGCCGACCGCGGCGCTTCCGGGAGGCGGCGATTCGCCGCTCCCCGCATCGCTGCCGCCGCTGTCCAGACTGCCGTCGTCGCTCGGGCTCGATCGCGCGTAGCGCCCGTGGAAAGGGGCCCAGCTGATCTTCTGGCTCGGTTCCTCGAACTCTTCGCAGGGCACCCCCGCGCCGGTGTAGAGCGAGTGCCAGATTTCGGCCGGGAAGGTGCCGCCGAAGACGGTCCGCCCGTGCACGCTGGACATCGAGATGTCGTTCGACTCCGGGTAACCGACCCAGACGACCGTCGCGAGGTTGGGCTGGTAGCCGGCGAACCAGGCGTCGGTGTATTCGTCGGTGGTGCCGGTCTTGCCTGCCTGTCCGGCGCAGCCGGTGTAGGCGGCGGTCCCGGTTCCTTCGGTGATGTTGTCGTGCAGGAGCCGGGTCACCTCCCAGGCCGCCGCCGGCGAGACCGCCTGCTGTGGCTTCGACGCTTCCGGGTGCTCGACGTGGCCGTTGGGAAAGACGACCTCGGCGACGGCGACCGGCTGGCGGTGCTGGCCGCCGTCGGCGAGGGTCGCGTAGGCACTCGACATCTCCAGCGGCGAGACGCCGATCCGCAGGCCGCCGATCCCCTCGGCGGGGATCCCGTCGAGGGGGGAGACGATCCCCATCTGGTGCGCGGTCGCCGCCACCGCCGCCGGGCCGACGTCGAGGTCGAGCTGGGCGAAGACGGTGTTGTCGGAGGCGACCGTCGCCTGCTGGAGGTTGACGGTCCCCAGATAGCCTTCGTCGGCGGTGTGCACCGTCCAGTGGCCCCACTGCGGCAGGTAGAGGTCGAGCGGTTTCGAGGTGTAGTAGGTCGAGTAGGGGTCGATGCCCTGGCGGATCGCCGTCGTCAGGACGAAGGTCTTGAAGGTCGAGCCGGGCTGGCGGTGTCCCTGGGCGGCGAGGTTGAACTTGCTCGTTTCGTAGTCGGAGCTCGAGACCATCGCCCGGATGTGGCCGTTGCGGGGGTCGATCGAGACCAGCGCCGCGGAGGGGTCGGTCGAGTACGGCAGTGCCGAGCGCATCGCTCCGAGGCCGACTTCCTGCAGCTCGGGCTCGATCGTCGTGTGGACCTCGAGACCGCCGCGGCGCACGGTGTTCGCCCCGTACTCGTCGATCAGCTTGCTTTCGACGTAGTCGAAGAAGTAGGGCTCGCGGTGCTCGAAGTAGCTCTCGTCGAGGTTCACCCGCAGGCCACTCGCCTTCACCGCCCGCTCGCGCGCCTCGCTGATGTAACCGAGCTTGGCCATCTGGTGCAGGACCTGGTTCCGGCGGGCTTTCGCGGCGGCTGGATTGAGCAGCGGGTTGTATTCGGAGGGCGCCTGCGGCAGGCCCGCCAGCAGCGCCGCTTCGGGCAGCTTCAGCTTCGAGACTGGCTTGGAGAAGAAGATCTTCGAGGCGGCGTCGACCCCGACCGCGGTCGTGCCTTCGACCGTCCCGTAGGAGGCGACGTTCAGGTAGGAGCCGAGGATTTCCCTGCGGCTGTGCCGTTCGGCGTACTCGATCGCCAGCTGCGCCTCTTCGATCTTGCGCTCGAGGTTCCGCTTCGGGTTCTCGATGCAGAGGTTGCGGACCAGTTGCTGGGTGATCGTCGAGCCACCCTCGACCGCTTCGCCCGCTTCCAGGTCCTTGACCGCGGCTCGCAGGATCCCCTCGTAGTCGAGCCCGTCGTGCTGGTAGAAGCGCTGGTCCTCGATCGCCACCGTCGCCAGCTGAAGGCTCTTTGGAACGCGGTTGATCGAGACCAGCGCGCTGGCCTGCGGCGAGGCCACCGTCCCCAGCTTCGAGCCGTCGGCGGCGTAGACGACGGTGTTGCCGCCCCTGTCGATCGGCTTGCAGGTGGCGAGCGAGGGCGCGTCGGCGGCGACGTCGAGGACCCAAGAGGTGACGGCGATCACCGCGATCGCGAGCAGGGCGAAAACGCCGCCGAAGACGACCAGGAGCTTCGCGCCGATCCCCCCATGCCGGCGCTGACGTCGCCGAGTGCGCTGCGTCATCGAGCAGAGGGTACTTCGCGTCGACCGCCGTCAGGCGATGGTGTCTTCGGTCGAGTGGTTGTGGACGATCCCTTCGGTGAGAAGCTGGTTGGGGATCACCACGGAGCTGCCGTCGCCGGGGTCGACGTAGGTGTAGGAGAGGGTGATGTCGGTGACCCGGCCCTCGCGCTCGTCGAAGCTGATCCGGTCGCCGATCCGGATCGGCTGGGAGATGGCGATCTGGATCCCGGCGATCATGTTCGCGAGCGTCCGCTGGGCGGCGAAACCGACGACCGCGACGACGAGGGCGGTGGAGGCGAGGACGCCGGTTGCCAGCTCCTTCAGCTCGGTGAATTGACTGAGCGCCAGCATCGCGACCACGAGCAGGACGGCGAGGAAGGCGAGGCGCCGGAGGATCCGCAGGCGCGTCCGGGTCGAGCGCGAGACCTGTGAGACTGCGGGCGACATGGAGGGCAACCTAGCCACCGCGCCTGTCGCCGCGACGGCGGAGCGCGATTTCCCGCCGTCCAACTGGGGCCCGTCGGGAGCGCTGCTCGGCTTCCTGTTGGCGATCGTCGTCGGCCTCCTGCTCGGCCTGCCCGCCCTTGCCTTCACCGAGGGCGATGGCGATTTGACCACCACCGGGAACGTCCTCCTGCAGCTGGGGACCGTCCTCGGCCTTCTCCTGGTGCCGCTCGCGGTCGCCCACTCCCGCGGCGCGCACTCGCTGGGGGAGTGCTTGCGACGGCTCGGGGTGCGGCCCTTCCGACTCTCGGCGCTGAAGTGGATGGCGGCGGCCGTCGGCGCCTACCTGGTCTTCGTGATGGCTTACACGGCGTTGATCGTCGAACCCGAACAGGAGGACATCGCGGAAAGCTTCGGGCCCGTCCCGGTCCAGGTTCTGCTGATCGTCTTCGGCGCCGCGATCGCCGAGGAGATCTGCTTTCGCGGGATGCTCTTCGGAGGGCTGCGCGAGCGGCTGCCACGGCTGCCGGCGGCGCTCGTCGCCGGGACGATCTTCGGCCTTCTCCATGTCACCACCGGCATCAGCGCGGTGCCGCCGCTGATCGCCTTCGGCTTCGTTCTCTGCCTCCTCTACGAGCAGACCGGCTCGACCGTGCCGGGGATGCTGCTGCACGCTTTGAACAACTCTGTCGCCCTCCTCGCTCAGTAGGATTCCGCGGGTGAATCGGCGCCTCTCGTCCCTCCTCGCGATCGCCTGCGCCCTGGCGCTGCCGACGACCGCAGCGGCCGCCCCAAAGCCGAAGCCTGCACCGACCCCGGCTCCGACGCCGGCGGCGACGGTGAAGGTCGAGGTCGGGAACCTGAAGAAGGGCCGGGCCGAGATCATGCAGACGGTTCCCGTCCGCGGCACCCTCTCGCCCTTCGCCGCCGGCGCGAAGGTCAAGGTCACCTTCTACCTCGACGGGAAGATCCTCTTCGCCCGCAACCTCCCGGTGCGCAAGTCCGGTGGCAAGGGCGTCTTCGAGACCAGCATCGAGGTGCGCGAGGACGGCAAGTACGCCGTCGCCGCCAAGCACGTGGCGACTCCCGAACTCGGCGCCGACAGCACCGTACGCAAGGCCTGGAAGGTGAGCTTCCCGGCCCTGCACCAGGGCCAGTGCGGCGACGTCGTCGTCGGCTTCAAGAAGGCGATGAGGAGGATGGGCTACATCGCCAACGACGGCCGCTGCTTCGGCGGCAAGACCGCCCGCGGCGTCCTCGCCTACCGCAAAGTCAACGGCATGAGCCGCAGCATGCGCGCTGGCGCTGGCCTGGTGAAGAAGGCCTTCGGCGGCAAGGGCGGCTACACCGTCCGCCACCCGGGGGCCGGCGAGCACGTCGAGACGCCGCTCTCCAAGCAGGTCCTCGTCTTCGCCAAGGGCGGCAAGCCGTTCGCGATCTACCCGATCTCCTCCGGCAAGTCCTCGACCCCGACGGTCACCGGCCACTTCGAGTTCATCCGCCAGGAACCGGGCTACAACTCGCACGGGATGTATTACTCGTTCTACTTCTACGGCGGCTACGCGGTACACGGCTACGAATCGGTGCCGGACTACCCCGCCAGCCACGGCTGCCTGCGGACCTTCATCGCCGACCAGCCCGAGATCTACGAGCGGATCTTCTTCGGCGAGGACATCTTCATCTGGTGAGTGCCGATCTGGCGGCCGCCAAGGACACGCTGCTCTCGGAGCTGAAAGAGCATTCGCTGATCCTCGGGGAAGTGACTTTGGCCAGCGGGGCCGTGGCCCAGTACTACGTCGATGCGCGGCGGGCTTTGATGCGGCCCGCGGGGTTCAGGGCCGCGGGGGAGCTGATTGCGGCCGAGGCGACGACGCGGGGCGCGGAAGCAGTTGGCGGTCCGGCAACGGCGGCGATTCCGCCGGCCTGTGCGGCGATTGCGGTGCCCGAGGGGCGGGACCTCGTTGCCTTCTTCGTGCGGGGGTCGCGCAAGGAGCATGGGTTGCAGCGGTGGGTCGAGGGGCCGGTCGAGGCCGGGGCTCGCTGCCTCGTCGTCGAGGACACGGTGACCACCGGCGGCTCGACCGCCGATGCGATCGGGCGGGTGCGCGAGGAGGGGCTCGAGGTTGCCGGGGTCGTCGCCGTCGTCGACCGGCTCGCCGGCGGCGGAGAGCGGATCGAAGCTGCCGCCGAAGCTCCCTACCGAGCGCTGCTGACGATCGACGAGATCTACCCGGAGCGCCCCGACCGCCGCTGATGGAGCCGGACGGGGTCGAGATCCGCGTCGTCGGCTGCCTGGTCGAGAAGCAGCGGACGACGCCCGACTCCTACCCGCTCTCGCTCAACGCTCTGCGGCTCGCCTGCAACCAGTCGACCAACCGCGACCCGGTCGTCGCCTACGACGAGGAGACGGTTGCCGCCGCGCTTCGCCGGCTCGCCCAGCGTGGCTGGACCAGGCTCGCCAGCGGCGCCGGCAGCCGCGCCCGCAAGTATCGGCACCTGCTGCCCGAGGCGCTGGGGGTGGACGACGCCGAGCTGGCCCTGCTCGCGGTGCTGATGCTGCGGGGAGCGCAGACGCCGGGAGAGCTGAAGCAGCGCAGCGATCGGCTCCACGCCTTCGCCGGGCTGCCAGAGGTGCAGGAGGCTCTGGAGCGGCTCGTCGAGCGCGAGATGGTCGTCCGCCACCCGCGCCGCCCCGGCCAGAAGGAGGAGCGCTACGAGCAGGTGCTCGGCGGTGTTGGCGAGATCCAGGAGGAGGCCGAGGAGACCGCAGCCGCCCTTCTCTCCCCAACTGTCGCCGCCGACGACGACCGGCTCGAGCGGCTGGAGCGCGAGCTGCTCGACCTGCGGGCCGAGGTTGCGAAGCTGCGCGAGGCGCTCGGCGGCTAGGGAGGGATTGGCGAAACCCCCGCGCACGTCTGGCGGCGCCGGACACACTGCGCGGGGCGTCGTCCTCAGTCGGCCAAATGGCGCTGCCATTCGGCCTCCCTGCGTCCTACCCCCGCTTGGTCCGGCACTCGCCAGCCGCAC
>DASVAT010000011.1:0-20950 GCA_036376215.1 Solirubrobacterales bacterium
GCTGCAGGTGCCCACCCCGAGCGGCTGGTACTGGTAGACGTCCCAGTTGCCGTTGGAGTCGGCGGGCACCAGGGGGTCGACCGAGTTGAAGTAGGCGCGGCCGTTGTCGAGGACCGAGCGCGGGCGGTAGAGCGAGCGGCCTTCTTCGGGTTCGGTGTGGGTTGCCTGCGGCAGGGTCGCCGCCACCGCCCTGCCGGCCCACAGGCCGCCGGGGTCGGGCGGGAAGAGCTGCGGGGCGCTTTTCGGCAGCAGCTCCCCCACCGCCGAGCCGCCCGTCGGGTTGCAGGAGATGCAGGCGAGCTGCCCGCCGCCGGCCTCGGCGTCGTAGAGGTAGGCCTCGGTGTTGGGAGCGCCGCCGGGGCTCTCGTTGTCGTAGCCGGTCAGGGCTTCCTCGGAGGTGAAGGCGAGGAAGCGGCCGCTCGGCGAGGCGGCGGCGCTGATCCGCACCGCGAGGCCGAGTATCTGAGTCGGCGCGCCTCCCCAGACCGGGAAGTCCTCCTCGGCGAGCGCTGCGACGAACCGCACCCCCTGACCCTCTTCGAAGAGGTAGAGGTTGGGGGCGCCTTTCTGCGCGGTCTGGCCCTGGTCGTTCGGTTCTTGATCGAGCACCCCGCGGGCGACGAAGTAGAGGCGCGTGCCGTCCTCGCTTATCGCCGGCACCTGGTCGAGCACTTCCGCGCTTTCCCCCGAGCCTTTGATCGGGGCGCTTATGTCGGTCAGCGTGGCGCAGCCGAGGCCGCCTTCGACCGGGCCGACCTCGCAGCGGTAGAGGTCTCTGCCGGCGGGGCTCGCGTCTTTGCTCAGCCGCTGGGAGTCGGTGAAGAAGGCCACCCGCCCGTCCGCGCTTGCCGCGTTGAAGGCCGGCAGTTTGGCGCCGGTGCCGCTGGCGCCGGGCTGTTTGACGTCCAGGCGCACCGACTCCCCCGCTTCCCGGTCCCAGAGGTAGAGGGCGGGCAGTTTGATGCCGGCGGTGTCGTAGGAGCCGGGGGCCCAGAAGACCCGCGAGCCGTCGTTGGAGATCGCGTGGCGGACCGAGCCGCCGCTCGAACCCATCGCGCCCGCCACGTCGGCTCCGCCTTCGGAGGCGGGCAGCTCGCTGATGAACTCGAGGACTCCGTCCTCCCAGAGGTAGAGACCCGGTGACCCGTCTTCGGTGAGCGGGACTTTCACGGAGCGAACAACCACGCTCTCGAGGTCCGGGGTCGCCCCCTCGATCCGCACCGGGTTCCTGAATTCGTCCGGCCCCTGCCCGAATTCGGTCCCGGGCGGGACGTTGGCCGCGGTCAGCATCGGGGTGAAGAGCGGCGGGGTCCCGTCGTCCCACAGGTACGGCGTCTGTTCGGTTGCCTCCGGCGAGTGCGGGGTCGCGTCGACCGGCTCCATCTCGGCCCGCCGCAGGTCCGGGGAGAAGAGGTTGAATTCGGCGTTGGGCCGCAACTGGGTGGCGAGGGTGTGGGGCGGGGTCAGGTCCCGGGTCAGCCACTCGCCGCTCTCCAGCCGGTCCGAGAGAACCGTGGCGGGTTCGGGCAGCCGCCCGCCGGCGGGCTCCCCGACGATCGAGCCGCGGCTCGCGTAGGCGAGGCGGTCGCCGGACTCGGAGGCTTGAATGACCACCTGCTCGGAGACGAACAGGGTGCCGCCGAACTTGTTCTGGGGCGAGACCATCTCCCAGACCCGCCCGTCGCCGAGGCCGAAGCCGAGGCCCGAGCCCTGCGTGGTGAAGGTCTTGTCGGGGCTTGCCACGGGGCCTTTGACGTTCGTCGCCACCACCCGGTAGTGGTAGACGCTCTCGGGCTCGAGCCCGACGAGGGCCTGCTCGATCACCACGCCTCTGCGGCCTTTGCCGATCGAGGCGCCGCCGATCGGGACCTGCACACACGGCACCGCCGCCACCGCGCAGTCTTCGGGGCCGTATTCGAACACATAGGTGGTCTCGGCGTTGTTGGGGTTGATCTTGGCGCGGAGCTTCGCCGAGTCGCCGGTGACGGTGTTGGCGCTGATCGATTCGATCGTGGGGGGATCGACGATAAGCACTTCTTTGAAGATCCGCACCTGGGCGGGGCCGCCTTCGGGGTTGTTGGCGACGAAGGCTTTCGTCGCATCGCCTTCGGTCCCGGCGGCGATGCCATAGGGCTTGGCCAGTTCGCCCTCGCCGAACGATCCTTCCAGCGTGCCGTCCTGATCGAACACCGATACCCGGGCGACCGTTTTGCCCGCTTCCACAAATTCCTCGCCGACGAGCAGCTGGTCGAAGGTCGGATCGACGGCCAGGGACCAGGCCGGTTTGTCAGCCACCCCTCCCTGCAGCGAGTAGGTGGTCTCGGGCGTGACCGGGTACTCGGAGGGGACGTAGCGGCCGGTTCCGCTGTTCAGGCCCCGCTGGATGTAGAGGGTGCCGTCGGAGTCGACTGCGGCGTTGCTGCCCCCGATGACATCGGGACCCGGTACGAGCAGGGCTCCGCTCGGCCTGTAGACGCTGGAGCGGCCTTCGGCCCCTTTCGTTGGATCGCCGTTCTCGACCGGATATAGATTTCCCTCACCGTCGACAGCGAGTCCTTGGAGCCCGTGGAATCCGGGGATCTCATTGGTCCCCGGTTTCGGCCCCGCCGTGAAGTTCGAGGGGTCGCCATTTGCGTGGAACGCCTGCAGGACGGTACCGCCGAATTCAAAAGCATCGTCTTTCCCGGGCAGATAGATCGTGTGGGTCGCGGGGTCGACCGCGACCTGCCGAGCGCCGGGGTTTATGTCAGCGATCGACAGCCCCGACAGTTTGTTCCCTGACACATTCGGATTGGAGCCGCCGAAGTCGACCGGGTTGCCGGCGAAATCGAACTTGTAGAGGGCGTCGGCTTTGCGGTCGAGGACGTAGACCCGCTTTTCGGATTGGTCGACCCCGACCGAGGTGACCGAGGCGAACCCGGTCGCCTCGGTCCCGTCGAGCCCGAAGCTCCTCTCGAATTCGAAATCCACGTCGGCGCCGGCCATGGGGGCGCAGAGCGCCATGAAGAATATTGCCAAGGCACCGCAGAAGCCGAGTTTCCCAAGGCACCAACGGCCAACCGACATCATCCCAATCCCCTCCAGTCCCAATCCGGGGCTGCCCCGTTTACAAGCCGCCCAACCATCGGTCGCAGCCATTGCGCCCGGAGAAGACATCTACCTCGAGGGGCGCCTTGGATCAACCTGAATTCGCTCCGCCACCGCTATCGCTCCGCTGGTGGTTTGTGGTCCGCACCATTTTGCCCGCAAATCGGGGTAGCTCGAGAATTCACGCTCGCAGTTAGGTGGGCCCTACCAGAGGAGCGCTGCCCAGACATAGCGACGGGGCCGCAAGCGGCCCCGTCGCGTACGTCTCTCGCCTTCTGCTAGAGGTAGGCCCTCAGCATGTGATGTTGACTTTGGTCCCTTCCCAGTGGATCACACCCGAGCCGATCTGAGCCGCTGTTGTGTAAGTGCCGCCGGCATCGTTGTTCGAGATCAGGTCTGTTTTTTCTCCTGTTGTTGTGGTCTGCATGTATTTCTGAATACCGCTTCCAAGTGACGTCTCGGTGAAATCCGCTGTGTGGGATGTCTGGTACGTGTTGCATTCCGGGTTTGAGATGTGCCCGATGACCGACCCTGTCACTGTTTTTCTGGAGAACCCGGCGCAGGTGAATGTCACTCCTCCGGTTCCGGTCCCGTGGCCGGGGAGTGTGACTTTGAGGCCGGTTGTTGTGTTCGGAAGGTGATGGAGGTAGATCAGATGCGTCACCATGGAGCCGGTAGTTATTTTGCCTGCGACACCGGTGTTGGTGCAGCTGAATTTAAACCCGGTGATTGTCTCTTTGCATTCTGTGAACGTCAATTCCAGGAAGCCTGTTGCCGAACCGTTGGTCACGGTAGCTTTGCCATGGACGGAACTACAGGTGATTCCCTGACCACCGTCGTCTCTGAGCTGGGTTGCACCGCCCGTCACGGCGCCGATACAGGACGCGGCTCCGTTTTGACAGTGGGCAACAGGTTCCCCTGCCGACGCCACGGCCGGAAGGGCGGCGAACGCAAGGGCGGTGAGCACCCCGGTCGCGAGGAGCATCAACTTCTTGTTCATGATCTTCCTTTCATCTGGTCCCGGTCAGAGACTCTGGGCCTCTCGAGCCGGGCCCGTTTAAGGACCAGCGCGCGTAACTGGGTCGCCGATCCCTGCTTACGCACGTATTGGTAACCGGAGCTCTTTTGATCAGTCAAGGGTCGCTGTTTAAAGTGTCTTCAAGCCTGATAAAACCTTCATTTCCCCCGATTATTCCCCTGCATTCAACGCTTCGACATGCAGATGTCATCGCAAAGATGTGCGGAGAGAAAAAATCGAGTGGAACCTGGCTGAGTGGACAAAGGACGGTTCGACCGCCCTTTGTCCGCAACCGTAGCTTCTGCCCTATCTCAGCATGTGATGTTGACTTTGGTCCCGGTCCAGGTGATCGCTGTCGAGCCGACTATCGACATTGTTGTGTAGGCGCCACCAGCGTCGCTGTTCTGGATCAGGTCTGTCGTCGACCCTGTTGTTGTCGTATGCATCCACCGCTGGACACCGGTCGCCGACTCGGTGAAGTCCGCTGTGTGGGATGCCTGGAACGTGCCGCAGCTCGGGTTAGAGATGTGCCCGATGAGCGATCCTGTCACTGTTTTTTTGCCGAAACCGGCACAGGTGTATGTGATGCCGCCGGTTTCGGTCCCGTGGCCGGGCAGTGTGATTTTGAGGCCGGTTGTTGTGTTCGGAGCGTGCTCGAGGTAGATCAGATGCGTCACCATGGAGCCGGTAGATATTTTGCCTGCGACACCGGTGTTGGTGCAGCTGAATTTGAACCCGGTGATTGTCTCCACGCATCCTGTGTACGTCAGCGACGTGGTGCCTGTCGACGTTGTGCTGGTCAGGGAAGCGCTGCCATGGACGGCAACTGCAGGTGATTCCTTCTCCATTGTCGGTCCTGATCTGGAGCGCACCGCCCGCCACGGTGCCGATACAGGTTGCGGCACCGTTTTCGCAATCGGCGGTGGGTTCCCCCGCCGCTGCCAAGGCCGGCAGGGCCGCCAGCGCCAGCGCGGCGAGCGCCCCGCTCGCGAGGAGCATCAACTTCTTAGTCATGATTCTGCCTTTCTGCTCGCAGGCCGGCAGCGATGAACCCGCCACCGACCGCCGGAGCACTGGTCAACAGAATCTGATGTAGGTGGCCACACAGTTATGCGTGCCATCCCGAATGATCGGCACGACGGTTCGCGACCGAATACCTCGACTAAGGATGCCGCCGTGTGACCAGAGCACGCCGGTAAGGCTCGCCGACGGCCGCCGCAGTGGGGCGGCCGTCGGCGAGCGGGAGGGCTCAGCCGATCGAGAGCCTGGTGGCTCGCTGGCCCTGCACTTGCAGGACATAGTGCCCATCAGGCAGGCCGTTGATTACCTGCTGTAGGCGAGCAGCACCGGTCTTGCCGTGGCTGACGGCGTGACCGCCGTGCATCAGGCGCCAGGCCAGGCGGCTGGAGCTGGCCTGGTTCTTGACGGTGCACTTGACCTTGGTCTTGCCCTTCATCTTGCAGGTCACCTTGACCTTGCCGGCGGGGCCGGGAGGACCCTGCGGTCCCGCAGCGCCAGCGGGGCCTTGGGCACCGGCGGGACCGGCGGGGCCAGCCGGACCCGGGGCGCCGTCTTTACCGTCTTTACCGTCGTCCCCGGGGTCCCCTTTCGGGCCCTGCGTCCCTTCTTTGAGGAAGATGGCGGTCACATCCTGAGCGCCATCCATTTCGACCGTGCAGCTGGTCGGGTCGCCTCCATTCTGTTTGCAGCCGATCCAGCCGGCGACGACGTAGCCTGCTTTGGCGGTCGCTTCGAGGGTTACGTCGCCCACGAACTCGCCGCTGCATTCTTCACCGGCAGCGCAATTGATGCCGGCCGGGCTCGAGGTGACCGTGCCGCTTTCTTCTGGGCCGTTGACGTAGAGGGTGAGAACGCCGGCACAACCGGGTTCCGCGGCGGGACAGAAGACGGCATTTGCTTCAGCATCTTCGCCTTCATCGGTGATGAGGAAGCATTTGACTTCTTCACCAGATGATTCGCTGGGTCCGCAGGGGGTGAATTTTTCGCCTTGGATTACCGTCCAGTGGTCGAGGATCGAACCGGCGACGGGAATCGCGGAAAGACCGATTCCGACTTTTCCGGCAAGTTCGAAAGGCGGGCCGGCGACGGAGTCCATCTGGTTGGAGCAGGTGCCGGTGGCCGGACCGGGTGCGGTGTAGCTACAGGCGATTGCCGGCGTGCCCGTGGCGGGGAAGCCTGATTTGACTTCCCCGCTGCCGGTGCCGAGGATGTTGAGTTTGAAGGTGTTGGCGGCTGCCGCATGCGCTGCGGGCAGAAGCAGGATGGCCGTCGCCGCCATCGCCATCAGCATGGCCAGGCGGAGGCCGGATTTGTGTAGATACGGTCGTTTGGGTGATACGGCGAATGCCGTCTCATGACTGCTCACGTGGCTCTCTCCTTTGAGTCCCTAATCCCTGTCAACGCCGCGCAAAGACAGGCGGACCTGCCCGCACAGCGGCGTACCAATAGAGAGATAGGTATATGACTCGCTTGGGAGGCGGTCAACGGCCCGCTCAGAGGGGCGCTCGCAGGTCACCGTAGACTCGGCACTGCCTGTCTGAAAAGCCCTGCAAGTTCAAGTTAGGCAGATTTTCGGGCGCGTAATTTGGCAAGCCCAGGAGGTCCACCCGGGCGTTAGCAGGCAATAGACGCCTTGTACGGAAAAGTCAGTAGCCACGGATCATCGAACCGGTACTCCCCGAGGTCGCCTCCGTCGACCGAGACGTCGAAAAAGGTGTCGATGCTCCGCCCGCCGTGGCCGATGAATTCCGCCGGCACGCGGTAGGCCCTCCTCGACTCGCCGCAGGCCCCTGAATCGATCTGGAGATACACGAATCCTTCGATGATCGACCGGATGCCACCGCCACAGGCGAGCGACACTTTGAAGTTGGCGATCTCCAATCCTGACTCCCCTTCCGACGCCAGGGTCGCCGTCAGTCTCCTCGGCTGCACCCGCGGACTCGACCCCTGCATGTCCACGCAGGTGAATGCGAACGGCGTGGTCTGCTCCCTGCAGTTGCGCCATCTCAACCGCAGCTGCGATGCAGTGGACGAGGTGAAGCGCCCCGCCCCCTGGGCCCCTTGGCACCTGATCGAGTCCTGCCCGAACTCGAGCTCGAAGGCCCCGGCCGACAGCCCATAGGGACAGGTCCGGGCCTGGCAGCGCAGGGAGGTTTCGGCAGCCGAGCTGGTGGGCGTCGCGGCAGGAGTCAGGAAGGCCATGACACCACACGCCGCAGCCGCGAACACCGTCCACCGGTTCCTCATTCCGCCCACTCTATAGCGGAATTTGAATGCTCGACTTACTCGAGAGCGATCAGCGCCGAGGCCCGGCCTCGCAGCGGTGGGACTTACCCCACGCGCGCTGGCCGTTGCAGTAGTCGAAGCCGGCGCCGCCGTAGAGCTGATCGGCTCCGCGGCCCCCGTAGAGGCGGTCGCGGCCGGGGCCGCCGTGGCAGCCGTCTTGACCTGGGCCCATGATGCAGATGTCCTGGCCGCGGCCTCCCCAGCAGCCGTCACTGCCGCGGCCGTGGCGGCAGTAGTCGTTGCCGCCGCCGCCGACGCAGTCGCTGTTGCGGTTGCCGGTGATGCAGACGTCGTTGTTGCCCCGCCCGATGCAGCGGTTGCGGCGGGCGCCACCGGGGAAGCAGAAGTCACGCTCGGCGTTGCCGATGAACTTGTCGGAGCCGGGACCAAGGTAGACGACCAGCGGGAAGGGCATCTTCTCCTTGACCCGGACCATGTCGCCGCGGCGGCCCATCTGGAGTTCGATCCGGTGAACGCCCCGAGTGCGGCAGATGGCCTTGCGACGACCCCTGGTGAAGTGGCAGCCGCGCGGGCGCTGGTGGGCCATCCTGCCCTTGACGACGATGATCCGGCCGTGATGCTTCTTGGTCAGAGTCAGGGTCGACCCCGAGTTGGCGCCGTAGATGACGATCTTGCGAGCGGGCGTGGCGGCGCTGGGGATCACCAGGACTGCGACGGCGACCACCAGGAGCAAGCCGACCACGAGCTTGCGGCCATGGGGAATTGGCATCCGCGGCATCTTAAACATGTGCATCGGCTAACAAACGCCCCCGCCTTTAGGCGCTACCGTCGCAGGCGTGAAGCAGCGCGTCAGCCTGATCACATCGCCCGCTCCCGCCGCAGGGCGGCACCACCCTCGCGCTCAACTTCGCCTCCCCGAGGGAGGTCGACGAGGCGATCGAGGAGGCGCGTGCCGCCGGCGCCACGATCGGCCGCGAGCCGGCGGGAACCTTCTGGGGCGGCTACAGCGGCGTCTTCGTCGATCCGGACGGCCACCCCTGGGAGATCGCCCACAACCCGCACTGGACCGTGGCCGAGGACGGCGGCGTGCGGCTCGGCTGAGCGTCCGCCCCCCGCGACCGACTGGCCAGTCAACCAGTCGGCTTCGATCCCGATACCCTCCCGCCGACTTTTCATCGAGCGAAGGAGAGACGGAGTAATGGGACTTCTGGACGGGAAAGCCGCGATCGTCACCGGTTCGGCGCGGGGCATCGGACGCGCCACCGCGGAGCTGTTCGTCGCCGAGGGCGCGAAGGTGCTGATCAACGACCTCGACCCCGACGTCGCGCAGCAGACCGCGAGCGAGATCGACGGCGAGACCGCCGTCTACGCCGGCGACCTGACCAAGGAGGGCGCCGCCGACGAGCTGGTCAAGGCCGCCACCGACGCCTTCGGCACGGTCGACATCGCGATCAACAACGCCGGCTACACCTGGGACGGCGTCGCCCACAAGATGAGCGACCAGCAGTTCCAGGCGATGCTCGACATCCACACGATCGTCCCCTTCCGGGTCGCCCGGGCGCTCGCCCCGGCCTGGCGCGAGGCGGCGAAGGCCGAGCGCAACGAGGGCAAAGAGGTCTTCCGCAAGATCGTCAACGTCTCCTCGACCTCGGGGATGATGGGCAACGCCGGCCAGGTCAACTACTCGGCGGCGAAGATGGGCGTTGTCGGCCTGACGAAAACGCTGGCCAAGGAGTGGGGCCAGTTCAAGATCAACGTCAACGCCGTCGCCTTCGGCTTCGTCGAAACCCGCCTCACGGCAGCCAAGGAGGCCGGCGAAGAGATGACCTCGCCGACCGGCGAGAAGATCGAGCTCGGCATCCCCGAGCAGATGCGGGCGATGGCCTCCGCGATCATCCCGCTCGGCCGCCCGGCGACCCCGGAGGAGGCCTCCGGCCCGGTCCTCTTCCTCAGCTCGCCGCTCGCCAACTACATGCACGGCCAGGTGCTGAACGTGACCGGCGGCATGTTCGGGGGGATGTACACCTGAGCCCCGAGGCCTCAGAGCAGGGTTCGCGGCGCACGCCGCGCTACCTCGACGTGGGGGACCACGTCTGGCCCCTCACGCGCCGCTTCATGGGCGCCCACACGTTCCTCTACAAGAGGACGGGTGGGCGCCTCGGCCACACCATCCCCGGCGTGCCGGGCAAGATGCTCCTGCTCGACCACGTCGGCGCCAAGAGCGGCATCAGGCGGACCTCCCCACTGCTCTACGTGCGCGACGGCGAGGACCTGGTGATCGTCGCCTCCAAAGGCGGCTACCCGAAGCACCCGGCCTGGTACCACAACCTGATGGCCAACCCCGACACCACCGTGCAGGTGATGGGAGACCACATCCCTGTGCATGCACGGCTGGCGAAGCCGGAGGAGCGGGGTCACCTCTGGCCACTGGCCGTCGCGGGATACCCCGGCTATGAAGACTACGCCGCCCGCAGCAAGGGCCGCGAGATCCCGCTCGTAGTGCTCGAGCCGCGCTAGCCGACGCGGTTCTCCGATTACTCGGAAAGTCTGTTCTATAGTCCGCTGCCATGAGAGGGAGCGGGAGGCTCGCGGTGGTTGTCCTGCTCGTCTTCGCCTGCGGGTGCGGGGGTGACGGTGGCGAATCGACGGGTGCGCCCGACACCACGACCAAGGAGAGCGCCCCCACGACCGACCTGTCGAAGGAGGCCGGAAATTTCCGGGGGCCGAACGGAGGGAACACGCAGGCGGTTTTCGGCCACGAGGCCTCGAGAGCCGAACGGGCCCGAGCCTCGCGGATAATCGAAGGTTGGATGCGGGCCCGAGCCTCCACAGATTGGGCGGCCGACTGCAGCTACTTCTCCCGCAGGTATCGCCATGCCCTGGTCGCGGAAGACGCGACGCAGGTGTCGAATGGCGAAGTTCAGAACTGCCCCCAGGCTCTCGCCTTCTTTGGGATCGCCGCCTCTGGCGACTACAAGAACACTCTGTCGGGGCCGATTGACAGATTCAGGGTCGCCGGCGGGCAGGGAATCGCGCTCTACCACGGCAACGACGGCAACAACTGGGCGGTGCTGATGGAAAAGGAGGCCGGCAAATGGTGGGTCGCCGTCGCAGCGCCACAAGAACTGGAATGAGCGGGGCTATGGCGAGCGGCGCTCCTCGGCGACCGGGTCGCCGCTCTCCGTCGTGATCGCCGCCGGCGGCCAGGGGCCGGCCCAGTTGTCGCGGGCGCCGTCGAGGGTGATCGTCGTGCCGGAGTAGAAGTCGCCCGCCGGCGAGGCGAGGTAGGCGACCAGCCAGGCCATCTCCTCCGGCCGCCCGGCGCGGCCGATCGGGATCGAGCGCTCGAGGTTGTCGACCACCACCTGCGGATACTTGGTCAGCAGCGTCTCGGTGGCGAACTGGCCGGCGGCGAGGGCGCAGGTCTTGATCCCGAACCGCGCCCACTCGACCGCCAGCGTCCGCATCATGTTCTCGACCGCGGCGCGGGCGGCGCCGGAGTGAACCATCCCCGGCATCCCGTTGTGGGGCGAGAGGGTGACGCTCAGCACCTTGCCCTCGCCCTGCGGGATGAAGGCCCTGGTCGCGGCGGCGTGGGTCATCAGCCAGGTGCCGAGGACGTTGAGGTCGATCACCGTCTTGAACCCTTTCGGGCTGATCGCCTCGGCCGGGCTGAGGAACTGGCCGCCGGCGTTGTTGACGAGGACGTCGAGCCGGCCGTGGCGCTCGAGCAGGCCGTCGAAGAAGCGGCCGACCGGCTCCTCCTCGCGGATGTCGAGGCACTCGTGCTCGAAGGATCCCGGCAGCCCGGCGGCGAGCTCGGCGGTCTCCGCCAGCGGCTCCTCGCGCCGGCCGCAGGCGACGACGGTCGCCCCGAGGCGCGCCAGCTCCAGCGCCGTCTCGCGCCCGAGGCCGCTGCCGGCGCCGGAGACGGCGCAGACCTGCCCCTCGAGCAAACCGTCTCTGAAGATCCGCGAACGGTCGCTTTCAGCCATCGACGGCGCAGCCTATAGACAAGCGGACCCGCGTAAATTGCCTTGGTCATGGGCGTCAGCGTCGAACCGCATCCCCTGCACGAACCGCTCGCCGGCGGCACCCGGGGGGCCACGGTCGCGGTCGAACCGCTGATCGCCGGCCGCGTCGACTTCGCGCGCGAGATGATGGTCCGCCCAGGCGGCCGTTTCGTCACCGCCAAGCTGGCGAAGGCGCTGCTGCTCGGGTCGAAGGAGAACGTGGTGCCGGTCCCGGCCTTCCTGATCCGCCACCCGAGCGCCGGCGCGATCCTCGTCGACACCGGCCTGCACCCCTCGATCGCCACCGACCCAAAGGAGAACTTCGGCACGCTCGCGACCCGTTCGGGCAAGCCGACGCTCGCCGCCGGGGAAGACGTCCCCTCGCAGCTGCGCAAGCTCGGCCTCGACCCGGGCGAGATCCCGATCGTGGTGATGACCCATCTGCACCTCGACCACACCTCGGCGATCTCCGAGTTCCCCAACTCGACCTTCGTCGTCTCCGAGACCGAGTGGCAGGCCGCCGCGCACGGTTCCAGCCCCCTGCTGAACGGCTACCGCCGCGCCCACTTCGACTACGCCTTCGAGTACCGCACCGTCGACTTCGATCGTGACAGCGTCGACTCATACGCCAGCTTCGGCCGCACCTTCGACCTCTTCGGCGACGGCTCGATCCGCCTCGCCTACACGCCGGGCCACAGCGCCGGCCACATGTCGGTGATCGCCCACCTCGCCGAGCACGACTTCGTGATCGGCGGCGACGCGATGTACCTGCTCGGCCAGCTCGACAAATCGGTCCCGGAAGCGCCGCGCCCCGCCGACGCCCACAACTACCGCCGCTCCCTGCAGGAGCTGCGCCTCTTCCGCTCTCAGTTCCCCGACGCGGTGATCACGCCCGGTCACGATCCGGACTTCTACGCCCGGATCGAGAAGCGCTACGAGTAGGGGGAGCCTCGTACATCTCCCGCACCCGGGCGAAGACCTCGGTCGCGACCTCCATCTGTCGCTCGCGGTGGGGTGCGTCCTCCACCGGGAAGGTCAGCGGCTCGCCGAACTGGACGGTGACCTTGGGGAAGCGGAAGCGTTTCCACTGGCGGGCGCGCTCGGAGCCCTTGATCGCCACCGGGACGATGGGGGCGCCGGATTCGAGGGCGATGCGGCCGATGCCGGGTTTCGGCTCGCCGAGGTGCTGGGAGCGCATGCGGCCGCCCTCGGCGTAGACGAGGAGCATTTCGCCCTGGGCGATCAGCTGGCGGACGGTCTCGAAGGCCTCCTCGTCGTGGTGGCCGCGGCGGACCGGGAAGACGCCGCCGTGCTTGTAGACGTAGGTGAGGACCGGGGGGCCGAAGAGCTGGGATTTGGCCATGAAGCGGATCTTCCGGCGCAGGTAGACGCCGACGAAGAAGTGGTCCATCTGGCTGAAGTGGTTCGGGGCGAGGACCAGGGGGCCCTCCTTCGGCACGTTCTCCACCCCGATCTGCCGCACCCGCCAGAGCAGCAGCGTCGGCAGGGTGAGGACGATGCGGGCCAGGGTGTAGGTCCACCCCACCCCCTTGCGGGCGGCGACGTGGAACTGGTCGAAGTACTCGGCGGGGCGGGGGTCCTTGTAGACCTGCGGCTTCATCTCGCCCATTCGCGCGACCTCTCCAGCGCCCGGCCCCAGTCGGCCAGCAGCTCCTCGCGCCGCGAGGCCTCCATCCGCGGCTCGTAGCGGTCCGCCTCGCGCCACATCTCCGCCACCCGCTCGACCGTCCAGGCGCCGGTCGCGACGCCGGCCAGGTAGGCGGCTCCGAGAGCGGTCGTCTCGGAGATCTCGGGCACGGAGACAGGTACACCGAGGACGTCGGCCTGGAACTGCATCAGCCAGCGATTTACGGTTGCCCCGCCGTCGGCCCGCAGCAGCTCCAGCCGCTCGCCGCAGGCCGCCTCCTGGGCGCGGACCGCGTCGACGGTCTCGTAGGCGATCGCCTCCAGCGCCGCTCGCGCCAGGTGGGCGCGGCCGCTGCCGCGGGTGAGGCCGAGGATCGTCCCGCGCGCGTAGGGGTCCCAGTAGGGCGAGCCGAGGCCGGTCAGGGCGGGGACGAAGTAGACGCCGTCGTTCGACTCGAGCGAGGCGGCCAGCGCCTCGGTCTCCCCCGCCTCGGCGATGATCCCGAGCCCGTCGCGCAGCCACTGCACGGCGGCGCCGGTGACGAAGATCGAGGCCTCGAGCGCGTAGGCGACCTCATCGCCGAGGCCCCAGGCGACCGTCGCCAGCAGGCCGTCGGGGACCGAGGGCGGCTCGGGGCCGCTGTTGAGCAGGACGAAGCTGCCGGTGCCGTAGGTGTTCTTCGCCATCCCCGGGTGGTGGCAGGCCTGGCCGAAGAGCGCCGCCTGCTGGTCACCGGCCACCCCCGCGACCGGCGCCTCGCCGCCGAACTCGCTCGTCGTGCCGAAGATGCAGGAGGAGGGCCGCGCCTGCGGCAGCCGCGCTGGGTCGACGCCGAACAGGTCGCAGATCTCCGCGTCCCACTCCAGCTTGCGGATGTCGAACAGCATCGTCCGCGAGGCGTTCGTGTAGTCGGTCAGGTGCTGGCCGGTGAGCTTGAACAGGAGCCAGGAGTCGATCGTGCCGAAGACGGCCCGCTCCGCCCCCTCGGCGTTCCGCAGCAGCCACTCGATCTTCGTCCCCGAGAAGTAGGGGTCGATGGTGAGCCCGGTTCGCTCGCGGACCAACGGCTCGTGGCCCGCCGCGCGCAGCTCGTCGCAGCGGCCGGCGGTACGGCGGTCCTGCCAGACCAGCGCCCGGTGGACCGGCTCGCCGCTCACCGGGTCCCAGGCGACGACCGTCTCACGCTGGTTGGTGATCCCGATCGCCCCCAGCTCGGAGCCCTCGATCCCGGCCGCGGCGATCGCCTCGGCGGCGACCCGCCGCGTCACCTCCCAGATCTCGTTCGCGTCGTGCTCGACCCACCCGGGCTGGGGGAAGAACTGCTGGAACTCCGAGTAGGCGCGGCCGGCGACCTCCCCCTCGGGGTCGAAGACGAGGCAGGTGGTCCCCGTCGTCCCCTGGTCGATCGCGAGGATCACTGGGTGGCTGGGGCGACTACGGACGGACGGTGCAGGTGCGGATCAAGGTGGAGGCCAGTTTACGGCCGTCGGCGAAGGTCATCCCGACCCGGACGAAGGGGAAGACGCCAATGGCCAGGCCCTCGGGGGCGCCGCAGGCCGCGGTCAGGTAGCTGTGCCGGCGGCCCTTGTAGACGTAGTCGCGCCGGAGGTTCAGCACGATCCTCTTCAGGTAGCCGTTGCGGTTGATCGCCTTCGGCAGGGCCGCGGTCAGGAGCGTCCCGTAGGTCCCGCTCGTCTTGCGGATGCGGAAGACGAAGGTGCGGCTGTTCGGGAACGGGTCCTTGCCGAAGACGTGGGCGACGATCGCCCTCTCGCCGTCGCTCACCGTGTTGAAGGCCAGGATCCTCCCCTGTAGGGGAAAGCTGCTCTGTTCGGGAAAATCGACCCCAGCGAGGTAGCGGCCGGTGCCGACCAGGGCGTCCCGGCAGGCCCGCAGCGCCGCGGCGGAGGTACCCGACTCGATCTGCGCCCGGCGACAGGTCGGCAGCCCCTTGGTTTCGATCCGGCCACCGCGGTTGATCGCGATCGAGATGAAGCGCAGCGCCGGCGGCCGGTCCCCCGAGAGGACCCGCACGGTGCCGTCGACCCGGACCGAGATCGGCGCGTTCGAATCCCGCGGCAGCTTGGTCGGCGCGATGCCGCCCTGGAACCTGACGAAGAGGTTGCCGCGCTCGACCAGCTCGGCGTTCGCCAGCGCCGCACCGAAGACCAGCGCGGTGACGAACACCGTGAGCACCGCAAGCCGCTTCTTGCCCTTCAACATCTCCCCTACCTTACGAGCCGCCGGCCCGCGTCCTCCGTGACCGGTAAACCCGAGCGAAGTCCCGCAGTTGCCGTGCCCGGTGGAGGAACCCGGCGAAGTTCCGGCCGGTCGCCCGGTGCTCGAGGTCGAGCTCGTACTCGCGTAGCGCGTAACCCGCCCGCACCGCGTCGACGGTCATCCCGATCTCCATCCCGTAGGCGGGCGCGAGGGGAAGCACCGCGCGCAGCACCTGGGCCCGCATCGCCCGCTGGCCGGAGATCGGCGCTTCCGTCTCCAGGCCGCAGCACCGCCGGATCGCCCAGCGGGCGAAGCCCAGCGCGATGCCGAAGCCGCCCCCGGCCCGGCGGCTGAAGGCGGCGACCGCGAGGTCGCACTCGCCCCGCCGCACCGCCTCGACCAGCGGCGCCAGCCGCGCCGCGGAGGCGCCCAGGTCCCCGTCGCAGAGGAGGACGAGCCGCGGCGGGCTCGGGACGCTGAGCGCCGCCTCGGCGGCGGCGGAGACGTTCGCCCCCTTGCCGTGGGGCCTGCCGCGGCTGACCACCTCGGCGCCCGCCGCCAGCGCCGCCTCGGCGGTCCCGTCCTCGGAGGCGTCGTCGGCGACCCAGACCCTGGCCGCCGGGAAGGCGCCGCGCAGGGCGCGCACCGTCTCGCCGATCCGGTCGGCCTCGTTGCGGGCGGCGACGATCGCCGCCAGCTCCTCCTCCCCCCCTGCCGCCTGATCGGGTCCCATCGTCGGGCTATTGTCCCCGCCCATGGCAGACATCGAGGCACACATCACCGGCAACGTCTGGAAAATCGAGGTCGCGGTCGGCGACCAGGTCTCCGACGGCGACACCGTCGTCATCCTGGAGTCGATGAAGATGGAGATCCCGGTCGAGTCCGAGGACGACGGCGTCGTCAAGGAGATTCGCTGCGAGGAGGGCCAGAGCGTCAGCGAAGGCGACGTCCTCGTGGTGCTGGAGTAGGAAGTCGTGGACGAGCGGCTCGCGGGCGGCAAGCTCCTCCTCGACCGGCCGGCCGATGCGGTCGCGCGGCTGACGATCGTCAACCCCGAGCGCCGCAACGCCCTCGACCACGAGATCCTCGACGCGATCGCCGAGACCCTGCCTCAGCTCGACCGGGGGATCGAGACCCGCTGCGTCTTGATCACCGGCGCACCGCCGCTCTTCTCGGCCGGCTACGACATCGCCGGAATCCCCGACGAGAGCTTCGAGCGCGACGCCGAGGCGCTCGTCGCCCACCCCTTCCACGCGGCGATCGAGGCGATCGCCCGCCATCCCTGGCCGACTCTCGCCGCGATCAACGGCCACTGCCTCGGCGGCGGCCTCGAGCTGGCGATCACCTGCGACCTGCGGATCTGTGCCGCTGGGGCGAAGCTGGGGATGCCGCCGGCCAAACTGGGACTGATCTACGGCCACACCGGCCTGCGCAGGTTCCTCGACACGATCGGCCTCCCCTACACGAAGGAGCTCTTCCTCACCGGGCGGAACGTCGACGCCGAGCGGGCCGAGCGGATCGGCCTCGTCAACTGGGTGGTCGGCGACGCCGAGCTCGAGGACGAAGGCGTCGCCATGGCGGCGGCGGTCGCCGCCAACGCGCCGCTCTCGACGCGCGGCAACAAGCACGCGATCGACCTGCTGAACGAGAACCCGGAGCTGACCGACCAGCAGGAGGCCGGGCTCGTCGCCCTGCGCGAATCCTGCTTCTCCTCCGAGGACTTCCGCGAGGGGATCCGCGCCTTCGCCGAGAAGCGCCCGCCGCAGTGGTCGGGCCGGTGAGCGCCAAGGCACGCAAGGCGCTCGCCGCCTCCGACCCGACGATGGCGGCGCTGATCGAGCGGATCGGCGAGATCGACCTCGCCACCCGGCTCGAGCGGCGCAAAGAGGAGCGTCCCCCCGACGCCTACGGCGCCCTGCTGCGGGCGATCGTCGGCCAGCAGCTCTCGACCAAAGCGGCGCGGACGATCTACCTGCGCGTCGTCGACCTCTTCGGCGGCGCCACGCCGACGCCCGAGCAGCTGCTCGAGGCCGACCAGGAAGACCTGCGCGGCTGCGGCCTCTCCGGCCGCAAGACCGAATACGTGCGCGACCTCGCCGCCCACGTCCTCAGCGGCGAGCTGGAGCTCGACCGGCTGGAGGAGCTCGGCGACGAGGAGGTGATCGAGGAGATCGTCGCGGTGCGCGGCCTCGGCCGCTGGACGGCGGAGATGTTCTTGCTCTTCCACCTGCAGCGGCCCGACGTCCTCTCCGGCGGCGACCTCGGGATCCGCAAAGCGATCCAGGTCGAGTACGGGCTGGAGGAGATGCCGACCCCGACGCGGACGGTCGAGATCGGCGAGCGCTGGAGCCCGCACCGCAGCCTCGCCTCGCTCTACCTCTGGGAGTCCCTGGCGGCGGTGCCGGATTGAGGCGGCGATTCTGGCTGGGGATGCTCGCCGTGACCCTGGTCGCGGTCGGGTCGGTCGCGGCGGCAGCGCTCGTCTACCTCGACGACGATCGCGACTTCGACCAGATGCAGCGCGAGGAGGCGGCGCGCGCCGCTCACCAGATGGAAGCGGTGGCCGGGCTCTCGGTCGACCAGCTGGACAGCGCCGCGGCCTTCTTCAAGGCCGAGGACGACCTCAGCCGCCACGAGTTCCAGGTCTACGGCCGCTCGCTGATCAGCCAGGGAGCGTTGTCCGGCGCGGTCTTCATCCCACGGGTGACGGCGGCCAGCCGCGAGCGCTTCGAGCGCAGCCACGACCTGCCGATCCTCGAACGGGTCGGCGTCCTCGACTTCGAGCGGTCGCGACCCCGTTCCGAGTACTTCCCGATCACCTACGTCGCCGCCGAGCGAGAAGAGCGGCGGCGCGCCCTGGGCTACGACCTCGGCCAGGACCCGGAGCGGGCCGGCTACCTCGAACGCGCCCGGGACACCGGCGTCGCCGTCTCCAGCCCGGTGATCCCGCTGCTGATCGGCGGCCGGGGAATCAACGTCTTCCGCGCCGTCTACCGGGACGGAGCGCCGGTCGGGACCGTCGCCGAGCGCCGCCGCGCCCTGGTCGGGTTCGCCGCCGGCAGCTTCCGAATCGGCGACCTGGCCGGGACCGCGGCCGAAGCCGTCGATTCCTCGGTCCGGGTGCAGGTGGGGGCGGGCGGCGAGACCGTGTTCGGATCCGGCGGCCCGCTCTCCGACGGCGCCTCGGCGCCGGTGCAGATCGCCGACCGCACCTGGACGCTGACGGTCGCGGACCCCGGCGGCCCCAACCTCAGCCTGCCGGTCGCCCTGGCGGTGCTGGGGATCTCGCTGGCGGCGCTGCTCGGCGCGCTGATCATCGCCTGGGGGCGGACCGAACGGATGCAGGAGCTGGAGCGCCAGGCGCGCCAGGACTCGCTCACCGGGCTCGGCAACCGCCGCCGGTTCGAGGAAGACCTGGCGGCGGCGATGGCACGCGGCCGGCGCGACGGCTCGCGCGGTGCCCTGCTGGTACTCGACCTCGACCACTTCAAGCAGGTGAACGACTCGCAGGGCCACCCGGCCGGCGACCGGCTGATCGAGGAGATCGCCGGGGTGCTGCGGCGACGGACCCGCGAGAGCGACTCGCTGGCTCGCCTCGGCGGCGACGAGTTCGCGGTGATCCTGCCGCGCTGCAGCCGCGAGGAGGCGCGGCTGGCGGCCGAAGCGATCGCCGACGAGGTCCGCAACCACAGCTCCGAGACCGGGGCTGGGCCGGTCACGGTCAGCATCGGCGTCACGATGTTCGGCGACGACCCGCGGACCAGCGTCGCCACCGTCGTCTCCGAGGCCGACGCGGCGATGTACGGGGCCAAGGACGACGGGCGCGACACGGTGCGGATCTTCGACCCGGTCGCGCTGCGGGAGGACGTTCCCGGCGGGGGAAGCTAGGGCGCCAGCGCAGCGCGCAGGTCGAGAGTCCGTTGCGCAGCCGCCTCGAACTCGGGGCGGTCGAGGCCTCCGGCGCGGAGCTTCGCGACCAGCGCCTCCCAGGCGCGTTCGGCCGGGCCGAGACGGGCGTAGAGGAGGATGTCGGCGCCGGCCCGGGCGCCCGCCACCGCGGCCCTCGCGGTGCCGCCGAAGTGCTCGACCGCGGGCGTTTCCAGCGCGTCGGTCACGGTCACGCCCTCGAAGCCGAGCCGGTCACGCAGCTCGCCGGTCGCGATCGCCCGGGTGAAGGCGGCGGGAGCGTCGGAAAAGGCCGGGTAGATCGCCGTGCTGAGCATCACCACCTTGCCGCCGGCCGCGGAGAAGGCCGCGTAGGGCCTCTCGTCGACCGCCCGCAGCTCGCGCTGGGAGAGGTCGATCCGTTCGACCGAGAAGTCGGTGTTTTCGCGAGCCGCGCCGAAGCCCGGGAAGTGCTTCCCGGTGGCGACGACGCCACCGGCCTGCAACGCCTCGGCGAACGGGATCGCGGTGGCGCTGACGCGGGCGGCGCTGGCGCCGAAGCTGCGGTCGGTCTCGGCGATCACCCCTCCCGGCCGCCCCACGTCGAGGACCGGCGCCAGGTCGACGTTGACGCCGACGTCGCGCAGGTTGGCGGCGGTGCGGCGGCCCTGGCGGGCGCTGAAGGCCGGGCCGCGCTCGCCCATCTCGCGCGCCGAGGCGGTCGGCGCCCCCGGGAGGCGCTTCACCAGGCCGCCCTCCTGGTCGGTCATCACCAGCAGCGGGTCGCGCAGCTTCGGCGGCCGCGGGATCGCCTGCAGGCGGGCGATCAGCCGCCGGCCGGCGGCGCGGGTCGGGAAGTTCCCGGCGAAGAGGACGACGCCGGCGATCCGCCCGGTGCGGATCGCCTCGCGCAGCCGGGGCGGGATCGAGGTGCCGCCGAGCCCGGCGACGATCCGCTGGCCCGCCAGCTGGGTCGCCGGCAGCGTCTCGGCGACGCTCGGCTGCGCCGGCTCGGCCCCGTCCCCGAGCGTGGCGCCGCAGGCAAACGCCCCGACCGCCAGCGCCGCGAGGGCAGCCAGCGCCAGCGTCCGCCGCCGCGCCACGGTCCACACCATGGCCCCGAGCCCCCTCCCTAGACCCGGTGCTCGGGGTTGGGGAAGTCGAAGTTGCAGCCCGCTTCCCACTCCTTCGGCTGGTTGCCGTGAGCTGGGATGCCGCCGGCGTCCTCGAGGATGCGCGCCATGTGCATCAGGTTCCAGGCGGCGAACGTCGTGTTGCGGTTGGTGAAGTCGTTGTCGGGGCCGCCGGAGCCCTCGTCCAAGTAGGAGGGGCCGGGGCCGGCCTCGCCGATCCAGCCGGCGTCGGCGTTGGGCGGGATCGTGTAGCCGACGTGCTGGAGGCTGTAGAGCACGTTCTGCGCGCAGTGCTTGATGCCGTCCTCGTTGCCGGTGATCAGGCAGCCCGCGACGCGACCGTAGAACAGGTACTGGCCCTTGTCGTTGAGCATCCCGCTCAGCGCGTAGATCCGCTCGATCAGCTGCTTGGTGATGCTGGAGTTGTCGCCCAGCCAGATCGGTCCGGCCACGACCAGGATGTCGCTGGCGAGGATCCCGGGGTACAGCTCGGGCCACGCGTCCGTCTCCCAGCCGTGCTCGCGCATGTCCGGGTAGACGCCGGTCGCGACGTCGTGGTCGATCAGTCGCAGCTCGGTGACGGCGACACCGTGCTTGCGCATGATGGCGGCGCTGAGGTCGACCAGCCCCTGGGTGTGGCTGCGCTCCGGGCTCCGCTTGAGCGTGCAGTTCACGAAGG